>NZ_AP027361.1:2400000-3896845 GCF_030295915.1 Thalassotalea sediminis | reverse complement strand
TAAATGATCACCTTTAGATCCTCTTATTAGAAAAGAAAGATTAATGATTGACATCGCGTCAGATAATATATAGAATTCTGCCTCTTTTTTTGACCAAGTGTGCTCGAAACGGCGGTTTTGCCAGGGCAACAACAACCGACGGATAGCGTAATGAAAAGAACATTTCAACCTAGCGTATTAAAACGTAAGCGTAACCACGGATTCCGTGCTCGTATGGCTACTAAAAACGGTCGTGCAGTAATTGCACGTCGTCGTGCTAAAGGCCGTGCACGCCTAAGCGCTTAATCTCTCTATTTTCTTTCAAATAAAGAGATTGTAACCGACATGGTTACTTTAGAATTTACTAGGGAGTCAAGACTCTTGACTCCTAGTCAATTCCAATCTGTATTTAAAAACCCATCTCGTTTTGGCACTAGCCATATCACTGTACTAATTACACCAAATCACGAACAAAATAAGCGTCTCGGATTAGCTATTGCTAAAAAGCGTGTAAAACTTGCTGTGCAAAGAAACCGCATAAAAAGATTGGTTCGAAATAGTTTTCGCTTGAAACAACATCAACTACCCCATATTGATATGGTAGTGATGGTTCGATCAGGCATTGACGAACTTGACAATGAACAAATTACCAAGCAGTTGGATAAAATATGGCGAAAAATAATTCAACGCCACAAAAAATAGCCATATCAGCTGTTAAGGCTTACCAGCGCTGGCTTAGCCCCTTGTTAGGAAACAATTGTCGCTTCACGCCAACCTGCTCTTTTTATGCCATAGAAGCAATAAATCGCTTTGGTGTAGCAAAAGGTTGTTGGTTAGCAAGCAAACGTATACTAAAATGCCACCCACTAAATGCGGGCGGTGATGATCCCGTACCACCAGAAAAAAAGAGAAAGTACTAATTATGGAATCTCAACGCAGTTTTTTATTTATTGCGCTAATGGTCGTTAGCTTTTTGCTTTATCAGCAATGGCAACTAGATCATGCGCCTAAACCTGTCGCCCAAATTGAACAAAATGATAATATACCAAATAGCGCAGGTTCAGAAGATGTTGATTTTGTACCGGCACCTAGCAATACCTCACCTTCGTCAGTGGCAACTAAAACTAGTGCAACAATGGTGGAAGTGACTACTGATGTATTATCAATGAAAATTGATACAAAAGGTGGTGATATTGTCGAAGCTACTTTGCTTAAATATGATACGGAGCAAGGAAGTGGCATTCCATTTACCATCATGCAAAATGGTAATTTTAGATATATTGCTCAAAGTGGCTTAACAGGTGCACAAGGTATTGATCGTACAGTAAAAGGCCGCCCAATATATCAAGTAGAAAATACAACGTATCAAATGCAAGATGGTCAACCGTTAATCGTAACATTAACTTATGTAACAAATGACGGGCTAACAGTTAAGAAAAACTTTACCTTTGCACCTAATAGTTACCAAGTTGTCGTTGACTATGTGATCGAAAATGCCTCAAGTAGTGCAGCAAGTGTTGAACTTTATGCACAATTACGTCAATCAGCGACCGTAGATGAATCAAGCGCGCTTATTCCTACCTATCGTGGTGCAGCATATTCGACAAAAGAAGAGTTATACGAAAAATATGACTTTGATGACATCGCAGATGCAAAATTAAATGAAACAACCCAAGGTGGTTGGGTCGCAATGTTACAACATTATTTCGTTTCCGCTTGGATACCAAACGCTGAACAAGTTAATTTGCTTTATACAGAGTTTTCACGCGGTAAAAATGAAGCAGTTATTGGATTTAAAGCCCCTGCTCAAATTATTGAGGCAGGAGCAACTGAAACGATCTCCACATCATTTTACGTTGGGCCTAAAGATCAAGATAAACTCGGAGAAATTGCTGAAGGCTTAGAATTAACGGTAGATTTTGGCTTCTTATTTATGATCAGCCAACCTTTACATTGGTTACTTATTCAAATTCAGTCACTTGTTGTTAACTGGGGTATTGCCATTATTATCATTACCGTAATTGTTAAAGGTTTGATGTATCCATTGACCAAAGCACAATATACCTCGATGGCTAAAATGCGCGCATTACAACCGAAAATGACACAATTGAAAGAGCGCTTTGGTGACGATAGACAAAAGCTATCACAAGCTATGATGGAGCTTTACCGCAAAGAAAAAGTAAACCCTGCAGGTGGCTGCTTACCGCTCTTAATTCAAATGCCAATTTTCTTAGCACTTTATTGGGTATTCTTAGAAAGTGTTGAACTTAGACATGCGTCATTTGGATTATGGCTAACAGACCTTTCTTCGAAAGATCCGTATTACATACTACCAATATTAATGGGTATTAGTATGTACATTATGCAAAAAATGCAACCGATGACTATTCAAGATCCGATGCAGCAAAAAATCATGCAATACATGCCAGTGATGTTTACTGTCTTCTTCTTTTGGTTCCCATCAGGGTTAGTACTTTACTGGTTCGTCAGTAATGTTATTTCCATTATTCAAATGAAGATAATATTTGCAGCATTAGAAAAACAGAAAACAAAATAAAATAAAATAAAGCGACCAAAAGGTCGCTTTTTTTTACCCCTGCAATCAATACGTTTATAATATCACCATTCTCATATAGCAGTTTGCAATATCATGACAGTAACAAATATTGAAACCATCGCCGCACAAGCCACACCACCAGGCAGAGGCGGTGTCGGTATTATCAGAGTATCAGGCCCTTTAGCGTCAAACGTAGCGGTACACGTTCTGGGTAAATGCCCTGAACCTCGCAAAGCGGAATATTTACCTTTCCACGATCAAAATAAACAAATAATTGACCAAGGTATCGCTATTTACTTTAAAGGCCCAAATTCATTCACCGGGGAAGATATATTAGAACTTCAAGGCCACGGTGGACCAATTATTTTAGACATGCTTTTAAAGTCTATTATTACTATTGATAATGTGCGCATGGCCAACCCTGGTGAATTTAGTGAACAAGCTTTCCTCAATGATAAACTCGACCTTGCACAGGCTGAGGCAATTGCAGATTTAATTAATGCTACTTCAGAACAAGCGGCAAAAAGCGCCCTACACTCTTTACAGGGAGATTTTTCCGCCTTAATACATGAAATAGTCGATCAAACAATTCACTTAAGAATGTATGTCGAAGCCGCCATTGACTTTCCTGAAGAAGAGATTGATTTTCTTGCTGACGAAAAAGTCGTTAACCAACTCAAGGCACTGATCTCAAAAGTAGAGCAAGTACAACAAAAAGCCCAACAAGGCAGCCTATTAAGAGAAGGAATGAGAGTTGTTATTGCTGGGCGTCCAAATGCAGGAAAATCTAGCCTATTAAATGCGTTAAGTGGCAAAGAGAGTGCTATCGTCACAGATATCGCGGGTACTACCCGTGATGTACTATCAGAGCATATACATATTGATGGTATGCCTTTACATGTAATTGATACTGCCGGGCTCAGAGAGGCTTCTGATAAAGTTGAGCAAATAGGCATTGAGCGAGCTTGGCAAGAAATATTGCAAGCCGATCGTATTCTATTATTAATTGATGCAGATCAGAGTATTGAAGATCCGAAAGCCTATTGGCCTGAGTTTTTCGAAAAGTTACCAGAAAATATTGGCCTAACGATAATAAAAAATAAAGCTGACATAGCAGATAAACCTTCACAATTTGACCAAAGTAGCATCTATCCGACTATTACTTTGTCTGCAAAAACACAAGATGGTATTTCGTTATTAACAGATCATCTCAAAGACATCATGGGTTACCAAGGAAGTACAGAAGGCGGCTTTATGGCACGTCGTCGCCATTTAGCAGCGATTGAACAAGGCTACCAACACTTAACAATAGGTTTAGAACAACTAGAGTCGTTTGTTGCCGGTGAAATACTTGCAGAAGAACTAAGGCTTTGTCAAAACGCGTTAAATCAAATTACAGGTGAGTTCACAAACGACGATCTGCTTGGTCAGATCTTTTCTTCATTTTGTATCGGCAAATAAAGGATCTTCAATGTCTTCTTTTCAAATAATCATCGGTAGTATGTTAGGCGGTACAGAGTATGTCGCTGAAGCTTGCCAGGAAACGTTAACACAGTTAGGTCATGAGGTAACATTACACTTCTCGCCGAAGCTGGAAGATATTCCACACGAAAATCAAACATGGCTAATCTGTACATCTACTCATGGCGCCGGTGATTATCCAGATAACCTCGTGCCTTTTGTTGATCAATTAACAGCAAGTACGATCGATCTTACCACGACAAATTATGCAGTGATCGGTGTTGGTGACTCAAGTTATGATACTTTCTGCTTTGCAGCCAAAAGAATAGATAAACTATTAGAATCAAAAGGTTGTAAAAATAAAATACCGTTAAAAACATTCGATATGCAAGAAGAAATCGATCCAGAAGACGAAGCACAAACTTGGCTATTCGTTAATAAAGATCATTTATAGACGGGTTACTAAAGTGTTATCCACATTTTCAGGTATAAATGCAACCTAATGTGGATAACTAGCTAATAAAGCCTGTATTAAAATTTATTTTCCAGTTTATAAAATAATTATCAAAAGTGGTTGTGGATAAAAGAGTCATTTGATCAAAGGTTATATTAGAAATGATCATACTTTGATCACAAGAAATGATCTTTAGGATAGCTATGATTTATAAAGAGAAATAATGCTTATCCACAGAAAGGGGGTTTATTAATAAAGATCAATAATAAGATCTTTATATAGATCTTTATATATTATTAATGATCCACAAGTGATCTTTTTAACGATTTGATCGTTTCACTTCTCATCAAAACGCGATAAAATACGTGCCCTTTTTCAATAAACACATTTAAGGTCAGTTGATTTATGTGGTATCAAGATACTTATGAAGTCATCGTTGTTGGTGGTGGTCATGCTGGTACAGAAGCAGCTTTAGCCTCTGCACGCATGGGATGTAAAACCTTACTGTTGACTCACAACATTGATACCTTAGGACAAATGTCTTGTAATCCTGCTATTGGTGGGATCGGCAAAGGGCATTTAGTCAAAGAAATTGACGCATTAGGTGGCCTAATGGCAACTGCTATTGATCATGCTGCGATCCAGTTTCGTACGCTTAATGCCAGTAAAGGTCCAGCAGTTAGAGCAACAAGAGCACAGGCAGATCGTACTCTTTATAGAAATTACGTACGTACTTACTTAGAAAACCAAGAAAATTTAACGATCTTTCAACAACCTTGTGATGATCTTATTTTAGAAAATGATCGCATAGTCGGTGTTTCCACTCAGATGGGGTTAAAATTCAAAGCACAATCCGTTGTGCTAACAGTAGGTACATTCCTTGCCGGTCAAATACATATTGGTTTGAATAACTACCAAGGCGGTAGAGCGGGTGATCCTGCCAGTGTAAATTTAGCTCGTAAACTACGTGATATGCCGTTTAGAATTGATCGACTAAAAACAGGTACTCCACCAAGGTTAGATGCTAGAACATTAGATTTTTCAGTAATGCAACCGCAGCCAGGAGATGAACCACGACCTGTATTTTCTTTCATGGGCTCTACAAATGATCATCCACAGCAAGTGCCTTGTTATATTACCCATACAAACACAAAAACCCACGATATTATTCGAAAGGGACTTGACAGATCACCGATGTATACAGGCGTTATTGAGGGCATTGGACCACGTTATTGCCCTTCAATTGAAGATAAAATTATGCGCTTCGCTGATAAAGAAACCCATCAGATATTTGTTGAACCTGAAGGTTTAACAACGAATGAAGTTTACCCTAATGGTATTTCAACAAGTTTACCATTTGATGTACAAATGGATCTTGTACGATCGATTAATGGCTTTGAAAACGCGCATATTACTCGTCCTGGTTATGCAATAGAATATGACTTTTTCGATCCGCGGGACTTAAAGCAAACACTTGAAAGTAAGTTTATTAAAAACTTATATTTTGCTGGTCAAATTAATGGTACTACTGGCTATGAAGAAGCTGGCGCTCAAGGTTTAATTGCTGCAACTAACGCTGCGGCACGTGTCCAAGGAAAAGATGAATTAATACTTGGTCGAGATCAGGCTTACATGGGCGTGCTAATTGATGATTTAGCAACCTTGGGAACGAAAGAGCCTTATCGTATGTTTACTTCTCGTGCTGAATATAGATTATTATTACGAGAAGATAATGCAGATATCCGCTTAACTGAAACAGGTCGTAAACTTGGTTTAGTTGATGATGAAAGATGGCAGCGTTTTAATGAAAAACTTGAAAATATCGAAAAAGAGCGTCAACGCTTAAAAGCTACGTGGATCCAGAAAGATCATCCTGCTGTTGAAGCAATTAATGCACTTGTTAAAAATCCTATCAGTCGTGAAAATAATTTAGAAGAACTGCTTCGTCGACCGGAAGTACGTTATCAAGATCTTATGGCAATAGATTCATTAGGTGAACCACTAGCTGATACTCAAGCTGCAGAACAGGTTGAAATTCAAATTAAATATGCTGGCTATATAGAACGTCAGCTTGATGATATTGCAAAGAAAAAGCGTCATGAAGATACATTAATCCCTGTTGATTTTGCTTACGAGCAAATTTCTGGTTTATCGAATGAAGTTGTTGCAAAATTAACGGAAGCAAAACCAGAAACGATAGGCAAAGCATCAAGAATTTCAGGTATTACACCAGCGGCAATATCTTTATTGCTTGTTTACCTTAAAAAACATGGTTTATTAAGAAAATCAGCATAAGCTTTGATGGATCGATAAATGTCGTTAAATGAAAAATTAGAAGACTTAGTTAATCAGAGCAATCTTAGTGTATCTGAGCATCAATTAAGCCAACTTATAAGTTATGTTGAGTTGTTGAATAAATGGAATAAAGCATACAATTTAACATCGGTAAGAAATCCAGAAGATATGTTAGTTAAGCATATTATGGATAGCATCATGGTAGGGCCGCATTTAAAAGGTACTAATTTTATAGATGTAGGTACAGGACCAGGTTTGCCTGGAATACCTTTAGCTATTATGTATCCAGAAAAACAATTTACTCTCTTGGATAGCTTAGGAAAACGCATTACCTTTTTAAAGCAGGTTGTTTTTCAACTAAAACTTGATAATGTATCTCCACTGTTATCACGCGTAGAAGCGTTTAAACCTTCAGTCCCCTATGACGGCGTATTAAGTAGAGCTTTTGCATCATTGGAAGATATGGTGCAATGGTGTCAGCACTTAGTGGCAAAGGAAGACGGACGCTTTTTTGCTTTAAAAGGACAATATCCAGAAGAAGAATTAACGCAATTACCTAAAGGTGTTATATTAGCGGATAGTCATGAAATTAAAGTGCCTGAACTCGTTGGCGAACGTCACTTGATTGAACTAATTAACGTTTAACAATAATAAAAATTGAGGTTTCAGTGGGAAAAATAATTGCAGTTGCTAACCAAAAAGGTGGTGTTGGCAAAACAACAACAGCTGTGAATTTAGCCGCATCTTTAGCTGCTACTAAGCGTCAGGTATTGTTAATTGATTTAGATCCACAAGGCAATGCCACTATGGGTAGTGGTATTGATAAGTATGATGTGCCTGCAACGTGCTACGAATTATTGATTGAAGAATTACCGTTCGAACAGGTGGTATGTAAAGACACTTCGGGTATTTATCACTTAATTGCAGCAAATACAGATGTTACCGCAGCTGAAATAAAATTAATGGAAGTTTATGCACGTGAACAACGATTAAAAAATGCATTGGCACCAGTAAGAAACAACTACGATTTTATTATTATTGATTGTCCGCCATCACTAAATATGTTGACAGTTAATGCCATGACAGCTGCAGATTCCGTATTAGTACCAATGCAATGTGAATATTATGCATTGGAAGGCCTGACCGCATTAATGGATACTATTTCTCAACTACAATCCGTTGTTAATGGTGAATTAGAGATAGAAGGGATTTTACGTACTATGTATGATCCTAGAAATCGTCTTGCTAATGATGTTTCAGAACAGTTGAAACGTCATTTTGGTGATAAAGTGTACCGCACCGTAATTCCACGTAATGTGCGTTTAGCAGAAGCGCCAAGTTTTGGTGCTCCTGCTATGTATTATGATAAATCTTCTACGGGCGCAAAAGCTTATTTAGCGCTAGCCGGTGAGATGATTAGAAAAAAACAACAACAAAAGCAAGCTAGTTAACATATTAATTTGCAAGGAAAACTATGAGCCCTTCTAAACGTAGAGGCCTTGGTAGAGGCCTAGATGCCTTATTGACCAATGCACCAAGAAAAGCATCTAATTCTACAGAAGAAAAAGAGACCGAGCAGGTCGCTATTACTGACAGTGAATTGCAAAAGCTTCCTATTGAACAGCTTCAACCTGGTAAATATCAACCAAGAAAAGATATGTCACCAGATGCACTTGATGAATTAAGCCATTCGATTAAATCGCAAGGAATAATCCAACCTATCGTTGTTCGCATTATTGACGCTGATAAATACGAAATTATTGCTGGTGAACGCCGTTGGCGTGCTGCGCAGTTAGCTGAGATTGATGTTGTTCCTTGTTTAATCAAAAACGTACCTGACGAAGCTGCTGTGGCGATGGCGTTGATTGAGAACATTCAACGTGAAGATCTTAATGCAATGGAAGAAGCTGTAGCATTAGAGCGTTTATTAACTGAGTTTGAATTAACGCATCAAGAAGTAGCTGATGCGGTAGGAAAATCAAGAACAACTGTTACTAATTTATTACGTTTAAATAACTTAAATGATGATGTAAAAACGTTATTAGAACATGGTGATATTGAAATGGGCCATGCTCGAGCGCTATTAGCGTTGCAAGGTGACATACAAACAACTACAGCTAGAGCTGTAGTTGCAAAAGAATTAACGGTTCGAGAAACAGAAGCTTTTATCAAAAAAGCACAGCAGCCAGAGCAACCTAAAGAAGAAAAAACTAAAGATCCAGACACATTATCGTTAGAGCAAAATTTATCTGAAAAACTGGGTTCACAAGTGAGTATTTCCTACAACAAAAAAGGCAAAGGTAAGTTAGTTATATCTTATAGTAATCTTGACGAATTAGATGGCATTGTTGCGCGCTTTGGATCTTTTTAAAAATTTGTTAATTTAATTTATAAACAATATAAGATATTCGCACATATAGAGGGCAACAAACGCCCTCTTTTGTTGCATTAACGCTGTAATTCAGTATACTTGCGCTGACTTTTTTCAAGTTGAAAAAGTCGCTGAAAAAAAGTACAGGTTTTACGAAGATTTTCGTTGAGGAGCCTTGTGATAAATAGGCAAAACAATGTATTAACCACCGCAGGACGAAAGTTAGCGTTAATGCAATTTTTAATCATGGTGTTAACTGTGATTATCTGTACTTCAGTTAGTTATATTTTGTTGGGAGTAAGTTTTGCTCAATCCGCTTTTGCTGGCGGGGTGATAGGAATACTTCCAAACGGCGTGTTTGCCATTAAAGCTTTTAGATATGCTGGCGCACAAGCGTCCAAAAAAGTTGTTGAATCTTTTTATAGTGGCGTGAAGTTAAAATTAGGGTTATCTGTGTTTTTATTTGCTTTGGCATTTAAGTTTTTAGTTATTATTCCAGGCCCTTTTTTTACAACATATTGCTTAGCGGTGATTTCATCACTGTTAACACCGATTTTTTATAGAAATTAGAATTTAAACTTTAATCATTAGGACAAAAATATGGCTTCAAGTGCTGAAATTACCAGCCAAGAATATATTAGCCACCATTTAACTAATGCAAAGATGTGTATGGCAGACGGCGGTGTCGCGTTTAACAAAGCGTGTACAGATGCTGGTTTCTGGACTTTACATGTTGATACATTAGGCTGGTCAATATTCTTAGGTATGGTGTTTTTATATATCTTCCGTTCCGTGGCAAAAAAAGCAGAAACAGGTGTTCCTGGCAAACTGCAATGTGCTATTGAAATGATCGTTGAATTTGTTGACGATAGCGTAAAAAGCTCATTTCACGGTAAAAACCCAGTAATTGCACCTCTAGCGTTAACTATTTTCGTTTGGGTGTTCTTAATGAATGCGATGGATTGGGTACCTGTTGACCTTATTCCTACGCTAGCGGGGTTAGTTGGTATTCATTATATTAAATCGGTACCGACAACAGATATTAATATGACTCTTGCATTAGCATTAGGTGTATTTTGGTTAATAATCTACTACTCAATCAAAGTAAAAGGTGTTGGCGGTTTTATTAAAGAGCTTAGCGTACAACCTTTCGGTCATTGGACGTTATACCCAGTGAACTTTGTTCTAGAGGTTGTAACATTATTAGCTCGTCCATTATCACTAGCATTACGTTTGTTTGGTAACTTATATGCTGGTGAGTTGATATTTATCTTGATCGCAACGATGGGTGTGTGGCAAATATTTGGACCACATTTCTTATGGGCTGCGTTCCACTTGTTAGTTATACCGCTACAAGCATTTATTTTTATGACGTTAACGATAGTTTACTTGAGTTTAGCGCACGAAGATCACTAACCTTTCGGGATTAGGTTAGAACGGCAATTAGCCGGCCCGAAGGGCAAAGGGTAAGGAAACCCGAAAAAATTTAATTTTTTAACTTTTAATTTTACTTTAATAATCGGAGATAAAAATGGAAAACTTAGGTTTACTATATGTAGCAGCTGCGTTACTTATCGGCTTAGGTGCATTAGGTACAGCGATCGGTTTCGGTCTATTAGGTGGCAAATTCTTAGAATCTGCTGCTCGTCAACCAGAACTTGCGCCACAACTTCAAGTTAAAATGTTCATCGTAGCTGGTCTTATCGATGCGATCGCGATCATCGGTGTTGCAATGGGTCTATACATCCTATTCGTGAAAATTGGCTAATTAAATTTTTTAGACTTTTTTAACCGCGAATTTTAATAGGAGGTACACAAATGAACGTAAATGTCACTTTTGTCAGTGAAATGATCGCATTTGTCGTATTCGTAATTTTCTGTATGAAGTTTGTATGGCCGCCAATTATCGCTGCTATTGAAACTCGTCAGAAAACCATTGCTGATGGTCTAGCTGCATCTGACCGTGCTGCTAAAGATCTTGCTTTAGCGCAAGAAAAAGCAACAGCACAATTAAAAGAAGCTAAAGCGCAAGCTGCTGAAATTATCGAAGCAGCTAAAAAGCGTGAAGCACAATTAATTGAAGATGCTGCCGACAAAGCGCAAGCAGAAAAAGAGAAAATCTTAGCTGCTGGCCATACAGAAATTGAGTCTGAACGCAACCGTGCAAAAGAAGAGTTACGTAAACAAGTAGCTGTTCTTGCTGTAGCCGGTGCCGAGAAAATTCTCGAGCGTTCAATTGATGCCGCTGCACATAGCGACATCTTAGATAAACTAGTAGCAGAACTTTAAGAGGGTATAGGGCATGTCTGAATTGACAACAATCGCTCGTCCCTATGCTAAAGCAGCGTTTGAATATGCTGTGGCAGCTGGTGCGGTAGATGCTTGGCAAGAAATGCTAGTGTTTGCGTCAGAAGTTTCGACTAATGAAACAATGACCAGCTATTTATCAGGCGGAGCATCTGTTGAACAAGCACAAGACTTGTTCATCAAAGTATGTGACGAACAACTGAATCCACAGGGCCAGAACTTAATTAAAGTAATGGCTGAAAACGAACGTTTGTTGGTACTACCACAAGTTTCTGAACAGTTCGGTATGTTAAAAGCCGAATATGAGAAAGAAATTACTGTGGATGTTTTGTCTGCTGTTGAATTAACAGCTGACCAACAATCTAGTATTAGTGCCGCGCTTGAGAAGCGCTTGGCTCGAAAAGTAAAGCTCAATTGTAGTGTAGATGCAAGCATAGTGTCAGGCTTAGTTATTAAAGCTGGTGACATGGTAATCGATGGTTCAGTCAAAGGTAAATTGAACCGCTTAGCAACAACAATGCAATCTTAACGGGGAACAGAGCATGCAACTGAATTCCACTGAAATCGCTGAACTGATCAAAAAACGTATTGAACAGTTTGACGTTGTCAGCGAAGCTCGTAACGAAGGTACTATCGTTTCTGTAACTGACGGTATTATTCGCATCCACGGTCTTGCAGACGCAATGCAAGGTGAGATGATTGAACTTCCTGGTAACCGCTACGCTATCGCGTTAAACCTTGACCGTGATTCGGTAGGTGCGGTAGTAATGGGTCCATATGCGGACCTTGCAGAAGGCGTAAAAGTAAAAGGTACTGGCCGTATATTGGAAGTACCAGTAGGTCGTGGTCTATTAGGCCGCGTAGTAAACACATTAGGTGAGCCAATTGATGGTAAAGGTCCGATAGAAAATGACGGCTTTTCTCCAGTTGAAGTAGTAGCACCGGGTGTAATTGAACGTAAATCAGTAGACCAACCAGTTCAAACAGGTATCAAGTCAATTGACTCTATGATTCCAATTGGTCGTGGTCAACGTGAACTTATCATTGGTGACCGTCAAATCGGTAAATCAGCGATTGCGTTAGATGCGATTATTAACCAAAAGAACACAGGTATTAAGTCTATCTATGTTGCTATTGGTCAAAAAGCTTCTACAGTAGCAAACGTTGTTCGTAGCTTAGAAGAGCACGGCGCATTAGATAACACTATTGTTGTTGTTGCTTCAGCTTCTGAAGCTGCTGCACTTCAATACCTTGCACCATACTCTGGTTGTGCAATGGGCGAATACTTCCGTGACCGCGGTGAAGATGCATTGATTGTTTATGATGATCTTTCTAAGCAAGCGGTAGCATATCGTCAAATTTCACTATTACTTCGTCGTCCACCAGGACGTGAAGCATACCCAGGTGACGTATTCTACTTGCATTCACGTTTATTAGAACGTGCTGCTCGTGTAAATGAAGAGTATGTTGAACGTTTCACCAATGGTGAAGTTAAGGGCAAAACAGGTTCTTTAACAGCATTACCAATTATTGAAACGCAAGCAGGTGACGTATCTGCATTCGTACCAACCAACGTAATTTCAATTACAGATGGTCAAATCTTCCTTGAGACAGATTTATTTAACTCAGGTATTCGTCCTGCTGTTAATGCTGGTCTTTCAGTTTCTCGTGTAGGTGGTGCAGCGCAAACAAAAATCATCAAAAAGCTTGGTGGCGGTATTCGTTTAGCACTTGCTCAATATCGTGAGCTTGCAGCTTTTGCTCAGTTTGCTTCTGACTTAGATGACGCAACACGTGAACAGTTAGAACATGGTCAACGTGTAACTGAATTAATGAAGCAAAAGCAATATAGCCCATTATCAGTTGCTGAAACTGCAGTTTCGCTTTTCGCTGCTGAAAAAGGTTATTTAAACGACGTAGACCTAGCAAATATCGGTGATTTCGAAGCTGCTTTACACAGCTACGTAACTAGCGAGCATGCTGAGTTGATGGCTAAGATCAACGAAAGTGGTAATTACGATAAAGAAATCGAAGCAGGTTTAGCGAAAGCACTTGATACTTTCAAGTCTACGCAAACTTGGTAATTAGTTAACCTTTTCGGAGAGAATAGTCATGTCCGGCGCTAAAGAGATAAAATCGAAGATTGGAAGCGTACAAAATACGCAGAAAATCACCAGCGCAATGGAAATGGTAGCAGCCAGCAAAATGCGCCGCGCGCAAGATGCTATGGCTGCATCTCGTCCATACGCTGAAAATATGCGAAATGTGATCGGTCACATCGCGCTTGGTAACCTTGAATATCGTCATCCATATTTGGAAGAACGTGAGGTCAAGCGTGTAGGCTATATCGTTGTCTCTACTGACCGAGGATTATGTGGTGGCTTGAATATTAACTTATTTAAGTCTGTGTTATCAGATGCTGCTAAATGGCAAGCAGATGGCGCTGAAGTTGAATTTTGTGTAGTTGGCTCAAAAGCAACTGCCTTTTTTAACAACATGGGCGCAAACGTAACAGCACAGGTTTCTGGTTTAGGTGATACACCATCCGTTACTGACCTTATTGGTTCAGTACGTGTGATGTTAGATGCCTATGACAACGGCAAAATAGACAAGCTTTATGTGGTTTACAATAAATTTGTAAACACCATGACGCAACAGCCGAATATCGATCAACTTTTACCTTTGCCTAAGTCAGACGATGACGCAATTCAACATCGTTGGGATTACTTATATGAACCTGATGCTCAAGTATTACTTGATCAATTATTAGTTCGTTATACAGAGTCTCAGGTGTACCAAGGCGTGGTTGAAAACCTCGCATGTGAGCAAGCAGCTCGTATGATTGCGATGAAAGCCGCAACAGATAATGCGGGTGACTTAATCGATAACTTACAATTGGTATACAACAAAGCGCGTCAAGCAAGTATTACTCAAGAATTGAGTGAGATATGTGCTGGTGCTGCAGCGGTGTAGGCAAAGATTAAATTTAAAGAGGAATAAACATGAGTGCAGGTAAAGTCGTCCAAATCATTGGCGCAGTTGTGGATGTAGAATTTCCACAAGATGCTGTACCTCAGGTATATGACGCATTAAATATAACTGAAGGTGACCTTAATGGTCTTGTACTAGAAGTACAACAACAACTCGGTGGTGGTGTAGTACGTACTATCGCTATGGGTTCTTCAGATGGTTTGCGTCGTGGTCTGAACGTAGAAAATACAGGTAACCCAATTCAAGTACCCGTTGGTACAGAAACGCTTGGTCGTATCATGAACGTTTTGGGTGAACCAATTGATGAAGCTGGTCCAGTAGGTGAGCAAGAGCGTTGGGCTATCCACCGCGAAGCACCTTCTTATGAAGAGCAAGCAGCATCAAATGAGTTATTAGAAACTGGTATCAAAGTAATTGACTTAGTTTGTCCATTCGCTAAGGGTGGTAAAGTAGGTTTATTCGGTGGTGCTGGTGTTGGTAAAACCGTTAACATGATGGAGCTTATCCGTAACATCGCGATCGAACACAGTGGTTACTCTGTATTCGCTGGTGTTGGTGAGCGTACTCGTGAAGGTAACGATTTCTACCACGAAATGAACGATTCAAACGTACTTGATAAAGTAGCGCTTGTATACGGTCAGATGAACGAGCCACCGGGTAACCGTTTACGTGTTGCGATGACTGGTCTTACTATTGCAGAGAAGTTCCGTGACGAAGGTCGTGACGTATTATTCTTTGTTGATAACATCTATCGTTACACGCTTGCAGGTACAGAAGTATCAGCACTTCTAGGTCGTATGCCTTCAGCGGTAGGTTACCAACCTACACTAGCTGAAGAAATGGGTATCCTACAAGAGCGTATTACATCTACTAAGAAAGGTTCAATTACGTCAATTCAAGCGGTATATGTACCTGCGGATGACTTGACTGACCCTTCACCAGCAACAACGTTTGCTCACTTAGATGCTACTGTTGTACTTTCACGTTCAATTGCTGAATTAGGTATTTACCCTGCGATTGATCCACTTGATTCAACTTCACGTCAGCTTGACCCATTAGTGGTTGGTGCTGAGCATTATGAAGTTGCACGTGGTGTTCAATCAGTACTTCAACGTTATAAAGAACTTAAAGATATCATCGCTATCTTAGGTATGGATGAATTATCTGAAGAAGATAAGCAAACAGTATCTCGCGCACGTAAGATCCAACGTTTCTTATCTCAACCGTTCTTCGTTGCTGAGGTATTTACTGGTTCTCCAGGTAAGTATGTATCGCTTAAAGACACAATTGCTGGCTTTAAAGGTATTCTTGCTGGTGAGTATGACGAATTACCAGAGCAAGCTTTCTACATGGTTGGTTCTATTGAAGAAGCAACTGAAAAAGCTAAAAGCATGTAATGAAAGCTGGTGACTATAGGTTTATAGTCACCCCTTAGGAGGTCAATATGTCTTTAACAACTGTAAATCTGGATGTAGTAAGTGCCGAGGAACAATTGTTTTCTGGTCGCATAGAATCATTACAGATCACAGGTAGCGAAGGTGAGTTAGGTATTATGCCTGGTCACGCACCTTTGCTGACCTCACTAAAACCTGGTATGGCTCGAATTGTAAAATATGGTGGAGAAGAAGAAGTTCTTTACCTTTCAGGCGGTATGCTTGAGGTTCAGCCTAATCATGTCACTGTGTTAGCTGATGTTGCTACCCGTGTTGACGACTTAGATGAACAAGCTGCTATTGACGCAAAACAACGCGCAGAAGCTCACATGAACGCTCATGGCGATGATGTGGATTATGCAGAAGTTGCTGCTGAACTAGCACGCGCTGTTGCTCAATTACGCGTAATTCAAGCGGCTAAGAAAAAGTAACGAGTAGTTAAAAACCACTAAGTTTTAGTGAATGAAAAAGCGACCATCAGGTCGCTTTTTTTATGGTTAGATCTGTCTAGCAGTCAGGTGTTGTATGGATGTAGTCAAATAATTAAAAATCATTATTGTGACAAGGTGATACTTGAGTTGTGTAATGCTCTATACGAATTCCCCATCCACAAAGGCGTTCTCCGCACCCTGTTAACAGTCCACCTACTGCGTTTTGCTTCGCAGCTGTTTGATAAAATGTTGTTTCTATTTCGCTACCACTTCCTATTGCAGAGGCTGATAACGTTAACGTGCATTAATAAATGGTGAAGCTACCAATTAGTTAAAACAACATTCGTGATTCCCTTCACCAAAGTTTAGGTTATTAATTGAACGTATAATTTTCAAAGGTGCTATAAATAAAGCGAATAAGAAAATAATGTTTAACGGAATACTTTACTTCACAATCTTTTGATAATATCGCACTATGATGCTATCGAAGCCCTGTATTTGTAATATTTAAAACAGGGATTAATAACAAATCAAAAGTAACGGATGAACTATGTCACTCTCTGTCGTCATTTTAGCTGCGGGTAAAGGTACTCGCATGAAATCTTCTTTACCAAAGGTATTACATGCTATTGCTGATAAACCAATGGTCGAACATGTCATTGATGCAGCTCGTTGTGTTAATGCAGACAATATATATATGGTGTATGGATTTGGTGGAGAAATACTTCAAGCGCGTATCACAGGTGAAGATCTTACCTTTGTTGAACAAGCTGAACAGTTAGGTACTGGGCATGCAGTAAATATGGCTACCCCTTACCTTAAAGATGATGAAAACGTACTTGTGCTTTATGGAGATGTACCGTTAACGAAAGTTTCGACTTTACAACAGTTAATTGATGCTAAACCTGATAACGGTATGTCATTGCTAACGGTTAATCTAACTAACCCCACGGGGTATGGCCGTATTGTCAGAGAATCTGGCAACGTAGTTGGTATAGTTGAGCAGAAGGATGCGACAGCCGAAGAGCTAGCGATTAATGAATGTAATACAGGGATTTTGTTAGCAAATGGCGGTGATTTAAAACGATGGTTAGCAAACTTGTCGAACGATAATGCACAAGGCGAGTATTATTTAACAGATATTATTGCTGCTTGTCATAATGAAGGTAAATTAATTGCCACCGCACACCCTGAGACGGAAGTTGAAGTTGAAGGTGCGAACAATAGAGTTCAATTAGCAGCGTTAGAGCGAGCATTTCAGCTAAGAGAAGCAGAGGCTTTAATGCTAAATGGCGCGAGTTTACGAGATCCGAATCGTATTGATATTAGAGGAAAGCTGCTTATCGGTCAGGAAGTTAAAATAGACGTCAATTGTATTTTCGAAGGTGAAGTTGTTTTAGCTGATGGCGTAAAAATAGGCGCTAACTGTATATTAAAAGATTGTACTATCGGAGAATTCGCTGAAGTTAAGCCAAATACCATTGTTGAAGGTGCGGTGATAGGTGATCTTTGTTCTGTTGGACCTTTTGCTAGAATTAGACCTGGCTCTGTAATGAATAAAGATTCACATGTAGGCAACTTCGTAGAGATGAAAAAAACCATTCTAGGTGAAGGCAGTAAGTCTGGTCATTTGACGTATCTAGGCGATGCAAACATCGGTCAAAATGTAAATGTTGGCGCAGGCACGATTACCTGTAATTATGATGGTGTCAATAAATCACAAACTATTATTGGCGATAATGCATTTATTGGTTCAAATACATCTCTTGTAGCGCCTGTTTTTATTAGTGAAAAAGCTACGGTTGGTGCAGGTTCAGTAATCGCAAAAGATGTTGAGAAAGAACAATTAGCAGTAGCACGAGGAAAACAGCGTAATATTGATGGTTGGCAACGCCCTACTAAAAAACAGTAATAAAGATCTTCAGGGAGCAAATTGATAGCTCCCTTTTTTATTCTAGTTTAAACCTTGAAACGGAATCATTAAGTTCTTGTGCTTGGCTGAGAATATTCATTGCATCGTTGCCATTGGTTTTTGCCATTTGATGATTGGCTGACGTTTGATCGGCTAACATGGTAACGTTTTTACTTACTTCCTCGGCAACTTGGCTTTGTTCTTCAGTAGCAGTTGCGGTTTGAGATGACGCTTCAATCACATGGTTAGAAGCGATAGAAATTTTATCAAATGCTGACAATGTTTGATCGGAGAGCTCAACACCTGTCTTGGTAGCTTCGTTACCTTTATTAATTGCTAAAACAGCCTCATCGACACCATTTTTAAGCGTTTCAATCATGACATGTATATCTTCAGTTGATTGTTGTGTTCTTGCAGCAAGCGTTCTGACCTCATCGGCGACCACTGCAAAACCACGCCCTTGCTCTCCTGCTCGCGCAGCTTCTATTGCGGCATTTAAGGCAAGTAAATTTGTTTGTTCTGCTATGCCTCTAATAACATCGAGTACAGAGGCAATATCTGATGAGTTTTCAGACAACTTTCTAATAGCCTCGGTAGCTTGGCTAACAGTGTCAGACAGTGCATGCATTTCATTGGCAGCTTCTGTGGTAATTTGTTTACCTTCTGCGGTTAACTGGTTAACAGTATTAACTTCTTGTGCCGTTAAATGCGCATTTTCCGCGACCTCCTTAATTGCATATGACATTTCATTTACCGCCGTAGCGATAGCATCTACGGCATCTGTTTGTTGCAGACTTGTATTTTCGATTTCATGCGCACCACTATTTAACTGGCCTACGCCGGTAATGACGGAACTAGACTGTTGAACGATTGATTTAATCAATTCAGCTAATCCTTCAATTAATTCGTCAATGTGATTTGATACATCACCTATTTCATCTTTTCTTGTGCTATTTAGTCGCTTAGTTAAATCGCCATTGCCGCTATTTAACTCATTTAATTTGGCGGATAATCCTTCTAACGCATCAGCCATCGCTTTAGGTGCCAAAATACCGATAGTTGTTGTAAGTATAATGACGATAATACTTATAATGATTAAAAGTGTTTGGCCATTTTCTACGGCGTTAATTGTCTCTTCACTGATTGTTGCGCTAGATTTGTCTGCTACTTCACCAGCAATATTGTAAAACGCTCTCAATTCGTTAAATAGTGTTAGTGACTTTCCGTTACTTAATGCGCTAGCTTGTTCTAGTTGTTGGCGTTTTAGTAAGTCAAACACGTTACGCGCAGTGTTGTTCCAATTTTCGTAAGTCGTATTAAATGCTTTTAGTTTGCTAGAAACTTCTGGATACTGATTTAGCAAAGCTTTGAACTCTTGCATACGGTCATAGGCTTGTTTGGCGTTCTCATCAAAGCTTGCTAAATGCTTTTCAATAGCACTATTGTCGTTACTATTTAATAAAGCCTCTAATTCAGCAACTCTTGCTTGATATAAATCTCTATCGGCATTCAATACTGCTGAAATTGCTGGGTTAAAATTTTGGCCAAAAAGCTCCATGCCATTTTGCGTTCTATTGACGAGGTTAAAATTTAAAAGCACTAACACAACAAAGGTTAATGCAATAAAACTGAACATCGCAGTGTACTTAACGCGAATACTATTTAAATTCATATAAGCTATTCACTATAAAAGAAAAGTTAATGAACTAAATATAGTGAATTTTACGAATTTTGCGATAAAAGAATCACTTGAATAAATTTACATTATTCATATAATAACTTTCGGTTTGAAATTTAGGGTTACCAATCGAAACTATGACCAAGCGAAATACTAAACAACGACGTCACATAATTATTACTGAGCTCAATGAGCACGGTGAAGTTAGCGTTGAACAATTAGCAAAGAAGTTTGAGACATCAGAAGTCACGATCCGTAAAGATCTTGCTGCTCTTGAAAATAGTGGATTATTGTTACGTCGGTACGGTGGAGCTGTGCCTTTACCAACCGAGCTTATTGAACCTAAAAGTGAAAAAGTATCAAAACGAAAAAAAAGTATTGCTGAATGCGCTGCAACCCTAATAAGAGATCATAATCGCATTATCTTAGATAGCGGTAGCACTACGTCTGCACTTGTAAAAGAGTTGGGTAAGAAAGAAGGTTTGGTCGTTATGACCAATTCTCTTGCAATAGCATCTGATATTCACGCACTGGAAAATGAACCCACTATGCTTATGACAGGGGGTACGTGGGATCCACATTCTGAATCTTTTCAAGGTAAAGTTGCTGAAAGTGTACTTCGTTCATATGATTTTGATCAATTGTTTATCGGCGCGGATGGTATAGATGTCGCGAGGGGTACTACCACCTTTAATGAGCTATTAGGCCTTAGCCAAGTAATGGCTGAAGTTTCGCGTGAAGTGATTGTTATGGTTGAATCAGAAAAGTTCAATCGTAAAATTCCAAATTTAGAAATTCCATGGAGTCAAATTCAGTACTTAGTGACTGATGAAGATCTCCCCGCAGAATTAAACAAAACATTATTGAAACATGGCGTTAATGTAATTATCGCTTAATATAAAAAGGACAATATTATGTGTGGTATCGTCGGTGCAGTAGCACAACGTGATGTGGCAGACATTCTAGTAGAAGGTTTGAAGCGCCTTGAATACAGAGGTTATGATTCAGCAGGTGTTGCAATTATTGATAATGATAAGCAGCTTCAAAGAGCGCGCCGTCTTGGTAAAGTGCAAGAGTTGTCAGATGCATTAGTTTCAGAGCCTCTTTGTGGTGGTACTGGTATCGCACATACACGTTGGGCAACTCATGGTGCGCCAAGCGAAATAAACGCACATCCTCATATCTCAAGTGAAAATATTGCTGTTGTTCATAACGGTATTATTGAAAACCATAAAGAACTACGAGAAAAATTAACTGCGCTTGGTTATCAATTTACGTCTGAAACAGACACCGAAGTGATCGCGCATTTGGTTCACCATGAACTTAAACAAGCAGATTCATTGTTAAAAGCCGTACAAAAAACCGCAGCACAACTAGACGGTGCTTACGGCACGGTTGTTATGGACAGTTCTGATAAAGATCGCATTATCGTTGCTCGCTCTGGAAGCCCGTTAGTTATTGGTTATGGTTTAGGCGAAAACTTTATTGCTTCGGATATGCTTGCATTATTGCCTGTCACTAGGAAATTTGCTTTTTTAGAAGAAGGTGATGTTGCTGAGGTTACGCGCTATGACGTTAATATCTTTGATAAAGATGGCAATGCTGTTGAACGTGAAGCAAAAGAGCGAGAAGTTGCGCAAGACAGCGGCGATAAAGGTGAATATCGCCATTACATGCTTAAAGAAACTTACGAACAACCTACTGCGATTCGTAATACCTTAGAAGGACGTTTAATTGGTAATGCGATTGATATAAATGCTTTCGGTGAAGGTGCTGACGAGATATTTAAACAAATTGAGCACGTACAAATCATCGCTTGTGGTACCAGTTATCATTCAGGCATGGTTGCGCGTTATTGGCTTGAGAGTCTGGCTGGTGTTTCTTGTAATGTAGAAATAGCGAGCGAGTTTCGTTATCGCCGTTCGCATGTTCCTAAAAACGCCTTGTTAGTTACTATTTCGCAGTCAGGTGAAACAGCAGATACGCTTGCAGCACTGCGATTAGCTAAAGAGCTAGGTTATTGCGCAAGTATGACAATTTGTAACGTACCAGGCTCGTCATTAGTGCGTGAATCTGATTTGGCTTTTATGACAAAAGCTGGCGCAGAAATTGGTGTTGCATCAACGAAAGCATTCACAACGCAACTTGTAGGCTTGTTGATGATGACACTAGCTATCGGTCAACATCATGGTATGTCAGTTGATACGCAAAGTGATATTGCATCTTCACTGATGAGCTTGCCAAACAAACTTGATGAAGTGCTAGCACTTGCTAATTCAATAGAAGACTTAGCAGAAGATTTTGCTGATAAACATCACGCCTTATTTTTAGGCCGCGGTGATCAATATCCCATTGCTATGGAAGGGGCTCTTAAGTTAAAAGAGATTTCATATATTCATGCAGAAGCTTATGCAGCGGGTGAACTAAAACATGGTCCATTGGCACTAATAGATGCCGAAATGCCTGTTATTGTTGTTGCGCCGAAAAATGATTTGATTGAAAAGTTAAAATCTAACGTTGAAGAAGTACGCGCACGTGGTGGCTTAATGTATGTATTTGCTGATAATGATGCGAAGTTTGAAAGCGACGATACGATGAATGTTATAAATGTACCGCATTGTGATGACATTATCGCGCCAATCGTTTACACATTGCCTTTACAGTTGCTGTCTTACTACGTAGCAATAATCAAAGGTACCGATGTTGATCAACCAAGAAACCTTGCAAAATCAGTGACAGTGGAATAATAAATATTTAAATAATTAGATTTTGTAGATTCTAAATTAAGTTGGAAATTAAAGTTAACGGGGCTTTTAAAAGCCCCGTTAACTTTTAAACGATTTAACCAACACTTTATGCCACTTAGCAATCTACAGAAAAGCAGGTAAAACTTGTTTCGCAATTTGTTCAAATATAACGTCTTCTCTGTCATGGCCAGTAATTATGATAACTAAATCAAGGTCATTCACTAAGATTATTCGGTTTCCACCAGCTCCCCAGGCGAAATTAACGTTGTAGTTTTTATTATTTAACGCGATGCTAGTTTGGTACCATAAATAGCCATAATTAAAACTCTCTGGTATCCAGCTTTCGGTTGGTTTTGTTATCGCGCCGAAAGCTGCGAGTAAATAATCTTCAGAAAGAAACCTTTCATTATATAATTTCCCTTGGTTGGCAAGCATTTCCCCAATTTTTAGCATGTCACGAGAAGTCAGATTTACGCCACTGTCGGCGACTGGTAAATTTT
Organism: Thalassotalea sediminis; assembly: GCF_030295915.1. Taxonomy (NCBI): domain Bacteria; kingdom Pseudomonadati; phylum Pseudomonadota; class Gammaproteobacteria; order Alteromonadales; family Colwelliaceae; genus Thalassotalea; species Thalassotalea sediminis. The sequence continues at coordinate 3,873,729 of NZ_AP027361.1, read as the reverse complement.
GAGGATCTAGTGACCACTTATAGTTATATATTCCCATTTTTTTTAAGAATTCTTTGTCAATAAAGTCGTTAGCTGCTCCTGGTACAACTGCGTTTAAAACGTGCATTACCAAAATGGGATCGGATGATTGGTATTTGTAAACCTGAGATTCTTTTGTTATGGGTCGACTTAGTTCCAGAAAAGCTTGTACTTCAGCCATACCAGAATACTTTTCACGATTTTCTCTAAAGTCTTTAAGTTGCTCATCACTAAATCGAAGCCCAGAATTCATTGAAAGTGCGTGGTGTAAAGTAATTTCTTCTGCGCCAACCGCCAATTGACTAGTATCTAGGTCCTTGAAAAAGCTAATCAATGGCTTATGCAAATCAGCCGTGGTTAAATATCCGAGCTGTATAGCTCTTCCTACTACTAAACTGGTGTACCCTTTGGTAGCAGAAAACTGGAAATGAGGTAAATCGACTCGCCCACGATTATAATAAGATTCAAATAATAATTTACCTTTGTGGCTGATAAGTAAACTGTCATATTTCCCGTACTTATTTTCAGCTAACTCCTTAGCAAATTGTAAAATAGGCGCTTTATCACCGCCATCAACTCCTAGTTTTCCTACTTTTACATTTTCTGTTAACTTTTCTGGTGCAGTGCTGATAAAAGCCTTTTCTAATGACGGCATGTCCCAAAAATCCATTTTAACTTCTTCAGCTGAGGCTCTTGGAGCTTTGAGATCAGTTTCATTGGAAAGCACCTCAATAGAAACAAGTAGGAATAATATGGTTAGTAACTTGGCTCGACAATTTGTGAACATGTTATCTCCTATAAAGTCGAAAATATTTTTGCGTTATAACACTCAAATTTGATTTAAAAAATTCGCTATCACAATGCAAATAAAGTAGAGAAAAGTTACATTTTAATTACACTTTAACCAACTTAAATCACATTAAACGTTCTTAAATTTATAATTAAATAACTGAATTTAAATGGTTTATTTTTTAGCTAAAGTGAGACAAGGCGTCGTTTGCATAAGGTAAAAGTAAATATTAATTCGCATTGTTCAGTTATAATTCATTGCAGCAGAAATTACTTTTCGGATATATCTTTGCAAAATAATCAGAAATATCAATTAGGAAGATGGGTCGTCTGTCCAATAACTAATACCTTCCAAGACACTGATGAGCAAAAGTCAATTGATAATAAAAGCATGCAAGTGCTTTTATTTCTTATACAAAACTCAGGGCAAAATGTAACTAAAGAGCAGATTATTGAGCATGTTTGGAAAGAGAGTGTTGTTAATGAAGAGATATTGTCTGTCGCGATCAGTAAAATTAGAAAAGTATTAGGAGACAACGCTCGCCAGCCAACTTTTATCAAAACGATACCCAATGTTGGCTATTGTTTGATTACAGACGTAAAATCACTAAGTGAAAATGCACAGCCACAAGAAGCGCCTTTACATGCGCTTAATCATCAAACTTTCAATCGTAAACCTTATTTTATCGGTGGCACATTCTTATTACTTGTCATCATTTTTATTGTCAGCTTCTACCGGGTTTATCAAGAGCCTGAGAATGATAATGTTGCTGCTATTAATTCAATTGCAGTGCTGCCTTTCGAAGATTTAAATGAGAATAAAGACAATATTTATTTCACGGTGGGACTCTCTGACGCAATCATTAATCAGCTATCTCAATCGAAACATTTAAAGGTTATCTCTCGTGATTCATCTTTCAATTTCAGAGCTAATAGAGATCCATCTCTAATTGGTAACGCACTAAAAGTAGAAGCGATACTAGACGGCAGTGTCCAACAATTAGCAGGACAAGTAAGGGTGAATGTACGAATAATTAGTACGTTTGATGGACGCCTACTTTGGGCTAAAAGCTTTAACAGTCAAAATAAAAATGTATTCAACTTACAAGATATAATTAGCCGTGATATCAAACAGGCTTTTCAGCCAAACTCACAATCCGAGCTTGTAGCTAATAAAAAGATAGACAGCCAAGCTTATGAATGGTTCTTAATGGCGCAATATCATTGGCGACAAAGAACGCCAACTTCACTATCAAAAGCGGAGGCTTATTTTAAACACAGCCTCGAATTAGAACCCAATTACCTAGATGCGCTCATTGGACTGGCCATTACTTACGGCCAATTTCATTATCAAGGGAATTGGAGTGCAAAAGCATCGGTAGATAAAGGACTTCCTTATGTAGAGCAAGCATTGGCATTAGCTCCAAATTCACCTATGGCGCTAGCGGCTAAAGGCATGTTATTGACTATCAAAGCAAGCTACTCAAAAGATGCTTTTCCTATTTTGACTGAAGCAAAAGAGGTGTTTATCCGTTCTTTAGCGTTAGAAGATAGCGCGACTACTCACCATTGGTATAGCTCATTATTAAACCAGATGGGAGAAGATGCGTTAGTCATCAAGCATATGGAACATGCCATTGCCTTAAATCCTCTCTCGGCGTCACTAAAAAGTATATATAGCCAGTATTTAGCCATAAGAGGAAAATTAGATACAGCACAAAAGCTATATAGCAGAGCGCTCATTTTGGAGCCGGATAGAGATTCGAGTATTATTGAATCAACCCATATATTTCGCAACAAACCAAGCTCGATTATTGCTATCTCTGAATGGCACTTAAACAATAGCTCGATGCTTGAATATTGCTCTAGTGACGAATATTGTGAGCAGGTTGTTTTATCGTATTTAAGTGTTGGGCAGGAAAAAGAAGCTAATAAAATATTGGCTCGTATGGCATCCAAACACGACCACTTTAAACATTCTTTAACGTTAATAGATTACGGGCTAAATAATGATCTAATGAATGCTGTATCTTTATTGAAACAACTAAGTAAAGAGCATCCCAATAACTACAAGTACAAATACAGTTTGGCTATTGCACAATATAGAGCTGGTTTATATGCACAAGCCAAAGATTCATTACTAAGCCTTTATCCAGAGTGGCAAAATGCCCGTTCAATTGATGTGACAACTGACAATTATTTAGCGTTGATACTCTATGGCGCAACCTTATTAAAATTAAATGATCAAGAATATGCCAACGTTGTTTTAAATGATGTGGAGCACTTTCTTTTTTTAGATAAGGTTCATGACAAAGCGCAAGCAGAAATGGCGTTAGCTCAAGTAAATGCCCAACTCTTTAACCCGAGTAAAGCGACAAAGCATTTGCGTAAAGCATTAAATCATGGCTGGCTTGAAACCTTTGATAGAGAATGGTGGACTTTGCAAGACAATCACCTGTTGGAACCTATACAGCATCAAGCTGAATTCATAGCGTTAATGCAAGAACATCAAGAAAGCGTAAAAAAATTAGCAAAACAAATTAGTTTAAGACTGGAGATCTTGGAACGTTAAAGCTTAAATGTAATGCTCATGTTGTTGTCTTTATGAAGTGATCTGGGTTGACGTCAGAACTTATTCAGTTGAAGTCATCTGTTGTTGGTGAAATCAACAGGGCTTTTTGTATATTTTAAGGTGATGGTTTTAAATATGTAGTGAACCGATAGAAAGGTTATAGTCTTAAGTAAATTCATGTCACATTACCACGCTTGTAAAATGTTTTGATATTCACCTGAGGCGATCATCTTGTTAAGTGATTGATTAAACTTAGCCGCAAGCGTTTTGTCCCTAATAACGCCTCCATAGTGAACGATTGGAAATAAGTGATGAACGGTAATTTCTTTTTCAGGATACAGTTTATTTATGATGAAGTTAATAACACGGCGTTCTCCAATGATGACATCTACGCGATTATTCACTAATAATTTAACCTGTAATTCGCGTAACCCCATTTCTTCATAGTTTGCTTGTGTCGTAATCTTTGCAAATTCTTCGCCTAATACTGATTTTGCGTGTTGGTAAGCAATGATTTTTTTACCAACCAAATCGTCAATAGTATTAATCTCTAGTTTGTTTTCTTTTAATGAAATTGCGACATCTTCAAACGGCAGGTACTTATCGGTTAACGTACCGTTTTTGAACTCGAAAGCTGCGGGGCTCGCTATATCGTGAATACCTTGATTGTATTGTTCAATTAACCTGTTATATGCCAATAAATGAAATTTAGGTTGATAACCTAAGCCAGAGAGTATGCGTTTAATTATTTCAACGTCTATGCCGGTAATGCCTTTTCCCTCCTCATAATACGCCCATGGAGAACCAAGATTTACCGCGACCGATATAGGTTTATTGTTGCTGAGAGAAGCTGGTGGGAATAACACAGAAAAAAGTAAAAGCAGTACAGCAGCTGAATTAATAAAGCCTTTGATCATAACCACCAAAAAAATTCAAACAAAGAGAGTATTTGTAATTATCAACACGGATAAGATTTTTAGCAACTTTTACTCTTGCGTTGCTTGTTTGAATACTAATTGTAGATTGCAAAGTACGCTAATTTTAGAATAACAGATCGGCCAAGTGATTTTACGACGAGTGCTATTTGAGCTTTATCTATGGGGGCATCATGTAATTCTTGGTTAGCTGTATTTACAAGCGTAAGCAAAGACGGTGTTTGATGAATAAGGTGAGCTAAGTCTTCATAACTTGCTTTTTTCAGCGCGCTAAGTGTTGTTTTGTTAATAGTTACTGCTGACTTAGCAACAATTTTCTCAGCGACTTCATCTTCAATAAATAACACGGTGTTGTATTTAGCCCTGCTGTGTGTTCAATGTAAATTTAAAATAGCGAATACCAATATATAGAATAAAAAGTCCAACAAGAATGCCCGGCAAGCCTTCATATATAAATTCTGTTAGTCCAGCCATACGCCAGATTAACGCGACAGAAAAACCAACAAAGATAGCGGTAATACTTAAAGCTTGATTAGGTTTTCCTCCCAAACTTTGTGCAATAAGCAATGGCGCAAAGGCACTCGCAAGACCAGACCAAGCCATAATGACCATGTTAAATACACTTTGCTTGCTGGTAAGTGCTAACAATAGTGCGATAAAGGTAACTAACATCGTAGTTGCTTTAAGTACCCATGTTTTTTCTATTTTTTTGGGGGCAATATCGTGGGTTACTGCTGATGAACAACTTAGTACTAAAGAGTCAGTTGTAGACATGGTGGCAGCGAAAATGCCTGCAAGAATTAACCCTACGAACACCTCTGGTAATAATTGTTGTGCTAACGTAGGTAGCGCGAGTTCAGCGTCAAAGCTACCCGTATCAGCAATAAATAACCTAGATAACATACCTACTGCGGTCGCCATACAATAAAAGCTTGTAAACCATAGATAGTACCAAAGCTTGGCTTTAAACATGTTATTTGCGTTGTTTAAGGTCATAAAACGCACCATAACATGGGGTTGACCTATAACAGAAAGGCCTGCAAATAACCAACTTACGATAAATAACCCTAGACCAAATACGCCTGGTAATAGGAGTTTTTCCGGCGTCCAGTCCATAAAACCATCTATCGCTGATAGCCCTTGATAAGCTTGATTTAATCCACCTAAATGCCCAATGGCAGAAAAGAGTAACACTGACATAGCAACAATCATTACGATTGACTGTGCGGCGTCAGTCCAAATAGAGGCTCTAATACCGCCAAAATAGCAATACATGCAAACCAATACAGCGCCGATAACAGCGCCATACCATAATGGCCAATCAAGTAGAACATGTAGTGCTTTACTACCTGCTAAAAGTTGTGCCGCTGCGTACGTAATCAAAAAGGCGAGAGAAATTAATCCGATAATTCGTTGTAAACCTTTGCCTGATTTTCCATGCCAATTACTGAGCACGCCAGCAAATGATACTTCCCCTGTTTCTGTCGTTGCTTCTTTGAGCTTTTTATGAACATAAAGAGAGGCTAGAAAGTCACCCAAAATCCAACCAGTCATCAACCAAATTGAGGCAAGTCCAGTAACATAGGTGTAACCAATAACACCAATAAACATATAACCACTATTATTTGTAGCGACTGCCGATAACCCTACAAGCCATGGCGATACAGATTCACTGGCAAGATAATAATCTGATTTGTTACCTTTACTTTTAAGTGCGGAAGAGAGTCCAATTAACGCGAATATCAGAAGAAAACCGATGAAAGATAACGTCATTATTATTCCTTTAATCTAATTTATGATGCGATACAAATTGCATCACCGTGGTCATGCACTTCAATTAGTTCTGCGTGTAAACCTCTGACTGCATCGTCATAATCAGATTCTTCTACAAAGAATTGAATATCCACTTGGCGCATTGCTTGATGAATTGATAATACGCTAATTTTTTGTTTAGCAAGCGCATTTACTGCTTTAGACAATAATCCAGGTATTTGCATATCGCTACCAATTGCAGAAATGATGGCGACTTTCTTTTGGTTAATTTCTGCTTCGGCAAACTCGGATTGAATTGCATCACAAATTCGTTTGATAGTTTTTAAACTAGCCTTTAAATAATGTGTGATGGTATTTGCATTAACATCTTTAGACACGATATAAGCTTTAAAACGTTGTACTGTTTTAAGAATCACCTGATCATAGTTATGTATATTACCAGCCATAGCCTGATCAAATACCTCAAGTGCATAAATACCTTTGCAACCAGCAATAATCTCAACGCATGGCGATTTACTAACGTAGTCACCTGTAATCAAAGTGCCTAAATGCTTAGGTTGAAATGTGTTTTTCACACGTAAAGGAATTTGACTTTGCCGTAAGCCTTTTGCCGCTTTAGGATGAATAGCTTCCATACCTAGGTTAGCCAGTTGATCGGCGACATCATAATTTGTTCTTCCAATAGGCACTGCAGATTTCTCGCCTACCAAGTTTGGATCAGCACTGCTGAGATGAAATTCTTTATGAATGATAGCTTCTGTCGCATCTGTTAATACGGCAATACGACTAAAAGTCATTTCGCTATAGCCACGATTAAATGTCGACATTAAACCTGTTTCACTATGCGCATAGCCAGTTACTATTGGCAGGCTAGTTGATAAGTCGATATCTTTAAACGCACGCTCGACACGTTCGTCTAACGACATATGTGACGTTGAGCGCCAACCTGTTAAGTCAACAAACACAGCATTTACACCGCTATTTTTCAATAATAGTGTGGTATTCCAAGCACTATGGGCCTCACCAATACTAGCGAGCATTTCTTTGACGGTTTCTAAATGAGACGTCAATGAAAAATGCCCATGCTGACAAAGTTTCTGCAGGTTTAACAAGCAATTTCTTGCATCTGCTAAACGTTCTTCAATAAAACTATTTGCGCTTGCTAATTGTGTGGGATCTGTAAATAAACGTTTATTTATTTCTTGTAGGCTAATTGAAAGCTGTTGGAACTGCTCTTGCCAGTTTGAATCAACCATACTGTCAGAAAATAGTGAATACACGCCCGGTTGAGCGCTTTTCTTATGCTCTAGCAGTTTATTGGTGACGCCTGCGTATGCTGATACAACAAAAATTCTATTGTAGGGCGTTGAAAGGTTTGGGTTTAAAAAGATGTTATCTCTTACGGAACTGTAATCACTCATCGATGTTCCGCCGATCTTTTCAACTGTATGCATGTTATTTCCTATTACGTTAATGTTTATGTTTAAGTAACGTTATAAGTTTGAGTTTTTTAATTTATTGCCCGTATTACGTAAGAAAGTGTTGAGCAAATCGTAGCTTTCTTATGTGTTGTTATTCAGGCTGAAAAATAAAAACTTGATCAGCAAGTCATCAATTGATCTAGGTTTTATTTCTCTTTCTGCATGCTGTATAGAATTTCTATATTTTTAGTAAGTTTTATCGACAGCGAATTAATACGAGATATTGCCGTGATGACTTCTTTTATTGCGTAAAACAATAAAAACCTACATAAAAATGAACGGTTACACTGGTAACCGTTCGAGATTTTCAATACTTAGCGGCATGCTATTAAATAGTCTCAGCTTCTAATTCGTATGAACCTTCTTTGTTGTGAATTTCTTTGCCGTTTAAAGGTGGGTTAAACACACAGGCAAATTGTATTTCTTTGAAAGCTCTAAGCATATGTTTGTCATGCTTATCTAGAATGTAGATTGTGCCTGGTTTAATCGGGTGTTTACTACCGTCTTCTAAAGACTCAATTTCGCCTTCACCAGAAATACAATATACTGACTCTAAGTGATTTTGGTAATGAAGAAAGAAGTCAGCACCTTCATAAATAGTTGTAATGTGGAAAGAAAAACCCATGTTGTCTTCTTTTAACAGTAGACGTGTGCTTTCCCAGTTGCCATCAGGAGATACGATACGGCGATTTGATTCGTTGGCTTTTGATAAGTTACGTACAATCATTATTTTTCCTACAATTTTTATTAAATTAATATTATGAAGCGAAGTACAACAATTCTTCTGGCATGTCATCGACTTTTGCACAGATTTCTTTTACTGACGCTTCGATGATATCAATACCTTGTTTTAAGTTTTCATCACTTATAATTAATGGACAAAATAACTTAATAACATGATCTTCTGCACCACTGGTTTCAATTAACAAGCCTTTTTGAAAGGCAAGTTTTGTAATGCGGCCAGCGATGTCGCCATTCACACAATTAATACCTTGGAACATGCCTCGGCCTTTAGCGGTGAAATTACCTTCGCCGTAGTTTTCAACAATGCTATTTAATCGTTTAGTGATATAGTCACTTTTGCGTTTAATCTCATTTGAAAAACTCGCATCTGACCAGTAATGTTCTAAGGCTGCTTTAGCGGTAACGAACGCCAAATTATTACCCCTAAACGTACCGTTATGCTCACCTGGCTTCCATTGATCTAATTCTGGCTTCATCAATACAACGGCAAAAGGTAAGCCGTAACCACCAAGAGACTTAGATAAGGTTACAATGTCTGGCGATAACCCTGCGCTTTCAAAGCTAAAGAAATCACCCGTACGGCCACAACCGGCTTGAATATCATCAACAATTAATAAGATTTTATGTTTTTTACAAACAGCTTCTAATTTCTTCAGCCAATCTATGCTTGCTGCGTTAACGCCGCCTTCACCTTGAACTGTTTCTACTAAAACGCCAGCAACAGAGTCAATACCGCTGCTTGAGTCTGACAATACTTTATCTAGGTATTCAGTGGTGTCTATGTTTTCACCGAGGTAACCATCAAACGGTAAGCGATGTACGCCATTTAAGCTAACACCTGCGCCACCTCGATGATGAGAATTACCTGTAGCGGCTAATGCACCTAAACTCACGCCATGAAAGCCATTAGTAAAGCTAATAATGTTATGTTTGCCTGTTACATTACGGGCAACTTTGATCGCTGCTTCAACTGCGTTGGTACCTGTTGGACCTGTGAATTGCACTATGTATTGTAAATCACGAGGTTTGAGAATTAATTCATTGAAGGTTTCTAAGAACTCACCTTTTGCGCGAGTATGCATATCTAGACCATGTGTAATGCCATCGTTCTCAATATATTTAAGTAATGCTGGCTTAAATGCATCGTTGTTATGGCCGTAGTTAAGCGTTCCTGCACCAGCTAAAAAGTCGAGGTATTTATTGCCATCTTCATCCCACATAAACTCACCTTTCGCTTTATTAAATACACGAGGGAAAGAGCGCGCATAACATTGTACTTCTGATTCAATTTCATTAAATATTTTCATAACAGTCTATTATTCACTTATGTTAAATGGGCCAATTCGTAGGAGCGATTCAGATTCATGCTCACCACGAAAGTGTGTTTGTTTATCGAGCCAAATATCGTGTGTTAATTCACAAGATAGTTTTTTAGATAGGCCTCTAAATAATGACCAAGAGGCTTGATTGTCAGGCGTTATTGTTGTTTCTACAAAGGAGATTTGTGCGTTATTAGGTCTAGCTAATATGGCTAAAAGCATGCGTGTTGCTAAACCAAGTCCGCGTGCCTGTTTATCTATTGCAACCTGCCAGATAAACAAAGTTTCTGGTCTTTCTGGAATAAGGTATCCAGAGATGAAGCCAACAACATCGCCATCAAGTTTTGCAACGATGGATGTATCGGCGAAGTGACCACACTGCAAAAAATTGCAGTACAACGAATTTGTGTCCAAAGGTGGACTGTTGCTGATTAATTCGTTGACTTCTAACCCGTCAATCAGCTCGGGCTTTTTGAGTATTAATTTTTCATTTATGTTCAAAATAACCACGCTTATTTAGTTTTAGAACTAACTAAAGTTGAGAACATTCAAGTGTTTCATCAACTACAATGGTTAGTATACTAATGTTATTTTACTTATGTAACCCTCTTGTATTAAAGTTTTTGTCGTATGAGTGTATCATTAAAACATTAGACATCTAAATATATGTGATGAATGCTTTGCTAGTAAAGACATTAGTGGTCATTTAGAGGATTAAAAATTGAGCGAAAGTCAGTGGATAAGTTTTGAAGTTGCAACGGAACGATATTTACATCCGGTATCGTCAATCAAAGAAATTCTTCCCTTTGAATTGCCAACACCTGTGCCAGGTGCATTGGACATAACTTTGGGGATTCAAAATATTCGCGGTAGCATAGTGTCTATTAATTCCTGTCGTAGGTTGTTGCATGTAGATACTAGGAATGAAGGCAGTGAAGGTAGGATTATTCTTATTGAAAATGGCGATGATTTGGTTGGGGTTGCTGTAGATTCTGTTGGTGAGATCATTAGTGCAGAACAAGAAGAAGTAGATTATGAAAGCAATGAAATTCGTAGTGAGTTTATTAAAGGAACGCTAAATAAAGACGGCGAACTATATATAGTCTCTGACTTTAGTAAGCTTGTTTTTGCAGCAGAGTAATCATTAAAAAATAGCTGTGATGAAAATTTATCGTTATTTGTAATAACTGTTATCGTTTTAAGCAGATTTCTTATTATTTGCTAAAGTTAGAGTACTGTTAAGCTAACAAGTGCAAATTCGATGGATCGACGACATATAAAGTACTTATTTTTTATTATTTATTCTTTTTGCTTCTCTAGCATTGGTGAAACATTCAAAATTTATGGTGTTAATGAACCACCAGCAAGCTATATCTCAAACAATGGTGAAGTCGCTGGTTATGTTGTCGATATTACTAACGCATTACTGCATGAGCTCAATATAAAAGCTGACATTGAAATTCTTCCCGAAGCAAGGGTATTAAATTTTGCCAAGAATAGAAAAAATATTTTGTTATTTAGCTTTTCTAGAACGCCGTTTAGGGAAAAGCACTTCCACTGGATTGGTAAGGTGCTCACAAAAAAATGGCAAGCATTTGCACTCAGTAACAGTTTACTAGAAATAACGTCACTTTCTGATTTAAAGCAAGTTGACCACATTGGCGTTGTGCGTGGCGATGTGCGAGAAGAGTGGCTAGTTAATAGAGGCTTTGATAACTTATATTCAGTTACCTACCCAGATCAAAATGTTAGACTACTTGCTAAAGGTCGGCTGCCGGTCATCATCTATGAACAACAAGGTATGAGTTACCTTTGCCGTCAGTTAAATATTGAAAATAACTTTAAACCTTTATTTACCGTCCATGAATCTGACGTTTACCTACTTATGTCAAAACAAACGTCTATGGCTGTTGTTACTAGAGTAAAAAAAGCATTTGAGCAATTAAAACGAAGTGGACGGTTAGCAGAGATAAGTGAAAAGTGGCTGTCTCAACTCGCAATCGAATATCCAGACATGTATGCGATCAAGGATGATATTCTAACCTTCTAATGCCTTCCTACTGATTATTATGTGATGATAGAACAGAAAAGTACGCTTTTTATTTTAAAAAGGTGAGCTGATACTTTCAGCTTTTTGGATAATTATGCATAAATGATGTAAAAAAACTACAAAAAAGCGTTGTTTTCTAGCTTGAATACCATTGTTAATGTTATGATTACCGAAATAAGCCACAAAAGTGGTGTTTTTTTTCATATTCAAATTATGCTTATTAATCGCTATCGATTACGTAGTAAAATATAATGAAATTTGAGCTAGCAGAAGGATCAAATAGGAGTTAGTTATGTTAACAAATTCACCACAGTGGCAAGCGCTTTTATCGCATTTTCAAGAGATTAAATCGACTCATATGCGCGATTTGTTTGCTGCTGATGAGCAACGATTTAAAAAATTCTCTGTAACAGCTTCCGGTATCACCTTAGATTACTCAAAAAATCAAATTACGCATGAAACAATGGGGTTATTGATCGAATTAGCGAAAAATGCGGATTTAGAACATTATCGAGAGCGCATGTTTTCCGGTGAACCTATTAATATCACCGAACAACGAGCGGTATTGCATACGGCTTTACGCAATTTTTCAGGGGATGCAATCACCGTAGATGGTCAAGATGTTATGCCGCAGGTGCATGCTACGTTAGAAAAAGTAAAACAATTTGTTAATGCGGTATCGAGTGGTAGTAAGAAAGGATATTCTGGTAAAGCGTTTACAGATGTTGTAAGTATCGGTATAGGAGGTTCTTTCTTAGGACCTAAAATTATGTCTGAGGCCCTCAAACCATATCGCCAAAAGCATTTGAATGTTCATTTTGTTGCTAATGTTGATGGTTGTCATTTACAGGATGTGCTAGCGAATTTAGATCCTGAAACGACGATGGTCATTACCTCTTCTAAAACATTAACAACACAAGAAACACTAAGAAATACCGAATCTGCAAAAGATTGGTTTTTACAAACGGCTCGTCAAGAAGATGTACAGTATAATTTTGCTTGTGTATCGACAAACATAGAAGCAGCGCAAAACTTTGGTATTGACCCAGATAATATTTTTCCAATGTGGGATTGGGTTGGTGGCCGATATTCAGTTTGGTCAGCGATTGGGTTACCACTGGCTTTAGCCATTGGTTTTGAAAATTATCGAGAGTTTTTACAAGGTGCATTTGAGATGGATCAGCACTTTACAAGTGCACCGTTAGAAGAAAACCTTCCTGTTATTATGGGGTTACTTGGTATTTGGTATCGTAATTTTCATGGTGCTCAGTCTCAAGTTTTATTGCCTTATTATCACTATTTACGTGGCTTACCTGCTTACGTTCAGCAGTTAGATATGGAAAGTAACGGTAAATCGGTCTCGTTAAGTAATGAAGAATTAAACTATGATACTGGCCCAATTATTTGGGGGAGTGAAGGTACGAACGGGCAACATTCTTTTCATCAACTTATTCATCAAAGTAAAACCCCTATTCCAGTCGACTTTATGTTGCCGTTACATCCTCATCATGATGTTGCAAATCATCATGATATGCTCGCCTCTAACTGTTTTGGTCAGGCGCAAGCACTTATGGAAGGTCAGTCTGAGGAGCAAGTGACGGCGGCAATGAAAAAAGCTAAATGTAGTACTGATGAAATTCAAAATTTAGCAAGCCATAAAGTCATGAAGGGTAACAAGCCAAGTAATACGTTATTATTTGAAAAGTTAGATCCAAAAACTCTTGGAAGTCTCATTGCACTCTATGAGCATAAAGTGTTTGTTCAAGGTGTTGTGTGGCAAATTAACTCTTTTGATCAGTGGGGAGTTGAATTAGGAAAAGCACTTGGAAATCAGGTACTGTCAAAGCTGTCTGATCATGATGAACCCTTAACGATGGATGGCTCTACTAATGCATTAATACAGCTTTTCCGAGAAAGACATAGTTAAGCCTATATTTAGTGCAGACTTTGAAAATCGATGCTGTTAAAAGCGTCGATTTTTTTGTTTGATAGAGCTTGGTTTTCAACTGTAAGTGAGTAGATTTTCCTCGATAAAATAACTTGATGGACTTTCCAGGCTCTTGAATTGTTGCTTTATTTAGGCAGCTGATTATAGTTTAAGTATTGCATTGAATAACGTTGGATTTCAGCGGCTAATGAATGATGAAAAAATAATAAAATTACTGAAAATATCGATAGTTATCGGGATAATTTTATTATTATTGGGTCATTATTTATTAAGCTATGCCAAGTTACCTGAAATTATGGGCGTTAAAGGTATTGTTATCAGTGCTGCTTGTATTGCATTTGGTTTAATCTTTTCATTACCCACTAAAATGTATTTGACCTTTTTGATTATGAAGCGAGAAAACAAGGCAAACCAAGATCAACAGGGAAAATAGCACCACATTTACGGTTTGCATTAATATTCTTCATTATGCCTCAATATTCATCTTTTTATTCCTGATATGATATTCAAGAATTTCGCTTGAACAGCGCGAGTTTTGGTTATTAATAATCAACACTTAACGTTAATCGTATGAAACTTTGGCGTAAAGGAATTAAGATGAAATTAGGTGAAAAAATAAAACAACTGCGACAACAAGCAGGTTTAACGCAACCAGAACTGGCTGAAAAAGCAGGTATCGAGCAGTCATACCTTTCTAAATTAGAAAATGATAAAGGCTCGCCGTCTTTTGAAATATTACATAAGATAGCCTCAGCTTTCGAAACAGATGTTATGCTTTTAATTGCTTCACTCGATAGTGATTATGTACAAACGCAATTAGGTCATTTGCCTGAAGTAGCAGCAGAACTTGGACGCAAACAAGAGAAGGCGCGACATAAAATGCGCACTGGATACATTAAAGCGGCTTTTGCTATTGTGTTTGGTTTAGCGTTTGTCATTCTTTCAAACTCCTCAGGTATATTTTCTCAAACTGTGTTTCAATATAAATCTATGGGGTTAATTAAACCGAATGAGCTTAATAGCCATTATTCCCCTGGTTCTATACATGCTATTAATGAAACACGCGAACATAGAATGGAGCGCATCGCAAAGAATAAGCATCGTATAAATGAACTATTAGTGATGTCGGATCGTTATAGAGGGGAAGGATTTGTGCAGTCTTACGGAGAAGATAGGCGCTATTTTTCTTTGGTGTCTGAGCGTGAACAACAAAGCCCGTGGCCAAGTGTTTTTCTGCTCTTAGGAATGGCAAGTTTAGCCACCGGCGGGTTGTATATGATCTACGTTTTTAAATTTATCCGTATTAAATAATGTATTAACCGCGATTATATTGACGATATTCTGGGTAACGTTCAATATAATCGCACCAGGTGCTAAAATTCTGATAATTATATCGCTTGTCATAAACTGTTATCCATTGTGACGTTGTAAATTGCGGTAAACGAAATTTTTTCTTAAAACCGTCAATTGCAACCCAGCAGGCTAACTCTCTATTTGATTCATTTTTTACCTGCATTCTTGGAAACCCTTTTAAACTATAGCCAAAAATAGATTTTATTTTGGGCTTATTAGCGTATGCCGCCGGTGCGAAGAAGCATGCGCACAGCAAAAGTAACAAAAAAACAGAGAAAATATTTTTGTTACATTGTAGGTGAAAATATGGGGTAATAAACTTCATTATTTTTAGCGAGTTAGGATTAAATACATAAAATAGATATCTAAAGATTTAGCCGATAATTGTTAATATTACTATATTTTTGTTAATTAGCCATTGAAAGCCACGAAAGGTGTCTATATAACTACTTCACTAATAGAAGTTCTGCGACTTATAGATAAAGAATAATACGCAGTAAATAAATGCTTAGAGTGGAATAAACATGACAAATATCGTAGCAGTAAAAAAAGAGCAACACCAAAACGTTAAAGTTGCTACTAAACGTGACTTAAGACAATTTGCAGATCAGCATATTGCACCAATCAATGTACGTGAATTTGCGCAAGCAGCAACAAGTTACCCAATCGTTTTTATTAAAGATCCTGATTCTGGACAATACCGCAGTGTTGTAATGTTAGGTCTTGAATCTGGCGAAAACTTATATCTTGATGGTGAAAAATGGCAAGCCATTTATATCCCACAAGCGATCTCGCTTGTGCCTTTTTCTTTAGGCTTAGATCCTGAAAAAGAAAACACCTTAACGGCTTGCATTGATTTAGATAGCCCATTTGTTGGTGAAGACAAAGACAATGCAATGTTTGATGATAAAGGCGAAGAAACTGAGTTTTTCAAAAACATCCATGACCAGTTAGGTCGTTTGTATGAAAACGAAATGACAAGCCAAAACTTTGTAAAAGTATTAACAGATAACGACTTGTTGCAAGAGCTTGAATTAAATGTATCTTTCTCTGACGGTCAAAATAAAAAGCTTGTTGGTTTATATGGTATCAATGAAGAGAAGCTGCAAGGCTTATCGGATGAGAAAATCGTTGAACTATACAAAACAGGCATTTTCTTACCAATTCACGCTATGTTAGCTTCATCAGGCCAAGTAAATCGTTTAGCACAATTACGTAATGCTAGCAGTAATGGTCAAAAAGTTGCCAATATTCAATATAGTGTAAAGCAACCTGAAGAGAAGTAATTTTCTAGTCGGTTTGTATTAAGGGAGCATATGCTCCCTTTTTTATTGTTAATGGCTGTGCTAGTTTTAAAGGTGGTGTTGGGACATCTGGAATTTGCATGGCAGATAAAAACGAGAATTCACATAGCATTGATAAAAAGCTTCAGGCACTGGCAAGCAGCATTACGCAGCAAGTTTCCGCTATTATTGAAGAGTCTGCTACTGATCCCCTTACGCCACAGCAAATAGACGCATTACCCCAAGTAGTTGCCTTAAAAGAAAAAATTTCTGAATTACAACGACGTCAACAAGAAGATGCTAAAACTTTTGAGCAACGAGAAAATAACTTTCAACAGCAGTTAGCTGATTTATCAAAACAAATATCGTCACAGGCCGACAGTAACGATGTCAGTGCCCTGGAAGCAGAATGTAAATCACTCAAAGAACAATTGGCTGAACAGGTTGCGCTGCAAGAGACTATTGATAAGAATGCTCAGGCTAAAACGGCGACGCTCGATGTTCAAAATCAACAAATTTCCCAATTAAATAGCCAATTAAACGAAGTAACGGCTGAGTTTGAACATTTTCAAGCAAATACGGAGCAACAGCAAGTAATTCAGCAGCAGCAATTATCAGATACAACAGAAGAGCTAAGTAATTTTAAAAAACTTTATGCCGAGAAAGAGCAAGATTTAACAAAACACCTCACAAAGTTTAAGCAATATCAAAAGCAGCAACACGAAAAATTACAAGTACTTGAAAACAACAGTCAGTCGTTAAACGATGAGATAGCAAATAAAAATGAGCATATTGTTTCGCTCATGGCTGAGATTACGCAACATCAAGAAAATACTGAACAGTTAGAAAAAAAAGTAACTGAATTAACCAACGAACTGACAGAGGTTAATCAGCAGTTAGCAACAAGTGAAGATTCGTTAGTAAAACTGCAGCAAGAGGTCACACAACATCAAGAACGCATTGAAAGTCAGCAAGCGAAAAAACAGCAACAAGAAACTGAATATGCTAAAGCGCGCGAAACAATAAAATATTTAAGAGATGAAAACCAAGAGCTGTCGGCTAAATATACGCAAACCGTAAATGAGCTTGAGCAGCAGGTTACGGAGTATCGATTACGATTTGAATATGCGCAGAAAGAACTCGCAAAAAAACAATGATCAGTTTTGTAAACTCAGTATACTGTGCGCCTTTAACAGTAGGTAACATAAAATCATGAGACTTCCCATAAAAAACTTAACGCCTTGGCAACAAATGGCCTTTGCTGCAACACTTATCGAAAGAATGTTACCTAACTATAAAATGTTTAGTGAAGCCACGAAGGTAGGAAATAGCAAAGTATTAAGAAATCAGCTTGATCTTATTTGGCAGCGGCTTGATAAAAAACAAAAAATAAATATTAATTGCGAAGTGCAATTAGAAAAACTTGAGGAGCAAATTCCTGATCCTGAAGCGTTTGAGTTTTTTGGCGTTTTTCCAGCACTCGATGCATGTATGGCGTTGAACGCGTTGTTGCAATACATACAACAAAAGGATGAAGAGTTGATCACGCAGGTTTCTAGACTGTCGTTGAATAGCGTTTCAGCTTATGTAGAGTTGTGCATTCTCGAAGAGCATGAAGAAATGGAAGATGCTGATGAATTATTAATACAACAGCATCCATTGATGACATGGGAAAAAGAGATGCAGAATGCTTTGTTTGATTTGTTACAGGCATCTTCAGAAAATACCAGTACGATTAAAGCGCTAAAAGAAATGGCTCTTGGCCAAGGCTATTCGAGCTTAGGTATCGAGTTATAGTACATCACTATTGTTTGATTTTTTCGATTGTTGCTCGTAAACCTTGCAAAGCAGAAACAGCAAAACCTTGATCATAGAAATAGCGAATTACACCTTGTTCATCAAGTAAGATTACTCGAGCATTATTAGGCTTTTCGTTGCCGGTAAATTGTTGTAGTTTATCACCTTGTTTATAAACCGTAATGACACCGGCCCACAAATCTTTTGGAATGCCTCTGCGCATACCTTCATTAATTTGGGTTTTAAACATTCTTGGAAATAAACCTTGAATCGTCGGAATTTCAAGTGCCTGAATATTAGTTTCGGTCATCTCTAAACCTATAAGCCAACGATCGATATCAAACTGACTATCTTGCTTGTAGCCAAGCAATAAAACGACAGGTTTATGTGTTAAATCTTCAGGCAAGCTTACTGTTTCTTTGAGTAAATTGGTGCCAATAACACTAGGAAAACGCTGATTCGTTAATTCTTTATTTGGGTATGTATTTGAGCACGCGCTTATCAGTAGTGTTAGCAGAATAAAAATTGTTTTTCGAATAAACATAACGTAATACCTTTGTTTTACTGGGCAATACGTTATGAACCAGAGGTAGAGATCACCAGAACAAGTAGAATTAATCGTCGTTTAACTTTTGAAATAATTGATACTTCACTTGTCCAGTTATTTTTTCTTTTATTAACTGCCAATTTTTAGGGATATCGACATCGTTATTTTCGGCTTCTTGTTCAATATAAATTAACGCATTTTTAGTTAACCAACCCATTTCTAAAAGCGATATAACCTTGGGTAAAAGTTGCTGGCGAAATGGAGGGTCAATAAAAACGATATCAAATGCAGTTTTTTCCTGGGTTGTTAAAAACGATAACGTATCGGTATGATAAACCTTGCAAGGCGTTGCTTTTAATAGTGCTTTGTTATTATTGAGTTGCTGTGCTGCCTGCTTATTTAGTTCTAACATGCACACACTGCTTGCGCCACGTGACATTGCTTCAAATCCTAAACTACCTGCGCCAGAGAAACAGTCTAAACAATGACTTTCGTTGATATATGGCATTAACCAGTTAAAGACCGTTTCTTTGACTCTATCTGTGGTAGGTCGTAACCCTTGCGCATCAATCACCGGAAGCTTTCGACCTCGATGTTTGCCCGCAATAATGCGAATACTGCCTGAAGGTTTAGTGTTTTTAGAGTGATTTTTTTTGATGCGAGACATAGGTTCAAGCTTTTGTTTTTTGTCAGCTAGTAAGGTGTTAAACTATCGGCAATTTTATCCTTGTTTAACACGCAATAACAGCCGTTGTTGGTTTTTAAAAGAAAGAAGTTACGAAATGTCAGAAAAAAAAGGTATGTTTTCTTGGTTAGGTTTTGGCAAAAAAGCCGAAAAACCAACAACTGAAGAAGAGCAAGTAGTAGCAGAGCAAGCGTCTGAGGAGACGTCTGTAGAAGAAATCGAAGAAAAAGACTTGCCAACAGCACAGAATCAACAAAACATTGATGAGCCAGAGCCAGAGCCAGAGCCAGAGCCAGAGCCAGAGCCAGAGCCAGAGCCAGAGCCAGAGCCAGAGCCAGAGCCAGAGCCAGAGCCAGAGCCAGAGCCAGAGCCAGAGCCAGAGCCAGAGCCAGAGCCAGAGCCAGAGCCAGAGCCAGAGCCAGAGCCAGAGCCAGAGCCAAAAGTTGGTTTTTTTGCCCGGTTGAAACAAGGGTTAAGTAAAACACGTCAGAATATTGGTGGTGGATTATTCGATCTCTTTCGTGGCAAGAAAATTGATGATGAGCTGTTTGAAGAGTTAGAAACGCACTTATTAATGGCTGATGTTGGTGTTGAAACCACAATGAAAATTATTGAGTCGTTAACTGAGTCAGCATCACGCAGCCAGCTAAAAGATGCAGAAGCACTATACGACTTGCTCAAACAAGAACTGAATAAAATTATCGAACCGGTTAATAAGCCTTTAGATATTCCCAAGAGTGATAGCCCCCATGTAATATTAATGGTTGGCGTTAATGGCGTTGGAAAAACAACGACGATCGGAAAACTCGCGAAGCAATTTCAGGCGCAAGGCAAATCTGTTATGTTAGCAGCTGGCGACACCTTTCGAGCTGCCGCCGTTGAGCAATTGCAGGTGTGGGGGGAAAGAAATGATATCCCTGTCATCGCACAACATACAGGAGCAGATAGTGCATCGGTTATATTTGATGCGATTAGTGCAGCAAAATCTAGAGGGGCTGATGTACTTATTGCCGATACTGCAGGTCGACTACAAAATAAAGCACATTTAATGGAAGAGTTGAAAAAAGTGGTGCGAGTGATGAAAAAGCTCGATGAAAACGCGCCACATGAAGTGATGTTAACCATTGATGCAGGTACAGGACAAAATGCGCTCAGTCAAACACAGTTATTTGATGATGCAGTAGGATTAACCGGACTAACTCTGACAAAATTAGATGGCACAGCTAAAGGCGGTGTTGTTTTTGCCGTTGCTGATAAGTTTGGTATTCCTATTCGATATTTAGGTGTAGGAGAAGGGATTGATGATTTACGTCCTTTCAATGGTACTGACTTTATTGATGCGTTGTTCAGCCAAGAACATAACCAAGAATAAAAATAAATAAGAATCACCATGATCCGTTTTAATCAGGTAAACAAAACTTATCCCGGCGGCTTTATTGCATTGAACAATGTTAGCTTTAGTTTAGCGGCTGGGGAAATGGCATTTTTAACTGGGCATTCAGGTGCCGGTAAAAGTACCTTATTAAAATTGATGTCACTGATGGAAACACCCACTAGTGGTACAGTTCATATTAATGGTGTTAATTTATCTTCCGTTTCCTATTCGCAAATTCCGTATGTACGTCGAGGCATTGGGATGATTTTCCAAAATCATAATTTGCTTATGGATCGTACAGTCTTTGATAATGTGGCATTGCCACTTATCATCGAAGGATTTAGCCACAAAGAAACGAAGAAACGTGTAGAAGCGGCATTGGAAAAAGTACATTTAACCAGCAAGATCCGTTGTTATCCACATATGCTGTCAGGTGGTGAACAGCAGCGTGTAGGGATAGCGCGAGCAATCGTGAATAAGCCTCCTATCCTGCTTGCCGATGAACCTACTGGTAATTTAGACCCTAAACTCTCATTAGAAATTATTAAGCTCTTTGAAGAATTCAATGATTTAGGTGTTGCTGTATTGATTGCCACTCATGATTTAGGGCTTATAGCCCGGCTAAAATATCGGACCTTAACCTTAAAGCAAGGGGCGATGATTGATGATGGTTTAGTTGAAGGTTTGCAAGGAGTTCATGATGAATAAACGTAATACGTCATCAAAGTCTAACTCGTCAAAGCCTAATATTAATTTTTTACAGAAAATTATCGCTTACTTTGTCCGTCATCTACAACAAAGCGTCGGTAGTTTAGGTGATTTATGGCGCACGCCTTTTACATCGGTTATGACCATACTTGTGCTTGGTATTAGTCTTACATTACCGGCCACATTGCATGTATTTGTTAAAAATGCACAATCAGTATCCCAACAGTGGGAGTCGGCATCTGAAATCAGTTTATTTTTAAAGCTTTCGGTTACGGATAGTGCTGCTAATAATTTGGTAAAACGCATATCTTTATACCCTGAAGTTGCTAGCGTTACTTATATTTCCGCGCAACAAGCAATGGACGAATTTAAGGAGTCTTCTGGTTTTGGTCAGGCATTAGAATACTTATCGACAAATCCTTTACCTGCTACAGTGCTCGTGATCCCAACTCAACGTTCGAGTCAGCCACAGGCAGCGGAGGAACTTTTACAGAAACTAGAGAATGAAAGAGAAGTTGAACAAGGAAAGCTTGATTTAGAATGGCTAACTCGCTTACAAGCTATTGCTACATTAATTGAAGATATTGTTATTGGTATTGCCATTTTGTTGTGTGCATCGGTTGTCTTAATTATTGGCAATACCATTAGGTTAGCGATTTTAAATCAACGTGACGCTATTGCCGTTATGAAACTTGTTGGAGCAACTGACAGCTTTATTCAACGGCCATTTCTATATGCTGGTATGTGGTATGGTGTGCTAGGCGGCATGGTGGCAGTACTTTGCGTTGCAGCGTTAGTACATTATTTCTCGTTATCAATGATCGCACTTACCGATCTATATCAAAGTAATTTTCGTTTGATTGGTTTAAGTGGTAGTGAAATGTTGTGGTTGTTATTCTTTGCAGTAGTGTTAGGGTTATCAGGTAGTTATATTTCGGTACGAAAACATATTCGTGCTATTGAACCTACAGCAGAATAGATTGTCTTATTGTGTGCAGGGAAATGCTATTGTACTCCGATGTTATGTTTCTTCGCTAATTTCACAAAAAATTAATTTATCAATCAGTGAAAGATGTTAGCTTAATTCCCTGTCTATAATAGTAATGATCGTTAAATTAGCTATCGATCAATTAAATTCTTCGTGTTATTATCGCGAGCCAGGTCTAAAAAAGGGTGACTTAAATGAGTGATACAATGCAATCGATGGCGCTATCAGTGCCGCAAAGCGGCAGCATTGAAGCCTATGTACAATCAGCTTATAGCATTCCTATGCTTTCCGCTGAGCGGGAGCATGAGCTAGCGACTCGTTTACATAGTGAAGACGACTTACAGGCGGCGCAAGAGTTGATTATGTCGCACTTACGTTTTGTTGTTCACGTAGCAAAAGGATATGCAGGATACGGGTTAGCTCAAGCTGATTTGATCCAAGAAGGTAATGTAGGTTTGATGAAGGCAGTTAAGCGGTTTAACCCTGAAGTAGGTGTACGCTTGGTGTCATTTGCTGTTCATTGGATCAAAGCGGAAATTCACGAGTTTGTTTTACGTAATTGGCGTATCGTGAAGGTAGCTACAACCAAAGCGCAACGTAAGTTATTTTTTAATTTACGTAAAAATAAGAAACGTTTAGGTTGGTTTAGCAATGATGAAGTAAGTCATGTTGCTGAATCTCTTGGTGTATCTAAGAAAGACGTGATGGAAATGGAATCACGTATGACAAGCCAAGATCAAACGTTTGAAATGTCGAATGATGACGATGATAGTTCAATGGGCAGTAGTTTTGCTCCAGCTCAGTATTTAGAAGATGCTAGTTCAGACATTGCTCAGCAAGTTGAAGAGAACAATTGGGAGCAACACGCGAATAAGCGTTTGGCCAATGCATTAGTTGCACTTGATGATCGTAGCCAAGACATTATTAAAACACGTTGGTTGGAAGAAGATAAAGCAACACTTCAAGAGTTAGCTGATAAATACCAAATTTCTGCTGAGCGCGTACGCCAGTTAGAGAAAAATGCGTTAAATAAATTGAAAAACGGTATGGCTGCATAATTTGCCTACCGCTATAGAAAAAAACCGGCATTTGCCGGTTTTTTTGTTTTTAGCGAAAGGTGGTAGGATGCTTAGGTCTGGTTACCCTAAATAGGCCTTTCACTTCAAATACGCTGTTTTGAAAAGTGAGGCATATTTATAAAAAGCAAAAATGTCAGGCACTTATGTACGCTGAATAAGTAAAAAACGGGTTAATTGTAAATTAATGGTTGTTTTTTGTACTTTTACACTAGTCAAATCAAATAAATTTGATAGACTAAGTCGCACAATAATAATACAAAATAAATAGATGGGTTAGCCTTAGATGGATGTAAAGGCGAGTACAGATATTCAAGCAGCGCGCCAATTACCTAAATTGAAGTCGCTGTTAAAAAAATATCGACAAGTAAAAACGATGCAATCAGGATTGTTGCGACTGTCAGAGTTGGCAAGCACGGTAAATGATATGTCGTCGTTTTATTGTGCCCTAGAATCAGTGATCAGGTCGTTATTGATTACTGATAGTTTCCACATTGTATTATTGAATAAATCACGTCAACTTTCACTCGCCCATGCTCATAATATGAAAGAGCAAAGGCTACTAGAGCACTTAGAAAAAAACCATTGGCGTCAGAGTTTAAGTCATATTGTATTTGATGAATGTGATGCAATACATTGCAGCTCTGCAGAGAGAATGGCATTGGCAAAAGCTGAGAAAATAGCCCTTTATGGTTCATCTTGTGTGGATTGGTTAGGCGTACCATTAAAGCGTGGTCATCAAGTCATTGGTGTCATTGCCTTACAAAGTTATGATGAGAAGCTTTATTTTGATGACCGGGATTGCCAATTACTTGAATTCATTGCTGAACATCTAGTAACCGCTATTGATAGAGTGAGAAGTAGAGAAATACTCGAGCAAAATATACGTCAGCGCACACAAAAGCTAACGGAGACAAATCGTAAGTTACAACAGGAAATTGGCGAACGCCAAAAGGCGGTTAAACTTTATAAAGCGATGCTATCTATTTCCGAGTTAACTGCCACTAATCAAGATATTCAGTTGTTTTATCAGTCATTACATCAAGAAATAAATGCGTTATTACCTGCTGATAATTTCTATGTTGCGCTCGTAAATGAAGCAGAAAGGTCATTAAGTTTTCCATATTACGTTGATGAAAAAGTTACGCACCCACAACCGAGAAAAATAGGTAACGGCTTAACAGAATTAGCGATTTCTAAAGCGCAACCTTTGATGGTCACCAATGGCAGTATTTATGCTTTAACAGAACAGGGTGATATTGAACAAAAAGCCTTTACGATGCAGTATCCTGCAGATCGTTTACCTAAAGCTTGGTTAGGCGCACCATTACTAGCACAAGATCGTGTCATTGGTGTATTTGCTATTCAACATTATGAAAACCACCATGCGTACAGTCATCAAGATTTGGAGCTTGTTCGCTTTGTTAGTCAACATGTCGCTTCTGCAATTTTACGTAAGGAAGCCTTAGCTGCCTCACAACGTAGTCATGATGAACTTGAGCGCATGGTAAATCAACGTACCCAAGAGCTCCAAGCGACAAATTTAAATCTACGGATGCAAATTGAAGAAAGGCGTAAAGCTGAACAACAGCTTTATTTTGAGGCTCATCATGATGCACTTACTAGATTACCTAACAGAGCGATGTTTTCTGATCGACTTAACTATGCATTAAGTCATGTAAAACGTCATCCAAATCATAGGTTTGCTGTATTATTTATTGATTTAGACCGTTTTAAATTAATCAATGATACTTTGGGACATCATGCTGGTGATGAATTTTTAAAAGAAATTGCCAAAAGGCTGACTATTTGTGTTCGTGATAACGATATTTTAGCGCGATTAGGTGGTGACGAATTCGTGGTATTATTGGATTCTTTGCAGTCTCAAGATGATGTAGAAGAAGTCGCTACCCGAATTATTACCGCAATAGAACAACCATTTGATGTTAATGGGCATACACTATATTCAAATGCGAGTATTGGCATTGCTTTGTGTAATCACCATTATAATGACGCCAATGAAATTCTACGTGATGCTGATGCTGCAATGTATCAAGCCAAGAGCATGGGTAGAGGGCGTTACGTCTTTTTTGACGACAGTATGCGTGAACAATTAATCGCTAGCTTAACGTTAGAGCAAGAGTTACGTATTGCCATTAAACAGCAGCAATTTGAGCTGCATTACCAACAAATCAATGATTTACAGAGTACGAATACAATCGGCTTTGAAGCGTTATTGCGTTGGCAACATCCCACTAAAGGCTTGTTAACACCGAGTGAATTTCTTTTTATGGCAGAAGAAACTGGCATGATTTTAGAGATTGAAACCTGGGTTATCGAGCAAGTTTGTTTGCGCTTGAAACAATGGGAGTCTCATGCGCACTATGAGAATGCTTTTATCGGCGTTAATTTGTCTGGACGTCATTTAACCCAAGCAAATCAATTACACTTATTGATTGATTTGATCAAATTGAACACGGTTCAACCGGAACGTTTAATTTTGGAGTTTAATGAAAATGCGTTTGCACAACATACTGAGTTAGCATTGAAAGGTTTGAAAAAACTGAAGAAGTTTGGTGTAAAATTAGCGCTAGATGATTATGGCGCAGGGTTGTCGTCATTTAACTTTTTACATAGCTACCCTTTTGAGTTTATTAAGCTGGACCGCAGTCTAATTCATTCTATTGGTTGTAATAGCGATAATATAACCTTGGTTAAAGCGTTACATGATTTAGGCAGTCAGTTTGGTTATCGACTGGTGGCTGAAGGCATTGAATCACAGGAAATGTTAGACAAGCTTAATGATGTTGGCTGTGAATTTGGTCAAGGGTACCATATTGCGAAGCCGAAAAAATTTGCAGATGGCTGTGATATTGAAGAAAACGACTCGAAAGCGCGTGCTTAAGTTATCCTCGAGAGAAAAAACCTTCTATTCTTAGCGCAATACCGGGTGTGGTAGTATAATTTTCTTTCTCTGGCCATTCCAAAAAAGGCTCGATTTCAAAAAATATCCAACTGCGTAAAGCATTAAATCGATATCGATGGCTGAGGCGGTATTTATCGATGACAAACCCGCGTTCGCCATTACGTTCACCTTCTGCTTGAATCGTTGTGATAGAAGCCGATTTTTGATCTAGTTGGTGTAAATAATAAGCACCATGCTTCCACCTTAGGCCACTATATTCCGCTGAACCTCGAACACTATAATTAATTCTTAATTGTGTTTTCTTGTTCATTTGATAGTCATATTCTAATAATAATTTGGCACCTAGCCCATCATCGAGAAAATAATAGACTGAGGGTTCTATTTTAAAGCTGTTTTTTTCATTCCATGTAAAGCGCCTATTGTGTTTCACGCGAAAAAAAATATCACCACCAGATATACCGATACGGGACTCCAAGATACGATTTTTTGAACGACGGTGTGTATAACGAACTGCAGCTGAAAAGCTTTCATCTTCAAGGTCTTTTCGTGTGTCAGCTGACTCTAAAGGCAGAGAGCTTTGTGTGTTGTCATCATCATCTGAAAAAATTAAATCAACCCTATCTTTAAAATGCGGTAGTCGTACTTTTACTCTAAAACGAGTATCAAATTCTGCCCAGTCCCTCGCTTTTGGCTCCCACCCTAGCCTAATCCTAGCGGTTGTTTTTGGTGTTTCTTGTTCTAAACCTTCTTCAAGAAAAAAATTATCAAACCACAGTGCAGACTGATATACACTGTTGGAAACAGTGTGGTGGAAGCTTTCCATCCAATGTTCATTTTTTTGTGTGGGTAATGGCGGCTTAATGCAGTCTTGATCTGCAGGTGGTTTTTGTTGTTGCTCTTGTTTTGACGAGTCTGATTCTTGTGCAACACACCACTCAATTGGGTTTATTAACACGAACAAAATTAACATTTTTATGATTTTCAAAGACGCCAATTTAATCAAACGACTAATTCTCCCTAATTTAAAACAGTGAACTGATGCTTTTTTAAAATATAACTTTATAATGTCTGTATCTGAATTATAGGAGTTTTTTTTATGGGTGGAATAAGTATTTGGCAATTATTGATTGTTGCTGCAATTGTTATTTTATTGTTTGGTACCAAAAAGTTACGCAATTTGGGTTCTGATCTAGGTTCTGCTGTTAAAGGTTTTAAAAAAGCTGTAACAGAAGAAGAGAAAGAAGATAAGCCAACAGAGTCTCTTGCAAACAAGTCAGCCGCTGAAGAAAACGCTGAAACAACGAAAGAAAAAGATAAAGTTTAGCGCATGTTTGATATCGGTTTTTGGGAGCTTTTATTAATTTCCGTCATAGGGCTTGTGGTCTTAGGGCCTGAACGTCTACCTGTAGCTATTAGAACGGTAAGTGACTGGATAAAAGGCGTAAAGAGCTTTAGTCGCAATGTGCAAAATGAGATCTCTCAAGAATTACGTATTCAAGAACTACATGCAGATTTAAAAAAAGCTGAACAATCAAAGTTTGAAGATTTGTCGCCGGAAGTCGCTAATTCTCTTAAGTCTTTAAAGGAAGCGGCAGAGTCTGTTCAGCAACCATACCAAAAAAATGATGAAAACAAGGTGTTAGACGACGAAAAACCAAGTAAAACTGAAGATAAAAAAGAAGCTGATCAGTAATGGATAATACACCGCACTATACTTTATTTGATCACCTCATTGAGTTACGTGATCGTTTACTTCGAATGGTACTCGCTGTGCTCATTGTATTCTGCTCTATGGTTTATTTCGCCAATGACATTTACGAGTATGTTTCTAAACCTTTATTGGCCGTAATGCCAGAAGGTGGCCAAATGATTGCGACAGATGTGGCATCGTCTTTTTTCGCCCCTTTTAAGCTCACTATTGTACTCGCAGTTTTCATTGCCATGCCTTACATACTTTATCAAATCTGGGCATTTATTGCGCCTGGCTTATATCAGAAGGAAAAACGATTAGTTGCGCCGTTGTTATTTGGCAGTAGCTTTTTGTTTTATGCCGGCATTACCTTTGTTTATTATATTGTTTTCCCAATTGTTTTTGCCTTTTTCACTTCGGTAGCGCCCGAAGGCGTGAATATTGCGACAGATATCAGCAGTTATTTAGATTTTGTGTTGAAGCTGTTTTTTGCTTTCGGTTTGGCATTCGAAATACCCGTGGTGATTTTATTATTATGTTGGACTGGCTTTACTACACCAGAGAAGCTTAAATTAAAACGTCCTTATATTGTCGTCGGCGCTTTTGTCATGGGGATGTTATTAACCCCACCCGATGTTATTTCGCAAACCTTATTAGCGGTGCCGATGCTATTGTTATTTGAAGTAGGTGTATTTATCGCTGGTTTCTATCATACCGATGACGAGTCTGAAGAAGATCAACGAGAACCCGATGCAAAAAGTGAATAATATTTATTAATAAAAGTTGCAGATATTTTGATCGATATAGGTGTTAACTTAACAAGTAGTCGCTTTGATAAGGATAGGGCTGATGTAATTTCGCGAGCTAAGGCTGCGAATATTTCAGGGCTATTGGTGACGGGCACAAACGTTAAAGAAAGTAAACATGCACTTGCGCTATGTCAGCATGATCCTTATTTTTTATATGCAACAGCGGGTGTTCATCCACATGATGCCGATCATGTAGAACACGACTATATCGAACAATTACGACGACTAACCCTTGATTCAAATGTTAAAGCTATTGGTGAATGTGGCTTAGACTATAATCGGAATTTTTCTACGCCAGACAATCAAAAACAGGTGTTTTCTGAGCAATTAGCGTTAGCTGCAGAGGTTCAATTGCCGGTTTTTTTGCATCAACGAGACGCTTTTGAGCCCTGGTTAGAAATTATTTTGCCATATGTTGATCAGATCCCTAATTTTGTTTCGCACTGTTTTACAGGCAGTAAGTCTGAGTTAGATAAGTGTCTGGAACATGATATGTATATTGGTGTGACGGGTTGGGTATGTGACGTAAAACGTGGAGGTGATTTAAGAGAAGCCGTTAAACATCTGCCATTGGAGCGTCTGATGATCGAAACTGACGCGCCATATTTAACGCCTAAAACCATTAGACCTAGACCAAAAAGTAGTCGCAATGAGCCTGCTTATTTATCTTATGTTGTGCAAGAATTATCGGTGTTAACGGGGTACTCAACGCAATCTATTGTTCAGTATAGCGAACAAAATAGTCGTCGAGTTTTTGGCTTGGAGCAATAAATGAGACTTGCTTTTTGTATCGTGATGGCGATTAGCTACTTGTTAATGTTTAATACTAGTCATGCAACAGCTAGTGCTACATTTGGTAACAAACAGTTATATAACAGCACTACCAAGATCGAATTTTTCAAATTATCAGCCCAAAAACAAGCGCTGACGATAAATCAGATACAAAAGACGAAAGCGTCACAATGGCTTCAACTATCTAGTAACAATGTAAATGTTGCTGAAGGTAACAATTGGCTCAAAGTGGTGCTGACAAACACTTTAGATAAAACGGTTGATACGCATCTTGTTATCGATGGCCGTCAGTTTTTGTATCAATTTATCTTCTATCAAGTAAATATGGGTACGAAAGATTTATCTTCACCGTTATTGTTATCGAATACGCGACAACTTAATAATGTGGTTACTACGCAAATTACCTTGCATAAAAGTGAACAAAAGGTGCTTTACATAAAGTTATCATCATTAGCTGATCGAGTTGTCCAAATTCGTGCGTTGAACCAATATCGATTTACCGATTATATTAGCGAAGATAATTTCATCTCAGGCATTGCCATTGGCGGATTGTCAGCTATGGTACTTATTTTGTTATTTGTTTTTCTTTCGACTTTTAACCATGCCATTTTATTGTTGGCTGCATATTTAGCCGCGTTAGCGGGTAATTTAGCTGCAATGTATGGTGTGAACTTTTCAATCTTATTTCCGCATTATCCTGAGATACATGGCAAAGCGCTGCCTTTATTTACTACGTTAGGTGCTGTTTTTATTTTATGGTTCTGTAGTGAATTATTTAAGTTAGCTACGCAGTCTCGATATCTTTATTGGAGTTTTCACTTAATTGGCTGGAGTTTGCTCGCTTATGCTGGCATTAGCTTTTTCTTATCTTTCAATGAAAATATATTCATTAGTAACATTATACAAATTGTAACGGCGTTGTTCCTTGTTGCACTTGCTATACATTTAGCTAGGTGTAAGCACCAACTCGCACCTCTTTTTGCAGCGTTTGTTGTGGTTCAGGGCTTTATTGTTGCGATCAATATAGGTTTTTATGATGGATACCATTTTAATACGCAAATATATACGGCCGGGTATTGGGTAACCGGGTTGCTCATTGTTTTTATTCTAGGGCGACAATCAAGTTATGAAAAGTATGAAAAGAATGCCGCAAGGCAACAGGCATTAGAAAGCGCTATTCAGTCTAAACAGGCGCAGGATGAGCTATTATCGTTGCAAAATGAAAATCAAGAACAGTTAGAACTAGCGGTACAAGAGCGAACATTAGAGCTTAATATTGCCTTACAAGAGCTTGAAGAAGCTAATAGAGAGTTAGAGCAAAAGAACACTCAAGATGAGTTGACCGGTTTATTCAACCGTCGCTATTACGATCAAAAATTATTGGCTGAGTTTCGTCGCAGTCGTCGAAACCTTACGCCGTTAAGTATGATTGTTATTGATATCGATCATTTTAAGTCGATTAACGATAAATATGGTCATACAGCTGGCGATGTTTGTTTAGTCACGCTTGCGCAACTTATTAAGCAAACGCTACGACGTAGTAGCGATGTTGGTTGCCGTTATGGTGGTGAAGAGTTTTGTTTAATTCTGCCTGAAACCGACGCTAAAGGAGCAATTTCTTTAGCTGAAGAAATACGAGAAAAAGTCATGACTACGGCGTTTTCTATAGAAGGACAGCAATTATCTTTAACGGTTTCTTGTGGTTTAACAACCTATCAGCAACAGGCAGAAGTATCGCCTGTTGACATATTTAACACGGCTGATCAGGCACTCTATCTCGCTAAGGTGCAAGGCCGTAATCAAGTTGTTGTTAAGGCGATGGTGTCTAATGCGACAAATGCAGACTAAGGAGCATGAAATGAGTGGCCAATTTGGTAAGTTTCCAGCGCGTCGTATGCGTAGAATGCGCAGAGATGTATTTTCTCGACAATTAATGGCTGAAAATCAATTAACGGTTAATGATTTGATTTATCCTGTTTTTGTATTGGAAGGCGAAAAGCAGCGAGAATCAGTGAGCTCTATGCCTGGTGTTGAACGTAAAAGTATTGATTTGCTTTTACAAGAGGCAGCTGAGCTTGTTGAGTTGGGTATACCTGCCATCGCTTTATTTCCTGTAACACCAGAAAATAAAAAATCACTACTGGCTGAAGAAGCTTATAACCCAGACGGTTTAGCGCAGCGAGCAGTACGAGCGTTAAAAGCTAATTTTCCAGACTTAGGTGTTATTACCGATGTTGCGCTTGACCCGTTTACTGTTCATGGTCAAGACGGCATTTTAGGTGCGTCAGGTAAAGATGAAGGGTATGTATTAAACGACGTAACAACGGAAGTTTTAGTTAAACAAGCGCTTTCTCATGCCGCAGCTGGTGCTGATGTTGTTGCCCCATCTGACATGATGGATGGTCGTGTCGGGGCAATACGTGAAGCGTTAGAGTTAGCAGGTCATGTGAATACACGTATTCTTGCCTATTCTGCCAAATATGCATCTAACTACTACGGTCCTTTTAGAGATGCAGTAGGTTCGGCAGGTAATATCAAGGGGGGTAATAAACAATCATATCAAATGGATCCTGCCAATAGTGATGAAGCGATGCATGAAATAGCACAAGATCTTGAAGAAGGTGCAGATATGGTTATGGTAAAACCGGGTATGCCCTATTTGGACATAGTACGTCGTGTTAAAGATGAATTTAAAGTACCAACGTATGCCTATCAGGTAAGTGGTGAGTACGCGATGCATATGGCTGCGATTCAAAACGGTTGGTTAGCAGAGAAGCCTTGTATAATGGAAGGATTATTAGCCTTCAAGCGTGCTGGCGCTGACGGTATTTTAACCTATTTTGCTAAGCAAGTAGCCGTATGGTTGCAAGAGCAGGAATAGCTTTAGTTGACTAGTTATCGACAAGCATTTGCGGCGCTACATAGCGCCGTTTTGTTATTTGCATTGTCTGGCCTATTTGCAAAGTGGCTATCATTAACACCGATAGACATTGTTTTTGGCCGAGCGTTTTTTGCAAGCATTGCTATCGCGTTAATTCTTATTTTTAAACGACAAAGTTTTCTAATTTCTACGCGCCGGTTTATCGCATTGTTGATAACTGGCGCGATACTCTGCTTTCATTGGGTTAGTTTTTTTACTGCCATTCAAATGTCGACAGTGGCAATTGGCTTATTAACGTTTGCAGTCTTCCCTGTTTTTGTCGCGTTACTCGAGCCTTTGTTTTTTCGAGAGGCATATCGTTGGGTTACATTTATACAAGCAACAATTACCGTTGTAGGTGTTTACTTCGTTTTACCAAGTTCCACTGATGAGTCACCCATTTTAGCTGGGGTAATATGGGGGTTAATGTCGGCTTTATCTTTCGCATTATTAACGATACTAAACCGTAAATTTGTGGCAGATATTAGTGCGAAGAAAGTGGCGTTTTATCAGAACAGTTTTGCAGCCCTGCTGTTATTACCTTTAATAGAGCTTTTTTCTGTAGCAGTTACCAATCAACAATGGGGATACTTATTGATATTAGGTGTTGTTTTTACTGCATTGTCACATTCAATGTTTAATTTTTCGTTAAAGCGTTTAAAAGGGCTTACTGCGAGTATTGCTGTTAGCTTAGAACCTGTTTACGGCATTATTGCTGCTTATTTCTTACTTGGAGAACAGGTAAATACGCAAATGATTGTTGGTGGTTGTTTAATATTATCAGCTAATATATGGGCACTTAAACAAACCATAACTAACTAATGTATTGGCTTAACATTGTATGTTAAGTGATAACCCAATCTTGTTTAGGTAAGCATGTTCTTGATGAAGTTCATCTGCGATTAATGGGTGTTGAGCTAACCAATCTTTTGGTAAGCAAAGGGTTATTCCATGTGTTGTCGCACGGCTTTTATAGACTGGAAGTACGTCGTCTTTGCGTCGTCTGCATAAAATGACGGCAAGACGGATAATAGCGAGCAAGTAATAGGCCGTTTGCTTTTTACAAGCTGATTGGCGTGCTAATAACGTAGGGTCGATATCTGCTTTATATAATTTGACTAAAGCGCTTAGCAGTTGTTTATCTGATTGATCGAAACCTGGTAACTGGCCTTGTTCAATAATGTATGCGCTGTGTTGCTGATGGTGTTTAAACTCTAGCAATAATCCAATTTCATGGAGCTGACAAGCAGCCTTTAACATGGCTAACGCATTATCGTCATCTATCTGCCAGCACGGGTTGAAGCCTTCATATAGCGTATTAGCTTGGGTTAACACATTACATGCATGATGATGATCAACGTGAAACTTCTCCATGAGCGAGTTTATTGTTCGTTGACGAATATCGACTTTTTGGTCATCTGGCAGCATTTCATATAACAACCCTTCACGCAAAGCACCACTAGAAAGTTGTAACTGTTGAACATTAAAGGTCTCAAACAATGCAATTAAAATGGCAACACCACTTGCAATAACCGGCTTACGTTCGCTTGAAAGTCCTGATATTTCAATGGCATCAAAATGGCCGCAATGAATGAGTTGAGCTTTAATTTCGAGTAGAAACTCATGGCTAATTAAAGAGGGCTTTCGGTGAAACATAAGTACTTCTGAAAGCGCTTGCATGGTACCTGAGCCACCTAATACTTTTTGCCAACCAATAGCGTTAAATTCGCTGGCAAGTGACGCAATTTGTCGCTTTGCGCCTAAGATAGCTTGATTAAAATTATCGTCATTAAGTCTTTGATCATAAAAGTATTGTTGATTAAATGTTACACAACCAATATTCACACTTACAACTTTATTGGCTTTTGTCTCTTTGCCGACAATAATTTCAGTACTTGCGCCACCAATATCAAAGACTAAACGCTTAGATTCACCATAACTGGTGTACGCTACGCCCTGATATATGTAGCTTGCTTCTTCAACACCTGACAAAACATGAATTTTCTGACCAAGTATTTTATCGGCTTGCTGTAGAAATGCCGCTTGATTTTTAGCGATTCGAATTGTTGCAGTGGCAACGATACGTACATTTTGCTCAGGAATATCTTGTAATCGTTCAGCGAAAAAGCTCAAACATTCTAGCCCTCGGGCAATGGCTTCTTCACTGAGTACATGATCTGTATCTAGACCTGATGCTAATCTTACCTTTCGTTTTACTTTGTCAACAACTTGCACACTGTTAGCTAGCTGGCGTGTAATCAACATATGGAAACTGTTAGATCCTAAGTCGATTACGGCATATAACGGTGATTGAGTTGTTGACATGTTATTTTCTTTGCCTATTACTTCCGGTAACCACCTGGTCGGCCGCGGTTTTGTCCAGCTTGATTAGGCTTATGTCGTCTTTGCCGAGGTTTTGGTTTTGCAAAATCAGTGATTAACGCATCATGATCATACTTGCTTACAGGGAGTGTATGTTCAATATAGTCTTCAATAGCTGGCAGATTAAATACATATTCTTCACAGGCGAGACTGATAGCATGGCCTGTTTCACCTGCTCGGCCTGTTCGACCAATGCGGTGTACATAATCTTCACAATCATCAGGCAGATCGTAATTAAAGACATGCGTTACCTGTGGGATATGTAGACCACGTGCAGCAACGTCTGTTGCGACGAGAATATCCAATTGACCAGCGGTGAATTGTTCAAGAATTTTTAAACGTTTCTTTTGTGGTACATCGCCGGTTAATAATCCAACACGAATACCGTCGGCAATGAGATGATTATAAATATTTTCACAACTGTGTTTTGTATTGGCAAAAACAATAGCCTTATCTGGCCACTCTTCTTCTATTAGTGTTTGCAGTAGTCGCATTTTATCTTCATTTGAAGGATAAAATAATTCTTCTGAGATGCGAGTGTTTGTTTTTTGCTCTGGTGCAATTTCTACACTTACAGGGTCATTCATATGTTCAAATGCAAGCTCTTTAACACGGAACGACAAAGTTGCTGAAAATAGCATACTTAAGCGTTCGGTCGCAGGAGGCATACGTCTAAACATATAGCGAATATCTTTGATAAAGCCTAAATCGAACATACGATCTGCTTCATCTAGTACAACAACATCAATGTGATTTAAATGGTAAATGCCCTGTTTATAGTAATCAATTAACCGACCACAGGTGCCAATAAGGATATCTACGCCACTTTCGAGCGATTGACGTTGACTATCATAACCTTCGCCACCGTAAACTACCCCTAAACGTAATCCTGTTGATTTCGCCATTTCTAAAGCATCACGGTGAATTTGAATCGCCAATTCTCGTGTTGGTGCCATAATTAAAGCACGTGGTTGATTGTGTTCAGCCTTACCTTTAGATAGCAAATGATGGAAAGTGGCGGCAAGAAAGGCAATTGTTTTTCCTTCACCTGTCTGTGCTTGACCTGCTATATCTTTACCTTTAATTAAAATAGGTAATGATTGTGCTTGAATATTCGTGCATTGCTCGAATCCCATAGCAGTTAAGCCTGCTGTTACTGTGGGCTCAAGGCCTAATTCGATAAATGTTTTATCTGATAAATGTGTTTTGTTCATAGCCGCTAAGCTTAACAGGTAAATGTCGTAATAAATACATCCAAGGCAATAATTCACCATAAAACAGCCAATTATTTCAATCCTTTTTACTAACCTTCGGTGAAAAACTAGCAGTAATGTGATAAAACTGCTGTTAAATTGAATATATGCTATTAACTTTTAGCTATGGTAATTCCATTGTATACGCGTATAATCTCGATCAATTTGGCAAAGGGCCAGCACAAACGGAGAGAAAAATGAGCGATAAAATTGTTCAACTATCAGATGACAGTTTTGAAGCTGACGTCATCAATGCATCAGGTCTAGTATTAGTTGATTTCTGGGCTGAATGGTGTGGACCTTGTAAAATGATTGCACCGTTACTTAATGATGTTGCTGAAGAGTATGCAGGTCAGGTAACTGTAGCAAAATTAAATATCGATCAGAACGATGCGACACCACCTAAGTATGGTATCCGTGGCATTCCGACATTATTGCTGTTCAAAGATGGTGCCGTAGCAGATACGAAAGTTGGTGCATTATCGAAAACACAACTTAAAGAGTTTATTGACGCAAATCTATAAACTTTACGTCGATTTAAGGCTCGCCAATTGCGAGCCTTTTAATTTATGTGATTTGTAACTTTACGCTTTAAAAATTTAATGCTAACTTTATAACTCAACAGAAAAGAACATATCTTCAAATCAAACCCTATTCAAACAACAAGCCAGCAGGCCAACATAAACCGTAAACAGCCTAAGAACTTCACTATGAATCTTACCGAACTTAAAGAAAAATCCGTCAATGAATTGGTTAAACTAGCTGAATCAATGCAGTTAGAAGACCTTGCTAGAACACGTAAACAAGACATTATTTTTGCAATACTTAAAAAGCACGCCGAAAATGACAATGACATTTTTGGAGGTGGTGTTTTAGAAATACTACAAGATGGCTTTGGCTTTTTACGTTCAGCTGATTCATCGTATTTAGCTGGTCCAGATGATATTTACGTTTCTCCCAGTCAAATTCGACGTTTTAGCATGCGCACCGGTGATACCATTGCTGGTAAAATACGCGCGCCAAAAAAAGGTGAACGTTATTTCGCACTCTTAAAAGTAACGGAAGTTAATTTTGACCGTCCAGAGAACTCACGTAATAAAATCTTATTTGAAAATTTAACGCCGATTCATCCAAATCAGCGCATCACCATGGAACGTGGTAATGGCTCAACTGAAGATATTACTGCGAGAGTACTTGATTTAGCGTCACCGATTGGTAAAGGCCAACGTGGTTTGATTGTTGCGCCGCCAAAAGCAGGTAAAACGTTATTACTACAAAATATTGCGCAAAGTATTGCTTACAATCACCCTGAAGCAGAGCTTATGGTGCTATTAATTGATGAGCGCCCAGAAGAAGTAACTGAAATGCAACGCCTAGTAAAAGGTGAAGTTGTTGCTTCAACCTTTGATGAGCCAGCTAACCGCCATGTGCAAGTAGCAGAAATGGTCATAGAAAAAGCTAAACGTTTAGTTGAGCATAAAAAAGATGTGGTGATTTTACTTGATTCAATTACCCGTTTAGCACGCGCTTATAACACCGTTATTCCTTCATCGGGTAAAATTCTTACCGGTGGTGTTGATGCGAATGCATTACATCGTCCAAAACGCTTCTTTGGTGCAGCACGTAACATTGAAGAAGGCGGTAGCTTAACAATCATTGCAACGGCACTGATTGAAACTGGCTCTAAGATGGATGAAGTTATTTACGAAGAGTTTAAGGGTACCGGTAATATGGAATTACACCTTTCTCGTAAAATAGCTGAGAAGCGTGTATTCCCAGCTATCCATTTTAACCGCAGTGGAACACGTCGCGAAGAGTTATTGACTAAGCCTGATGAACTGCAAAAAATGTGGATACTACGCAAAATCGTACATGAAATGGGTGAAATTGACGCTATGGAGTTTATGATAGATAAACTTGCCATGACTAAAACCAATGATGAATTCTTCGATTCGATGAAGCGTAAGTAAGATTATTTAAAAAACGTCAGCAACGCTGACGTTTTTTATTTCTGTGTTACGGCTTCATACAAACCATCAAATACCGTCACCCATGTACTGCCATTGTCTTGGCTACTTTGCCAAAGTTGTCTTACCTTGCCACCCTTTAAGGGGGTCCAGGTGATTCTATTTAAGACCTGATTGCCCTTTTCGCTTGTCGTGCCTGTCATGACCATACTATCTTGTTGCATACCGCCTGACAGCAGTAATAAATTTCCCTGACTATCAACCCACGTTTGATGCCAACGTTTATTTTTCCGGTCGTATATATTGAGGCTTTTACCCGTGAATCCGTCTGGTGTTGAATACTGTTCTAATAGCGTACAACCTTGATTAATGGAAACGACTGTATTATGCCTAACTATCGTGTCCGTTTGGGTTGTGACTTGCCAATTACCAAGCCAAAAATCAAACTCTCTATATTCAGCGTCGTTACAAGCCGCGTTTACGTTTACTGTAAAAAATAATAATAAGATTACTGAAATATACTTATTCATTGGTAGCGCTCCTTTTCCCTACCGTTAGTATAAGGTGTTATTTGTTTATCGATCACCATCATCGCTTATTAATGCAATATTTAGTGCATTAATTTGATTACTCAGCCTATAAATTTGTTGTGTTTTTGAACGACAAATCACCCACAATGGTGTAGTATTCGCGCCTTAATGTGAATACTGACAGCAAACAAAGTAATCAATGAAATATAGCGATTTACGAGACTTTATCACTCAACTTGAAAAGCTAGGTCAGCTCAAGCGGATCAGTATGCCTATTTCGACTGATTTAGTGATGACTGAAATAAGCGACCGTACGTTAAGAGCGGGTGGTCCTGCGTTATTGTTTGAAAACCCTGAAGGTTATGATATTCCAGTATTAACGAACCTTTTTGGAACACCTGAAAGAGTTGCTTTGGCAATGGGACAACAAGATGTTGCTGCTTTGAGAGATGTAGGCAAATTACTTGCTATGCTAAAAGAGCCTGAACCACCGAAAGGTTTTAAAGATGCGTTGGCGAAGCTTCCTGTTTACAAGCAAGTATTGAATATGCCTGCTAAGGTTGTTAAAAAAGCGCTGTGCCAAGAAGTTGTGTTATCGGGGAATGATGTTGACTTAACTCAGTTACCTATTCAAAAATGCTGGCCTGGTGATGTTGCTCCACTTATTACTTGGGGGTTAACAGTGACCAAAGGACCGCATAAAGCGCGTCAGAATTTAGGTATTTATCGTCAGCAATTAATTGGTCAAAATAAAGTGATCATGCGCTGGTTATCACATCGTGGTGGCGCACTCGACTTTCAAGAGTGGAAACAAACACATCCTGGAGAGAAATTTCCAGTATCTGTTGCCTTAGGTGCTGATCCTGCGACTATTTTAGGGGCGGTTACGCCGGTACCTGATAGTTTGTCAGAATATGCCTTTGCTGGTTTATTACGTGGTAGTAAAACAGAAGTTGTTAAATGTATTAGTAATGATTTAGAGGTTCCTGCCTCAGCTGAGATTGTTTTAGAAGGCTACATTGACCCTGAAGAAATGGCGCCAGAAGGGCCATATGGAGATCACACGGGATATTATAACGAAGTTGATGACTTCCCTGTATTTACAGTTACGCATATTACGCAACGCCAAGCGCCAATATATCATAGTACGTACACAGGTCGGCCACCTGATGAGCCAGCCATATTAGGTGTAGCACTAAATGAAGTATTCGTGCCTATTTTGCAAAAGCAATTCCCCGAAATTGTCGATTTTTATTTACCACCAGAAGGTTGTTCATATCGTTTAGCCGTGGTCACCATGAAAAAGCAATACCCCGGACATGCTAAAAGAGTAATGATGGGCGTTTGGTCTTTCTTACGACAGTTTATGTATACAAAATTTGTCATCGTATGTGATGATGATATTAATGCTAGAGATTGGCAAGACGTTATCTGGGCGATGACCACACGCATGGATCCCGCCCGAGATACAACGATGATTGAAAATACACCGATCGATTACCTTGACTTCGCATCACCTGTATCGGGGTTAGGTTCTAAGATGGGCATGGACGCAACAAATAAATGGCCGGGTGAAACAGAAAGAGAATGGGGAGAGCCCATTGTTATGGATGAAGCCGTTAAGTCGGCAGTAGATGAAATTTGGTGTGATCTTGGTATTGAAGACTCACTCGAAAAACAAGAGAAACAGTAGCGCATTATCGCGTTCAATAAAGGTTATTAAATGAAGCAAGTGCAATGTAAAGTTGAGTCGGTAACATCGTTAACTAAACATGTATATAAAGTGTTATTACGACCAGAAATTAAGGTAGATTTTCTTCCTGGGCAATATTTGAACTTTGTTATGGACGAAAGCGATAAACGGCCATTTTCTATTGCCAGTTCACCAAAGCGTGAGTTAATCGAATTGCAAATTGGCGCATTTGGTGCTGACAGTTATCCAATGCAGGTAATCGAACGTATTAAAGCGAATGAAACCGTACAAGTTGAAATACCTCTTGGCAATGCAGAACTCCGTCAAGAAAGTGATCGCCCTTTATTATTATTGGCAGGCGGTACAGGTTTTTCTTATATTAAATCGATGTTTGAGTACCTTGCTGATACAGGTTGTGAACGAGAAGTGCTAGTGTATTGGGGATTACGTGACCCAAGTGCATGCTATGAGCTTGAGCAAACAGTTAATACCATTGCTAAGATAGCCAATGGCAAATTTATTCCTGTTGTTGAAACTCCGCATGATGACTGGGCTGGTAAAGTTGGTATGGTGCATAAAGTTGTCATGAAAGATATTGAAAACTTAAATAAGTATGATATCTATGTTGCGGGTCGATTTGATATGGTTGGTGTTGTACGTACTGACTTTGTTGCAAATGGTGCAGATATTGACCATATGTTTGGCGACGCCTTTGCCTTTATTTAAACGATATGTATTTAATAAAAAAAGCACCGAATGGTGCTTTTTTTATTCATAATGAATACTCGCGGTTTTGCAATGTCTAAGTAAAGCCGAAAATTCTGTTAATGATCGATCGACATTGCCATCAGTGATAAATAGGTGTGAACCAAGTGCTGCTTTTAATGTTTGGCATTGATGAAGAAACCCTGCGATTGGTCCTTTGATTTTGTCGCCATTTTCACACCGATATGGTTCAAAATTAATCACGGCCTGTTCTGGTTTAATCAGTTTATTCGCAACGCAATAAGTAACTAAAGGCTGTTGCTCATGTATTAGGTGGTTAGCAAGCCGAACTGAGATCTTATCTTTAATGCTCTCAATATTATCCAGTGTTAAGCCAATATAATTAAGCTCATCCAATACAATCCCTTTTGCGTTGGTTAGTGGTCTAATTGACATAATATGCTGCCAACTCAGTTGCCATTGCCCTTTACGGTGCTTAAATTTAAGGTATTTGGGCGTAATATAAAAACTTACTTTGGGCTCAAGTAATTTAACAACGCCAAGTGTTACTCCCGCGATAGAGGCGAGAATCAAAAACATTAAAACAAACTTTGCGTCTTGCCAATAAAATTGACTAAAGAGCGTAATGATCAGTAAAGCTAATAAGCTTATTAGGGTAATGAATAAACCATGGCATTTTATTTTTGGTTTGATCAAAATTATTGGTTGAGTCATTGATGAAAAAATGTATCTTTTTTATTCATGCTGTTTTTATAATAGCGAGAATTTATAAAAGAGGAAAAGTTATGAGTAAAAAAGACAATAAAAGTTATGCATTAGCGCACGAAAGAGGTGAAATTAAAGCTAATTATTTAGCTGCTTTAGTAACGTCAAAGGCCTTTAAAACGCAAGTGGTAAAAGCGAAAAAAGGTAAAGGTTCATTCAAGCGAAAAGCTAAACATCAAGGTCGAGAGCCTTATTTAATGGCAGCGTAAACGCTGGAATTAAATAAGGCTTTCTTGGCTTATGTCATCAAGTTGTCATTAATTATTGGTAATGTAATTGGTTTTGCGAAAAGAGGTTGAGTTACTTTGTGGCAAATATTTATTTCATTTCTGTTACTTGGCTGCTTGTCTTTTGGCGGGCCTGCCGCTCATATAGGCTACTTTCATCGTACTTTTGTTAAAGAAAAAAAGTGGTTGTCAGCGGAAGAGTATGCCAATTTAGTGGCACTTTCACAGATTCTGCCTGGGCCGGGTTCGAGTCAAGTTTGTTTTGCGATTGGCTACCAACAAGGTAAATTAATTGGCGCATTTTTGGCATTTTCGGCGTTTACTTTACCGTCATTTCTTCTCATGTCAGTATTTGCGATGTCATATGCTGCATTCAATCAACACCCTTTTATTACTGCCTTGATTAGTACATTAAAAATTGTTGCTGTAGTCGTTGTAATTGATGCTGTATATGGCATGTTTCGTCAGTTTTGCCAAACTAAAATGACGCGAAGTATATGCCTTTGCTCCGCGATTTTCTTACTCCTTTTTCCTTCGCCGGTTAGCCAAGTGATTGTTTTGGTTTTTGCTGCTGTCATTGGAGGCTTGCTGTTAACAGCAAATAAATCTACTGAGGCTGAGGTTTCGCTCTCATTTGTTGGGCGTAATATTTGGTTTTGGCTATTTTTAGTGCTGTTAGGAGCGAGCTTGCTACACTACGAGCAAACAGTAATATCGCTTTTCTCTCGTTATTTTCAAGCGGGAAGTTTAGTGTTCGGTGGTGGGCATGTTGTTTTACCTTTACTGCAATCGTTGACTGTTGATCAAGTGAGTAACGATGCCTTTATGGCAGGTTATGCTGCTGCCCAAGGAATACCGGGGCCAATGTTTACCTTTGCAAGTTTTTTAGGCAGCGTAGAGTTAACAGCTGAGCCGTTTCTTGGTGCGTTAATTGCGACAGTAGGGATCTTTATGCCTGGGTTTCTATTGATGTTAGCTTTTTTGCCGCATTGGCATCAGCTTTCAGCGCAGCGCCATATTGCCGGTGTAATTTTAGCGGTAAATGCAGCTGTGGTAGGGTTATTACTTAATGCGCTCTATCAACCTTTGTTTGTTAGTGCGGTAGGCTCGGCAAGTGATGTTGCGATGATATGTGCTGGAT
Source organism: Thalassotalea sediminis (assembly GCF_030295915.1). NCBI lineage: Bacteria > Pseudomonadati > Pseudomonadota > Gammaproteobacteria > Alteromonadales > Colwelliaceae > Thalassotalea > Thalassotalea sediminis. Next base: position 3,830,467 of record NZ_AP027361.1, on the reverse strand, counting down.
TATTGATATTAAAAGTATTCAACTGGTCTGTATTACGGCTATTAATGATAGCCGTGGTTAGCGCTTTACTAACCACGTATATGTAAAACTTTTATTGTGATTCAGTGTCATTAAGCATCAATGCTTTTCTTAATGCAGACAGTGCTTGTTCAGGTTTATTCTGTTGTTCTAAAACGTGTGAGAAAGTCAATAAGTCAAACTTGTCGACAGCACCATCGTCTAGGTGCAATCTTGCATTAAATGCTTTTTCTGACATATCCCATTGTTTATCCATCGCAGCTAAATGCGCCAAGGCTGTTAACCATTTGGCACTTTTAGCATCATGATGTAAATGCTTTTGCACTGCTTGGATAAGTGCTTCAACGTGGGTAAGCGGAAGCCGACGCATTTCACTCAGTAGTTGATCATTAGCGCCTTTCTTTATTATAGGTAATAAAATTTTAGTCAATGGCTCGTTAATGCGATTTTCTGCAAGTACGTGACAATATGCTAGTAATACCGATTCTTGTTGTTTTACTTTGCGTGAAAAGCTATTCCAATAATCATTCAACGCTTGATTATCACCTTCTACAATCTTCTGCGTAAAGGCGCCCGTAAATGCTGCTTTTTCCCAATCAGCTAATTGTTTTGGTGTAAATATTTTACTCTTTCTCGCTTTATTTAGTTGTTCCACGACATAGTAAAAACGCTTTTCAATTAAGCTTAAGTTTATTTCTAAACCTAGCAGACGATCATCGTGTCCGATAAACTTATGGTATTTGTCGATAAGCGCTCGCGCTTGTTTAAACTCTTGATGACTCATCAATAGCTTTATGGTGACTAAAATAGATTCTAAGCCTGTCTCTTTAGCATCTAATGTATCGCCATTAAGTTGCGTTAAATAGTGTTTGGTATTGTCAGGTAATCCTTGCAAGTCCGCTGCACTTGCAGCCATTAAATAGGCTATTTCGGTAAAAGGGGTAGCCTCTGCAGATTTAATGAGTAAATGCTCTGCTTGCTTATTATCGCCAAGTACATAGGCCGATATACCTTTCTGTAAGTTTCTTAAGGCGCGACGTTGGCCTGCAAACCTTACTTTATGCCAGGCAGTGAAACTTAATGATAAGCCGCCACGAAGTACCTTTATCGTGATCAATAAACCAATAAATAATAGTACGAGCAAAATCAACGCAGTGACGACCGTCGATTCAATGGTATATTCTCCCATTGCAACAAGAATGTAGCCTTTTTCACCAATTAAAATTGGACTCAGTGCAACTGCTGCAAAGAAAATAACTAAAGCTAAGATGAGGCGTTTCATATAGTGTTTCCACCTTCTTCTTGATTCGTGTTTTGTGCAGGTTTAACTTGCTCCCCTGATGGTTGCTCAGTATGATTTTCGTCGGGTAGTTTTTCTAGGGCTGGCTTACGCAAAATATTTCTTATCGCATTGAGTGACTGTAATGTTGTTGGGTAGTCAAACTTTATTGTCTCTGACTTTAACTTTTGTAATACATTGTTAAATTTAATTGTTTTTTCTTGGCTTGTATCAAAATAACTAAATAGCCAAGCTTGTGCTTTATCTAATAACGCAATATATAACACTTCATTTTCTTTACTTGCGGCCCATTGTGCTTGTTGCAACTTTAACGATAAATTTTCTTTCAAATTTTGTTGGTGACTCGGCGACATAAGCGGCTCTACACTGCCATTGCGTCGTCTGATAGTGATAAAGTCTTCTTTAAAACGATGCCATGTTTTTGCTAAATTTTCACGCCAATCTGCTGTGCTATTAGACAGTGTTAAATTATCTTCATCTTTCACAGGCTCTGGCACTTTGGCCATCGCAAGAGGCAATTGCCAAATCTGCTCTTCTAGCGCGATAAGTGTTAGCGTTACTTCTTCGGTTGCTAATGTAGGTAACTGCTTTAACGTTTCAATATCTTTGCGTATTTGTTGTCTAATAGGTAAAAACTTTGGCGCATTGAGTTCTTTGAGCCGTTCATCAGCGTCGGATAATAGGTTTATTGCGGCAATGGTGTCTCTCTCTAGCCACATCGTTCTACTTGCAACACGAATAAGATATTCTGCTTCGTGTATGAGCCAGTCTTGTGGTGAAGACTGCGATAATCGAGAGATTTGTGCGTTTAATTGAGCAATGCGGTTGTCATTCGTAGCTTGAACTGTGTCTAAAGCTTGCTTTAACGTTTCGTTGAATCGTATTTTTTGTGTCTCTAAGCGCTGCTCAATGAGCGTTAAAGCTGCACGATTAGACGATTGTAGTTGTGCTTCTATTAGCGTTTGTCTTTCTGCAGCGACCTGTTGTTGCCAATAAAATAACGCACCGATACCTGCAAGTGCTACGATAGATAATAACACTGCAAACACTGCCGTTTTGGAAATAGTATTGCTAGTATGCTTAATTGGAGCGGCACTAGGTGTGCTTTTTTTCACATCTTCTCTTTTAGTGTCTACCGTTGTTTTTTCGCTGTTGTCTTTATCTGAGCCAAGGGCTTCTTTCTTGCTATTCGGCGTTTTATTATCAGGAGAAGTGGGAGCTGTCATGTGGTTATTCCATGCCTTTTAAAGTTTTCACGATGGCACTGTCATTGGCGCCGTCACTGATCAATATGTTTCGTAAGCCTAACGAGTGACCTGTTTCTGCAATACGTTTACTAGGGACGACAAACGTACATTTGTTAGCCCAATAGTCGTTTACTGGCGATAGCAGTTCAACCATGCGAATTAATTGTGATTCACTTGTGATGACCATAGCGTTTATTTGCTTATTTTTCCAGACTTTGTCTTGTTCTGCAGGAATATTTAGCCAATTTCGCTGATAACTTTCAAAATAATGTACGTTCGCACCACGTGCATTCAAGGTTGTTGCTAAATGTTCTCGGCCGCCATTGCCGCGTATAATAAGTACGTTGCTATTTGAAATGTAAGGAGAAGATAATGGCGATAATGCTAGCATGCCTTCGCTATCATGGCGTTTAGGACATATTGCTTGTAGCCCCAACGTTTTTAGCGCATCTCGAGTTTTATTTCCAACGGCAATTAACGTGGTTTCTGGCGTTAACCAATCGTGAAGTGGCCATGTGTTATTTGTAAAGTCGACAGCGGCTTGACTGATAAAAATGACAATGTTGGGCTTAACTTCGTTAACGAGTGATTTTAGTACTTTGCTAGAACTATTTGCCTGATACTCAAGTAAGGGTTGGCAAATGCTTTTAATACTCGCATTATCAAGCGCCTGCTGTAATTGCCAGCAGGCGGGTTGTGGGCGGGTATTGAGAACGTACAAGCTATTGCTCATATACCTGCTTTAATATTTTATCGGCGCCTTGCGCAAGTAACTTTTCAGCGAGTGCATTGCCGAGTTGTTCTGCATTTTCGGCGTCCCCTTGTACTTCGTCACTTATGATTTCACTGCCATCAACGGCCCCTACTAATCCTCGAAGGTAGATGTGTTTTCCATCTAAGGTTGCATAGCTGCCAATAGGCACCTGACACCCTCCTTCAAGTTTACTATTCATGGCGCGTTCTGCTAACACACGAATACGTGTTTCATGGCATTCAAGAGGGGCTAATAGCGCTTTAATCGTCTCATCATTTGTACGGCACTCTATGCCGACAGCACCTTGGCCATTTGCGGGTAACATAACTTCAGGTGGAATATATTGACGAATGCGGTCTAACATTTGTAGGCGAATAAGCCCTGCGGACGCTAAAACGATGGCATCAAACTCGCCAGCATCTAATTTCGCTAAGCGTGTATTCACATTACCACGTAAACTACGGATCACTAAGTCTGGGCGTCTAGCCCGCAGTTGGCTTTCTCGGCGTAAGCTAGAGGTACCTACTATTGCGCCCTGTGGCAGTTCGTCAATACTATTGAAATGATTAGAAACGAAAGCGTCACGAGGATCTTCACGTGGACAAATTACCTCTAACCCTAATCCTTCAGGGAATTCAACAGGTACATCTTTCATCGAATGAACGGCAATATCTGCATTACCTTCTAGCATCGCCACTTCTAACTCTTTGATAAAAAGCCCTTTACCGCCTACTTTTGCCAATGGAGTATCGAGAATAATATCGCCTTTTGTCGTCATTGGAACGAGCTCCACGGCAAGGTTGTCGTGAAAGTGTTCTAATTGAGCTTTTACATACTCTGCTTGCCACAACGCTAAAGCACTTTTACGTGTAGCAATGCGAATGATCTGTTTTGTCATGAGGAGTCCTAACTATTATGCGCTTAGAGTGACTTGAGCGTCTGCTTGTTTTGAAACAGCGTCAGAAATAAATTGCCAAAATTCACCGCCGCCGCGTTTATCATGCCACTGGTTATTATCGAAATGAAAATGGTGGCCATTAAACTTGGTTGCTACCCATATTTCATGAAGCGGCGCTTGTTTGTTGATGATGATTTTGCTGGCATTTTTGAAGGTAAGGGTTAACATGCCACCAACACCTTCGTAATCGATATCAATACCACAATCTTCTATTGCTTCTTCGAGGGTCAATAACAGTTCGTCGGCCATTAGATTGTATTGTGTATCGTTCATTGAGTGATCCTTTTATTGAATCGAAAAAATTCACTATCGATTCGTTGGTATTTGATGGTCATGAGATTATAAAACGTCTATCATGGGAAAAAAATCGAATTAATCAAAAATGCGTAAACAAAATTCAATTATATTCGGTGGCTTACTGTCAATAATGCTGTTATCCAGTTGTGGAATGCCTGGTCCTTTATATCAAGAATCGGACGAGAAAAAAACAAAAGAGCATGCAACAGTAGAGCGACCGGCAGAAAAACAGGAACAAGAATAGTGGATTTCTTCAATCGTCGTGCGGCACAGCTGTATGCCGAAGATTGCGCTGTATCGGCGTTAGCAAAACAATATGGTACGCCTTTGTTTATTTATTCTCGCGCTACCATTGAGCGTCATTGGCATGCCTTCAATAATGCAGCGGCAGGACGAGAACACTTAGTTTGTTACGCGGTAAAAGCTAACAGCAATTTAGCGGTGCTCAATATTTTAGCTAGATTAGGCTCTGGTTTCGATATTGTATCAAAAGGTGAATTGGCAAGGGTACTTGAAGCAGGTGGTGATCCAGCGAAGGTCGTTTTTTCTGGTGTTGGTAAAAAGTCTGATGAAATAGCGTACGCGCTTGATAAAGGCATTTATTGTTTTAATGTTGAGTCTGAAGCCGAATTAGCACGTATTCAACAAGTTGCAAAGTCGATGGATAAAGTAGCTCCAATCTCGTTACGTGTAAATCCAGATGTTGATGCCGGTACTCATCCTTATATTTCAACGGGGCTAAAAGAAAACAAATTTGGTGTCAGTATTGACGATGCATACCGAATATATGCGCATGCAGCGACGCTGTCGCATATTGATGTTAAAGGCATTGATAGTCATATTGGCTCCCAGTTAACAGAAATTTCCCCTTTTTTAGATGCGCTTGAACGCATTTTGTTGCTTGTTGATAATTTAGCTGAACAAGGTATTCATTTGTCACACATTGATGTAGGTGGTGGGCTCGGGGTGTGTTACCAAGATGAGCAGCCTCCCCACCCACAACAATATGCAGAAGCGATTGCACAAAAGCTTGCAGATAGAGATATTACGTTGATCTATGAACCCGGTCGCGCCATTATGGCAAATGCGGGTATTCTAGTGACTGAAGTAGAGTTTATTAAAACAAACCAAGAGCGTAATTTTGCCATTGTTGACGGTGCCATGAATGATTTAATACGCCCTGCACTGTATCAAGCATGGCAAAATATTATTCCTGTGATTGAAAATAATAGTTTGACTACAAGGTCATACGATATTGTAGGCCCAGTGTGTGAGACGGGTGATTTTCTTGGCAAAGATCGCGCTTTAGCTATTGAAGCTGGAGATTTACTCGCTGTAAGATCGTCAGGAGCTTATGGGTTTACCATGAGTTCTAATTACAACAGTCGTCCTCGCGCCGCAGAGGTGATGGTTGATGGTGATAAAGCCTTTGTTGTTAGAGAGCGTGAGACGCTTGAAAGTTTATGGCAAGGAGAAGCCTTGCTTCCTTAAGAGAGCGACATGTTAGTAAATTTTTCGAAAATGCATGGTTTGGGTAATGACTTTTTGGTGCTCGATAATGTGACACAAAATGTTTATTTACCTAATGACCAAATTAAGCTGCTCGCTGATAGAAATTTTGGCATTGGCTTTGATCAGTTGTTGGTAGTTGAACCGCCCTATGATCCGGATTTAGATTTTCATTATCGTATTTTTAATGCTGATGGTAGTGAAGTGAGTCAGTGCGGTAACGGCGCACGCTGTTTTGCACGTTTTGTTAAAATGAAAGGTTTAACAGGCCGACATAAAATACGTGTATCCACACATTCAGGTAAGATGACGTTGTTTATTGAGCGCGATGGTAATGTCACCGTTAATATGCCCGTGCCGCAGTTAGAGCCAAACAAAATACCTTTTACTGCACAAAAAGCAGAAGGAACCTACATATTACGTAGTGAAGATGAAACCGTGCTATGCGGAGCGGTTTCGATGGGTAATCCACATTGTGTTATTACGGTTGATGATATTAAAACCGCGCCTGTTGAGTCTCTTGGGGAAAAGCTAGCGACTCATGAGCGATTTCCTCAAGGAGCCAATGTTGGTTTCATGGAAATCGTTTCACCTGAATTTATTAAACTACGCGTATTTGAACGTGGTGCAGCTGAAACATTGGCTTGCGGAAGTGGTGCTTGTGCAGCGGTGGTGGTTGGCCAAATTCAGAAAAAACTCGCTAAACAAGTAACAGTACAATTACCCGGTGGTAAATTAAAAATATACTGGAAGGGCCCCGGAAATCCTGTAAAAATGACAGGTCCAGCCGTTCATGTATTCGATGGACAAATTCATATATGAGTAAACAAGATACCCCATTATCTGCAGAGAAAGGGTCATTAGATATGGTGACAGCAACCGATGTGGATATTCAACTGACAGATGAACTTATTGTTACCTATTTACAAGAAAATCCTGAGTTCTTTAATCGTCATCCAGCGTTAGTGACCAGCTTACGTTTATCAGACCCTCACAGAGGTGCAATTTCATTGGTTGAACGTCAACAATTGGCGTTACGCAATAAAGTGCAGACACTTGAAGAAGAGATCACGCATTTAATGTCTGTGGCTAATCAGAATGAGCAACTCTTTTCGTTGTACAGTGATTTGTATTTACGGTTACTCGATTGTGAAAGTGGGGCAGAGTTATTAGATTGTTTGCATCAAGCTACGACAGAACTCTTGTCACTCAAGGCGCTAAAACTATGGTTAGTGTCACCAAACACGCTTGAACACTCGTGTATCGCTAAAAATGATTGTCGAGAGATTATCGCGAATCGACTTAATGAAGAAGATTATTATTTTGGACGTATTCAACAAAGTGAACAACAGTTGATCTTTGATGAACGGTGCGAAGGTTCGGTAGTTTTGATTAAGCTTGAACATCATCAAGAGTTGATTGGATTTATTGCGATCAGTTCACAAGATACTGACCATTTTGAGCCACGGATGGACACGTTATTGCTTAATCAATTTAGAAAACTGGTGGCCAAGTTACTTGTTCAATTACAGGCAAAGTAATGCGCTTTAATCGTCGTCTATTGCCGTTCAAGGCGATTAGTTTTGATCTAGATGATACTTTATATCATAACGCGCCTGTTATGTTAGCGACTGATGCTAAGATGCGACAGTATTTTAACGAATTGCTGCCTGTCGGTGAATATGATTATCATTTTTGGTTTCGCTTTCGCCAACAAGCACTCTTGGAAAACAGTAAGCTGATACACGACGTCGGAGAACTTAGGCGGAAAAGTTACCACTTAGGCTTTATCGCCTTGGGTTATGACTCATCGATTGCTGGTGACATGGCACAGAAAGCGTTAGACTTTTTTATTACGCAGCGCAGTAATTTTAAAGTACCTGAAGCAATTCATAAATTACTTAGCCAACTGGCTAAAAAATGGCCTTTAGTCGCTATTTCAAATGGAAATGTTGATACTCAGGCCATTGGGTTATCTCAGTATTTTACCCAAATACATCATGCCGATTTATCAAAAAAACAAAAGCCAGCACCAGATATGTTTGCATTAACATGTCAACAATTAGCCATTAAGCCACAGGAGCTTTTGCATATTGGAGACTGTGGTCTCAATGATATTTATGGTGCCACAACGTTTGGCTGCCAAACGGCATGGGTTTCTACATATGATATTGGTAAACCTATTACGCAATTAGCGACAGTAGAGCTACGTGATATAACAGAATTAAATCGCTTACTTAATTAAGATTAACAATACGAGAGAGTACTTAATGGATGTATCTGAACTACTAGATTCACTTAATGATAAACAACGTGAAGCCGTAGGCGCGCCGCTGCAGAATATGCTGGTGCTGGCGGGTGCTGGTAGTGGTAAAACTAGGGTACTAGTGCAACGAATAGCTTGGTTAAAACAAGTTGAACAAGTCTCTCCTCACAGTATATTGGCGGTAACATTTACGAATAAAGCAGCAGCGGAAATGCGTGCGCGTGTCGAGCAAATAGTTGGCGGTAATATTCATGGAATGTGGATCGGTACTTTCCATGGCTTAGCACATCGCTTGTTACGTATGCATTTTCAAGAAGCGAATTTACCGCAAAGCTTTCAAGTACTTGATTCAGATGATCAACTAAGGTTAGTAAAACGTGTACTTCGGGCTTTAAATTTAGATGAAAAACGTTGGCCTGCTAAGCAAATGCAATGGTATATCAACGGTAAAAAAGATGAAGGATTACGTGCCAATCATATTGAAACGCATTACGATCAAACGGAAGAAACGTTTGTAAAAGTATATCAGGCCTATCAAGATGCATGTGATCGAGCGGGTTTAGTCGACTTCGCGGAATTGTTACTACGCGCACATGAGCTTTGGTTAAATCACCCAGTATTATTGCGACATTACCAACAACGCTTTTCGCAAATACTCGTAGATGAATTTCAAGACACAAATGCCATTCAATATGCGTGGTTAAACTTACTGGGACGAGAGCAAAGTAATGTGATGATTGTTGGTGACGATGATCAATCTATTTATGGCTGGCGTGGCGCTAAAATTGAAAACATTCAACGCTTTTTAGATGACTTTGAAGACGCAACGACAATACGGCTAGAACAAAACTATCGTTCTACGGCAAATATTCTTACAGCGGCCAATAAATTGATCGGCAACAACAATAATCGATTGGGTAAAGACTTATGGACGGATGGCGCACAGGGTGAAAAAATTGCCATATACACTGCTTTTAACGAAATTGATGAAGCACGCTTTATTGCTGGGCGTATTGAACAATGGCGGAACGAAAACGGTGACTTGAATGATGTCGCCATTTTATATCGTAGTAATGCTCAGTCTCGTATATTAGAAGAAGCCCTATTGCAGGCTAATTTACCTTATCGTATTTATGGCGGCTTACGCTTTTTCGAGCGTCAAGAAATCAAAGATGCATTAGCTTATTTAAGGTTAATTAATAACCGCGATGATGATGCTGCATTTGAGCGCATAATCAATACGCCAACGCGAGGCATTGGCAATCAAACACTAGCATTGGTACGTGATGCAGCGCGTAGTATGGAAGTTACATTGTGGCAGGCTTGTCAGGCAATGTTGGCCAGTGATCAGCTTAAAGGTCGTAGTGCTAAAGTTATTCGTGTTTTCGTTGATCTTATTGATCAACTAGAAGATGACAGCAAAGACTTAGACCTTGATCAACAAGCGAATTTTGTTATTCAACAAAGCGGCTTAAAAGCGATGTATCAGGCAGAAAAAGGTGAAAGAGCAGAAGCTCGGATTGAAAACCTAAATGAATTGGTCACTGCGTGCCAAACATTTGAAATTGACCCTGAACTTGAGCAAGAACAGACGAAATTGACCGGTTTCCTTACACATGCAGCGCTAGAGTCAGGGGAAGGTCAAGCAGATGAATTTGAGAGTGCCGTGCAATTAATGACCATGCACTCAGCCAAAGGTTTGGAGTTTCCATTAGTCTTTATAGCTGGTTTAGAAGAAGGGATGTTTCCGTCGCAACAGTCGATGGAAGAAATAGGTCGCTTGGAAGAAGAACGTAGGCTCTGTTACGTTGGTATGACCCGAGCAATGGAAAAGCTGTACCTATGCCATGCTGAAAGTCGACGCTTATATGGACAAGAAAAAATTCATCCAGCAAGTCGATTTTTAAGGGAGTTGCCAAGCGAATGCGTTGAAGAAATTCGAATGCACAATCAAGTTTCTAGACCCAAGTCATCGGGAAGATTTGCTAATGCTATTTCACTCGAAACATTTGAAGGTACTGGCTTTAAACTAGGACAGTCTGTATTGCATCAAAAGTTTGGTGAAGGGGTAGTGTTAAACTATGAAGGTAATGGTGCTCAAAGTCGAGTTCAAGTTAATTTTGCCGATGCAGGTAGCAAATGGCTTGTTGTCGCCTATGCTAATTTAAAGCCGTTGTAAAAAATTAATAAGAGTAAAGTTGTGGCAGATAGACTGTTAGTTGTTGAAGATAGTAATGCGATAGCCGCGGTTATCAAAAAAATTGGGATAGCTTTGGGATATGAGGTGACAACTGCAAGTACGTTGTTAGAGGTCGAGCAAATATTGCAGGGCGATACAGATTTTTTTGCCGCAACACTTGATTTTAATTTACCAGATGCACCCAATGGTGAAGTGATTGAAACGGTACTGAGTCACGGTATTCCAAGTGTGGTTATAACGGGGAAAATGGATGATACAACACGTTCCACGATTTTAGCTCAGCCCGTTATCGATTATATTCCCAAAGAAAATAGCCAAGCCTACATGTACCTTAAACGTATTTTATACTGGCAGAAAGCGAATAAAGGCACTGGTGTTCTGGTCGTTGATGACTCCCGCTCTGCGAGAAACTACATTGTACAATTGCTAAAACGGCGAAACTTTACCGTCTTTGTTGCAGAGACTGGTCAAGCTGCATTAGAAACACTAAAACAACACAGCAATATAAAGCTTGTGATCACCGATTTAGAAATGCCGGTAATGGATGGCATAGCATTAACCAATGAATTGCGTAAACATTATAGTCGAGAAAAGTTAGCAATTATTGGTATATCGGGCGCTAAAAATCCAATGTTGTCGGCACGTTTTATTAAAAATGGTGCCGATGATTTTCTTCGCAAACCTTTTTGTACTGAAGAATTCTATTGTCGTATGATGCAAAATATAGAAAATTTACACAATATTGAACAAATTCAAACGGCTGCTAATACCGATTATTTAACGGGGTTGCCGAATCGAAGAGCATTCTTTTCTGAAGTAAAATCGCGCTTACAGGGTTTTATTGAGGCGGATTTCAGTTATGGCTTGGCGATGATAGATATTGACTATTTTAAGCAGATTAATGATCGTTATGGACATGATGCAGGTGATTTCATTCTCAAGAATTTAGCGTCTAAAATGCGTAAAAAATTGCCTGAGGCTTTATTAGCACGAATAGGTGGGGAAGAGTTTGCGATTTTATTATCAGGTGAAAGCCAAACGGCTATATATGATACTTTAGATGACTTTCGTCGAGAAGTTGCCATATCAACTGTTGATTTTGATAAGCAAAATATTAATTTTTCTATCAGTTTAGGTGTAGTATTTAATTGTCAGCTGCCGCTTGCCGAACAGATGACGCTTGCCGATAAAGGGCTGTATGCATCTAAAGAAAATGGCCGTAATCAAATCACCGTAGTTGATTCATAGCGCAAAACATTAAAAATTAATCGACATCTCTACAGTGAACCATCGACCTTTTTGTTGGTAGGGGTGCATTGTTGTGCCTCCTTGTTTATATTGCGTATTCAGTACATTGTCGACCCGTACACCAAATGAAAGTTGTTCGTTTACGTTGTAACGCATATTCGCATTCACTAAAAAGACTGCTTTTTCAGTGTTTTTAGGCGCATAAAAATCAACACCTTGTTCAGGAAAGCGATCAGTAAGCACTTTACCATTGCGCTGAATTACTATTGGTGAGTACTGCTTGCCAATATAACGAACGGCGAGATGAAGATCTAACTGTTCTGTTAGTGAGAAGTCAGTAATGATATTGGCAGTAAATTTAGGTACGTGATGCACATAGCCGTTATTTACGGGTATTTTTTCACTACTAACGGCTCGTCTAAATGTGGCGTTGGCTCTAACGTTTAGTACAGGGGTTAAATAGCTTAATTCTTGCTCAATTCCCCAAGTTGTGAGTTTCCCAGCATTACTGTAATTAACTTCTGTCGCCATATTGTCTCTAAATATTACGTCTTCCGACTGGTCATAGAACACATTACTTGTCAGTTGCAGGTCTGCGTCGGGAAAATTTATTGATGGTGATATTTGTAATGAACGCAGTTTCTCAGGCTTTAAGTTTGACGCGCCGACAAAAGAAGTAAGTTTTGAAAAACGATTCCAATACGTGGCATCTACAAAGGCTTCTGAATAACCAAATTTTATACTAACGTCTTGATGTTGGTATACGAAACCCAACCTAGGACTTATTTGGTTGATATTGTTCGTTGCCTTTCTATTTTTATAATCGTAGCGCAAACCTAAGTTTGCTCGCCAATTTTTAGTTAATGGGTATTTATATTGTAAAAAACCGGAATAGTTACTTTCAGTGCCAGAAGGGAGTAGGTTGTTATCAGTCATGGTGATTGAATAACTGGTGTTACCTGTAGGGAGCTCTCCTGCATAAACTTTGTAATTCTCAAGCTGTATACCAAGTAAAAGGTCTCCTGTTAGCAGCTTAGTTTCTAGGGTACTAGAAAGCCCCAGTGAACGTTCTTTCCATGCAGGTGCTAGGTAAGTTGGTGTTAAAGGTTCAACAACAACCGCTGTTTCGACAAGATGTTGATCATAATAGACACGTATTTCACTTTGCCAGTCTTGATCAGAATAGTTGTGCTTATATTCAGCATGAGTGGCAACGTATCCAAATCCAGGCCCAGTACCATTTACTTTTTCAAAGCTATCGTAATCATATGGTTCGCCGCTTAAACCGCCCGCACTATAAGGTTCAATATAGTGGCTTCGTCTTTGATTAAATAGCCAGTCACCAATATCTGTCGTGATACTCAAACCAACATCAAAAGGATGTTTATCTTTGATGCCATAAATAATCGCTTGGCTATTAGGTTGAGGATGCTCACTATAAATATTTTCAGGTGTTAGCTTTATTTTTTCACCGTCAGCGTGAAACGTATCTGCCCAAAAGATAAAGTCTGCATATTTTAAAGAGTTACCAAGCAGTAGGTTTGCAGATTTTTGACCATAATTGCCGACGGCGACAGTGGCTTGTTGATGCGTCATATCTTGCGCGGATTTCAATATGATATTAATGGTCGCGGTTAGAGAAACATTGCCATATAACGAAGAGGCGGGCCCTCTTAATACTTCGATTTGTTGCACTTTATTTAATGAAATACTGTGATCAGGCGTAGCCATTGAATAGCTTCTGCTATTTAAACGATGACCATTAATCATAATCAGTATTTTTTGTTGAGCAGAGCTAAAGATACCGCGTGCAGCAATATTTATTTCATTTTGGTCTTCAACATTGGTAAACCCAGGTACATAGGAAAGTAATAATTCTTTCAGGGTTTTAGCGCCGCTTTGTTTGATCATGTTTTCTGTGATCAAGGTCACAGGAACGGGTGCTTGTGCAACGGTTTCTTCAGTAAGTGAGGCTACAGTGACTCGTGTATCAATTAATTGCTGTAGTGAAAAGTTAAGAAAGTCGTCACGTGCAGGAGTAGCTGCTGACGCTAGTATCTCACCATTTACTTGATTCGTTAGACTTAACAGTAACAGCCAGACTATACTTAAGGTAGACTTGTTAAGCATTTACTTCTTATTGTTATTTTTCTGTGATTTTCAGACTAACCTATCTTGAGCTTATCGGTCAAATTTAGCAGGTGATTTCTAGTTAAAAAGTCAGTAAAGTACGGATAATAATAATAAAAGGGTTAAATATCTATGCCTTGTTCTTGGGTCAAGAAACTCGGTTTGTTAATAATGTATTTAATGACGCAATTTTGCATTGTTACGCATGTTCACGCTCAGCAACTAAATAGTGAACAAATTAAAATAGCTTACTTATACAATTTCTTAAAGCACGTCACTTGGCCAGAAGAAAACCAAAAAAAATCCTTCACTATTGCTGTTTATCAAGATAGCAACTTTTATAAAAATGTATTACGCGAACTGGGTGACAGACAAGTAAAGCAAAAACCCATTAAAGTCACGTTTGTTAGTGTGGTGCAAAATGCTGCTAGTGCAGATCTAGTGTTTGTTGACGTAAAAGATAATATTGATACTGCTTTAATTGCCTCAGATTTGAGGAAAACAGATACATTGCTTGTCACTTATAACAGTAAAGACAAGCATAATGCGATGATAAATCTTTTTCTAAACAACGATACATCGGTGATTGAATTTGAAGTCAATAAATCGAACATTGTTTATGAAGGATTAACAACATCAAAAGAGTTATTGTTACTCGGAGGTACAGAAATAGTTATCGCTGAACTTTACCGAGAAACCGAATTGGCGATGCAAAAGATGCGACAACGAGAAGCCGAACTGCATAATGACTTACAACAGCAAAGTGAAACGCTTAAAGCAACAGCGAAAAGGCTTCGGTTACTTGATAGTCAATTGGAAGAACGGCAAAAAATTGCAGAGCAACGACAAGTACAATTAGTTGCGTTGCAAAAAGATATTGAACGGCAAAAACAAGCCGTTGATATTAAAGAAAAGCAGTTGAACGACATGGTTAATCAATTAACGAAGGTAAAAAAAGAGCTCGGCATTCAACAGAAAGCCGTTGAGGCGAAAGAGCGAGAAAGTAGCGATATGGAAAGCCGAATTGCTTATAACCGCGATTTGATCGCCAAGCAAAAATCGCAAATAGACCAACAAGGTCAGCAACTCAATCAGAAAAATGTCGAATTAGAAGAGCGCTCAGAGCTCATTGCACAACAACAATTTTATCTGATGGTATTGGCGATTGTTATTTGCGTTGCTGTATTTGTTACGATTCTGTTGGTTTGGTTATTCGCAAAAAATAAACGAACAACACGCAAGTTGAGCTTAACACTTAACAACTTGAAGGAAATGCAAAATCAATTAGTGCAATCAGAAAAATTGGCGTCATTAGGTAAACTGACTGCAGGTGTTGCACATGAAATTAACACTCCTCTAGGCATTGCATTAACCTCGACGAGTTCTGCTTTAGAGAGTACACGAGCGATCAAAGAAGACTTTGAAGAAAACTGTTTGACTAAATCACAAATGAAGAAATTTTTCGAAGCAACAGAACAAGCTGCTGATTTAAATATGTCGTCATTAAATCGCGTGATTGAATTATTAAATAACTTTAAACAAGTCGCAGCAGATCAAGTTGTTGGTGAGGCAAGAGAAGTAAACCTGGTTGATTATATTAATGAGATCATGCGCACCTTGTCTGCTGAAATGAAAAAACATCGTGTTACTTACGAGGTTAGCGGACAAGAACATATTGAAGTTAAAACGGTACCTGGGGCATTAGCTCAAGTATTCACTAACCTGGTGACTAACTCGTTGAAACATGGTTTCGAAAATAAATCGTCAGGCAATATTTCGATAGATATTTCAGTACAAACGAATCTGGTTAATATTACTTATTCGGATAATGGCAATGGCATGGCGCCAGAGGTCTTGCTAAATATATTTGAACCCTTTTATACCACTAAGCGAAATAGCGGAGGTACTGGGCTAGGAATGAATATTGTTTATAATATTATTAAACAAAAATTGCATGGCGATATTACTATTGAAAGTAGCCCAAATAAAGGCGCAACATTCAATTTAACGATACCTACTTCCATTGATCAAGTGACCTGACGCTGTCGGCTTTGATAAGAATCAATACAGTAGATAATCAGTGCAACCCAAATAAATGCGAAGGTCATCAGCTTTTCACTATTAACCTGCTCTTGATAATAAAACGTTGCCAAAATAAACATAATACTCGGGCCAATATATTGGAAAAAGCCGATTGTAGATAAGGTTAAACGTTTAGCCGCTGCAGTAAAGCACAGTAGTGGCGCGGTAGTTACAATGCTCGTAGCTATTAACAACAGGTTTAAAGACACGTCATTATTTATCATATTGCTTGTGTCTGAATCAACGAACAAAACCCAGTAACATAGTGCAACAGGTGTCATGATAAAAGACTCAATAAGTAGGCCGACAATTGAGTCTACATGGAGTTTTTTACGTAATAAGCCGTAAATGGCAAATGATGTCGCTAACGTTAGGGAGATAATCGGTAATGTGCCCAAGGTGATAATTTGAATCAATACCCCCATGATCGCTAGGCTAACAGCAATACCCTGCCATTTTCTTAGTTTTTCACCAAGAAATAACATGCCAAACGCCACATTAATCAGTGGGTTAATATAATATCCTAGGCTGGCATCTAGCATATGACCATTATTGACTGCCCAAATAAATACAAACCAGTTGAAAGATAAAAAACAAGCACTTAATGCTAGTTTTCCGATCACAGTAGGTGATTTTAAAAGTGAAGAAGCTATACGCCATTTAGGCGTAATCAGTACAAAGCTGAAGAGTAACAAACATGACCAAATGACACGATGTACCATTATTTCATCTGCCGGTACATGTTCAATCAACTTAAAATATATTGGTGCTAAACCCCATAAGAGGTATGCGGCTAGCGCGTTAATAACGCCTAACTTTTGTTCCTGAGCAGTCATGGCATGCAATAATGACAAAAAGGGTATTTTATCACGGTAACGTTAATTTAAGGAGGGTTTCAACCAATAAACATTAGCCAACCATATAGGTACCTGTGCCAAACGCGATATGTACGTTTTCTTCATTATGTAACTCCATTCGCGCTACTGCTACTTTACTGCCACTTCGAATGATATGAGCGGTGGCGATAAATTCTTCGCCACGACCAGGACGGAGAAAATCAGTGCGAAGATCTATTGTGCCGAGCTTGCTCAAGCTACGGGCAATATTTTCTTCGGACGTATCATCTAAATGTTGAATAATATTTGCAGCGGCAACAATACCACCTGCGAGATCTAACGCTGATGCTGTTACGCCGCCGTGTAGTATTTTTTGCATTGGATTGCCAATAAGTTTGTCTTGCCATTTAAACCTTATTTCAGAGGTTTGAGTGTCAAATTTTTTGATTTCTAGGCCAAGTAATTGGTTAAACGGCATACCGTTATTCCAGAAATGGGCAATTTGTTTAAAGACATCAGCTTGATTCATAATACCTGGTCGGATGAGAGTGTTAAGCTAAGTGTGCATCGTTTTATAAGAAAAAGAAAGTTTTCTTCTCATCTGTATATTCGGGTAAAATACTCCCCTTGTTATTTCGAGAAGACTTTACATTGAGTGAACTATCCATTGCTGAACCAATAAATACGTTACAAAAAAACTTACAAGAAGTTTTTGGGTATTCTGAATTTAGGGCTGGTCAGCAACACGTTATTGAGCAAATTTTATCAGGAAGAGATTGTCTGGTATTAATGCCTACCGGTGGTGGTAAATCACTTTGCTATCAATTGCCTGCAACTTTGCTAGATGGCATCACTATTGTTGTTTCACCGTTAATTGCGTTAATGAAAGATCAAGTGGATAGTCTAAATCGACAAGGTATTCCGGCTGCATTCGTCAATTCCACGTTATCGAGCCAAGAGGTTCAAGAGACATTTTCACGTTTGGCTAATGGTCAATTGAAGTTACTATATGTAGCGCCAGAGCGCTTGACACAGCACTATTTTTTACAAGGGCTACATGCGCTGCCAATTCGTTTATTTGCTATTGATGAAGCACATTGCATTTCTCAGTGGGGGCATGATTTTCGACCGGCCTACACACGATTAGCTATACTAAAATCACAGTTTCCTACGATTCCGGTGATTGCGCTCACAGCAACGGCGGACGTAACAACACGAAAAGATATATTACAGCAGTTGAATTTACATGATCCGTACATTCAACTTGATAGTTTCGATCGACCTAATATTCGTTTAACAAAGGCTGATAAGTATCAAGGTGTGATGCAGGTGATCAGCTATATCAAAAAGCGTGGACAAGATGCAGGCATCGTCTATTGTAGTAGCCGTTGGCAGGTGGAAAAATTAAGTGAAGCGTTGGCAAAGTCAGGTATAAACTGCGCTGCATACCACGGAGGGATGGAAAATGACATTCGTGCTGTAGTTCAAGATGGTTTTGCTAAAGACAATATTCAAGTGGTTGTTGCAACTGTTGCATTCGGTTTAGGTATAAACAAACCCAATATTAGATTTGTTATTCATTTTGAACCGCCTAGAACATTGGAAGCTTATTACCAAGAGATAGGTCGAGCGGGAAGAGATGGGTTAGCAGCAGAGGCGTTATATTTGCATGATGAGAAGGATGTTGAGCGCATTCAAAAACGTATTAATGACACCGAAAATGAACATAAGCGGCATGTTGAATTACAGCGCTTTGCTGCCGTAAGCGACTTTTTAGAATCTCAAACGTGTCGACGTCAGTTAGTGTTGAATTATTTTGCCGAGTTTACAACCTCAGGTTGCGGAAATTGTGATATTTGCTTAGATCCACCAAGTCAGTTTGATGGATTAAAAGTTGCACAAATGGTGCTGTCATGTGTTTATCGCTTAGAACAAAGGCACAATGCTAAATACCTTGTTGACGTATTAAGAGGTCAACACAATGAAAAAATTGAACAGGCAAAACATCATAAGTTATCTACTTTTGGGCTTGGTAAAGATAAAACGCCAGGATTTTGGTATGCAATTATTCGTCAACTCAATCATCTAGGTTATTTACAGCAAGATATTTCTAATCACTCCGCGCTGATGTTAACAGAAGCATCGAGAGCTATTTTGAAAGGTGAACAAGCGTTAAGTTTAGCGACACCAAGATTACAAAAAGCTAGTTATTGGCGCCAAGACAAGCGTGGTGGTCAATATGATAGAGCGTTGTTTGCTAAGTTACGTGAATTAAGGAAAGACATCGCAGACAGTGAAGATATACCGCCTTATATTGTATTTAATGATGCAACCTTATCAGAGTTAGCGCGCTTTAAGCCTAAATCATCAGCTGAGATGCTAAATATATCAGGTATCGGACAAACTAAATTAGCGCGTTATGGCGAGCCCTTTTTAAGTCTCATTAAGGCGCACGATAACTAAGTATTCGGGTAAAAAAGCGCTCTTTTGAGCGCTTAAAAATAAGAATACTTATTTTAAACTCGCGTAATATGCCGCTAAGTTTTTCATATCTTCGTCTGTTAATGACATTGCTTGACCAGACATCATCGGATCTTTACGAGCACCTGATTTAAAATCTTTTAACTGCTTGTATAGGTATTGCTCTTTTTGCCCTTTTAAGTTTGGCCACATACTGTTTGTAGAAACGCCTTCTGCACCGTGACAAGCACCACAAACCATTGCTTTTGCTTTACCTTTGGCGATGTCGCCTGCGAATACCGGAGATGCCATCATCACAGTAGCAGCAACTGCTAGCGTAAATTTTTTCATGCCCATATCTCTCTTGTGTTTGATTAGAAAATTTAATTGCCTACCTCGATTATATGAAAAAAGATCAAAGCTGTCTCAGATTTTTTGTATTATATGCAACCGATTAACATTTCTTTGGGATAGATCAATTGTCTTGGTGTGTGGAAAAAATTAAATGGCAACAGCTTAATAACATTATTTGTATAGATAATGAAAAGTCGATAGATGCATTTAACAGTGATTGGTCACAAGAAGACGTGGCGCATTACTTCGAGTCACTACTCGAACGATATCGTGAAATTTCGTTGGATAATGTTCACCTTGGTGCTGACAGGGTCAGTTATGATGTAACTTGGCGACAGTCCCATTATTGGCTACATTTTGAATGTTATAGCCAGTCTATATGGTTTGAAGCGATAGACTTGATCTCGGAAGAAAATTTAAACGCTTTTTATCGATATTTAACTAACGGTCAATAATGGAAAAAATACTAGTAAGTGCATGCTTGATGGGTGAGTTGGTAAGGTATGATGGTGGTCATCAGAAACTTATCAATGAGGTAATAGAGCGCTGGCGTCATCAAGGTCGAATAATACAAGTTTGTCCTGAAGTTGCAGGCGGTTTGTCTATTCCTCGTTTACCAGCTGAGCGAGTAAATGGGTTGATTATAGACACCTCAGGTAAAAACGTTACCGATGCTTTTGTAAAAGGTGCTAATCAGACACTAGATATATGCAAAAAACATGGAATTAAATATGCGTTGTTAAAAGAATCTAGCCCATCCTGTGGTAGTAATACTATTTACGATGGTTCGTTTAATGGTACGAAAATACCTGGCCAAGGAGTTACTGCTGCATTGTTACAACAACATGGTATAGAAGTCTTTAGTGAACAAACATTGATGGCGCTAATTGCTAAAGTTGAATCGATGTCTGATTAGGTTGCGACGGTAATTTTGTTCGCAGTATGACGCTGCATGTCTGTGACTAAGTTTCGGGTGTAATTAATGACGGACTCTACATTTTGTGACAGGTTAAAATCGTTTACACCCAGTGAAATAGTCATGTGTGGTAATCTAACCCCTGACTTACTACTAACAAATCTTAATTTCTCTACACCCTGACGAATTTTTTCTGCTATCTCGCTTGCGATGCCTCGTTCGATCTCTGGCAATAAAATAAGAAACTCATCATGACCAGAACGCACAGGTAAGCCACTATCCCCTACATAAGTACCAATTTTATTTGCTATTTTAGACAGCAAAACATCACTAATTAATCCGCCGAATTTATCACTAACTGCAGATAGCTTATCAACATTTACAACTATCGCGGCAATTTGTTTGTTTGGATCTTCAAGCGTCCACTGTTCTAAATTCTTATTCAATGCTTTTCGATTGTACAATCCAGTCAATGGATCTAAGTAGACTTCTTTCTTAATTTCAGCCAGCTCAGACTTTAATGTTTGTGATTGTTTTTTTGATAATAAGAGTTGTTTAGCGAGTTGTTGCTGTTTTTGTCTAAAACTCTTTGAAGCATGTTCTATTTGTTGAACGGCATTGGTAATGGCTTTTTGATTATTAGACTTGAGATCAATAATATTATGGTCAAGTTTGCGAAGTAAAGTATCCGCACTGTGCATTGATTGTTGATTATTAGTAGCTAAATTATCAACTAGGTCATCAATATCGGTGATTATCTCTTCTCGAAAATTACTCTGACCGAGTATATATTGTTTATATAACTCTTGAATGAAATATTCGTCTAACTTTTTGCCGAGTGATAACTGCTGTTTAATTTGTCTATTTAGCTCAGGTGTTTTGCCAATGATATACTCATAACAGACTGAATAGTTTATCGGCGACGCTGGTAGGTGCCATAAGTTTAGTTGCTTAATGGTTAGCGTTGATTTTTGTTCAGCTTGTTTGATGGAATCATGGTATTTCAAAATCACCCATCCCCTAAATATTACTGCGAGTTATCTTTATTGTTATAACTTCATTCTCTAGTAATTTTTCACAAAGTGCTAGCGTTTATCGCAAATTATTGTAAATAAATTGCCTCATGACATTTATCTGATTTTAGCTATAACAAAATACTGGAAATAAAGGAGTGTTATCAGCGATAAAAGAGGACAAGGGAGCACGCAAAGTTAGTGCTAATAAAGAAACATATAGCTTAAGAAATGCCTAAAGTAGACAAGCCCCCACTATGTCTAAATTTGGTAGTTCCGCTGCCGTAGGTTTCCCCTTAGACCGGTAACTTTGCGTCTCTAGCTTTCGCTAGATTTGCCCTTATCGAGCTTTAGCTGCTCAATTGCCATTATAGACAGAGAATATAACTTGTAAACCATAAATATTATTTATATGGTAAACTTCATACGATATTTTTAATAACTCCTTGAAATAAAGGAAGATGAAAGCTCATCCGATGATCCGCACGCTATTTGTCTTTGCCATTATAATCAGTACCCTCAGCACAGGTTTAAACGCCGAAGAGCGTGCTAGCGTTGGTATTGTTGAAAATATTAACTGGGTTAACAAATTATACGATAGTGATAGTGAGTCGATACCATACAATGAAGTATTAACCTTGTCTCAGCGCGTGATTAAACAAAGACAGTTTTATAACAATAATACCTTGGCGAAAGTTTTCACGTTACTTGCCGATGCCGCCGCAAATACAGGTGATCTCGCGAAGTCGTTACAATTTGCACAAGATGGCGTGTCGCTGCTGAATGTAGATAAGCAGATAAACCTGAGGCTATTATTAAAAGTGGCGGCAGGTTATTACTACAAAGGTAAATTTAATAGCGCTAAAGAAGTCGCTGAGCGCGCGGTTGCTATATCGAAAAAGCACAATAATGTAGAGTGGTTAATCTATGCCATCAGCTACCGTGCAATGGCAAACGCATTGCTAGCTCAACATGACAGTGCATTAAATGATATAGAAAAGGTTGAACAGTTACTTGAACAACAACCTAGCCTATCCGATAGAATTGCTTTGATTAACTTACTGGCAAGTGCGCATTATTATTTAGGTGATAATAACACGGCAATTTCTTTGTATAATAAAGTGCTAAAGCTTCGCTTTGAATCAAAAAGAGTGGTAAATATTGATCAGACGTATTACCACTTAGCCCGTTCTTATTTGGCATTAGGTCTGTTAGATGACGCTTATAATGCTTTTTGGGAAGCACTTAGCTTTGCGAAAAAAAGAAATGCACCCATTCGTGTTGCATATGCCCAATCTGGTCTTGGTAAAACGCATTATTTACAACACGAATATCAACAGGCGTTGGCATTATTTAATAAAGCTGAAAAAGGGTTTCAAGGTTATAATTTAACGCAGCCTTATTTAGCGGTTTTAGTCGACCTTGCTAAAGTTCACCAACAGCTTAATAATAAAGCGCTGCAGTATCGTTATATTAAGCAAGCAGAACGGATTTCTGTGACTACTGAGTTAACAGAAGTGCAAAATGAATTGCATTTGATGGCTGCTCACATGTATCGAGATTTAGGGCAGTTAGATAAAGCATTAGCGTCATACTTTAAGTATACGGAAAAAGAAAAGCTTTTCGATCGTAATCATCGTCACCAGACAAACTTAAATCAACCGAATAATGCGACTAGTCAAAAACGTCGAGATTTTTCACTTCAATTTGCCAATCAATCTACGTTGACTCAAGAATATCAAGTAAAATACCAACAACAACGGCAGTTGATCAGTGTATTAATTGTGTCTATTGTCCTGTTGTTTTTACTATGTCTTTGGTTAGGGTTTAAATTACGAAAAATCAAACTTAAACACCTATACGATGAAGTTGAAAAACCGATTGATTACATTGCAGGACCGAGTTATAGCAAAAAATTGTATCAATACCATTATAAAATGGCGCGACGTTTCGAGTACCCGTTAGCAGTCGGTTATTTTACCATTGATAATTGGAATGAGCTTACTTTCCTATTTAATAAAAAAGTTGTTGCGGAAGTTGTATCTGCGCTTGCCATACTTATTAATGACATTAAGGAAGAGTTTGTAAAAGTGGGGGTGATAAATGAAGGCGAATATTTGTTTTTAGCTCCACATCAACGCCCAGAAGACCTTCAACGTAATTTAGATAAACTTGCAAAAGCAGTAAAACAGCAACTTTTTGCAAACTTGGGTGAGTTTTCGTTAAAAGTTAGGTACGATTGTCAGTCGCCAAGTGTACAGGATATTGATCCTTACATCTTTTTATCTCGAATTAGTGATTCGACCGCCCCAGATAGTAATTATAATTTGTAGTTGTAGGTTTAATTATGATGTTTTTATTGGCTGTTTTAGCCGTTTTTATTGGTGTTAGTATTTATTTTTATTTTAGGGCTGAAGCTTTGCAGCAGCAATTAGTGGCGGCTAAAAGAGATGCCACTAATGCTAAAAAAGAATCAAAAATATTATTTGAGTCTGTCGCAGTTATTGCACGAAAAAATGAAGAGATAGTAAAAAACCGAGCTAAATTGTTACAAGAAAATGAGCATGCGGAAAAGTTCTTAGAAGTACTGCATCCATTTATTAATAATTATAGTGTGATTTATACCGAAGCGATTAGAGGTAAAGGACAATTGCACAAAATTACTCAAAAGTGTTTTGAAAGTTATCAAAAAGGTAGCTATCGCAAGTTTACAGGCATTATTGGTGCGATGAAGCCACATATTAATAGGGCGTGGTCAGGCAATAATATTGGTGCATTGGTAACGTTTACAGAAGCAATCTTTTACGACATGGAAAATCCAGAATAGTTAAAGCCAACACTGAAACTGATAAAGTGATCAATCAGTTTCAGTCACTGTCGTACTTTATCGCGTGTTAATTTTTCTTTTTAAGTAACTCTCTTAAGTTCGCCACACCTGCTTTAGCGGTTTGTTGCTTTTCTTCCTGTGTTTTTGTTGCTTTCTTTGTTTCCCAGTTTAAATCATCTTGTGGTAATTCATGTAAAAAACGGCTGGTATCTGTGCGTGCTACTTCACCAAACTGACGCCGCTCTCTAGCATAGGTGAAGGTGAGCTCGCGCTGAGCCCGTGTAACCCCTACATAGGCTAACCGCCTTTCTTCTTCAACATTACCTTCGTCTATACTTGTTTGATGCGGCAATAACCCTTCTTCCATACCGATTAAGTAGACATAAGGGAACTCTAATCCTTTTGAGGCGTGCAGGGTCATCAATTGTACTTGATCGGCAAATTCTTCTTCTTCGTTACGCTCCATCATGTCACGAAGTGTTAATCGTGTGACGATTTGCGGCAGAGTCATGGGTTCTTCATCGTCGGAACCTTCTAACATTTGCGTGATCCAACTAAAAAGCTCAGTAACATTTTTCATGCGCATTTCTGCTGCTTTCGCGCTTGGAGATGTATCGTAGAGCCAATCCTCATAATTTATTTCTCGGATCATACCTCTAAGTACAGCTGCGGTATCGCCGCGCTCTGCATTGTCGGCGGTTTCGACCAGCCAACGAGTAAAAGCTTGCATTTTTGCTAAGCCACGACCCGTTAAGTACTCTTCTAACCCATATTCAAAACTTGCAGCGAACATACTAATTTGTCGTTTATTGGCATAACTGCCGAGTTTTTCCAATGTTGCTGGGCCTAATTCTCGTTTCGGTACGTTTACAATACGCAAAAACGCATTATCGTCGTCTGGATTAACTAATACGCGTAAATATGCCATGACATCTTTGATTTCTGCGCGAGAGAAAAATGATGTACCACCACTAATTTTGTAGGGAATGCGGTTGGTCATTAAGGCTTTTTCGAGTAGACGAGACTGATGATTACCGCGATAAAGCACGGCATAGTCTTTATAGTGACTTCGATTTAAAAATCGATGACCGATCAGATCACCAACAACACGTTCTACTTCATGTTCTTCATTTTTGGTCTGTAAAACGCGTAACTCAACACCGTAATCTAATTCACTAAATAACGATTTATCATAAACATGCGGGTTATTAGCAATAAGAATATTGGCACATTTTAAGATACGACCGCTTGAACGGTAGTTTTGCTCGAGTTTGATTAATTTTAAGGAGGGGTAATCTTGGCCGAGCAAAACAAGGTTTTGTGGTTTGGCACCACGCCATGAATAAATAGACTGGTCGTCGTCACCTACTACTGTTAAACGGCCGCGCTCTCCAGTTATTAATTTTACCAGTTCGTATTGGCTAGTATTGGTATCTTGGTATTCATCGACCAACATATAGCGAATTTTTTTGCGCCATCGCTCTCTTACTTCCGCATAGTTTTTTAGCAGTAGCGTTGGGATCAAAATCAAATCATCGAAATCTAGCGCATTATACGCTTTCATATGCTGATGGTATTGTTGATAAAACTGTGCATATTGTAACGTATCTGCATCGCTCGACTGTTTCATTGCCGCATCAGGAAGAAGTAAATCATTCTTCCAATTCGAAATCATCGATTGCAATTTATTTAAGAGATCTTTATCGCCATCAAGTTGCTCTGCAGTTAATTCTTTTAGTAGCGCTAAGGTATCTTGGTCATCAAATAGTGTAAAACCAGGCTTGTAACCTAAGGTTTTAATTTCTTTTCTAACAATATCAAGTCCCAGCGAATGAAAGGTTGATACCGTTAAACCTCGTGTTAAGTCTCGTCCTAACATTTTAGTGACACGCTCTTTCATCTCACGTGCCGCTTTATTGGTAAAGGTTACCGCGGCAATATTGCGTGCCTTGTAATCACATTTTTTTATTAGGTAGGCAATTTTCTGACAGATTACGCCTGTTTTTCCACTACCTGCACCCGCTAATACCAGACATGGCCCACTTACATAATCTACAGCTTCTTGTTGTCCGGGATTTAATTTCATGAGGTCAGGCTACTATTGATAAAGGGCGGTGATTTTACCTTGTTTTTTACGTTGGCAAAATAGCTAATTCGATTACAATAGTAATATATATAGAGAAGAGGCGTTGCCATGATTAATGCAAAGAAAATTGAAGATATTGCCAAACAAGTGACGGAAGCTATTCCTCCAGGCTTAAAAAATTTAGCAAATGACTTTGAAGATAAAACCAAAACAGTGCTACAAAGAAAACTATCAGAGCTTGACGTGGTTACCCGTGAAGAGTTTGATGTACAAACACAAGTGCTGATTAAAACGCGTGAAAAATTAGCGACACTTGAACAAAAAATAGTAGAACTCGAAGCTAAGTTGAATGACGTAACATAAGGTTTGGACTTTAGATAATAAAACAAGATGTTTTGTTTGTTGGCTCAACATTTTTATTATTTTGATACTAACGAAAGGGATGACATATGTTTAATTTTGCTAAAAAAGTACCAATAGTTGGCATCATAGCTTTAGCTTTTTTGCTACCACATCAAGTAGTTGCACAAGATACGTTTGTAAGAGATAAAATTGAAAACTTTTCGATTTTGGGGATTTCACTTAACACCAAATCGGCAGAGCTAGACCGTTTGTTAAATCAGCATCCTTTGCAATTTAAATGTAACGCTGAACAAAGTGGTATTAGTGTTAATCGACAGAATTATTCAGTAGAGTATCGAAAGTGCAAAGCAAATGGCGTTAAAATTGAACTCACTATCACGCTTACTGACGAACATATTTCACAGGTTCATTTCAGAGGTCAAAGCAAAAAAAATTATCATGCAGAGCTGCTGAGTGACATCAAAATACTTAGTCAAGATTTGATTAAAGCAGGTAAAGTGCTACAAAAGAGTCATCCTAAGAGTTCAGATAAAGAGGGCTTCTTTTATCGAAGCGATGAAATGGCTCCTGGGATGAGCGATACAAATTTGGCTTTAATAACGCCGGCAACATGTATTCATCAAGTGCCTCCTACAGTCGTTGGTCTTTCAGCACGAATTATGGAAATGCCAGGTTTAAATGACGTTGCGGTTACGGTGAGTAACGGTAACGCCCATCTCTGTTAATTGAACTTGAGTGAAAAGCCTATTGATGACTCAATAGGCTTGGAGGTTTTTATAAACTTAGGTCTACTTTTCTTTCATATTCCACAAGATACCTTGGTCGCTTCCCATTACCGTCGTCGGTAATTTACCATCCCACTGTTGTGCTTTAACGTATTCAACAAGCACTTTGCTGGTTTTTATCGCTTCGGCTTTTTTCTTGATCGCTTCTGCTTCAGCTAAACCTTTTAACTTTATTGCTTCTGCTTCGGCTTTTGCCTCTGTTGTAATAGCATACGCTGAGCCGTCAGCCCGTGCTTTTTCTGCATCTCGTTTTGCTTCTGCGGTATTAACTTCGCGCTGTGCTTCAAGCTTTTGACGCTCTAAACGATGCTCTTCAGCAGCCGCTAAGTTTTTTTCGGTTTGCTTAGTTTCAATACTCTGTAAATATTTAGGTGGTAGCACAAGGTTTTCAATTTGAACGCTATCCAGTTTCACGGGAAATTCAGTCATTTCAGATAACAGTGTTTCTTCTATCTTTTGAATTACTTGCCCTCTATTTTGAACAATTTGTTCTGCTTTAAAGCGCGCTAAGGCGTCTTTAGTTGCAGAGCGTAATCTTGGATCAAGAATACGGTTTTCAAACTGGTCTAAACCACCATAATTTTTGTATAGCTCGAAGGCTTCTGAACGGATCACTGTCCAGTTTACAGATACTTCTGCTGTTACGGGCATCTGTTCATAGGTAGAAGCTTTCAATGACTCCGCATTTTTACGTGTACGAATTTCAAGTTCTTCTATGGTATCTGCAAAAGGAACTTTGGTGTGAAGGCCTGGGTTTACCTGTGTTGTTGCTTCGCCAAATCGTTTAACAATACCAACATGACCTTCGTCAATGGTGTAAAAAGTCATCCACGCACCAATAAAAATTGCCGCGACAATTACGCCTTTGGTCAAGTGTTTAGAAACGTTGATATTATCTTGTTTTTTAGATTGGGTAGGTAGTCCATTTTTTAACATAAAAAACTCCTTACTAAGCTATGTTAACTTGACATAATATGTCATTGAGGTGTTTATATGTCAAGTTAATACAGCATGTTAGCTCGGGATATGCTGCTAATAGTTAGCTTAAAAATGCTTTATAGGCTTGGTTATTGGTTTCTTCTTGCCATGCATAATCAAGCGTTTTTACATGGTTGAAGAAGTCCAACTGATCATCATTACTTACTTCAAAGCCAGCAAGCACTTGACCAAATGCTGCACCGTGATTTCGATAATGAAATAGGCTAATATTCCAACGTTCGCCTAAGGTATCTAGAAACTTCTCTAAAGCGCCAGGATACTCTGGAAATTGAAACCTAAAAATACGTTCTTGCACTGCAGTAGGATTTTGTCCGCCTACCATGTAGCGGACATGTAGTTTTGCCAATTCATTATTGGTAAAATCATCAACGTGATAACCTTGTTGTTGCAGTACATCAATCAAGGTTTCTCTCTCTTGTTGACCAGATAACCTCACGCCAACAAAAATGTGTGCCTTTTCATTATCATCATGCTGTGCCTGACGATAATTAAACTCGGTGATCACACGACCTGCCAATGCTTGGCAAAAACGTCGAAAACTACCTTTTTCTTCTGGAATGGTAACAGCCAATACTGCTTCTTTTTGTTCACCAAGTTCACAGCGTTCAGAAACATACCTTAAGGTATGAAAATTCATGTTGGCGCCAGATAAAATGGCAACCAGAGATTCGTCACCTTCACTTGATTGGCAATACTTTTGTAACCCTGCTAACGATAATGCGCCAGCGGGCTCTGCTATAACACGCGTATGTTCAAAAATATCTTTAATTGAGGCGCAGATTTCGTCGGTCGACACTGTAATTACATCATCACAGTATTGCTTTATTAAATTAAACGTATGCTCACCAATACGTTTAACAGCGACACCATCTGCAAATAGCCCTACTTGATCAAGATCAGTCGGTTGGCCAGCCTCCATTGCTGCTTTTAAACATGCTGAGTCTTCTGCTTCAACGCCAATCACTTTGATATTAGGCCTTAACTGTTTAAGGTAAACAGCCATTCCTGCTAAAAGACCGCCGCCGCCAACAGGTACAAAGATGACGTCACATTTAGTTTGTTGCTGAAGAATCTCTTTAGCTACTGTGCCTTGACCGGCGATAACATCAATGTCGTCGAATGGGTGCACGATGGTTTTATTTTCATCTTTTGCAATTTGTAAACAGGCACTCGCTGCTTCATTAAAACTTTTGCCAACTAATCGCACGTCTGCACCAAAACGACGAACATTGTCTACTTTGATCTCAGGTGTTGTGATCGGCATAACGATGGTGGCTTTAATACCGAGTTTATGCGCCGCAAGCGCTAAACCTTGCGCATGGTTACCCGCTGATGCAGCGACAACGCCATGTATGCATTGTGCTTCAGTCAAGTTCGCTAACTTGTTATATGCGCCGCGTAATTTAAAGGAATGTACGGGTTGTTGATCTTCGCGTTTTAAATAAATTTGATTCCCTAATCGCGCAGATAGTTTATTCAGTGGCGTTAAGTCACTTTCAACCGCAACTTCGTAAATAGGCGCTAATAAGATACGACGTAAATAATCTAATGCTTGCTCTTGGTTGGCATTTGTTTGTGCCAGTTTTTGTTGTTCTTCATCAGTCATTATTTGCTACCCCATCGAGCAAGTCACGATTTCTTACTGCACCTTTGTCTGCACTTGTTGCAAGCATGGCGTAATTTTTTAGCGCATAACTGATTGGACGGTGACGATCAACGGGTTGCCATTTATTTGTTCCTTTCGCGTTCATTTTTTCACGACGGGCATTAAGCTCTTCATCACTGATGTTAATTTGAATAGCACGTTTTGGAATATCTATGTGAATTATGTCACCTTGTTCTACTAGGCCAATTGCGCCACCGCTTGCGGCTTCAGGTGATACATGGCCAATAGATAAGCCTGAAGTGCCACCTGAAAAACGACCGTCAGTGATCAACGCGCAGGCTTTACCTAGGCCCATAGATTTTAAGTAGGTTGTCGGGTAAAGCATTTCTTGCATACCAGGACCACCTTTTGGTCCTTCATAGCGAATCACAACGACTTCGCCGGCAACGACACTACCGTTTAAAATACCTTCAACAGCCGCATCTTGGCTTTCAAAAATATGTGCGGGCCCGGTAAACGTTAAGTTATCTTCGGACACGCCTGCGGTTTTAACTACGCAGCCATCAACGGCGATGTTTCCTGATAATACGGCTAAGCCACCTTCTGTAGAGAACGCATTGTCAATGCTTCGTATACAGCCATTCTCACGGTCATCATCTAGCGTATCCCAACGACAATCTTGACTGAATGCTTTTGTTGTACGGATACCCGCAGGGCCTGCACGGTAGAATTTTTTAACGTCTTCGTCTTCAGTAACCTTGATATCATATTTAGCGATCAGGTCTGCTAATGTTGTACCTAAAACATTTGGTACATCAGTGTTTAACAAGTTAGCGCGTGCTAACTCACCAAGGATACCAATTACACCACCCGCGCGATGCACATCTTCCATATGATAATCTGGCGTTGAAGGTGCAACTTTGCAAAGTTGAGGCACGATCCGAGATAACTTGTCCATATCTTCCATGGTGTAGTCAACTTCTGCTTCTTGCGCCGTGGCTAATAAGTGCAATATGGTGTTAGTTGAACCACCCATCGCAATGTCTAAGCACATCGCGTTATGTAATGCTTCTTTACTGGCGATATTGCGCGGTAACGCTGATTCATCATTGTCTTGATAATATCGCTTGGTTAAGTTAACAATTTCTTTACCGGCATCTAAGAATAACTGTTTTCGATCTGCATGGGTTGCTAACATGGAGCCATTACCTGGCAAAGCTAGGCCTAATGCTTCTGCTAAGCAATTCATGGAGTTAGCGGTAAACATGCCGGAGCACGAACCACAAGTTGGACATGCAGAGCGCTCTACTTGATCACTTTGTTCGTCGGAAACTGTTGGATCTGCACCTTTGATCATAGCGTCAACTAAATCTAGCTTGATGATTTGATCCGAAAGCTTTGTTTTACCTGCTTCCATTGGGCCACCAGATACAAAAATCACAGGGATATTTAAGCGCATTGCTGCCATTAACATCCCTGGGGTAATTTTGTCACAGTTTGATATACATACCATTGCGTCGGCACAATGAGCGTTTACCATGTACTCTACTGAATCTGCAATTAAATCACGCGATGGTAAACTATAAAGCATGCCACTGTGCCCCATAGCAATTCCATCATCAACGGCAATGGTGTTAAATTCTTT
The DNA here is from genome assembly GCF_030295915.1 of Thalassotalea sediminis. NCBI lineage: Bacteria > Pseudomonadati > Pseudomonadota > Gammaproteobacteria > Alteromonadales > Colwelliaceae > Thalassotalea > Thalassotalea sediminis. The sequence continues at coordinate 3,798,568 of NZ_AP027361.1, read as the reverse complement.
AGCCACACCACCTGCTTCTTCAATAGCGCCTGCAACCAATTGCCCCATATCTTTTAAATGCACGTGTCCAGGGACAAATTGGGTAAATGAATTCACAACAGCAATTATAGGTTTGCCAAAATCATTGTCGGTCATTCCAGTTGCGCGCCATAACGCACGAGCACCGGCCATATTGCGGCCTTGAGTTGAAGTGGCTGATCTTAATTTAGGCATAGTGTTATTCCATTAGAGATGTTTAAATTTACTTGTTAAAACAAAGGGATACCTTCGCTTTAACAAGCAAACTTAGGAGTTTGTGCTCCTAGTTTGCCAAGCTTATTTTATTCGACTGGCGTCAACCATGAATCGTCGATATCTGTAGAACCATTAAACATACCGAAGAATGCTTCTTGAATTGCTTTTGTTATAGGTCCTCGAGTACCAGTACCGACTGGAATACCGTCAACAGTTTTTACTGGAACCACTTCCGTTGCAGTGCCTGTCATGAAAAACTCATCTGCTAAGTATAATGATTCACGAGAAATAGGCTCTTCACGTACTTCGTATCCTAAATTACGTGCAAGCTGCATTACCGTATCACGCGTTAATCCAGGTAAAATTGACGCAGTACTAAATGGTGTATAAATTACGCCTTTACGTACTAAGAAAAGGTTTTGTCCAGCACCTTCACTTACCATGTTATTGACATCAAGCGCGATTCCTTCAGTGTAACCATGTCGACCGGCTTCCATTGAAATTAACTGCGATGATAAGTAGTTACCACCTGCTTTAGCGGCAGTTGGCATTGTATTTGGTGCTAAGCGATTCCAGCTTGAAACGCCAACTTCAACACCATTTTCAATGGCATCTGCACCTAAATATGCTTCCCATGAAAACGCAGCGACCATTAGATCTGCCTGTGCGTCTGCAGGTGGACGAAGACCCATACCCACATCGCCTAAAAAGGCTAAAGGTCTTAGATAAGCGGAAGCTAAATTATTTTTAGCGACAGCATCCTTACAGGCTTGCATGACTTCTTCATGTGTATAAGGAATTTGCATGCGATATACTTTGGCTGAATCGAAAAGTCGATCTATGTGTTCTTCTAAACGAAAGATACAAGTGCCTTTGTGCGTTTGGTAAGCGCGAATGCCTTCAAATACAGATGAGCCATAATGTAAAGCGTGGCTCATCACATGTACGGTTGCATCTTTCCATGGGATAAGACCGCCATTAAACCAGATGAGTTCTGCACTAACTTTTGCCATTTTCTTTTCCTAATTTGTTTATCAATTTCAGTGTTAATAACACTGATTATTTGTATTGGGTGCTTTTTAAATAATTTTGCGCACTGTCTTGGTGCGAGCCTCTATTGTCTACTTTGACATCCTTGATGTCGATCAGTTTATTGATTTGGTCAACCAATAATTCAATGGGTCGTTCACTACTTACTTGTAGTTCGATAGTGCCTATCTGGGTACCTGTATTGACCACCGCATTCATGCCGTTTATGAGAAAACCTCGATAGCGTGTTACTTGTAAAATACGCTCAAGCACTACCTGTTTATCGTCTACCGAAATAATTAATTGGTAATGATTCATCTTAGGTGCTCTCCATCATTTTGTCGTTTGCGGTTTCGGGTGGAACAAGTGGCCAAACGTTCTCTTTTGCATCTATCTTTACTTGTAAAAGATAAGGGCCGTTATGATCTAGCATTTCTTCAATTGCTTCAGTAACTTGGTGTTTCTCTGTAACCATTTTAGCTTTAATATCAAAGGCATTAGCAAGCATCAGGAAATCTGGATTATCTGACAGGTCGGTTTCACTTAATCGGCCCTCGAAGAAAAGGTCTTGCCATTGTCTAACCATACCTAATTTGGCGTTGTCGATAAGCACTATTTTTACCGGTAACTGAAAACGTTTAATGGTTGATAGTTCTTGAACATTCATCATGATTGAGCCGTCACCTGTTACGGTGATAACGGTGTCATTAGGCCTACTAACCTGAGCGCCAATGGCGGCAGGTAAGCCAAAGCCCATTGTGCCCATGCCACCGCTTGTTAGAAAGTTACAAGGATCGTCAAATGCCATATGTTGTGCAGCCCACATTTGGTGTTGACCTACGTCAGTAGTAACACAACTATTTGGCGGCATTTTTTCACTAATTTCATTAAGTACGGCAGGCGCATAGATGCCTTTTCCAGGGTGGTCATATTGCCAACCGAATTCTTGTATCATCGTGACAATACTTTCTTGCCACGTATCGATATTTAATGGTGTTGCTAGCAGTGGAACGTTTATTTTCAAATCACCTAAAATGGCCGCATCAACAGCACGTCTTTTATTGATTTCAGCGGTATCTATATCAAAATGAATCACTTTAGCATTTGGCGCAAATTCATTAAGCTTACCGGTAACCCGATCATCAAATCGTGCACCAACAGCCACCAATAAATCACATTCTTGTACAGCTAGATTAGCGGCTTTAGTGCCGTGCATTCCAAGCATACCAAGGTAATAGGGGTTATTTGGATTAATTGCACCAAGGCCTTTAAGTGTTGAAACACTAGGTAACCCTGTTGTTTCAGCAAACTGTCTTACTTCATCTAGGGCGTTTGCCATACCTACACCACCACCGACATATAAAATCGGTTTCTTGGCGTTAGTTAAGATATCTAGTGCTTTAGTTACATCCGCTGGCGGTAATTTTACTTTGTTTTTTATTTGGTCGTAATGTACACCTAATTTTTCTACGGCGGCAAGCTGAACGTCTTTTGGAATATCAACTAATACTGGGCCTTGTCGACCTTCCAGAGCAATGGTAAACGCTTTGTGAAGTACTTTTTCTAATTCATCAACATGGTGAACTTGAAAGGAGTGCTTTGTACAGGCTAAAGACAAGCCAAAAACATCTATTTCTTGGAATGCGTCTGAGCCCATAGCCGCAGTAGCAACTTGGCCCGTAATCGCCACAATAGGGATAGAATCTGCTAACGCATCAGCAAGACCCGTAATCAAATTTGTTGCACCAGGTCCAGAGGTTGCTAGACACACCCCTATTTTCCCTGTTGCTCTAGCGTAGCCTATGGCAGAGAAAGCTGCACCTTGTTCGTGTCTCACTAAAAAATGCTGAACATCACTATCATACAAAGCATCATAGATTGGCATGATAGCACCGCCTGGATAGCCAAAAACGTGTTGAACACCATGTTGTTGCAGCACATCAAATAATAAAGATCCACCGGTGTGTTGATTGTCAGTTGCCATGATTGTTTTATACTATTCAAAACTTATTCAGTTCTGTTTAGTAGACTCCTTTTTGTTTGTTACCTTAACGTTCACGTAAATTAACCGCCATATACGAAAAACCCCCCGGTCCTATCGGAGCGGGGGGTTTGTATTTCTTAACTGAGTTTTCTTTAGCTCAACAAACGACCCCGCGATGATTTAATAATCACCACGACGAGAATGTTAATAATGACTGAGCTAAGTGTTTGCATGTTTATTCAAATACTCTGAAAATAAATTTATAAATGCGCATATTTCGCGTTCTTTTTAAATTAGTATCATAGCTCTAAATCATTGTGCAAGTACTTTTGTTAGAGTTTTTTTTAAGCGAATTGTTGCCTTTGGTTATAACCAAGTGAAATTCGCGTAATTAAAAAAGCAGATCTACAATGAAATTAACGGAATGTAACATCAAATGGAATTTGTATGTCTTTAGCGTGTGTTTATAGTCGTGCTCGTGTTGGTTTAACTTCACCATTGGTCACTGTTGAAGTACATCTAGCAAATGGTTTACCTGCTTTTAATATTGTAGGGTTACCTGAAACAAGTGTTCGAGAGTCTAAAGACCGAGTGCGCAGTGCTATCATCAATTGTGGTTATGAATTCCCCGCTAAACGTATCACGATCAATTTAGCCCCAGCTGACTTACCCAAAGAAGGGGGACGATTCGATCTGCCTATTGCAGTTGGAATTTTAGTTGCGTCGCAGCAATTGCCGTCAGATGATATTGAAAATTATGAGTTTGCAGGAGAGCTTGCTTTATCAGGAGAACTTCGGCCGATTGTTGGTGAGATCCCAATGGCAATGGCGAGCAGTGAATCTAAAAGAGCGTTAATTTTATCGGCAGAAAATGGCGAACAAGCCAGTTGGGTTGAATCAGCAACTATACTCCCGCTCAAACATCTTGCAGATTTATACCCGCACCTGATGCGTCAACAAAGATTAGCTATTGCAGAGCCCAATCGACAAGCCGTTAATACTGCGATAATGGAAGACGACATTAGTGATGTTATTGGTCAACCATTAGCCAAGCGCGCTTTAGAACTGTCGGCGAGCGGTGGCCACAATTTATTGTTAGTAGGTCCTCCTGGCACAGGAAAAACCATGCTAGCAAGCCGATTACCGGGTATTTTACCCGCGATGACTGAACAAGAAGGTATCAATGTTGCTGCAATCAAATCGATTAGCAACCAAGCTGTTGATGCAAATGCATGGCTTACACGCCCGTTTCGAAGTCCACACCATACGGCTTCTTCCGCAGCACTCATTGGTGGAGGTAGTATACCTCAGCCAGGAGAGGTAACGCTGGCGCATCATGGTGTATTATTTCTTGATGAATTGCCTGAGTTTGATCGTAAAGTGCTTGATGTGTTGCGTGAACCTATGGAGTCTGGTGAGGTCACGATATCGCGCGCATTACAAAAACAAACGTATCCAGCGCAGTTTCAATTGGTGGCAGCGATGAACCCATCACCGACGGGTTTTTACAATGATAACCGCAGTACACCAGAGCAAGTGTTACGATACTTAAACAAACTATCAGGACCGTTTTTAGATCGTATTGATATTCAAATTGAAGTGGCGAGGTTACCAAAAGGTATGTGGTCAGACTGTGTTCCGGTAATGGAAACCAGTGCACAAGTAAGGTTTAGGGTTCAGAAATGCCGTACCATTCAAATTAAGCGCCAAGGAAAAGCAAATGCGCATCTTACCAGCACAGAACTTCGACAATACTGTGTATTAACACCCGATGATAATGAGTTCTTAGCACTTGCGGTAGAAAAACTCGGGTTATCGACACGTGCCCATCATAAGATTTTAAAGATCGCGCGAACATTAGCCGATATGGAAAATTGTGATGCTATTGAACATAAACATTTGATCGAAGCATTGTCTTATCGTGCAATGGATCGATTATTAAAGCATTTAACGACAGCCGTCGCCTAGAGTTCTAAATAATTGCCTGAAGAAATGCCGTAATAAGTTTGTTCGCTTTATTTTGATTTAAACAACACACACCTAATTCGAATGGCGCAATATCACCGACATTGTCGAGATTTTGGATACGTTCTTTAACGGGGCTGTTGTCTACGACCACTTGCGGCACCATACCTACACCACATCCTAACGCAACCATACTGACTAATGCTTCATGCCCTGAAACCGTTGCATAGATATTTGGTTTACCTTGTTGTCGTCGTCGGTACCAATAGTCAAATCGCTTACGTGCAATGCCATGTTCCGGCAATATCATTGGAATGTTACTCCAAGGAATTACAGGCATGCTTACTTGCTGTTGAACTTGGCATACTTTGCTCGGTGCAATAACGGTTAAAGGTACTTTGGCTAAAGGGTGAAAATAGAACTGACGAGATAACGTTTCAGGTTTTACGGCTATGGCAACATCAACTGTTTGCGAGCTGAGTTGCTCAAATGCGTCTGCTGCGTCACCAGTCACTAGCATTATTTCCACCAAGGGATGTTGTTGACGAAATTTATCAAGGAGTGGCGGTAGATGACTATATGCTGCGGTTACAGAACAAAAAATATTTAACTTACCTTGTAATTGAATTTGTTCTTGGCGTAAAGACAGCTGCAACACGTGCCAGTTATCAAGCTGTTGTTGGGCATATTGTTGAAACTGTTGCCCTGCTTGCGTTAGCACTACCGTTCTGTTGTCTCGGTGTAATAAATCACAACCGACTTCAGTTTCAATACGTTGTATGGCACGACTCAAGGTTGAAGTGCTGACATGGTTAGCTTCAGCGGTTTTACCAAAATGTAGATTGTTTGCTAGGTCAACAAACATTTTTAGTGATTTTTGATCCAAAATAAACCCTTGGTGTTGCATTTTTTGCAATACAGTGGTGCGAATATATCATTTTAAGCAATACGAGTCTTGCAGTATTATCGTTACAGGTCAGAAAATCTGACAAACCGTTTTAACAAGTTCAGCGGATAAGGCTGGCAAGGAAGAGTGATGAGTAATTATTTTAATACCTTAAGTTTGCGCGAAAAGTTAGCCCAATTGGGAAAATGTCGCTTCATGAAGCGTGAAGAATTTAGTGATGGGTGTAATTTTATTAAAGATTGGAACATCGTCATTGTTGGCTGTGGTGCGCAAGGCTTAAACCAAGGTCTTAACATGCGTGACTCTGGGTTGAATATTTCTTATGCGTTACGTGAATCAGCTATTGCTGAAAAGCGCCAATCTTGGGCGTGGGCAACTGAAAATGGCTTCACTGTTGGTACCTATGAAGAGCTTATTCCTCAGGCTGATTTAGTATTAAACCTTACACCTGACAAGCAGCATACATCAGCAGTCTCTGCGGTTATGCCGTATATGAAACAAGGTTCTACCTTAGCGTATTCACATGGCTTTAATATTGTTGAAGAGGGTATGCAAATTCGCCCAGATATTACCGTTGTGATGGTAGCGCCAAAATGTCCGGGTACTGAAGTACGTGAAGAATATAAACGTGGTTTTGGTGTACCAACACTTATTGCGGTGCATCCTGAAAATGACCCTCAAGGTAACGGTTTAGCGATTGCTAAAGCATATGCGTCAGCTACCGGTGGTGATCGTGCAGGAGTTTTAGAATCTTCATTTATTGCAGAAGTTAAATCTGACTTAATGGGTGAGCAAACTATCTTATGCGGTATGTTGCAAACTGCTGCAGTGCTAGGACATGAGCAACTGGTGGCTCAAGGTGTGGATGCCGGTTATGCGCGAAAATTGCTTCAGTATGGTATTGAAACGGTAACAGAAGGCTTGAAACACGGTGGTATCACCAACATGATGGATCGCCTATCGAATCCAGCAAAAATTCGTGCTTTCGATATGTCAGAACAACTAAAAGATGTGTTACGTCCATTATTTGAAAAACATATGGATGACATTATCGAAGGTGTATTTTCTGCGACTATGATGGAAGATTGGGCAAATGATGATGCAAACCTTCTAAAATGGCGTGAACAAACGGCTGAGTCTTCTTTTGAACAAGCTCCAGACTGTGAAACACCCATTAGTGAGCAAGAATATTACGATAAAGGCATTTTCGTCGTCGCGATGGTAAAAGCTGGCGTTGAATTAGCGTTTGAATCTATGGTGGCGGCAGGCATCATTGAAGAATCAGCGTATTACGAATCTTTACATGAAACACCATTGATTGCGAACTGTATTGCCCGTAATAAACTTTATGAGATGAACGTGGTGATTTCTGATACTGCAGAATATGGTAACTACTTATTTACGCATGCAGCACAGCCAATGTTAAAAGACTTTGTAAGCAAACTTTCACTAGAAGATTTAGGAGAAGGTTTGTCAACAACATCAAATGGTGTTGATAACGTACGCTTAATTGAAGTTAATGAAGCGATTCGTAATCATAGCGTTGAAGTTGTTGGTAAAGAATTGCGTGGTTATATGACAGACATGAAACGCATTGTTGAATCTGCGCTTTAAATAACGTATTCACCCTATGACCATACTGTTTTGGGTATGGTCAAAAACCGATATCAGTACTCTGGAGCTGATATCGGTTTTTTATTGTTAACTCAAAATCATCCCTATGGAGGTGATGAACGTTCAGTTGGGCTTTGCCCGTAAAGCTCATTTTTAAAAGTATCAATTGAATTGTTTCCAAGTATCTTTTTAATGTTAAATTGCAGTGATGGAACTTCTCGACACTGACGAGCGGTGGGATGCGCATTTATTAGAGCGGTATGATGGTCTAACAATATTGCTGTTAGTGTCCGCTGAACAGGGTGATGAGGGAGTTGTCAGAGGGAAACAATCGATGAAAGTAATTTACGATGAAACTCAGTAAAAGCTGAAAGAAATAAGCTCCCATACAGGAAGCCTTGTCAAGGCTTCCTGCTATGCTGGTAGATTATTTACTTATTGGTTGTTGAATAAAGGTAAGGCGGTTACTCTCTAATTTGTCCATCACCAATTACAACATATTTTTCTGTCGTTAACGCCGCTAGCCCCATTGGGCCATAGGCGTGTAATTTACTCGTAGATATACCAATTTCAGAGCCTAACCCGAGCTGTCCGCCGTCTGAAAAACGTGAAGAAGCATTAGTCATCACCACAGACGAATTGACCTGTCTAATGAAAGCCTGACATCGACTCGTATCTTGGCTTACGATAACTTCAGTATGATCAGATGTGTACTGGTTGATATGGTCTATTGCCTTGTCATATGAATCCACTACCTTGATGGCAATTTCATTGGCAAGATATTCGGTATGATAGTCTTCATCATTGGCGAGTACTGCACCAGCAAAGTAATTGATGCTATTCGGGCATGCATGTACCTTGACGTTGTTTTCCGCCAATGCTTTTGCAGCAAGAGGTAAAAACTTAGCAGCGATATCTTGATGTACAAGTAAGGTTTCAAAAGCATTACATGCACTTGGTTTTTGTGTTTTACCATTAATTAAAATCTGAATGGATTTATTTAAATCGGCATATTTGTCAATGAATAAGTGGCAAACCCCTTTAAAGTGTTGAATCACAGGGATTTGACTGTTTTCTGTTACATAGCGAATTAATCCTTCGCCACCGCGCGGGATAACGAGGTCGATTGATTCTCGTTGTTTTAATAATTGCTCAATGACAACGCGACGCGTATCAGGTATCACGGAGATAACATTACGGTCGATATCATTGTCTTCAAGTACGCGATGCAGACAATTGGCTAGTGCTAGGTTGCTATGTATAGCCTCTGAACCTCCGCGCAATATGACTGCGTTGCCCGATTTTATACACAGTGCCGCTGCTTCGGCTGTAACATTGGGTCTTGCTTCGTAAATCATTGCAATAACACCCAATGGTATTCGCATTTTACCTACCTGAATACCATTGGGTCTTAGGGTCATGTTGGCAATGCTACCTACGGGATCGTGAAGTGCAATAATTTCACGAATGGCTTCAGCAATATCTTTTACTCTTTCAGGAGTTAACAATAATCTGTCTAACATTGCTTCAGTTAAGCCACGTTGTCGTCCAGCGGTAATATCCTTGTTATTTTCAGCCAATATGTTGCTTATATCTTTTTCTATTGCATTTGCCATTTGTAAAAGTAGCTTGTTCTTCACTGTAGTGGTTAGTTGCGCAACTTGCCTTGCTGCTACTTTTACATGTTTTGCATTGTCAGCAATATCGAATGTACTTGTCATAAACTTAAAACTCCTTGCTAAGCATTACCAAATCATCGCGATGGACGACAACTTTACTTGGTCGATAACCCAATATTTGAAAAATGTCGTCACTCTTGACGCCTTTAATTTGTTGAAGTTCTGGTTGACTATATTGGCAAATACCTTTGGCGATAACGCGATTTGTTTTGTGATCAATAAGGTCAATAGCGTCACCGGCAATAAAACTACCTTCGCAGTTCACAACACCTGAAGATAACAAAGATGCTCCGTTGCGGGTTAAGGCGGTAACGGCACCTTGATCGAGATATACTTTACCGTCGCTCTTGAGCGTATGTTTGAGCCAGTGCTTACGTGCTGGAGCGGATATTTCTTTAGCTAAAAATTTGGTACCCGGGTTTTTGCCTTTAAGCAATTGCTCAAATACTTCAGGGTTAGTGCCGTTGATAATATAGGTGGTAATGCCATTTTCTATTGCTTTCTCGGCTGCTTGAATTTTGGTTTTCATACCACCTGTAGCAATAGGGTTGTTGGTACAACCTGCCATGGCATAAATCTCGTCAGTGATCTCTGCAATTTCTGGAATCATTACAGCATCAGGGTTATGACGTGGATCACAGTTAAAAACACCATCAATGTCACTTAATATAAACAGGCAATCAGCTTCGCTTACCAAAGCAACTTGTGCTGCAAGATTATCATTGTCACCAACTTTTAACTCGTCAGTTGCAACCGTGTCATTTTCATTTACGATTGGTAGTACCTGATTAGCTAATAAAATACGTAACGTATTCTTAATATTTATATAACGCTCTCTGTCTTTTAAGTCGCCATGGGTAATGAGCAATTGACTGCAGGCTTGATCAAAAAATCGTTGCCAATTTGCCATGAGTTTTATTTGCCCTACGGCTGCCATTGCCTGTTTTGTTTGGATTGAGGGGATGGGGGAACCATGACTAATTGACAGCCTGCCAGCAGCAACACTGCCGGAAGAGACTAAAATGATTTCTTTGCCTGCTTGTTGGCATGCCGTTATAAAACGAGCAATTGAAAGCAGGTACTTGCCGCTGCAACTATTAGTATCTGGTGACACTAATGCGCTGCCGACTTTAATGACAGCCCGATGAAAATTCATTGTGTTTCCTCAATTATCCAGCCTAAAAGCATCCTTCATCCCAGCGCAACTTGCAATGAGAAAATACATATTCATTAGACGAGATCGTTATTTTTACTCGTTTTAAGCAATAACGACCATCGATGAGTTATTTTTATTATTAATATTGACGATTTTTATCAAGAAATAGCGGAGATAAATTTCAAATGATAGAAAAGTAATCAATTTATAATTTTACTAATTAGTAGCTGAAAGCGAGTGAAAATCCCTTTATGATATGAGCTACCTAAAGTTATTCATTTTAATGCCGCATGTTACGTTTTTTACCCGCACCCATTACTGGTTTATTGTCATTTTTATTTTATGTGATTAATACACTTTTTTGGTTAGTACCGATTGTGATTTTTTCTTTACTTAAGGCACTTGTTCCTGTGGCTGGCTGGCAAAAGCTTTTTAGTTATCTACTCGACCGCATGGCAAGCAATTGGGTGGCGATAAATACCGTTAACCAGAAATTATTTACCAAAACAAAGATTATCGTTTCTGGGCTTGAAAAATTAGAAATAAAACAATGGTATTTGGTTATTGCGAATCATCAAAGTTGGGTAGACATTTTAGTATTGCAAAGAGTATTGAGAGGCAAAGTGCCATTTTTAAAGTTTTTCTTAAAGAAAGAGCTTATTTATGTGCCTTTTTTAGGAATTGCTTGGTGGGCGCTAGATTTTCCATTCATGAAGCGATATAGCCAAAGTTATGTGAAGAAAAATCCACATCTAAAAGGTAAAGACCTTGAAACAACGCGTAAGGCATGTGAAAAATTCAAACATAAGCCTGTTAGCGTTATGAGCTTTATAGAAGGAACGCGTTTTACGTCAGAAAAGCACCAGAAACAAGGCTCTCCATTTCAGCATTTATTAAAACCAAAAGCGGGGGGGATAGGTTTCGTGATGTCCGCAATGGGAGAACAACTGAATAAAGTATTAGATGTGACCATTTACTATCCAGAGAAAACCCCTACTTTTATTGACTTTTTATGTGGTCGCGTGCATACCATAGAGGTTGATATTGAGATTAAAGATGTCGATCAACAATTAGTTGGCGATTATATGAATGACCGAAGTTATAAAATTTATTTTCAGAAGTGGGTTAACACTTTATGGGAAGCTAAAGATCAGAAATTGGCGCGGCTACAGAAAAAATACCAATAGGGAATAGTATGCAAGATATTTTATCAACATGGCTATCTGAACAAGGGGTTTCCGAACTTTACTTATCATCAATGACTATGGTGGTAGGTATAGCAATAATGTTGGCAATTGCAGGTATTGTTTATTATTTAGCTAAGCACCAATTGTTAGTTGCCATTGAAAAAATGGTGATTCACTCAAAAAACACTTGGGATGATCTATTATTTGAGCAAGGGGTTTTTAGTCGAACCATCGCAATAATCCCTCTGGTAGCTGCGTGGTTTCTGGTGCCGCATTTATTTGTTGAAGACAGTGTTTTTCGACACTTTCTCTTAGTTTTTTTTCATATCGCAATAACGTTTCAAGTAGCAAGGGCGCTTAGTGCCCTACTTAATGTGTTTAAAAGCAGTTATCGTCAAGTAGCGCAGAATCGATATATCCCTCTGAACTCAACCATTCAAGTCATTAAGCTGTTGGTATATTTAGTTGCTAGCATTCTGTCTATTTCGTTTGTGTTAGATAAATCACCATTGTACTTGTTAAGTGGTTTAGGCGCGTTGACTGCCGTATTACTATTAGTTTTTCAGGATACCATTAAAGGGCTTGTCGCCAGTATTCAAATTTCTGCGAATAAGATGTTGGCACCAGGAGATTGGATTGAAATTCCACAGTATGGTGCAGATGGTGATGTACTAGAAATTGGCCTCAATACCGTTAAGGTACAAAACTTTGATCGTACAATTACTACAGTACCTACTTATGCATTAATTAGTGGCTCTTTCAAAAACTGGCGAGGCATGTATGTATCTGGAGGAAGACGGATTAAGCGTTCAATTACACTCGATGTATCCAGTGTTCGCTTTTACAAGCCTGATGAAATCAAAAATCTGAGGTCAGTAAGGCTTATTCATGATTATTTAGACGAGAAGCAAAAAGAAATTGATAGTTATCATCAATTGCGCGGTATAGCCCCGGAAGATGTGGTTAACCAACGACAACTTACAAATGTTGGTACTTATCGAGCGTATATTGAGAATTATTTAAAGCAACATGAGCAAGTGCACCCAGACATGACTTGTATGGTTAGACAATTGCCAGCAACCGCTTCTGGCTTACCATTAGAACTTTACTTTTTTTGTAAAGATAAAAATTGGGTGAGTTATGAATCAATACAAGCTGATATTTTTGATCACCTTTATGCGATGGCACCAATCTTTGATATTCGTGTTTTTCAACATCCAACAGGGCAAGATTGGCGCCAGCGGAATTAACGTTGGCGAATTACGCCTTCTTGCATGGTACTAGCAACCAGTTCGCCAGTTTGGTTGTATATTTGCCCGCGGACTAACCCTCTTCCTCCTACAGAAGTGGGACTTTCCATTACGTATAATAACCAATCGTCAAACCTAAATGGTCTATGGAACCACATCGCGTGATCAATACTGGCAATTTGAAAGTTTGGTTGCCAATGGGATTCTCCATGCGTAAAAAGCGCTGTCGGTAAAAAATGAAAATCGGATGTGTATGCCAACATATATTTGTGAATTCGGGGATCGTCAGGTAAGTTACCATTTGCCTTAATCCACATATGACATAATGGATCTGTTTTTTGTGGCTTTATCCAGTTATATTGCTCCACAGGGCGCAACTCTATAGGCTTTTCAGATAAAAACTTTGCGCGAATGTTGTCAGGAATATACTCTTGGTGATCAAAAATAAAGTCACTGAATGATGGGATACCGTCTGGTCCAGGTACATTAGGCATTGTTGGCTGATGATCAAAGCCAACTTCATCTAGCTGAAATGATGCTGTCATGTAAAAAATAGCTTTACCATTTTGAATGGCTTTAACACGTCTTGTATTGAAACTATGACCATCTCTGATGTTTTCGACTTCGTAAACAACAGGCTTCTGTGCATCACCTGGACGCAAAAAATAAGAATGTAGAGAATGAATATGACGAGCAGGGTCTACAGTTTCTTGCGCTGCTGATAACGCTTGTCCCATTACTTGACCACCAAACAGCGCTTTAAAACCTAAATCTTGGCTTTGTCCGCGATATAATCCCTGCTCAATGGGTTCTAATGTGAGTAAATTTAATAAATCGTTTAATACCTGGCTCATAATAGTGATGATCTTTTTTGATTTTCATTACGTATAATGTCCTAAGTATAAGAAAGTGAAGCCATCTTTGGAAGTAACTAGAGCGTGTTGATCTTTGCTGTTTGAGTTTTGTTCAAATTAAACGTCTTCTGATCGCGGCACTTGGATTATTGCATAGTCATGCTATGGTTAGTTTAAGTAACAAAGAGCAGGAGGCGTTTAGGTGAACCCTTCGGGCAGCATCTGTTTGGCATTTCTACTGTGTTAACGCTTTACTGGAGTAGAATAACTACACGGCGTAAGCGCTGCCTTGTGTAAATACCAAACAAATTGCAGCAAAAGCAAACATGAAAGATCAACACGCTCAAGATATACCAGTCTAAAAAGTATCATTATTTAACCGCGAGTTGTTGAAATAATGTACCAACTAAGATATCTTCGCTGTCATATGTAATTGTTATTATCATATTTACAGAGGTTAATGTGGAAGCCGTAATGGACAGAGAAGCGTTATTAGAACGCAGACATTACCAACCTGAGCACTCAGTGCTTTGGGACAAGTTATCGTTAGCGCAAAAGTTTGCTGCGAGTAGCTTAACGCAGTTCGGTTATGATCTGTCATTTATTCGCGCCAGTAATGCTGGTAGTTTGGCTGTGCTGATGTGCGATGGTAATGTAGCCACGATATCAGATGACGGTGAAATTGATACATCACCAACAATTACTATCCGCCCTTAAAGCGAAGAAAACAATAGGTGTTTAAAAGCTGCTTATGCGGCTTTTTTTGTGCCTGTAGGTTATTGTATAGCGATAAAAAAGCCCGATGATAACATCAGGCTTTTTGAGGAGCATGTACTATATTACAACGAATGTTGTATTACTTGGTAACCTAGCGCTTCAAGTTGTGGTGTTAGTGTTGCAGAATCACCCACAACAACCATCAGCATATCTTGCAACTGTAGGTGTTTCTTCGCCAGTGCATTTATTTCATCAGCTGAAATATTTTTTACGATTTCTACGCGTTCTTGTACGAAATCAGGCGATAAGTCATGTTCTAAAATTTGTGCTAAGAAACCTAATTTAGCTCTAGGTGTTTCATATTTAAGCGCATCTTTTTGGTTAATTGCATTACGCATAAAAGCGAGCTCTTCGCGCGTAATACCACTGGTAGCATATCGTTCAATTTCTTTGACAAATTCAACAATTGACTTGTCTGTTGCATCTGCGCGCACTTCTGCACTTGCTGTGAAAAATCCAGCTAATTTATTGGCACTGAAATATGAACGCGCACCATAAGTATAACCTTTGTCTTCACGAAGGTTTAAATTGATACGACTATTAAATGCACCACCTAATGGAAAATTCATTAAGTATGACTTGTAATACTCGCCGGTAATATCTTCTGTGATGGAGCGTTTACCAATTCGAATCGCTGACTGTGCTGCCTGGTCTTTATTTACAAGGTAAATTACACCAAGTTTTGTTTCAGGCGCTGGTAAGGTGAGAGTTAATGGTTGACCTTCACCTTGCCAAGAAGTAAGCACTGATAATGACTTATCTACCTGTTCTTTATTCAGATCTGAAACAATAATCAGTTGACTATTTTTTGGCTTAACTTGGGTGTTGTAAAACGCTTTGACGTCGGCCAAAGTAATATTGGCAATTGTGCTTTCTGTGCCACCAACAGGTAACGCGGCAATATTATCTGAATGTAATAGTTGACGATAAGCCGTAGACGCAAGATAGCCAGCGTCTTTTTTACTATTTATAACACCTTGAATCGCATTACTTTTATTGCGTGCGAATTCACTTTCAATAAAGGCTGGTTGAGTCAATTTTTCATTAACTAAGGCTAATGTTTTATCAATATTTTTGGTCAACGCATTGATATGGACATTGATATATTGATTATTAGGCGAAATGTAAACAGAGGCTCCTAACTTTTCAAGTTCATTACTCATTGCTTCAGCACTACGTTTAGTCGTTGATTCATTAAGCATGCTGGTTAACAACGATACAATGCCGGCCTTATCTTTTTTGCTATAGTAATGACCTGCTGGAATTTTTAATAGCATTGATGTTGTTGGTGTTTCTAGGCTTTGTGCACCTAACACCTTAATACCGTTCGATAAGGTTGTGCGCCACATATCTGGTACTTTGACTGCTTTATTAGCACCAGCTGTTGGGATAACACTACGATCAAAGTTATCCATTGCTTTGCGAACGACTAAGTCATCGGCGGTTGTTTCGCTTGATTTCGGGATATTTCTCTCTGCAGGCGTAAAGTTATCTTCGGCGGCAATTAATGCTAATTTACCTTTTGGTACGACGCTCATGATCACAGCGTTTTGATCTTTAATGTAGGTATTAAATACACGCATTACATCTTCTTTGGTTACATTTGCATAACGTGCAATGTCTTCTTCGATGTAATTTGGGTTACCTGTAAACGTCTCGTTTGCGGCCAGTTGACTTACTTTACCGGCAACACTTTGTAGGCCAAAAACAAAACCTGACTCCATATCAGCTTTCACTTTTGTTAAGTCGTCGTCTTGAACACCACGCTGTTCAAATTCAACTAAAGTGTCGCGAATAATTTTTTCTAAGTCAGCTAAGTTCTTACCAGATGCAGGGTGAGGTAAGGCGAGTAAATTAAAGGTACATGCAAGCTCTGCACAGGGGTGTGTAACCGTTGCCTGTACTGCAATTTGGTTCTTTACCAAATTCTTATAAAGCAAAGACGTTTTACCACCACCAAGAATACTTGAAAGTACATCTAAAGGCGCTTCATCTTCGTGACGCACAGAAACTGTAGGATAAGACATATAAATCAATGGCAAATGAACATTGTCTTCCATCGAAATATAACGGTCACTCTCTAAGGTAACTTGCTCTTTTTCAGGCGGTAATACTTCTGGTCCGCGAGGTATACTGCCAAAGTATTTGTTAATCAAGGCTAGTGTTTTCGCTGGTTCGATGTCACCACCTATTGATAAGGTCGCGTTGTTTGGGCCATACCAACGTAAAAAGAATGCTTTCAAATCGTTAACGTTGACGCGATCTAAATCTTCTAAATAACCAATTACCGGCCAAGAATATGGGTGTCCTTCTGGGTACAATGCTTGTGAAACACGCTCGTTCAATCGACCGTATGGGCGATTGTCTACACGTTGCCCTCGCTCGTTTTTAACGGTTTCGCGTTGAACTTCAAACTTCTCTTGTGTAACTGCATCCACCAAAAAGCCCATGCGATCTGCTTCTAACCAAAGCATTTTTTCTAACTGATTAGCGGGCACCGTTTGAAAATAGTTGGTGCGATCTGAATTCGTGGTTCCATTCATGGTACCGCCGGCTTCAGTTACTAGTTTAAAGTGTTGCTCATCGGCTACGTTTTCTGACCCTTGAAACATCATGTGTTCAAAGAAATGAGCGAACCCAGATTTACCAATCTCTTCACGGCCAGCACCCACATGATAGGTAACATCAACATGCACGAGGGGATCAGAGTTATCTTGATGTAAAATGACAGTTAAACCGTTATCAAGCTCGTACTTTTGATAAGGTATAACGGTTTTTCCAGGTTTTCCTTGTACCTGTTCGACAAAGTTTACGCCTTCAATATTAACGACGGCATTATCATTTTCTGGACCATTAGTTTGCTGACACGCTGCCAAGCAAAATACTAATAGTGGGATTGTCCATTTCTTCAAAATTTATCTCCTGAGTGCTTAATGGATGTTAAATCCACTGTTTTTTATGTCTACTTCGGTAATGTTACCGTACTTTGCTAGTTTTGTTCTAATCTCATCGGCTTTACCTATGACAACAAATTGTAAGTTTTCTTTAGGAAAGTAGGTATTGATGAGATTGCGAGACTTCTCTACAGTGAGCGAATCAACTTGCTGCTCAAAGGTATTGATATAGTTTTCATCAAAACCATAACCGTACATATCAACGAGCAAACTGGCGAGCTGACTCGATGTTTCGAATTTGGGTGGAAACTGCCCCTTAACATAGGCTTTAGCTGATGTTAACGTGGCATCGTCAATTCCTTTTTCCCACAAGCGTTGGTATGTTTTTAACGCTAAATCTATGGCATCTATGGTGGTTGCTGTTTTTGTAAAAGTGGAAATTGCAAAGTTACCATCTTGACCGAAAGCATTAAATTTACTGCGTGCACCATAGGTTAAACCTGCGTTAACTCTTAGTTCATCATTTAGCCAAGAAGTAAACCGACCACCTAAAATGGTGTTAATAACTGATATGCCGACAATATCTGGATTATTACGGGCAACACCATTGCCACCAATTAAAAAAGTAGATTCACGAGCATCGCTTTTATTAACGAGTAATACACGGGGTGCTGTTGGTGGCTGCGTTTTTTTAAGCTTTTTATCAGGTATTGAGGTATCGTCTGATGACCACGATGAAAAAAGCGTTTCTATTTTTTTCTTCATGGCGTTGCTATTAAAGTCTCCCACTACCACAATTGCGGCGTTTTTGGCTTTATACCACTTCTGATAATGCTGTTTTATTAAGGGTAAACTTATCGCCTTTACGCTGTTTTGATCGCCGCTAACAACTGCACCGTAACCTTGTTGCCCAAAGAGTAATTGGTTGAAGTATTGATTGATTACAGAGCGTGGACTTTCTTTTTGTTGACTTAAATTAAGCAAATGTCTGGCTTGATGTTTGTTAAATTCAGTTTCGTCAAAGCGCGGTGTTAGCAAGATGTCACGTAACAATTTCATGATGTTATCTGTGTCTTTCGCGGCAAAAGAAGCGCCAATTGTCGAAAATTCAAGGTTTGCAGTACTATATAATTCTGCACCAACAAAATCAGTTTGTTGGTCTAACGCTGATTTAGTTAACTTCTCGGTACCTAATAGTAAATTTTTGCTCGTCAGGTAACTCAAGCCTGGGTTGTCACCATCATTGACTGCACCAACCTTAACTGCAATGTTAACGTCGATCAACGGGACTTCATGCTGTTCCATTAAAATCACTGTTAGACCATTGTTTAACGTAAATTTTTCGTAGCTTGGCATGGTGTACTCTGCGGTTGCAATATTGCTGATTAATATCAAGCAGCAAGAAATAATTGCATTAAAGGTCTTCATCACTAGAGTCCTCCTGTGAAGATAAAACACCAACAGTACGGTTTGCTTTTCTTAAATATTTTTTCGCGACATTTTGTATATCTTGTAAACTAACCTGTTCATAGTAATCAGGGGCTGCAAAGAGTTTCTTATAATCACCAAAATACATTTGATAACTACCAATGGTGTTTGCTTTGCCATTAATTGTTGCCATCTCACGATAAAAGTTGACTAATTTTGTGTTTTTTACTTTCTGTAGCTCTTGCGAGGTAATGCCTTCTTTCATTACTGCATTTACTTCAGAAATAATGGCTTTCTCTAGGCTTTTTGCTGATACATTGTTGGCAGCAACTGCGTAAATATAAAATAGGTTAGGGTCTATCGATTGAGGCATATAAGTAAAGACTGAACTGGCAATTTGCTGTTCGTTAATGAGTGTTTTTTGCAGTCTTGAACTATCTCCTACAGATAATGCATCACTTAAAATATCAAGCGCATAAAAATCTTTGTGTTTTGTTTCTGGTACATGAAACGCCATGAGTATGTTTGGTGTTGTCACTGATGCTTTGTGGAGGTAAGCACGCCTTTCACCTTTTTGTTCAGGCTCTACGGTATGCACTTCGCGAGGAGGGGCTTGTGCTGGAATTGGCTCAAAATATTGCTTAGCGAGCTTTTTCACCTGTTTTACGGTGACATCGCCAGCAATGACAACCACGGCATTATTAGGTGCATAATAGGTTTTATGGTAACGCTTTAAATCGTCTAGACTCCAATTATCAATATCGGATTGATGACCAATCACTGACCAACTATAAGGGTGTGCACGAAATGCGGCATTTTTTACTTCTTCAGAAATTGCACGAAAATTAGAGTTCTCTAGCCCCGTGCTGCGTTCTGAGGTTACAACACCACGCTCACTTTCAACCATTTTTTCATCAATAGAGAGGTTTGCAATACGATCGGCCTCTAGATCAAACATTGTTTCAATGGATGCCGCTGGAAACCAATCGGTGTACACAGTAAGGTTTTCTGTTGTATACGCGTTATTACTTCCGCCAGCAGCTTCCATTGTGCGGTCAAACATCTTTGGGCCGTATTTTTTTGAACCATTAAACATCATATGTTCAAAAAAATGTGAAAGCCCTGTTATACCAGGGTATTCGTTACGTGAACCTACTTGCCAAAACAAGTACATATTCGCATTGGGGATTGAATGGTCTTCAAGCACTAAAAATTGCATGCCATTTTTAAGGGTAAATGAATGTATGTCTTCTACATTGGTTGCGAAAGATGAACTTGATAGTAAAAGAATACACGCAAATACAAAGGTTTTAACGAACCTCATTTTAGCTCTCCATTAGGTATCGTGCGCAGTTAATAGGGGTTTTTGTTCTTGTTATGTGTGTGACAAGGTGTAAATCGACACACTCATTGTACTTAGATTCTTATAGCACAATATTTTTATTTATAACAAAACATTAACATATTTTTGTGTACAAAGGGCAAACTTACGGTGAATACGGTATTTTATACGTCTATTGGCGAGTTTTGTTAATGCGCTTCTTTAATCTAAAAATAATAAAAATCGCGATGACTAACAAAAGCACCGATAAGATTAAACCAAGCCAGAGTTTTTCCATGATATTTTGTTGATTGAGAAACTTAGTTGTCATACTTGACTTAAGCGATTGATGCATAGATTCCCTTTCTTCAATCAAAGCGCCAAAAATTTCTTCGTGTGCGTTAAAGTCTTGCTCTCTATCGAGGCGTGCTTTTGTTAATAATGCTTCGTGACGTCTTTCTAACCATTCATTGGCTTTTTGATGTTGACCCGTCATTTTATAAGCGTCTGCATATGCTGTGTAAACATCAAGCATAGTGCTTTTCATGCCTTCTTTATTGGCGAGTGTATGTGCGTTTGCAAGTAAGATAAAACCTTGTTCGATATTGCCATTGTGAATGCTTGCTAACCCGTGATTAAGTGAGCATATTGCAACTAAATTGACCTGGTTTATTTGAGAAGCGATTTCGACACAGCGTTTTGCACGTTCGATTGCTAAATTATAGTTTTTATACCGTAGGAAGTAATCTGAAATGTTAGCGTAAATGGAGGCTTGAATTTCTAAGTCGTTAGCCTTGAGTGCGTAATCTTGTGCTGTTAGGTAAGCTTCAAGTTCTTCATCTTTTTTGCCTAAGTAAGCAAGTGCAATCGCTCTGTTAATATAGTTTGCCGCCACTAGACCTACCGGTGGTGAAGGCATCATTGCTATCGTAGATATTGCGTTATCTGACATGGTAAGTGCTTGTGCATATTCAAAGCGATCCAAATACAGCGTTACTTGGTTGGTATAAATTGTGACGAGTTTATCTACATCGCCTATTTTTTGAAAATAGGCGTGTGCTTTAATGTAATCTTTTAACGCTTTACCGCTTTGCGATAATTTACTGAAAGAAACACCACGCGACATTCTAGCATTTGCTTCGATAAGCTGATAATCCAGTTGCTTAGCTAAAGTTATCGCTTGCGTTGCAAACTTTGTTGATTGGAGATACTTACCTTGACGCATTTTATTTAATGCTAAACGTTCTAAGTATGTGCTTGAAATCCATTTTGCTTCGTATTTATTAGCAAAAGTGGCTAGTGAGTTGATTAATGTATTCGCTTTAGCATAGTCATTATTTGCATGCGCAATGGCAATTTGCGTCAGAATATTAGCGACTTTAAATTCTACACTTAAGTTTGCAATATTTTTGATATTGAGTGCGCTATAGCGTTGTGTTGCATCGTTAACATCTCGGCGTGCACTTTTAGCAATATCAAATAGGGCTACTGCTAACGGCTCGGTTCGAATATTTGCAAAGGGATCGAAACTTTTGTCATCCGCATGAACAGTGAACAGTAGATTGCATAGTAAGAATACGCTTAAAACGCTTATGTTTTTAATCGACAACTGCACCCTTTAACCCCCTAGCATATTAATACGGCGTTATACTTCTATCATACCGATGAAATCGCTTACATGGAAGGAGGCTTTGATTGTGTTTTATCTTCGCCGATCAATGATGGGTTATGAGTGGCGACTGCCACGAAACACGTTTTATTTGAGAAGGCGCATTATTATATTTTGCCGCAATGGCGGTGTGATCATTTACCATTTTTATGCCTGAAGTTCTAATCGGAATAGTGATGTGCTCAACGTCTCCTGTAGCAAGTGACATTTTATACAAGCTGTTACTGCTATCTAAGCTATACAATGCATTATCCGTAATTGAAACTGAACACCAACAATGGGCAATAGGGATTGTTATCTGATGTTTCGTTTGGCTATTTAATTGATGAAGAATATCATCATTAATGTAATACAGCTGATGTTGCTGATTTTTAATCAACATTCTACCGCCCGTGGTTGTTAGTTGCGTTTGTACATTAGTTGTTAGATCTGTAGACCAAATCTGTCGAATGCCTTCATGTGCCATATCGTAATAAATTTTTTGCTGATCTTGATGCCACTGATAACTACCGATTGCGCCTTGGGTTGCCATATCAATTTTTTTTGTTGTTTTGGTCGTTAAGTCAAGAATTTCGAGCTCATTCCCCCTTAAATATAATAAGCTCTTCTCATCGGGAGATAAGATTAATGAACCTATTTTTTTGATCTCTTGTTTTGGAAAAAACGTTACCTGTTCAACTTGCTGCCCTTGCTTACGCCAGATTTGCAAATTTTCAGTTCGATTAGAAACAAAGTAACTGGCTTTTGCGTTATTGTGCCCCTTTGTTAAGTAGTAATTCATTGAATCAGATTTAACTAGAGATGTTATTTTAGCTGACGTATGTTGACTAAATAGTTCGGACAATTGGACGACTTCTAAGTTTGGGTTAGGTGCCAAGGCGATTAATACATTCGAGGTATCTTCAATGGCGAGCCCTATTATCCAGTCAGCTACATTAATAGGATACGATGCAACACTTTTGCCGTCTAAATTAAAAATAGTGAGTGACTCGATAATTTGTATTGCCAAATGTTGGCTATCAGGAAACCATGCAAAATCTAACGGCGCGCCTGCCATAGATGATTGATGAAGTGTTTTATTTTCTCTGGTTATTAAATCCATCATATGAACGGTGAACGGTTGATCACGTTCATGACGCATGTAAAGCAATTTTGTATTGTCAGGGGATAATTTAAGGCGAGTGATACCAAATTGCGTGTCACCTGAAGGAATAAGCAACGTTGACTTTTTCGCTTTAAGATCAAAAACGACGACTTGGCCCCCTTGCTTTACTTGATCAAGTTCAATTAAATACAACTTATTGCCGTTTGAAGCGAGATGAGCGCCACCATACATTTCTTTATCACAGCTTTTTAGCTTGGTGACAGGAGGATTGTCTGTAAAACTACTCAGATCGAATAATCCGATAAAACATTCATCTTGATAATTGGTGACCTCGGCTAAGAGGTTATGTGTACCTTGCTGCCAAGATAATGAGGTTACATCTAAGTCCTTATAAATTAACTGCACTTCTTTCAAGTCACTTTTACGTTTTACAAAGCTAGTTATGTTTGGTTCGGCTCTGTTGTTGTAGGCAAATAATAGATTGTCAGAAGAAACGATTGGTCTAAATTCTTGCCCTGAATTCCATGTAACGCCTTGGATAGTATGCAACGATGAATTGCTATTTTCCTTCACCTTTACAGTGCTTTCTGGCTTATTATGTTTTTTTACTTGGTGCTGATTCGACGCTGAACCTTGAATATAAGTAAAGACATGGTAACCACCAACAATAAACAACAGCGAGCATAACACCATGAGTATTACACGTGACTGTATACCTTTGGCGCGACTTTTATCTTTAATCTCCGAAGCATCATATTCGCCGCTGTTTAACGTACTGTTGCCTTGTTTATTGGTTACTGTTGTTTCTATGATAGGTATGGCGATTACGTCTACCGTTATGCTATAACCTTTGCGGTAATGTGTTTTTATTAACGGTGCCGAATTATCAGGATGTGATAGCTTTTTTCTTAGCTCCGACATTGCGCGATTAATGGCATTGTCGTCTACAAATGATTGTTGCCAAACATGCTCAATAAGCTCTTGCCGAGAGATTATCTTTTCTTGGTTATTAACAAAGTACGTAAGCAACTTAAATAAAATAGGCTCTAGTTCAATGTCGCCTGTTGTATTTGAACATAGCATGCATTTATAAGGAACGAATAACCAAGGCCCTATTTGAAAGTTCATTGTGTAGACTTTTACTAGTAAAAAAGGATGTGAAAGTTAACATGTTTTTTACAATTATTAAATGATTGAATTTAGATCACGATTTATAGACAAAAAAGGTAAAAATATCGTGATAAGGTTTTGATAAGGTTTTAATT
Organism: Thalassotalea sediminis; assembly: GCF_030295915.1. Taxonomy (NCBI): domain Bacteria; kingdom Pseudomonadati; phylum Pseudomonadota; class Gammaproteobacteria; order Alteromonadales; family Colwelliaceae; genus Thalassotalea; species Thalassotalea sediminis. Next base: position 3,774,250 of record NZ_AP027361.1, on the reverse strand, counting down.
TTTTATGTAAAAAAACATTAATTATCAATTATTTAACTTTATTGAATCTAATGGGTAAATTGATATGACTTTGATAAGGGACATGATAAAAAATCTACCGTAATCTTATTTCCATCAGCGAATAATCACTGACGATTAAATGCATCAAGGAGTAATTTTATGAAACAACTTAATAATCAAAAGCACTACATTATTGGACCTATTATCGCATTATTAGCACTACTTTGTGGCGCTGCTTCAGCAGAAACTAATACCGTAATGGATGAAATAAAACAAATTGCCGCTAATGAATTGAAAACGTCAATGAAGAAAAATCAACATTATTTTCAGCATCAAACGAAGCAATTTGAAGTTAAACCAATAAAAGTAAGTAACAAATAAAAAAACGCAATTTTTATAAGAATGCAGTAATTTTAAAGTAAGGATAGATAAATATGAACATGTTAAAAAAGACATTGAAAGCAACAGCACTGCTAGCGACAACAGTAATTTTGAATACAAATACTTGTTTTGCTGATACGTCAGTATGGAAAGTAACAAAAGGCGAAGATCACGTATACATTGGTGGTACTGTGCACATTTTACCGCCCTCTGAATTCCCTTTACCAAAAGAATTTATAACGGCTTATGAAGCGACAGATGCGATAGTTTTGGAAACACCGTTGCCTGATCCAACAGATGCGAGTTTTCAGGCTAAGCTTATGCAACAAGTCTCTTATACAAATAATCAGAAGCTAAGCGATAAACTAAGTAATGATACGTTCAAAGCATTGGAAACACATTTGGCTGCGTTTGGCATTAATGTAAATGAAATGAATGGTTTTAAGCCTGGCTTTATCGTGATGATGATGGCAATGCTTGAGGCTAAACGTTCACAATTAGCGGGTGAAGGTGTTGATGCCTATTTCAATAAAATGGCGAGTAAAGACAACAAAGGCAAAGAATACTTAGAATCGAGTGATTTTCAAATAGGGCTGATAGCCAATATGGGACAAGGCAGTGAAGAAGCCTTGATTAGTTCGACAATCGCGCAAATGGGCGAATTTAAGGAAATGTTTAACCAGCTATTACCTGCATGGAGAGAAGGTAAATCACAAGAACTTGCGAACCTAGTGGTTAACCAAGTAAAAGACGAAGATCCTAAAACATTCAAACAAATGTTTACTGATCGTAATCAAAATTGGGTTCCTTTAATTGAGCAAATGTTTACTGATACTGATAAGGAGTTTGTACTTGTCGGTGTTGGACATTTAGTTGGCGAAAACAATGTGTTGCAGTTACTTGAGCAATCAGGCTACCAAGTTACAAAACTGTAAGTAAAAAAAAGCGCTAGTGTTAGCTAGCGCTTTTTGGTGTTCCGCGATCAATCACTTATTGATTTGGTAAGGACTCAAAGCCCATATTAAATAAAGTGAAACCGAAAATATCTGCATACTGTTCAATAGTTTTTGATACTGGCGTACCCGCACCGTGGCCGGCATTCGTTTCAATACGAATTAACGTTGGTGCTTTACCTGATTGCTTAGCTTGTAACTCAGCTGCAAATTTGAAGGAATGCGCTGGTACTACGCGATCATCATGATCACCCGTAGTTACCATAGTTGCGGGGTATTTAATCCCTTTTTTAACATTATGTACTGGTGAATAAGCTTTTAAATACTCAAACATCTCTTTGCTTTGCTCGGCTGTACCATAGTCATATGCCCAACCTGCACCTGCGGTAAAGGTATGATAACGCAGCATGTCTAGTACACCAACTGCGGGTAAAGCAACTTTCATTAAGTCAGGACGTTGCGTCATCACCGCCCCCACTAATAAGCCACCATTTGAACCACCGTTGATTGCTAAAAAGTCACTGGAGGTATATTTTTCTTTAATTAAGTATTCAGCGGCAGCAATAAAGTCGTCAAAAACATTTTGTTTTTGCATTTTCGTTCCCGCTTTGTGCCATGCTTTGCCGTATTCACCACCACCACGTAAATTAGCAACCGCATAGATACCACCTTGTTCCAGCCATACTGCACGAGTTACGCTAAAACTAGGTGTTAAGCTAACATTGAACCCACCATAGCCATATAATATGGTTGGGTTTTTACCGTCAAGTTGAATACCTTTTTTATAGGTAATAATCATCGGAACTTTCGTACCATCTTTAGAGGTATAGAAAACCTGCTTTGATTCATATAAATCGCTGTCGAACTTCGCACCAGATTTACGATAAACAGTTGTTTTACCCTGCTCTACATCAAAGGCATAAGTGGTGCTAGGCGTTTTGTAGTTGGTAAATGAGTAATAAAGACGTTTTTCTTCTTTTTTACCGCTAAAGCCACTAGAGCTGCCAACGCCAGGTAAGGTCACATCTCTTACTTTATTACCTTGATAATCGTATTGTGATACTTTTGAAATTGCATCAACCATATATTCTGTAAAGAAATAACCACCACCTGTAGTAGCTGTTAACACATGCTCCGTTTCTGGAATAAGTGTTTTCCAGTTATCAACGGAAGGATTAGCGGCATCGACAGTAACGATTTTTTTGTTTGGTGCATCCAAGTTTGTCACTAGGTATAGCTTGCTTCCTACGTTATCAATAACATAGGTATCAGAATCAGTATGATCTAATACGGTTATTAATTTGCTATCTTTTTCCGCTAGATCTTTAATAAATAAACGATTACCTGATGTAGATACCGAGCCGCTGATGACAAGATAGCGATCATCTTCGGTTACATAGCCACCGACATAGCGATGTTTTTCAGCCGCAGTACCGCCGAAAATTAGCGTGTCATTTTTCTGTGCAGTCCCTAATTTATGATAATAAAGTTTGTGTTGATCAGTCTTTGCCGATAATTCACTACCCTTGGGCTTATCGTAGCTAGAGTAATAAAACCCTTCATTGCCATACCATGAAATTCCAGAAAATTTAACGTCAACTAGAGGGGTTTCTAGTTCTTTTTTAGTTTCTACATCGATTACAATGATTTTTCGCCAATCGCTACCACCTTCTGAAATTGAGTAGGCTGCGATTGAACCGTCTTTAGAAAAGCTCAATGAAGCCAATGACGTAGTGCCATCTTTACTAAACTTATTTGGGTCTAAAAACTCTTCAATATTACCCGCTTCATCTTGACGGTAAACAACACTTTGATTTTGTAAGCCATCGTTACGATAGAAATATTGGTATTTGCCACGTTTAAAAGGAGCGCTTACTTTTTCGTAATTCCACATTTCTTCCAAACGCTTTTTTAGCTGTTCGCGGTAAGGAATTTGCGCTAAATAGTCAAAGGTCACTTTATTTTGTTGACCAACCCAATCAGCAGTTTCTTCACTGCGATCATCTTCTAACCAGCGGTAAGGATCAGCAACTTGCTCACCAAAGTAAATATCAGACACTTGGCCTTTTTTTGTTTTTGGATATTTCATTTCAATTTGATTTAACTCGGAGACAGTTTTTGATTCTGCTTGATTGAACGCTTGAGTGTTGAACGCACTCAGTGTTAAAGAAGCAGCCACGAATGTGGTTATAATTCTCTGCATAACACCCTCTATTAACATTATTTTAACGAAAAGAGCATAGCAGAAATTAATAAGGTGCGTGCATCCTTTACCGCAAATAATCTGTTATTAATCGATTTAACAACGTGTATTGAGAGTAAAATACTTGACATTGTTTCATGTTGATATCATAGTGATATCACTTTATTCATTGTTGGAGATGAACATGTTTACAGAAAAAGAAATAAAAGCGCCTAATGGCATCATGTTTATAGTGGTCTTGCTCGTGCTGCAATTAGCTGGTATTGCTGCGCTTATTAATGGCATTCAAAGCCATGCAGGTTGGCAAATAGTCGTCAGCGCTATATATACTATTGTCGTATTTATTTGTTGGTTTGGTTTTTTTATGGTGCACCCAAAGCAAGCTGCGGTATTACAGTTATTTGGTAAATACGTAGGTACAGTACATATGCCTGGGCTGCGTTGGGCTAATCCATTTTATAGTAAAGCGCGTGTTTCAATGCGGGTTAGAAACTTTGAAAGTGGTAAGCTAAAAGTTAATGACAATAGCGGTAATCCCATTGAAATAGCTGCGGTAATTGTCTGGGAAGTTGTTGATACCGCTGAGGCTGTTTTTCAAGTCGATGACTATGAAGACTTTGTTTCTATTCAAAGCGAGTCTGCATTACGTAACTTAGCTACAAGTTATGCCTATGACAACCATGAAAATGAGGAAATTTCGTTACGAAGTGATCCTATTCAAATTTCTGAAGCACTTAAATGTGAAGTACAAGATAGATTGGAAAAAGCGGGTGTTAAAGTTATTGAAGCACGTATAAGTCATCTTGCTTATGCACCAGAAATTGCAAATGCTATGTTACGCCGTCAACAAGCTATGGCGATTATTTCTGCACGTCAAAAAGTAGTAGAAGGCGCTGTTGGAATGGTTGAAATGGCGCTAACACAGTTGTCAGAGCGTGAAATTGTTGAATTAGACAGTGAACGAAAAGCGGCAATGGTCAGTAATTTACTCGTGGTGTTATGTAGTGACGAGGCAGCTCAACCTGTCGTAAATACAGGTAGCTTGTACTAATTAATGCGCAGAGCTTATAGCTCTGCGTTTCAAAAAGAGGTAAACGTGGCAAAAAAAGCATATCCATTACGCATTAATGAAGAAATTTTATCCGCTATGCAACAATGGGCTGACGATGAATTACGTAGTTTAAACGCACAGATAGAGTATGTGCTGCGTGATGCATTACGTAAATCTGGTCGCAGTAAACCTAAGCCTATAGAGCCAATTGTTGATCCCGTAGATGATTAATTTCATTTACATCAATAATGTTTCAACTGAGAGAGTTTTGAAATTTAGGTAGTAGAGATAAAAAAAGCCCGATGACATTATCATCGGGCGATTAGCTATGAGGAAAGCTAGAATATACAAATTATTACAACAAGCGTTCGCTAAGGAACGAACTGTATTATAGAGTAAAAGCTCAGTTGTTGTAAAGACATAATTGTAAATTTATTACATTTGTGTTGTTTTATTCCTTTAATTGTCGTAATTAAGTGATTCCTAGCAAGAAAAAAGTCGCAATAAATGCGACTTTTTTCTAAAAGTGAAACTAAAGTACAAAATAGCTAATGTGCTTGTTCCCAATTGTCTCCTACACCAGCTTCCGCAATTAACGGCACACTTAACTCAACAGCGTCGTTCATTATGGTTACTAAACTTTGCGTAGCTGACTCGACAATATCTTGATGAATTTCGAAGATCAATTCGTCATGCACTTGCATCGTCATTTTTATTCTAGGGTCTTGGTTTGCTTCCAGCCATGCATCAACGGCTAGCATGGCTTTTTTAATAATATCTGCCGCCGTACCCTGCATTGGAGCATTTATCGCGGCACGCTCTGCACCTTTACGGCGCATCGCATTTTTTGATTTTATCTCTGGCAGATATAATCGGCGTCCAAATAATGTTTCAACATAACCTTGCTCTGCGGCGAGCCTGCGTGTGTCTTCCATATAGCTTAACACGCCAGGGTAACGCTCAAAGTACTTGTCCATATACGCTTGTGCTTTGTTGCGCGCAATGCCGAGTTGTTTAGATAGCCCAAAGGCCGACATACCATAAATTAACCCAAAGTTAATTGCTTTGGCACTGCGACGTTGATCGCTCGTTACTTCATCTAAGTCGACCGAGAAAATTTCAGCGGCTGTTGCTTGGTGGATATCTCTTCCTTCTGAAAAAGCGGCCAATAGTCCAGGATCTTTAGATAAATGTGCCATTATACGAAGCTCAATTTGTGAGTAGTCAATTGCAACAATCTTGTGATCTTCTGGTGCGATAAACGCGTGTCGAATTTTTCTTCCCTCTTCACTTCGAATAGGAATATTCTGCAAATTCGGATCAGTGGATGATAACCTGCCTGTCGCAGCAACAGTTTGATTATATGAAGTGTGTACTCGACCTGTTTTTGGCGACACCATTAGCGGTAATTTGTCAGTATAAGTTGATTTGAGCTTACTTAATCCACGGTTTTCTAGAATTACTTTTGGTAACGGATAATCTAACGCCAGTTCTTGTAAAACTTCTTCTGCGGTTGACGGTGCACCTTTTGGTGTCTTCTTAATAACTGGGATCTTGAGTTCTTCAAATAAAATTTGTTGTAGCTGTTTTGGTGAACCCAAATTAAAACTTTGACCAGCGATGTTATGCGCTTCAACTTCTAGTTCTTGTAATCTTGCTCCAATTGCTTGGCTTTGCTCAGCAAGTAAGTCACTGTCAATCAATACGCCTGTTTGCTCCATTCTTGCTAGCACTGGCATCAGTGGCATTTCAATATCCGTAAAAACAGCGAGCTGGCCTTTTAATGCTTCGAGTTGCGGGAATATTGCTTGATGCAGTCTCAAAGTGATGTCTGCATCTTCTGCAGCATAATGTCCTGCTTTTTCCAAATCAATTTGGTTGAATGTCAATTGCTTAGCACCCTTGCCGGCAATGTCCTCAAAATGCACTGTTTTATAGTCAAGATACTTTTCAGCTAAGGCATCCATATTATGACGTGTAGCAACACTATTCAGGCAATAAGATTCGATCATTGTGTCGTAAATGGTTCCAGCAATCTCAATATCGTAGTGCGAGAGCACGTTGGCATCATATTTTAAGTTTTGACCTACTTTTATATATTTCTTGTCTGCTAACAGCGGTGCTAATTGTGTTAACACCCACTCTCTATTTAGCTGAGCAGGTGCCTCTTCATAATCATGTGCTAGTGGCACATATGCCGCTACACCGGGTTCTACAGCAAATGATAAGCCAACCAATTCCGCCTTCATGTAGTCAATACTTGTTGTTTCTGTATCGAAAGAAAAATAATCCGCAGATTTTAATTTTTCTAACCACTCGTTAAAGGCAGCTTGCGTTAGAATGATGTCATAGTTAACGTCAACTTTTTCTTGAACTGCATTAGTATCCGTTTCAATTCCAGATTCTTCATCTTGATTTTTATCAAGTTCCGCAAGTAAGCGTCGTAATTCAAACCGCTTATACAATGTCGTGAGTTTTTCAATATCTGGTGAACTAGGCACTAATTCTTCTAGCGATTGTGAAAGTTCGACATCGAGTTTGATCGTGGCTAATTCATAAGATAGGGGTAATTGATCAAGTGCTTTTCGCAGGTTCTCGCCAATTTTACCTTTAACTTTGTCGGCATTTGCTATCACGTTATCAAGGGTATTATGTTCTAAAAGCCACTTAACCGCAGTTTTAGGGCCACACTTTTCAACGCCAGGTATGTTGTCGACTTTATCGCCCATCAAGGCTAAGTAGTCGATTATTTGGTCTGGCTTGATGCCGAATTTCTCGATGACGCCATCAACATCCATTTCAACATTAGTCATGGTATTAATTAATCGAACATGTTGGTTCACTAACTGAGCCATGTCCTTATCGCCTGTGGAAATCACAGTTTCGATACCTTTTTTAGTTGCTTGAGCTGATAAGGTGCCTATAACATCATCGGCTTCTACGCCATCAATCACAAGTAACGGTAGCCCCATTGCTTCGATAATTTCATGTAACGGTGCGATTTGCGTGCGCAAGTCATCAGGCATCGGTGGACGATTTGCTTTATATTCAGGGTATAAATCGTTACGGAACGTTTTACCTTTAGCGTCAAAGACAACAACAATATTACCGTTTGGGTAATCTTTTTTAAGGCTCTTAATCATATTAAGCACACCTGTTATTGCGCCTGTAGGTTGTCCATCAGCGGTAGAGAGCGCTTGCAAATAAGGAACATGGTAAGCGCGAAAGAGATAAGAAGAGCCGTCGACTAAAATTAGTGGAGATAAATGAGTAGTATTCATCGTTTTCGAAGCAATATAGAAAAAAATTTTGTTAAGCATGACATATTCAATGCACGCACACTAGCGCTATTAGAAATTTCTTAAAAATTAGTAGCTTCGCTTGTGGATAACTTTGTTGAAAACATTAGTAATTCCCACGATAAATAGACATTATCATGGTAAGGCAATAAGTTAACTGCTTGTTTTTAAAATAAAAAAGGTGAGAACAAAATCCTTTTATACATTTATTTTAATTATTATCTGATGTGGATAAAGAAAATCAGCAAAGGTACTTGTTGGACAAAAAACCATCTAATATCCTCATCAGGGGAGAAACAGATTACCAGAAATTTTACTCATTACCAGTGTATTATTAAATTATTTTTAAAGATTTATGAAAGCTACAAATAACTAAAAAACATAAGCAAGTGTTTGTGTGCTTTTGCGCTTGTTTTAGATATTTTGCTCTACTAACATCTTTTGACAGCGTTATCATTATTACCTGTAGTAAACAGTTGTATTTTGTCTTTCCTCCCAGAAAAGTAACGAGTAAAAATAATCGTTAGCTAATAGGTACAACAAGTGTGAAGCAGACACCGCGAGGGTGATTATCACTAACGGTTACTTTACCGTTTAGGGTGCGAGTGATTAGGTTATACAAAATATGCATGCCTAATCCCGTTCCTCCTTGTTCTCGTTTCGTTGTGAAAAATGGTTCAAATATTCTGGCTTTATCTTTGTCTGGAATACCCAAGCCATTATCTCGATAGTCAATGATCACCTTATCGTCTTTTTGGTATAAATAGATATTAATGGTGCCACTTTCCTGTTTATAAAAGCCATGGCTAATCGAGTTATGATAAAGATTAGTGATGATGCGCTTAATTGCTTCGGGAGCTTGATTGATATAAATATTTTCATCGCCTGAAATTTCAAGCGTTACCATGTGAGAATTGTTCGTATTTAATTGTTTTAGTGTTTGCAATAAGAGTAAGTAAAGGTTAAATGACTCTTTTTGTTCATTATTTTGTATGTTCGACGCCTGTTTAAATTCTGTTATTATATTTGCTGCTCTATCAAGGTTATCTGCTATCATCTCTGCACTATGTTGAGTTGACGATAAAAAGTTATTCATAGCTGTACGTGTAGTACTGGTACTTGATACTTTGTTCTTAAATTTCTCTGTGTTTTCCTTAACGGCCGAAGTAGCTGTAATTGCTACTGCTATGGGCGTATTTATTTCGTGCGCTACGTTTGCTGCAACTTTCCCTAATGACACTATTTCTTCCGAAGCCAGGAGTTCTTCTTGTGTACGTTTAAGTAAAATTAAACTTTGCTGAAGTTCATCTGTACGTTCTTTTAGCTGCTCTTCAAGCGACTTTTGTTGCTTTCTTAATTGGCGATTGGCGCGAGTAATATCAACGCCTAATATTCGAATACTATATGTTACAACAGTCAAAATGATAACCACTAAGATAGCAGAAGTGAGACCTGAGCCTGATACTAGATGAACGTAAATACCGGTTTCATTGGTTAGCGCCATTAACATAATACTGCTGGTAATAATGGTATAAAGTGCAAAGATCAGTCGCTCTGTTCCAGTAAGCACTGCAAAGGTGATAATTGCAGGGAAAATGAGCAATGCTTCGTCTCTTACTCCTTGATTTAACGCGCAAAAAATTAAAATCATGAAGGTTAACGTAATCGAGATGGTGTTGGCGGCAAGGCTAAGCTTTTCTTGTTTGGCGAAATGTCGACATAAAAACATTAATGCGAACACCAACAACATTATAATGATGTTGGTTGTTTGGCCAGTTAATACTGGATGATAAAACGCTGTTACTAAGGCAGCCTGAGTAAGCCATGTTACTTGAATAATGCGCTTTTGTTGCATTGATTCACTTATCAAAATGTCTTTTTCAATAGCCAACAAACATTCCTTAATACGTAATGCTAACGCCGCAATTTATTGCAATATAAGTTAACTATAAAAGCTATTCATTAATTCGCCATTAAAGTATTCATATTTGTCTTTTTGGCAAAAGTCGATTAATCAGAAGGTTTATCGTGGGGTTTTACGAGTCGATAGCTGATATTGGCTGAATAGGGGTGCTCGGGCGTTGTTAACGAAAAAGGAAAGTCGCTAACATTAGGGCTATTTGGGAAAAATTGTGGCTCTAAACATATGCCTTGCCGTGGGATAAAACGTCCGAATAAGTGATCAGCGGTATAAACTTGTAACCCGGGCATATCACTTGAAACATGTAACTGTAGTTTTTTATCTGGGCTAATTAACGTTGCGTGGTGCTTATCTCCTGGATGAATAACAAAATTTTGATCGATTACATCTCGTGAGACATGTGTGAGAGTTCTTGGTTTTTGAAAGTCAAAATGTGTATCTTTTACCGGTAAAATTGCACCTGTAGGAATAAGTTTTTCGTCGACTTCGGTAAAGTACTCAGCATTAACATGTAATAAGTGTCGATCTGCGTCATTTTCTATGCCCGCTAAATTAAAGTATGGGTGTGATGTCAGCCCTACAACGGTAGGTTGTTCCGCAATAGCAGAAAGGGCTATGGTCAATTCGCCTTCGTCAGTAAGGGAATAGGTTACACTAAATGTAATTGCACCTGGATAGCCGTCATGTCCATTCGCAATTGCACAAGATAAAGTAACTGATTGCTCAGATTGTTGTTCCAATTGCCAAAATTGCTGACTTAGGCCGTGAGTACCGCCATGGAGATGGTTATAACCTTCATTTGCGTCTAATGGGTAGAGTTGGCCTTCTATCGTTACTTGAGCGTCTTTAATCCTGTTGGCGAAAGGTCCAACAATAGCGCCATGATAAAAAGGGTCTTCTAAATAATCGGCTAAAGAGGAGTAACCTAGTACGATATTACGCTCTTCACCGGCAACTTCAGTATACCACTGAATGATACGAGCACCATAATTGGTAATACACACTTCATCACCGTTATTGTTACTGATTAAGAAAGAACGAATTTCGGTCATTATTTTGTGCCAAACTGCCGACTTTTATACCACGATGTATTTATAGTATGACTTTTTAATGATTGCGCAAGAGAATTTCGAACTTGGTATGCTTTATATTCGTTAACAGAATAATATCTAAACGATTTTAAAGCCTTAAACATGAAAGTAAAACGTGCGTTACTAAAGTACACGTTTTACTCATGTTTAACTGAAGCAGATTAATCGAGATATTGAGGAATTTTAGGAAGCTTACTTACGTCTTTTGCGTCATGCTGAACAATGACTTTCGCGTGTTCTGTTTCAACAATATTTTCAAACTTCTTAAACGATTCACGTGTTTGTGTTTCATCCACATTAAAGCGCGGAACGCGTTTAAGTTTTCGGCTTTTAGTTTGGTGGTATAAGTCACCAGAGAGTAAAACTGTACCCGTGTTCGCGAGTTTAACTTTTAACGCCGTGTGACCTGGTGTGTGGCCTGGTAACGTCAAAATTATTACACTGCCGTCGCCAAAGACATCATAATCTTGTGAGAAAGTTTTACGTTTCATTTTACTAAGATCAGCGTGCAGTGCTTTAAGGTTTTCAGTATTGGCTATATGTGTTAACTCTGCTTGACTTGTTAGCCACGTAGCATCATTAAATGTAGCTGCTTGGCCAACGTGATCAAAATGACTATGTGATAAAGAAAGATACTCAATATCTTTTGGTGTTAGCTTGATTTTAGCAAGCTGGTCTATCAAAGACGTATTCAGTGATAAAGTGAACACACCGTTCACCATCGGCTCTTTACCAATCAGTGATGTTGGTAGGCCTGTATCCCACATTAAATCGCCTTTTGGGTGGCGAATTAAATAACAACTATCGGTAAAGGTCGCTTGTTGTTTGGCATAATCACCCGTGGTTGAAAATACATCCATATCTGAGACTTTTATTGTCCCGCAGTTAAAGGTATATAACTTTATGTCTTCTTCATGCTTATTGTTTGCTTGTGCCAAGGTACAAGTAATAACTGTACTTACCAGCGCTAATGTCTTAAACAATAAAGATGAACTACGTACTATTTTTCTATCAAACATTCTTTTACTCCATTAATACGATGCTAGAGCGTGTTGATCTCAGCTGTTTGAGTTTTGTTCAAATTAAACGCCTTCTGATAGCGGCACTTGGATTATTGCATAGTCATTCTATGGTTAGTTCAAGTAACAATGAGCAGGAGGCGTTTAGTTAAACCCTTCGGGCTGCATCTGTTTGGCAATTCTACTGTGTTAACGCTTTACTGGAGTAGAACAACTACACGGCGTAAGCGCTGACTTGTATAAATACCAAACAAATTGCGGCAAAAGTAAACATGAAAGTTCAACAAGCTCTAGGTAAGTGTAACAAATTCTTCCGCTGACGTTGGATGAATAGCAACGGTATTATCAAAGTCTGCTTTAGTTGCCCCCATCTTCATTGCTACAGCAAAACCCTGAAGCAATTCGTCACTGCCAAAGCCTATTGAATGAATGCCGACGATTTTTTCTTCTTTACCAACGCATACTAACTTCATTTTTGTTGGGTCTCGATGATTTTCGGTCATTGCTTGATACAGGGCTGTAAATTGCGAGCGATACACAGTTACTTGTTCTGCACCATATTCATCTATTGCTTCTTGTTCTGTTAAACCAACAGTGCCGATCACGGGGTGGCTAAACACTACTGTTGCAACATTGCTGTAGTCTAAATGTTCATTAGGTTTGTTATTAAACAGTCGCTCACATAAACGACGACCCGCTGCTACAGCCACAGGGGTTAGTTGTACTCTTCCGGTATTGTCTCCAACGGCATAAATACCGTCAATACGGGTATTTTGATATTTGTCTGTTGGAATAAATCCATGGCTATCGAGTTCGATACCTGTCGCGCTAATATTGATATTATCTGTAGCCGGTTCACGTCCGATAGCCCAAATAACTGTATTTACCGGACCAACCTTTTTACCGTTCTCTAAATGGATAGTTAATGTTCCATTAGCGTTTTTCTCAATAGACGTTGGAGTACTGTGGTTGTGTAATGTTGGCCCGTGTTTAGCCATTTGTTCGACAAGCGTATCCGACAACATGTCGTCAAACCCTCGAAGTGGCTTCTCTTTTCTCACTAAAAGATGCGACTCACTGCCTAGTGCATGTAATACGCCTGCTAATTCTACGGCGATATAACCAGCGCCAATGACGGCGACAGATTTTGGTTGTTCAGTTAATGCAAAAAAGCCATCTGAGTCTATGCCATGTTCAGCGCCAGGGATATTTGGAATACTAGGGCGCCCGCCCGTTGCAATCACGATGTGATCTGCTGTAATTTTTTCACCATTGACTTCAACGGTATTTTTATTAAGAAATTTGGCGAAACCATCGATAACAGTGACACCATTAGCATCAAAGCCTCGTCCATAGGCAGCGTGTATACGCTTAATGTAGGCTTCTCGATTAGCAACTAAGCGTGACCAATCAAAATTACCTGACGTTAAATTGAAGCCATAATCATGGCTATAGTGAATAGCATCAGCAATTTGCCCAGCGTACCACATGGCCTTTTTTGGAACACATCCGACATTTACACAGGTTCCACCAACTTGTTTAGCTTCAATAACAGCTGCTCTTTTACCAAGTTTAGCGGCGCGATTTGCCGAAGCGATGCCCCCACTACCCGCACCAATAGCTAAAAAATCAAAATGTTGAGTCATATGTTGTTGTTCCTGAGCAATTTGCTGATAAGACCTTAAATATGCGGATAAACATTCATGCTTTCAAGCAAAGTTATTTTTACGCCTTGAATTAATGTAGATTCGCCTTTACATCTACTATCATAAAAGCACCATCAATGAGCTAACGTTACTATGAGTAATCCATTACTAGAAGATACATTATTACCCCAGTTTTCAAAAATTCGTCCGGAACATGTAAAGCCTGCTGTTGAACAAGCAATTGCGGCATGTAAATCGACGATTGAAAAAGTGTTAAAAGAAAATACCACTTATACATGGGATAATTTAGTCGAACCCATAAATGATGTTGATGATGCACTTGGTAAGTTATGGTCCCCCGTTTCTCATATGAATTCAGTGGTCAACAGTGAAGCATTGAGAGATGCGTACGAGTCATGTTTACCATTACTTTCTGAGTACGGTACGTTTGTAGGCCAGCATCAAGGGTTGTTCGAAGCTTATCAATCACTTGCCACCAGTGATGAATACCAAACATTGAATACTGCGCAGAAAAAGGTGATTGATAACGCACTGCGAGATTTTACATTGTCGGGGATTGCATTGCCTCCTGAACAAAAAGAACAATACGGCAACATCGTAACGCGCTTATCAGAGTTAGGATCTACGTTTAGTAACAATTTATTAGATGCAACTCATGCTTATACAGTCAATATAACTGATGAAGCAGAGTTAGCTGGCTTGCCAGATTCTGCAAAAGATGCCGCAGCAGCTCATGCTCAAGCCGAAGATAAGCGTGGGTGGTTGTTTACGTTAGATATCCCCAGTTATTTACCGGTAATGCTTTATTGTGACAATCGAAAGTTACGAGAAAAATTATATCGTGGCTATGTAACGAGAGCTTCTGATCAAGGGCCTAATGCTGGAGAGTATGACAACAGCGAAATCATGAATGAAATTTTAACTTTGCGTCATGAACTCGCACAATTACTTGGGTTTGATAACTTTGCTGAGAAATCGTTGGCGACTAAAATGGCCAATTCAATCGATGAGGTATTAGGTTTTTTGGAGAACCTTGCTGAAAAGTCTAAAGCTCAAGGTAAAGAAGATCTTGAACAAGTAAAAGCGTTTGCTCGTGACAAGTATGATGTTACTACGATTGAACCTTGGGATTTACCTTATTACAGCGAAAAATTAAAACAAAGCCGCTATGCTATTTCTGATGAGGAGCTTCGTCCGTATTTTCCAGAACACAAAGTTGTGGCGGGATTATTCGAGGTTGTTAACCGATTGTTCGGTATCAAAATTACAGAAAAATCGGGTGTTGATACATGGCATGAAGATGTGAAGTTTTATGATATACATGATGCCAACCAGCAATATAGAGGTAGCTTTTATCTCGACTTATATGCAAGAGCTAAAAAACGTGGTGGCGCATGGATGGATGATTGTGTTGGCCGTAGACAATTATCTTCTGGCAAAATTCAATACCCAGTTGCCTATTTAACGTGTAATTTCAATGGCCCTGTAGGTGATAAACCGGCACTTTTTACGCATGATGAAGTTGTAACATTATTCCATGAATTTGGTCACGGTATTCATCATATGCTTACGCAAATTAATGCTAGTGGTGTATCTGGTATCGATGGTGTGCCGTGGGATGCAGTTGAGTTACCCAGTCAATTTTTAGAAAACTGGTGTTGGCAGCCAGAAGCGCTTGCGTTTATTTCGGGACACTTTGAAACAAATGAGCCACTACCACAAGATATGCTTGATAAAATGTTGGCGGCTAAAAACTATCAATCAGCGATGCAAATGTTACGTCAATTAGAATTTAGTCTATTTGATTTTCTTATGCACGCTAACTATCAACCAAATGTTAACCAAAAGGCGTATATCCAGCAAACACTGGATCAGGTTAGGGATAAATATGCTGTTGTATCTACGGCTGAATTTAACCGCTTTCAGCATAGTTTTGGTCATATATTTGGTGGCGGTTATGCTGCGGGCTACTACAGTTACAAATGGGCTGAAGTACTCTCAGCAGATGCATTTTCACGTTTTGAAGAAGAAGGCGTTTTTAATTCAGCAGTAGGTAAGGACTTTCTTAACTGCATACTAGAAAAAGGGGGTTCACAAGAACCAAGTGAGCTTTTTAAAGCCTTTAGAGGTCGAGAACCGAAAATTGATGCGTTACTGCGCCATAGTGGTATTGCTGCCTAAAGGGTAAGAGTATGAGACTGGAAAACGTCGAAAAAATTTATCAACGCGCTGCTGAACGAAAGGGCGGTGAAACGGCTTTAAAGTTACTGATTGCGCCACAAGCGCAAGAGATCGCGCACCTGACTGATGATCGTATTTTATCGGAGATGACAAAGAAAATATTTCAGTCAGGCTTTGTTTGGCGGGTTGTTGAGAAAAAATGGCCAGATTTTGAATCAGTATTTTTTGACTTTAATATCGAGAAAATACTGATGATGCCAGAGGAAATGCTCGAACAAAAAGCAAGTGATCCGAAAATCATTCGTAACTTTAACAAGGTTAAAACAATTAAAGCCAATGCGCAGATGATGTTCGAGGAGCAGCAAAATGGTCATACCTTTGCTGAGTTTATTAGCCATTGGCCTTCAACAGATATCATTGGACTATGGGCGTATTTAAAAAAACATGGGCAACGACTTGGTGGTAATACTGGCCCCTATGCATTAAGGATGTTAGGTAAAGATACCTTCTTGCTCAGCCGAGATGTCGAGGCTTATTTTCGCGCCCATGATTTAATTTCGGGTGGTCTTCATACGAAATCGAGCCTGAATACCATTCAACAGAGTTTTAATCATTGGCAGCAAGAGTCTGGCCTATCGTTGTCACAATTAAGTCGCTTAATTGCATTTTCAACGGGTGATAATAACTTAATCTCGTGAGTATCAAATCAATGAATAGAGTCGCCGTTGCTTATGCTGATCCGGTAGATGCCGAAAAGGCGAAAACAATTGCAAATCAGTGGGGCTTCGATTATATCGGTGACATAGCTGCTGCGGTTAACTTTCCAGAGCTTGAGTTTATACTTCAGGTGAACATACAGCGTTTAGAACTCATTAAACTTGATGAGCCTAAACTCGGCGCGATTGCTGTTGATTTTGTTTCTGGTGCCACCGCCCATCGCCGTAAATTTGGTGGTGGTCGTGGTCAGGATATTGCTAAAGCTGTTGGGTTAAAACATGGATTTACACCTTGTGTACTCGATGCGACCGCGGGTTTAGGTCGAGATGCTTTTGTACTCGCCACGTTAGGATGTAACGTGAAGATGATTGAAAGAAACCCGATCGTTGCAGCATTGTTGCAAGATGGCTTATTGCGAGCCTCTCTAAGTAATGAAGTTAAAGATATTACAGATCGTATGACATTAATGTTCGGGTCTTCTATCGAGAATATGACTGATGAGGAAGATATTGATGTGGTCTATTTAGATCCCATGTATCCTCACAAAGAAAAGTCTGCTGCCGTTAAAAAAGAAATGCGTGTTTTCCAATCCTTAGTTGGAGAAGATTTAGATAGTGATGCTTTGTTAGCGCCTGCCTTGCAGATAGCGCATTATCGCGTTGTTGTTAAACGACCCAGTTATGCGGATTTTCTCGCTAAGAAAAAACCATCAACAAGTATCAAAATGAAAAAAAATCGTTTTGATGTCTATGTTAATAAGGCTATTCCTAAGCCAACGGTTTAAGCATTGCAGTATGTGTAAGAACCGTCATAAAAGTGCAATCGTATCATCATAATTTTATACGTAAATAGTCGCTTTCGATAATCATAGTAGTGTCTTAAGTTGTGCGTGACTGGTGGCGATATCTAGCGACATAAAACTGTCACACTGCTGTAACGTAATTGTCATATTTAATAAAGAAAATACCCGCCAATTGTCTACTAAATCTCAGGTTTATTCGTGCGCGTATCTACTTTTTCTCGATGTTCTGTTGTTGCAATCAGCGCCTTTGCTGTTATTTTCCTTACTACTATGTTCCAAGTTGGAGAGTCACTGTCTAAAAGTCGGGAGCAATACGATGAATACCAACACCTAAAATCATTAACAACGGTAAAGTTCAGTAGAACAGTAAGGCGTTATTTAGCTTCTGGAGATGCGAGTCAATTAACGGAAGCTGAGGCAATACTTGCCGACATTGTCTTAAGTACCGAACAATTGTCCATTACTCAATTAGCGACTGAAATTGCAGATAAGGCCTCGGCATTAAAAAAAGACATTACAACAAAGTATCGCGCAATGGGGAAATTAAGTGGGGACCCTATGGCTTTGCTTCGTAATGGAGAGCGTGGCATATCTGCTATCAACCAAAGCTTAGCAAACTACGTTGAACAAACATCAGTGTTGAACGCCAATGAGCAGGCGCGATATTTACAATTAACCAACCAAATCGCGAGTGCATTATTCAACTTAGTAGATAGTCGCGAAACCATGTTTGCACAAAAACAAGCAACCAGCGACTCGTTATCTTATTCATTACAAACGTTAATCGAACTTGGAGAGCAGCTTTCCGCTAAGCCTTTGTTGGAAATTTATCTTGACGATGGCGATGATGACGATGATTTTTTTGCTGACGAAGATGATAAAGAAGATGTGAGCGAAGAAGCATTGTCCGAGTTAATTTCACTGATCAACCGTTATCAACTTGAGCTTAATAATACCTTAGAAAACCAGCAAAAACGTCAACAAGGGTTTGCTTTACTGGCGAAACAAGTCGATGAATTAGAACAAATCATTCTTAATGGTGAAGCTGAAATCACACATAACCAAGAGCTAGTTAATCAGCAACTTACCTATATTGTTATAGGCCTGTTGTCATTTTTAATCTTGTTCTTGGCTGCAAACTATTGGCTTACGCGTAGCGTCGTACTAAACCCATTACGTAAACTTAGAGATAGTTTTGTTACTTTAGTTAATGAGGGGCGTGTTGAAAATATTACGGGTATTCCTTTAAAAACTGAGTTGGGAGAAATTTCACATAGCTTTAATCAAATGGTTTCAAAGTTAGCTGAAGAAGATAAACAAAAAGAAGAGCAACTTAATTTAGTTTCAAAGGCTATGCAAACCATGGAAAACCAAGCACGCAACATTCTAGATTCATCATCTAGTACAGATCAACATCTTGCTGGTGTTGTGCAAGTGATGGATGCTTTGTCTGCGGTAACCGACAATGTAAACACTCTATCACAACAAGTTGTTGATAATGCTCAGACAACGCAAAAATCGATGAATGACAGCCAAACGAAAGTACATGAAGTTTTGGTTGCAAGTGAGCAAACGAACTCCGCCGCTAGTGCCGGTCGAGAGGCTATTTTAACGTTAACACAATCGGTAGAAAGTGTTGGTTCAATTGTCGATGTTATTAGTGCTATTGCCGATCAAACCAACCTACTGGCACTTAATGCCGCCATTGAAGCAGCGCGTGCAGGAGAGCATGGTCGAGGTTTTTCAGTAGTGGCTGACGAGGTAAGGCAGTTAGCAGGTAAAACACAAGATTCATTAAACCAGGTGAGCCAACGCTTGGAGCAGTTAAATCAAGCCAGTTTAACGTTAGAAAATAATATTTACGGTATCGAAACCGCTTCAAGCCAGCAAAAGCAAATTGCGGCAGTACTAAAAGAAAACGCAGAGAATGTAGTACAACAAGCCATAATCTCTGCACAAGTAGCTGAAGATGCACTCTCGCATATTAATCAACAACGCAATCATTTTTCAGCGTTTGAACAAGCAATGATGAGTGTACAAAGTGAAGTAGGCCACTCCCGAACACTTGCTGAAACTATTTCTCAAGATGTAAATGCTCAAGTTAAAGATATCAATCAGACGTTGCGATTGGTGTTATGCACTGATAATTAGTTGCGTAAGTCTTAATTTGATCTGTCAGGTTTAATTCATCGGATTCAATCAAAACCTGACAGTCGCAGATGTGCCAACAACGGTCATTCGCTAATCTTATCTAATAGTGCATTGTCTTTGATTAGTTGTGACTCTAATCTTAATTTGGATGTCCTGAAAAATAGTTCAGCAACCACCACCGAATATAAGACTGAAGCTATTATGCTGTTTGCCATTAATTCGCTGAATCGGGCAGAGAATAAACTTACTTCGGGCCAAGCGAAGGACATTTGCCAACCATGAAAAAGAAAAGCGAATATTGCCGAGATGTAAGTAAATCGAATCAATTGATTCAGACTAGAAATTAGCTGTATTAGAGGCTTTGAATTATCCAACTTGCCACCACCTAATGAATATATTAATAAAAACTTTAATTCCTTAATATCAATAACTCTAATTGATAATGCAAATAAGGTGAACATCATAACCACACCATTGATATGAAGACGAACTTGCAACTCCCCATCAGGAACTAACAATATTGCTAGTAACATTGTTAGTAATAGCACCCAGCTTATCACATTGAGTCGCGGTGAAATTACATAGTTATTTTCTGTATAATTAGATTCATTTACTAAAAACTTTGGGGTCACGTTAAATGCAGCAGCGATTGCCATTTTTGACTCTAGTGAGCATTCTCCTGTTTTTTCAATTCTCTGAATCGTCCTAGAGCTAACACCCGATATGGTGGCAAGTTGCTCTTGAGTCCAACCATGTTGGCTTCTTAAATTTTTTATAATGTCAGGGGATATCATGTTTTCATCCTTTAATTGATAACTAAACAATATCATTAAATGTGATTTTTAACAGTTTATACACGACAGCAACCAGACAATGCACGTCAGCAAGCTGACATCGGCTTAATATAAAGACATGAGCAAAACAGAGTTAGGTTCAGAGCACCCAGTAACTGTCCGTTTTTCGCTCATAGCTGACTGCCCGTTGAAGCCTTAACCTATTCATCCAAACGGTAAGATCTGTTAAAAGCGACGACAAATTAGTCTGTATCAGTATTAAAGACTTCGATGCGATTTCTACCTTTGTGCTTAGCTTGATACATGGCTTGATCTGCCTCGTTCAGTAATTGCTCAAAGTTCTCATGTCTGGCATTTTGTGTACTCATACCAATGCTAATGGTTATTGGGATCATTTGCCCTCTAAAGGTTAAAGGGTTCTGGTAAAGTCTTTCTTGAATGCGTTTCGCAGTTTCTTTGCTATCTTCAATTTTACATGCTGGTAAAATAACGACAAACTCCTCACCGCCGTAGCGCCCTAAGAAGTCCACTTCACGTATTTCTAATTGGCAAATATTACAGAGGTGCTTTAAGAGTTCGTCGCCACAAAAGTGGCCATATTCATCATTTACTTTTTTGAAAAAATCGCAATCAAAGAGCATCACTGTTAATGAGGAGTTAGCTCTTTTACTGCGAGAAAACTCAAGTGCCCCTCGTTCATAAATAGCACGCCTATTTGCAATTTTTGTTAATGGATCTGTGCGTGAAATTTCCTCTAATATTTTTGTTCTTTCGGCAATAATTTGCTGCATGGCATCGATTGAAATACTATTTTCTTCAAGCTTTCGATTCATTTCTTGAAAGTGAGTGACAATGCTTTCAAATTCTTCAGAGGGATAAGTTAAGTCTATTTGTTGAAAATGATCTGTTACATTGTTTTTAATGCCTTCTTCAACTTCATTTAATGACGTTTTTACCACGCGCTTAAGTTTAACCGCTCCCAAGGTGAGAGAACTTAGAGAAAGTAGTAATACAACCGCAATTAACATAAATTCTTGTTCGACTGTCTCTTTAATGTTTCTTTGTACATCTTTAGATAAGTTAACGGCATCAGCACGAATGGATTCTAATTGCGTTAACAATCTTGCGTTAAAATGGTTTTGAAGTATTTTGTTCGCATTGTCGAGTTGTTGGGGTGTTTGTTTCTCAAAAAGTGCTTTAAGGTTTAAGTTTCGGCTTGCAATACTGTTCAGAATTACCTGTTGTTTAGCTGTCATTCTTGGCGCGGTTTTTATTAGTTCCTGCAATTGATTATGATAGGTAATCCATTCTTGCGTTCGGTTATTCTTAGCAAAAAGTTGTTTGCTTAATATGATCTGTTTCAGTACATCAGTATGGCTTTCAATTCGCTGAGCAAAAGCTTCTTGCTGCGTTGCTAAAGAGATACTTTGGTAAGCGAAGAGTACACTAAAAATGATGACAAAAAAAACGAAGCAGCAGCCAATCGCAAAATAAGAGATTCGTTGTGTCAAAGCCATTGTCATACGTTATACACCATCAATGAACATTTACTAATTGAGGGTTTAGTTGTGAAAGTGCGCGTTCATCAATATAGGTTACATAGCTTTTCGCTAAGGTTAGTTGAGGTGATAACGCGTTACCTGCCAACTGTCTAAATGCCCACCTTGCTTGTGATTCTATACTTAATAAAAGTGAATTATCTAACCCCACTTTAAAAATATAATCTCGCCAAACCCACTCAATGAATTCAGCATCAACGTTTAATTTACTTTGCACTATCGACTTTGCACGTTTAGGTTGAACGGCGATAAATTCATTGGCTTTAATGAGTCCTGATAACAGGCATTTTGTTGCCCTAACACTATGTAATGGTAATGGTTTAGAAACTAAATTAAAACTTAATGAATTTAAATTTTTGGTCTGGTGTAACTTGAGTTGTTGACCCATTGCTTTCACCGCATTAAATGCAAAAGGTTCCCAAGGTACAATAGCTTCTACCTTGTTTGTTTTAATTGCATGATAAAGTTGATCAGGGGGAATATCGACCAAGGTAACATCAGTAGGCGTTAAACCTTCTAATGCTAGTAAAGAAGTAAGGAAGTACTCGCTAGCTGTTCCTAGCGTTACACCAATGCGTTTACCGACTAACTGCTGTGTATACTCAATATTTGATGAAACTTTACTCAAGAGTTTTACGTCATTATCTGATTGAACAAACATAGCATGAGATACTAACTCAGAATGATATAGGCTTTGAAAGGCAATCACAGAGTCTGATGAAGTAGCATAAGTTGCTTCGTCAGTAGCGACCAGGTCATAAGCGCGTTTACCACCAACAACATCAATAATCGAAACGTCAATGCAGTGCTTATCAAAAGCATTGATCGCTTGTGCGACATAAAAAGGAGCAGACAGCGGTGTTAACGATACTGCAATGGTTATGGGTTGAGGCTTAGCTTTAGGATCACCTTTTACATTGAGAAATAGCGCTATAGATGCACATCCAATCCCTACTGCTAGCACAAATTTATTTCGCCAACGGTGCTTCAAATCCTTTTCTCGCGTTGTTGCTTTGTGCTAAGTATAGCTGATAACAACTCTGTAATTAGAATATTTATGCTATGTTGTTAAAAATAGCTTGTGCAAATCGCTATATTTAAATCAATAGGTCTTTTAAAGTTGCATTGGTGTATTGGGTTTGGCTTTCGGCTAAGAATAGTTCTGCTGTGGCTATCGCATCACTTAACGCGTTATGTGCATAGTAGGTCGGTAAATCATAGCGACTGCGAAGCGCGCTTAATCTAAGTTCAGAGGGATCGTAAGCCACGTCCCGTTTATCTAGGCGTTTTTTAGCTAATAATAAGGTGTCTATTATTGGTAGAGGAGGTGCAAAGCCATAAAGCTCTAAACACGCACGCTGTAAAAATTGCTTTTCTATGTGGGCGAAGTGTACTAAAAGAGGCTTCCCTGCAATGGCTTTTAGTAATTGCTCAATGACCTCTGCTAAGGGCTTACCTAACTGACGCTGTTGATCAGTTATTTGATGAATAATAACGTTGTCGGCAGCTAAGGCGCGATTGGTATTTATTATTTGATGGTAACAACTATTGAGTTGAATTTGTTGTTCACTGATATTAACGAACCCTACACTGAGTAGTTTATCATTTATGGCATCAAGCCCCGTTGTTTCAAAGTCTACTGCAACTAAATTTAACTTCGCTAATGGCGTATTCAAAGCAGGGAATGGCTGTGATAAATAATCTTTGACGGGACCAGCTGGCGCCCTGAGTAGCGCTTTTTTACGTGCGATCTCTATGCCAAATAACCAATTAAACAAAAACTGATGTCGCCACATATGATTAATAACTCGATTGTCGTGCATCTTGTAATGTTTTGATGACTTTAAAGGCGTCTTTTAAATGCTCGCGTTCTAGTTTGGAAATGTCTTTGGGCGCGAGAAAGTTATCGGGCGCAATGTTTGCCACTAGTTTTTTTGCCTGATGTTCCATGCGTAAGAGCGATAAAAATTCATAAGCATCAATAAGATTAGCTGCAGAAGCTTTAGTTAATGCTGGCGTGCCTGCAACTTGTTTTAAGCGCTCAATAGTATTTGTTGCTTGTATACCTTCGCTTAATGCATAAATTCGTGCTAAATCGACAATGGGGGCAATACCATTGTGCTTTAAATCTAATACCCGTTTATTTTCACCATCTTTAATTAATACAAAGTCTCTGAAAAAACCTAGCGGTGGCCGGTTTAATAACGCATTTTTTGATAGGTGCGCTAAAAATAGCGTATTTCCTTTGGTTTTTTGGAGTAACCTTTTTCGAACATCATTAAGTAATGATTCATCACCGTGGACGGTCGTAAGATCAAAAAAGACACTACTGTTAAGCAACGCTTGAGGGCTAGGTGTGTCTACCCAATCGGCAAAATATTTATGCCAAACCTTTTGTGGTTGTCGCCATTGTTTATTGGTCGCCATAATATCACCAGGGCAGTAAATAAAACCGCATTTGGCAAGCCCATCTGAAACGAAACGTGCAAGTTCGATAAACCATTGGTCATGCTCTGGCTTTACGTCATCACTGATGATTAGGGCGTTGTCTTGATCTGAATGAGCAAATTGTTCTTCTCTTGCTTGAGAGCCTGCAGCTAACCATGCATAACTGACAGGAGCACTGCCTAACGTTTTTTCAGCAAGTTCGATTAATCTTATGGTGAAAGCTGATGTTATGGCGCTTATGCTTTTACCAACGTGATCAGCAGTCGTGCCAAGTTTAGCCATTCTAATTTGTAATTTTGGTAATAATGCGCTGACCTGTATTAACTCTTCTACTGAGGTTGCTTTGCGAATGATGTGTGTCAAATTAACCGCATTTTGACTTTCATGATTCATTAAATCGGTGATTGTTACCATGGCGAGTAACCGATTGTTTTCCATAACAGGCAAATGATGTATTCGCTTAGCTGTCATTAACATTAAAGCATCGTAAGCGCGACTGCCTGCTTCTATGGTTAACATCTCCTTAGTCATGATGTCACTTACGGGTAGTGAAAAGTCTAACCCTTTAGCAATACAACGCTGACGAAGGTCTTTATCTGTCACAATGCCAACAGGTAAACGTGTTGTGTCGTTGGTGGTGACAACTAAGCATGAAAAGCCTAGTTCAGTCATATCAATTGCCGCTTGTTGAATTGACGTTTGTTGTGAAATTGTTGCAACTGGTGTGTGATAAAACTGACTTATATCTGTATTCATCAATGAAGATGCGAGTATAGCGTCTTCATTGACTTGCGACATTTTACTGTTTAACCGTTGCTCTGAGCTGTGTTGAAAAAAGTTAATGACGGCAGGATAATGAAAAACTACATCGTGTAATTGCGGATAACTAATACAATAGGCAAGTGTATCTTCTTCGGTTATTACACTAATTTCAACCTGCTCATTGTCTTGACAAAAAACCGTACAAATATCTCCTTCACCATATTTACCCACGAGCTCATCTTCAGTGTCATAATAGGCTAATGCCCCTTTACGAACGATAAAAAGACTATTGTTTTCACATTGGCTGGGTGGCAATTTTTGGTGTTGCTTGATGTAACAAATGTTTATCAGCTTAACAACGAGCTTTATTTTGTCTTCAGGCAATTGATCAAAAGGGGGGATCCCTTGAATAAACGCAATAATTTCGGCTATTTCACTATCCATTGTTGTTCCCTTTTGTTTTCTCTACAACTGTTGTAGTGCATTTTGATAGTACTGGTCAACAAAGATATTCACGTCCTAGACTAAAGTGTAATACCTTGGCCAAAAAATCCTTGCTAGTGTGTACATTAGTTTAGTTTTATTGTGCATTTTTCTCTGTTAGAGGGCGAATTCATCATAAAGCTAACTACAAACACAACAGGTGTCAAAAGCGCGTAAAAACAACAAAAAGCGCAATAATATGGGCTTTAAAGCTCAATGCTAGGAGAAAACAATGGAAGACAAAAATTCATATTGGGCAGAAAATCTGCGCCTGATTTTTATCTGTCTTGCTATCTGGTTCGTGGTGTCATTCGGTTTCGGGTTAATATTGGTTGAACCGTTAAACACTATTCGTCTAGGTGGATACAAGCTAGGTTTCTGGTTTGCACAGCAAGGCTCAATCTATACCTTCGTTGGTCTTATTTTCTGGTACGGTAAGAAAATGAACGACCTAGATAAAAAATATAATGTGGAGGATGCGTAATGGATGAGTTGAGACTCTATACGTGGATCGCTGTTGGCGGTACCTTTGGTTTATATTTTTTAATTGCCTGGTGGGCCCGAGCTGGTTCTACGAGTGAATTCTACGCTGCTGGCGGTGGCATTACGCCATTACAAAATGGTATGGCAATTGGTGCAGATTGGATGAGTGCTGCATCATTCATCTCCATGGCAGGTTTAATTGCCTTTTTAGGCTACGGTGGTTCAGTTTTCCTTATGGGCTGGACAGGCGGTTACGTATTACTAGCGATGTGTTTAGCACCGTATATGCGTAAACATGGTAAGTTTACTGTTCCTGAGTTTATCGGCGATAGATTCTACTCACGTACAGCACGTATTGTGGCGGTTGTTTGTTTAATTATCGCATCTTTAACATACATCATCGGTCAAATGAAAGGTGTTGGTGTTGCATTTTCTCGCTTCTTAGAAGTTGAATATGATACAGGCTTGTATATTGGTATGTTCGTGGTATTTGTTTACACGACATTAGGTGGCATGAAAGGTATAACGTATACACAGATTGCACAATACGTGGTATTAATTACTGCTTATACAATTCCAGCTATCTTCATTTCATTGCAGTTAACAGGCAACCCAATTCCTCAACTTGGTTTAGGTTCGACACTGTCTGATGGCAGTGGGGTTTACTTGTTAGACAAACTCGATATGGTGGTGTCTGATCTCGGCTTTAAAGAATATACAACTTCATCTTTAGGTGATGTTGAAATGATCGCTTATACGTTGTCGTTAATGATCGGTACAGCAGGTTTACCACATGTAATTATGCGTTTCTTTACCGTACCATCGGTAAAAGCTGCACGTCAGTCAGCAGGTTATGCACTTGTATTTATTGCATTATTGTACACTGTAGCACCAGCAGTAGGAGCAATGGCTCGTTTCAACTTAATGAACACCATTGAACCCGCAGCGGGTCAAAACCTTGAGTACGCTGAGCGTCCACAATGGTTTAAAGACTGGGAACAAACGGGTCTATTGAAGTTTGAAGACAAAAACGGTGACGGTAAAGTTCAGTACACTGCAGATACTGCTACAAATGAAATGGTAAAAGTTGACCGTGACATTATGGTATTGGCTAATCCTGCTATCGCAAACTTACCTAACTGGGTTATTGCATTAGTTGCCGCGGGTGGTTTAGCAGCTGCGCTTTCAACGGCTGCTGGGTTACTACTGGCAATATCTTCAGCAATATCCCATGACTTAATGAAAGGGGTCTTGGTGCCTGACATGTCCGAGAAAAGTGAGCTGTTAGCAAGCCGCATTGTCATGACCTTGTCGATAATATTGTCTGGTTATCTTGGGTTGAATCCGCCTGGATTTGCCGCGGGTACGGTGGCGTTAGCCTTTGGTTTGGCTGCCTCAAGTATATTCCCAGCATTAATGATGGGGATATTCTCTAAGAAGATGAATAGCAAGGCCGCTATTTCAGGTATGTGTGCCGGTATTGGTGTAACAATGCTGTATGTGTTCCAACACAAAGGTATTATGTTTATTCCTGGTACTAGCTTCCTTGGCGGCATGGAGCCAAACTGGTTCTTCGGAATTTCACCTAATGCCTTTGGTTCTGTGGGTGCATTAGTGAACTTTGCCGTTGCATTTACCATACTGAAAGCGACAGGTCCTGCACCACAAGAAATTCAAGACTTGGTGACAAATTTCCGTACACCACACGGTGGTGTTTCGGCTGCACATGATCACTAATTGAATGCTCGCGCATTAATTCAAAAGGCCTCTAATCGTATATTATGTTTATATGATAAGGGGCCTTTGTTTTTCTGTAACCTTGGTATAGTATTTCGTTTAGCTAATAGAGTAACTGTTTGTTAAATAAAGTATTATCATAATTATAAGGATGATTTAATGAGTCGGCATACTAAGCTAGCAATGTTTCTAGCACCGTTTCTTATATTAGGGGGGTATGTACTCTCCGATTTCTACTTAGAAAGCCAAGCCAGTAAGCTGCGTTTATATGAATTGCAGCCATTTGGCCATTGCGACGTAATTAATCAAAAATGTGTACTTAAATCAAAGGACTTTAAGATTAATGTCACACATGAAAACGGTATAACAACCGTTAACTCAACATTTCCTCTTGATACTGCTACTTTTTTTATCGTAGATAACGCGAAAAATCCTAGGGCTTATCAGCTAGGCATGAAAGATACGCCTTATTACTGGAAGCGAGAAACGGCATTGGGGGAATTAATTCCTAATAAAGGCGATAAAACTAAGTTACGTTTTATTGGTGAAATAAAAGGTGGCAAGTATATCGCTGAATTTTATACACAAACGGTTAAATAATTAAATGTACACGCATAAAAAAACGCCGTGAAAATCACGGCGTTTTTTTAGAAGTAAGCGCTTAAAAACTATTTAGTTTTTCTACGACCTAACAGTAGACCTGCAATACCAAGCCCAAATAAGGTTAGCATGCCAGGCTCTGATACTTGAACCACAGCAGGTGCTGGTTCTTCTTTACCAAAGAATGTAAGGTGAGATAAGCCTTTTTCATTTGGTGTTAGGTATGTACCTTCATTAACCGCAACTGCTGAACTAATACATGCTAAGCTCAAGTTGCTGTCGCTAACAGAGTTATTCGTTCCATCAAATGCACTACAAGTACCGTTATTAATAGCACTGTCGTTAACAGTCCAAAACAAGTTATAGCCCTTGCCAGTTTTTGCAATCCAATAATAGATGTCAACGTTGCTATTGTTGAATGTCCAGTTACCACTGGCACTATTTGATAAGTTAGTGCCATTACCGTTGAATTCCCAATCAACCTTAGCCATTTGATTGTTGAACTTAGCGCCTTCTTCATAGTCGCCTGAGTCAACATCAAACTTGCTCAAAACCCATGCAATATCATATTGCACTTCATTTTCGTCTTCTGAATAAATTTTACAATCGCTAAAGCCGCTACCACCGGTTTTATTGATACCAATACCAGAGTCATTATCAAAAAAGTCTTTACAATCATTCTTTTCATTAATGAATGTAGATACGGTTGTTAGTCCTGCAACCGCACTAGTAGAGACAGATAATAAGGTTACAAACATCGAAACACTTATTGTTTTTAAAAAATTCATGGCCATTCCCATTGGTGAATTAGCATTACTGCATTACTTAATAATACTATCAAAGCAATTATTATGCCCACATGTAAAAAAGTATTATAAACAACGGTTTATTTTATGTGTCCGCGCGTTTTTGCACAAAGATGTAAAAATTACTGACAATCGCACGTCGAATTAATATATTCTAACTACTTGATGATTAAAAGTGAAAAGGAATATATGCGCTCTCGTTATCTTGGTTTTGTGTCAGTTATCTTAATGTGTTTATGTAGCACAGGCTTTGCTAATTCGTTGGAAAACTATGAAGCAGCAGAACGTGCGTTTCAAGCTCATGAATATGGTAAAGCAGAGACGTATCTAAAAAATTTACTCAGTCAAAATAATAAAAACACGACGGCACAGTTATTATTGATAAAAGTATATTTAGCTCAGGGAAAAGGTCATTTAGCTGAATCTGAGTTACAGAACGCCGGCAATATAGGTATAGATACTGCTGAGTCAAAATTGCTATACGCACAAGCCTACACACAGCAGGGTTTGTATAACAAAAGTCTTGATGCCTTAAAAATCGCTGAAAACAATCCTGCTATTATCGACCAAGTATATGTAGCAAGAGGTTTGGCGCAAATTGGCCTAGGACATTTTAATGTCGCCAAGCGTACCTTTGAGCAAGCATTGCGTGTTAACAGCGGTAATTTGAACGCTAAGCTTGGTTTAGCGCAAGTGCATATTATTGATAAAAAGGAAGCATTAGCTCATCAAATCTTAGATGAAGTATTAGATAGCTATCTGCCACCATTGAAAGCGCTTTCAATGAAGGCGAACTTGTTATATCAGCAAGCTGAGCTAATACCTGCACTTGCTTTAGTGAATCAAGTACTGAGTGAGTCCAACAATGATTTTAGTAGTCTATTGTTAAGAGCGAGTATCTATATAGAACAGCAGCGGTTTTCTTTAGCTGATGAAGATTTAGAAATTGTCTTGAATCAACTGCCGAATGAGCCCCGTGCAACTTTTCTTAAGGCCGTTGTTGCCTCTTCACAAAACCGTGATGAGGTTTCTGAGCGTGTCGTTAATAACGTTTTTGAAATTATTGGTAACATAGCGCCAGAAGTGATTGAGCGTTACCCCAGTTATCTCTATTTAGCAAGCTATGCAGCCTTTATGCAAGGTGAACTAGAACATGCAAAAACTTACTTAAATCGCTATTTAGCAATTGATGCCACTAGTTATCGTGCGTTGAGGCTGTCTGCTTCAATTGATTATGCATTAGGCAATTATATGATTGCTCTTGCTACCTTAAAAAAGGCTAACTTGGCTTATCCGAATGATGCGGCAATTAATTCGCTATTAGGTACCATCTACCTTGCATTGGATAATGATGACAAAGCGTTATTCTATTTTGAACATGCTAAATCATTAGCCAGCGATTTTATATTGTTTGATTTGCAGTTAGCACAGGCACTTATTGCAAATGATAAAGCAAATCAAGCGGCGGAGTTACTTGTTAATATTGCTAAAAAAAATCGGGACGAACCAAAAAATTTACAACTTATAGAACCGCTGTTGTTTAAAGCCTATGTTATGCAAAGAAAGTTCGAGCAAGCATTTGATGTGTCAAAGCGAATCGTTGCTCATGATCCTACGGTGGAAAACTTATACCAACAAGGGTTGATTTTATTAGAGCTAGGTAAAATTGATGCGGCTATTGAAAATATTGACAACGCGCTATCCGTCGATCCGAGGTTTATTCCCGCTGTCATTGCCAAAGCAAATATACTGGCTCAACAGCATGATGTCGAGCAAGCTATTCGTTATACTGAAGCCGTTTACAAAGACAAAAATGATGCGCAACTGGCATTTTCAATTGCGCAGTTTTACCAACAAAATGATCAATTGCCAAAGAGCGCTGAAAAGCTTGCGCAGGCGTATGAATTGGCGCCTGAAAATTTTGAGATCACAAAAGCTTATATAACGCTTTTATATCGAACAGAACGTCAAAAAAAGGCGTTAGATATTGCAGAAGGCTATCTTAAAAAGTATGCCGATAACTTGCCTATGTATTATTTATTAGCAGATCTATATTTGGCGCAGAATAGTATAGATAAGGCGCATCAAGTACTTAAAGATGCTTTTCGTTTAAACCTTAAAGATATTGAAAAGTCAGCACTTTATCGTAAAGTAGCAGCAATTTATGGTAAAACCCTTAATGCACAAGGGGCACTTGACGCGTTACAAAAAGCTTTAGCTTGGCATCCGGCGTCACCATCATTGCTTGCGCTCGCAAAATATTACCAAGAAGTGGGTCGTATTGATGAATCGATAAAAGTAATTGAAAATTACCAAGACTCAATAGTGAGTGATGAAATAACATTGCTGTACGCGCAGAATTTATTGGCTGTTGGCAAATATAAAGCGGCAGCTAAGCATTTTCGTGACATTGATGATATATACCCAGCAGCTCAAGTCGGCTTGGTGCAGACAATGGTTGCCACAGAAAAAAGCGACCAAGCAATTAAATACTTAACAGAGCGTATCGAGCAGCACCCTAAACACCCCTTATTAATGTTAACAAAAGCTGAATTACTCGCTAATGCTAACGATTGGCAAGCAGCATTTGATATTTATCAGACGATTCTCTCGTTTTATAAAGATGCAACTGTATATAACAATGCCGCGTATTCGGCACTTCAATTGGGTAATTTAGCCGAGGCGAAACAGTTGGCGGAAAAGTCGTTAACGTTACAACCAAAGCAGCCAAATACATTAGATACATTAGGATTGATTTTATCTCAGATGCAACGTTATCAAGATGCATTGCCTTATTATCGACAAGCACTCGTTGTGAATAAGAATCGTCCGGATATCAAGTTTCATTTAGCAAAAACCTTGGAAGCACTTGATAGGGATCGTGAAGCGATGTCTTTATTAGCTGATATTGTTAACAGTAACGTTTATTTTGCCGAGAAAGAGGCAGCAAAGGGGTTACTTGATAAACTAATCGTTGAGCAGAACTAGAAATATGGTGTAGACCCACCAACGAAACCTAGGGCTTATTTACTTTATCCAAAATAACTGGACCACTAGCATGATCACCTAAGGTATCTTCCGGGTTATATAGCGGGCAGCTTGTCATCGATAAGCACCCGCAACCAATACATCCACTCAAGTAATCTCTTAACCTTTCCATATAAGCAATTCTTTGATTTAACGATTGTTGCCATTGGCTAGCTAATCGTTGCCAATCTTTAGTCGTAGGTGTACGACTATCAGGTAACGTGGCAAATGCTTGCCTTATTTCTTCTAAGTTTATGCCCATTTTTTGCGCCGCCTTTATGACCGAAATACGTCGCAGTACCTCAGGTTTGTAGCGACGTTGATTGCCAAGATTACGCCAACTGGTGATTAGCCCTTTTGACTCGTAAAAATGTAATGTCGATACTTTTACGCCTGCTCGTTTTGCGATCTGTCCAACGGACAATTTTGCTTCTTGCATTTTCCTGCTCTTCACACTTTTTTATTACTATAAGAAAAAAAACACTTTACCTCAACAAAGGTTGAGGTTTTATGCTTATGTTTAACAATAAAAAACAGGAGCTTAAAAAATGAAATCTCAATTAATCACTCATAATGAAAAACATTTATTCGAAGGCATGACGGTCTTTTATCGACGGTATTTCGCCCTTTTTAATCAAACAATGACACATAAATAACACATTCATGGAGGCAAAATGTTATATCTTGAACATATAAATTTGGTTGTTAAAAATATTCCTGAGACGTTAGCTTTTTATCAAGCGGCGTTTCCACATTGGCGTGTAAGGGGTGGTTCAAAACAATCTTGGCACGGTAAACAAAGAAACTGGGTTCATTTTGGTGATGATTATCAATACTTAACATTTAATGATAGAGGAACAGGTGAAAACCGAGATCTTAAAAGTACTACTCTAGGTTTGGCTCACTTTGCGTTTGCGACGGCCAATTTAGATGCCCTTATAGAGCGTCTAAATAATGTTGGTTTTAAGCGTGCAAGTGGTGGAGAAATATTGCCTCACAGAAAAAATGCCTACTTTATTGATCCAAATGGTTATGAAGTCGAATTTGTGCAATATACCAGCGATGTACCGTCACTTCGTAATGAATACATCTATCCACAAGAAAGCGTCTCGGCAATTAAAGGAGTATAGGTTGAGGTATGAAAACCATGATTATAACGGCAACATCTAACCCAATAGGTAATACTGTAAAGTGTGCACAGGCATTGGCAAAGTCGCTAAATGCGACAGTTTTATCGCTAGATAACTATCAGATTTCATTTTACGACTATCAACATAAAAATAAAGATGATGATTTTTTAGCGATTGCTGAACGCATGAGTCAGTGCGATTTAATTGTTTATGCGAGCCCCGTTTATTGGTATGCCATGTCTGCGCAAATGAAAGTATTTTTTGACCGACTGTCAGATCTTATGACCGTGAGAAAGCCCTTAGGTAGAAAGTTAAAAAACATACGTAATGCAGTTATCTCGACAGGGGCACAAGCGTGTGTTCCTGATTGTTTTGTCGAACCCTTTAAATTGACAGCAGAATACTTTGAAATGGAATTTTTAGGTAATTTTTATTTGTCTATGCGGCAGGATACTGTAAGAGCTGAAGGTGATCGGTTAGCACATTTTATCGCTCGCGTTAGCACGACACTACAACAAAGAAGTGTAGTTTGTGCGTAAAAAGGCATGGCCAAAAATGAAAGAAGTTACTGGCTATAAACTGAAAAATAATCAGTAACTGTTCTTTATTAGACAAAAATCTAATTGATTTTAGGTGTATTATTTGGAAACTTAGTATATTGATAATTCATCTTGAGCGAGAATATGTTTCCAAATTGGCAGTTAACCCTGATCAGTATTAGTTATATCGGGTTGTTGTTTATTATTGCCTATTTAGGTGATAAATATCGTCACCGTCTTGCAAAAAAAGGTCAAAAGTATATTTATGCCTTGTCACTGGGCGTTTATTGTACCTCTTGGAGCTTTTTAGGCACCACTGGCCAAGCATCTACTAATTTTCTCTCACATATTCCCATTTATCTCGGGCCTATCATTATCTTTCTATTCTTTTGGCCATTTATTCAACGTATTATTCGAATCAGCTTAAAATTAAATTTAACGTCAATAGCTGATTTACTAGCATCGAGGTTTGGCAAATCTCACAACTTAGCCATTATTGTTACGTTAGTCGCTTTAATAGGCACAATGCCTTATATCGCATTACAATTAAAAGCGATTGTTTATTCTTTTCAACAGTTACAAGCAACCAATGTGGTAAGTACGTGGGGGTTTGGCTTAATCGTAAGCCTTGTTCTGGCTGGTTTTACCGTTATGTTTGGCATACGCAATATTGATGTTACAGAGCGTCATCCCGGCGTGGTCCTCGCTATTGCTTTCGAAAGCTTAGTGAAATTGGTTGCCTTTTTAGCCGTGGGTCTATTTGTTAGCTTTGTTTTATTTGATTCTCCGGGAGAAATTTGGCGACAATCAGGCGCTAATGTACAGTTATATCAAAACTTTAATACACCTAACCTTCTGTCTATGTCAGCAATGCTGATTATTGTGATGGCGGCGTTTTTGTCTTTACCACGACAATTTCAAGTCATGGTTGTTGAGCTAAAAGATGAAAAAGACACGTGGCTTAGCCGTCGAGTCTTCCCTATCTATTTATTAGTATTTGCGCTTTTTGCAGCGCCTTTAGGTTTAGCGGGTGATTTACTTTTAGGTGACTCTGTACCCGCAGATACCTATGTGCTTTTCTTACCCTGGATTGAGAAACAAACTTGGCTAACGTTAGTGGCATTTTTAGGTGCGATTTCAGCGGCGAGTTCCATGGTAATTATTTCTTCTATTGCACTCAGTACTATGCTTAGTAATGAAATTGTCTTTCCGATGCTCTTTAAATCAAGTAAAACAAGACATACCGATTACGATAATTTTCGCCACCGTTTATTGAAAATACGCAAAGTGTTGGTACTCATGGTGATAATGCTCGGCTATGGCGTATTCTTGCTAGCATCACCTGATACCCTTAGCTCGCTAGGTGAAATTGCTTTTGGTGCTTTTGCGCAATTAACACCAGCGTTAATTGCCGCATTTTATTGGCGACGAGCAAGTTTAACAGGGGTTTATGGTGGCATTTTAGTCGGTTTCTTACTTTGGTTATTGTTAAACTTTTTACCGCAATTTGGTTTTTATCAACAACCGTTTAGCGATGGTTGGTTACCGCCTGCTAGTACTGCCAACTTACTCAGCTTAGGTGTTAACGTATTTGTGATGTGGGCGTTATCCAAAATTAGCAGACAAAGCGTTCAGGAACGAGTACAAGCCTCGGTATTTCTTGAGTGGCAGTCACCGGGCACACAAGCAACGGCACGTAAAAGCCGTAAAATTGATAGCCATGAACTAGAGTTATTAGTTTCTCGTTTTGTTGGCATACAAAAAGCGGTTGATAGTTTTGCCCAGTTTCATCAACAGTACGATAAGCGTTCATTAGGTCTTGCAAGCTACAATCAATTGTTGTTGCAACATACTGAAAGTACGCTTGCGAGTGTCATGGGGTCGTCATCGGCACAACTCGTTATATCTTCAGCCTTAGATGGGCGAGATATCGCTTTAGATGAACTGGCGGTGTTAGTTGAGGACGCTTCAAATCAAAAGCAACAGCAAATCCAAAATTTGCTCCAAAGTGCTATTGAAAATGCCAGTGAAGGTATTTCTATTGTTGACAGTAAACTGAAACTCGTTGCATGGAATAAAAAATATCTTGATATTTTTAAGTATCCCAAGGATCTGATTTATGCTGGGGTAAAAATAGAAAAGCTGATTCGATACAACATTGCTCGCGGCTTAATTGGCGCAGGAGATGTTGAAGAACAAGTGCGTAAGCGTATTGAATATTTGCGTTCAGGTAGCCCGCATAGTTCAGAACGAGAGCATGACAACGGACAAGTTATTAGAATCGAAGGAAACCCTTTGCCTGATGGTGGTTTTGTTATGATGTTTTCTGACATCACCGCGTATCGGCATGCCGAGCAAATGTTAAAAGCGGAAAATTTTGATTTAGAGGAAATTGTACAAGAGAGAACACAAAAACTTGAACAAGCGAATGAAGCTTTAGAGGCAGCACGTGAAAAAGCGGAACAGGCACATATTAAAAAAAGTCTTTATTTAAAGGCGTGTAGCCACGACTTAATGCAACCGCTAGAAGCGGCACGGTTGTTTACATCGGCGTTGGCAAGTCAGGATAATTTAAATGACATACAGCGAAGACAAGTTACAAATATCGATCACTCTCTGAAAGTAGCTAACGATTTACTGTCTGACTTGAGTGAAATTGCACGTATTGAAAGTGGAAACATTAAAGCGCACATTGAAGCGTTTCCGCTGCAAACGCTATTTAGTGATTTGAGCCAAGAATTTTCCGCGTCAGCACAAGATTTATCTGTGCAATTTAAGGTTTCTTCGACGTCACTATGGGTAAAGTCGGATAAGCATATGTTACGACGTATTCTTCAAAATTTAGTTGGTAATGCTTTTCGGTATGCAAGTCCTGGTAAAGTGTTACTAGGAGCAAGATGTCGAGACGATCAAGTTGTTATTCAAGTGGTTGATAATGGCCCAGGGATACCAGAAGATAAACAACACTTGGTTTTTGAACAGTTTACTCAGTTAAATACGCCCCAGGCGTCTGGCAGCAGAGGATTGGGTTTAGGGCTAAACATTACACAAAGTTTGGCCAATATTTTAGGACACCAGCTTGGGTTAACATCCAAATTATCTGAAGGTTGTAGCTTTTCAGTGGCGTTAGAGAAAGCAGATAAGAACTTTCAGCCCGTGATTGAAAAACCGCAAATGAGTGTTGGCTTTAGTGATATTACCGTTATGTGCATTGATAATGATCCTGATGTGTTAAGTGGTATGGTGGAGTTATTAACAGCATGGCAATGTAACGTTCTTGCGGCTGAAACATTTGAACAGGCGAAAGCATTATTTTCAGAACATTGTAATGAAGTAGAAATACTTTTGGTGGATTACCAATTAGACAACGATCAAAATGGTCTTGAGTTAATTCATGTTATGCGAGAGCAATCAACGCATTATATACCCGCGATATTGATTACGGCCACTACAGACGAAGACATCGAAGAAAAAACGCAAGCGGCTGATGTAGGGTATATGCGAAAACTTGTTAAACCCGCGGCATTAAGAGCAATGATGAGTGCGATGTTATCGAAACGATTACAGGACAAATATCTCACTTAAGCTAAGGTGAATGAGCCATCGACAGTCATTAATCTTCAGTGAAATTTTGTTCAGTAAGCTCTAATTGGCTAATAGCAATCACCGCTTGGGTGCGGTTTCGAACATTTAGTTTTCTAAATATTGCAGTTGCATGCGCTTTAATTGTTGCTTCAGAAACATTTAAATCATAAGCAATTTGTTTATTTAACATGCCTTGAGCAAACATCATCAAAATTCGATATTGCTGCTGCGTTAAACTGGCGACACATTTGGCGATATCTGTATTTTGCTCGGTGTTATCGCACGGCACAAAAGATTCTGGTAACCATATATCTCCCATTAACACCTTTTGGATGGCGGCAAAAATAGTATTAACAGGAGTCGATTTGGGCACAAAGCCAGCGGCACCATATTTCATTGCTTTACCAATGGTATCTTGATCTTCATGAGCAGAGACAACCACTACCGGTATTTGCGGGTAATGGTTTCTGACATGAATTAAAGTGTTAAACCCATGTGCGCCAGGTATATTTAAATCAAGTAGTAGCATATCTGCTTCTTGATTTGCTTGAAGTTGCTGCTCTAACTCTTCTATTGTTTGAGCTTCTACCCACTGTGTTTGCGTCAGCTGTACTTTTAATGTGTCTAATAAAGCCTGTCGAAATAATGGGTGATCATCAGCTATTATAATTTGTTGTGGCTGGATCATATTATGTATTCCAAAATTATTCCCCAAAAGAAGTATAAAGGTATCTTATAAAAAAGCTTATTAGACACAAGTCTAACCGATTTTTATCACTAAACAGCTTTTTTTTCAGGTATTTTTTTCAGCACTTCAACTAATAATTGCCAATACTTTTCTACTGAAGCAATGTGCACTTTTTCGTCAGGAGAATGAGGAAATTTAATCGTTGGCCCAATTGAAACCATATCCCAGTCAGGGTAAGCAGATTTAAATAAACCACACTCTAATCCTGCGTGAATGACCATAACCTCAGGTAATGCACCAAATAGCTCAAGATAGGTATCTCGTACAGTTGCCATAATAGGTGACTCAGTATTAGGTTTCCAACCAGGATAAGCGCCATCAAATGAGATGGTGGCGCCCGCGAGTTGAAAAACTGAACGTACCATTGATTCTACGTCTGCTCTGCCATCATCGTGCAGGCTTCGAATAAGGGTCATACACTCAAAGCGTTGGCCTTTTGTTCTCATTACCCCGAAATTAAGTGATGATTCAACAATACCTTCGATATCATCACTCATTCTGATCACACCATTGGGGCATCCATTAATGGCATTTAGTATCTGTGACTGGCATTGTTTCGTCCAACATTGGTCAAACTCTTCTGGTGAGATCAGCAACATGTCGATATCAGTTTCGATGGCTTTTAAATTAAAACGAATTGCTGATAAATAATCTGCTAAGCCTTGTTTCAACGCTTCGATATACTGATTTTCTATGACAAAACTCGCCTCAGCTTCTCGTGGAATAGCGTTACGCAGACTACCGCCATTAAGCTCGGTTAACTGTATGTTGTAACGTTCTGCGGCAATTAGTAAAAATCTTACTAATAATTTGCACGCATTGGCACGCCCTGTATGTATATCAACGCCAGAATGACCACCTTTAAGGCCTGATATTGATAAGTTAAATGCCGTTGTATTATTTTTAACTGGCTCAAAATCTAACGAAAATTTAGCGGTGCCATCAATACCACCAGCACAGCCCATATATACTTCACCCTCTTGTTCAGAGTCAGTATTAATCAAGATATCGCCCTGTAACCAATTAGCTTTTAAGCCAAAAGCGCCAGTCATGCCTGCTTCTTCATCAATGGTGATTAAAACTTCTAATGGGCCGTG
This sequence comes from Thalassotalea sediminis, assembly GCF_030295915.1. Taxonomy (NCBI): domain Bacteria; kingdom Pseudomonadati; phylum Pseudomonadota; class Gammaproteobacteria; order Alteromonadales; family Colwelliaceae; genus Thalassotalea; species Thalassotalea sediminis. The sequence goes on along the minus strand of NZ_AP027361.1, from coordinate 3,735,016 downwards.
TGCAAGGTCATCACTGGCTAAAACAGCAAGTGCCGAAACTAAACCAATGCCATTATCAGCACCTAGTGTGGTGCCATTAGCCGTAACCCAGTCTCCATCAACGTATGCTTCAATTGGATCGTTTAGAAAGTCATGCTCTTTGTCGTTATTTTTCTGGGGGACCATATCCATATGGGCTTGCAGAATAACGCCTTTTTTGTTTTCCATGCCTAGCGTAGCGGGTTTGCTAATTAATAAGTTACCGACCTCGTCTTCACTGACGGTTAACTGTTTACTTAATGCCCATTGTTGTATCCACTGTGATACTTTTTGCTCATGTTTCGATGGACGAGGTATTCGGCATAGTTGCTCGAATAACTGCCACAGAGTTGTAGGGGCGAGCGCTGCTAATTGACTCACGATTTATATTCCTATTTGATGATGCGTTAGAAAAATTTTTATAAGTATATATACAAAGAAGCACCGACAAGTCAGTGCTTTTTATTCTTTATGGTGCAATATTATTTGCTTGCCATTAAAAAGAGCCATTGATCATTAAAGCTCTCACTGGGTTTTTTATCAAAGCCGGTGCGTACGTATTGGCAAATTTTACCTTCAGCGAAAGCGACCAGTATATTGGCTAAGGCGAGTTCTGGAATCTCAAAGCCTTTACCTTCTCGGAGTTTTCGTTCTCGTAGTACTTGTTTGAATTGAGATTCTAACTTTTCAAAGAACTGATTAACTCTCGCTCTTAATCGCTCATTTTCACCCATTAACGCATCACCCGATAAGATGCGACACATACCTGGATTACGCTCTGCAAAAATGAGTAATACGTGTAAAATATGATGACATCTTACTAGTGCTTCTTTGTGGTCAGTTAAAATTAAGTTTACACGAGAAAAAATAGACTCTTCGATAAATTCAATTAGACCTTCAAACATTCTAGCTTTTGATGGAAAATGTCGATAAAGCGCCGCTTCTGATACACCCACTTGCTCTGCAAGTTTTGCGGTAGTAATACGTTGCCCTGGACTTGTTTGCAACATTAACGCTAAGCATTCTAATATTTGCTGTTTACGATTAGGTTTGGCGGAACCCGACATATTGATTCTTCTCTGATTTTTATGGTTAACGAATATGTTTATCTCAAGATTGTACCGATAAACTCAAATATTTTCATCTAGTTGGCGCTTAATGATAGCGACTAATTTATCTGCAACGGATTGCTTGTTGGCAAGCGGAATATCAATTGTTTCATGATGAGTAAACACCGTGAGCGCATTGTCATTACTATTAAACCCCTGCCCTTGCTGGCTGACATCATTTGCCGCGATAAGATCTAAATTTTTTCGTGTAAGTTTATCTTTGGCATATTGTGCTACATCTTGCGTTTCGGCAGCGAAACCAACAACAAAGGGCTTTTGTGCCATGTTAGCAATACTGGCCACTATATCGGGGTTTTTCACCAGCTGTAATGTCAAATTATCATTTTGCTCGGTTTTTTTTAGTTTCTGTTGAGCAATCTCAGCGACGCGATAATCGGCTACGGCAGCACAAGATACAAAAACTGTTGCCGCATCGCTATGTTTAACCGCTTGTTGATACATGTCTTGAGCGCTTTCAACATAGCGTATATTGCAACCAGCGATCGGCGGCAGGTTTACTGGGCCTGAAATAAGCGTTACTTGAGCGCCAGCATTGATTGCTGATTGAGCTATAGCATAGCCCATTTTGCCGGAGCTATGGTTTGAAATGTAACGGACAGGATCGATTGCTTCTCTTGTTGGCCCAGCAGTAATGACCCAATGCTGTCCTGAAAGTGTTGCAGGAGAAAAATGTTGGCATACCTGCATAACAATGTCATCTACTTCAATCATGCGGCCAAGACCAATATCACCACAGGCTTGCTCACCGCTGCCAGGTCCCCATATTAATGTGTCACGTGTTAATAATGTTTTTACATTATCTTGTGTTGCTTTAGCATGCCACATTTGTTGGTTCATTGCTGGCGCAAGTGCAACAGGCGCATCTGTCGCTAATATCAAGGTGCCGAGTAAATCATCGGCAATACCATGGGCTATTCGAGCGATAGTATTTGCACTTGTAGGAGCGATCAATAATAAGTCGGCCCACTTTGCGAGTTCGATGTGACCCATGGCAAGTTCTGCATCAGTGTCTAATAAACTATCTGATACTGAATTACCTGAAACGGCTTGTAGCGTAAGTGGTGTTATGAATGCCTTAGCGCTTTCTGTCATTACAACGCGCACATTTGCACCGCGCTCTTTAAGCCGTCTTACAAGTTCAGGTGTTTTGTAGGCTGCAATGCCTCCTGTGATACCAAGAACAATATTTTTATCTACAAGTTGTTGCATATCTACTAAGTCAGACTATTTTTGATCGGTAGCGTATTAGAATATCACTAAACCACACTATTGAAAATTGCTAAGCAAAGGATGCTGCTATGTTGAAGGATTGGCCAATAATGGAACAGCCAAGGGAAAAACTATTGTCTTTGGGTTCACAGTCGTTATCTGATGCAGAACTACTGGCTATTTTTATTCGTACCGGTGTGCAAGGAATAAATGTTGTTGACCTGTCACGTCAACTTTTAAAGACCTTCGGTAGCCTTTCTGGCATTTTTAACGCGTCTCAAGAAGAACTTTGCCAAATAAAAGGATTAGGGAATGCAAAATACGTTCAATTACAAGCGTGCTTAGAAATGGTGAAACGTTGTTTAGCGGAAGAGCTTGTGCGAGGAGAAACATTAACAAGTTCACAGGCGAGTAAAAACTTTTTAATTGCTCAGTTACGCCACGAGTTTAGAGAAGTATTTGCTGTTTTATTGCTGGACAGCCAACATCAGGTTATTCACTTTGAAAAGTTGTTCTACGGTACATTGAATGCAGCAGCTGTTTATCCAAGGATTGTCGTTGAAGTGGCTATTCGTCAACATGCGAGTGCCGTTATTTTAGCCCATAACCATCCATCAGGCGTTGCTGAAGCAAGTTTAGCTGACAAGCAGATTACGCAAACATTATCTGACGCCTTACTTTTGGTCGATATCAACGTGCTTGATCATATGATTATCGCTGGGCATCAATGCTACTCGTTTGCTGAACATGGGCTACTTTAATCGGGTAATTGATTAAAAAGTGGCTGATTTTCTTGCATAGCTGCGAAATGAGCGGTAATTTTAAAGTATCTGATGTAAAAAGGTAGGGCATGCATATGACAGAACAAGATGATGCACGTATTGAGCGACGAAGGTCGTTTAGATTGGATATGGAAAAAGAACTCGTCAATATTCAATGGCAAGATGATACGGGACAAGAATTTAACAAAACTATTGCATGCCTTGACTTTTCGAAAGGTGGATTAAAACTCGATTGCGATCAAGCAATTCCGTTGAATGTAAAAGCAACCGTTATCTTTAAAGCGGCCGCCCCGCAGAGTCAGTCTTTGACTGGTCAAGTTGTCAGATGTCTAAAACAAGATACTGGTTGGTATGAAATAGCACTAAGACTTGATAACTAAACGCTTGGGATTAAGTTTTGGTCTATACTTAATAGTCTTCGCATAAATAGTAGTATTAGAGGGAATCAGCAATATGATGATTTTAGTTGGTGGTGAAAAAGGTGGCAGTGGCAAAAGTTGTTTAGCCCAAAACCTCGCAGTTTATTTTGCCAAGATTAAAAAGGGTATAGTGTTAATGGTTGACTGTGACCCACAACGCACTACTTCTGATTGGATTCAGGCTCGAAATACGGACCCTTCATTACCCGCTATAAATTGTATTCAATTGTACGGTAAGATCCGAAATGACTTATTGAGTTTGAATCAACATTACGATTACGTGATTGTTGATTGTGGTGGGCAAGACAACCTTGCACTTCGTGCGGCTATGTCAGTTGCTGATCATGTTATTATTCCATTAAGACCAAAACGACGCGATCTTAAAACAGTACCACATATGGAAGATATGTTGAGTACTTGTAAAATGGTCAACCCTAAAATGTTAGCATCGTTTGTGGTTACACAGTGTCCAGCATTGCCTACGCAAGCAAACCGTATTCTTGAAGCAAAAGATGTTTGTAGTTCATACGGTATAAATGTGTTAAATTCAGTGACCTATAATCGCAATATATACGATGATAGTGAAGAAAGTGGCTCATCAGTACTTGAAATTGATAGTGAAGGTAAAGCTGCTGCCGAAATAATTGCAATTGCTGAAGAATTAATCGCTATGAAACCGGATAACTCGCATGAGTTTAACTGATTTAAAAAAAACCAAGGACGGCGATAGTAATAAAAAGAAGAAGAACTTTACCGTTGATGACTTTATTGCGGATGCTGAAAATTACGCGAAAGGTCGTCCAACGTTAGTAAGTGAAGGTATTAATCGCCCTGCAAATTTAGAAGAGGCGTTGGCTGCCGCTACGCAGTTAGATAAAGTTGAAAAGAAACAAAGAAAGCCTTTTAGGCATGCTACTTTTACCTTGAGTGAAGATGCGATAAATCAATTGCAGGCTTTATCTAAAGATACTAATCTGGCCAAATCGCACATCATACGTATTTTAATTAATGAGCTATGTAGTGACGAGCAACAAAAAAAATTAACGAAGCTTTTAGCCTCTAATGTAGACTAAATTAGTTTGTTTGCTCGCCATAAAGTATATATTTTATGCGAATAGTGTTAGGTAAATGATGTTTATTCTTAACTTTTTTCTTCTTAACTTGCTGATATAAAAGGTTTAAATATTATTTATCACCAATAAGTCGATAAGTGCTAGATTTAAGCAAACACTTTCACTATAATATGCCACCTTTTTCAGGATCCCAAGGCGACGGCCATGGGGAATTGTAGCTCGAGCTGAAATTAATTTTTGGAGTGACTCACATGTCTAGAGTTTGCCAAGTAACCGGCAAGAAACCAGTTGTAGGGAACAATCGTTCTCACGCAAGAAACGCCACTCGTCGTCGTTTCTTACCTAACCTTCAAACCCATCGCTTTTGGGTTGAAAGTGAAAATCGTTTCGTTAAATTACGTTTAACTCCGAAAGGAATGCGTATTATCGATAAGAAAGGCATTGATGCAGTGTTAACTGATATTCGTGCCCGTGGCGAAAAAGTCTAAGGAATAAATCATGCGTGATAAAATTAGATTAGTTTCAAGTGCTGGCACAGGTCATTTTTATACTACTGACAAGAATAAAAAGACTATGCCTGAGAAAATGGAAATCAAAAAATTTGATCCAAAAGCTCGCAAGCACGTAATGTACAAAGAAGCTAAAATTAAGTAATTTTAGTTATCTAATTTAAAAAACCCGGCCTAGCCGGGTTTTTTTTGTTTTAAATAAAGTGCCGTATCAATGCCAAGGCATATGATAGTCAATATTTGTTCTTAATTGTTTTGGGTCGATGGGTTTAGTCATGTAAGCACTCGCACCAACATTTAATGCTCGACGCATATCTTTTTCATCGTTTGAACCGGATATGATTAATACGGGTATATCTCGTCTACTTTCTGATTGTTTTATCCGTTTACAACATTCAAAGCCATCCATATTGGGCATACTGATGTCCATTAGAATCATGCTTGGTTTTATTTCAGTTAAAAGTTCAAGGGCTTGAATACCGTCTTTTGCGATATGTATTTTATGTCCTAAATCTTTAATTTGATTACATATGACACGAATGTTGGTAGAGCTATCATCGACGATAAGAATACTTGATGTTAGTTGGTCATCCATAACACAGTTACTCGAATTGTTTACTTAATATTAATAAGCTTAGAACAAAGTTGCTGAACTGACCAACAAAGACGGCAATGATTGTGAATATAGGAGAGGAGTAATAAAGTGGCATTTGTTAATCATGTGTAAATGTGTCAAGATTTTTTACAGTATAAAATTAATAAATAGTTAAGAATTTGTAAAATAAAAGAAAATTTAGGTGGCTTATTTTTTGCTTTAGTGTTTATTGTAATAAATATGTTAAAAATATATAACAACAAAGAGAATAAACATGTCACATTTTAAATCTAAGACACGTCAACTTGTCGGCGCAATTTCAGTAGCGTCACTTACGTTTATGGGTCAAGCAAATGCAGATCTAATCGGTTTAGATATCGATAATTCTAACGCTCAAGCGTACATTGCAGCAGGCAATGGTGATAATTCAAACACGCGCGAAGATAACCTAGCGAGTATCACTGATCCGAATAATGCTTCTTCACCTTTTAATGGTGTCGTTAGTATTTTTATTGAATCGAGTCGTGGTGGCTTTATTTGTACAGGTGCAGCATTAAATAAACGCCATATATTAAGTGCCGCCCATTGTGTTGATGAGAATGATCAAGGTCAAGTGATCAATTTGGCTAACCCAGACAACCGTGTACGTGTTGTCTTTAATAGTGATGGCACTGCTAATGATATAATCACAGCACAAAATGTTGATATGCACCCAGACTATAACGGCTTTAATATCTGTTCAGATGGTACTTCTGGATGTTTAAATGATGACGTTGCTATTATTGAGTTAGATCGTGATATTCCTGAAGGTACACAAACCTACGATCTATTCTCTGGCCAAGTTTTTGATACCTTAAACCTGTCTTCACAAGGTGGTGGTGACGGTTCACTCTTTACCATGGTAGGTTATGGTACTCGTGGTGATGGTTATTCTGGCTACTACGATGATGCATTAGGTTCACCTGATTTCTTTTCTAAACTTGTTGGTCAAAATATTGTTGATGCGATCAGTTTTGATGATGACGGCTCTGGATTAGCTGAAGTATGGCATGCAGATTTTGACGGAACTTATACCGATAATGATGATAACTTTGGCGGTGGTGCAGGCGCAGAATATGACTTAGACTTTTTCTGTGCAGTATATGACATCTGTAGCTCTTGGTTACCAGAGGGTATCGAAGCAAATATTGGTGGTGGTGACTCTGGCGGTCCATCATTTGTATTTAATGCGTTAACTGGTCAACTTGAAATCGCAGGTATTAATACCTTTGGTGCGCCTACATCACCTATTGCACCAGGTGCATATGGCGATCGTTTTGGAGGCATTTTGATGAATCCTTATGCTGACTGGATTAATTATCAAGTGTCACAAGTACCAACACCAAATTCAATATTATTATTTGGTTTAGCGTTGGCAGGTTTAGCTACTGCGCGTCGTAAAGCATAGTTGAAAAGTAAACTGAAGATGAAAAGGCTAGCACTGTGCTAGCCTTTTTTAATGGAGGGTACTGTGTTTAACAAAGTAAGTTTATTTATAATAATGTTATTAGCAAGTACGAATATTTTTGCGCAAAATGCGGGAAGCATGGACTTACCTAAACAACCTAAAACCTATCGCCATCAATCATCAAGTGAGATAGCATTAAACGTCTTTGTTGATGCTCAGGGACAAGCATTGGAAGTGAAATTAGCTAACCCTAAGCAGTATAATACTTTCTCTGAATTTGCATTACTACGTGCTAAAAAGCTAACCTATCCAATAAAGCTAGTGAAAGGTAAACCCGTTAAATATTGGCTAAAAGATTACAAAATTTCGTACTCGGTTGAATCGAAGTCGTCGACAAAATAAAGCACCTTACAGTAGGTAGTTATTTAGATATTGAAATGATCGTATTGCCTAGCAGGCTGTAAGGTCGTTAATGAGCTTGTCATAGTTGGCTTGACTTGTAATCGGTAACCGCGCTTTATCAATAGATGAGATTAATTGGTATGCTTGGCAATATTTTTGTTGTTGAAAATATACCTGACCAAGACGAAATTTAGTGAGTAGTGCCTTATTGTTATCTTGCGCTTGTTCAGAAAAGGTTAGCGCGTTTTTGAAATAAAAAGCTGCTTTATCTAATTGTTTTAATTGCTCATGGACATCAGCAAGATTGAATCTAACCACCGCTTGTTGTTGCTTATTGCCAAGTATGTCACTCCAATAAAGGGTCGTCTTCCATTGCGCTTCTGCTTCATTTAGTTTATTTAGTTTATTTGCGGTATGCCCTAAATTACCATGTAATTCCATTTGAAAAAGCGCGTTTTTACTGTCTTTATATTTTTTGGCTAAGTCAGATAAAAGTAGATAAGCCTGATTTTTGTCGCCATATTGCATTTGTAAATTAGCTAATTCTACTAAGCGCATAGGCGAATAAAAAACCTCATTCATCTGCTTAAGTAATGTCATGGCTTTATCGACGTATGTTCGTATTTTTTCTTGTTCTTCAAAAGCACGAAGTGATTTCGCATGATAAATATAAACAGTAATTTTAAAGGGTATGGGCAGGCTTTGTTGGTCTATCCATTTCGATGTTTCTTCCCTTAATTCCTTATTACGTTGTAAATTGAAAAGTGCAACAAAGCGATATTGCAATAAGTCGTATTTAACTAAATTACTTTGACTATATTTTGATAATTCGAGTTCAACATGCGATAAGCAATCGACAGGAGAAGTCAGACAAATATTCTCGATAGAGTTTTTTTTAACAGTGTCTGAAGTTGTATATGGTAAAGGATGAGCAACGACTGCTTTGAATATGCAAAGAGTTAGCCCTGCCCAAAGCAAAACTAACGTTTTTAACAATCGTTGCCCCATTTTTCATACAGCCGTTTAACTACCTAGTATACTCATAGTATTGATGTAAAAGTTTTTATCAACAACAAAAGTTGGATTTTTACTACTTATTTGTACATTTGTCCATGTCGTTGTTGGCGTAAGCCATTGTACTTTTTCGTTTATTTTTACTTTTACTGGCATATTAAAACCAGCTTTAACATTGCTCCAGCGAACGCGTAATTGGTCATCTTTTAAGAAATATTCTAAGGTAGGTACTCTATTGTCACGCAAATATTGATCAAATACGTTGGCGAGTGATTTACCTGTTTTATTTTCGATGTATTGTTCAATTTGCTGCGTTGTCACCGTTTTATGATAAAAAGTTTTACCTAGTCCACGCAGTGTTTCTCGCCATAATTCATCATTATCTACTAGTTGACGTATTGTGTGCAGCATGTTGCCACCCTTATCATACATATCGCTCGAACCTTCACTATGGACGTTATATTCGCCAATGATCGGTTTTTGGTTTTGTATGTTTATACGCTGACCAAGCGTATACTTGAAGGCTGATTCTTTACCATAGTGATATTCCAAAAATAAGCTTTCTGAATAATTAGTAAAACTCTCATGGATCCACATATCAGCAATATCTTTGCTGGTGATACTATTGGCAAACCATTCATGGCCAGTTTCGTGAACAATGATAAAATCAAAGCGTAAACCTTCACCTGTTAAGCTGCGATCACGACCTAAATAGCCATTTTGATAACCGTTGCCATAGGTCACTGAACTTTGATGTTCCATGCCTAAATATGGCGCTTCTACAAGCTTGTAACTATCTTCATAAAAAGGGTATGGGCCAAACCAATGTTCTAATGCTTCGATAGTACGTTTAGCATCTTTAAATTGTTTCTTCGCTTTATCTAGATTTTCACGTAGTACCCAATAATCCATATCAAGCTGGCCTTTTTCACCTTGATATTTTTCGCCAAAATGCACATAGTCGCCAATATTAATATTCACGCCATAGTTGTTAATTGGGTTAACGACTTGCCAGTGATATGTTTTGGTTTGTTTTTCTTTGTTGTGATCTATCGCTAACAGGCGACCATTTGAAACATCGACTAAATGCTCTGGCACTTCAACACTCATTTTAATACCACGATCAGGTTCATCGTAACCATGGTCTTTATTTGGCCACCAAATACTTGCGCCAATACCTTGATTGCTTGAGGCGATAAAATCCACGCCATTGCTGTCTTTTGACCACGTAATTCCACCATCCCAAGGAGCTCGTACTGCAGTTTTTGGCTGGCCAGAAAAGTGCAGTACAATTGCTTGTTCACTGCCTATCGGTTGCTCACTAATTGTCTCGATAAAATAGCTAAAACCATCTTTTTCTATTGTTAATGAGTCACCATTTTGTGTGGCTTTAGTAAGCTGCATTGGTGGCTGTAGTTCAATTTGTAAACGTTGTTTTTTATCCAAGACGCGGTAGCTCATGGTGTTAGTGCCGGTAATCGTGCGCACTTTTGGGTCTACTTCGATTGATAAATGATAATGACTTAAATCCCACCATTGTCTCTCTGGGGTGATAGAGCCGCGTAACACGTCTTGACGGGTTGTTTCACCATTAGTGCCAAGTAAATTGTCAGCCAATACTAAGGGAGCGTTAAGTGTTAATACTGCACTTAACATTAAGGTGTTCAAGGAGATTTTTTTCATACTCATATCTTCGTTGCTTGTCTGTGTATACTGTATAAACTTTTAAGAATGCTTCTATCTTAGCTTGAATTAGACTTGCAGGCTATAACAACATTCTCTAGAATTGTGGTGGTAAAAATCAAATGATATTTGTATTAAGCGTAACAAATACATTGGATGAATCTTGTCGGAGTGCCATTGGGCTGAGATCGCGAAAGCGGGATCCGTAGAACCTGATCTGATTAATATCAGCGAAGGGAACAAGCGAAATATTTCTAGTTTATATTCACTTGGTCTACCCAAACTCCGCCTTAATAAACAACATATTGTCCTGATAGTCACGACAATCTGTAATAGCAATTACAAGGTGAGAGCACATGAGTTCATTATCGAGACGCGAGCGTCGTCAACAAGCAGAAGCATTTTTACAAAACGTTTCTGCACAAAGCTATCCCAATTCAAAAAAAATCTATGTAAAAGGAAAACGCCATAACATAAACGTAGCTATGCGAGAAATCGCGGTGAGTGATACGTTTGTTGGAGGAACTGAAGAAAATCCTATTTTTGAACCAAATGAGCCTATTCGTGTTTACGATACGTCTGGCGTTTATACCGATCCGGAGATATCAGTGGATGTACATATTGGTTTACCTAAACTACGCGCTGATTGGATTAATCAACGTGAAGACAGCGAATGTTTGCAAGGAGCGTCATCTGGCTATAGTCAACAGCGCCTTGCAGATGAAGGTTTAGATCATATACGTTTTGATAATTTACCCAAAGTACGTAAAGCAAAGCCAGGTAAAAATGTCACGCAAATGCATTATGCACGTCAAGGCATTATCACCCCAGAAATGGAATATATTGCCATTCGAGAAAACACCAAGCGTGCTGAAATGAAAGATGAAATATTAAAACATCAACACGCAGGACAATCTTTTGGAGCACAAATTCCAGAGCAAATTACCCCTGAATTTGTCAGAAAAGAAGTGGCAGAAGGGCGAGCGATTATTCCTGCCAACATAAATCATCCAGAATCTGAACCGATGATTATTGGTCGTAACTTTTTGATTAAAGTAAATGCCAATATCGGTAACTCAGCAGTAAGTTCATCGATTGAAGAAGAAGTAGAGAAACTTGTTTGGTCAACTAAGTGGGGGGCTGATACGGTGATGGACTTATCAACAGGCCGCTATATTCATGAAACCCGCGAGTGGATCATTCGTAATTCACCAGTACCTATCGGCACGGTGCCTATCTATCAAGCGCTTGAAAAAGTAAATGGTGTTGCTGAAGATCTTACTTGGGAAGTATTTCGAGATACCTTGATTGAACAAGCAGAGCAAGGCGTTGACTACTTTACCATTCATGCTGGCGTTTTATTGCGCTATGTACCAATGACAGCGAAACGCGTAACCGGTATTGTTTCGCGTGGTGGCTCGATCATGGCGAAATGGTGTTTGTCGCATCATAAAGAGAACTTTTTGTACACGCATTTCGAAGATATTTGTCAAATTTGTAAGCAATATGATGTTGCTTTTTCACTTGGTGATGGGTTGCGTCCAGGGTCTATCGCTGATGCAAATGATGAAGTGCAATTCAGCGAATTAAGAACCTTAGGGGAATTAACAAAAATAGCCTGGCAACATGATGTACAAGTGATGATAGAAGGTCCTGGTCATGTGCCACTTCATATGATTAAAGACAATATGGAAGAGCAACTCAAGCACTGCCAAGAAGCTCCTTTTTATACGTTAGGTCCTCTAACAACAGATATTGCGCCTGGCTATGATCATATTACCTCAGGTATCGGCGCTGCTAATATTGGTTGGTACGGTTGTGCGATGCTTTGTTATGTTACCCCGAAAGAGCATTTGGGGTTGCCTAACAAAGAAGATGTAAAAGAAGGGCTAATAACTTACAAAATTGCTGCTCATGCTGGCGACTTGGCGAAAGGTCATCCAGGTGCGCAAATTCGTGACAATGCACTATCTAAAGCGCGTTTCGAATTTCGTTGGCATGATCAGTTTAACTTAGGGCTCGATCCGCAGCGTGCACGTGAATATCATGATGAAACATTGCCGCAAGAATCCGGCAAAATTGCACATTTTTGCTCTATGTGTGGTCCAAAATTCTGTTCGATGAAAATTACCCAAGATGTGCGTGATTACGCGGCTAAACTTGAAGCTGATAACAACGAGCATATTGAAATAAAGTTAATGGACGAGACTGTATCTGCGGATATTTCTGCCTTAGAGCATGCTCAAAAAGGCATGGCAGAGAAATCACAAGAATTTAAAGACGCAGGTAGCGAAATTTATCATGTCGCCAAGTAACAATTGTCAACCAAAAGTTGATCATGTTGCAATTGTAGGTGCGGGCTTGATGGGGCGGCTTACCGCGGTTTCATTAGCACGTGCCGGCTACCAGATTACTTTGATAGATAAAGACGATAAAAAGGGCCATCAAAGCGCAGCATATGCTGCCGCTGGGCTACTAACGCCACTTGGTGAGGCCATACATAGCGAGGCAAGCATTGTTAACATGGGTTTTGCTTCCTTGGGGTTGTGGCCAGACATTTTATCTTCATTATCAAGTTATACTTTCTTTCAACAGCAAGGATCAATAGCGGTTGCACATGAGCAAGATCAAGGCGACTTACAGCGATTTAGTCGTTATATAACGCACCATTATCAACAGCATTGTTTACAAAAACTCGATCGTCAACAATTATTGGCATTGGAACCTGAGATTAGTCGCCACTTTAATCATGGTTTGTATTTGCCTGAAGAGGGACAAATAGGTAGCCGAAAATTACTCATTGCTTTGGCGGCTGAAATTAGTCAATTGAGTGTTGAATGGTTAGCCTCTTCGCATGTATCTGCAATAATGCAACGAGATAATGGTGCACGCCTAACCATCAATAGCTTAACGCGAGATTTTGATTTGGTTATTGATTGTCGTGGTGCAGGTGCTAGAAAAAATCAGGCACAACACGCAATGCCATTGACTGACTTAAGAGCGGTAAGAGGTGAAATATTTCAGTTATTTGCACCAGAGGTAACGATTAATCGCCCCATACGGTTAATGCATCCAAGATATCAGTTATATATCGCTCCAAAACCTAATGGACATTATGTTGTCGGTGCTACCGAAATTGAAAGTGATGACCAATCACCAATGACAGTGCGGTCAGCAATGGAGCTACTCAGCGCCGCTTATAGTGTTCACTCAGGTTTTGCTGAAGCAAACATTCGTCAACATGTCAGCCAGCTTCGCCCTGCATTTAGTGACAACCTGCCACGTATAAACATTGATAATCGTGTTATCCACGTTAATGGCTTATATCGACATGGCTTTCTTATTGCGCCCGTTGTTTTAGCGCAATTGACGCATGCAGTAGAAGCTGTCATTGGAAATAAGGTTAACACTAAATCTCCTTACCAACATTTACTTCCGGTTCAACTACATCATGAATATATACATTAATGGCCAAGCCGTTACCTTAACAAATCAGAGCACGATTACAGATGCACTTCAGTATTACTTATCTGAAACACAAAAAAAGCACAGTTTTGCTGTGGCATTGAACTGTGATTTTGTCGCCAAATCGGACTATGCACAAACGTATCTTACTCATAATGATGCGTTAGATGTGTTGTTTCCTATTCAAGGGGGGTAAATATGTCTTTATCCATTTATGGACAACAGCTTAACAGTCGTTTATTGATCGGAAGTGCGTTATACCCATCACCTGAAATAATGAAAAAGGCGATTATTGCCAGTGAAGCTCAAGTCGTTACATTATCCTTGAAAAGGCAGAATCCACAGGCGCTTCATGGTGAAAAAATATGGCAATATATACAAGAAATTGTGCAGGAAAATCAAGGTCATTTGTTACCAAATACCGCAGGCTGTAAGTCGGCGAAAGAGGCTGTTACTTTGGCAAAAATGAGCAGGGAAATCTTTGCCACCAATTGGATTAAACTTGAAGTGATAGGAGATGATTATAATTTGCAACCAGATGCCATTGAACTGCTAGTGGCGGCAGAACAACTGATTGCTGATGGTTTTCACGTTTTACCCTATTGCACCGATGATTTAGTGTTATGCCAACGTTTATACGATTTAGGATGCCAAGTTATTATGCCTTGGGCATCGCCAATCGGTACGGGAAAAGGGCTAATGAACCCTTACAACCTTGAAACAATTCGATACAGGCTGCCTAATGCAACTTTAATTCTAGATGCTGGCATAGGCAAACCTTCCGATGCTTGTTTGGCCTTAGAAATGGGTTATGACGGTGTACTATTAAATTCGGCTGTCGCTTTAGCTGACAACCCAGAATGTATGGCGAAAGCTTTTGCATTGGCGTTACAGGCAGGAGAGCAAGCGTATGTCGCGGGTATTATGGCAGAAAGACAAACGGCTCATCCAAGTACACCTACGTTAGATACACCTTTTTGGCATCATCATGGCAAATAATATGATAAAACCGATAATTTGGACGATAGCGGGGGCTGATTGTTCTGGTGGTGCCGGTATCGCAGCAGATATTAAAACAGGCCATAGTTTACATGTTGAAGTATGTCACCTTATTACGGCGAATACTGTGCAAAACGCGGCCAAACTATTGTCTATAAATCCTGTTGATATTGCACTACTTGCTCAACAAGTTGAAGTGCTTAAAAACGACAAACCTCCACGTGTGCTCAAAATTGGATTGTTAGTATCAATTGAACAACTTAATTGGCTTAAAAAACTTATTGGTGAATTAAAGTTAGAAAATCCGTCACTGATCGTCGTGTTAGATCCCGTTGGTACTGCCAGTGTTGGTGGGAAGTTATCAGCGCTTGAACCAAAAGACTATCATGCACTTTTGCCTTTTATTGATGTCATCACACCCAATATTGACGAAGCAAAAGCTTTAGTTGATGCACCATTCGCTGAAGTAAAAACACTAGCAAGTACACTTGCTGAGCGAGGCCAAAATACTGTCGTTGTTAAAGGTGGCCACAGTGATAATGAAACGGTTGTTGATGTTGCTTTCGATCAACGGGAAAATCGGTGGTATCAGCTTGAGTCGCCTAGAATTAACACCCGTTATACTCATGGTGGTGGTTGCAGTTTTGCCATGGCGCTTGCGTCATATATTGCCCATGGTTATTTGTTGCGCGATGCCTTTACATTAACAAAAGCATTTATTAATAAAGGTATGCATGTTAATCGAGGTAAACTTGATTACTATGGTGCATTTGAGCAGCCATTGGGCGAACTTAATGCAGAATACTTTCCTCAAATAGAATCTTTAATCAACGATAGATACACAGAGTTATCGGCATTTCCTTCAATCGGCAGTCAACAAGGTGATCAAGCATTAGGGCTATATCCTGTGGTAGATTCGCTGGCGTGGTTGGAAAAACTCTTGCCACTAGGGTTAGAGATTATTCAATTACGTATTAAAGAAAAATCATCAGATGTTTTGAATGCAATAATCGCAGAAGCGGTTAATTTGAGTGCGCGTTATCATACGCGACTTTTTATCAATGATCATTGGCAACTTGCGATTAAGCATGGTGCATATGGGGTTCATTTAGGGCAAGAAGATTTACTAGAAGCTGACCTAGCGGCTATTCATAACGCGGGTATTCGTTTAGGGATCAGTACGCATGGTTGTTATGAATTTTTGTTGGCTCAACAGCTCCGTCCTTCTTACTTGGCTATTGGCGCAATATTTCCAACGAAAACCAAAGATATGACCGGACAAATCCAAGGTCTAGATAACTTAAGACAAATACTTGCTATTGCAAAGCATGTGCCTGTGGTCGCCATTGGCGGTATTACTCTTGATAACGCGCGAGCAGTATTGGAAACGGGTGTAGATTCAATCGCTGTGGTAACAGCGATCACTGAATCAGCGTGTTATTCACAAGCGGTAACTAAATTTCAACAATTGTTGCCACCTAGTACCGCTTAATGTTTTAGTCGTTATTTTACCATTGGTTGGCGTTTCATATAGGTCATGGAGCGCCATAACCATTCTAGCGGACCATACGTAAAATACTTCAACCATAAGGCACTGATAATCGCTTGTAAGGCAATAGTGATAATGACCAAGAGCATTTGTTGTGAACGTTCTATTTGGCCAAACAACCCTGCCCCATAACCATAAAAAAGCGTAGTAAAGATAACGGAATGCATAATGTAGTTAGTCAATGCCATTTTTCCTAAGGGGGCTAACCAAGAAAATACTTTTTCGAACCAAGCCTTTTGATGAATCTTAACCAGTAAGCCTAGATAACCAGCACAGAGTACGTATTGACCAAGAAAGAATAAATTCCCACCGACAGCTTGAATTTCTCGCGCGGCTTTAGTTGCAGGATGCAGACTAATGAAAACACCTGAAATGTTTAATGCGAGACCAAAGAATAAACCACCATAACATAGTGTGTTAAAAAAACGTTGATGCTTTTCATGCTGCTGTATGCGTTTGCTCGCAACAAGCCAATAACCCACCATAAAAATGGGTAGACAAACAAACAGAGCAAAAAATGGTGTGTTACCTAGCGCTCGTAAGGCTTTATCCCAACGGTGCTGTGTTGCTTGCCAGTAATTACCTTCAGTGAAAATGCGCGTTTCTTCCATTGAGCGGTAATGGCTTTTTTGTTTACGCTCAAATTTCTGGTCTATATTCTCTGCGATGCGCTCTGCGCTTGATTGCTCTTTACTGGGATTAGCTGCGGCTTGCACTGATGCTTGTGTATTTGTTTCTTGTAGTGATTCGACGCTAGTTTCAGTGGCGTCGCTTTCTATCTCGTCATCGCCTTCAGATTGTTTATTTAATGCTTCATATGCGTCTTTTGATAACAAAAAACTTCCTGTGGACTTTTCTTGTTCAATACGTTGGTTTACTTGGTATTCAATTTCGGTATTTTCTTGCCATATGTCAGTAATTTTTTGGTGGTCATGCGATACACCATAGCCAATACCGCCTACTATTCCGACAACGAAGGGGAGCAACATGAGGCTAAAACCCGTTTTGGCAAAAGCGGTTGGCGTGTTGAATTTTGATAGTTTTTGCCAACGTAATAGATACACAAAACCAAGTAATAACATCCCTGCTACGGCATAATCATGAAGAATATCGCCACCCCATAGAAATATAAGGTGCGCCATACCTATAATAAAGAGTACAGACATGCGACGTGTGAACCAAGCACCAAAAGGGCGCCCGGCTTCTTGTGCTCTAATAAGCATTACCGCGAATCCCATACCAAATAGTAACGAAAACAGTTTATAGAATTTGCCTTCTACAAACACTTTTACTAGCCAACTTGCGCCATAATCTAAGCCAGTTTGGTTATAGTCGAATTGTAATAAGTCAGTATCTGGACGATTAAACCATTCAATATTCATAAATAATATGCCGATCAAGGCAAAGCCTCTAATAACGTCTAACATATGAATACGTTGGGGGTTTTTAATGGGTGTTAAGCCTGCTTGCGTTGTGTTCATCATTTTTATTTTTATCATTGAAGAGGTAATTAAAGTTTAGCAAAAAACACGCCGTTAACTATGTTGTTGAATTCTATTGTTATTTTTTTGTGTTGCCCAGGGTGTGTTGTCAAAATAGCGAAATAATACTGCAATACACCCAGTATTGAGTCATCTCGCTAAATAGACATTCGTTAATGGCTTATCAGTTCTATTTTGGGTGACCAAGAACGCCATTCTTTTTTCATTGATTGATGCAGTTTAAACGTTGGCGGTAGTACTTGGTTACTTTTTGTCGACGGTTTTGGAGTTGCAAAAGCAATACCACCAGACATAATCGTTTCTAACGATTCAGACTCAATAGTAACGCCAGCAAACAAACCTGCTTCCATATTAAAGCCACTGGTATTCCAAAATTGTGTTTCGCTCGTCACTAACGTGCGGTATCGCTTTTCGATGTTTACATATATATTTACTTTATCAGCACTTTCGGCCAAATCTATACCAATTACGCTGCCTACTGGCACTTGTTTATAAAGTACAGGGTTTCCTACGCGAACAGATCCCAAAGAATTTGCAACCAAGGTAATATTTAATCCAAAAGGCAAAGCAGTTATCGCAGGTGGTGAATTAGTGGCAATAAAATCTGCTTTAGGGGGACCGTTGCCGGGCGATACGGCGATGAACCCTCCTTGCAAAGCGGCACCAATATGTTTATTGCCAACTAAACCGAGTTTTGCTTCTTCGTAATAAAACCTTGAGCCTTCAACCGCAAACTTTTTACCATAGTCATTTAGGTATCCATAGGCTATTGCACCTTGTGTTTGGCTTGCGAAGTCAACATATGAAATAGTGCCTATTTTTTGTTGATGAAATTTAATACTTAGTCCAGGTTTTAAGCCTGTAATGCGAGCAAATTTTATCTTGATTGCTTTACCTGCCATTTTTGCTTCATCGAAATCGCTAAAGAGTGTAAAGCGCTCACCCTCTTGGGTTATTGGTTGTGCATCTGATTTAGGATTATAAAAACTTAACCCTCCACGCAAAATAGTTTCTGCGGATTCTGCATTCAAGGCGAAGCCCGTTAAGCTAGTTGTTATTGTTAGGCCGCTAGCGCTATAAAATCGAGTGTGGTGATTAATAAGGTGCTGATACTGTTCATAGATTGAAATAGAAATGCGTGTTTCATCGCCTGCTTCACTTAGCGCTAAGCTGTCAATTCTTCCTACTTCAATACCTTTATAGTCAATAGGGTTGCCAGGTACGAGTCGAGTACCTGTAGACGAAATAAGTGTTAACTGCAGCCCTCTTGCACTGGTATCTAAAGCCGGAGGGTTTAAATGTAGGACAAATTTGTTAGTAACCTCGCCTTTCCCTTCTGCAACCGCAATATAATTGCCGCCAAATAGCGCATCAGTATCTGTGATACCTGAGAGTGACAACTTTGGATCGACAAGCCAAAATTTGGTTGAGCTTTTCAGGAGGTAATCAAACTCTGGTAATAAACCAATGGCGAGCTGATGGTATTCTTGACCATGTGCTATTGAATGTACTGAGCCAATAACGTGACCACGATAAATTACACGGGTACCCATTTTTACTCCCTTTATATCATTAACGGAAAGGGTGATAGGGAGTGACTGTTTAGCTATTTTTCGATTAGCAAGTAGAGGGAATACATCACCATTTTTTACTGGTTGAGTAGAGCCTTTTGTTAGGGTGCCAAAAGATATCCCTCCTGCTAATATAGACTGTAGTGAATTAGCTTTAAGTGCTAGACCTTGTATACCTGCTGTTACTTTGATGCCACTGGTATTCCAAAAGCGTGTGTTGCTTGTGACATACTGTTTGTATTTTTCTTTAATATGAATATGAACGAGCACTTCTTCGGAGGTTTTATTTTCAATGGCTTGAATAGAACCTACAACTTGTTTCTTGAAGTAAATATTTGTGCCCACTTTGAGTGAGCTCATTTTGTTGGTTGTTAACATTAAATGTAAGCCAGGTTCATCGTATGTGTAGGCAGGTCGATGGGCATAGACATTAAATGTTGTTTGAGGTTCGCCTTTAAGTGAGGGCCTTAAGCTTAAATGAGGCCCTTTTAATAGCGTGTGTAAATTGGTCACGCCGCCAAGATCAAATTCAGGTGTTACTGTATAAAATTGAGAGTCACTGGTAAGGTAAGGCACAACTCGAGGGCTGACTTTAGCAAGCGCGGTAATTTTTCGAGTTTTCGGGTCTATTTTACTAAAGGCATCAATAACCCCTAGCGTTAACCCTTGATATTCTATTAATGCGCCGCGATCGATACCGGTATCCCAATCTAACATTAATGTTATTTCATGCCCCATTTCAGCCGTTTGAAAGTCTGGATGTAGTACAAATTCATCGCCTGACTTGGCAGGCGGCAAGGGGGTAGAAAATTTAGGATCGTCAAAGGCAATGCCCCCCGAAATAATTGTGCCAATTGATTCTGTTTTGACTTTAATGCCTGAGGTTAAAGAGCCAGTAAATTCAAAGCCACTTGCATTCCAAAAAATTGAATTTTCTTTTACGAGATAAGCATGTTCTGGCTTAATAAATACTGAAATATCTACTGTGCCATCATCAATGTTGTATTGGACGCCTGATACATTACCAACAGGTATTTGTTTAAAAGTAACAGGTGAGTTTTTATTAATAGAGCCAAGAGATTGCGTTTTTAGGGTTAGATGCAGACCTGGGGTCGATTTCTCAAGTTCAGGGGCTTCATTTAACGCGACAAAAAAGCGTGAAGGATTACCTCTGTGTTCTAGATCTGGTTGCACTCTAATATAACTACCAGAGAGTAAAGTATCTAAACCTGTTACTCCTTGAAAAGACACATCTGCTGTGACATACCAAAATTTAGTATTATTCGTCAGTAACTCTTCACTGCTCGAAACCATTTCAATTTTTACTAATAAGCTTTGTAGATCATCAGTCACTTCTACTTGTCGAACAACCCCAATGGGTAGACCTTTATATCTAACCTCGGTTTTACCAACGACAATGCCGCTAGCATTGTTAAATTGTACAGTGATATACACGCCACGTTCGTAGACTGCTTTGATCAGCAACCATGCTCCAAATAATAAGGCGATAACGGGTACAAGCCAAACAGCTGAAACCCCTTCTTTAGGAGAAATTATCGCATCAAGTGGGCGATGTTCTTTATTGCTCATAAACTTGCTCTTTAGTTAGGGGCTTATTATCCCACAATAATCTGGGGTCAAAACTATTTGCCGCCATCAGGGTCGCTATTACCATTAATGCGAAATAACTTGCACCGATCGCCACTTCAATATTACTGAGAAAACCTAAATTAACGACCGATGCCATAACGACAACAACAAAAACGTCAAGCATTGACCAGGGACCTATTTTTTCAACGATATGAAATAAATGGCTTTGCCTTTTAAGGTTTATATTAGTTTTATGTTTCACGTTATAGATTAAGATAAACAAGCCAATAATTTTTCCCAACGGAATGATAAAACTAGCGATAAAAATAATGATAGCAATTGGATAATGACCGACCTGAACAAACGCAGAAATACCTTGCAAGATAGTGGAAGACTCCGTTTTACCTAAAGTATTTAACACCATCATTGGATATAAATTAGCAGGTACGAAAAGGACTAAAGCGGTAATTGTCCATGCCATTGTTTTTTGTATGCTATTGGGTTTACGTGCGTGAAACCAGTAGTGACATCTTGAACATTGTTGTCGTTCATTGTGCATTTTATTAACTTTTTGACATCTTGGGCAGCTACCGAAGCCTAATGATAACGCTGTTTTATTCATGGGAACGCTCCAATTCGGTCCATAAATAACGATAATCAATGCAAACAGATAGCATTGTGGAACACATTAACAGCATGACTAAACTTGCAATTCCGGCGCCAATGGCAACATCAGCAATGTCGACCAATTTGTATAATGACACGATAACACCGAGAAAAAACACATGAATCATTGCCCAGTTGTCGAGCAGGTGATAGGAGCGAAAAAAGACCATGAGAAAAGGCTTATTAATGTTGCGTTGTAAGCAATATGTTAGATAAAAAGCTGTAAATAGTCGGACAGCGGGCACAACGATAGTGAAAATGAGTACGCAAAATGCAATCAGGTAGAACCCGTTGTTCGTTAATAGCGTGATGCATTCTAGTAAAGATGTTTGATGGTACTTTCCTGCGGCATAAATACCCATTAGTGGCAATTGCGTTGCTGGTAACAACAAGAGTAACCCTGCAAGTGAAATAGCTTGGGTTCTTTCAAGGGAGTGCTTTTTAGGCACGTAAAGCACTGATTGGCAACAAGGACAAATTGCCTTTTCCCCAGAAGAAATCTGCGGAATATTTACCAGGGTGTCGCATAATTGGCAAGCAATTAATGTGTCAGTGTTTACCTGCATTCTCGCGTTTATAACCCATTGTAAAATTAGAATTAATTTTTAGTTTATGTGATCCTCGTATAATCGCAACAAATTTTGTTCACAAAAAAAGCAGCACGAATGCTGCTTTTTCTTTACTAATGCTTTACTACTTTAATGTAGATGCATAGTCTGCAAGTGCTTTAATTTCTTCATCTGTTAACTTAGCAGCAATGTCTTGCATCATGCCATTAAGGTCGTTTGCACGAGTACCAGAGCGGAAAGCGTTAAGTTGTGATGCTAAATAACTCGGATGTTGTCCACCAATAGCAGGGAAGCGTGCACTGTCCATGCCTTTACCGTCGACACTGTGACATGCAATACATGTCGTAATACCACGTGCAGCATCACCGCCAGTGTATAGCTCTTTACCAAGTACGTTAGCTTTAGCAGCAACAGGCTTTAATGTTTGAGAAGCAAAGTACGCCGCGAGGTTTTGCATATCGTCTTCACTCAATGCTCCGACCATACCAGCCATAATTGCGTTATCACGCTCGCCTGACTTAAATTCTACTAACTGCTTATACAAGTATGCTTCGCCCTGTCCAGCAATTGACGGATACATTGCATTTGTTGAATTTCCGTCGGCATTATGACATGCAACACATGTTGCTGATTTAGCTTTACCGAGTGCAACATCACCAACAAAGTTTTTAACTGCAACTTTACCTGTAGATGCTTTGACGTCACCAACTGATTTAGGATCTTCAAAGTATGCACCTAGGTTAGCAATATCTTCTGTTGATAAATTTGCAGAAACTTGATTCATCGACGCGTTGTGGCGTGACTTTTCTTTAAAGTTTTTTAACTGCTTTTCAATGTATTCAGGATGCTGATTTGATAGGTTTGGATTGATTAATACCTTACTATCGCCATCTTTACCGTGACAAGTGATACATGCCGTTATACCACGATCTGCATCACCATGTTCATATAATGCTTTACCTGCAGCGGCGTCAGGAATATATTTTGGCGCTGGTGCGGCAGTAGCTGTTTGTGCTGCTGAATCACCATCACTAGGTGCAGAACCGTCAATACTAAACGAAGAGAAGTAAGCTGCTACATCAGCCATATCTTGTTCTGAAAGATTTGCTGCCATTGGCGACATTAATGCATCTTTACGATCGCCAGCTTTAAATGCTTTTAATTGTTTCACGATATAGTCAGCGTGTTGACCCGCTAGGTTTGGGTAAGTATCAGCTGTACCCATACCGTTACTACCATGACAAGCTGCACAAACAGCTGCTTTTGTTTTTCCGGCTTGGGCGTCACCCGCAAAGGCATTGGCTTGAGACATCATGCCCAACCCGATGACCATTGAAAATAAAACGTTTTTCATGGATTGCTCTCTGTTTTAAATTGCACTTGATTCATAGCCAATCAAGCATCGTTCAAAGTTTTTTAATTATCGCGGCATTTTACACGAATACAAAGGCTTTTTAAGCCTGTCTAAGAAAAAAACGGTAAAAAAAGTAAGGTTTTCACTAATTTTTTTCAAAAACAGATATAATAGCCCACTAAATTAAGAATTAAAGATGGAAATGGTTTTGTCTACTTTTGCAGTCAATTTAAATAAAGCATCCTTTGTGATCAGTGCTCCAGATATTCGAAAATTACCAGAAGACACGGGTGTTGAAGTTGCGTTTGCCGGACGTTCAAATGCTGGTAAATCAAGTGCTTTAAATGCATTAACAAGGCAAAAAAGCCTGGCGAGAACCAGTAAAACGCCTGGTCGTACGCAATTGATCAATGTCTTTGAAATAGCAGAGCAGCATCGCTTAGTTGATTTACCCGGTTATGGTTTCGCAAAAGTGCCACTTGAGATGAAACTCAAATGGCAGAAAGCGCTAGGTGAGTATCTAGAAAAACGTCAAAGTTTGAAAGGGCTTGTGGTGTTAATGGATATTCGTCACCCTTTAAAAGACTTAGATCGCGATTTGATCGAGTGGGCGGTAGATAGTGAACTCCCTGTACTTGCATTACTTACTAAGGCAGATAAGTTGTCCCAAGGAAAAGCGAGTGCTGAAGTGTTAAGTGTTAAAAAATCACTTAGCTCATTAGGGGGCGATATTAAAGTACAAGCGTTTTCGTCATTAAAGAAAAAAGGCGTAGATCAAGCCACACAAGTTATTAATGATTGGTTTATGCAAGACGTAACCGAGCCCGAACAAGAATAATGCTCCCAACAAGGGCTATATGTCCTTTCTCAAAACCTTTATAAAATCACAAGCAAAAAAAAACCGAAGATGAAGCATCTTCGGTTGGTTAGCTTTGGGGAAAGCTAGAATATAAAATTATTACAACAGGTGTTCACTAGGAACAAGATTGATTATAGAGTAACCACTCTATAAAAGTAAAGTCTTTACTCTAAAAAAATATTTTTTATTGATCAGGTATCCTTAAGTGTATGTCTAACCAATAAATTAAAATGGAACTTTTTCTTATGTTGCATTACTAAGCATTTGTAAGGAAAATAAACAAAAACAATGGACGTTTAATATGAGAAAATTAAATTATTTAATCCCCGTTATATCCCTAATAGTAACGACATCTGCAATCGCTAATCAATTCCAACATGAAATTGAAATAGGTTCATTATCAAGTTCTGATGATTTTGGTGATGGTATGTTTAATATTGGATACCAATTTTATTTTACACCTATAGACGACAGTAAAATCATACCTAAACGTCTTATTGGAAAATACGCCAATTCAAATTTTTTATATACCAATTACACTTCCCACAATAGTTGGTCTTCCTATTCGTTAGGAGGAAGATACTATGTTGCCAAAGAATGGTTTGTTCAGGGCGGTTATACAACTAACGACTCAGAAAATGATTCAGATGGGTTCGAATTTCTGTCGGGCTACCATTTGACTGAATTATCATTACTTTCGATTAAGTATAAAGAAAACGAAAGCGAAAATAGTTTTTTTGACCATACTGTAACGGATTGGGAGATTAGTTATTCGCACTTCATACCATTACAATCAACAGCAGGTATTGATTTTTCAGCAAGCTACAATAAATCATCATATGTATCAAAGTGGAGCGAAGGAAAAAGAGAAAATGATGATGATTTAATCAGGGTGAACCTTGACTGGTTTATTAACAAATCATGGAGCCTTGGGGCTTCACATATACATGCTGATTCATCATATAGCACCATCAATACGCAGTATTGGCACCAATTTAGTGATGGACTATCTATCAACTTAGGAGCTGAAACTTCAATCAATGATTCAGACGGTACATTAATTTATATAAATGGTACATATAGGTTTTGATCTATAAAAAGGCTCTGCTGAATTAGAATCAAGTTATTATTCGAGTAGACAGATAAATATGAGGTACTATTTTTAATATGTATGTACTAAAAATTATTTTTTATGTTTCGATCAAGTATCCGTGTGTGTATATACATAATGTGGGTGTAATGAAAATGCTGGATTAATAGCCTCTACGGTTAAGTTTTTAATGTTGCTAGCTTGTGTTGTTACGTTTACTGTGTGTTGTATAGCTATTTATTGTCTATTGTGTTTAGCATTCTTAGCGCTATTTCATATGCCTTATCAAAAGCTTTGTCGGCTTTTGTAAAGTGATCAGGTACAACACCATTTTCATCCCATACTTGTTGTGTAACAGGGTGTTTTATCACAGCGTAAGGGAGCTTCAATGTTAGGTGCTTATTTAAGTTAATCTGTTTGGTGAAATGCCCTACGCCCATGGTTTCTTCACCCACGATCATTGCTTTATTGAAATGTTTAAGAGTGTAGCTAATAAACTCCCATTCTCCAGCAACAAATGAGGAGTTGAGAATGTACAATGGCAGCGCCTGTTTTGCGCTTTGCTCTTGCATTAGTGAAACTAAAGGAGAGGTGCTGCCACTATATTCTACTTGGCCAATAATGGTGTTGTTAGGTACAAAGTAGCTCACGATTAATTGTGCAATTTGCATATGAGTTTCATCAGCTAACCTTAAATCGATGATCATGGCATCAGCACCTGATAATGACTCAAATGCCTTTTCAATTGCCTGATATACACCATTAAAGTTAATATTGCCTGCGAGCTTTAAATAGCCAATATTATGCTCAAGTATTTCTGCCTCTATACTGTCGTTGTGCTGGTAAGTGTTTTCTTTTTTGCTGCTTGTAATGCTTGTTAATGTTATTGGGTATTCTCGTACAATATCGATACTTGTATCTTTTGTCGCTTTAATGATTATTGATCTGAGTACACGTCTAAAGTCGTCAACAGTTTGGTTTGGGCGAAATCCGTTATTAT
The DNA here is from genome assembly GCF_030295915.1 of Thalassotalea sediminis. NCBI lineage: Bacteria > Pseudomonadati > Pseudomonadota > Gammaproteobacteria > Alteromonadales > Colwelliaceae > Thalassotalea > Thalassotalea sediminis. Next base: position 3,708,521 of record NZ_AP027361.1, on the reverse strand, counting down.
TTAATTTAGCTGAAAGTAATGCTCTTAGTTGTGTTGCTCTTTCGGGGTATAGGTAGGTATGCTCTAGCGCATTAATGGTGTTGCTAACCGTCTGTTTTATCTCTTCATGCGTCATAACATCTTCCCTGGGAGAAAGTTGCTTTTGCGCAGAATACACATTTAGGCTAGTCATTAATGCCAATAAAATAAAAAGTGTTTTCATAATATGCCTTGTGCATACATTATCAAGTCTCATTTTTATATGGCGCCATGTGTTACAAAATTCAATAAATACCCTGAAACCACTGATCTATAGCTTGCGATTTAACGTATCAATTAAGATATTCACTATTTGTAATATAAATCCCATTAAGGCTGAAAGAATAATATCGCTTAGTAGGTCTATTCATTGAAGTGAATGTTCTTCAATCATTATTTTTTATCTGGAGTTTATGTGAAGTTTCAATTAACCATTTTAATGTCTTCCTTATTGTTTTTTAACTTGCCCGTCGACGCACAAGTGAGTGCACAAAAATTTGTCGACTTACAGCAAGGAAAATCTGATTTCCCTGGTTTTCGGCGCGCCCATGCAAAAGGTGTTTGTGTTTACGGCGAATTTCAATCAAACGGTAATTTAAGTTCGTTTTCGACAGCGTCATTATTCCAAAAAGGAAATACAGCTTTTATCGGCCGGTATTCATTAGCAGGTAATAATCCAACCGCACCAGATTTAAAAGCGCCAGTGCGAAGTTTGGCGTTGAGCTTTAATCTTGCACCTAACCAACAGTGGCGTGTCGCCATGAATACGCCACCAGTGATGGCGGTTAAAAATCCTAATGATTTTTATCAGCAAATTGTAGCGATAAAACAGGGGGGCGCTGCCATCAAACAGTTCTTTGAAAATCACCCTGAAAGTGCAGATTTCTTGCGTTGGAAGGCAAATTATCTGCCAACAAGTAGTTTTGCATTAGAAAGGTATCACAGTATTAATGCCTTTTATCTGCTTTCAGCTTCCGGACAAAAACAAGCCGTTCGGTGGTCTATGGAACCACTGGTAGAGGATATCAATTCACTAAATACTGACAGCAATGATGCCCTCATTGAAGAATTAGCATTACGACTTGAACAAGGTGTAGTCAGTTATGATTGGGTATTTTCATTTGCAACTGCACAAGATGATGAACACAACCCCGCAAAAATGTGGCCGAATGAGCGTGAAAAAGTTGTTGCTGGAAAAATTGTTATCCACGAAGTAAATCGTGATCAGAATGCTGATTGCCAAGGTATCAACTTTGATCCGCTCACCTTACCATCTGGGATCTTACCGACGAATGATCCGATATTAAAAGCACGTTCTGCAGCTTACGCTGAATCTTATCGTAGAAGAGCCAAAGAGCAATTTTGGGGAGTATTCAAGTGAGTAATATCGTACGTTATAACCAAACATTAAGGCTATTGCATTGGTCGATGGCATTTCTTCTTTTATCAATGATCATGGCGGGCTTAACTTTAGTGCAGTCTTTAGCTACATGGCAATTTACACTGCTGAACCTGCACAAATCGTTTGGTCTTATTGCATTATTGTTGGCAAGTTTTAGATTATATTACAAGCTAAAGTACCAGCCTGATATTCCACACGAGAAATTACCTCATTTGCAGGCTAGGGTGATTAGTTGGGTTCACGGTTTATTGTATTTTTGTATGTTTGCTATGCCAATCACAGGTCTATTATCTCAGTACTATGTGAGCAGACCTATCTCTTTCTTTGGTTTATTTTTTATACCGGCTTCGACTGATGCAAATATTGTTAGCTATGCTATTTTTAGAGAGCTACACAGCCTTATAATGTATGGTTTAGTACTGTTATTAATGCTTCATATAGCTGGCGTTGCATATCATTATTTTGTTAAAAAAGATGACGTACTAAAGCGCATGCTATAACCAATAAAGGCCACTAATCCCTTTTTCTTTAAATAAATAATATTTTCAACAGGGGTTAGTTGTCTTAAAAGCGAAACCTTCTATCGTACTTTGCTATTTTTCTTTTGTTTTTCACGTTATGTTTCTGCGCTAATAAATATTTTATCATTCCGTCTTAACACAGGTACCCTTATGAACTTCTGCTCACTTCAATACACGGTAGTGTTTATCAGCTTGCTTCTTGTCAGTGCATGTCAACAAACGCCGATAAAACCTAGTGCTGATGAGCAATTTGAACTCACGGTTCAGCAATTGTTAGATCACCGAGCAGGTAAGGGAAAATATCAAACGAGATTAGCGGATGAGAAACAATCTTATTGGCCAGATTTGTCACCTGAATTTTTAGCAAAACAGTACCAAGAACGTAAAAGTATTGCCGCTGCATTTGAACAAATAGTGCAAAGTGAGCTGTCAGCTGAAAATAAAATTAACTATGCGATTATCAAAGCGCAACTTGATAACAAAATTGCTCACTATCACTTTAAATCGCATTATATTCCGTTTAAGTCTGAGTCAGGTTTTCATTCAAGTATCAATTTTACCGTTGATGCAACGGTATTTAATAAGAAAAAAGACATTGAGCAATACATAAATAAGCTTGCAGCAATGCCAAAATATTTTGAGCAAAATATTGATTGGATGCGAAAAGGTTTGGCTGAAGGGATCACGCAGCCTCAAGCCGTTTTAGTTGATTATGAGCATTCTATTTCAGCCTTTATCCCTGAAAAAGTTGAACAATCAGTGTTTTTAAAGCCCTTTGCTACGAGTTCAAAGTTGATTGACGCTGAATTTGTTCAAGCACAGCGTAAGCGTTTAGTTGACTTATTAACAACACAAATTATTCCTGCTTATAAAAACTATTATCAGTTTTTTACGCAAGAGTATTTTCCAAACGCCAGAACCAATATTGCTGTATCTTCAATGCCTAATGGTCTTGCCTTTTACAATAATCGAGTAAAACACTACACAACAACTGACATGAGTGCAGAAGATATTCATCAACTTGGTTTGCGTGAAGTCGCGCGTATTCGTTCGGAAATGGATGAAGTCATTACCAAAACTGGTTTCGAAGGAACGTTTGCCGAATTTACTCACTTTTTAAGAACAGATCCGCAGTTTTACGCAAAAACGCCTTTAGAATTAATTAAAGAAGCATCGTATCTTGCGAAGCAAATTGATGGCAAATTACCATCATTGTTTAAACATTTACCGCGTACACCTTATGGTGTGGTGCCAGTTCCTGACAGTATTGCACCTAAATATACAACAGGTCGTTATATCAGCCCGCCAAATGATCGTCATTCAGGTTCATATTGGGTTAATACTTACGCATTAGATAAACGTCCATTGTATGTATTACCCGCGTTAACCTTACATGAAGGTGTGCCCGGGCATCATTTACAAATTTCTTTAAATAGTGAGTTAGATAATTTGCCTTCGTATCGACAACACGCATATATTTCAGCCTTCGGTGAGGGATGGGGATTATATGCTGAATGGCTAGGTATTGAAGCTGGCATTTATACTGATCATTACAGCAACTTTGGCCGACTGACCTATGAAATGTGGCGAGCAGCGCGATTAGTGGTTGATACCGGTATGCATGTAAAAGGTTGGTCAAGAACAAAGGCGATGGACTTTATGAGAGATAATACTGCGTTATCGCTACATAATGTTAAAACTGAAATAGATCGTTATATTTCATGGCCGGGTCAAGCTTTATCATACAAAATAGGTGAAATCATGATTCGCGATTTACGCAAACGTGCTGAAGCTGAATTGGGTTTGGATTTTGATGTACGTGAATTTCATTATCAAATTTTAAAAAATGGTTCATTACCGTTATTTGTACTTGAAGCGGAAATTGAGGCGTATATTACTGAAAAGCTGAAAGAAAAAAGTAATAAATAGAATAGTGCGCTTAACGACATAATGAACGTAAGCGCACATTATTATTGCATTATATTGTTGCTTCGAAAGTATTAATAACATCGCTGATGGCGCGATCTGTTTCTTGATCAAATTGTCCATCAGTGTACTTGTCAAAGAATCCGCCTAAGCTATAAGTCCCCTTTACTTCACCACCCCACCATGGCATTAACTCAGCCATCGTTTTAATGTTTGTTGCGCCACCAGTAGGGCCAGGCGAAGTACTCATGAGTAGAACTGGCTTTACGGTGTCACCAAAAAAGGGATTTCCTGGTGTGGTGAGTCGTGATAACCAATCAATAACATTCTTTAAAAATGCAGGCATTGAACCATTATGCTCAGGTGATGCAATGATTAATGCATCATAGCCTGACATGAGCTCACGTAACTTAGTGGCAGACTCTGGGAAGCCTTGTGCTTGTACGTCTAACCCATACATTGGTAACGGATAGTCATTAAGATCTAATACAGTAACTTCATGTTTTGATACTTTACTAGCGGCAACGTTAATCAATGACTGATTAATCGATTGGCTATGGTTACTACCTGAAAATGCAAGTATCTTTTTCATCTAATTTCTCCTAACGAACGTTCAACCGTCTGGGCTGCTTGTAACGAATAATTAACTTATTGTTACTATACGCTTAAGCAAATAGTAGATAAATGGCATTATAGTGATAATATAGTTTACTAAAAGTAAACAATCAGTGTGTGCAGATGGACAAGTTAAAGGCGTTAACTATTTTTAGGCGGGTTGTTGAGTTAGGCAGTTTTAAAGCTGCAGCGGACGATTTATCTTTGTCTAAAGCCGCCATTAGTAAAAGTATTAATCAATTGGAAGAGCAGTTAAAGGCACCTTTAATTCACCGTACAACACGAAAGATGCATGTTACTGCTAAAGGTCATCAATATTATCACCATGTACGTAATATTCTTGATGAATTGAACACGGCTGATCTTTCTATTATTGAATCTTCAACACATTTACGTGGTCTGATAAAGGTCAGTGTCCCTATGTCGGCTGGGCTACTTTTAATAAATCCTGCCGTGTGCGAATTTATGAAGCAACACCCCGATATTACCATTGAGCTTATCATGAGTGATCAATATTTAGATCTCGTAGAGCATGGTGTTGATGTTGCTATTCGAGGCGGGGGGCAGTTACAAAGTTCGAGCTTAAAATCGCGTAAAATTTTTGGCTTAGACCTTGTCCTTTGTGCTTCGGCTGAATATGTAGCCACTCATGGTCAACCAGATGAACCAGAAGCCTTACATGCGCATAATTGTTTGATTTACAGTTTGTCGTCTTCGCCTAGGCAGTGGTTTTTTCGCCAAGGGAATGAAGTTCGGACGGTTGAATCACCGCCGAGTTCATATGTGGTTAATAATGGCTTAGCTCTAAAGCAAGCGGCAAGAGCAGGTCTAGGTGTTTTGTTAACACCAGAGCTATTTGTTGCAAAAGAGCTGCAATCTGGTGAATTAGTTAAGTTAATGCCAGATTGGCAAGCCGAAAAACACGCCTTATATGCCGTTTATCCTTATCATAAAGAACAATCTAAAAATGTACGCACCTTTATTGATTTTATTGTCGAATATGTCACAACAAGTTGTGACAATGCACAGAGTCAGTAACGCTAATTTATTCACGTTCGCTGTTCAAAAGAGCTTATCTAATACCGCCTTGGCTTGACGGATCTTCGTAAAAGCACTAGCACAGCCACCTTTATCAGGGTGATGTGTTTGAGCGAGTTGAAGGTATCGTGTTTTTATGGTTTGTTTATCGGCATCCAATGGGAGGTTTAAGGTTTCAAGCGCTTTGTTTTTGTCTTCTTGTGCCAGATATTTTTGCCAAAAGTGCTTAAGCATGTCATTGATTTCGCTTTCTTGTGTTTCAAAATAGTGTTGTGAATTTAAGTAGTAGCTAGCGAGTGGATCGACGGCTTCAAGTGTATATTTGGGAGCATGAGCTAACGTTTTTGATTTATCTATCGCCACTCTCTCTATACGCACAGAATCAATAAAAAGTTGGTATTTTTGTGCGTCTTGATAATGTGCTTTTAAATGATAAAGCGCGTGCATGCAAAGAAAATGCGCACTAAATAAATCCTGGTGGTCGGCTAATGAAAAGCTGTTAAAAGGGGAGATTTCTTGATGACTTAAATGTTTAATAATTTCATATTCATTGGTCAGCGGACAGTGATTGAAATAGCATTCAAGTTCTTGAAGAATTGGTGCTAAGTAAGGATTTAATGTCTGCATCTCATCTACCCGTTATTCATGGAGAGTCCATACTACATTAACGAGAGTTGTGTTAAAAATTCAATGAAACAATAAGTGTTGCTATGCATATGCTATCTATTGTTCGGCTAATGAGTTTAATTATATTTGCTAGGTAGAGGAAGATAGCAATGACTACTTAAAGTTAAGAGCTGAAATTGCGGATGTTCTTGCCATTGCTAATAGTCAGTTAAATTTAGTGCATTTACTTACCGTGTCAGGACACTTTGGTGGAGTAATTGCAACGACTAGCTTGGTTAAAATAAACGAAAGGCATTGAACATATTACTAGAGTGTAATAGGTGCTACCCAACTAAATAAGTTCGCTCATGGTTTTCGTTTAAGGGCTCGATTTAGCTGACATCATGGATGAACTATATATTGTTATTTCAGGAAGCTGCTTGTAAATTGGACATTTATCGATTGCTTGATTTAAGAAGGTATTATGTTCTGAGCTATTGTCAGAAAAATATTGATAGAGTAAACCTAATCTAACCATCGCGGGTAAGTCTAATCGATTATTCTTAGACAGTTGTTCAATTCGTTCAAGTTTAATTGAATGGTCGATTTGAGTTATTTCGGTTAACAACTCAATTCGGGTGGTATAATAAAAGCGGTATACTTGGTCACTTTCTGATTGATTACCTCTCGCGTAATCTCTATCTAATATGGCAATGGCCTGTTGATAAGCATTTACCGCACGTTTTGGTTGTACTGCTGTAGAATACATATCCGCAAGTGCTCCCCACATTTGGTGAATACCTGCATCACCTGCAAGCAGTATTGATTTTTCTCGAAGTTTAATTGCTTCTTTATTCTCACCTGAAAAATAGTACAACATACTTAGCTGCTCGACAGGTAAATACGAATTTGGATTTGTTTCAATAATGGTGTGGTAATATCTTTTGGCTTTTTCAACGTGTCCCATGCAATAATGCAATGTACCCAAATTGGTCAATACAATCTCGTTACTATTTAGCACATCAGCTTTTTCAGTTGCATTAATAGCCTGTTGCCGATTCCCATCTGACCATTCAATTACTCCTAAAAAAAAGTGATATTTCCAATTATTTGGATCCTTAGCAATAGCATTGTTGATACTTTGTTTGGCTTTATCTAACGAAGGGTTCTTAGGGCTGTTCTTGTGAAAGCTTTCTAATTGAGCATAAGACAATTGGTAAAAAATAGCCGCATTTTTAGGTGAGAACGTACTTAATAGCTCAATTGCTTTATCTGTTTTTCCAGTTCTACGCAACATTAAGCCATTAGACGCAATAACAAAAGGGTGATTTGGCGCTAATTGTTTGGCTTTTTTGCAATGTGTTAAAGCTTGTTCAAGTAAATACCGCTCATCAGACGACCAACTCTCATAAACATACGCTTGGCACAACCCGGCATGTGCCTGAGCAAATTTAGGCGCTATTTTAATAGTGTTTAGAAAACGACTTTGTGCAGTTTTTATATATTCCAAGTTATAAGATTTTTCCAATAAATCCAAACCTTCTACATAAAACTTAGCAGCAGTAGAATTGATAAATCGTTGATTTGAATCTTTGCTCTTGTCTGACAAAAAAAATTGCCTAATCGTTGTTGATAGTTTTGTCGCTATAGTTTCTGGGTCTGTATCAAGCTCTTCAGTTGCATAAAAGTTTTGAGCGACCATTAATCGTTGTTTGTTGTTGGCCAAGAAAGCTTCTTGTAATACGTATCTTCCATAAGTTCGAGTATTTAACACGACAATAAAGTCAACTTGCTTTCGCTCTATTTCATGTGTTGACACTATGGCGTCTGGTGAATGTGTCACAGTATTAGGCACAATATTAAAGTCATTTTGTAAAGTTTCGCGAACAATCTGTAAGGACTTTTTTTGATCATGAGTGCCGTATAGGGCTATAGAAGGAGTCGTGCCATGAGAAATTACCTGATCGTAGTGATTTTTTAGCGGGTTACTGAAGCTTTTTGGACTCAAGTCGACGGGGGCTACGGCAGCTTTAGGGTAAATTACCCAAGCAAAAGTAAATAAAGTTAACAATGCTAAGCCAGTTAGGCCGACATACTTAAATGCTAGGTTTTGCTTTATTTTATTATCACCATCGTCAGTTTCAGGTTCGAGAGCCTCTGAGTCGCTAGTAAGATATAAAGTGTAGGCGTCAACATTAAGTGCAGCGGCAATGCGCTCGATAGAAACTGGCGACACAGCGATTTGCCGAAACACGCGATTTACCATGTCTTTTGGTGCGCTATCTAAGTTTTCTAAAGAGGCGATATGTTCAGCTAGTGCCGCTTGGGTTTTAAATCCTGCCGCGAATAAAGCTTGTTCCAGTTTTTTTCTGTCAGCTATCACACCACGTTTACGTTGAGTCCTATTCACCATTTATCGATTATCCTGATCTGAAACGTTTGATTTAACCTCTGTTAAAAAAACTTGTTGAAATTCTACTAAGCATCCAATTGGTGTAACTGGTTAATTTGTATTCAACGAATTTAGCTTAATTTACCTTAAATGGCGTTAACTGTCGATAAGGTGCGTTAACTCACGATGCATAGTATTGAACCTGCTGCTAGGTTAAGCAATATATTGATAACACCCATGAATAGCGCTGTTTGACTCATGGCACAGCAAACATTTTACTTAGGTTTTTTGTTGATTAATCATGCCAAATTTCTTATGCAAAATATGCATAAGTTAAGCGGTTAAATAGTCTGCAACCGGTGAGTTATATGCTGCAAATAGTAGGAGAGTAATGCCATTTAATAATCTGAAATAAGGCAACTCAACTGAATTACAAGATTACATAATCAAAGACCAATTAAAGGAATGGAGAAGCGTCATGTTGCTTAATCAAACACTCAATAAATTTCAAAACACTAAGTGGTGCAAAGTCGCACTATTTAGTGCTGCATTAACTGGGCTACCAGCTTGTATGTCTACTGGTCCAACCATGGGGGGCTCGAGTGGTAATGTTGTTACTGGGGGCGCAGGCGGGAGCAATACAGCCAACGCAAATGCAGGCCTAGAAAAATGTACATCACCTCTTGGTACTTTATCTGTATTTGAAGATACGTCACTGACCTGGTGGCGCGATTACCGAAAAAGGTACCCTTCGCTTGGTAGTACTATCCCGGTTATTCGGTTGATGTTACAACAATCTAATTGTTTTGTTGTTGTTGAACGTGGGCAAGCAATGAATGCAATGAACCGAGAACGACAATTAATGCAGTCTGGTCAGCTCCGTCAGGGCAGTAACTTGGGTGGGGCACAGATGGTGGCTGCTGATTACACGATCAGTCCAGAAATTCAGTTTTCAGCGAAAGGAACACAAGGGCTCAAAGCGGTTGGTGCTTCATTATTGGGTTCATTTGGCTCAATTATTGGTGGTGGCTTAAGTAAAAATGAAGCATCTACAACACTATTGTTAATAGATAATCGATCTGGCGTGCAAGTGTCTGCCGCAATTGGTAATGCAGGCAATTACGATTTTAGTTTATTTGGCGGGTTATTTTCTGGTGGTTTTGCAGGAGCTAGTGGTTTTAGTAATTCACCAGAAGGCAAAATTATTACTGCTGCTTTTGCTGATTCATACAACCAAATGGTTAAAGCATTACGCCAATACAAAGCACAACAAGTTGAAGGCGGGCTGGGAAAAGGAGGGCGCTTAACTGTTGGTGGGATTAACGATCAAACGCCAACTGCCACTAACACTGCACAAATTGTCGATCCGCCAAAAGCTGAACCAGTTGTTATGCATACAACTCGTGTTGAAACTAACAGTGTGGTAAGAAATCGAAGTTATGAATTTGAAGTCGATGAATATGACGAAGATGCAATGAATGATTATTATCGTTCACTCAAAAGTGTCAACGAAATGGCAAGCGGTTTAGCAACCATATCAATGTCTAACTCAAATCAACAGTATAAAGATATGGCTGCTACTGGCATGCAGATGTTTTTTGATAAACTAGCTACCAGTAAAATTGAATTAGAGTCTTGGCCTTTAAGTGCAAAGCAACAAGCGTGGCAAGTTCTCGGAAAAAAAATAGAAAAATACAATAAAATGTTTGATAGGCATCGTAAATCATTACTGTCAAATAAGTCTTTGGACAGCCGTGTTGCAGATATTTTAAACTCTATTGAATTGATCACCAAAGAAACACTTTTTGGTGCCTAACAATTTATATTTTTCTTTAAACATTAAACCTAAGTATCGGGTGATATTGCCAGATACTTAGGTTTACTTTCTTAGTTATTCTAATTCTTTACCCAATCATTTAATGATTTTAAATATATTTTTTGTTTGCTAAGAAACAATACAAAGCTGTGAGGGCATAAACTAAGCCTGCAATTTAAAAGCAGGTTCACCTGAATGACCATTTAATGCACTCAATGCCTTTACTAAAGCTGTTTTATCGCTATTAGATTAATAAAAACATGATAAGTGACGTTTACCAGTATACCGTGATTTACACGAGGTCATTACAGTGTTGATTGTCTTAGCGAATCGTCGAAAGTAGACTACACTTAATACTTGTTGAGGTGATAAGTTATAAAGGATGTTACTGTCGCTGAAAATATACCAAACAATACCTTAGTTTCGCACTACAAAAGGACTTGTGCATGTTATTTGCCACGAATAGATCACCTCGAGAATCAGTAAAAAGTCGTAAAGGTCGTAAAATATCATTTCCGCCGCAAAAAACACGGGCTAGTTTAGATATGTATTTTTGTCAGCGAGTTGGAGAAAATGATTATCGTGAAATTGGTAGCCCAGCGTTTTTTGAGCAATTAAAACAATTACCTGGAAAGGCTCAAGTTCTCCTCTATATCCATGGCTTTAATAACATGCCTGAAACGGACATTTTTCCTAGGGCTATGCAACTTCAAGCATTGATAAATCAGAATAATGGCGATGATTTTGCACTAGTTGTGCCGTTGATTTGGCCTTGTGATGATGACGCATTTTATGCCCTTATTGACGATTATTGGGATGACCAAAAAGCGGCTGACGCAAGTGGATTAGCTTTCGCTCGTATGCTGGCTAAGTTTGATGTTTGGCGAGCAAAAGAGGCTTGTAAGGTGGACCCATGCACGAGAAGGTTGAATATTATTGCCCATTCAATGGGCAATAGAGTGTTACGGAATGCAATAGCGACTTGGGGTAAGTTTGATCATGGAGGACAAGTACCCAAATTGTTTCGTAATATTTTTATGGTCGCTGCAGATGTGGTTAATCATAGTTTGGAGCCCGGATATAGTGGTGCACTTATTCCTCAAGCAGCAAGAAATGTTGTGGTTTATCATGCGAATGACGACCTTGCGATGCCAGCGAGTAAATTGAGCAATTTACGTAACCGCACTGTATCAGCGCGCTTAGGTATGACCGGCGTTGAAGATTTATCGCGCGTGGCTAAAAATGTTTATGAGGTGGACTGTGACAACTTTAATAATCGCTTTGATTGGCCGCAAGGCCATGCTTATTTCCTCAATAACGACATTCACTTAAGCCCTGCGTTGTTACACATGTTATCTGCTATGGAAGATGGAAGAGTAAAGCCAAACGATAGAAGCTATATATTACGTTACTTAGAAAATAGCTAATGCGGTGTTTTTAAAATTTCTCTCAATTTTTTTGTGTGCACAAGTTATAAGTTAATGGTGTAATGTAAATATTTATACAAAGAACATAGTAAATACGCTATACATAGTAGTAACTTGTTCTGAGAATACGAGTGTGAAGAATAAATGGACACTAACCTGAATTCAACGTCTGCAAAATTGTTGTATATTGCACTTGCTCTGGGTGCCTATTTGTCGGGTTACTTACTCTCTACACTCTCATTTCATACCCAAATTATGCCCGTATGGCTGCCAGCCGGTATTGCGCTTGTTGGTAGTTTTATTTGGGGCTGGCGGTTTTTGCCGGCAATATTTATTGCGTCTAGTGCATTCAATTTTACGGTGAGTGCAGATCTCTCGTTGTACGACTTATTTTCTATCAACGGCGCTAGCATCTTTTTCATAGCAGTAGGCTCCACACTGCAAGCTGCAGTAGGAAGTGCACTTATGAGACGATGGCTAGGCAGCCCAATTGCGCAACCATCGACAAGAAAAATTATCTATTTTGTCGTGCTAGTGGGCTTTGTTGTAAACCTTATTGCAGCCAATATAGGTATTTCTGCACTAACGTACTTTAATGCTAATTTTAGTATCGATAATTATTGGTTAAATATGACCTATTGGTGGCTGGGAGATTCGATAGGGGTACTATTAGCAACACCATTTTTATTGAGTGTTATTCAATACTCTTCACAACAAGAGTTTCGAAAAAATATTAGAATTATCACTATTGCAGCGACAGGTTTCTTGTTTATATGCGTGCTAGTGCTCACAAGCTTCTTTATAGAATTTTCCAATGAAAATAGTGAAAAAATCATATCTAGAGAAACAAAAGTTGTTGAAAGTAGTTTATACCGAGAGCTTAATAAAAGTTTATTGCAGTTACAAACATTGGCAAACTTCATTCAAAGCCACCCAGTATTAACACACAGCGAATTCCAAAGTTTTACCGCAGAGGAGTTAAGTAAAAACTCAGCCATTCATGCTATGTCATGGAATCCGCTAATTAATCCACAGCGAAAGCAGCAAGAAGAAGCTGCGTTGAAAGACATTTATGATGACACGATTAAAATAAAGGGCGAACCTATTGATGCTGGCGACCCCATTGTTTATGTAAAATATATTGCACCTATGCAAGGTAACGAGAAAGCGCTTGGTTATAATGTTTATTCAAATAATGCGCGCAAACAAACTATCTTAAAGGCGACAACTAGTTATTATTCTCAAGCAACGCCAATAATTACGTTAGTGCAATCGAAGAAAAGCCAACCTGCATTTTTATTGTTTATTCCTGTGTTTCAAGCGGATACTGATGACAACGCTAAAATTAGAAAACGCGTTAGAGGTTTTGCAACTGGCGTTTTTTTAGTCAATGAAATAATGGATAAAACGTTCGATTTTCATAACAATAAACTCTTTAAATATGAACTCTACGAGCGAGGCGCAACTCATTGGTTTGCGGGCAATACTGAAGAAAAGAATATCCGTTTAAGTGATCGGGAAGATGTTAAAACCATGCAGTTTTTTCACTCTGGGCAAACGTGGTTTTTAAATTTGGCGCTTAATCAGTCATATTTAAAAGTTAAACAAAGCCGCTCACATTTTGTCTTGTTTATTTTTCAGTTTGGTTTGGTTGTTTGTATAGTTGCGATGGTGTTATTGATGAACAATCGACACTTAGTACTTAATAATTTAGTTGAGAAAAAAACGCTATCCTTGCATCAGGCGGTACAGGTTTCTAAAGAGGCAAATCAAGCCAAAAGTCGCTTTCTTGCGAATATGAGTCATGAAATACGTACGCCGCTTAACTCTGTCGTTGGTTTTTCTCAAATGGCGCAACACACGGATGAACCACAAGAGATAAAGGAATATTTAAGCAAGATTGAAGTGTCTTCCGATATTTTGCTTAATTTGGTTAACGATATTTTGGACTTTTCCAAAATAGAGGTCGGTAAACTTGAGTTATCTATGCATCATTTTGATATGCACGCGAGTTTACAACGCATTGCCACTATTTATGAAACAATGTCTGCAAATAAAGGGTTGAAATGGCAGCTAATTGATGAAATCCCTGCCAATGTTTATTTTATTGGTGATCAAGCTCGCATTGAACAAGTGTTAGTTAATTTATGCAGTAATGCAGTGAAATTTACAGCTACCGGTTCGATAACGTTGCAAGCTAGCGCTAAGTTAGAGGCAAGCGGTTCAGCACAACTACTGATCAAGGTAATAGATACGGGTATCGGTATTAGCAGACAAAATCAACAAAAGCTCTTTACTGTTTTTACTCAAGCTGATGACTCTACTTCTCGTAATTATGGCGGTTCTGGTTTGGGGCTCGCAATTTCAAGAGAGTTAAGTTACCTCATGGGGGGGAATGTCACTGTTTTTAGCGAGGAAGGAAAAGGCTCTGAATTTACCTTTACTGCCACATTGAGCGTTTCGTACGATAAAGTCGCCCAAGTTGAAAAAGCACCTGAGCAAGATTTTTCAATGCTACGCGTATTAGTGGTCGAAGATAACCGTATTAATCAGGCATTAATTAAAACGATTTTGAGAAAGCAGAATATTGAACCAGAAATTGCTAACAATGGCCAAGAAGGTGTTGAGGCTGTTAAAAATCAGCCGTTTGATGTGGTGTTGATGGATTGCCAAATGCCGGTGCTAGATGGTTATGAGGCAACCAAGCAAATTAGAGCGATAGATGCGTATAAAGAGTTACCCATTATTGCTTTGACTGCTGATGTAAACTCTGAAAGTGTTGAATATGCCAAACAGGTAGGGTTTACAGAGCACCTCACTAAACCAATAAATGTTGATAGATTACTGACATGTTTTGCAAAAATTATTGCAGATAAAACTGAACATTGACGGCAATTTAATGGCTAACATAATTCATCGCAAACTTTTGTGGTACTACAGGATTAAAAGTAATGATTAGAACCTTGTTAATTTCCAGCACTTCTACTGAGATTGGTCAGGAAGAGCTCATTGAGCGTTGGCAAAATAATGAAGACAGCACGTTATGGCTTGATTTAGAAGGTTTGGACAAAGAGAAAGAAAAACAGATGTTAATTTCTTTAGGTTGCCACCCGTTAGCCATACAAGATGTACAACGTGAAAGACACCCCCCGAAAATAGAATTATTTGATAACTATATTTGTTTATTATACCGAGGGTTTGTGCGTTATGACGACGTATTAGATTTTGAACATCTACAGTTAGGTATGTTCATTGGTCATCGTATATTAATCACCTGTCATCGTGAGTGTTCTATCGCTATTAATACGCTTTTTCATGAAAAAAGCGCTAAGTTTTTGGCGCGCAGTCCTGTGCATTTAGCGTTACAAATCTTTCATTCCAGTTGCGGCAATTACTTACAACAGTTGTTTAGCTTTGAAGCACAGTTAGAGAAAATTGAAGATCAATTTCAATTAAGTGGAAACGACAAAATGATGCGGGAAATAACGTCTTATCGTTCACAGCTTGTAAAAATAAGGCGTACCTTTAATTATCACGTTTCTATTGGTGAATCATTAAATAACTTCCTTGAAAATGACGAAACGACGTTAATTACACCGGAAGAAATTCATACCTTAACTGATCTTAGAGAGCGATTAGAGCGACTGTTGAGTTTATCGCAAATGTATTACGATATTTGTGGTGATCTGATTGATGGCTACATGTCTGTAACTTCGCATCAATTAAACGCAACAATGCGAGTGTTAACGGTGATCACTGCGCTTTTTGTGCCTTTGACCTTTCTCGCGGGTATCTACGGTATGAATTTTGAGCACATTCCTGAGCTTAAGTGGGCTAATGGTTATTTTATTTTGCTCGGTGTGATGCTTGTTATTTCTGTGGTACTTGTTGTCGTTTTTAAAAGAAAAAAATGGCTATAGCTTTTTAATCTTTTGCTACTTAATTACGAAGCTAGTGAAAAACACAGTGTCAGCCATCGCTAGCATTGCTTTGAAAGTATAATAAAAATAAAAGAATACCTTTATAAATACTAAATTTTTCGTATTTAGCCTAAAACATTACTGAATATGCCGCTATAATGACTTTATGCCAAAACTAAATAGTTCTATTAAGTCGTTTTAACTAAAACTTTTCAAAGAGGTACTTATGATAAGTAAAAAGGCATTATTTTCTTTTGTTTCTGCATGTGTATTTTTAGCTGCATGTGGTGGTTCATCGAGTAGTAGTGATGGTTCTACTAATGTGATTATCGATTCACAGGCTACGACGACGTTTTCATTGGGGGTTAGTGATGCACCTGTTGATGATGCCGTGATTGTTGCAATTGAAATTGGCAGCATTAAATTGATAAATACCGATGAAACAAACGGTAAACAAGAAGTCATGATTGACCAGTTTACTAATGACATGGGGGAAGTCGTTGACTCAATTCAAGTAAACTTGCTCGATCATCAGGGCACTAGTCAACTGAAAATTATTGATGAAACACAAAACGTAACGCTAAATGTCGGTGAATACACGATGGAGCTCAATGTTATTGATGAAGGCTCTTATGTAATGCTTGATAATGATGCAACAGAATATGCAATAAAAGTCCCCAGTTCACGCTTACGATTAGGTGCGTTTATGGTGACGGAAAACGCACAACAACAAGGCGAAGTACCTGCCTACACTATTGAGTTTGATTTAAGACAATCTCTGGTGCAACGTGGAAATGATCCTGCTAAAAATGGCTTTATTATTAAGCCGCATGGTGTGCGTATTGAAGGTGCTACGGGATCAATTAGTGGTTTAATATCAGCCGAAAATACTAATTTAGGTGCTTGTACTGTTTATTTATATGAAGCGGCACCTACTGAATTGGGTGATATGTTTGATATTGAAGATACAACCTTCGCAGGAGAAGTGCCAACAGCTACTGCGCCTATTGCAACGGCCAAAGTAAACGATGATAGTACTTATAGCATAGGTTTTGTCGCTGAAGGTAATTATACTGTCGCGTTATTTTGTGGCGTTGAAATTGACGATAATGTTCAATATGACGGCTTAGTTATTCCTTCACCAGAAGGTAATATGGAAACAGTAGATGTGGTTGTGGGGCAAGAAACTACAGTAAACTTTTAACTAGGTTTAGTGTGAAAAAAGCGAAGCAATTATGCTTCGCTTTTTTACTGAATGTACATTAGTAGCAATAACTCATTAACTTATTTTTGTTACTTTCTCGCCTTTTAGTGAGTCGAATGCTAACGTTGATTAAAAGTGCTCATTAAATTAATCAACGAGTTGAATGTGACCATACCAGACATTCCCAATAACCATGCGTTAGCCATGTTAGTACTAACTGTGATAGCACTCTATTTTTTTAGACGAGAAGATATCCCCTTAGAAACCTCATCTCTTGCGGTACTCGTTATACTTTGTATGATTTTTACCGTGTTTCCATTCGATTTAAATGGTCAGCACTTGGAGCCATCATCATTGTTCTTTGGTTTTGGCCATGAAGCGCTGGTAACAGTGTGTGCATTAATGATTATTGGCCATGCGTTAGTGCGAACAGGGGCCTTAGTGCCGGTTGGCAGAAACTTAGCAAAACTGTGGAAAATTAGCCCTGCAATATCACTCTTGGTAACACTCATCATCGCAGGTGCCCTAAGTGCCTTCGTTAATAATACGCCAATTGTTGTGTTACTTTTACCTATCCTAACGAGTGTGGCACTTAGAACGAAAACAGATACTTCTCCAATGCTATTACCTATGGGCTTAGCCACGCTGGTAGGAGGGATGACGACAACGATCGGCACCTCAACTAATTTGTTAGTGGTGAGTGTTGCCAGTGATATGGGCTTACCGCGTATTGGTATGTTCGATTTTAGTGCACCCGCGATTATCGCTGCTTTTATTGCGATTGCCTATTTATGGTTAGTGGCTCCCAAATTACTACCACAACGTGCCGCGTCTTTACCTGATACATCGCCACGACTTTTTAGCGCTTATTTAAATATTAATGAAGATAGCATTGCGAATGGTAAAACAGTCGCAGAAATACTCAAGTTAACCGACGATCAAATGAGTATAGAATCAATACAACGTAGCCCAGATTATCGTAGTATTCGCCCTTTTCCTGATACGGTGCTTAAAGAAGGTGACAGGCTTCATATTCAGGAACACCCAGAACAACTTAAAGAGTTTGAAGCTGTTTTACAGGCTACCTTGTTTTCTGGTGCTCACAAAGTTGATGAAGATCATCCTCTGAATGCTGAAAAGCAAAAGTTGGTGGAAATTGTAGTGATTCAAGCGTCTAATTTAGTCGGCAGAACGCTTAAAGATGTTCAATTTGCGAAACGTTATGGCATATCGGTTCTGGCGCTGCACCGGAACGGTAAAGCAATGGATATAGGTCGAAGAAGTATTGGCAACGTTATTATCCATGCTGGTGATGTATTACTCGTGCAAGGAGACGCCGACCAAGTCGCAGAATTAAAGCGTTCGCAGGGCTTTTTAATTATAGATGGGGCATCAGATTTACCTTATTCGAAAAAAGCGCCTATCGCATTATTCGTGCTATTTCTTGTTGTTGCGGTTGCTGCCGTGGGTATTTTGCCTATCGCTATCAGTTCACTGTGCGGCATATTAGTTTTGTTGATTACTAAGTGTATTGATTGGAGTGAGGTGTCATCAGCATTGAGTACGCAAGTGATTCTTATTGTTGTTGCATCATTAGCATTAGGTTCCGCGATGATGCAAACAGGTGGCGCTGAATATATTGCACAAGTGTTTGTTGCCTTTGCGGTTGATTTGCCGCCTTGGGGTATTATTGCGTCGTTAATGTTAATGCTCGCTATTTTAACAAACATCGTGTCAAATAATGCCGCAGCGGTCATCGGTACACCAATAGCGATATCCGTTGCAAATCAGTTATCGTTACCCGTTGAACCATTCATACTTGCTGTTTTGTTTGGTGCCAATCTTAGTTATGCGACGCCGATGGCTTACAAAACAAACTTACTTGTGATGAATGCCGGTGGTTATCAGTTTTCTGATTTTATTCGCGCCGGTATTCCACTTATTATTTTAATGTGGCTGTCATTGTCTTTTCTATTATATATGTTCTATTTTTAGTGGTCGTGTTGAGTCTTAAGACGCCCCCTTTTTGTGTAAAAATATCTACCGATCGATAATTAGCAATGCTGATGTAACATTGGAATGAGTCGATATTTTCCAATCTAGCGTAAATGTTAAGTAGTTTTTAACCAAACTTAATGATTATCCTTTTTAGTCGAAATGGCTTAGCAACATGAGAAATTATTGCCAATAAAGCATGGAATACAGCTTTAACTAATGCGTCATTCTTATTAATAATTGTCGTAAATTTAACTTGATCTAGATCAAAAATCATTCTAATATTTTAAACGTTCAGAAATTATTGAAAGTTTAAAATATGAAGTTGTCACCTAAAATAGAAAGTTTTGTTATGCATTGTGGTGAAATGGGCAGTCGATGGGGGTTTAATCGTACGATCGGCCAAATTATGGGCTTATTAGTGATGAGTGAGCAAGCATTGTCTGCAAATGAAATTGGTGAAACGCTAAGTATCTCGCGCGGTAATGTCAGTATGGGCATTAAAGAGTTGCAGTCTTGGCGGCTAGTCAATGTTCAGCATATTGCTGGGGATCGTAAAGATTACTATATGCCGTCTGGGAGTATTTGGGCGCTAGCAAATCGCATTTTTGAGGAGCGTAGCAAACGAGAGGTTGATCCAACACTGTCGTTATTACGGGATTCATTACTTGATGAACCGGCTAATCAGCAAGAGGCTTACGCATTAAAACAAATGGACGAAATACACGACTTGCTTGAAACCATAACTAAATGGGCGCGAGAACTACAAAGCGTTAGCCCAGAGAAACTAACCACGTTAATGAAGCTTGGCTCCGGTGTTGTGAAAATGCTCGACTTTAAAGATAAGATTGTAAAGTCTAAGTAAGCACTAAAATTTTATTAAATAAGATTATTTTTTAGACGCAATACGTTTATTGCGCCTTAGGCTAACTCACGCCAAATTCGGCAGAGGTACGTTATGTTAGACACAGAAATGTTATCGCGTATACAGTTCGCGTTAAATATTAGTTTTCATATTCTCTTCCCAACCATCACAATTGCAATGTGTTGGTTCTTAGTGTTTTTTAAAGTACGATTTGACCAGACACAGCACCCCGTTTATATGCGCGCTTATCGATTTTGGGTTAAGGTGTTTGCGCTAACTTTTGCGCTTGGTGTGGTTAGTGGTATCACAATGTCTTTCCAATTTGGCACAAACTGGCCAGGGTTTATGGAAAAAGTTGGCAATATTGCTGGGCCGCTACTGGGCTACGAAGTACTTACGGCTTTTTTCTTAGAAGCGACTTTTCTTGGCATAATGCTCTTTGGCATAAAAAAAGTACCACCGAAAATTCATACGCTTGCGACGATAGTTGTCGCATTAGGTACCACGTTGTCAGCCTTTTGGATCTTAAGTTTAAATTCATGGATGCAAACACCTACAGGGTTTGAAATACGAGACGGTATTGTTTATCCGGTAGATTGGTTTGCTGTGATCTTTAATCCGTCTTTTCCTTATCGCTTTTTTCATATGTTGTTGGCATCAGGTTTAACAGCTTCTTTCTTAATTGCCGGGTTAAGTGCTTATCGTTTATTAAAAGGTGACAATAAAAAAGCGCCCAAACTCACTTTGAAAGTCGCGGTAACTGTGGCAGCGATACTTGCACCATTACAAGCGTTGGTTGGTGACTTTCATGGCTTAAATACGCTTGCGCATCAGCCACAAAAAGTGGCTGCAATGGAAGGCGTGTGGGAAACAGAAAAAGGTGCACCGTTATTATTGTTTGCTATTCCAGATGAAGAATCTCGCAGTAACCACTTTGAAGTTGGTATACCAAACCTCGCAAGCCTAATTTTAACTCACCAAGCTGACGGTGAAATAAAAGGTTTAAATGAATTTGTAGGTCAACATCCACCCGTTAAACCCGTGTTTTTTGGCTTTCGTATTATGGTGGGGTTAGGACTACTGATGATACTTATTGCTTGGATCGCAAGGTTTCAGTTATTTCGTCATGATAGCGTATCACCATTATTTCTTAAGGTTCTATTATGGATGACTTTTTCAGGGTGGTTGGCAACATTGGCAGGTTGGTATGTCACAGAGATCGGTCGTCAACCTTATTTAGTGAGTGGCGTATTAACCATTAAAGAAGCCGTCACTGATATTGCACCAAGCAATGTTGTCACGAGTTTAATGATGTATTGCACTGTCTATATAGGTTTATTGGTTGCCTATATTCATACGATCTTTTTAATGGCTAGACGTGCTGTAAAAGTTGAAGAATATGAAAATGAGGAGTTAACAAATGTTACCTCTCCTTATCGTTCAGACTCATTGGAGAATAGTCATGTTTGATCAAGAATCACTTGCGGTAATATTTGTTGGCTTAATGGCGTTAGCAACATTGCTATACGTTGTCTTAGATGGCTACGACTTAGGCGTTGGTATGTTACTACCAATGAACAATCAAAATAACGCCAATACCATGATTGCTTCTATTGGCCCTTTTTGGGATGCTAACGAAACTTGGCTCGTATTAGCCATAGGCTTATTACTGATTGCTTTTCCAACGGCTCACAGTATGGTGCTAAAAGCGTTGTATTTGCCATGCGCGGTTATGCTGATTGGCTTAATCTTGCGAGGAGTCGCTTTTGACTTTAGAGCTAAAGCAGCTGTTTCTCATCGCAAAACATGGGACAGGTTATTTAAAGCCGGTTCTTATATTGCAGCACTTTCTCAAGGATACATGCTTGGACTTTACGTTACTGGGTTTGAACAATCGATAATGGCAACCAGTTTTGCCCTCTTCAGTGCATTGGGTGTAGCCAGTGCATATATGCTGATTGGTGCAACTTGGTTAGTAATGAAAACTAGCGGTGAATTACAGCAAAAAGCGATTAATTATGCTCGCCGCAGTGTACTCATTACCTTTATTGGCATTGTTTTAGTGTCGGCACTAAATCTCTGGCTAAATCCTGAAGTGTATTTGAAATGGTTTACTTGGCCATATGGAGTGTTTCTATTACCAATTCCGATGGTATGTTGTATCGCTTTTATACTTTGCTTTAATGTACTGAAACATTTAAGAAAGGCACCTGAACATGGCTCTGGCTTACCTTTTTTTATTACCGTCTTTATCTTTGCTTTAAGTTTCTTCGGTTTGAGTTTTAGTTTTTTCCCTTATATTGTGCCTAACAAGTTAACGATATGGGAGTCGGTAGCTGCACCCGAAGCGTTGAACTTTCTGTTATGGGGGGCAATACTCGTTGTGCCTACGATACTTGCTTATACTGCATATTCTTACCGTGTTTTTTGGGGGAAAGCCGATGAACTTAATTATTATTAAGATGAATGGCATTGCCTGAAAAGGCTATTATACGGTTTAATAATATGGTTATTGTTTATTTAGTTGAATCAATAAATTTTGTTTGTTCTATTAGATAAATCAGATCTGTTATTTCTCTTAATTTATACAGAGCATTTTCATGCTCTGTTTTTTT
Source organism: Thalassotalea sediminis (assembly GCF_030295915.1). Taxonomy (NCBI): domain Bacteria; kingdom Pseudomonadati; phylum Pseudomonadota; class Gammaproteobacteria; order Alteromonadales; family Colwelliaceae; genus Thalassotalea; species Thalassotalea sediminis. Next base: position 3,686,161 of record NZ_AP027361.1, on the reverse strand, counting down.
ATCTGCTATCAACCATTAATTTATTTATCCGTTTGGATTAATATTATTTACTAAATTACTTTTGATCTCGAAAGAGTCTAAGCCCACAGCTATACTGTTTCGAATGCGAATATAAAAATAGGAAAAACTATGTCACTTAAATTAACACCCGGACAAACTTCAATAAAGTCTAAAGCTGCCGTTGCTTGGGCGGCAGGCGAACCTCTTAAAGTGGAAGAGGTTGACGTTGAGCTACCAAAGGCTGGTGAAGTTTTAGTGCGCATTATTGCTTCAGGCGTTTGCCATACTGATGCTTTTACATTATCAGGCGAAGATCCAGAGGGCGTTTTTCCGTCAATTCTCGGCCATGAAGGTGGTGGTATTGTTGAAATGGTTGGTGAAGGCGTTACAAGTGTTGAAGTGGGAGATCATGTTATTCCACTCTATACTGCAGAATGTGGCAAATGTAAGTTTTGTACCTCGGGCAAAACAAATTTATGTCAAGCTGTGCGTGAAACCCAAGGTAAAGGTGTGATGCCTGATGGTACATCAAGATTTTCTATTAATGGTGAGCCTATTTATCATTATATGGGATGTTCTACTTTTTCTGAATACACAGTATTACCAGAGATATCATTAGCCAAAGTTAATAAAGCTGCACCACTTGAAGAAGTATGCTTGCTTGGTTGTGGTGTTACTACCGGCATGGGAGCGGTGTTAAATACTGCTAAAGTACAACCAGGTGATACCGTGGCTATTTTTGGTTTAGGCGGTATCGGTTTATCAGCAATAATAGGTGCGCGAATGGCTGGCGCAGGTCGTATTATTGGTATAGATATTAATGAATCAAAATTTGGACTTGCGCAACAACTGGGTGCTACAGATGTCATCAATCCGCAAAATATCGATAAACCCATTCAAGAGTATATAGTTGATATTACTGACGGTGGCGTAGACTTCTCTTTTGAATGTATCGGCAATGTAAACGTAATGCGTCAAGCGTTAGAGTGTTGTCATAAGGGTTGGGGTGAGTCTGTTATTATTGGTGTTGCAGGTGCAGGGCAGGAAATATCTACACGTCCTTTCCAGCTTGTCACGGGACGTGTATGGCGCGGTTCAGCTTTTGGTGGCGTTAAAGGCCGCTCAGAGTTACCTGAAATTGTTAACAAATATCTTGCCGGTGAATTTGGTTTACAAGAATTCATCACCCATACAATGGGACTTGATGATATCAATCATGCGTTCGATTTAATGCATGAAGGAAAAAGTATTCGTTCCGTAATACATATGGATAAATAAGGGCGGTCAATGGAAAAAGTTAGTCATGTAAAAGTGTTCGGTGGTTACCATCAGCAGTTTACGCATTATTCAAATACATTAAACTGTACGATGCGTTTTGCCATATTTTTGCCACCTAATGCCAGTGCGAGTAAACCTGTGCCTGTTATTTATTGGTTATCAGGTTTAACCTGTACCGATGAAAACTTTATGCAAAAAGCAGGTGCCTTAAGAAAAGCCGCTGAGTTGGGTGTCGCTATTGTTGCTCCTGATACAAGTCCTAGAGGAGATGATGTTGCCAATGACGACGGATACGATTTAGGGCAAGGCGCAGGGTTTTATGTCAATGCTACGCAGGCTCCGTGGTCATCGCATTATCAAATGTATGATTATGTTGTGAAAGAATTGCCACAGCTGATAGAAAGTAACTTTCCTGTAAATGATAAACGCGCTATTACAGGGCATAGCATGGGGGGCCATGGTGCCCTTACGATAGGGTTAAATAATCAATCACGTTATCAGTCAATTTCTGCTTTTAGTCCGATAAGTAACCCTAGTGAATGCCCATGGGGAGTCAAAGCGTTTAGTCATTATTTAGGTGGTGATAAAGCGGCGTGGTTAACGTATGATGCTTGCCACTTACTGGCACGAGAAAAAGCAACGTTGCCTATTCTTGTTGATCAAGGAGATGCCGATAATTTCTTGGCAGAACAGTTAATGCCGGAGCGCCTGCAACGTGCAGCACAACAACATGGTTCTGCGCTAGAATTGAGAATGCGAGAAGGTTATGACCATAGCTATTATTTCATTGCCAGTTTTATTGATGAACATATAAGCTTTCATTACAAATGTTTGCAAAAATAAACTCAGACGCACCAAAAAGGTGCGTCTTTTGCGTTAAAAGTAGTCATTTAATCTCAACAGAAAATTAATGATACGCTTATAAACTTAAATATATACTTAAATAACAGTTATATAGCGTAAATCAATCGTGGTTTTTCGATCTGGCATAAGAGTTGTACTTAACTAAAGTAACTTTGGTTATATGTGTATGTATCAAATGCTCAGCGAATTTATTGAAAAACATCAACTACCCGATGCGTTTCGTGAAACGGCACTCCAGTATTATGTGCCGCTAGCTGACACGTTAGCAGCACAACAAAAACATTACACAAGCCCTTTCTTTGTTGGCATTAATGGTTGCCAGGGTAGTGGAAAGTCGACCATGTCTGCTTTTATTGCGGCTTACTTGGCGCAAGAATATCAACTTAATGTCATCAACCTGTCTTTAGACGATTTCTATTTATCGAAAAAAGCGCGAAAAATTTTGGCGGAACAAACTCATCCGCTTTTAGCTACGCGTGGTGTACCAGGTACGCATGACATAAAAAAACTGAAACATACGCTTGTCGCATTAAAGCATGGTGAAACAGGGATTTATTTACCAGCTTTTGATAAGGCGATGGATGATCTCAAGCATGTACTTGATTGGCCTTATGTAGAAGCTCGACCGAATATTGTATTACTTGAAGGTTGGTGCTGGGGCGTAACAGGGCAATCGAAAGCTGAATTATCGATAGACGCAAACCCGCTAGAGCAACAAAAAGATGCAGATGGCGTATGGCGAAACTATGTTAACGACCAGCTTGAAACTTATTATCAACCACTTTATGTGTTTTTTGATTATTGGGTGATGTTAGCTGCGCCATCATTTGATGCTGTGTATCAATGGCGACTAGAACAAGAAGAAAAACTTGCTGTAAACCAAGATAGTAAACAAACAAATATTATGTCTGCTCAGCAAATAAAAGACTTTATCGCGTACTTTCAGCGGCTAACGGAGCATGGATTATCTACATTACCGAGCCGTATGAATTATCAATTAGTACTCGATGATAATCGCAGCATAAAGCAAGTCATAGTAGGTGATTGATATGACAGATAAATACCTCATATTCAGTGATTTAGATGGAACGCTTCTTGATCATAATACCTATAGTTGGCAGCCAGCTCAGTCGACTATTGACGCCTTAAAAGCTGAAAGTATTCCGATTATATTTAATACCAGTAAAACTTTCGTTGAATTAATTAAACTGCAAAACGCGCTTAAACTCGATACGCCTTTTATTGTTGAAAATGGCGCGGCAATTTATATTCCTAAAGGACATTTTGATCAAAAGCCAAACGATGTTTATGACCAAGGCGATTATTGGGTTAAAACGTTTTGCCAACCGAGAGCATATTGGCTGGCATTATTACTACAGGTTGGTAAGAGCTACCAAGCATATTATACCGGTTTTTCACAACTAACCATTGACGGGCTAATGGACCTTTCAGGGTTAAATGAGCAGCAGGCAAGTGATGCATTACAGCGCGAGTATAGTGAACCGTTGCATTGGCATGGCACGCTAGAGCAGCGTAATACTTTTGCTGAACTTATGTCTGACTATGGAGCCAACGTATTGTTAGGAGGCCGTTTTTTACATATCAGTGGCGCCTGTGATAAAGGGCTTGCACAGTACTGGTTAGCAGAAAAATACCGAGATCAATACCCTACCACTGATATAACGACAATAGCGATGGGTGATAGTGATAATGATATTGCTATGTTAGAAGCGGCTGATATTGCGATTCAAATTCGTTCGCCAAAACATGATTTTCCCAAGTTACAACGACAGGCGAAAGCGATTCAAAGTGACGAATTTGGTCCGAAAGGCTGGGCTGAAACCTTAACGCAACTACTCCCTTTTATTCATCAACACGAGGTGCAAGATGGCTGATTTTTATCAAAATGGTACAGTAACAACATTACATAATTTAGGCCAACGTGACCAAGACAGCTTAGAACAAGAGTTGCTGACGTTTGCGAAAAAACGACCTCTAGGTTTAATTTTACCCTCATTATATTCTGAGCTTGAAGGTAAAGCGTTGCCAGACATTATCGAAAATATCGCTCAGGTGCCTTACTTATCAGAAATTGTTATTGGTTTAGACCGCGCTGATGAAGCGCAATATCGAGCTGCATTGAAATTTTTTGGCGCCTTACCACAACACCATAAAGTACTTTGGAATGACGGACCAAGGTTGCGGGCGCTTGATGCTAAATTAGAAGCGTTAGGTTTAGCACCGAAAGAAATGGGTAAAGGTCGAAATGTTTGGTATTGCATGGGGTATGTACTAGCGTCTGGAAGGTCTGAATCTGTGGCTTTGCATGACTGCGATATATTGACCTACGATCGTCAGTTATTAGCAAGGCTACTTTACCCCGTAGCTAATCCTTTGTTTAATTATGAATTCTGTAAAGGTTTTTATGCTCGTGTTGCCGATGGAAAAATAAATGGCCGGGTATCACGTCTATTGGTTACGCCGTTACTAAAAGCATTGAAAAAGACCGTTGGTCATCATGAATATCTAGAGTACATGGATAGCTTTTTGTATCCGCTTGCTGGGGAATTTTCTTTCCGTCGTGATGTACTTAATGATTTACGTATACCCAGTGATTGGGGCTTAGAAATTGGTGTGTTATCTGAAATGCATCGCAACTTTGCGCCTAACCGTTTGTGTCAGGTTGATATTGCACAAACTTATGATCATAAACATCAAGATTTGTCCTTAGATAATGCCAATGCTGGCTTGTCAAAAATGTCGGTAGATATCAGTAAAGCGCTTATTCGTAAGTTAGCAACGCAAGGTGAAACGTTCACTGCTGAAACCATTAGAACTCTAAAAGCGACATACTATCGCATAGCATTAGACTACGTTGAAACATACCGTAATGATGCCGTAATGAATGGATTAACACTTGATATTCATACTGAAGAGAAGGCGGTAGAAATGTTTGCCATGAACATTATGACTGCTGGGCAAGCATTTTTAGAAAACCCCATGGATACACCGTTTATTCCTTCATGGAATCGTGTTGTTAGTGCGATGCCTGACGTATTAGATCAGCTTAAGACAGCTATTGAACTTGATAACGAAGAATTTTCTCAGGGGTCGTTGCATGGTAAATGCGCTTGATAGCTTAACGCAGAAAGTATGTCAGCAGCTGGCTTTTATTTATCGAGACGTTGCACACGTTGATAACTATCAACAATTAGCGGAACAACTCATGGAAATCATGCGTTTTCCTGAAGAATTGCACGCTGTGGAGCCGTATAAAAATTTGTGGTCAGAACGAGATGTGATCATGATCACATATGGCGATAGTGTTATCGAAGAAGGAGAAAAACCGCTAAAAACACTACAGAATTTTATCAACGACTACATTGAAGACACCATTAATGGCGTTCACATATTACCATTTTTTCCGTTTAGCTCTGATGATGGTTTTTCAGTGATCGATTATTCATCAGTAAATGAGGGGTTAGGCGATTGGTGTGATATTGCCGCTATTGCAGAAAAGAAACGACTAATGTCTGACTTAGTGATCAACCATTGCTCAAGTCGAAGTTTGTGGTTTACAAGCTTTTTGAATAACGAAGGTACGGGTAAAGACTTCTTCTTTACTGCTTCGCCAGAAGATGATTTGTCTGCCGTTGTTCGTCCTCGAACATCATCACTTTTGAAGGAGGTAGACACCGTTAAAGGTAAACAATTTGTTTGGTGTACTTTTAGTCATGATCAGATAGATTTTGACTTTAGAAACCCCGAAGTATTGAAAGCGTTTGTTAGTATTATTCGACAATACTTAGATACGGGGATTGAAATATTTCGCTTAGACGCTGTGGCATTTCTATGGAAAATAGTGGGCACTAAATCTATTAACTTACCGCAAACACACGAAGTGGTGCGCTTATTACGCACATTAATAGAACATGCTAAACCCAGTGCAATAGTGATCACTGAAACCAATATTCCTAATACTCAGAATTTAACTTATTTTGGTAATGCTAACGAAGCACATGCTATTTATAATTTTTCATTACCACCATTACTCTTAAATACCTTAGTTACTGGTGATTGTTTATATTTGAAGCGTTGGTTAATGAGTATGCCGCCGGCACAAAATGGCACGACATATTTTAATTTTATTGCCTCTCATGACGGTATTGGTTTGCGCCCTGCTGAAGGATTATTGAGTGATCAAGAGCTTAATGTGCTCATTAATACCATGAAGCAATTTGGCGGCAGAATATCGTGGCGAACAAGTGATGATGGTCAGCAAAAAGCCTATGAAATAAATATCGCACTATATGACGCACTGCAGGGGACAACTGCCGGACCTGACAAATGGGGAAATGCGCGATTTATTTGTGCACATGCGATAATGTTAGCGCTAGAAGGTATACCGGGTATTTATATTCACAGCTTGTTAGCGACGAGAAATGACGAGGAAAGATTAGCGCATACCCATCATAATCGCTCTATCAACCGTCATCGATGGCAGTATGATCAGCTAAAGCAGTTATTGAACGACAATCAAAGTCATCACCATCAAGTATTTCAAGCAATGCAGGAACTTATTGCAATTCGCACTAATCAACCAGCATTTCACCCTAATGCCGTGCAGTTTACCTTGCATTTAGGGTTGCAGTTATTTGGCTTTTGGCGCCAAAGTGTCGACCGTAAACAAAGCATATTTTGTATAAGTAACATAAGTTGTGAACCACAACCATTGATGTTAAGTGAGTTAAATTTAGTCATAACAGAATCTTGGTTTGACTTGATCGCAAAACAAAAAGTGAGTGATACGCTTGAACGTATTACCTTGCAACCTTATCAAACGGTTTGGATTTGTAATCAACCAAACACGCTAGCGTAGTGAAAACTTATTATTGTTTGAGCTGTTATAAACTTGGCGATGCGGTTATGGCTATAGGCCAGCGCTGAAAAACACCGTCACTGGTTATAGATGCCATACTGTTTGACGAAATAATTTCTACAGCGATCACTGAAGAGCGATAGCGTTGCTCATGCTTATACGCTTGCCATTGTGCGAGCAGTTCTCCATCAGCAACGCGCCAAAGTTGAATCGTTTGTTTTGGTGAAGCAGATAACAACCATTTATTTTGATTGCCAAATGTACTGTCATTAAATTCGATAAACTTAATACGCGTAGCTAACGTTGCTATAGGTTTTGTATCACTTAATTGCCAGAAAAAACGATCTTTAATTGCATCAAGAGTAAACGCAAGTTTAGCGTCTTGAGAAAGTGCTACGTGGTTCACACGGGTTTGGTGAGTGTAAGTTTGTATTACCTTTCCAGTTTTGCTATGCCAAAGCGTTGCCTGTTTATCACTTGATCCTGTAAGCGCTTTCATCCCATCGCTAGAAATCGCAACAGTATTAATGTCTAAGCGATGTGGCGTAAAGGTGTTTATTCTCTTGTCATGAACTGAAACTATGCTAGCTTGACCGCTGCGAAAAGCCAGTATAATAGCGCTTTCATTCTTTGCCATCGCGATATCATTAATAATATTATCACCAGCAGACCACACACTCATTAACCTGCCGGTGGCGAGTTCATAGAGGTGAACGTTAATTCTATTTGAGGTATAAAAATAACGCTTACTATGAGAAATGCCTAATAATTCGATGAGCTTAGCATCCAGTCCTTGCAAGCAATATCGCTTAGTGTTTAAGTTATTATCCCAAAGGCAAATTTGATCATTATCGCTGAAGAGCGTTAGTTCTCCGTCATGACTAATATCTGCAGCCTTCAATACCTTGTCGCTATAAGCTTGAGTAACACTGGCCGTCGACGTATAGACTTGTTCACCAAAGCAACCACTGAGGGAAAGTGATAGTAATATCGCTATTATTGCGGTGAGCTTTAAATGTTCGCTTCGCATTAAATCCATCGCCTTACTTGTTGGCAGTAGTCAAGATAAGGTTGTCCAAAAAGATGTTTTAATATGCGCTCTTCTGGCTTTATTTGAAAGTATGTGATGTACAAGATGAATAATACAACAAATAGCAATAACAGTAGATTTGCGGTATATAAACATAACGCTATTAACCAACAACTAAAACCGAGGTACATCGGGTTTCGTGTGTATTGATATACGCCTGAGTTAACTAACCTAGCACTCGTTTCTGGCTTTGTAGGATCTACGGTTGTGTTGGCTTTCCTAAAAGCAATGACACCGGCGATACACACAAATGTACCGCTTATGAGAAAAAAAGAAGTCAATACTAGTTTAAACCATAGAGGTATTTCTATTGGTGTAGTTGCATCTTTACTTAACCATATTGCAATCATAAATATGCACATAAGTAATAATGGCGGAATGCGTAATTCAAGAAATTTCATAGTATAAATTGATTGCGTACACGTATATTAATTGACGAGTAGAAATTATTTTCTTTAAGCATACTCAATTTCTTGTATAAAGTTTAGTAATTGTAAGGTTAAACTTTGTTTAGCGATATTGGCAGGCCATAAAGCATAAAGCGGTATGCTTTCAATTTGCCAATCAGGTAACACGTGAATTAATTTACCTGATTCAATGTGATGCTTTACTAGATAACTGGGGGGCGTTGCTAAACCTGCGCCAAGTAATGCTAACTCTGTCATAGCATCGACACTGTTTACGGCGATTTTGTGACGATATTTTACCACGGCATTTGCATGTTTATGGTGAGTAAACGTACGTTCATTCTTGAGCATCGACAGCTTAATCCAACGCCAAGTCATCAGGTTTTGAGGCGCAATGGGCTTATTATGTTTGGCAAAATAATCTTCAGAGCAGACTAAGCAGCGCTCTATTTCGCCAATGCGTTTCGCTTTTAGTCCACTATCTTCAAGACGTCCAGCACGAATAGCGAGATCAATGCCTTGGGCAATAATGTTTTGTTGCTCATCTGTATAATGTAAAGAAAGATCTACTTGCGGGTGTTTGTTAGAGAAAGCGACAATTTTTTCGGTTAAAGGTGCTCGAATAAGTGCTGTGGGTAATGAAATTGTCAAACGTCCACTTAATCCGCCGAGTTCAGTGTGAATTTGATCCAATCCCATTTGCGCGGAAGATAGCATCGTCTGTACATGCTGAAAGAATTCTTCGCCTTGACTCGTTAACGATAATGAGCGTGTTGAACGATACAATAAAGCGGTATTTAATTTAGTCTCAAGTTGGCTAATATGATAACTAATTACTGAAGGCGACAATGCTAGTGATTTTGCTGCAGAACGAAAAGAGCCAAATCTAACGACTTCCGCGAAAACAGCCATACTTTTTAAGTCATCAATCATACAATTGTTCTATTTATTGGAATTATTAAATCTAACTATAGTATCTAATAAAACAAAAGCGAACGAATTATAGTAGCTATTGATAAAACAAGGAACGGATATGGCACTATATTTCACAATGATTTTATACACACTTTCGATGTCGGCTTCACCAGGGCCAGTTAATATCGTTGCACTTTCTTGCGGACTATCTGTTGGTGTTCGCAAGTCACTCGCTTTTGTTAGCGGCGCAACACTTGGGTTTATATTGTTACTCTTTACCGTAGCAAAAGGGCTCGCAAGTTTATTTAGTATTATGCCAGCATTACCTTTTTTCATTACGATATTAGCTAGTTTGCTATTGATAGCATTAAGTCTTTCAATGATTAAAACACGTGATATCGGGCTAATATTTTGTCAGGGAAAAGGTAGCAGTTTTTACTTAGGGGTTGCAATGCAATGGCTTAATCCAAAGGCATGGCTCGCGAGTGGTGTTGCGGTGACCTCTTTTCAGCTAACGCTTGATTCATCATTACTCTATATTTTCTTAATTATTTATTTTGTTGTCTGTTTTTTTTCAATATTAGCATGGTCTTATCTCGGAAGTAGGTTTGCGAAATACTTAACCGAACACCGAGTGGTGTTACTTACTAAGTTTCTTGGTTTCGCCTTATTCATTATTGCCTTTTATTTGTTGTATTCTGCAGTAACAGGCTATTAATTAAAGTAAATAAATATTTTTACCTCGCTTTATAATGTAATTATTCAAGAGTTTCGCATCAACTAAGTCTGGTATGATTCGCCAAACGACCATGTAATAAAGAGCATCATTTCTTGGCAGTTGAAGATTATAAGCATCCGCTAAAATAAACAGGGCTAACGCTAACTGCTTTTTGTTAATTATTGCTAGTTGGTTTTCGGCAATTGTTGATAACAGAAAGGTTTGTAAAATAGATTTTAGTGCGACGTAACCATATTGTTTTTTTGCAAGATCTTTTATCGATGCAGTATAAAACGCTTTTTCGTTTATCGTCCGCTCGAATTGTGTGTCTGTAGAAAATTGAAGATCTAGAATTTTATACGCGGTTTTGATTAGTGTGCCAGTGGTAGCGGCTAAGTTTTCGGCTTGTTCACTGCTAATGCTACTTTCGCGTTTGTCGATTGTTTTAATATCAAAATCATTATTAGGCCTTACTTTAGCAGGAATAATTGATAGTAGTTGGTTACGTAATTTAAAATATTGATGGAAAGTATAACTATTACATTGGGGAGAAATTGTTTGTAGTTTTCGGTCAATTGCTATTTTTACTGGGTGTTTGTTGTCGATTGTTACCGCACCACGTAAATAATGTAGCAATGTAATAGACATAGGATTATTACATATTTCTTGCTTTGTAAACGCAGTTACGTGTGAGCCTGCAATGTCAAGTAAAGACGGATTTTGATTTATTGGATACAGCTTTGCTATACGATAAACATTTGAATAATGATCTTTGTTGGATTCTACTATTAGTTTAGGTATATGCGAATTGTTTGTATATTCAAAAGACGCAAATATATTATTTGCATAACAGGGAATTGTTAATGCTACTAGATACAATGTTACAGATAATAGTTCTTTAATCATTAGCGTTCCCTGCTGTTATTTATTTTTTGATTACTTTTTCACTATATATTGTTTAAAAAGTGATTTCTACGAAAAGCTTAGTAGGTTTATTGAAAACTTTAACGTTGAGGGGATTTGTACGTGATTGAGACTATTGATCGCTGTTATTGAGAGGTGGTTACGTTCTAACGAAACATAGAGAATAGAGCGTGTAGAAAAGAGTGGGGTGGCATATGGGACTTGAACGCGCGGTAACTAAAATAACGGAATCACGATGTGATGACGTTTCAGCAAGCAAAGAAATAATAAGAAGGTAAAGAAAAGAGTGGGGTGGCATATGGGACTTGAACCCACGACAACTGGAATCACAATCCAGGGCTCTACCAACTGAGCTAATGCCACCACAGAATAGCAAGCGATTAACAATCAAGCCTTGATGTTAATCGAAGTGCGCGAATTCTATAGCACCTCGTAAACCCTGACAAGTACAAATAAGAAAATATTTGAAAATTTGTTAGAATTAAGGGCGTCTTAAATAATATTTGTATCGTTATGTCATTAGAAAAACTCGTCGAACAACTTAAGCAGCAGGAGCAAGGTTACCCGCCTGTTGAAAAGTGGGATCCACCCTATTGTGGTGAGATGGATTTAACCATAAAAGCTAATGGTGATTGGTTTTATGGTGGTGGTATTTTTAAACGTATGGCATTAGTTAAATTACTTGCTTCTGTGTTGAAGAAAGAACAGCAGCAATACTTTCTAGTGACGCCGGTCGAGAAAATAAAAATTCATGTGGAAAAACATCCTTTGGTGATCACCCAGTGGTGTTGGCTTGATGAGCATTGTACGGCGATGCAGTTAACGACTAATGTCGGTGATTCGTTTATTCTTGATGCAAATCATCCTGTAACACTAGAAGAAGATGGCAGTTTGTCTGTGATAGTTAGGCGAAATATACCTGCTACTATTCACCGTAATGTTTACTATCAATGGGTTGAATTGGCTCACGAAGCCAAAGTAAATAACAAAACGGCGATGGTATTTCACAGTGCTGATCAACGTATTAATCTCGGTTTTATTGACGAATAGGTACCAACAAATATTATGAAGTAACGCTGGGCTTTTTAGCCAACATATGTAGTTTCTTTCGCCCATTTAGTACCGTACCGATAATTGTAGAACGCACAAATAATTCATAAAGTACAAGCGAAAAAGCGATTGTTAATGTGCAAATACTTATGAGTTTTAAGAACCAGTGTAGCTCAATTTCTGAAAACGCAATTTGCAGCCAAATAACCACAGGTAAGTGAATGAGGTATAGCCAATAAGAAGCACTAGCAAGGTAACGCATAAAGCCTCGAACCTCACGGAATACTCGGCAACATAAACCGATAAAGAGCGATGTTAATAACCACATTGTTAAGGCGTACGTTAACGTGAAGCATACATGCAGTAACTCATGTTGTGGGTGTCCAGTTTGTCCTTGAAAACTCGACAACATTACCGTTAAAACAACAGCAACGAAACATAACACTATCTTAGGCCATGTAAGCTTTGCATATACTTCCATTAAACCTTCTTGTTTATTGATTAACCACCCTAAACTAAAGAAACCTAAGTATATAAACAATACAGGAAAATTAGGTATAAGACTCTTATCAGGTGTATCCATACCCCAATGAGACATAAACCATAAACTAACCGCTATTGGTACAACGACGATGCAAAGAGCGATTGGCGAATAACATATCCATGCGATTACCTTATTGATAAGTGCTGTCACTTTATGTTTAACGCTAGGGCTTATACTTATTAAACTACGTAGTATGAGAATGATCGCAGTGATGATTATTAAGTAGTATAAAAACCACAAATGGGTGCCAACAAAAAGTCCGTTAGGTAAGTCTTTTAAACTCATAATGCCTTGTATCAATCCGTCACTAACATCAGCTTCTCCTCGCATACTTTCAGCCCCGATTACCCAGCCCGATACCAACATGGGGCGTAATAGAAACCAACCGATGATAAAAGGAATAACGATTCTTATCCCTCTTGTTGCTAAAAAGGCATGAAGACCGTTTTTTTGTATTGCCATATGGCTAAAAAAGCCGGCGATAAGAAAAAACAACTCCATGCGAAATGAATGACTGATCAGCACAAAAATAGAGACTACGTTGCTCGTTGAAATATCCATTACTGCCCAACCAATGAACATAGGCAAAAAGGATAAACTCGCGTGGAATACAATACCCAATAATAATGCCAATGCTCGCGCAGCATCTAGATAGTCTAATCGCCCCTTTGTTTGCGTTGAAACAGTCATTTATATGTTCCTTAAATATTTGAGTATTGACGAGCTTAGTAAAAACTTACTTCGTCAATTTCGACATCATAAGCTGCTTTTTGCATGGCAAACGCCACGATACTGAGGCTATTAACGGTTTTCGGATTTAATGACGTTTGCTCTGACCAAGCTCTATTCATCATCTTAAAAGGCAGCTTTACTTCGTGGAATTCCCCATCGGTTGGAGTAGTAACCGGCATTGCATGGTAATCAAAATTCGTTACTTCTGTGCTATTCGCCGAAACGGAAATACTGCCTTTATCAATTTTCAGTCGTAATCGCACACCCGTATATTGGCTTAAATCTTTCGGCATTCCTTTGGGATCAAGTAATAAAACGGTACTTGCCCAACCAGGTTGTCCTCTTGGAGGAATGATATCGCCAGCTAGATGCATAACACCATCGACGATTTCGACGTTTGCTGTTGTGTTACCGCCGGCAGTTTTATCGGTGATAAATGTTCTCGTTAAGCCTAACGTGTTTTCTTTGTCATGATTAAAGTCGTCAACAAGCTTGCCTAACGTATTGCTATGAGCGGCACTTGAAAACAACAGTATTGCTGCTAGAGCTAAAGTACTGGTACTTTTATTTCTGCGCTTATTAAAATCAGTCATATTTTTTCCTATATATTGTAAAATGAGTCTTATGCGTTAAATCGTTTTAGTAACGTCAACGTCGTCTTAGCCAATAAGTACCAAAGACACCGGAAAAGGTGACAAAGAAAATGAAAATAAATTTTTAAAAAAAATACAAAAATATTAGCGTTTATTGTCACTTTTAATTTTTAGTAGGCACTTATTGGTATTAAGACGGGAAATAGACATGATGAATCTTTTTAAAAAACGCCCCCCTTTACTTGATACGAGCGATGCACATTTAGTGCTGAATTCATTGGGTGGTGACAGATATGCTTTTTGTGAAATCGTTTCACGCTATCAGAATCTACTCTGCTCATTGGCTTTTTCTTCGATTGGCGATATCAAGCAAAGCGAAGATCTTGCCCAAGAAGCCTTTATTGAAGCTTGGAAAAAACTTGATACGTTAAGAGAGCCAGAAAAGCTTAAATCATGGTTGTGTGGTATTTTGCGGTTTAAGGTCAGCCACTTTCGTCGTAAAGAAGATAATCAACCGGTAAAAAATGCGGATGAGCTTGGTGAACAGCATGACAATGCGCACCAAAATTCTGAGCTAGACGAAGCGATAATTGCTCAACAGGAGCAAGCTTTATTGTGGAAAACTTTAAACACATTGGATGAAACCTACCGAGAGCCCTTAGTCTTATTTTATCGAGAGCAACAATCTGTAGAACGTGTTGCGATAGAGCTCGACCTTACCGAAAGTACAGTAAAACAACGGTTATCTCGTGGGCGTAAACTATTGCAAAGCACTATGAATACGTTTGTTGAAGAAGCGTTAGAAAAAAGCAAACCAGGCGTTGCATTTACCACAACTATTTTCACGCTTATTAGTGATATTGCGCCGCCAGCAAAAGCCGCGGTATATAGTGCCGGTGTTGTTAAATCGGGCAGTTTATTTAAGCTCACAACCGTTTTATCATTTATTGCTATTTTCTCAGGCTTTATAAGCTCATTTTTTGGGCTAAAAGCCGGTTTAGATCAGTCACGGACAAAAAATGAGCGTCGATTAGTGATTAAGTCTGTGGTGTTATTTATTACGCTAGCACTTATATTCGTTGTGACTATGCTTGGTTTGAAACATTATGCATATGTCTCTCCAAAAAACGCTTATTTAGTAACTATGCTGTCTCAACTTGTGGTTTTCGCCTTTATTGCGAGCTATTTATTTCTTACTTTTGCGATGAATACTGCACAAAAAGCATTGCGTCAACGAGAGCGTATTTTTCACCCGGAATACTTTACTGATGAAAGTGAAAAAGTTTCAGCTAAAAAACGTGAATATATAAGTAAGTTACATTTGTTTGGCGTACCACTTGTGCATATTCAATTTGGTATACCAGAAAAAAGCGATAAAGCGGTTTTTGCATGGATTGCAGGAGGAAGCGTTGCAAAAGGTCTTTTATTTGCTTGGGGAGGTATCGCGATTGCACCTATTAGTGTTGGCATTGTTTCTGTGGGGGTATTTACCATTGGTGCTATTGGTTTTGGTTTATTAAGCATGGGGACAGTGGCAATAGGGGTTGTTGCATTCGGTGCTTCCGCCATTGGTGTTAAAGCATATTCATCGCTATCTTCTTTGGGGTGGGAAAGTGCGTTAAGTGGTGGCTTTGCTATCGCTCATGAAGGTGCGATCGGTGGATTAGCTTACGCAGAGCATGCCAATACAGAACTAGCCGCTGAAATTGTTAAACTTACATTGTTTGAGCAAAACTATCATTGGGCGTTAGGTATACTTGCTATTTTGGTGATTATACCGGCGGCATTATATGCGAAAAGTGTTAGACAACGGATGAAAGTCTAAACACACTTAACTGTATGATCTATAATAGAACGGCGGATTAGTTCCGTGTACCAAAATCTAAATGATTTCGTCTATGGGCGGTGAATGAGAGCTCTTTCATCTATATTGCTTGATGTTTATAATCATGATTTGGTAGTAAAAGGAATTCTTCCATATTTAACGTAGAGTACAGTGAGCACATTTCATGGATAAAGTCGTTAGTTCGGCCGTTCGGATCGCCTTCTATTACGCCATCTTTGCTGGCCTTTGGATTTTATTCTCAGATTTAGCGGTTGAAACCTTCATAGATAGTGCAAATTTACGCGCACTTGCACAAACTTATAAAGGGCTTGCCTTTGTTGTTGTTACCGCTATGTTATTGCTTATTCTGGTATACCAAAATAATAGAACATTGGAAAAGTCCAATGATTTAGATAGCCTTACCGGGCTTCATAGCATCAACATGTTTATTCGTACCCTCGACAAATCCATTAGAAAATTAAAGCCAAATGAACAGATTATCCTCGGTTTTCTCGATATTGATGATTTTAAAACCTTGAATGACACCATAGGGTTTGAACGTGCCGACTTATTTCTTCAAGAACTAGCCGTAGATATTACTGAAATAACACTTTCTGGTTCTGTTACTGCGCGATTACAGGCTGATCAGTTTGCTAGTTTTGCAATAATAGACACTAATGATGAATTTGATATGGACGACCATGTATTAGGTTTTCAGCGACTTTTTGCTCATCGGGCAAAGAAGCAAAACATTGATGCAACATGTTGCATTGGCGTTGCTTTATTTCCAAATGATGGCGTTACGGCGAAAGAATTGATGGTTTCAGCAACAGAAGCATTGGGTGTAGCAAAGCAGCAGAAAAATGCTATTCAATACCATGATCAAGCGCTAACTAATAAAGCCATGCAGCGACGTCAAATGGTATTAGATTTGCGGCAAGCGATACAGGAAGATAAGTTGACTATTGTTTATCAGCCTAAATATGATTTAAATACATTAACCGTCAGTGGTGTAGAAGTATTGGTGCGTTGGGTACATGATAAACACGGCTTTATTTCTCCGGCTGAGTTTATTCCTTTAGCTGAAGATAACCATTTAACAAGTGCTATTTCAATGCTTGTGGTGAGAAAAGCTGCGGAACAATTACATAATGCAAATTTATTAGGCTCAGGTTTAAAACATGTTGCTATTAACGTGTCGGCGACGGAATTTAATAACCTTGAAGAAATGCGGGCGTTAACACAGTTTATTCAAAAGCTTGATTACTTTTCACCCTATGTGCGCATTGAAATTACAGAAACAGCGACATTAACTGATATTAAAAAAAGTGTTGGTGTTATTGCGGATCTTCAAGAGAGTGGTATTACCTTCTCAATAGATGATTTCGGCACTGGCTATACATCGTTGACCATGCTGAAAGATTTGACTGTGGATGAAATTAAGATTGATCGGTCTTTTGTGTCTGAAATTGAGCATGATGAGCGTTCGAAAACCATCGTAAATGCCATCATAGCCATGGCTCAGAGTTTTGGTGTTAATATTGTTGCTGAGGGGATAGAAACAGCGAAGCAAATGAGTTTATTACAAACCATGGGCTGTCAAGAAGCACAGGGCTTTTACTTAGCTAAACCTATGCCCATTAATGAATTGGTCACCCATTTAAAAGAGAATAGAAAGCTACATTAACGTTGTGTAAAAAGAGTCCCCTCAACGGTATTGCTAAGGGGAGTTTGATGGGCTGTGCTGTTACCAAATGCGTAACGGCAATTTTATTTCACTATCGTTATACCACTTAATGGTCAGTGGTTTGCCAGCATCAGCGATAGTTTCACTACTAACATCTTTACCTGACCCCATATTTACTTGCGCATTGCGGTTTTTATTGACATTGAGCACAAGCGCTAAACGACTTCCTTTATCGAATAGTTTAGCGGTCATTCGAGCATTTATGATAGGGATAGTTGTTTTTTCATTAGGGATTAATAAGTTGCGTTTACTCATGTCAGCGGCATAACTCGCTCTACTTATATAAGTTTGTAGATGCATGCTCTTACCTGCGCTATCGATAGCAAATAAATTGTAACCAATATCTACATCTTTCTTATTAACGGCAATTGAAAATGTGCCGGTAATTTGTCCTGACAATTCCATGGCATGTTCAAATGGGTCGGTCATTAATACTATGCCATTATTAACGTCGAAAGTGTCTGACATAATTGGCCATGGAGAAACGTTATGCTCTGTTGTTCTGTCGGTCATATCGACTGTTTGCTGTATAAAGCTTAGGCTTTGCTCTTTGATTGTAGTAAATGAGTAGTGACCTTGCTCACTGGCTTTAGTGCTAAAGTAAAAAGGCTGAGCATCTTGATTCATCTGTGCAAGCGAAGGCTTATGTCGCCATTGATTGCTTCCCATCAATTGATAGTTGACTTTATCTTGTAGGAGTTTCGGTTTTGGCTTGTTTTTCAACAAATAGTCAAACCATTGAAAAACGACCTCTTCAGTGTCTTTTTCTAATGCAACGTCATCTAGCTTATAGTTACTATGGTGTGACCTGACTTTATTTTGTGCCGTATAATGATTATACGGGCCAATAAGTAAGGTGTGGTCAGCATCTGGGTTATAGGTGTAATGACGTGTTAAATAATCAATTGCTGAAATTTGTCCGCCATCGAAATAGCCTGTAATGGTTAATACTGGAATATTGATGTTTTTGTATTCTTGCTTTACAGGCACCATTGATTGGTAGTATTGATCAAAGCTTGGGTGTTTTATCCATTTTTGAAACCATGGGTTACTTTTTCCATCTATTTTGTCAATTGCTGAAATTGACTTTCCACTTTTAAATAGCTTTTCTACTAAAGAGCTTCGCTTTTCCCAGTCGGCGTAAACGCTATCGTCAAGTGTGTTATTGTTGGTAACATGAAAAGCCCATTCATAATTTGCCGTCAGCATAATGTTGTTTTCGTAAGGTAAACCTGTAATTAAGCTTGCGGCAGTATAGGGAGCGATTGCTTTAAGCGCTTTTGGCATATATTTTGTCGTTGCCCATTGTGTAAAGCCGTTATAGCTTCCTCCGTACATAACGACATCACCATCACTCCAAGGTTGTTTGCTAATCCAGTTGATGATCGCAGCAGCATCTTTACCCTCGTTTTCAAAAGGAGTGATTTCATGGCTACTCGAACGTTTTCCTCTTGAATTGGCAACAACGCCTATATAACCATGTGCAGCAGCATGCATTGCGGTTTTGATATGGCTTGCTTCATCAGCATATATGGTAAATTGCATTGCCGTTGGCATGCGTTCTAGTCTTTCCTTTGGCATAACAATGGTTGTTGCGATTTCAATGCCATCATCTGTTGTGATCAGTAGCTCTGGTTGAATGTTGAATCGCTTGTTCTGTTCTGCGGCAAGCATAGGTTGAACTACAGGTATCACGTCTGTTAATACGCGGTATAGGTGAGTATTTGTAATTAAATTAACCGCTTGGCTTATTGAAAGTGATTTGTTTTGTTGTAGATCTTTAAATATGTTGTGGGCATAGTCTTGCGCATTATCGATTGACCAACCAAGTGCTAAAGTTAGGTTGACTAATTTATCATCATCCACTGTGTTAAGCTGAGCAGCAAAAGCTTTTTTTATTTCGCGAGTAAGTGATAATGATGTATCTTTTGAAGATGCTAAGACATTAGCGCGCAACAGGTAGTGTGTATAATTAATGCCATTTGGATGTGACTTGATAAGCTCAATCGCTTTTTTGTGGTGCCCAAGCATTGACAGTAATGCAATTTTGCTAAACATACCTTGTTCATCTATAGCGGCTTTTGGAAGCTGTTTTGCTAACGAAAGTAACTGCAGATGGAAGTCGTTATTGGTTAATAATTGCAATGCTTCTTTACGTGACTTTAACGACGCTTTTTGAAGTAAACTAGGCGTAACTAGCGTTGTTGTTGCATCTGCTGCCTTTACTTGCGTGCTGACAATTGTCGTTAGCAAAAGCGAGTTTATTAATAGCCTTAAAATAGTGCTCTGTGTCGATTGAACTATGGAAGAAATAGTAGCCATCTCTTTTCCTTGTAAACGTAATGTATGGTGCACTTGTTTCTTTAAGTCGTAACAAGTAAATCTTTGTCTGTAAGTTAGTGGTTATGTACAAGGAAGTCGTGACTTATAGCTGACTTAGTAGGATTTTTTGATGACTTTTGATGACTTATCGTGACCAAATTAGTGAATTATGATAGTTTACAAATACTTAAAAAGGCGTAGAAAAAAACATGCGTTGGCAAATAGCACAATTCATTTTTTGTGATCAACAACAATCACTTACAGATAATAAGCATAGACAACAGTTAGAACCGATGACGGTTGAACTGTTACGTTACTTTTGTCAGCACCCCGATGTAATTATTAGCAAAGATGAATTAATCACTAATGTGTGGCTCGGAAGAATTGTTAGTGATAATGCTGTCAGTAAGTTGATCACAAAACTTAGAAAAGCTTTTGTTGATGATGCTAGGCGACCAAAGTTTATCGCAACGTTTCCCAAAAAAGGATACAAGTTTATTGCCTCAGTAAAGCTGCTTGACGAGAAAATTGAAGACGAAAAAGCATGCACTGAAAATCTTCAACCTGCGTCAAATGAAACTGAACTGACGATAACACCAGAGACTTCAACCTCCGTTAAACAACTATCTGAAAAAGAGAATGAAACAACAGTTACTAGGGTGGGCAACCAAAGTGTTAAATCGTCGCGAAAGTTAATTATTATTATCTGTATGATGATACTGAGCATGGTTGTTTTTAGTTGGCAGCAAAGCAATAATCAACAAATAACCACTTCAGCACAAGCACTAACGACCGATGCCGGAAACGAACTCTTTGCTGAATTTTCCCCTGATGGTACACGTGTCGCCTATTTGTCTTCGGTCGACAACAATATATACCTAAAAATAAAACGTTTAGCAGACGAGAAAGTGATCACTGTTGATGATCACAATGGTCTAGGGGTTGGACCTGCAAGCTGGAATAAAGATGGCTCTAAGTTAGCGTATTTAGTGGCTAACCCTGAACAGTGCCAATACTTTATCCGAGAGGTAGAAGGCTTAACGTTAAAAGAACCTCAATTAATACATAATTGCACAGCCGGTAGTTTCGGCAAAATTTTATTCACTCATGATGATAATCTTCTTGTGTACGCTGAAAATAATGGTGCAGGAACACCGTATACAATGTTTTCCATTGATCTCAAAACGGGTAAACAAAAGCGTTTATCTCAACCAGATATTTATTTAGGCGGTAACTATCAATTTGATTTACACCCATCAAAAAATATCTTACTGATATCCTCACCAGATCAACAACAATGGGAAGGCTTTTATCGGTTAGATCTTGATAGCGATAAACTAACCTTGCTGTTTAAGCTTAATGCTTATGTTTGTTGTGCGATATGGAGCCATGACGGAAAGCATGTCGTTATGATGGGTGAACACCCAGCTCATGATTTACTCCGTTATGATTTAACGGGTAAAAAAGCAGCGGTTATCTTTGCAGGTACAAGAGTTATTCGGGCACCTAAAAGGCATAGTAATGGACGAGATTACCTGTTTTCTGCCGGTAATAAAAATACAGATCTAGCAGTATTGTCACTGGATAGTGCACAACAATCAATGATTGCTGATAGTTCTGTAAATGAGAGTTTGGCTCGCTTTGCTAACACCTCTGACGTTATCGCATATATCTCATTAGCAACAGGCCATGAAGAGGTTTGGTTAACCTCATCGGCTAATCAGTCTCGTACTAAATTAACTCAGTTTAACGATGATAGGCATTATATAGACTTAAGGTGGTCACCGAATGATGACTATTTAATGGCATTAACATTAAATGAGATTCACCTTATTTCTGTGAAAGATGGACGTTATCAGCGCCTTAAAATACCGCAAAATGAGATGAAAGGTGTGTCATTTAAAAGTGATAATATCATTGCCTACAGTGTAAAGGTGGCCGAACGTTGGCAAGTACATTTCTATAATTTACAGACTAATTCGGTAACTAAAGCTGAACCAAAATGGCAATTTGTCCATTTTAGCGCTAGTGAAAAAGACACCCTATGGCTTGATCAACAACAACAACTGTTTGTCGGTAATACCGAACAACAGCAGGTGAAACATCACAATCTTGCACCATATTTCTTGGATGGTCGTCAATTTAATTTACACAAACAAGGCGGTCAGTGGTATTGGTTTGATTATCAAACGCGAGAAATATTAACACTTGCCGATGGGCAAAAGCAGAGTGATGCTAAACCGCTCGTTAGTTCGCGTGTAAGCGACTTTGACATTACGACCAAGCGCTTGCTCTACGGACAAGTAAAACAAGCCAATTTAGACATTTACCAAACGTTACAAGTGACTAAATAACGCGAGAAAATCGTTGCTGATTTAAATGTTGCTTCATATAGGCGTCAAAACTCATCGCGATAATGCGGATCAGTAATCGTGCGCGTTGATCAACATAAATATGCTGATCACTTAATACGACTAAACCATCATTAATAAAACATGTAAGTGATTGTAAATCTTCAGTAAAGTAATGATCAAAATCAATAGAAAATTTATTCTCAATCGCACGTTTATCGACATGCATATTGCACATCAGAGACTTAATAACCTCGCCACGAATTAGATCATCCTCAGTCAAATTCAGCCCTTTAGAGATTGCTTGTCCTTGCACGTCAATGGCACGGTAGTACTGCTTTAGATCTTTCTCGTTTTGACTGTAGCTATCGCCAATGGCGCTGATGGAAGAAACGCCTAAGCCGAGTAAATCATAATTTCCTTTGGTGGTATAACCTTGAAAGTTACGGTGCAAATGACCTTCTCGTTGTGCAATAGCGAGCTCATCGCTAGGTTTAGCGAAATGATCCATGCCTATAAATTCATAGCCATACTGACAAAACCGTTCAATGGCTAATTTCATTAACGCAAATTTCTCCTCGGTGTTTGGTAACCATTCATCACGTAACTTACGTTGAGCAGCAAAGCGACTTGGTAAATGAGCGTAGCTAAATAACGATATGCGATCTACGTCCATTTCATAGACCTTATCGATGGTCTTACTAAAGGTGGTGAGAGTTTGATGGGGTAAGCCGTAAATTAAATCAACATTTACTGAGCTAAATCCTAATTGTTTTGCGCGCGTAATGATACTGGCAATAAAGGCTGTTGATTGTTTGCGATTTATGGCTTCCTGCACCTTGCTATCAATGTCTTGCACACCAATACTTAAACGGTTAAATCCTAGGTCGTGTAGATGATCAATAAGCGATAAATCTATTTCACGCGGGTCGATTTCAATGCTCATTTCTAACTGAGGATCAAAAGAGAATGCTTGCTTTAATTGATATACGAGAAAGCTTATTTGAAGTTTAGTTAAAAAGCTCGGTGTACCTCCTCCCCAATGAAGTTGTTTAACGGTATACCCGTCAAATAATGACGCTTTTTGTTTAATTTCTTTTACTAAATAATCAAGGTAAATATCTGCTTTATCTCGATGGCGAGTGACAACTTTATTGCAGCCACAGTAGTAACATAATGAATGGCAAAACGGGATATGAACGTAGAGTGATAACTCGTTGTTTTTAGAGTTACTAACAGCACTAGCAAAGTCGGTCGCTTTGAATTGGTCATGAAATTCAAGTGCCGTTGGGTAAGAAGTGTAGCGAGGACCACTGGTGTTGTATTTAGCCAGAAGTGTTTGGTCAAAAAATAGATCAGTTTGCATTACGTTACCCTCAACGACTTATATTAACAAAGACGTGCAGAATTTAGGTTGCACGAATGAGAATATTTTAGTCGATTACGTAACGACAGTGTTTGATCAAGCGCAAGCTTTTAGAAAAACAGCATTAGGCGCTTGCTTTTACTAAGTGTTTGAGGCTGATACTCGTATACTCAGGGTAGAAATACGTTCGTTTGCATATTGGTGTAATCGTTCAATATCTTGATGAATATCACTTTGTAGCCTTGTTTCGGCTTTCATACGTTCAAGATCGAGCTTCATGCGCGCACGTTTTTCTAGCTTTTTTCGTTCTTCAAGAATTGGCATGTGCTTTATCGCATTATATAGTTCAAAAACACTCGGAAACTCCGACGCGAGTTCGCTTGACGTTTTGAGTGATTCAAGCAGTACGCTTATTCGCCAACAACCTTCTGAAAGATCGCACTGCTCTTCTTTCAATGCACGTACAATAATAACGACGCTGTCGAGTATTTTTTTATCGTGTTCCGCTAAGTGTTGTTGCTGTATTAACTGCGCTTGTGCTTGCTGTTTTTTCTGTGTGTTAAGTTGTTTTAATAACATGCCGGCATAAAAGGCAAGCGCGGCAATGATAAGTCCACCCGTTACAATTAACTCGAGCCAATATTGTTCAAACATAGTTGTCCTGTGTTATTGATAATCTGAAAAGTCTTGTTTATCAAGCGAATCCCATAATGCATCATCATCTTTGGCTTCGTTATTATCTTCTGTTACTTCATCAGATAAGCCTAGTTGTTCACTGATAACGTGATGTCTATCCATTAAACGATTAAAGTACTCTATTTCTTGCTCGCTTAACGGTAACGCCTGATCTTGTTTAACAAGAATTGCTTGTAACATTTCATCTTCTTCAATACTGATCAACTCGTCATTCAGATCAGCGGTATTATCAATGACATGGACCGGCGCTACACGAGGCGCAGAAGGCGGCTTTTGCTGAACCTTTTTGGTGGGCGCAGTCGTTGTTGTTTTACCAAGCGGGATGGGTTTTTTACTACCTAAGCGTGGATCATTATTTTTCACTGGTTGCTGTGTTGAAGTATTTTCACGCGCCACTTGCTGTCTATTACCAGGCTTTTTGCCTTTTTGCTTTTTAGGCTTTTTGTCTTTTAGCTCGGCAAGTTTTTGTTTTTCTTGCTTAGATAACCTTACTGGCGCTGCTGAGGAGGTTCTGGATTTCTTTTTACGTGTCATAAGGCTTACATTAACAATGAATTATGAAATCTATTTTACTGTAGATTTGTGTTTGAGGGTAATTATTCCGTCACTGGAAAGAAAAAACGATGGCAAAGCCATCGTTTTAGGAGAATTATTGTCAACTATTGCGACAAAATGCATGTTCCAATTTAGTGTATTCCATCACTTTGGTAACAATCCCTGTGCATTCTCTAACAGTGTTCCCGTTTATTATTACTAGCTTCCCTTGATGTTTCTACTTATCGGTCATCCTGACACTTTCTTAGGCTTTCCCTAATATCCTCCTGGACATAATTGTCATCCATCCTGATGAGGAGTAAACCATCCCTATTCTCAATATTACATACTACTTATTATTAGTATTATTAGTTTCCGTACCGTTTTATTGTTTCCGTATTCTGTCGCTATCCTCGATAGCTGCACTTACTTTACCGAATTTAAACTGTTAAGCAAGTGTTAAAATGGTTAAAAATACATCATTTTGGTGAAAAATTAGTTAAATGTATGTTTTGCATGAAGAATAAAAAAGACAATAAATTTAGGTTAAAAATTAATAGCCAATGTCTTACAAAAGGTGAGGAAATAGTATTACAGCGAGCTGTGGAGGAGTAGGTAAATCGTTCTTCATCTACTATTCAAAAAAGTAAAGGCGAGCAATGTATATAACTCGCCTTTGCCTTATCGTGAAACGATATACACTTTCAATAACGATCTATTTAGTCATGTTCGTGCAACCAAGCGGCATGTTTTGGCGCGCGCTTGGTAACTGCCCACTCATCTATCATGGCGTGAGCAACTTCATTTAACTGCTTGTATTGTTCTGGTGTGCCGATATCAGCAGCAAGTTCCAAACGATGACCACTTGGATCGAAAAAGTAAATAGATTTAAAAACACCGTGATGAACTGGTCCTAATACGTCTACGCCTTTACTTTCTAAACTCTCTTTAGCTTCCACGAGTGCATCAACATCTGCTACTTTCAATGCCAAGTGCTGTACCCACGCTGGCGTGTTTTCATCTCTGCCCATATCGTCACTATTAGGCAGCTCGAAAAACGCCAATACGTTACCCATGCCGGCGTCTAAAAATATATGCATGTAAGGATCCGGTGCTTTCGTTGAAGGTACTTCATTTTCAGCAATAGCTAAAACCAGATCCATATTAAGCTTATCTTTGTACCACTCTACAGTTTCTTTGGCATCTATACAGCGGTATGCAACGTGATGCACTTTCTCAATGTTAATCATGCTATTTGAACTCTTATTTATGAATAAGATCATCATAAACTAAAAGTAACAAATGTTACTAACTTGGTTGCAGATCTATCTATAAACGTGGTGTTCTTTTTTATTTACACATATATTGCCATCAGCGCAGAATATGCCGCCATTGTTGGCTTAGTGCTTCATTGTCAACGCTTAAACTAACACCCGTTGTAGGTGATTCAATGAAACTGATGTCTGTTTGTAACAGTTGATCATCTCTAAAAAAGTGGCAAGAAAGTGCATTGTTCGTGGGCAAATAGCTAGCAAGTTGCTGTATGCTTTTTTCATTCATTTTTAGGCCATCTATAGCGATTAATACGTCATTCACTGCTATTCCGGCTTTGGCTGCGGGGGAGTTTTCTAACACTTGTGTTATCTGTAAGCCAAGCGACAGTGTTTTATAGTGTGCTCCTAAATAAGGCGCCGACATTTGATTTTCGCTAGTATCAACACTATTAAGCTTAGTAAACTTACTATTTGTATAATTAATGCCAACTTTCTTTAACAAGGGCGCTAAATCAACGGGTGCTTTGGCATCTAGCAGGTGTGTAAATGCATCGGTGATATCTTCACCACATAATATGTTGGCAATGTTGATAAAATCTTCTTGCTCGGTACCAATACCGGGGCGACCGAAGTGTATCCATAATTCTCGCATCAACTGATCAAGTGAATAGCGACCTTTAGATTTTTCTCTGATGGTTAAATCTAGCCATAAAGCAATCAACGCACCTTTTGTGTAGTAACTGACAATATTATTAACGGCGTCTGGTCCTTGCTTATAAAATTTGGTCCAAGTAAAGAAGCTAGACTCCTTCACACTTTGTTTTAGCTGTCCATTGCCTCGGCTAACACGGGTGATCGCTTTACTGAGAATTTTTAGGTAATCTTCAAATGAAATAATGTTGGCGCGGTATAACGAAAAATCATCATAATATGAGGTGATACCCTCGTATGCCCAAAGTTGTTCAGTGTAGCTTTCCTGATTTAACTGATAAGGTACAAAGGCTTTAGGCTTAATACGACATACGTTCCAAGCATGAAAATATTCGTGCGAGCATAACGAAAGAAAGGTTTTATACTCTTCGCTGAGCTCGTCTTTTTGTTGAGGGTTTGGCAGATCAAAGCGGCTCGCCTGTAAAATAGTTGAGTTTTTATGCTCTAAACCACCAAAGCCACTTTCGAGTAAATGGGTAATAAACCAATATTCATTGAAGGGTGCTTCGCCAAATAAATCAATATGATGTTGACAAAGTTTAGCTACATCGTCTGCAATGCGCTTTCTGTCACCATAATGTTTACTGGTAAACACCATGTGATGTGTTACACCTTCTACTTGAAATTCAAAACTGTCGAAGTCACCTATGGCAACAGGGCAGTCAATGAGTTCAGCATAGTTGTCAGCAATGTAATCACCAAATTGGTATTTATCGGTATGCTTTGCTCTTCGCATGCCTGTGGCAACACGCCAATGCTCGTGAGCAGCAGGACATTCAATGAATAGTTGGCATGGACTCTCTTGTAAATTATCAACGGCTAAAAAAGTGGAGCTACCATTAAAAAATCCACGCTGAGAATCGAGATAGGCCGTTCTCACTGATAAATCGAATGCGAATACTTGATAGCTGACCGTTATTTCACCCGAACAAGCACCGAGTTGCCAACGTTGTTTATCTAACGCTGTTAACGCTATCTCTTGGTTTTGTTGATTTTGTGCAGTCAGAGAAATAAGATTTTTGGCAAAGTCTCTGATCATGTAACTGCCTGGAAGCCAAGCAGGTAAAGATAACGTGTAATTTTGGTGTTTATCTGCTGAGAAAGTTAACGAAACATCGAATAAGTGATGATTTACATCATTAGCTGCAATACGGTATTTAATAGTCATGAGAAAAATTAGCTATAAGGTTTTAGCACCGTTATACCTAAAACCTTTAAAAGATCAATAAAACCGAGGCTAATTTAAAATAACCGTTTTATCTTTGTTAAGACAAATACGCTCTTCAGCATGCATTTTTACCGCGTGGCTAAGTGCGGTTGCTTCAATATCGTGACCCGCATATACCATTTGTTCGATGGTGTAAGTGTGGTTTATCGCTTTAACTTCTTGAACAATGATAGGCCCTTCGTCAAGATCTGCAGTCACATAATGCGCTGTTGCCCCAATCACTTTTACGCCTCGCGCATGGGCTTGATGGTAAGGTCTTGCGCCTTTAAAGCTTGGTAAAAATGAGTGATGAATATTAATGGCTTTTCCACGTAACTGCGCACACATATTATCAGATAAAATTTGCATGTAACGGGCTAGTATAAGCAAATCACCTTGATACTGTTCAAACAATGCCATGAAGTTAGCTTCTTGTTGTTGTTTCTGTCCTGGCGCCATTGGCAAATAATGGAAATCTACACCATGCCAATCAACTAATGATTTGCAATCTAAATGGTTCGATATCACAGCAACGATGTTAACGGGTAAAGCGCCTGCTTTCCATTTGGTGAGCAACGAGACTAAACAATGATCATCTTTGGATACGGCGATAACGACATTGGGTATATTATGTTTTTCGCGCAGTCGATACTGTAAGTGTAATGGCTCTGCTAATTCTTCAATACCTTGTCTGAATTCATCTATACCGCCCGTCATATGTCGATCGTCAAAAGCAATTCGAGAGAAAAAAGTTTCAGTATAAGGATCACTGTACTGGGAAGTTTCAGTAATAAACGCACCATGTTCAAATAAATTTTGCGCTACTTGCGCCAGTACCCCCGTTGTATCAGGGCATTGCCATGTCAGTATGTATTCGTTAGCGTTGCTCATAAGTACCTCCTTGCCGCGTTAATTAAGCAGTTTGCCAGTTTTTAAACCGCTTGTATCAGAACTTTTTGTTGTTTCGCTAGTAAGACTCGGAATAAGAAAAGAAAATTTACTGGGCAGTTATTTATAATTATGAGTGGATTAATTTGTTTACAAATTTTAGGTTTAGCCATCTATATCAACAACCTATGTGTTGTCAAATGAAAAAAATCACATTGGACATTTGTTTAGCCAATGGTAAGGTAGAGTAGTGCTTAATAATAATAACAAGAGAGTTATTCGTGTTTCCTTTGAAATTCGCCCATAAAATTATTGCTGTTACCGTACTTTTATTAATTTTAGCGTTAGCAGTGTCTACTTCAATAAATTATTTTTCGATCAAACAGGATACTGAAGACAATTTAAATCGAGCAATCGATGAAATTGGCCATTCTGTTTCAAGTAATATTTCTAATTGGTTAAATGGTAAGTTGCGTATTGTCGAATCAATTGCGCAAACAACGCCTGCAAATCCTGAAAAAGCATTAGTGTTATCAGCGGTACAGCAAGCAGCTAAATCCGGTGAGTTCAAGAGTGCTTATGTTGGTGTTGAGAGTACCGGAGAATTTATATTAGATGATCAAACGCTAGCATTACCTGCTGGTTATGATGCAAGAAAACGTCCTTGGTATACACAAACAAAACAATCGAGAAGCCCATCTTTTACTGAACCTTATATGGATGTAACCATAGATAAGCTTGTAATTTCGCCTGTCGCACCTGTTGAGGTTAATGGCACTTTTATTGGTGTTGCCGGCGGTGATATTTTATTGGATGATATTTCAGACATTCTCAATGCGATTGATTTCTTGGATATAGGCTACGCCTATTTAGTTACCGCTAAAGGCAAAATTTTAAGTCATCCTCAGGCAAGTTTTGTTGAGAAGGACATTGCTGAACTTTTAGGCTCAAAACCAAGTTTTGATATCGCACTGAATGAAATTAACGATGAAAAGATAGTGTCATTTATTCCCATTAAAGGCATTAACTCAGTTAATTGGTATGTTGGTGTTGTGCTTGATAAAGAAAAAGCCTATCAACCGCTTATTGATGCCCGCAATAGTGCTATTGTTGTAGCATTGGTAAGCCTATTTGCAACCGTCCTATTATTGCATTTTCTCTTTAATCACTTAATGAAGCCGATATATCGCTTAAACGATGCCATTAAAGATATTTCAGAAGGGGATGGTGATTTAACACAGCGATTGTCAGTAGACAGTAGTGATGAAATTGGTGAATTATCTGCCAACTTTAATAATTTTATTGCCACCGTCCATGAGTCAATGAAGCAAGTCCAAGCGTCGGCGAGCACGTTAGAAGAACATATTGACCAAGTAAGAAAAAGTGCACACTTTGGTATAGATATGGCGCAACAGCAATTAAGTCGTGGTACTAATGTTTCTAGCGCAATTACAGAGCTAAATAGCTCAGCAGACGAAATATCTGTGAATGCAGGCAATGCATCAGAACTGGCAACAGCCATGCGTCAACAATCTCAACAAGGTATGGAAGCACTTAATGAAAATATCCGTTCCATTGAGGCGCTTTCAAGTACGATGGAAAGCTCGAGTAGCGACGTTGAAAAACTGCGTGTAGAAGCGCAGAACATTGCCAGCATTCTCGATGTTATTATGGGAGTAAGCTCGCAAACTAATTTACTGGCATTAAATGCCGCTATTGAAGCTGCGCGTGCTGGTGAAGCAGGTAGAGGTTTTGCCGTTGTGGCTGATGAGGTTAGACAGCTAGCTCAAAGAACTCAAGAAGCAGCAACGGAAATAGAAAACATGATTGAAATGTTGCAACAAGGTACCGTTTCTGTTGTAAGTTCTATGGAACAAAGTCAACAAAACAGTAGTGCAAGTGTTGAAAAGGCAAACCTTGCTGACGAAAGAATGCAAGCCATTGTCAATTCTCTTCAAAATGTAGATAACGAGAACCATGCTGTCGCTGAAGCAACTAAGCAGCAAAGCGATGTTATTAAATCTATTGATGAGGACATTTTGCAGCTCATGGACCTGAATCAACAGGGTGTTGAGAACTTATCGCAAACACATCAAGCGTGCGATAGTTTGCAGGCTGAATTTAGCAGCCTGACACAATTGGTTGGTAAATTTAAAGTTAAATAGTCGTATTGTCTTTAAGAAGGTTGAATTGTGGCTTGCCACAATTCAACCTCAACAAACAATAAATCAAGTTGACTACAAAGCGTTAATAAGGTGTCTTGAATCTCATCAACAGGACTACTTTTTATGTGTAGTTGGCCGTCAACTAATGATTGGCTAACGCTATCATGTTGTAAGTAGGCAATCTGGCTAGCGATATATTTTAAATGATGGAGCAGTGCTTTCTTATCCTTGGCATCAAATGTTGCTAATAACTGGTTTTTCTCTTGTTGCCAACAACGAGTGAAGTGCTGGCTAGCACTTAATGCTTGATAAGCATCCTGTTGAAAAGCGTTCATTAGTATATCTGGGTTAAATAATGCTCGATGATTATTGTTTTGAGACTTAATTGCTTGAAAATATCGCTGCTTTTTTTGAAGTGCGCGATATGCATGGTTCATTTTATTGGTGATTTCTTCTTGCGGGCAAGGTTTAGCCATATAGTCATCAAAGCCAGCGTTTAAACACTTTTCAGCGGCACCACTTAGTGCATCTGCTGTAACGGCGATTAACCAAACAGGCGTTGTTGCTTGCTGGTTAATTTCTTTGACTAGTTCAAAACCATCCATATTCGGCATATGACAATCTGATATGATAATGTCGTATGGATTATCAAGATGTTTTTCTAATGCTTGTTGGCCATCGTAGGCGATATCCGCTTCAACACCAAGACGCGCCAGTTGGGCACTCAATACCTTTACGTTGACTAGGTTGTCTTCTGCAATTAGCACTCGCAAAGTATTAAACCTGCCATCTGATGGCGCATTCAATCTACGGTTATTTTTACGTCTATCTTCTGTTTTACGCTCAAACTCTGCTTGTTTAAGTACTAAGGTAAAAAAGAACTCACTCCCTTCTCCTGGTACAGATTTTACTTGAATGTCTCCGTCCATTGACGTGACAATTTCTTTACAAATACTTAAGCCTAGCCCTGTACCACCAAATTTACGGGTTATATCAGTATCGGCCTGTGTAAACGGAGAAAACAAAAATTGCTGATTTTGTTCTGATATACCAATGCCGGTATCTTTAACGGATATACGTAAGGTATCATAAATATCTAACTTGTCTGCATAGTGATCGATATGCTCGATGGTAACGCTAATACTACCTTTTTCCGTAAACTTAATGGCGTTACTGATCAAGTTGTTTAACACTTGATTTAGCCGTGTTGGGTCGGTGTAATAACTGTGGGTGATTTTTTCATCAACCTTGAGCTTTAGTGATAAGTTTCGCTCTATCTCGATATGTTGGAAGCTTTTTAGCAGATTCTTCGTTAATAAATGCAAGTTAACAGGCACTGACTCAAGGGTAAGCTTTCCAGCATCCATTTTTGAAAAATCGAGTACATCGTTTAACAACGCAAGTAAATGTCTTGCAGAGCCTTCTAATGTGTCGAGCAGTTCATTTTGCTCCTTGTTAAGATGACTAAACGATAATGCTTCTGCCATGCCTAAAACACCATTCATAGGGGTGCGGATCTCATGACTCATGCGGGCGAGAAAATTAATTTTTGCTTGCGCTGAACGTTCTGCTTCTGAACGAGCGGCTTCAGCTATTGCGAGGGCATGCTCAATTTTCTTTTGTGCAATTTTACGTACTTGAAGTTGTCGGTAATAAACCCAAAATATAATGAGTGCAATTAATAAAATCGCGAAAAAAACGTAACTGGCCTGACGGTACGCGTCTGCAACCTTGCCTTGAACATCAGCGTTTGGAAAGGCTGAACGACTCCATTTATTATAAAGGGCATCTAATTCATCAGCAGATATGTTGTTTAATGCTTTGTTGAGTAAGGTTATCAAGGTTTCAAATGCTGGTGTTGTTGCAAAAGCGAGTTTGGCATTAGGATGAAAATCATGTAATGGAATTGACGTAAGATTTGCTAAACCATGTTGCTTTACTGTCGCTGCAGCGAGCAAGGAGCGACCAATAAACAGACTCGCTTCACCTCTAGCAACCGCAGCAATTGCAGCGTCTATGGTGTCATATTGAATAAAGGTTGCTTGTGGAAACTGTTTTTGTATTGCTTCTGATACTGCAAAGACTCTAACCACAGCAATCGTATGATTATTAGCATCGGATAGTTGTGTAAACTCCGAAATATTAGGGTTATAAATGCCACTATAATGTGCATCTAAAAAGTGTTGGCTGAAAATATAACGGTCTGAAAGTTTTGAATTCACCTCAAAAAATGGAAAGAGTTGTGTGTCATTGTTGTCAACGCTATTTACCACCTCACTATAAGTATCATACCTGACTGGTCTAAAGGAGATCCCTAATCGAGTAGAAATCATATTGAGTAGATCAACAGAATAACCGCGATCAGTAATATTGGTATGGTTACGTGTAATAATGAAAGGTGAAAGCCCTGTTTTAGGCACAGGCACTTTAATTACATTGTGATCAATGACAAACTGCTTTTCTGCTTCAGAAAGCTCTGCAATGTAATGCCCAAGCATCAACGAAAAATTACTATATTCAAAACTTAAATATTTCTCTTCCCATAAATGCGCTTGCGCGTGACTGACTTGTCGCATACTTTCGTTGATTATATACATTAATTCACGATCGGATTTTCGTGTTGAGAAATGTAAGGTCATTTCTGGCACTTCATTTTGATTGACGTAAAATGACTCTTGAATTTGATTATCTTTCAAGGCCTGTTGCAATAGCCAAGGGTGAATAGAATAGAGTACGTCGAAATCATTATAATCGTTGATCAGCGCGTCAACGCTATCAAAATAGGTACGTTTGACATGTTTAGGTAAGTAATCAAGCGCAGCATGGTTTGGATCGTGAATAGCGATATGTACTTTACGACCTTGCTTTTTATATTGGTTACGAAAAACACGTTGCTTAAAAGTAGCGTAAGGAATGCTGTAAAGAAATTCGGGCAGCTTAGGGGCGAGAATATTGATGGCAATAACATCGACTTCATTATTTTTCAGTTTTTTTACGGCTTCTTTACCATCAAGCATTAAAAAACGCACTTCTTGCTGATGATCTAGTGCCCAAATTTGCCAATACTCTTTAAGAAAAGAAATGAGTGCCTGCATACGTTCTTGCGCGGCGTAGTCAATACTTTCTTGTGCTGGTAATGCAATGCGAATGATCTGTTTTTCGTGGCTATTTTCTGGTGATGTTTGCGCTGTTGATTGTTGTGCTTGTGCTGAAAATATTAACAATATTAAGGTCAAAAAAAGGTTGATACGAATATTTCTCGAATATATATCCTTAATTTTGTTCACGCGGATCCTTAAAAAATATAACTAAATGATAAGTCTTGGAAAGAGTATGTTCATTAACCATATTGGATAAGCCAAATTCTAGCAAATAAAATTTTCCCTCCAGTTTTGCCGTTTGATGCATTTATAGCCATCGACGTTTAGACATTAGTCGTAAATTATAGCAATTACAGCGAATTTACCATGACTGTTGCAATTAAAGGGCTACAATACCGTTATGTATATTGAGTGAGAGATATTATGGCAACTTTTCGTATTTCAGCTGTCTTGTTTTGTTGTGTTTTATTTTTATTTTCTTGTCAACAAGACAGTAAAACAGCCAAGTTAAGTTTATCAGTAGACAGCTTAGAAAACGTTAGGTGGCAACTGCATTCTGCACAAGCCTTTACTATTCCAACCAAGGGGGAGCTCGTACCCTATATTGAATTTATAGCGCCAGATAAAGTATCAGGCTTTACTGGCTGTAATCGTTTTCAAAGTAATGTGAATATAGATAACTCAACAATACATTTTACACCGTTGGCCATGAGCAAACGTTATTGTATGGAAACGGCAGAAGTGGAGTCCGCATTTGTTAAGGCGCTAACAACTGTCGAACAGGGGCATATAACCGATAATACGTTAACGTTGTTAAATGAAAATGGCGATATGGTGTTATCGTTTAAAGGTAAACTACGGTAAAGGGTTGCGTAATCAATTATCGTAAAAGCCAGCACATGAAGCTGGCTTTTTTAATTGTCAATCTTAAACCACCTTATAAGTAGGTGGATTATTTGCTAGGCGATTAACTTACGGTTAAATACCGTATTGTGTTCGATATGCTTTAATTGCTGCCAAGCTCGTTTGTTGATCAGCTTGCTCTTCAAGGTACTGAATAAGATCACCGAGTGTAACGATTGAAACAACTTTTGTCGCAAAGTCACGTTCTACCTCTTGAATGGCGGATAACTCACCTTTACCTTTCTCTTGTCTATCTAAAGCAATTAACACGCCTGATAGCTCCGCTCCATTGGCTTTAATGATTTCCATAGATTCGCGAATAGCTGTGCCAGCAGTGATAACATCATCAACCAGCATTATCTTACCTTCCAATGGAGAGCCAACTAAGTTACCGCCCTCACCGTGGGTTTTTGCTTCTTTACGATTAAAACAATAAGGGACATCCTGATCGTGATGATCGGCCAGTGCAACCGCGGTAGTGGTGGCAATTGGAATACCTTTATAGGCGGGGCCAAACAGAACGTCGTAAGCGATATTTGCATCGACGAGTGCCGCGGCATAAAAACGGCCTAAACGTGCTAGGTCTCGACCCGTATTAAACAAGCCAGCATTAAAAAAATAAGGGCTAGTACGGCCAGACTTTAAGGTAAATTCACCAAAGCGTAACACTTTTTTTTCTAAGGCAAATTCAATAAATTCGCGTTGGTAAGCTTTCATTACAAGGCTCCTTAACTTAAAGCTGCTTTTTGTGCGTCAAATAACTCACTTGTTGCATGTTTAGCTAAGGTCATCATTTGTTGCATTTCTTCAAAAGAAAATGGCTCTTCTTCTGCAGTACCTTGCACTTCAATAAGCTTACCAGTATCAGTCATAACAACGTTCATATCAGTTTCAGCTGCAGAATCTTCAGGATAGTCAAGGTCTGCTACAGGTTCGCCTTTATAAATACCTACTGAAATAGCGGCAATCATATGTTTCAACGGGTTGGTACTGATGATTTCTTTAGCGCGCATGTAATTTAATGCATCAACTAGTGCTACACAAGCACCGGTAATTGAGGCAGTACGCGTACCACCATCGGCTTGAATTACATCACAATCAACCGTGATTGTATTTTCACCTAGGGCTTGTAGGTCAACTGCAGCACGTAATGAACGGGCAATTAAACGTGATATTTCTAACGTTCTACCACTTTGTTTACCACTTGCAGCCTCACGGCGCATGCGAGTATGTGTAGAGCGCGGTAACATGCCATATTCAGCAGTAACCCAACCTTTACCTTGGCCTTTAAGGAAACGAGGAACACCTTCATCAACAGAAGCGGTACAAATTACTTTCGTATCGCCAAACTCAATTAAAATTGAGCCTTCAGCGTGAGCAGTAAACTGGCGTGTAATCGTGACCGGTCGAATTTGGCCGAGAGTTCTTCCACTAGGGCGCATAGGTTATTTCCTGTTTGATCAAATGACGGCGCAATTATAAGCGTTACAAATGTATTTTGACACCGCTATTAGGGTAATTTTGCTAAATTTAGTCTTAAAATTGAAGTCATCGCGATATTGTTTTGCGAAAGCAAAGTTATCAAGCTAGCATCAGAGATGAAAGAAAGATAATCAAGAGAAGGTCTTAGTTGTTATTCCCGTTAACGTACAGGTCATTATGAAAACATTAATGTTCGCTATCGCTTTGATGACGGTATCGTCGTCACTTGCTATAGCCTTTGCTAAGAGCTTGAATAATTTACCCGCCTATAGTCAAGGCTATGATGAGGCAAGAAATCCGTTTGATGATGCAAGAGCTGCGATAAAGTTAGCCACTGACACTGAACGAAATATTCTGATTGAAATAGGCGGAAATTGGTGTGTATGGTGTCAGAAAATGGATGTGTTTTTAATTAAAAACCCTGATGTTTATCGTGCCTTGCACCAACAGTTTGTATTATTAAAAATAAATGTTAGTGAACACAACGATAATAACGATTTTCTGAAATCGTTGCCGCCAGTAGTAGGCTATCCTCATATCTTTGTCTCAACAGGTAAAGGTAAAGTTATGTTATCTAAAGATACTGGCGAGTTCATTGATACTAACGGTGAACATTCAAGAGCCGCTTGGTTAACGTTTATTGATAATTGGAACGTGAGCAAAAACATGGAAAACTTGAAAAGGATCACAGCCGAGTGAAGCAAAACTTTGAACAGTGTTACCGTAAAACACCTGCTTGGTTATCCAAGAAATTACATCGACGTAAATTACTGAAATCTGCCGCAGGTGCTAGTGCGGTTGTTGCATCTTTCCCTATCTCAGCAGTCAGTGAAGACTTACTTCATAAGTTTAAACGAGATCTAGTACAACGAGAATGGCAAACCTTAGATGCCGTACAACAACACTTATTGCCGAGTTCGGCGTCAGGGCCAGGTGCAAAAGAAATTAACGCTTGCTTGTATTTATATTTACTTGTCTATGAACAACCGACAGATAAAGAAGAGGTTTCGTTTATTTTTCAAGGCGTAGAATGGCTTAACGGTTATACTGAAAAACGTTTTTCTCGGACATTTGTTGCTTTAAATAACGAGGAAAAGCAGCAAGTGTTAATCGGTATTAGTCGCTCAACTGCGGGCAAGAGTTGGCTTAATATGATGATTCTCAATATCTATGAAGCGATGTTGTCTCCGCCTTCCTATGGGGGTAACCCTGAAGGAATCGGTTGGCAATGGTTGGAACATCAAATGGGTTTTCCTCTGCCAGAAAAAGGAAAGCGCTACTATGAACTGCCTGCTAGAAGTACTGTGGCGAAAACAGCGTCTGTCATTCCGACGAAAGATATTACTGCAGGCGCTAAAAAGCACAAGCCTTATTCTGGAACCGATAAAGCATGAAGTATGACATTTGTATTGTTGGCAGTGGCGCTGGCGCATCGCCGGTTGCCTACACATTAGCTAAGGCTGGCGCTAAGGTTGTTGTATTGGAAAAAGGTCCTTGGTTAACTGAGCAAGAGTTTTACAAAGATGAACTTGCTGCAAATGTGCGAGACAGTTATAACCCTGCACTGATTGATGAGCAGCATGTTATTGAAGAAGGCCACGAAGAAGATGGCGAAATGCACTGGCACAAAGAAGCTACAAGTGAATCAGGTTGGACGTTTTGGAATGGCAATGTCGTTGGTGGGTCTTCAAATTTTATGAGTGGTTATTTTCACCGCTTAAAACCGATGGACTTTACCTTAAAAACAATATTTGGCGAAATTGCAGGTGCCAATATTGTTGACTGGCCAATGAGTTATCAAGAGCTTGAGCCTTTCTATCGTCAGGTGGATAAAACCGTTGGTGTGTCGGGTAAAGTGGTTGAACATCCTTATTTAGAGCCCCATAAAAGTGACTACCCTTACCCTCCATTGACCGATCATCCGGTGGCAAAGTGGATAGATAAAGCGTCTGCATTATTAGGCTATCATGCTTTCCCGATCCCTCGCGCGATATTGTCGCAACCCGCGATGGGGAGACAAAGTTGTGAATACTCCGGCTATTGTAGCCGTTATGGTTGTTCTACTGGTGCCAAAGGAAGTGGTCGAGCTGCATTACTTAATCATGCAGTGGCGACAGGTAATTTAACCATCGTGCCCAATGCTAAAGTTTATTATCTTGAAAATGATGAGCACCATAACGTTAGTGCTGTTCATTACTATGATACTAAGGGAAAGACTAAAAAGATAACTGCAAATACCTATGTGGTTGCGTGTCAGGCAATAGAGACGAGTCGATTACTGTTAAGTTCTAAAAGTAAGCAGTTTCCACAAGGTCTAGCAAACAATAATGGTCAAGTCGGTAAAAACTTAATTTTTAGTGGCGGCGGCGGCGGCCGAGGTGATTTCTATTTTGATGATTTAACCGATGAGCAAGCACGAGAATTAAAAACGGAAGGTCCTTTTATTAATCGAGCAATACAAGATTGGTATCAGATTAATGATGCTGATTTCTCGGGCGTTAATAAGGGCGGTAAAGCGAAAGGGGGCACGTTAGATTTTCTTTTTTATCACAATCCGATAGCGCGAGCGTATGACAATGAATACGATGAAGCGGGTGATCTGATTTGGGGTGAGCAGCTAAAATCAAAGTTATACAGTGAATTTACGTCATATAAAACATTACGATTTGAAGTGTTTACTGACTGGTTGCCGAACGACGATTGTTTTGTTGCCTTGGATGAAGAGGTTACAGACCAGTGGGGAGACCCTGTCGCTAAGGTACGCATAGGTGCTCATCCGCAAGATGTTACCGTAGCAGAATATTTAGTTGAAAAAGGGGCAAAAGTGCTTGAAAAGCTCGGTGCAAAAAACATTACTACATCTGTTAGTAGTGCCCCACCAACGAATTTAATGGCTGGGGGCTGCCGTTTTGGTCACGATCCCAAAACGTCTGTTCTTAATAAATACTGCCGTGCTCATGAGGTGAAAAACCTTTACGTTACCGATGGTTCATTTATGCCAACAGGTGGCAGTGTGCCATACACCTACACGATTTATGCAAATGCATTTAGAGTTGCTGAATATATCAAGCAACAATGGCAGCAGTCGCTAAAGCTATAAGTGACAAAAAATAATGAATATGCCAGATGTTTAAAAATACCATACAATATGTTTTCAACGGCGCGATAATACTACATTAGGTAATATTGCAGTAAACGAAATCTGTGCAATTTAGCCTCTAGCAAGCCCAATAAACAGAAAATAAATAAACCCGATAGGAAGTCATGTGGAAAATGATATAAATACAAATAAAGCGAACCTTTATATTGGCATTATGTCAGGCACTAGTGTTGATGGTATAGATGTGGTGTTGGCAAAAATCGCAAATAATAAATCAGCACTTATTGGCGGATTTTCCTGCGATTTTGATGAAAGTATTAGATCGGAAGTACTGGCACTGTGTCAAAATACGCAGTGCAATTTAGAAGCGCTAGGCCAGCTTGAAGTGAAGCTTGCCAAAAGTTACGCGAAAGCCGTTCAACAGCTTTTAACCAACTACCAAATTGAACGTTCTCAAGTGAGGGCAATTGGTTGCCATGGTCAAACGGTGTTGCATAATCCGTTTGGTGATAATCCTTTTTCAATGCAATTGGTCAATGCTAATGTACTTGCAGCAGAAACAGGCATTACCTGTGTGACCGACTTTAGGGGAATGGATATTGCCTTTAAAGGACAAGGTGCACCGCTAGTACCTATGTTTCACCAAAGCTTATTTGAGTCATCTACTCACTCATCGGAATTTACAGCAAACACTGCTTTACTTAACTTAGGCGGTATCGCCAACTTAACGCTTATTAATCAAGATACCTTGACGGGCTTTGATACGGGGCCAAGTAATATTTTACTTGATAGTTGGATGCAAACTAAGTTTTCACAACCTTATGATGAAGATGGAAAAGTTTCACTTTCAGGCCAAGTAAACAAACCTTTATTGGCGACGCTGTTAGCCGATAACTATTTTTCATTACCGCACCCCAAAAGTACCGGCCGAGAATATTTTAATTTAGCTTGGCTTACTCAAAAACTTGAACAGTATTCACA
This sequence comes from Thalassotalea sediminis, assembly GCF_030295915.1. Classification (NCBI taxonomy): domain Bacteria; kingdom Pseudomonadati; phylum Pseudomonadota; class Gammaproteobacteria; order Alteromonadales; family Colwelliaceae; genus Thalassotalea; species Thalassotalea sediminis. The sequence goes on along the minus strand of NZ_AP027361.1, from coordinate 3,645,514 downwards.
CTCAAGCAACATTTCAGATGCCGATATTATGGCTACTTTAGTTGAACTTACAGCGACAAGTGTTACAAATGAACTAAATAAAGCGCTAAATGTTAAGTCAAACCCAGACTTTCAGCCTTCGGGTAACCTTTTGGTCTTTGGCGGAGGCACAAAAAATACAGCTTTAATGAATGCTATAAGCCGTTTGTTACCTTTATGGCATATAAAAACGACGGATAGTATTGGCATAGAGAGCCAGTATATGGAAGCGCTTGCATTTGCATGGCTCGGTTACCGCTGTATTACTGGTCAAGTGGCAAACGCGCCCAGTGTTACCGGTGCAGAGCAAGCAACTATTTTAGGGCAAATTACGCAAGTAAGTTGCCATCAGTTAGTCTTGGGTGAATAAACGCTAAAATGGCGGCGACCTTTTAATACCATAGCGCTCCATAAAAGGGGCGCTAGTTATCTTCATTCATCCTTATCAGAAATTCAATGCGCGCAGTTTTGCATTGATATTGCGTCGTGATTAACGCGTGTTAGTACTGATATTTATATTGAGAAAATAGTGTTTGGGCTTCTAACCATACATCGCCAACCTTTCCAGAAGCGATAATGTTGTCATCTATTTTGATAACAGGAGCGATTTCTTTCGTCGAACTGGTAAGCCAAACTTCATCTGCATTTAAGACTTCATCGTATGAAATGGCTCTTTCTTCTATCGTGAATTTGCTATGTTCTTTTAACAGCGCCAATACAATATGTCGCGTAACACCAGGTAAAATTTGATTATCTAATGGCGGTGTCATAATAGTATTGTTTTTTACAATAAAGACATTACTCGCACTTGCTTCTGTCAGTTGATTTTGGTCGTTAAATAAAATTGTTTCTTTGTTGCCTTCATTAATACTATGTTGAAAGTGCATAACATTGCCTAATAACGACGTGGATTTAATTTGGCATCTTTTCCATCTTAAATCTTGTTGGCTCGAAACATTATATACTGTTGCATTTTGTTTTTCGGGCACAGGTTGCGCGGGAATGTCAAAAGTAAATGCAAAAACGGTCGGTGTTGTATTTGTTGGATATGCGTGGTTGCGCGTTGGTGAGTCACCACGGGTTACGTGAAGATAAACAGCTAAATTTTCCCCTTCGTTACGTGCAATTAATTCTTGGCATAGTTCAATCCATTTCTCGTTACTTAATGGTGATGAGATACCTAAAGATTCTAAACCATTATAAAGCCGATTTAGGTGAACTTGTAAGCCAATAAACTTACCTTCATAGCTAGGGATTACTTCATAAATACCTTCGCCAAATAAAAAGCCTCGATCCATCGGTGAAATTTTTGCTTCATTGCTGGGGATAAATTGATTGTTTAAATAAACTATATTCATGTTGTTCTCTAAAATAATCGATAAAGCTTACAAGTTCAGTCATTAGATGTTTGTTAGACTAATGCATAAATTCTTGTTCATTTATTCACAAGGGATACACTTCTAAGGCTTGGTTAAACCTTTTTCATTAACTTTCTTACTACAAACAGTACACTTGATTATCTATCGCTAGCGTGTGGTTACTCTTGAACGATAAACTACGATTGATAATAAGAGGTTATTGCTTTATCAACATGTCTTGTGCTAATACATCAGCATGAGTCGTGTAATATCAATGACGTTGTTCGCTGAACTTCGCAATTATACTTAACATAGTTGGTAGAAATACAATACGTCACTATGATAAATATACTATTCTTAATTATCAATACAATAATGATAATATATTCCGTTGTTTTTAGAGTGACTGATGTTAATCAAAATGCATTTATAGTGAGTTTAACATCTCCTTTAATATGCTTAAAACCTCTGAATGCTATGTTTAACACGGTATAGTTAAAGTAAGTTTAAGTGTGTTAATGGATAATATCATCAGTTGCGTCACTTTAATTTTCTAAGTTACAGCGGCTGGAATACTATATTCTTGATATCTTTACTTTTGAGAATAAAAGCGTTATTTTGGTGCTATCTTCAACGTAGGTTTTTTGCTATGAATCAATCCATATTTGTTCTTTTAGCGGTGTTAACGTTGTTCAACGCTCACGCCTTGCCTAATGATACAGAAAATTTCTACTTATGCGCAGGAAAAACAACAGAGAATACCTCTTGGAATTTTGGCACTGCCCCTGCTTACTGTGATATTAACCCTTTTGGTGATCCTAAGTTTGTTGATGACTATCTCGGTCAAATTATTTTTGACAGTGGACGTAACGTCACAGTAGAGCGCCGTCGTTATATGAACGAGCTCAATGCGGTAATTCAAGCTGCTGCTAAATACTATTTATCGGTACGAAAACCAGAAGCCTCTAGTGAAGAAGTTTCAGCGTGGACGTATGCGATAAAGGCTGTTGCTAATCAGGAGACATTTTGGAGTCATTACTTTCGGTCAATACTCGATAGCAAAACTAAAATGATGCGTGGTGATAGTGGCCACGGCCACGGTATGATGCAAATTGATGATCGTTGGCACTTTACGCAAATTAATGAAGGTAAAGGCTGGCAGATATTTGAAAACATGGTTTATGCCATGGAAATCTACTACGCTGAATGGCAGAACGCATCAGAAGCCTCATGCGTGTCGTCAGCCAATAATTGGCGCGAACGAACACGTGCCGCCTATTCTGCATATAACGGTGGCCCCACAAAAATTTGTCGTTGGCTAGACAACCCCGCATGGCAAGATGATGGCTTCTTAGGAAAGTTTGACGCTGAGAATTGGCAACTATACATAACGGATAACGCAATAGTGTCAGAAATAGACGTTGAGTGTTTGATGGAAGGCGTTGAGTTTTGTTTACCAAATTATCAACCGCCAGCGCCAGATAATGATTCTGATGAGCAAATCTGGCGTTATAACTTTTTAACCTTAGCCACTGGTGAAACGTGTTTATTAGCGCAAGGTGAGTATCAATGTGTAGAGCAAGAGCAAGATGCTGTTTGTTTAAGTGCGATGTTTGATCGTATCGCAAGTGCGAGTGCAATAGCGTTAACCGCTCAACAAAGCCAGCGTTACCAAAAGAAGCTTTATGATCGTCATCAATGTACAGCAAAGTTACAACATGGTTTTTCGGTTGGCGATATTATCGTTACGGCTAAGGATATTAATATTCGCCACACTGCAGCAGGTGCCGATACAAATGTTGATAGTGAAACCGGCAGTGCCTATCAGATTTTAGACGTAGTGGTGTCTTTAGCTCCCGTGCAAGAGCGCTATTATAAAATTAAACATAATTCGACGTTCGGTTACGTATTCGCTGGCGATTACGATACCTGGCAAGACTGGGCATATGAAGGTGATGCGAATGCGCTAGACGCTAACAATAAAATCATCGCAATGTCTGGTGATACGGTATATGTAACAGCTGATAATGGCTTGCCATTGCTTTCATCGACTCAAGATGATGCTGATATGCTAGCAACGATTACTAATGAGACCGAACTAACCGTTAACGATGTTACCGTGCAAGGGATTAATAATGATGTGTATTATCATGTTACTGTTAATGAACAATCTGGCGTTGTTCATGTTGGCACTTTGTTATCAGATGCCAACACATTAGCACATGTTTCTTTTACGGCACCAAACGATAGCGGCACCAACCAACCAAATAAACCAAATAATGATCAACCTTCATCGGAAAGTGGTGGCAGTTGGCATGGACTGTTGTTGGTGTTATTAGCCATTGTTATTCGTTGTAGATGGCAGTTGAAGGGGGTAAATAAGTATGCATAAGCAGCTCATTTTAGGTGTTGCATTAGTCTGTGTAGTTTTGGCTATTTACTTTCAAACACTTGAATCAAAGCAAGATACAGAAATAGCCTCAGTTTCAAGTAAAGCAACATCTATTGATAAAAATAATGCGAACACATTAGCTAGCGTTGACCAGAATATTCCCGAAACGCATCAAACGCCTGCCACAATGCAATCCGATGTAATAAAAACGTTTGTTCAACAACGACAGCAATTATTACATCAACTCAAAGACATTGAAGATTGTGAAAACAATGGTTTATGTTCAGTGAACGAACAAGATCCAAAGCAAGTTATGTTTGAGCAAGAAGCCATGTTAGTAAAAACGTTGCAACAATTACAGGCGATGCACCAAACAAAGCAGGTATTTGATACCACCTATGCAGATATTACCGGTAAGTATTTGACTAGCCCTTTAGGGCGAGTGCAAATGCAGGCCATTGATATGTTGGCACAACAACCAAAGAATGAAGCAAATGCAGAGATTCTCATTTCCGCACTTCGCGATAGTTACGATAGTAAAGTGATGACCAAAGCAATGTCAGTACTGGCGGAATATCCAGCGCAGCAACAACAATATGAAAATATGCTTATGCAAACGTTAAAGACAGGAAGCTTTTACGTCTCAAGAACGGTTGCGAAAGAAGTTCGCCATATTCTTAATGGGCAAAATATTGCTAAGTTCGAAGCTTTAGCAGCATCTCTTCCAGAAAAAACGGCAAAAGCGAAATTATTGAAAGCGTCGATAGCAGACTTTAAGCGTAGTCAAGAGTAATCAACTATGGATTTTGTTAAACGGCAAATAAAACAGTTAACATTTTTGTTGGTTAACTACCCTACGCGAAGCTTGATAATCTGCGCGGCTTTGATACTGATGATATGGGTATTATGGTCTAAAAATTATGTCTCTGCGCCAATAGAAGTTCGGCGAGAATTCAGAGCTGCTTGGATTGCTACGGTAGCAAATATCAACTGGCCGAGCGCGCCAGGACTATCTCAAACGCAGCAAAAAGAAGAAGCGATTCGTCTACTAGATGCCTTGCAAGCACATAACTTTAATGCTGTTATTCTACAAATACGCCCACAAGGAGATGCTTTATATCCTAGTGAGCTTGAGCCATGGTCATATTATTTAACAGGAAAACAGGGTTGGGCACCTAACAATTTTTACGATCCATTAGCCTTTTGGATTGAACAAGCACATGCTCGTGGCCTTGAGTTACACGCTTGGCTAAACCCTTATCGCGTCCATCATATTAATGGTGGCGATATTTCAGATCAGTCGTTAGTGAAAAAGCTGGAAGAAGCCGTCATTAAATTAGATAGCGGTTACTATTGGTTAGACCCTAGTGATGCTAATGCGGTTAATCATACCTTAAACGTTGTTGCCGATATTGTTCATCGCTACGATATTGATGGTATTCATATGGATGACTATTTCTATCCATACCCCTCCTATCATAGCGATAAAGAGTTTCCCGATAACGAGAACTATCAGCGATATCTTGCTAATGACGGTCAGTTATCACTTGGTGATTGGCGTCGTCAACACGTGAATGAATTTGTTCACGCCTTGTATCAACAGGTCAAAACGATAAAACCTCGCGTAAAACTTGGCATTAGCCCTTTTGGTATTTGGCGTCCTGGGCAACCTAAGTGGATCACTGGCTTTGATCAGTTTGATAAGTTATATGCAGATGCTCGGCTTTGGCTACAAAAAGGATGGGTTGATTACTTTTCTCCACAGCTTTATTGGAACATCAGTAAAGAAGGCCAAAGCTATCCTATGTTGCTAAATTGGTGGCAGAAACAGAATGATTTACAACGTCATATATGGCCAGGCATTCGTACGCACAATGCAAAAACAGCGAGAATGGTTGATGAAGTACAAAACCAAATTATGATAAACAGGGCGTTACTTGAAGATAATACTGGGCAAATATTCTGGCATATTGGCGGGATTATCGATAATCAGGAGATGACAGAAAGACTGAATAATTTTAGTTTTAAGCAAAATGCGTTAATTCCTGCATCTCGTTGGTTAGATGAAAAACAACCCGACGCCGCCGAAATAGACGTAAACGTTAAGCAGCAGGTAGAGATCGACATACATCATGACTCACCTGATAGTATTGGAAATTATGTGCTTTACAGCCAATATGGTGATAAATGGCAGTATCAAGTGTTGCCACGAACGTCACGTAAAGCAACGCTACCATTATTATCTATCGTTGCGCCTAACAATGATAACGATAATGTTACAACATCGATGTTGCAAAAGGTTGCGGTGTCGGCAGTCAGTAAAACGGGGATTGAAAGCTTAGTTTATATAACCGCGTTAGCGGACTAATGAATAACAGAAAACGCAATATTATCCGTTATATTTTAAAACGCTTGAACACATTCACATAACAAAAATACGTAGGAAAACAGTTTGATTCATTTCTTTTCCCGTCATGCAGACGCTGTGTTAGCTCGTTATGCTCAAAATAGATTAATAGCGCTTGATGTTTTGAGGGGCATCACAATAACGGCAATGGTGTTAGTTAATAACCCGGGAAGCTGGTCAAATATTTATCCGCCTTTAAAACATGCACAATGGCATGGGTTAACACCTACTGATCTTATCTTTCCTTTGTTTGTCTTTATGATGGGAATTTCGATTGGTATTGTCATAAATCGGGCAAAATCAACGCCTTTACAACATTCAAAAATATGGCTGCGTACCTTAAAGCTGTTTGGCTTAGGTTTATGCTTATTTCTCTTTTATATTAACTTTCAAGATCCAGGGTTTAGTTGGCTTGAAGATAGGCTTTATAACATAAGAATTTTCGGAGTGCTTCAACGGCTTGCTATTGTCTTTATTGTGACTTATTACCTTGCTTTTTATACCAGTGCAAAAGTACAGAAAGCGATATTTGTTGCGATATTAATTGCTTATTGGCTACTAAATGCATTGATGCCTTATCAAGATAACGTAGGCAATATATATGTGGGGGAATTAGCATTTGGCAATAGTTTAGTGGCATGGGTTGATGATTTTATCATTGGTAGTCAGCATTTATATTATAAAAGTGCACAACCGTTTGCGTTTGATCCAGAGGGGCTGTTAAGTACTATTCCTGCAATAGCATCTGCGCTTATTGGTGTGATTATTTCAAATACGCTAACTAACAATTTTCTCAAGAACATAGATAAAGCTAAGATCCTTGTTAAGCTTGGAATAATCATGCTGCTAGTCGGTTATGGGTTTAGTCTGATTGTGCCGATTAATAAGCAGCTGTGGACCTCGTCTTTTGTGATAGTTTCTTCAGGATGGGCATGCGCACTCCTTGCTGTTTTGATTTGGATAATTGATATTAAAGGTTATAAAAAGTGGAGTGCACCTTTTATTGTCTTTGGGGTTAATGCCATTGGATTCTTTGTTCTTTCTGGTATATTTGCGCGTATATTGATCATGGTACCTGTTGGTGAAACTAGCCTTAAGACCTTTTTATATGATCGTTATTTTAGCCAACTATTTTCACCTACCTTTGGTTCACTTAGTTTTGCACTAAGCTTTTGCGCTATTTGCTACTTAATCTTTTATAAACTGTATCAAAAACAAGTCATCTTCAAAGTATAGTGCCGACCAAGTAGATAACGCCTCAAATCATAATACTGAGGCGAGCGAGGAGTTTCGTGGCCTGTAATGTTTTACAAGTACTTATGTGTTTACGCAATTGTAGGCTTGCCACCTTATTAGCTTTTTTAATGCCTTGCATCGAGTTGTATGTAAGTTTATTGCTTTTAGGCGTCCACGCTGTAACTTGATTAACGATTTTTTATCATGACGTTATGGTGCACTCAAATAATATGCTTGTTTATTTACGTTATTCGCTACTGTTTCGTTTGACTTCTTGATTTGCATTCTCAGTATTTTTGATTTTTGTGTGATAGCAATAAACAAGGTGTCAATAATTAATGCTTGAGACGTTCTCGCCAATATAGATGATAAGCGCAGGGACGAGGGTTCGGAGACTGTGTATAGGCAAGTTTCTGAGAGTTTACGCAATTTAGATTTGCCGACACCAGTAATGGCTAACACAGCAGCTCCCTGCTTTCTCGCTTGTTGTGCCACCGCAATAACATCTGCTGTTTTGCCTGATTCACTTAAACATATCACTAAGTCGTTTTTATTAAGTGTTGCTGAGCACGCTATTTGGTTGTGGCCACTCCATTCGTACACCGCAGCAAAACCAATTTTTTGAAGCTTAAAGCACAAATCTTTACCTACTAAGCCTGATGCGCCGATACCGCTAATTAAAATTTTTTCTGCATTGAGAATCATGGATACAGCATCGGTTAATTGCGCATTATCATTGAGAAATTGCGTGTTTCTTAGCATTTCTATTTTACTTGCGAGAAGCTTGCTACTGACTTTTTCGAGGTTATCTTGTAGTGATATATCGCCGTGTAAATTGTGCTTTGATGGTTTTAGCTCAATTAAGGCAAGTTTCAAAGCAGGGTACCCTTTATAACCGAGTTTTTGCGCAAATTTTATAATGCTAGACTGACTTACGTTAACAGCTTGAGCTAATGTTTTAGAGGAGTAATTTTTGACTTCGTTGGGGTTGTTTAAAATATGATCAGCTATTCGTTTTTCAATGGCTGTCAGCATACTCGCATGCATTTTTATCTTAATTAGTACTGACATGAGAACTTACTCCTAAATATCAACAAAACGTGTGTTTTAAAAATAAGGCCAATACTGAAGACAGTATTGGCCTTTTTTAACCAACAGTGTGTAAGGGGTTATTGGTTAAAACCTGACGGAAACTCCAGCAAATATGCGTCGACCATAGTTATATTCAGCTAAACGAGCCGTATCACCTGTTTCAGATTTCACATAACTTTCTGCGTTTTCATCTGTTAAGTTGATTACTTGAAGATTCAAAGAAACATTGTCATTAATATGGTAATTCATGTTGGCATCCCACTGTCCATAGTCATCTGTATATCGGTCTATGTTTCTTGCGATGCCTGAATAATAAGCACTACGGAAGGTATAAGATAACCGAATTGAGTAATCTTCAACTTCGTAATAGCCGCTCATATTAAAGGTATCTTTAGAGTTATTAGGTAATACCGCGCCTTCTTCATCCATGTCAGCATCTTGATACGTGTAATTAGCTAACGCGCCAAAACCGTTGCTAAAATCATGCTGTAGGTTGATTTCAAAGCCCTTATTTGTACCACCACTTCCATTAACAGGAGTTCTAAGTTCCATTTCAGTAACTTCATAGGTTGCGCCATCTATGCCGAATTCATTAACTGAGTCATCAACGGGCAATAGTACTTTTGCTAAAACATTCTCTGTATCTACGTATGTTTCGATATTTTTAATGAAATATGCAAACGATAAGATAGAGGAGTCAGTAAAGTAATATTCAGCTGAAATATCGTACTGTGTTGCTTTGGTTGGGTCTAACATTGGATTACCTTGAACACCACCTGCTCGAGAATAAATTTTTCTCTGCGCAAGTAAGTCATAGTCAGGGCGTGATATCACTTTAGCAGCGGCAAAGCGTAAGATAATATCGTCTTCAAGGCTGTATGATAAATTAAGGCTTGGTAACACATCTGTATAATCGCGTTCTACGCTCACAGGAACTGCAGTATCAAATAAAACATCAGGCTTATACCAACCTGCTGGGGTAAGAATATCAACCCCAATACTTGTTTGATCCGTTTTAGCTATACGTATACCTGCGTTACCTTTTAATTTACCAGACTCAAAATTTACCTGAGCATAACCACTGGTAATTTTTTCCTCAAGCGCTAGAGAATAACCTAAATGATTGTACTCTCGTAATGTATCAACTTGATTAAATGCACTGTCTAGTTTTGAAAAGTCATAGTTAAATAAGTGAGGGTGTGTACCACCACCCATAAAGTTTTTCGCTAAACCGTTAGTCATACCACCCATATTGATAGATTGCACACCAAACCCCGGGTAGATACTTTCTAACCACGCAGAGCCACTGTATTCCTCATTATATGAAAGCCAAGGGTATTTAATTTCTAAGAAAATCTGAGAACTTTTAGTGTGGTCAATATACTTAACACCAACGTCGATTGAGGTTACAAAGTCATGATCAAATTGATAGTTCAAGTCGGTTTGGAAGTAGGTCTCTTCTTGTTCATTCTCAAACAGTTTGTCTGCCATGTAGGTACCGAAATAATCTTCCGGCTGAGGATTTGAAAGCAATTCATAAGACGGTCGACTAGCGCCTACATCATAATGAGCATCTGTTTGTGCTTCATAATCTAACGCTTGTATCGCAATATTGCCTTCAGCTTTAGTGATACCTACTTGTACCGCGAGATCAAAATTAGTGCCTTGCCAATCTAGACGTAAATCATGAACTTTGGTTTCATATTCACCCACTTCACGCGATAACGCATAACGGGATTCAAAGTAATCTTGTTTATGCTGATATTTCGGATCTGTGCCTAAATCTAACGGATCTAACACAATAGAGCCTGATGTTAAAATATCGCCAGTAAGCGTGCCTGTTAGGCCTGACTTTGCTGGATCGTTATAACCGATGTAAGCGCCATTTGATGTGCTTTTATTGGTTTTATCGACACCTGAAATCAAATTGTTAAACGTTAAAATAACGCCTTCTGTTAGCTCTAATTGCAACGCAGATGACAATGTAGTCAGCTCTTTATCTGACCTGTAACGAGACGATGTTACATCAAGTGGTGTGTATACGGCTTGTTCATTAATCATATGTGATTTTTCAAAGCCTGAAGAACTATAACCATCACGTTGAGTCGTAGTTTCTTTTACAACGGCACCAATGTTAAAACCAAATTTTTCGTCGTCATTTTTCCACGTGTAGTAACCCGAGTAGGTTGGTGAGTGCTCGCCACTTGTTTCTTGATATGAATCTTTTAATGAAAATACCGCAGTGTTAGATTTTTCTTTCAGTGGTTGGCGAGTTTTTACTATCACCGTGCCACCAACAGAGCCTTCTTGTACTTTTGCTTGTGCAGATTTGTGTACTTCCAAGGTATCAATAATTTCTGTAGGTAATAATGAATAATTAAAACCACGAGATGCTTTTAGAATTGAATGAGAAGCGGTTGCTGAAGCAACATTCTGACCGTTAAGTAGCGTTAAATTTAAATGAGGTGCTGTTCCACGAATACTGACGCGATTACTCTCACCTTCAGATTTCTCAACCTGAACACCCGTAATACGCTGTAAGGCATCTGCAACGGTTTGATCAGGAAACTTACCAATATCTTCAGCAGAAATAGCATCAACAATATTATCTGCAAACCTTTTGATGTTTAAACTTTTTTGTATTGAACCACGAAACCCTTTTACTTCAATAACTTCTGTTTCATCTTTTTTGCGTTCTTTATCACTTGCTTCTTCCGCAAATGAATTGACAGATAAAGTTGCTGTTGCAAGCAAAGCAAATTTGATTGCAAGTGCTGTTTTTTTTAGTGTTAGCGTTTCCATATACCCTCATTCTTTTTTATATATTATCAACTGGATACTAGTGCAATTTTTTATTCCTTTGTATTTATTTTTAAAGAATAAATATTTCCAATAATTAAACCTAGATAAAATATTCTTAAATGTCAAGCCTTACAGAAATAAAATATTCTGCTCGTGTAAAAAGATAAAATGATTAACTTATATCTAGTAGAGGAGGGATGTAAAAGAGATGTTATGTTTATCTAAGCTCCGTGTAATGATATGAGTAAATAATACCCTTTTAAAACAAATTTATAGTACAAACCTAGTTGTTCATTTACAGCCACTAAGCAAATAAAACTGATATTTTTTCTTCCAAGCAGGTTGTCATACTTTCGGTAGTGTTACATGAAACGTATGCCAAGTCGTATATAATTAAATACCTATAAATAAATGAATAATTAATTTTTTATGTTTTTATGTTTTAGAATAAAACTTTACTTTTTAGCAGAGGTGATGGTAATTTAACCGCATTTCTTTTTGTAAATTAATGACTTTATTATGATCACTTCCGCATTTGCTTTTTTTACTGTCTTACTTGCTGTTGCAGGGGGGTTGAAGTGTATTGAATATAAAAGTGACAGCAAGTTATTTAAAACGTTACCCGTAATCGTGATTCTATACTTTGTTATCATCCTGCTATCGACGCTAGGCTTGTGGAGTAAATCTGCGGAAATAACGAGCGCTTATAGTAGTCTAAAAACGAATATCCTACCTGCGATGATCTTTTTAATGCTACTTAAAGCGGACTTAAGACAAATTAAGAAACTTGGCGGGAAAATCGTGTTAGCGTTCTTTAGCGCCTCAGTAAGTATTGGTGTTGCATTTGTCGTTGCTTTTATGATTTTTTTACCGTCTCTAGAGCCTGACTCTTGGAAAACGTTTGCGGCGCTTAGTGGCAGTTGGATGGGAGGGATGGGCAATATGGCGGCTATTCAACTCGCATTAGATGTACCCGACAGCCGAATGGGCTACACGCTTATTATTGATTCAATTGATTACGCCTTATGGGTGATGCTTTTACTGGCATTAGTACCGCACGCCAAGTTATTTGATCGATGGGTAGGAACAAACAGTGAAAAACTCGACACGGTTGCGCAAAGTTTGTCGGAAGAACAAACTACAGAGAGTTCGAGTGAACTTACGACAGCCTTATTAATTTTACTTTCATTGTCGCTGTTGGTTTCGGTAGTTACGCAATCTATTGCGTCGATGTTACCGGCATCAACCTTCTTTAGCGAAACGACGTGGACTGTGTTGATCGTAACCGTACTTGGTGTGCTTGCGGCAATGACGCCAATAAGTAAATTGCAAGGTTCTGAAGCGATTTCAACGATCATGCTTTATATAATTATTGCCCTTATCGCATCTAGAGCAAATTTCTATGAATTAACCGAAGCACCGCTTTATATTTTCATGGGGATGGTCATTTTGTTTATTCACGGCCTATTAATGGTACTGTTTGCAAAGCTATTTAAGTTTGATTTATTCACTTGTGGTATTGCATCACTCGCCAATATTGGTGGCGTAGCATCAGCACCTATACTGGCTGCTGCCTATTCGAGAGCATTAATTCCCGTAGGCGTTTTAATGGCTCTGATTGGTTATATTGTTGGCACTGCTGGCGGGCTTTTGGTGGGAAAGATACTGTCAATGCTCGCGTAACACTGAAAATGTATTGTTGAGATATTATTTATGAAAACTCTTTGTTATTTAATCATGTTGTGTTTGTTGTCTTCTTGTTCAATAGAAAATAAAGACGACGCTTTTGTAGATGTTAAGCAAAAAATACATGATTTAGTGAATCAAACCAATAACAACACTACCGAAATATCTGGTTTGCAACTGGTGTTAATTAAAAATGGCAATATTGTTTTTGAACATGCGGAAGGCATTGCAACGATTAGTCCTACTGGCGAAAAACAACCGTTAACGCTAGACCATAAAGTACGTATTGCGTCTATTTCGAAATTCATTCTTACCATGTCGTTGATGACGTTAGTTGATGAAGGCTTAGTAAATTTAGACGAAGACATTTCTCAATACTTAGGTTTTACGCTGCGTAATCCTCATTTTCCCGACAGTAAAATTACCGTTAGGCAGGTATTAGCGCACATCTCTTCAATTCGTGATAACGGTCAGTATTTTTTGCCGCTCGGTGAAAATTACCAGCGCTTTTTTAATACAAACGAAGACGAGCATGATAAAGGTCATTTTGCTAGCCAAAAAAATCAACAACCTGGTCAGTATTTCATGTATGCAAACCTAAATTTTGGCTTGATTGCTGGCGTTATTGAAAATGTGAGTGGTTTACGTATGGATCACTTTGCCAAGCAAAGATTATTTGAGCCACTCAATTTAGATGTAAGCTTTAATGTATGTGACTTTTATTCAACACAGTATTCAAATCTTGCAACGCTGTATCGAAGAGGTAAGGGCGGCTATGTTTGGGATGCTGAAGGGCCGTGGATCCCGCAAGTTGATGGTAATAATATTTCCTGCTTTTATGGTGGCGAAAAGTACAGTCGTACTGAAAAGCCAGATCAATCAATGCTGGCTGATTACCAGCTTGGTAGTAACCCAACATTATTTTCACCGCAAGGTGGATTAAGAGCATCAGCAAAAGATTTAGCAGCCTTGATGAAACTGTTTATTGGCGAAAATAAGGCACAAGTTATTTCGAAAAAAACCTTATCTTTAATGCTCGAACCAGTATGGCAGTACGATAAAACGCTTAACAATGGTCATACTGGTGGAGAAGGTGCGTTAGATGACGCAAGCATGTTTAATCTTAAAACCAGTTATGGACTCTCGACACATATTATCGATTTAAAAGACTGGGGACTCACTCAACAGAGCCAAAAATACTACGGCCACATGGGTGAAGCGTATGGTTTGCTTGGGCAGTTTTGGTTTAATCCAGAAACAAAAGATGGTGTGATTGCCCTTATTACAGGTTTAGGGGATGACCCTGCTAAACCAAAAAGTAAAACCCCGTTATATGCGATTGAAGAAGAAGTGCTAATTATGAGCTTAAAAGCACTAGATCATTGATGAACTAGTGCTAATAAGCCTAACTGATAGCTGATTAAAGCCAATGTGGGATAATATCTTGCTCGATGACTTCTTCGTAGCTTGGTCGAGATTTAATAACCGAGTACTGGTTTTCTTTAACCATTATTTCAGGCGCACTCAGCCGAGTATTATAAGTTGAAGACATAACGCTGCCATAGGCGCCACAACTCAGGATAGCGATCAGATCGCCTGCTTGTGCTGTTGGCAGTTCTCGTTGTTTAGTAAAGGTATCGCCAGTTTCACAAACAGGGCCAACAACATCGTAAAAAGTGCTTGTGTTAGTTGTATGTTCAACGGGTTTTATTTGGTGATAGGCGTCGTACATGCTAGGTCGAATTAAATCATTCATGCCGGCATCGATAATTAAAAATTGACGCGCTTCACCTTTTTTTATGTAGACGACACTAGACACTAAAATACCTGCGTTTCCTAAAATTGAGCGCCCAGGCTCGACAATAATTTTACACCCTAAATGCCCGAGTAGCTCTTGTGCTATTTGAGCGTATTCCTCTTTGTTTGGTGGGGTTTCATTTTCGTGGTAATCGATTCCTAAACCACCGCCAATATCAATAATTGATATGTTGTGTCCGTCAGATCTCAATACCGCAACAAATTCTGCAACTTTACTAAAGGCTTGTTTGTATGGCTCGAGGTCGGTGAGTTGCGAGCCAATATGTACGTCGACTCCTTGAACTTTTATTCCCGGTAATGAGGCGGCGTATTGGTACACACTTTGTGCTTTCGCGATAGGTATACCAAACTTATTTTCTGATTTGCCTGTGGTAATTTTTGCATGAGTATTGGCGCAAACGTTGGGATTTATTCTTATTGAAATGCCGGCAACTTTATTCTGGGCAGATGCTATTTCACTAATTAATGCTAATTCAGGCTCAGACTCAACATTAAATTGTAGAATGTTGTGCACTAAGGCATAGGCTATTTCGTCGCGTGTTTTTGCAACCCCTGAAAAAACAATTTTATTGGCTGGTATACCAGCTTGTAATGCGCGTCTTATTTCGCCTTCAGAAACGACATCAGCCCCCGCGCCTAAGTTCGCTAGCGACTTTAATATGGCTTGGTTAGCATTTGCTTTTACGGCATAGCAAATTAATGTGTCTTGCTGACTAAACGTACGCTTATACGCTAAATAGTTTTCTTTGATAGCAGAATAAGAATAGCAATAAAAAGGTGTGGGAATGTCTTTGGCAATAGATGCAATGGAAACGTTTTCTACATGCATTGTATTCTCTTTATAAGAGATATGAGGTTGTATTTTCATTACTAAATAATTACTATCGTATTTGAATTTAGGAATAATATATTTGCATATTTACTTGCTTTCAAGCTTTATTCAATATTGAGTCGTTACTTTACTGTTTAACATGTAATGTAAGATAAGCTTTTGAAGGTGAAATGCCCGATACTAAAAAAGGAAAATTAATGTTGTTATCTGTTAGAAATATTTGTACGACCTTGTCGTTACTGTGGTTGATGGCATGTTCTTCTAGTGTCGAACAGCAAGCTGCTAAAAAGAATGAAAGTGCAGCGTTGGAGGTTGTTCAATGGCCTATCATCTACAATGATAAACGAGAGCAATTATCACTCGAATACTTGGATAAACGCTATGGTATCAAAGCTGAAAAAGCACATATAACGCCAAAAATGGTGGTAGTGCATTGGACGGCTATACCAACGTTGAAGGCTTCTTTTAACGCCTTTAATTCTCCTATGTTGCCTAGTGCTAGAAGTAAAATAAGTAGCGCGAGCCAATTAAATGTTTCAGCACATTATTTGATTGACCGTGATGGGACTATCTATCAACTACTGCCGAATACTACATTTGCGCGTCATGTTATTGGCTTAAATCATAGTGCTATAGGTATTGAGAATGTAGGTAACGGCAGCACGTTACCGTTAACGAGTGAACAGTTAAAGGCTAATATCGCGCTGATTAAGCAACTCAGTGAAGAATTTCCGATTGATTACGTGATTGGGCATTATGAATATAAAAATTTTGCTAATCATCCGCTTTGGAAAGAAGTTAATCCGAATTATTTAACGACAAAAACCGATCCGGGTGAAACATTTATCAATCAAATACGCGCTTCATTAACCAATTTAAACCTTAAAAAGGTGCCAGACTTGCCTCAATAAAAGCTGAAAAGAGAAAGCAAACACAAAAAGGGGCCAGTGACCCCTTTCATTCTCAATATTAAAGCGGCAGGTTTTTACATCCTGCTGATTACTTAAATTCTGTTTATTCTTGAGGCAAAGTTAATACGCCGCTGACAAAATCATATGCGCTTAGCTTATCAAAGTATCTGGCCAGCTTAGGCGTGTTTTGGTGGATAGAAAATGGTTCAGGTATAACAAACACGTAGGCAAGGATGGGTAACAATAAGGCGTCACAAAGGGTAAAGGTATCGCCGATAAAGAAACCTTGATCACCGATTTGTGCTTCGAGCTTTTGCAAGGTTTTTTGCGCAATAGGTTTATGTTCATTAACTACATCGATGCGGATATTGCCATTTTCTCCTTTTGGCATATGTATTTCTAGAAGATAGTGACGAATTAAGTCTTGATAGACATACTCGGCAATTATGTGCGCCCATGCATTTACGATTGCTTTGTCTTTTACGGACGCTGAAAAAATATCTGGCCCGCTTATATCGTTTAAATAAGCCGCAATCGCATATGATTCCGGTAAGATTAAATCACCATCAATTAACACAGGTACCTTAGTAAAAGGATGTAATTGTTGATGCAGTGTGTCTCGAAACTCGATAACTTTGCCTTCATGCTCCATTGATACTTGATAGGGAATGTTTTTAAAACGGCAAATTAATTCTATTGTTCGTACAAAGGTTGAAAATTGCGGACCTATAATGGTTATCGTTGACATGTTTGTTCCTCTTTGTTGGTGAATGAATAAATGAGTTGTATTCGATGCTATTAGAAATCAAAATATGTTCAAGAACATATTTTGGAGAGTGTAAAATGCCTTGGGATAGTAATCATAAAAACATCACTAAACAGCGGATCTTAATCGCTGCCGCTAAGTTATTTACGCAACAAAGTTTTGATGACATATCTATTGATGACGTGATGAAAGAAGCAGCATTAACGCGAGGTGCTTTTTATTCACACTTTAAGTCTAAAGCAGATTTATATCAGCAATCTATCGCAGTGGCAGCACAGCAAGCCTATCAAAATATAATGAGTGGCTGCGGCGATTCTGCAACTGAAATTCGTAATCGTTATTTACAACAAACGTTTCTTGAGAATAACGATGTTCTTTGTCCAATAGCATCGTTGGTTTCCGACATTCGTCACCGTGATCCAAAAATTCGTGATACTTACACGCAAGTATTTGGCGGGTTTGTACAAAACATGATCGGGTTTACCCAAGATGAACAAAAAGCGTTTCAACAAGCGGCTATGCTGATTGGCGCAGTAGCGCTCTCGCAAACACTTAATGACGAACAGCTAAAACAAAAGTTACTTGATGCCTGTATGCAAGAGAATACGTTAAGTGATTAAGACTATAGGCCTTTAGCACTTGGAAAAAGGTCACCGACCTCTTGACGTTACTTTGAATCAGCTTGCTCTAACAGTGAAAAGGTAAAATCGACCATCTTCTTTTGTGTTGCTAGATGATCTTCACCAAACCCGTCGGTAACACGTTCAGCTTCAACATTAATATAGCGATAGCCTTTCATTTCCGCATAGACAGAAAGTGAGCCATCGTCTTCGTTTGGATCATGAGCCACGTTAGGATTCTGCAATACAGCATTCCAACCGTTAGTTTTCATGCTGCTAAAGTCGGTTTTATCGGTAACAAAGTACAGGTCGTCTTCATCATATGTGCCACTTGCTACATCAATTAAGTATTGTGCACCAGAGGCTAGTTTGGTTTGATAACGTTCAATGGAAACATTACCTATGCCTTTTTTGCCGTCACCCATATAACCATTACTATTATTATGCATGGCAACAAATGTTTTTGGTGGCGTTTTACCACTAAGCGTTTCGAGGACAAATTCACTTAACTGTTCAGCACGTTTTTCAGCTTTGTTAAGTAATAACGATTGCTTAGCGAGGGTTGGATTTAACTTGGTTATACTGGAAATTCTGCCTACTTTGGTAAACATTCTATTGGGATCGATGACGATTTCTTTATCATCAATCTCTAAGGTAACAAGTCGATCGCCATGTTGTCGAAGTACAACAAATACCCCACCCTTTTCAACGATTTTCTTCGCGACGTAATCATTTGCTACGTTTTCATTTTCATGGGGGGCAAAAAAGGCCCAATCTTTGTCGTCATTATTATCGCCAATAACGTCGAGATAGATATTCGTTTGTTGGGGAAAGGTAAGTGCACTAGAGAGCGCTAAAGCTAAACTGAGCATATTAATCATTCCTAACTTACAGCCGTTTCGGTTAACACTAAACGTTTGTTTGTTGCATCAAGCGTTGCCATAGCACCTACGGGGATCGTAGACATGTCTTTAATGTGACCGATCATCACACCTTTTAGCACAGGAATATTTAAATCCCCTAAGCGATCTTTTATCACTTCTTCAATACTTAAAGAATCACCACTAGCGGTACAGTCGGTACATTTACCAAAAACAATGCCTGCAAGCTGGTTCAATCTTCCCGATATTTTTAAATGCGTTAACATGCCGTCAACGCGATAAGGGGCTTCTTCAACATCTTCGAGAAATAAAATTTTACCGCGATAATCGGGTTCAAAGGGGGTGCCGACAAGTTTTACCATTAATGAAAGGTTGCCACCTATCAATCGACCTTGTGCGCTGCCGCCCGTGACGAGTGTTAACCTATTTTTTTTCTCAGCTTGCCCTTCTCTTGCCTCAAATAAAGGAGGTGTGCCTAAGTCTATATTGGCTTTAGGCGTGAAAAGTATGTCTTTAAAGCCTTGTAAGGTGTATTCACTAAAATTTTGCTTGGCAATAGGGCCGTGAAAGGTTACCAAACCAGTACGCGCATAAATGGCATTTAATAACGCAGTAATATCACTATAACCAATAAATGCTTTAGGGTTAGCGGCGATCGCATCATAGTCTAGATACGGTAGTATGCGAGGAGAACCGTAGCCACCACGTAAACAAAAAATACCATCAACGTCTTTATCTTGGAACATATTATTGATGTCCCATGCACGATCTTTGTCATTCCCAGCAAGATAGCCTCTACGTTGGAAAATATACTTGCCTTGTTTCACTTTGAAGCCAAAAGATTTTAATACGTCGATAGCGAAGTGAATTTCTTCGTCTTCCCAAGTATTACTGCTCGGCGCAATTAAACCGATAGTGTCACCTGCTTTTAATCGCTTTGGCTTTATGGGTGTGTTAGCTTTTGTTGTCTTTGTTTCATCTGCATTTGCAATGTTAGGTAAAATGCTTGTGGCAATTGCAGTAGTAACTAATGCTTTAAAAAATGTGCGTCTGTCACTCATAATTATTCCTACTTTTTGTTTTAACATAACAAAATAAGGTGTTTGGGGGAACAAAAATTATTACTGTAATTTGTTTTGTTAAGAATTTAATAGTATTTTGTGCGTAATTGATGAACAAAAATTTACTTGTAGTAAACGTTTCTTTTTAACATAAAGGCTAGTCATAGATGTCAAATTTAACTGCTATTCCGCGAGTCGTTATTTCTCATGCGCCAACCGCATTGGAGCATATGCCTCAATTATCTAAAGTACTGAACAGAAACTTATATGTAAAGCGTGATGATTGTACGGGTTTAGCAGGAGGCGGGAATAAAACAAGAAAGCTAGAATACCTCGTTGCCGCCGCAATCGCGGCAAACGCCGACACTCTCATTACTGTTGGTGGCTTACAATCAAATCATGCACGACAAACTGCCGCTGCAGCCGCTAAATTCGGCTTACATTGTGAATTAGTATTGGAAGATGTAAAAGGTACACCCAAGTTAGATTATTATCAAAATGGCAATATGTTACTCGATAATATCTTAGGCGCGAAAATCCACCAAGTGCCTGATGATCTAGATAGCAACCAATATACAGATACGCTAATAAAGCAATTAATAAGCGAGGGGAAAAAGCCTTATTTAATACCTGTTGGCGGGTCAAATGAAATTGGCAGCTTAGGTTATGTGCAATGTGCACAAGAAATTGTCAGTCAAATTAAACAACAAGCTGTTGAACTAGATCATATTGTACTTGCAACCGGCAGCGCTGGAACCCAAGCGGGACTATTAGCGGGCTTAATTTTAGCTGGTATAGATATTCCCGTGCTCGGAATATGTGTCAGTAGACCTGCCGCAGAACAGGTGGCATTAGTAACAGCGTTGTTAGAGCGCACGCTAGTATTGCTAGGACTTGATAAAAACTTAGCGAAAGGAAAGGTATTCGCGAATGGTGATTATTATGGTGAAGGCTATGGCATCGCGACTCAGGCCATGATTGAGGCCGTTACGCTCTGTGCTCAACACGAAGGGCTTATTTTAGACCCCGTTTATACAGGCAAGGGCATGGCAGGAATGATAGACTTATGCCGTAATAACACTTTCCCTGAAGGCAGTAATTTACTTTTTGTTCATACTGGGGGAAGTCAGGGGTTATTTGCATATCAAGAAATATTTAACCCAAGTTAAGCTGATCTCGCATTATTTTAACTGAAACAAATAATAAAAAATTACATTTATTTTTTATTTCTTGAATATTATATTTTTATTTGTAAGTATATTTACGTTAATCTTGTTCGTACTAAGGATTGAATATGGAATGGTACTCACTGTTACCGCCAATTGTTGCTGTCATTATTGTTTTATGGAAAAAGGAAGTTATTTTAGCGTTATTGCTAGCTATTTTTACCTCTGAACTTTTACTGGCAGATAGTGGTGCAGGTGTCGTTTTTCATGGTGCTATTGCCACGCTAGAACGCATTATTGCTATTTTAGGATCACCAGGTAACACGCGTATTCTGATGTTTAGTTTGATCATCGGTGCCGTATTAGCCTTCATGCGCCATTCAGGCGGTGTAACGGCGATGGTTGAATATGTTATTTCGAAGGGCTTGGGGAAAAATAAACGCCAAGTCGCATTTATGGCCAATTTCACTGGCATGGCAATTTTTATTGAAAGTAACTTATCGGTATTAACAGCAGGTATCGTATCTAGAGGCTTGTTTGATCGCTATAAAATGAGCCGAGCAAAGTTAGCCTATATCATCGATAGTAGTGCCGCACCTATATGTATTTTAGTGCTATTGAATGGCTGGGGCGCTTTTGTACTAGGGTTACTTAGTAACTACGAATTTGAACAGAGCGCCGCTGAAATAATGTGGGGGACAATACTGTTAAATTTCTATCCTATTATCGCACTGATGATGGTTTGGTATACCGCGTTTACTGGCAACTTACATGGGCCATTAGCGCGCGCCGAATCAAGAGTAGCGCATGAGTTAGAACATAAACATGAATTTGAACCAACAAAAGCACGTTTTATGTTTGTCCCTTTGCTAACGATGGTACTAGGTATGATCGGCTTTATGCTCTGGACAGGAAACGGTAACTTGGCTGATGGAAGTGGCTCTAAGTCGGTATTATATGCCACGGTGTGTGCGTGTATCGTTGCTTATACAATGATGTTGTCAACGAAAAAATTCACGCATGGCCAGTTAGTTAAAATTGGGTTTGGCGGTATGGGCGAGTTATTGCCACTGGTTACAATTGTACTATTATCGCTAACTTTAGGTGCGAGCTTAAAAATTCTCGGTACCGGTGTTTATGTCGCTCAAATTGTTGGTGACTCACTGCCAGTATTTATGATCGCGCCAATGTTATTTTTAGCAGGTGCGTTTATTGCGTTTTCTACGGGGACTTCTTGGGGAACTTTCGCCATTTTAATCCCTATCGGTGTGCCGTTAATTCAAGCACTAGGACTTCCTCCGTCATTTATTATCGCGGCCATACTTGGGGGCGGCGTCTTTGGCGACCATTGTTCACCGATATCAGATACCACAGCAGTGTCGGCAATCGCTTCGGGATGTGAATTATTAGAACATGTTAAAACACAGCTACCTTACGCGTTATTTGGCGGTGCGTTAACACTCATTCTTTATACGTTATATGGTATCGCATTTTTATAAACGTTAATGATCTAACGCATAAATCTGTAAAGTAATTTAAGGGCTATTTTATATGAAAATTCTACCACTCATTTTTACTGTTGCTTTTTTGCCGCTAACGCACATGTCATATGCGCAAAAAACACAGTTTAATGTAGATAAAGTAGACAGATTAGTTCAAAAAACATTATCGACATTTAAAGTGCCCGGCGCAGCGGTAGGCGTTATAAAAGACGGCAAAGTTCTACTAAATAAGGGCTATGGCGTGCAAGAGGTAAATAAGCCCGAGCGCGTAGATCAGCACACACTATTTAAAATTGCTTCTACCACCAAGGCGTTCAATAGCGCAGCCCTCGCAATATTGATTGATCAAGGTAAGCTCAGTTGGGAGAGTAAAGTAGTCGATATTTTACCTAATTTTGCGCTTTATGATGACTGGGTTACCAAGGAATTTACCATTGCAGACCTTTTAACACATCGTAGTGGTTTAGCCCGTTTTGCTGGTGATTTAATGCTTTGGCCTGAACCTGCTGGCTTTAGTAGAACTGAAATTATTAATAATTTGAAGTTCTTAAAGCCTGCTTCTGGGTTTAGAAGTGAATATGCATACGATAACTTGCTTTATATCGTTGCTGGTGAAGTTGTCGCCAAAATTACCGGCATGTCATGGGAACAGTTTGTTGAACAAAACATTATGGCCCCTTTGGGGATGGAGCGTTGTTTTGCTGGCGCTGTTCCTCAGCAACAGATGACAAACATTGCGCAACCACATGGGTTGATCAATGAATCCGTTGAAGTGATTAAACGTAATCAAACCTATCATAAACAAAGTGTAATGGCTGCAGCTGGTGGAATTAAGTGCAGTGTTAACGATTTATTGACGTGGGTTGATACGCAATTGAATAGAGGTGTTTCCGCTGAGGGAGTTAAACTCTTTAGCGCCGAGCAAAGCGAAATAATGTGGACGCCTCATACAATTTTGTCTGTGTCTGAAAATGAAAAGAAATATGACAATACAAACTTTAAATCTTACGGTTTAGGTTGGGGCCTAGCTGATATGCATGGCTACAAACGTGTATCTCATACCGGCACATTATCGGGTAATTTAGCTTACATCACGTTAATTCCTGAGTTAGATCTTGGTGTTATCGTTTTGATTAATCAAAGTTCATATTATGCGCGTAGCACCCTAATGAACAGTATTGTTCAAATGTTTATGGATATAGAACAACAAGATTGGTTAGCGATTCAGGTGGCAAGGCAACAAAAAAGACGCGAAAAATTGCAGGCTGAAAATGCTTTTACTTCTGAGCCAAATACCAAGCCACAAAGAAAAAGTGTGTCCCTACCTTTAGCGTCCTATGCAGGTATTTATCAAGATCCATGGTTTGGGCAAGTAAAAATTTCCCTTGAAAATGAACAGTTGAAGTTTCAATCCTTAAAGTCAAAGAAATTGGTGGGTGAAATGCTAGAGCACAAAGATCATCAGTTCATTGTCTGGTATGACGATAGAAGTTTAGAAGGTGATGCGATGGCGCGCTTTGTGATCGATAGCAATGGCAAGGTCACAGGGTTAATGATGGAACGTTTGCATAATAACATCGACGCTAGTTTTGACTATGACGATTTGAACTTTCGTCGTATTACCGAGTAGTTAGCTATCACAATGAAATAAAATAAGTACGTTGGTCGTACTTATCATCTCGAGAGAATTCGTGAGGAAATATGTTAAATCGATTGAACAGTAAGGTATTATTAGGGCTTATTTTTGGCGTGTTTGTGGCAGTGATTGTCTGGTTTATAGGGCAAATAGAGCGAGAGGCTATTGCACAAAAAGTTGCGCAAAAAATCATGCTAGATATTCGTTATTATTGTGCCGATTTAACGGAACATGTTGAATTTACACTTGAGAACCAGTGTACAACGCCAGTAACCGAATTACCTGACGATTTAAAACACCTGATTAAAGATACCTCATTAGGTTCAATCATTTTATTTGCTGAGAACTTTACGGGTATAAAACAGACGATTCAGTTAACGGAAGATTTACAGCAAGCAGCGTTAGCCTCAAAAAGTGCGAAACCGTTATTAATATCCATTGATCAGGAAGGTGGCAGAGTTGTGCGCTTACCACGAGAAATTGCGACTTCCTTTACCGGTAATATGGCCATTGGTGCGACCTATGAAAACCATGGCAATAAATATGCAACGATTGTTGGCGAGGTTATTGGTTCAGAGTTAGCAGCGTTAGGAGTAAATGTTAATCATTCGCCGAATGTCGACGTAAATATTAATCCTAATAACCCCGTGATAAATGTGCGTTCATTTGGTGAAGCGCCAGAAGTGGTTGCTGAGTTAGGTGTAGCAATGCTTGAAGGTCTGCAAACCAAAGGTGTTATCGGCACGTTAAAGCATTTTCCAGGACATGGCGATACTGCTATTGATAGCCATACAGGTTTACCTAAAGTGAGTCATTCTTTCGAAACAGTAAAGTCAGTTGATTTAT
The DNA here is from genome assembly GCF_030295915.1 of Thalassotalea sediminis. Taxonomy (NCBI): domain Bacteria; kingdom Pseudomonadati; phylum Pseudomonadota; class Gammaproteobacteria; order Alteromonadales; family Colwelliaceae; genus Thalassotalea; species Thalassotalea sediminis. The sequence goes on along the minus strand of NZ_AP027361.1, from coordinate 3,620,484 downwards.
TACCGTTTCAATATGCCATTGATAATAGTGACGTTAAAATGATCATGACTGCACATATTCAATACCCAGCGTTAGATGATAGTGAGTTAATCAATCGTCATGGGGAAAGCATGTTAAAACCCGCTACTTTGTCTAAAAAAATATTAACGGATCTGTTAAGAGAACGTATGGGGTTTGATGGCATTATTATCACTGATGCCTTGGACATGGCAGGCATTGCTAACTTTTTTACTGAAGAAGAAGCTGTTATTCATACCTTTAATGCTGGCGCGGATATCGCCATGATGCCGATGAAGATCAGACAGCCATCAGATATTCCGAGGTTTAAAGCATTGATTGACCGCTTAGTCGACAAAGTGTTGTCTGAAGAAATATCGCTCGCGGAATTGGAAGATTCAGTAACAAGAATTGATCAATTAAAAGAAGAAATAACGCTTTCTAAGCAATCAGTAGCAGAAAGGTTGTTGCAAGCAAAGACTATTTTATCGTCAAAAGAACATCGAGCTAAAGAGCGCGCATTGGCGCAACAATCTATCGTCGAAATAAAAACGAACCATGTGATCCCGCAACAAATTAAATTGGCTAAAAAGATACATTTGGTGTTCCCAAAACACAGACAAGCTAATGCAATGACGTTTGCTTTGAATAATATTGCGCAACAACTCGGTCAAGCGCCATGGGAAATCACTACTTCTAGCTTAGAGGATATGGATCTCCCCGCGACTTTCGAACAAATCAATAACAGTGACTTATTGATTGTTGCGAGTGATAGCCAAGAAACTGCAGTAGAGCTTGGGCAAGCCATCGACGTTATTGCCAGCAGTGATAAGGCTAAAAACAGCAATGCTGATTTCTCACTCAACATATTAAAATATGCAGAAGAAAAACACGTCGATAGTATTTTTGTTTCGCTTAAAGCACCTTATCAATTAGATAAATTTAATCAAATTTCTGACTGGGTATTAGCAAGTTTTGATGGCAAGGTGTTTCAAGTTGCAGATACCGAAGATTACACGGGCCCAGCGTTTAATAGCTTAGCTGAAATTATTACTGGGCAAATTAAAGCGGCAGGAAAACTGCCAATATCCATTTAACTTTATTCAGGTGTAATGAGGAACGATAATGAAAATTAGCTTCTCTGCTTCAGTATTTGCTGCGCTTACGATAATAGGTATTACAGCATGTAGCGGTGTTAATGATGTAAATCAAACGAGCAAGCCATTAGCGTCTGACGTGATTGGTATTCACCAAGGGCATTTGCATTCATCGTACTGGAAAAAACCGCAAGCACAGCAATCGATAATAATGGCGCAGGCAGCGATTAAGCAATTCAATCAAAAGTTGTTTGATAACAACCCTTATGTTGTTGACCCATTATCTATGGATAATGTTTTAACTAAACAGCACGTTATAGCGCTAATCAATAAAATCAGTTCAGTGCCAACAAGCAAACGTTTTTATGCCGATGGTACATTATTAGAAAAGTCACATTTTGATCGTTATCTTAGCAACGTTAATTTGAAAAACGTTAAAGAGACACAAACAACGAAATGGGGCTTGGCGGTAAAGCGCAGCTCGTTGAGAACTTTTCCTACTCATGACCGAGTGTTTAATAGTGCCATGGATACAGATCTAGATCGCTTTCAAGAAACCGGTATTTTTCCGGGTGAAGCGGTTGCGATTATCCATGAAAGTGCCGATCAACAATGGCTATTAGTAAGAAGCTATAATTATCTTGCGTGGGTGCCTAAAGAGGCTATTGCCATTGGCTCTAAAAATGAGATTACTCGCTTTATGCAAGCCGAAGATTTTATCGTTGTTACCGGCGATAAGGTATTTACCAACTTTGTGCCAAATAATAATCGCATCTCTCAAGTACAATTAGATATGGGCGTTAAACTGCCACTTGTTAACGCTGATGATTTAGGCGGCGAATTGCACGGCCAAAACCCATTCGCTTCTCATGTTGTGCGTATGCCAGTGCGAAATGAAAAAGGAACACTAGCGTTTTCACTCGCGTTAATCGCAAAAAGTCAGGATATTAGTATTGGCTACTTACCTTTTACGAAAGAAAATATTATTAACCAAGCATTTAAGTTTTTAGGTGAACGATATGGCTGGGGTCATGATTATAATGCGCGAGATTGTACAGGCTTTGTCGGCGAAGTTTATAAAACGTTTGGCATAGTAATGCCACGTAATTCAACGTGGCAAGGAAAAAGCCAGTACGGAATTAATGTAAATTTCAATAAAGCGTCAACAATTGAAGAAAAACTATCTGCAATTAATAGTTTAGAGGTTGGCGATTTACTATATATTCCTGGACATGTTGTGATGTTTCTCGGCTACGATCAAGGTAAGCCATACGTAATTCATGATGTAAAAGGTATGTCGTATTTTGATCAAAATAACCAATACTATCGTGGCACCTTAAACGGTGTGTCTGTGACACCATTACTGCCATTACAACTGTCAAAAAACACTAGTTATATCGATAGAATATACAATATTAAGCGAATAAGAAGTCATTAAATGCCGTTAATGTGTCTATTTTGTTCAACAAGGAAGCCTAATGAAAATTACTAATATTCGTTTTGCAAAATTAGTTGTTCCATTGATTACACCCTTTAAAACGTCAATGAGAACGGTTGAAAACATCGAAGATTTAGTCGTGATTATTGAAACAGATACCGGTGACGTCGGTTACGGTTCTGCGCCATCAACGCCTGTAATAACAGGTGATACGCATGGCTCCATTATTGCGGCAATTGAGTTGGTATTTTTGCCTAAATTACGGGGAATGGACATTGAAAACCTTAATGGAATTATCTCGGTTATTCAATCTAGCATGGTGAACAATACCAGTGCCAAAGCGGCCCTAGAAATTGCCATTTATGATCTGTGGGGAAAATTGTACAAGGCACCCTTGAGCAAGTTATTGGGTGGTAGTGCCGATACATTAAAAACGGATGTTACGATTAGTGTTGATCAAATCGATAAAATGATAAACGACTCACTTGAAGCGATTGATAATGGTTTTGATATTCTAAAAATAAAAATTGGACATGATATTTTAGAAGACGTTGAGCGTGTAAAAGCGATTCATCAGGCCGTTGGCGATAAAGTGTTATTGCGCTTAGATGTAAACCAAGGGTGGAGCGCGAAACAAACCGTTTATGCTGCTAATCTTTTTGAACGTGCAGACATACAACTTGAGTTAATTGAGCAACCCGTTAAAGCAGATGATTTTGCAGGTTTAAAATACATTAGTGATCGCGTTAATACGCCGATAATGGCAGATGAGAGTGCATTTTCACCAAAGCAAGTTATTGAACTTATCACTAACCAGTGTGTTGATATTATTAATATAAAGTTAATGAAAACCGGCGGTATATCTAACGCGATAGCGATTGCAGATATCGCTAAAACATACCAAGTAGATTGCATGATCGGCTGTATGCTTGAAGGGAGTATAGCTGTAGCTGCTGCTGCTCATCTTGCTGTCGCAAAATCAGCGGTTATTACCAAGATCGATCTTGATGGTCCTGCTTTAGGACGCTTTGATCCTGTTAAGGGTGGTGTGCTATTTGATAAGTCTCTTATTAAGTTGAACAACCTACCTGGGTTAGGTATCGAATCAATTGACGGGTTGATAAACCTTAAATAGTTTAAAAAGAAGTATTTCAATCATTAAATAATTATATTTAATTACATCATTGTGCTAAGATAAGAATAAATTATTCTAATCTTGTTTTTATATTTGAATAGAGGGCTTATGACTTCTGTATACTCCGAATTAGACTGGATTGTTTTTGGTCTTTACGGCACATTGTTAATTGGCTCTGGCCTTTATTTTAATCGTAAGAAATCTATCAATACGCAAGACTACTTTCTTGGTGGTAACACGATCCCAACCTGGATGGTTGCTATCTCCGTGTTAGCAACATCACAGTCAGCAGCAACCTTTTTAGGTGGGCCCGATCAGGGCTACCAAGGTGACCTATCTTATTTAGCAACCAATATTGGTGCTGTGGTTGCGGCAGTGCTAGTTAGTATCATTTTGATCCCCAAGTTTTATCAAAATAAAGTGTTTACTGTTTATGAGTTGCTAGAAAAACGAATGGGCAGTGCAGCCAAAAAACAAGCCGGCATGATGTATTTGTTTGGCCGAATTTTTGCCAGTGGTGCTCGTTTATATATGGCCGCTTTAGCAGTATCGATGATTTTATTCGGTAATATTGATGCTAATAGCGTAATTATTTCAACAATGGTATTAACTGCAGCAGGTTTGTTATATACCGTGTTTGGCGGTATTCGTTCAGTTATCTACGGCGATGTGATTCAATGTGCCGTTTATGTCAGTGCTGCGTTTTTTGTCATTTATTTTTTATATCAAGCGATTCCAGCAAACTTTACACAAATAATTGGTGCTCTTCAGTATCCAGCGCCTGGCGCCGATTCAAAATTAACCTTGCTTAAATTTGATTGGGATTTTTCCTCTTCTGGTGTGTTTAACTTTTGGTCGGCCATTACAGGCTTTGTTTTACTTAACTTCGCTGCATTTGGTTTGGATCAAGATATGACACAGCGAATACTCACCTGTAAAAATGTAAAAGAAGCCAACAAAGCGATGTTGCTATCTGTTGCGTTAGTGATACCTGTCATGCTGTTGTTTATCATCATTGGCTTGTTGCTATTTATCTTATATCAGCGCCCTGACATTATGCATACCGCAGCAGCGAGCGATTTAGTACAAAGCTTTCAAGGTGAAAAAATCACTATTTTTATGTACTACGTATTAAATGAGATTCCTGCAGGGGTTCGAGGATTAGTAACAATAGGCATCATTGCGGCAGCACTCTCAACATTGAATTCTGGCTTGAATTCAATGTCATCGGTATTGGTTAATGACATATATCGACCTTTTAAAGAAAAGAACAAAGCAAATTTGCCTGAATCGCATTTTGTTAAAGCTGGACAGGTGGGCATGGCGTTAGTTGCCATTACCTTATGCTTGATGGCAATCCTTTGTTTTTATTGGCAACGTTACACTGATATGCCGTTATTGAAGTTTGCATTAAGTGTGATGGTTTTCTCATATAGTGGTTTATTAGGTGTGTTTTTTACTGCGCTGTTTACTCAACGTGGTAATTCAACATCGGTACTTGCTGCCTTAGTTATTGGTTTCTTGATTACTCTATGTTTTCAGCCTTATGTAATGTCCCTACTTTTACCTGAATCACTCATCTTTGATTTAGGCTTTACATGGCAATTATGTATTGGCGCTTTTGTTTCATTTTTGGTCTGTTCTTTTGGCACTAAAAAAGAGATGCCTATACCCGTTGATGCTTGTGTGGAGCGATGAGCATGAACCTCATAAAGAATGATCCAGATTATATTTTAGGTATCGACGGTGGCGGTACTAAAACGATTGCTAGATTACAACGTTTAGGCACCGAACAACAATGGCAAGTAAGGGGTGGGGCTTCGTCTTTAACAAATGATTTTGAGCTAGCCCTTAGAACTTGCGAAAGCTTAATTGAACAGCTACTAACGCTTTCTGGTGCCCGTAGAGAACAAATTTCCATTGTGATAGGTCTCGCTGGCGCAGGTAATAAAGATAAGTCAGATAAGTTTACTCATCAGTTAGCTAAAGACTTTCGCTGTTTTGAACTTTGTACTGATGCTAAAACCTCTTTGTATGGTGCTAATGCCGGCCAACCAGTGGCAATGATCTCGCTTGGTACAGGCTCTGTAGGGGCGACACTTACTGATAATGGTCATAGCGCTTTAAAAGGTGGTTGGGGGTTTACTATTGGCGATGAAGGAAGTGGCGCTAAATTGGGTGTGCTAATTATTCAGTCCATACTGGCAGAGCTTGAAGCAAATAACGAAATAGTCAGCTCATTAGGTAAAGCACTTTGCCATAAAATATCGGCGGGCAGAGATAAACTCATTCAATGGTCGACAACGGCAAAGCCTATCGACTTTGCCAGTATCGCGCCATTAGCATTTGAGTTAAATGATGAATGTCCTACTGCTAAAGCGGTATTAGCTCAACATGTAAAGAATGTTGAAAGATTAATAACAAAAACCAGAGGTGATCTTCAATTGCCTGTGGTGTTACTCGGTGGGCTTGCAGAACCTACCAAACCATACTTAACCCCTTCAATTTTAGCATTATTAATACCCCCCAAAGGCAACGCCTTGGATGGCGCCTGCTTTTTAGCGGAACAACTGATAAATAAAAAAAACAAGGAGAATACGTAGTTATGAATGGCGACGTAAATAAAGACCAGTCAAAATTGATTGAAGAGCTACAATTCATGGCTTCGGAAGGCCGTAACCCTGACACCATGGATTTGGATTTATTAGATACAACAAGTTTGTTGGTCTCTTTGAATAAAGAAGATCATAAGGTAGCTTCGATTGTAGAGCAGGCAATTCCAGAGATAACGTTAGCGGTTGAAGAAATTGTTAAGACTTTTAATAAAGGTGGTCGATTAATTTATGTCGGTGCAGGCACAAGTGGACGATTAGGCGTTTTAGATGCTGTTGAGTGTCCACCCACCTTTAGTGTTACTGATCAGCAAGTAACGGCGTTAATTGCTGGTGGAGAACGTGCGATGTATAAAGCAGTTGAAGGCGCTGAAGATGACCCAGAACTTGCGATAACTGAACTCAAACAAAAGCAATTAATGAAAGATGATATTGTTGTTGGCATAGCGGCAAGTGGTAGAACGCCTTACACCATATCAGCTTTAAAATATGCGAAAGAAGTAGGAGCGAAAGCGATAGGTGTAGCGTGTAACGCTGACTCTGACTTACTCAAAGAAGCGGATATTGCTATTTGCGCTGAAGTAGGCCCTGAAGCGTTAACTGGCTCTACCCGCCTTAAGTCTGGTACAGCACAAAAACTCATTCTCAACATGTTAACCACCGCAAGTATGATTAAAACTGGCAAAATCTATGAAAACTTAATGGTTGATGTATATGCGAGCAATGAAAAATTAAAAGCGAGAGCCATTCGAATTGTTATGCAAGCAAGTGCTTGTGATGTAAAAACGGCAACTCATGCCCTATCAAATGCAGGTAATAACGCGAAGTTAGCTATTTTACTCGTATTAACAGGTTTATCTGTCGAAGATGCCAAGTTATTGTTGAATAACAACAATGGCTTTTTAAGAAAAGCCGTTGATCAATCAGTTAACGAGTAAAAATAAAATGCAGTATTTAAAATATGCGATAAATCACCTGCTTTGTCTTACTTTATTGTTAAGTGTTAACAGTCATGCACAATCAATCGTGGTTGGTGCAGAGCAGTGGGCGTTATATCAACCCTTATTAAAAGATAAGAAAGTAGGCTTAGTGGTTAACCAAACATCAATGGTGAATGGGCAACATTTGGTTGATTTTTTACTGAGTAAAAAGGTAAAAGTAAAAGCTATTTTTGCGCCAGAACATGGCTTTAGAGGTAACCATGATGCCGGAGCGGTTGTTGATAACAACATTGATGCAAAAACGAACCTTCCTATTATTTCTATTTACGGTAAAAATAAAAAACCTTCACAAGAGGTGTTAACTGATTTAGACGTTATTCTTTTTGATATTCAAGATGTTGGCTTAAGGTTTTATACCTATCTAAGCTCTATGCACTATATGATGGAGGCGTCAGCTGACGCGAATAAAGCGTTTATCGTACTTGACCGACCTAACCCGAATATCGCGTATGTTGATGGTCCAATTTTAGAAGATAAATTTAGCTCTTTTGTTGGCATGCATCCTATTCCTATATTACACGGTATGACGTTAGCTGAATTAGCGTTGATGATTGATGGCGAAGGATGGCTAAACACGAAAAATACACTTAATTTAAACGTGATACCTGTTAAGCACTATACGCGAAGTGATCATTACTCATTACCTATAAAGCCTAGTCCTAATTTACCTAATGATCAGGCAATTCAGCTTTATCCGTCACTAACGTTTTTTGAATCAACCTACGTTAGTTTAGGCCGAGGAACCCCCTTTCCATTTCAAGTGCTAGGTCACGACAAGTACTTTATCGGTGATTTTAACTTTACACCGATTTCAATGCCCGGAAGCGCAATGAAGCCGAAATTAATGGATAAAGCCTTAACAGGTCAGGATTTGAGAACGGTGGACATTAAGGGCTTAGATTTAAGTTTGCTTATACAGTGGTATCAGAAATTCAAACAGAATGACGCCGAATTTTTCAAGTCTCCAAACTTTATGGATAAACTTGCGGGCACAGATAAAATAAGAAAAATGATAATTGCGGATAAAAGTGCCAAACAAATTAGCGAAACATGGCAAAAAGACGTAGCCGAATTTAAACGTCAAAGAAAGCCTTACCTCCTCTATCAATAATAAAACCTGTAAAGAGCTTTAGTTGAGTTAATGCCTTAACTTTCTCTAAAGCTCTTTACTGCATTATTACTTTTTTCAAGCAGCTTACGTCCTTGACTTGATGATTGTGTGATAGCAATAAATAAGATATCGATAACAAACTCTTGCGATGTTCTGGCTAGAATTGACGAAAGTCTCAACGACTCTTGTTCTGCAATTGAATAAAGTTTTACATCGGCATTTTCTGAAACCGGTGTTGAACCGTATTTTGTTAAAGAAATGACAGAACTGTTGTTGGCTTTGGCTTGTTCTGTTACCGACTTAATCTCTCTTGTTTGCCCCGATTCACTGATCGCAAACACAAGATCACCCTTTTTAAAGGTTGAAACGAAGGCTAATTGTGCGTGACCATCGGGCTCCGCATATGCTGAATAACCAAGCTTTTGTAACTTATATGAAAAGTCTTTACCTACCAGTGCAGAGCCACCTAGTCCACAAATGAGAATACGATTAGCAGAGGTAATTAATTTAACCGCTTGCTCTAAAGATTCTTGCTCTATGAGTACTTTAGTTTCAGTTAAGACCGATACTTTACTATTAAGCAGCACGTCAGATATTTGCGGCAAACTTGACTTGAGCGTAATCTCTCCGTGAAGCTTAGGATCATTCGTTTCGCTATTAAGCGCATCTATTATGGCTAACTTAAATGCGGGGTAACCCTTATAACCTAATTTTTGTGTAAATTTAATCACGCTTGACTGGCTTATGCCGATAACACTGGATAATTCCTGTGAAGACAAGTCTCTTATTGCATTAGAAGACTTTAATACGAACGACGCTATTTTAGCTTCACTTGCAGACAACGAATTTTGTATTGCTTTAATTTTTATAAGAGCTGACATCGATTAAATATTCACTTAGTAATAAATTATTTTTGGATTTATATCATGACTGCTAATAAAGATTCCAGAAAAAATATTGTGAAATACTATTTAATTTCGCTAGATATTGATTAACGAGCTCATTTTCATAAAGTTTTCGTTTGAATAAATTATTCTATTTTTAATTGATGTTTTAAATAATAACGTTAACCTATAGATTTTTACTATTCCAATACTCGTGATTGATGGAATAAAAACTAAATTATGCAACAGTGGGCTAGAAACACATGCGCGAATCAATAAAAGTAAACACATTCTCAACTTTTTTAACAGCATTAAAAGGCACACTGGACGATAGTCAAATTATTACAGATAAACTTCAACGTTATGCTTTTGGTACAGATGCAAGCTTTTATCGTTTGGTGCCCAAACTCATCATTAAAATAGATAATGAGCAACAGCTTGTTGATGTGATGAAACTGTCATATCAGCATGCAGTTCCGGTGACTTTTAGAGCAGCTGGTACAAGTTTATCTGGTCAAGCAATCACAGATTCTGTGTTGATTATTTTGTCTCATAAGTGGAATAACGTAGATATTTTAGAAAAAGGCAAAAAAATAACACTTCAGCCCGGTGTTATTGGTGCTCATGCTAATCGAGCGTTGTTAAGTTATGGTCGTAAAATTGGCCCTGATCCAGCGTCGATAAATAGTTGTAAAATTGGTGGCATAGCGGCTAATAATTCATCGGGTATGTGCTGTGGTGTCAAAAATAACAGCTACCATACAATGGCTGATATGCGTATTGTTATGGCAGATGGGACAGTATTAGACACGGCAAATTTATTATCGCGAGAACGATTTTGTCGCCAAAACCCTAAGCTAATTGGTGAAATAACCGATTTAGCCAATAAGATTAAAAATACCCCAGCGCTTGCCGCGAAAATTGCCCATAAATATCGCTTAAAAAATACCATGGGCTATGGTGTTAATGCTTTGTTGGAATACACAGACCCCATCGATATTATTAGTCACTTAATGATCGGGTCTGAGGGGACCTTAGGTTTCATCTCTAACATTACCTACAATACTATTGCTGTGGATCCGTTCTCGGCGGTAGGTTTATTTGTTTTTGACGATATCCAAGTCGCTTGCGAACTGGTGCAAAAATTAACGTCAATGTCAGTCTCCGCCATTGAGTTAATGGATGGTACGGCATTAAATTCAGTAACCGACAAATTGAAAGCGTTTATTTCAGTGCAGACGTTGTCTCCTCGCCATGCAGGATTACTGATCGAATTATCTGCTTCAACCTCAGACGGTTTAACACATAAATTAGCGCTTGTTGAGCAACATATCAAAGATTGCGATTCCCATTTGGTCGCGGCAAAAACCTTTACGCAAGATAAGCTTGATATTGAAAAGCTGTGGGCGATTCGCAAAGGCATGTTTCCAGCTGTGGGCGCAGCAAGAGCAGTAGGTACAACCGTTATTATAGAAGATGTCGCGTTACCGATAGAAGATTTGGCTAACGGCGTAAATAAATTACATCAACTCTTTGATCGTTACGGTTACCATGATGCGATAATTTTTGGTCATGCCTTAGATGGCAACTTACATTTTGTGTTTAGTCAGTCCTTTGAAGATAACGAAGAAGTAGAACGATATAGTCAATTTATGCGTGCTGTTTCAAACCTTATTGCGATTGATTTTCAAGGGTCCTTAAAAGCAGAGCATGGTACTGGCAGAAATATGGCGCCATTTGTGGAAATGGAGTGGGGAGAAGATATTTATCAGGTGATGAAGTTAATAAAAACGAGCTTTGATCCACTAAATATTCTAAACCCTGGTGTCATCATTAATGACAATGAAAATGCGCATTTATTAGATCTGAAATCACTTCCGCAATCAGACGACATTATTGATAAATGCATTGAATGTGGCTTCTGTGAACCTGTATGTCCTTCAAAAAACTATACGATAACGCCGAGACAGCGTATTGCCGTTTGGCGGCGCATAAGTGAATTAAACGCTCGAAAACAACGTGGGGTACTAACAGACTCACAACAACTAGAATACAAAGCCTTAACTCAACAGTATCAGTTTTATGGTATTGATAGCTGCGCTGCAACAGGTCTTTGTGCTCATCACTGCCCTGTGGGTATAGATACTGGCCAGTTTATACATACGCTTCGAGAAAAAAACAATCAATCTCAGCGGGTTCAGCAATTCAGTGCAAAGCATTTTGATAAAGTACTATGGGGGGCGAATAAAGCGGTTAAGTTAATTGCCAATACGTCAAAAGTGATTGGAGAAAAAAATACTAAACGGATATTTAAGTGTTTAAACACCCTAACCTTTAATAAAATACCGCTTTGGCAAAGCAGTTGGCCTAATGGCGTAGAAAGTCGTGATGAAGAACAGAAGTTACCTTCGTTAATCGATCCAACAACGCGTGAACAAAAGCCCAAAGTTGTTTTTATCTCTTCGTGTACAAACCGCGTTTTTGCAACAGACGAAAAAGCCAAAGATCAACGCTCGATAACAACCGTTTTAGCGGCTATTTTAGCCAAGGCAAACATAGAATTAATTATTCCAGAATCAATTGATAATTTGTGTTGTGGAAAGCCATGGTTGTCTAAAGGCAATAAAAACGTGGCCGAACAAAAAGCACAACAACTTATTGATACAGTTGAGGCTGCTTCTGACAATGGCCGTTGGCCGATCGTGATTGACGCTAGCCCCTGTGCTTTGACGTTAAACCAACTAAAGCACGCAAACATTTTAGAGCTTTCAGAGTACTTGCTGATGTCGGTCGTTCCTCGCCTTGCGATCTCAAAAACGTCTGAGCCTATAATGCTGCATAAAACCTGTAGCAGTATCCAACATGATGGTGCGAAGGCACTCACTACACTAGCTGGCTTGTGCAGTGATAACGTTATTATTCCAAACGATATTAATTGTTGTGGCTTTGCGGGCGATAAAGGTTTTTTCTTACCCGCATTAAACAAAAGCGCGTTAGCGCCTTTGTCAGCACAAATCCCTAAAAATTGTCAACGAGGTTTTAGTAATAGTAGAACCTGTGAAATAGGCTTGAGCCAGCACAGCGGCGTACCTTACCAATCTATTCTTTATCTATTAGATGAAGTAAGTAAATCTGCACAAGCGTAAATAAATTAATGACGTTAAATGGTCGATATTTTGGTGTAAACATAATGTTTGTTTTTTATTAACAGAATATCAACATTTTTCGTACTAAAATATTTTAATTAAATAAAATATTAATAATAAATTATTTCACATTGTCGTTTTGTGTGCTAAGTTGATTATGCTGGATAATTAATAATCACTTATGGATAACATAGCTAATAACATTTTACGGTCCAGGGTCAGATGTTCGCTAACCAAGTGGTTTATTAAATAATAATAAATTAGGAGAAGCCAAACATGAAACTTAAAAAAGTAGCCTTGTGTATAGGGTTGGGACTGGGTGCTATTTCCAGTGCTAATGCAGCTACAGATATTCGAGGTAAAGTATTGAGTGAAGCGACAGGATCTTCAGTAGAAGGTGTTGTTGTAACCGCTAAGAGTAATGTAATGCCTAAAGCTCGAACGGCTGTTACTCGCGCTGATGGTAGTTATAGCTTGCCGGCACTATTGCCTGGTAATTATGAACTTTCATTTAAAACCCAAGACGGTAAGGTGCAGACTGCACAAGTTCAAGTATTTTTAGATCAAACCTCTAAACTGAACATGGTGCTAGTAGACCCTTCTCAACCTATCGAAGTGATTTCAGTTTCTGGCTCTTATATTGTGCGTGAAGGTGACTCGGCATTAACAAATTCAATTGGCGCAAAAGCGATTGAATCGTTACCGGTAGGTCAAGATTTTCGTGACATGATGAAACTTATTCCAGGTGTGCAATACAGCGAAAATTCAACACTTGGTGTAAACGCGGGTGGTTCAGGCCGCGATAATAAATATGGTTTTGATGGTGTAGATGTATCACTACCTATGTTCGGTAACTTATCTGCCGAGCCTTCTACACATGATATTGCTCATGTATCTATGGATCGTGGTGGTGCGAAAGCTATAGGTTTTAACCGTTCTGGCGGTGTAGCGGTTAACTCTAAATCTAAATCGGGTACCAATGAATTTCACGCCAACCTAGAGTATAAAATTCAAAATAAAAACTTTGTAGCCGACAGAGATATTGAAGATAAAGAATTGGCGCAATATACCACAGATAAGTCTTGGATATCAGGTAACGTCAGTGGCCCAATTATTGAAGATGAACTGTTTTTCTACGGTTCTTTTTATCGCCCAGAAGTTACGCGAGATAATAAAGAAACCGCATACGGTCCTGCAAAAGATTATAAAAGTGTTCGTGAAGAGTATTTTGGTAAATTTACTTGGGCGCCAACGGAAGATTTACTTCTCGACTTAAGCTATCGTACTTCAGATAGAAATGGTCGAGGTCTATCTGTTGGTTCATTGGATCAAGACAGCACCTCTAACGGTGATGATGCAACGCAAGATATCTTGTTATTTGAAGGTTCATACTTAATTAATGATTCAACTACATTATCCTTTAAATACAGTGAATTTGATTATGAAACCGTTGGCGCGCCAGATACTACATTTGATGACGTAAATCCACGTATTGGTGATTCATTACCATTGGGGCAACTTGATCAAATTGGCTTGTTCAGAGTACCGGAACTTGATGAAGATTCAGATGTTTATGACAATGCCACTGCACAGATGTTGATTGACCAATACGGTTATGTTGGTGACGATGGCGCTAAACGTGGTGGCGGCTCAATTGGTGGTGATAATGAGTTTAATAACCAGAACTTCTACCGAGACAGTTTTGAAATTGCACTTGATCACACATTAGAAGTGGGTGAAGCATACCATAACTTACACTTTGGTTTTCAATTTAAAGAAAATACCGAAGTATTAAGTCGATTATCAAATGGCTGGGGCTATATAGAGTATGTTGGCGGTGAGCAATTTGATAACTACGAAGGTGACACACCTGTTTATTACGCGGCTAGCGTGCAACAAATGAGTTTGGAAACTGAAACGGGTGATGTTGTCGCGCCAATCACTTCTTCTAGTAAGTCTTATAACATTGAAGTAAATGACACTATAGAACATGGCGACTTTATTTATAATGTTGGTTTTGTCATCAGTAAAGATGTGCTTTACGGACAAGATTTAAAAGCTAACTCTTCAAATGTGTCAGGATACGAAATTGCATTGGGTCATAAATACAAAATGCATACCATTGACTTTAAAGACACTTTTCAGCCGCGTTTAGGTATTACCTGGAACTATGCTGAAGATGCAACCGTGTTTGCAAATTATGCAAGTTATAACCCAGAAGCATCGTCTTTGGCGCGTGCGGCATCTTGGGCACGTAATTCACAAAAATCGATGGATGTACTCTTTGATAAAAACGGTGATTATATTGCTGACCAACCAGCGAGTGGCTCGTCAGGTAAGTTCTTCCAAAAAGGCATTAAGCCTAAGCGTATTGATGAAATTACCATTGGTGCGACAAAGTCGGTGACTGATAGATTATATGTAAAAGGCCATGTAAGACATCGTGAACTAACACACCCTTGGGAAGATACTTGGAATGGCTCTCGCCTTTACGGCGAATATGGTCCATTTGGCGGTGTTCCAGCGCATATTGCTGAAAAAGGCCTATACATTGAGAACCTAGATGAAATGCGTGCTGAAGTGGGCGGTTCGTCTTATGTTATTGCTGAACTTGATGACGCTAAAAATACTTACTATGAAGTGAGTTTAGAAGCTGAGTATAGCGCAGACAGATACTTTGCCAGTGTTTCATATACGTGGAGTCATTACTACGGTAACTATGACCAAGATATTACCAGTGGTGCCAGTGATGGTAATTTATTTATCGGTTCATCTAACTTAGCGGATGGTATTGGTCGTCAACTTTGGGATGGTAAGTACGGTAAATTAAATGGTGATAAACCCCATGTTTTAAAAGCGTATGGTTATTACACCACTGATTGGGAAGCTAATATTGGTGCTTATTTAGTGTATCAATCAGGTGACGTATGGGAAAAATGGGATGGTGATTTGTACGGTTCTTCAAATGACACTATTAAATATGCTGAGCATGCAGGTAGTCGCCGTGAAGCGAGCCATTGGCAAATGGACTTAAACTACACGCAAAACTTTACCGTGTTTGATAACTACACCGTAAAATTCCGTGCAGATTTATTTAATGTCTTTGATAATCAAACTGGTTATAACTATAACCCATACGCCGATAGTGAAACTTTCGGTAAACCGCGTAGTTTGATCAATGCTCGCCGCTTACAGTTATCAGTAAATATTGGTTTTTAAACTACGTTTAGCCAAATTTAATTGATAAATGGATTAGAAATAAATCCCCGTACTTACGGGGATTTTTCTTAATTTTATTGTTTGGTCAATGTTCATCATGATTGACTAAACAATAACATTAAACAGGAATTTCGAACGTTACATCATGCTAGTGTCTTTTATTAAAACTAAACTATCTTCACCCACTAAAAAACCAATAACCATTACAACCTTGATGGCAACGTGTTTGCTTTTTCTTTCAAGTTGTAGCTCGCTTTCCATCGAAGAGTTACCCTCTGAAAACTATAGTAAACGTATTAAGTTTTTAGTCATGCATTACACTGCGATCAATTATGAGCGCTCGGTAACAGCATTGGTGGAAAAAGGAGGGGTGAGCTCTCATTATTTATTACCAGAAAGGTTAGATAGTACTTATGACCATAGTGATTTAAATATTTATCGACTTGTTGATGAACAAGATCGTGCTTGGCACGCTGGCTCAAGCTATTGGCAGGGAAGGCGAGATTTAAATGACCACTCTATTGGCATAGAAATAGTCAACATACCAGAATGTAAACGCACCGAAAATATGGCGCTTATTAGTAGAAGTAGTGATAGTCGAAATTGTCTATTTCCTGATTTTGACCCCGAACAAATTCAATTATTAATTGCGTTATCAAAAGACATTTTAGCTAGAAACCCTGATATTGGCCCGACGCAAGTGGTTGGTCATGCCGATATCGCGCCAACCAGAAAAACCGATCCAGGGCCAAGATTCCCATGGTACCAATTGTACAAAGCTGGAATTGGCGCTTGGTATGAAAAGTCAGATATGGATGAATACTGGCAAATTTTCCAGCGTGATTTACCTAATGTTGGTCTCGTGCAAAAAGCGCTTAACAGTTATGGCTATGGCATTACTGAAACAGGCATATTGGATAACAATACCATCGATACACTTACCGCTTTTCAAATGCACTTTATTCCTTGGCATATAAACGGTAAAGCTGATGCTAAAACCGTGGCGACACTGTTTGCGTTATTAAAAAAATATAAGGCTAATAAGCTTGAGGCGTTATGGCAACGTTATCAACTTGAACTACAACCTAAGATAGAGCCTGTATATCGCGTAAAACGCGGACAAATAGACAGAGTATTTCCTGATGCCGAGGAAATACGTAGTAAAAGAGAATTGGTAAATGACCGTGCAATATTCAAAGCGTATAAAGGGCGCGGTGAAATTATTATTGATAGCATTGACGCAACATCGGCTGATATTTTCATTAATGGTCAAAAAATTTCCATTGCTTCGACAATGACCGCAGGTAACCGTTATAAATACAGCTTAGCGCGACGTACTAAAAATGGTAATAACACCCTTAGAGTTGAAAATGTAATGCCTGAAGGTGCCTCAATTAATATTGTTATTCCTTATCCTAAGCTCGTTGATAAATCTATGGATAAAAGTGCTACAGCCCTTAAAAGCTTTTCAGCAGTAGATAAACAAATTACTGACGATATTGAGCAAGGATTTCCTGGTGCAGCTTTATTAGTGATAAAAGATGGCAACATTATTAAACATCAGGCATATGGTTATGCCAGAAAATTTGCAGATGGTGGTGAGCTTTTAGCGCAGCCGGTAAAAATGCAGAAAAATACCATTTTTGATATTGCTTCAAATACGAAAATGTTTGCGACTAATTTTGCCCTAATGACGTTGGTAGAAGAAGGACGACTCGATGTGACTAAGCCGCTTTCTTATTATTTACCTGATTATGATGGTGGCGGGCGTGAAAGCCGTTTAGTGAAAGACTTTTTAACGCATACGGCGGGTTATGCACCGCAAGTTCGATTCTTTACTAAAGAGAATAAGTTGGGGGCGAGCTTCTATTCGCAAAATCATAAAAAGACCAAGCAACTGATCTTAAATAATGTGCCCTTTGTTGTTGGACGTAACGCTAAGCACATGTACAGTGATACCGACTTTATGTTGCTTGGCATGTTAATAGAAAGAATAACGGGGCAGGCATTAGATGCTTATGTTGAGCAACATATATACCAACAACTTGGGCTAACCGACACATTATTTAACCCTTTAGATAAAGGTAAATATAAACAACAGTTTGCAGCAACCGAAGTTCATGGCACAACCAGAGGTGGTCGCGTTGATTTTAATAATGTGCGTGAATATGTGCTGCAAGGTGAAGTACACGATGAAAAGGCTTATCACTCTTTTAGTGGCGTAGCTGGGCATGCCGGTTTATTTTCAACAACGTTGGAAATTGGTGTGTTGATGCAAACGCTTCTTAATGGTGGTGGTTATGGCGATAAACATTTTTTTGATCGACGTATTTTAGATCAATTTACCAAACCAGCTGATGGTAATGGTAGCTTTGGTTTAGGTTGGCGTCGAAGTAATAACGGTGCATTGAAGTGGCATTTTGGTCCTTATGCCAGTGCCTATGCTTATGGTCACACAGGATGGACAGGAACCGTTACAGTGATAGATCCAGAGCATGATTTAGCAATAGTTTTGCTAACGAACGCACGTCATACATTAATTGAAGGTGATGATAAGCATTACAGTTTCAAAGGAAAGGAATTTGAAACTGGAAAATACGGCAGTATTATTTCATTAATTTATGAAGAAATTTTAAACACAATGTAATTAAAACTATTAAAGTTTTAGCTACATTATTTCACAATGACGCTTTTCGGTGGGCTTATTATTTAGCCCACTTTCTAATAAAACATGGCTGAATAACATCATGTCAGGCATAATCTTCCCGTTCATTCTTATAAAAGAAACTTAATAAAGTAAATAATAGGAAAGATTATGATCCACAGTATGACAGCATTTGCTCGCGTTGAAGTTAAAGAGGTGTGGGGTAACGCCATTTGGGAAATTCGCAGTGTTAACCAACGATTTTTAGAAAACTATTTTCGTTTACCTGAACAATTTCGCAGTATTGAGCCCGTATTACGAGAGCGTTTTCGTAAAGCATTAGCACGCGGTAAAGTAGAGTGTGCTTTACGTTTTAATCCAAACCCTTCAGCGAAAGGTAAACTATCACTCAATAAAGAACTTGCAGCGCAGTTGTTAGAACATGCAGGTTGGATAAACGAGCAAACACTTAATAGCCAAGTAAACCCTGTAGAAATTATGCGTTGGCCGGGCGTAATGGAAACTGAAGAAGCAGATTTAGATGTTATCCAAACCGATATATTAAAAGGTTTTGACCAAGCACTGAAAGACTTTATTGCTGCTCGTGCAAGCGAAGGCGAGAATATGAAAGAACTCATCGAACAACGCCTTGATGGCATTGTAGTGCAGGCAGAGAACGTAAAAGCGCATATGCCAGAAGTTGTACAATGGCAACGCGACCGCATTTTAGAAAAATTTAATGATGCAAACATAGAACTTGATTCACAGCGTGTAGAACAAGAGTTGGTATTACTCGCTCAAAAAATGGATGTTGACGAAGAAATTGATCGTCTGTTTAGCCATGTAAAAGAAACTAAAAATATTCTTAAAAAGGGTGGACCACAAGGCCGCCGCCTCGACTTTATGATGCAAGAGTTCAATCGAGAAGCGAATACATTAGGCTCAAAATCAATTAACGCTGATATCACCAATTCAGCTGTCGAATTAAAGGTATTGATTGAACAAATGCGTGAGCAGATCCAGAATATAGAATAATTAAAACATTCAAAGCCAGTGTAAGCTGGCTTTGAATGTTTTGGTCCTCATTATTTGTTAAATACTTTTATTCTTTATTTAATTCATCTTTAATTTCTTCGAGTAATGTTAAGGCGTTTGGGAAGTCAAAGCCGTTTACTTTGTCTGCCAGCGCGTTTAATTTGGCTAATTGCTGTGTGTCAGTGAACATTGTTGTTAGTTCTTCTACTAAGTCGATTGCGTCAGTATCGAAAGAGGAGAGTGCATCGCTAAGCTTTATTATTATTTCGTTGGCTTTTTCTGGATCATAGTTGTTAGTCGTAGCACTAGTTTGCCATGCTGCATTTTCAATACCTGTTAATAATTGTGTTAAATTCGCGATCAGTGATGCTTGTCGAGACTCAAAATCATCAGCCTGTTGCTCGAAAGCTTGTTCAAGCTCCATAGCTTCTTGATAAATCTCTTGAGCACCAATATTACCAGCGGTACCTTTAAGGGTATGAATAAGTCGCTGGGCTAATTCAGTGTCTTTGTCTTGTAAAGCTTGAGCGAGTTGTTCTGCGAAATTTTTATGGCTTTCATGAAAGCGTTTAACTAACCTTGCAAAGAGCTTTTTGTTGCCTTGCATGGTCTGCAAGCCACGTGCCTGGTCAATACCTGGTAGTTGCGGTATAAAAGTATCATCCTGTGCCGTTGGTATATCTGTAGCGTTTGTCGTTGTTACATCGCCAGTGATATATTTAGACATAACAATAAACATATCATTAACGTTAATAGGTTTAGCGATGTGGTCGTTCATGCCAGCATCAAGCACTTTTTCCTTGTCGCCAACCATAGCATTAGCCGTCATTGCGATAATAGGTAGCGACTTAAATTGTTCCATTTTACGCAGTGCCTTAGTGGCAGCGTAGCCATCCATAACCGGCATTTGGCAATCCATTAGTACCAAATCAAACTCTTCTTGTTGAATTTTTTCAATGGCTTCTTTGCCATTAACCGCTAAGGCCACGTTTATATTGTTCAGTGTTAGCAGTTCTATCGCTAGTTCTTGGTTTATTTCATTGTCTTCTACAAGTAACACTCGTGTACCTTCTAGCTTTTCTATTGCTTTTTTCGCTAGCTCTTCTGAGGTATCTATATGTTTTATCTTGGTTACTTCTTTACCCATTGCCATGAGTATGCAATCAAGCATACTTGAAGGGGTCACGGGTTTGGTTAGAAAACCACTGATCGACAAGCCATCTGCCGCATTTGCTGCTTCATCTTTACCGTATGCGGTAGCCATAATGATTGATGGTACGTTTTTTAGTTCTACGGATTGTAAAATATGCTGTGCAACCTCCACACCGTCCATTTCGTGCATTTTCCAATCTACTAGCACGAGTTGATAAGGGTCACTATTATCTGCGGCTTTTAAGGCGTTTAAGGCCTGTTGGCCTGTAGCCGCTTGATCAACTCTAAAGCCAAATTGCGTGAGCATGTTAGAAAAAATATCACGTGCAGACGCATTATCGTCAACGATTAACACATGTAACGTTCCTAGTTCTGAAATTGCAGGTTTAGGCTGTGATGTTTCCCCTTTTTGAAGGCCTACTTTAACGGTAAAACAGAACGTACTACCCTCACCAGGTTGGCTATCTACCCAAATTTTGCCATCCATCATATTGGCAAGTTTACGACAAATAGTCAGGCCTAGTCCTGTACCGCCATATTTTCGTGTAGTGGAGCTATCCGCTTGAGAAAACGGCTGAAACAGTTTATTGCGTTGCGCTTCATTCATGCCAATGCCACTATCTTTTACTGAAAATTGTAAAATGGCGTGCTCATTTGTGCTGTGTTTTTTACGCACCCGTACGACAATTTCACCACCTTCGTCGGTAAATTTAACGGCATTGTTACCTAGGTTGACCAGTATTTGTCCTAATCTAAGTGGGTCGCCAACTAGCGCTAATGGTAAGTCAGTTGCCATGTCATAATGCAATTCAATGCCTTTTTCTTCGGCTTTAATACCGACAAGATTGGTAAGATTATCCATGACATCTTCTAAACGAAATGGCACGTTTTCCATATCCATTTTACCGGCTTCAATTTTTGAAAAGTCGAGAATGTCATTTATTATGCCAAGCAATGACTCAGCACTTCGACGTACCTTTTCAATGTAATTTCGCTGTTTACGATCGAGTTCTGTTTGTAGGGCGAGATGGCTCATACCTATTACGGCATTCATCGGTGTACGTATTTCATGTGACATATTGGCGAGGAAATCTGATTTTGCCTGATTGGCGGCGTCAGCTTCTAGTTTTGATTCTTGCAATTTTTCTTCGAATTCTTTTCTTTCAGTAATATCACGAGAAATGCCTAAAATACCTGAAATTTTGTTGTGTGCTGCACGTAAAGGAATTTTATAGGTGTCTAGCAATACTTGGTGTCCATCTGGGTAGGTAACCCATTCTTCGCTTCGATAAATATCGCCTGTTTCAACCATCGCTTGATCCATTTTGCGGAAGCGTTCGGCATCTTCTTTAGGATAGATGTCAAAGTCAGTTTTACCGATAAAATACTGTTTTTTCACATCAGCGAATTTTTCGTAGGCCTTATTAGCATCGATATAGTGACCTTTAAGATCTTTTGCCGAGATTAAGTCAGGAATATTGTCAAACAGTGATTGCAATAGCGCTTGTTTTTCCTCTATTTGCGCTTTGGCATTCAGCACTGCTTGTTCCGCTGCTCGTTGACTAGTGACATCGCGAATACCAGCAATAATCAGCATTTCATTGTTTATTTCAATGGGGTTTAAATTTATTTCGACAATCAGTTCATCACCGTTTTTAGTGAGCGCCACAATATCTTTTCGTGTTGTGATATTCATTTGTTTAGGGGATTGAATATAGCGCGTAAAATGTTTAGTACTGAGTTGGTTTAATCTTTCTGGTATCAGTAATGTGATATGTTTATTAACAACATCTTGCTTTTCGTAGCCAAACACGCGACTCACTGCGTCGTTAGTTTCTATAATATTGGCGTCTTCATTTAATACAAATAATGGCTCTGGCGTTGCGTCAAGTAAGCTGCTAATACGTTTTTGACTTTTTTGTAGTTCTTGCTGGCTTGCTTTTAATTCTGAAATCTCTATCGCTGCCCCACCAATACCAACTATGTCACCTTTACTGTTATACATTGGAAACTTATGACATAAATATGATCGGCCAGCACCTTTGTCGCCTTGACCTTCATCTTCGTATACGAGTACTTCACCATTTTCAACAACCTCTTTGTCGTGAGCAATGAAGTGTTCGGATGTTTGTGCGCCAAATAATTCAGTGTCGCATTTGCCCAATACTTCAGATTCTTTTAATCCTGTTACTTCCTGCCACAGTGCGTTAACCAGTAGATATTTACCATCTATTCCCTTCAAAAAGGCAACCGCTGGTAAGTTATCAAGAAAGTCTTTCGTTTGTTTTTGTGCGTTGGTCAAGTCTTCAAGCGCTTGACGGCGTTCGGTTATGTCACGTATTGCACTTGCAACTAGCAATTTACCCTCTGATTCGATGGGACTTAAACTAATCTCTACGGGAATACTTTCTCCATGTTTTGTTAAAGCTTCAAGGGTCATATTTTGCCCCATTGCTCGGGATTCTGGAGCTTTAATATAGGATTTACGGTATTCACGATGACCTTTTCGGAGGTTATGCGGCAATAAAATTTCGATAGGTTGGCCAATAATTTCATCTGATTCGTAGCCAAAAAGCTCAATTGCACGGGTATTTATGAGTGTAATAAGCCCATCTGCATCTGAAATTATCATCGGATCGGGGGCCGATTTTATTAAATGATAAAATTGCGATTGGCTTTTACTTAGCTCAGCTGTGCGTTCACGCACTTTATCTTCTAACTCATCTTTTGCGTTAAGTAATGAGCGATTGGCTCGCTCACCAATCCACGCACCGATAGCCGTTAAGCTTAGTGAAAGGAATAAGGTGACACCGAGTACCGACGTCAGTGTATTACGTGAAATATCATAGGCTTCAAGTGCTTCTGATTTTGAAATTTCAGTAATGATGCCAATACCAAGCTGATCATCCCAAAGCCAAGCACCTAACACTGGTGTTCCTTGATAGTCATTGTAAGCGATCGTTCGAATGCCTTGCTTACCGGCTAAAACGGATCTTGCTGCAAGTGTAAGCATGCTGTCGGTTTCTACAGCATTATTTGCCACACTTACATTTAAAATACTTGTTTGCTTGTCTGCAGATAATTTTTCATGGGTGAGCGAAGGTGTGTAGCGACTCTCAGAGATCATTAAACCTTGCTGATTAATTGCATAAGTATCGCCTGAAGATCCAACGCGGCCTTTATGTAAAATACGCGAAAAGGTTTCTCGTGGGTCAACAGCAGCGACGATAATTGCAATAGCCTTACCTTGGTAATCGAGCACTGGTGCAGCAAAATATAACATCGGCATTTTTGTAACTGGGTCATTAACCGGCGGAATAAAGATGGTTTTACGATTGAGTATGGATGTTTTAAGTAATGGAAAAATGTGTGCTAACGATGGTGTGTTTTCGAAAACAGGGGTGCCGTCTGCGAGTAACATATGTAATTGCCAGTCTTCGTTGTTTAAGTCGTTTTCTCCGAGCAGGTTTTCTAGGCTTTTCTTTTGATTTTTTGGTTGTGCGCTCGTTGTTTGTTGAGTTTTTGCCATTAAGGTATTTAAGCCAGATTCATTGGCAATAATGGTTAATAATTGCTTGCGTCCTGCAATCCAATAATTGACAGAATCATGAGTTGCATCAAGTACCGTATTCAATGCTTGTCCAACTCGATGTTGGTAAACGCTTTGTTCTCGATTCAGTGAATTCCAAGCAAGTGTAAGTACAACAATGAGTACCGCTGAAATTGCTAGCATTGCGAAAACGCGAAGCCTACCCGATTGATAGAAAGTTAAAACATCACCACTTGTGCGGCTTAAATACATCACCAACAGTAGTAAAATTAGCGCGATACTTAATGTAATGACAACTAGCCTGAAAACTGGAATATCATCTTCAATTTGAATAGATTCTTGGCTTTGATTATCAAGTTCAATATCAATCCATTTGTTACGAATTTCGTTATGTTGCGCGGGTGTTATCGTTGCTAAAATTTTATTTAATATACTAACGAGCTCAGGCCAATCTTTACGCACACCTATTGTCATTTCGAAGGTAAAGTCAGTGCTAAAGTTGACTTTTAAATTGTTGAGTGAAAGCGAATTTATTCTTTCTATTGTTGAAAGTTGATTGGCAAGCATGGCATCCAATAAGCCATTTGATACCAGTTCTACGCCTTCACTAATAGAATTTACATAAACAAAGTGAACATCAGGGAATTTTTTCTGTGCCCATTCAGCATTCGCATAGCCTTGAATAACACCCAAGGTTCTAGTACCAAAATTTGCTAAACTTTCTAAGTCTTGCTCATCTTTTTGCGTCACCACAACGGTTGGTACGACTAAATAGGGATCGGTAAACAAATATAGCTTACTACGCTCAGGTGTTTTATTAATAGCTGAAATCAGGTCGATTTTGCGCTGCTCACCAAGTTTCAATACCTCCGACCATGATGGTGAAGGCTGGTAGACTAAATCGGTGGGTAATTGCGTTTCTATAAGCGCAAGGTAATCCGCAATCATACCTGATTGATTACCATCGTTATCTACAAACTCAAATGGTCTCCAGTTCGGATCGCCACTATAACGGGCTACTGAATTGTTACTTAACCATGCTTTTTCTTGAGCCGTTAATGTTAACGTTGTCTCTATTTGGTCTTTAAGATTGGTTGTTCTATTATCGGCGAATATGACGAAGCTTAAACTGACAAAAAGCGTAATCAACGCCATTTTGGTATAGGGGCTAAACAATGGGTGTTTCATTACTTAACCTCCGCTACTTTTGATATAAAACCATAAGAGTTAAGAATTTCCTGATATTTTTCTGTTTGAATAAACTCTTGTAAAGCTTGTTCAAAAACATTTACTAACGCTTTTGCTTCGGGGTATTTGTGGGAAATAGCGATATTTACTGGCAATTTGTATACAACCGGCGATATCACTTTAAACGCATTGGCTACGCCTAATTTTTGCGCATAATATAGAAAAAACTGTTGGTTGTTGATAGCGATATCATACTTTCCAGACAGCAGGCCTCTCAGCTGTTCATCTGGGTCGTTTACTAACACTTTTTGTAAATAAGGTGAGCTGTCAAAGTCATTGCCATAAGTCCAACCACTGATAGTGCCAATATAGTAATCGCTTAAGCTTGACAATTCTCCGTTGTAAGTAATGTTGCTGTCTGCTCGTACGATGAGATCTTGCGTTTCATAGACATGCGCTGTGCGTGTAAAGAATGCGAGTTTGCGTCGTTGTGGAGTTCCCGTAAGATTAATGACCATATCAACTCTGCCATGCTTTACTTCTTCAAGTAATTTTTGCATGTTGGGGTAATGATGAACCTCTATGTCGTAGTTTAAGGTTTTCGCGAGGTGTTGAGCAATTTCGTATGATGCACCTCGAATAACATTGTTTTCATCAATAAAATAAAAAGGAGGGAATTCACCAGGAAAGCCAATCTTTATGACGTTTTTACTATCTGAATCCACAGAGTACGCAGAAATTGGTATACACAGTAATAATAGCGCAATCATCGGCGCGAATAGTTTTTTAAATGTCCACATCTTAATGACAATCTACATCTTTATAGTGTTGTTGGATTTCTCTTACTTTCGCAATACATTCAATAAAAATTGGTACTAGGTTTGGATCAAAATGTTCACCGGCTTCGTCCAGTAGTAGTTGAATTGCTTTTTCTTCTGACCATGCTTTCTTATAAGGGCGTTCGCTAGTAAGCGCATCAAATACGTCAGCAATAGCAACAATACGACCTGATAAAGGAATTTCCTCACCTTTAAGACCATGTGGGTAGCCAGTACCGTTCCATTTTTCGTGATGGGTGATGGCGACTTCTTTCGCAAGTTGTAGTAAGGGGGAAGGGTGTTCGCCAATAATATCTGCACCATATTGTGCGTGTTGTTTCATGATCGCCCATTCTTCAGCATCAAGTTTGCCAGGCTTTAGTAAAACCCGATCAGGAATGCCAATTTTGCCAATATCGTGCATTGGCGCGGCGTTGTATAATAGTTCACACCATTCTTCTGGTTGGCCCATTGCTTGTGCTAAATAACGCGAGAACCAGCTCATTCGTATAACGTGCATACCGGTTTCATTATCTTTGTATTCAGCTGCTCGACCCAAACGACGGATAATTTCAACACGTGTATCGTTGAGTTCTTTAGTGCGTTCTTGTACTAAGTTTTCTAAATGCTGTGCTTGGCTATAAAGTGAGAGTTGTGACTTAACGCGTGCAAGCACCAAAGGAGGGCTTATGGGTTTAGTGATATAATCTACGGCGCCAATTTCGAAACCATGCTCTTCGTCATGCGTATCAGATTTTGCGGTAATAAATATTACTGGTATTTTAGCTGTATCTGGGTCTGATTTGAGGCGTTTACACACTTCATAACCGTCCATATCAGGCATCATTATATCGAGTAATATTATGCTGGGTTTCTCAGTACCATTAGCGATGCCTAATGCTGTTTCTCCATTTAATGCTGCCTTGACACGATAATCTTTTTTTAGAATACCCGTAAGTAATGAGATGTTGTCTGGCGTATCATCTACGACTAATATTGTTGCCTTATCGTGCTCTGTCATACTTCCCCTCGATACGTTCCCGTCAATATTAATGCGAGAGTGGGGCTAGTACCTCTCCCTGATAAATAATATAGCTAGAAACAAAATTCCATCTGTTATTGATAAAAAATTAGCCTACTAATTTAGAGATTAGCAGACTTTTAAAAATTGGTAAATTTTGCCAAGGCTGTATAAAAAGAATGTATTACGAAATTTTTCACTGCTGTACACTCACTTAGTAAGCGCTTTCTTTTTATTTATTACTGTACATTTGTCTTAATCTTGGTAGTATCGCCGCCAAACCAAGGGGTGCAATACATTTTATGTTGTCATTGCTGAGAAATATTACCCTTATTACCTGATGCGGATAATGCCGATGTAGGGATGGTTAATTGCTGATTCTTATACTGCTCGCTTTGTAGTTAATCTCAATTGCTCGTTCCTGCGTTGCCAAGTTGAGAGTGAAATGAAGTTAACACAAATATCTATTGCGATTGCCTCGCTAATCTTTGCCCCAAATGGCTACACTGCCGATGACGTAACAAACGACTCTTCTGATCTTATAATTGATGATGTTGAAGTGATCACGGTACAAGGTGATTATCGCGCAACAAATTTACAGCAAGCACCAGCCTCTCTTTCTGTGTTATCTAGCCAAGATATTGATAATCGTCATGCCCAAAACTTAGAAGATATCATTGGCGCTGTGGCGAATGTAAATTTCGCCAGTGGTTCACAACGCGCACGTTATTATCAAATTCGCGGTATTGGTGAGCGTAGTCAGTTTAAAGAGCCGATTAATCAATCTGTTGGTGTTTTAGTAGACGATATTGATCTTGCGGGAATTGCGAGTATTTCATCAACATTCGACATGGAACAAGTGGAGTTTTTTCGAGGACCACAAGGCACTAGGTTTGGTGCAAACGCACTTGCGGGCCTTATTTATATGACGTCTAAAGCGCCAAGCGACAGCTTTGAAGGTGCCGTACGCGCAAGTATTGGTAATTACGGTACCTACGGCACATCTTTCATGCTATCAGGTCCGGCAACAGACTCGGTTAATTACCGAATTGTTGCTGAAAAAAATATGAGTGATGGTTATATGGAAAACCAATACTTAAACGCCGATGATACAAATAACCGTGATGAGTTAACTTTACGTGGTAAGTTGGCGATTACTGCAACAGAAGACTTACAAATTGATTTAACATTACTATATGCAGACTTTGACAATGGCTACGATGCCTTTTCTTTAGACAATAACCGTACAACCTTGTCTGATCAACCAGGCTTTGATCAACAACAAACACGCGCGTTAAGCAGTAAATTTACCTACAGTGGCTTCGATAACACGGAGATACTAGCAATTGTTACTCATGCTGATTCTGATTTGGCTTACGGGTTTGATGAGGATTGGAGTTATGCGGATATTCATCCTTGGTCGTATGCTTCGACGGATTATTATTATCGTGAACGTCAAAATACTACCGCCGAAGTGCGTTTTGTGTCGAAAACTAATCATAAAATTTTAAAGAATACCACCGATTGGGTTATTGGTTTCTACGCTAAGAATGACCAAGAAGCATTAACCCGAGAATACACTTACTTAACGGGTGATTTTACTTCAAGTTTTGACGCCGATAATTATGCGGTATATGGACAATTAGATAGCCAATTAAATGAGCAATGGTCACTGACCTCAGGTTTACGTCTTGAACAACGCAAAACCCAATATGACAATAGTGATAACGTCTCTTTTTCTCCCAGTGACTCTATTTTAGGTGGTAAGTTAGTACTTGCTTATCAAATTGATTCGGCATCAATGGCGTATGCTTCTATTAACCGTGGCTTTAAAGCAGGTAGCGTCAACAGCGATGGTAGTTTAGCTGAACACTTGCGTAAATTTGAGCCTGAGTTTTTATGGAACTACGAACTTGGCTATAAAACGTCTTTTTTAAACGATAAGGCTTTTTTACGCACTGCTGTGTTTTATATGGATCGCGATGATATTCAAATAAGTAGTTATCATCTCGATGAGCGTAGCGATGGTAGTGCTGAATTTATTAGTTATTGGACGAACGCAGCGCAAGGAAAAAACTACGGTATTGAAACCGAGCTTTCTTGGGACGTAGCAGATACGGTAAATCTTTATGGTAGCCTTGGTTTACTTGACACTGAATACCAAGGTTTTTCATACGAAGATGGTAGCGTCGAAACTGGCAGAAAACAGGCGCATGCACCTAATTATCAGTTTAGTTTTGGCGTGAACTATTATCCAAGTGAACAGTGGCATGTAAATGTGGGTGTTGACGGCAAAGACAGTTTTTACTTTTCAGACAGCCATGATCAGCAATCAGACAGTGTTGCATTAGTGCATGGTTCAGTGAGTTATCAACAGCCTAACTGGCAAGCAAAAATTTGGGTACGTAACATGTTCGATAAAGATTATGAGACGCGTGGCTTTTATTTTGGTAATGATCCACGCGATGGTTACACGCCTAAAGCCTATTATCAACTCGGTGAACCTGCAGTATTTGGTGTAACCTTGGATTACCAATTTTAACCTAGCTAAAGCTGAGGAGTTTGCATGAACATTTCAATTGAAATTAGCCTATATCCGCTAGCACAAGAAAAGTTTAAACCTGAGATCTGGGCTTTTATTCATAAATTACGTGCCGTTGATGGTTTGAAAGTTGTTACTAATGGTATGAGTACGCAAGTGTTTGGCGAGTATGACTTAACTATGCAAGCCGTCATGCGTGAAATAAAGCATGTACACCAAACAGTCGATTCTGCGGTGTTTGTTTGTAAGTTTATTGGCGGCGATCGCTCACAAGTAGAAGCAGAGCATTAATGCAAACAACGTTCGAATACTACATGTCTTTACCTTTATGGGAAATTGTAGCGGTTATTGCTTCATTGATGTATGTCGTTTTAGCCGCACGGGAAAGTATTTGGTGTTGGCCTGCTGCATTAGTGAGTACTATCATATATGCAGTAATATTTTATGATGTTTACCTGTGGATGGACGGATTGCTGCAGGTTTATTATTTTGGTATGGCAATATATGGCTGGATGTGTTGGCGACAATCTGTAAATAAAGACACATTGGTTATTCAGCAATGGTCTTCAGTGTGGCATGTTAAAGCATTGTTTTTATTGTCGTTGGTATCTCTAGCCATTGGTTGGTTAATGGCTAATTACACGCCAACACATTTTCCATACATAGATGCAGCAACAACTGTATTCTCTGTGTTTGCAACCTATTTAGTGGCCCAAAAAGTACTCGAAAACTGGCTTTATTGGATCGTGATTGATGCGGTATCAATTTATCTATATCTTGCTAAAGACTTAACACCTACGGCGATGCTATTTGTTTTGTATGTTTTTATGGCAAGTTATGGATACTATCAATGGTTAAAACGCTATAAAGCGGATGGTAAAAACCTTATGAACGACTCGTTGCCATCTTCACGTTAATGATATTTTCCTTATGCAGCTAAGTAACTTAACTATTGTTAAAAAGATTAAACAACTTCCTTGTTTTGCGGAACAGATTTGTGAAGTTAAAACCATTGAACAAGGGTTAAGTGGACATAACTTTAAGGTAACGACCTACCAAGAAGATAAGCAAGCACCAGTAGACTATTTTGTGAAATGGTTTAATAGCCCAAGTGAACAGTCTCAAGTAGAAGTATCAACGACCCGGTTTTTTGCTCAACAAGGGTTATCTCCTCAAGTATTATATAGTTCACAAGATTGTTTGGTTTCCAGGTTTGTAGCAGGCGGTACTTTACAAACCCATTGGGAACAAGGAACATTATCTAAAGACATTTGCCTTAAGCAGACCGCACGTTTATTAGCGACATTACATAAGGTTGTTGTGGGTTCCTCACTGGAAACTTTTGATATGTCCTCGCTGCTGAACACCTTGCTTAATAATGCGACTTTACTATCAAGTGAACATGAATTACTGATACGAACGATTAATCAGCTACCTAAGCTTCAATCTGAAAAATCTCCGGTTGTATGCCATGGAGATGCTAACTTTAGTAATGTACTTAAAGAGACTCAACACCAGTTTTGGCTGATTGATTTTGAATGTTCGATATTAACGGATGCTGAATTTGATATCGCCATGAGTATTGCTATTAACTTGCTTGATGAAAGTGCCAAAGGTGTTCTTATGCAAGAGTATCAAAAGTTGTCAGCAGGATCGCTTGATGTTGATCTTGTTGATGCATATTTACCATATTGTTACTTGATCAACGCACTTTGGTTTATTGCGAAAGCTAAATGTGCTCCTCACGCAACTGGCCTTGGCTACAAAGCTAAGGAACAGTTGCTGTATTTTGATAAATGTGCAAACCTTCCCGTCTCTTTACAGCAAGCGCTTAATGCTTATCTAATATCATAAACATGTGTACTGAGTGATCCTACTCTATACTTAATGTTAATGGCTTTTTTGAGTCGTTTATTTGAGTAGTAAGATGACTAAAGTATCATTTTTCGTCAGTGTAATGTTTTTGGTATTCCACGGTACTGTGGTTAATGCCAACGGCATAGGTCAGTATGATCGAAAAGTAGAAGTGAACTACACCTTTGACGGAAAAACGTATCATTTTATTGGTGAATCACGTCTAAATGGCTTTATCTTTAATCAAAACGGAAATCAAACGGTCACTATTGCAACACTTGATTGGCCGCCCTATGTAGGTCGAGAGCTCTGTAATTTGGGATGGAGTTTACAACTTGCCGTCGCCATATTAACCGCGAAAGACTACCGTGTTGAAGTGTATTTTTATCCTTGGGTTCGCGCTGTAAAGCTCGTTGAAACAGGTAAGATTGATATCTTATTCCCTGAATACTTTATCGAAGACCATGCACCTTCTGATATTTTCTTGGATAAAAAAAGGCGTGAATTACTGGTTCAGTCTAATCAATTTATCGGGGGGAATATTTCACTGTTTAAACGTAAGAGTGACCCTTTTACGTTAGACAATGGGTTAGAATCTTTAACTGGCAAAGTAATTGGTGTGGTTAGAGGATATCAGAATACCCCCGAATTCGATGCCATGATGGATCAGGGGTTAATTTCTACTGTTGAAGCGATTGATGATGCCCAATTATTAAGGTTATTACTCGCTGGCCGTGTCGATCTTATTATTGGTGATGGTAAGGTTTTTAATTACGTTATTGATCATTCTGGTTTCGATGAGAAAACAAAGCAAGCTATCAATCAAACACTTATGCCTCTTAAACCTGTGCTTAAATATAATGCACTTTATTTTGCTATTTCGTTAAATTACCAAGGTTGGAAACCGTTATTAACGGATATTAATTTGGCCCTTATTGCGTTCGATTTATCAGGTGAAATGACCCGTATTTACGAACAGGGTAGCCAATGTGCAGGATCGAATAATAGCCATTAGCAATGACTAATAATGGCTATTATTCAGTTTGTATTTACTTACTTACCGGGGATAACTCAGCTGCCACTTTCGGCTCCCTCGCTTTACCCATTTGTAAAAGGCTTGGTAAGAAAATTAGCGTAAATACCGTACTTACACTCATCCCTCCGACAATAACTGCTGCAATGCCGCGATAAAGCTCTGCTCCAGCTCCTGGGATCATTAACAGAGGTAACATGCCACATATACTGGTCAATGTGCTCATAAGAATAGGGCGTAAACGTAACCTTACTGCTTGTTGAACGGCATCATGTCGTGTTAATCCTTCTCTTTCACCGATGCGTGTTTGATAAACGAGTAAGATCGCGTTGTTAACAACAAGCCCGAGCAAAATAACAAAGCCAATCATGGTTAATAAATCTAATGGTTGAAAAATTATCATATTGGTTATTTGTAGTAAGGCAATACCACCGACGGTTGCTAATGGAATGGTTAACACCACGAGTAAGCTATCTTTAAAAGAACGGAATAAAGCTGACATTAACAAGTACAGTATTGCTAATGCTAATAAGAAACTTTCACTCATGCTGGTTAAAGCTTCGGTCAGTGCTTCTGCAGAACCACGGTAACTTACTGCACCATTTTCAGGTAACTGTGCCATGATTGCTGGTTCAGCGTTTTCCTTAATTAAGGCGATTGCTTCTTCAAGACTAATGTTATCTGGCGGTGTTACTTGTAAGGTTATTGTACGCTTTCTATCTACACGTCTTATTGAACTTGGGCCTGCAGTACGAACAATATCAACCAACTCACCTACCGGCTGAATGCCTGCTTCTGGCGTGTATAATGGAATTGCCGCGAGCTCTTCTGGCGATTCCCAGTCAGTAGAGCGTAAAAAAACATCAAGCCGTTTTTGACCATTAAAGTAGTCGCCAACGTAAAGTCCAGTGCCTAACGCACGAGAAATGGAGGCAACCTGTTGTCGGGTCCATCCGGCTTCGGCAACACGTCGTTCATTAGGTATCATGCGTAATTCGGGTTCGGCAAGTGATAGCCCTGGAGATGGCTGCACTTGTGCACCTTGCAATGCCTGGCTAACTGCGCCGAAACCTATTCGTGCTGCCATTAACAATTGATCAACGTCGTTACCTTGAATGTCGATATCGATGCGTCGACCACCACCTAAATTGCCAAACAGCTCCTCTTGTGACGCAAAAGCTATGGTATCTGGAAAGCCTGCGAGTACTTCACCGTTTATGACATTAATGATGTCTTTAATTGTGTCAGCGTCTGCTGCGCGTCCACCCATGAAGCCAAAGTTGCCAAAGAACCCTAGCCAAGAGTGTTCGATTCTAGGTTCTTTTTCACCGGTTAAATAAGGCATTAATCGGCGGTTAATTTCATCGCTCATTTCTACACGCGCAGCAGGGTAACTTTGCCCAGGAGGCGGGAGTAAAAAAGCATTGAAGGAGTTTTGATTCCCTTTTGGTAGATAATCTACTTTTGGAAATAAAAAGTAACTGCCAGCAAAAGAAAACAACATTAGCCCGAATACCCATGCATAGCGC
Source organism: Thalassotalea sediminis (assembly GCF_030295915.1). Taxonomy (NCBI): domain Bacteria; kingdom Pseudomonadati; phylum Pseudomonadota; class Gammaproteobacteria; order Alteromonadales; family Colwelliaceae; genus Thalassotalea; species Thalassotalea sediminis. The sequence continues at coordinate 3,586,478 of NZ_AP027361.1, read as the reverse complement.
TTTTGTGGCGTAGAAGTAATGCTCATGATTTTCTGGGTGATGTTGTGCCACCAATGTTCATGTGGATCTTCGTTGTTTACTTCTTTTAATAATCTACGTGCCGCCGTTGGTAATACAGTAACGGCGATAAGTAAAGAGGCGACGATGGCTACCGCAATGGTAATAGCCAAATCAGCAAATAACTGTCCCGACACTTCTTCTAAAAATACGATCGGTAAGAATATGGCAACAGTCGTTGCCGTTGAAGACATTAAAGCGCCCCAAACTTGCGAGGTTCCTTTTAAAGAAGCTTTATGGGGATCTTCGCCTTTTTCTCGTAAACGTACGATGTTTTCTAACACAACTATTGCAGCATCTAACACCATACCTACGGCAAAGGCTAAACCTGCCATTGAAATGATATTGAGCGTACGGCCGGCACTATACATGATCACTAAGGTAACAATAAGTGAAATTGGAATAGAGACAGCAACAATGAGTGTTGCTCTAAACTTACGTAAAAACCACCACAAAACGATAACGGCTAAGAAAATACCAAGTAATAAGTTGTTTTTAACTAGACTCATTGAGCGACCAATATAGATGGTTTCATCGTACATTTGGATCAACTCTAAATTAGCGCGTTTTAATGGACCTTCATTAAGCTCTTTCATGGCGGCCTGTAGCCCTTCCATGACTTGAATTACGTTTACGCCTTGTTCAACTTGCGCATTCATCGCGATCGCAGGTTCACCGTCAAGCGTTAGAATACCGGTTCTATCAGCAAGGGTGAGTTCTACATGAGCGACATCTTTTAACAAAATAGGTTGGCCATCACGCCAATCGAGTATCATGTTTTGTAGTTGTTCAACGCCATATTTACCGGAAAAACGTAAGGTATACTTGCGTCGTCCTACTTCATTAAAACCACCTGAGGTGTCACTGTTGTCGGTTAAGGTTGCTGCGACGGCTGGCACATTAAGCCCTAGATTTGCAGCTTTATATGGATCAAAAGTGATACGTAGTTCAGTAGGTAAACCGCCAAAAGCGTTCGTTTGAGATATCCCTTCAACGCGCTCTAAGCGTGTTTGTATAACTTCTTCGACGTAGTCTTGGTATGAAACTATGTCTCGATTATTACCTTCAGTAGGTTTTAAAGCAAACCAAGCAATCGCCTCGAATGTACTCGCGCCACCTACAGCAATTGTCGGTTCATTGGCATCTGGTGGGTAGAACGGTACTTGGTTCAACGCATTCATAACGTCAATCAATGCGCGTTCTAGATTAACACCGGTTTTATACCTGAGTGTTATTGAACCTTGGCTTTGATTAGAACTCGATTCTAGCAATTCTAAGCCTTGCAAACCTTTTAATACATCTTCCTGGCGTTCAATAATCTCTGCTTCAATTTCTTCAGGAGCAGCAGCTCGCCAACTTGTAGAAATGACTATTTGCGGCTGGCTAATTTCAGGTGTTAGTTGAATGGGAAGTTTAAATAAACTGATTGCACCAAAAAGCGCAATCAGTAAAACAGCTACAACGACAGCGGTAGGGTTTTTAAGTGAGGCGGACGTTAAAGTCATGACTACTTCTCCGCTGCTACGTTGCCAGATACTAGCGCATGATTATTTTTCTTAATGTTTACTGCCTGCCCAGGTTGCAAACGCTCTGCACCACGTATTACCACTAAATCACCTTCGTTGATATCGCCAATAACCTCTAATAGTTCATGCTGGCTAATACCAATTTCTACATTGACTTGTTGTGCTGTATTGGTGTCGTCGACAATAAAAATAGAGGTTTGATTTCGTCTAAGTACTAACGAATCTCTTGGTACGGCTAATGTTTCTTTACTTGCCCCCGTTGCAACCGCTGCTTTGATATCCAGTCCTATTGGCCAATCTAAGTTCCTCATATCTAAACGCACTTCCATTAAATGGGAGCGTGAATCTGCAACTGGAATTATCGATTTTATCGGGGCAACGCCTTCACCTAATGGTGATTTTATTGCGAGATCAGTACTTTGCTTTAAAAAGCGGTAGGCCGTTAGCGGGGCGAATAATGACGCTTCAACATTGGCTGTCTCGACCAATCGAATAATCGCATTGCCGTTATTAACGAATTCACCTTGATTACGAAGCCTTTTGGCAACAATACCATCGAATGGTGCGCGAAGTTTAGTATAGGCTAAGTCTTGTTCAGTTTGCGCGAGCCTTGCTTGCTCTGCCGCTAAATAGGCTTTTGCTTTATTGTAATTAGCCGTTGTTTCTTCCAACAACTGTTGAGCAATTAGCTTCTGTTTTACCAGGGCTTGCTTTCTTCTAACTTCTGCTTTCTCAAATGCCAATGCTGCCTTAGCATTTTCGACATTGGCCGTTAATTCTTGTAATTGAAGCTTTAATGGTTTGTCATCAAGCTGGGCAATGATGTCTCCTTGCTTTACTTCTACGCCTAAGTCAGCAAGTTGCAACAGCCGGCCAGAAACATTGGCAGCAATTTCTGAGTTATTGCGGCTGACAACTGAGCCTGAAACCCAAGCAACGGGTGAAAGTGTTGTTTTTATCACTTCAGTAACGTTAACATTAGCGGCGCGCCCTTGGAATGCCTCGCTCGTGGCTGAAAGAAACGTTAATGGCAGTAAAAGGCCATAGGCGAAAGTTTTGGAAAAGTGAAGTATATTCATTGTAACTGGCAACTCTTACGTTATTGTGACTCACTTATTGTAAGTCAACTTCTTTAAAATTCATGTCCCTATTGAAGAAACTAGCGTTCATTTTAGTGTTACTAACGCTTTTACTTAACATTAAAAATCGGTAACGACTAGTTCCACGTATAGCGTGCTTAATCTTATCAATAATAGCAACGGCGATACGTTGGCGCACTTGATAATTAGGATAAGTGGTTGAACACTTAAATTATTTAAACAAGTATAACTCAGGCTTATTTAATAATTCGGTTAAAACCGTAACATTCTGTGTTAATTGACGAGCTAATCGCCCTGGAAAGAGCGTATTTATTTTATCTAGCTGATCAAATTTGGTATGCCACATTTTACCCCATTGTTTTTCTTCATCACGTTGGCATGCGGTTTTGTTTGTTTTGTCAAAACAGTCCCATGTTTCCTCATGCGTTGTTTGTGAATAGCCATCAAACCCGTCTTCTCCATTAATCGTGAAGTTTGTCGACTCAACATAGGCGATTGGAATGCCTGCACAAGCAAATGGTGCGTGATCAGACCATGCACCGGTGACACCTTCAGGATAACCCGGATAAGCAGGGTGTATTGTATAGTGATGTTCTTTACTTAATGTTGCCTGAGAGGCTGACAATAGCGCATCTCTCGCCAATGTGTCACTGTTAAAAGGCAAGTCGTTATCTGCGCATTTATATGGCGTTGTATGTGCGCTATGAACATAAGTAATATCTCCACCTGCAATGGTGTCGAAATTGATCATCGCTATTATGTTTTTAAGTGCTTTTGGTTGGTTGACCAATTGGGAAACATAATACTTTGAGCCCTTTAGCCCGTTTTCTTCAGCACCAAAAGCAATAAAACGAATATTTATTTTTGACGGTTTTTGGCGTTGAGCAATATTTTTTGCAATAGCAAGCATTGCGGCGACACCAGCGCCATTATCAATCGCTCCTAAAGAGCCTTTATTTGCCGCTGTAGAATCGTAATGTGCACCTAAAATAACCGTTAATGCAGCGTTTGGATTTGAATCGACAATAATATTGGCAGAGTCTTGTAGTACACCAAAGTTAAATGCTTGTGTTTTTGGTTGGTAGCCAAGAGCTTTAAAAGCGTTAACAATAAACGTAGCAGTTTGTTTTTCTTCAATAGTGCCAGCTTCTCTTGCACCAATACCATTTTGACCAACTAGCTGTTCAAGGTACTGATAAGCTGCGTCTTTTTCCATTTCCTTGGCAGTTATATTTAGTGAGGTTGTCAATATTATTGTTGTTAAAATGAGTCGAATTACCACAGTAAATTTCCATAAATAATTGAAGATACATTGATTGTACTTGATCTTTTAATGAAAAAGCATCGTAATCTACCACATTAGTTTGCAAGGTGATGTGTCATGAAAAAATTATTTGGATTATTAATTGTACTTGTATTTCATACCAATGTTTGGGCAAAAGCTGATGATGCGCCCAGTTGTCCTAATTATTTACAAACAACAAAACAAAAATTACACTCTTCTCAAACGGTTAATCTGTGTGAGTTGACACAAGGTAAACCTGTGTTGATTGTTAATACCGCGAGTAATTGTGGTTATACACCGCACTTTAAACAGCTTGAGGCGATTCACAAGAAATACCAAAAACAGGGACTTGTTGTGATAGGTTTTCCATCGGATGATTTCTTCCAAGAAGAAGATGATGAACAAGAAACCGCTAAAATCTGTTATATAAATTACGGTGTCACTTTTACTATGCTTTCAACGAGCGCAGTAAGAGGGAGTGATGCCAACGATGTTTTTCAGTATTTGTCAGATAAAGCAACGTCTCCTAAATGGAATTTTTATAAGTATTTAGTTGATGGTAAAGGCAAAACAGTACAAGCATTTAGCCCCAGAGTTTCGCCAGATAGCGACGAATTTATTCAAGCACTTGAAGCGACATTAGCAGAATCAACGTTAAGTAACGGGTAAGTTTGTTCATTGAAGAAGTACGGGTTTATTGTTCTGTTATGCACTTTTTCGGTCAATGCGCAGTTTGTGTTAGATGCACGACCTGCCATTGATAAAAAGAGTAAGGTATCAGCTAAGTCGCTTTGTCAGGTTGCAAGGAATACCCTTGCCTACATGCGACAGCATCCTGAAGATTCATTTGCCGTTCATGCAGGTGAAGCATTATTACCGCAAGCTAACTTATCGCGTGTTAAAGCGACGTTAGCGTTTGTTTGTCAGTTACAAGACAAACAACTAGATGTGGCGTTTTTAAAACAACACTTTGATTTTTATCACTGGTTACCTGATAAGAAAACGGCTAACTTGCGCGCCAAGAAAAGTACAAGCGATGTTAAAAAGCGGCTATTAATGGGTATGCCTGAACATCAGATCTTGTTGACAAAGTATTACATCAAATTACTTCATGCGAGTGAACAACCATCTAAACACTATTCACAAGCAATATACGCCTTACCATTTGATGAACAAGGCATGACAAAAAAAGAGGCACAACAACAAAAAAATACGCTCACACGATTCCGTTACACACGACAAGAAATAATTGATGGTGTATTACTTGAAAATGACCTTGCAAAGCCATTAGTTTGGCTTACTGAAGATGCCTTACACGATGTACTGTTGCAAGGTACAGGTGTAGTCGATGTTGACGGTGTAACACGCTATTTTAATGTTCACCGTAATAATGGTATTGGTTATGATTATACCTTGGGTAAACGCCAACAAGCACGATATTGGTATTTCGCTGAAGTACCCAATGTGCTGGGTTATGGTACGGAAATTACGAATAAAATTGTTATCGAAAAGGATGTTGCATTTGCCGGTAATGTTAAGCAACTCGGGTTAGGAAAACTATTTCTAATCCAAATTGAAAAAGAAAATGCTAAGGTCTTGCAACTCGGTGTGTTAGCTGATCAGGGAGGCGCTTTTGATAATAACCTCTTTCAGCTCGATTGGCTAAAAGGCAGTTATGTTGGTTGGCAAGATTATTATCAAGAAAACAAAGTGTATGCAGATTATGCTACAGCGTGGTTGTTATTGAAAAAGCAGTAAAGACCTAAGTGACGTTTCTAAACTGTGTACGGCAATTATGGTTAAAGATATGGTGACGCTGATCTTTTATGCTGATATTCGACGGTAGACATTTCAATTAAACGACTTTTAGCACGTTCAAATTCAAACAATAAAGTACCGCTGTTATACAACTTAGCTTGCGCAACGTGTGCGGTTATAACCACAGTAATATGGCGATCATAACATTCATCTATTAGGGCGATAAATCTTCTCGCAGCATCATCTAAGGGGGCTAACATGACTTCACGTTGGCCTGTCTCACTTGCTGCAATGTTAATGTTTGAGCCGTTGTCTTCAGTACCTCTGGCTTTAATCGTTTCGTTAGCAGCACCGCTCATATTCGGGACATTGAACAACAAAATAGTGTCAAATATGTTAGCGAGTTCCACGTAATCGAAGTGGCTACGTGGTCCTTGGCAAAGTGTTGAAAATTCAAAACAAATGATATTCTTTTTTCCATCTCGTAATTGAGCAATATAGTGAATATCTCGCCCCAAAATTGTGATCTTATTATTTCGATTCTCACGTTGAGGAACAGTGTTTTGCGGGGCAGTGTGCAAACCAAATTGCTTCAGCAGTGCGTTGTGAATATTGTGTTGTTGTGCTTGGTCGCAGGGTAACTCAATGTAGTTCTTAGCGTAAGTTAGCACTCGCTTTCTGTGATCTTTTTCTCCGTCTAAATGTAATATGTCAGTGTGCTGCTCTATGGCAGTAATAGCCGGTAAAAAACGCGCTCGTTGCAAGCCGTTTCGGTACAGAGCTTGTGGCGCACAATTACTCGTGCAAACGACAACTACTCCAAACTCGAAAAGGTATTTAAGTAAGTTACCTAAAAGCATGGCGTCACCAATATCGGTAACAAAAAACTCATCAAAACATAACACTCGATGTTGTTTGCTAAACTGTTGAGCGACATATTTCAGCGGTTCAGTGCGCCCTACGCAGTAATTAAGTTGCTGATGAACATCTTGCATAAAATGGTGGAAATGTTGCCGTTTACATACTTTTTTTGGCAAACTCGCAACAAATAAATCCATCAAAAATGTTTTGCCGCGACCTACTTTCCCCCATAAATAAAGCCCTTTTAGTGACCTTCTCTTGTGTTGAAACCATGCGGATTTGGCGGTAAGGGCAACATACAGTTTTTGTAGGTATTCAACCGCTTCATGCTGAGACTTGTCGACGTCAATTTCATGTGAATCGATTAATAGCTGGTATTGATTGTTTGGAGAGCGTTGAGACATTACGACAGGGGGCTATTAGTATTGTATTATTCTATCATTAACTGGCGATAGAAGATGGGTTACTCGTTGATACTTTTTCATTAGTTTCATTTTCTAATGATTCTTGCTCGGGTCTGTATTCTAGCGGGGCATTCAGGAGAATGTTGCGCAGCGCGTCAGTATCTTCTGCACGCATGGCATCATTGATTTGATTTAATAAGCGATTTACATCGGGCCAACACAAGGAGCGTTCGTTTGCTGTTAGTATCCTTTCGTGGCGTGTCGGCTGCGCATGATCATCAATTAATAGCTCTTCATACAACTTTTCACCAGGTCTAAGGCCACTGTATTTTATTTCGATGTCTCCTTGAGGATTTTGCGCATCTTTAATGGTGAGCCCCATTAGGTGGGTAATATTATAAGCCAAATCAACGATTTTAACTGGCTCACCCATATCAAGGACAAAAACATCTCCGCCTGTACCCATAGCGCCTGCTTGAATCACTAATTGTGCCGCCTCTGGAATGGTCATAAAGTAGCGAATAATATCTGGGTGAGTGATCGTGATTGGACCGCCGGCACGTATTTGCTTTTTAAACAGTGGCACGACAGAGCCAGAGGAGCCTAGTACATTGCCAAACCGAACCATGACAAAGCGCGTATTATGATCTCTAGGTGCTAACGACTGGAGTATGAGCTCAGCTAAACGTTTTGTAGCGCCCATTACATTAGCAGGACGCACAGCTTTGTCTGTTGAAATCAAAACAAATGTTTCTACCTCACAGAAAATTGCTGCCTGAGCAATTTCATAAGTGCCTAACACATTATTAGAGATACCCGCCATGACATTGTGCTCAACAAGTGGCACATGTTTATAAGCGGCGGCATGATAGATTGTTTGGACTTGTTCGCTATGGAATATGCTGCTCATCAGCATACCGTTTTGCACATTGCCGATTAAGGGCACGAGTGGAATTGTCGCATTAACTTCTTGAAGGTATTCACTCAACTCTTGATTAATTTCATATAAGAAGGCCTCACTAACATCTAACAGAACAAGCTTTTTTGGATCTTGATGAATGATTTGTCGACATAATTCTTTACCGATTGAGCCACCTGCGCCAGATACCATGACCACCTTATTTTTGATGTTAGCACTGAGTAATTCAGGGATTGGTTCGACAGGCTCTCTACCTAATAATTCGGTTATAGAAACTTCACGTAATTCATCAATTTTTTGCTTTCCTGACAGAATATCCGCCATCGGGGGAATTGCGAGTAACTCAAGCGCATGAGGCTCTATTGCGGCAACAATTTCCTGCATGCGTGTTTGACGTACTTTTGATACCGCAATGAGCACTTTAAATTGCCCATAACTTTTGAGTAATTTTTCAATATGCGTCAATGCATATATTTTAAGGCCTAGTACTTCTCTACCATGATATCGACTTTTCTCGTCGATAAACGCAATAGGTTGGTATTGGTTACCTGCTAATAGCGTATTCGCCAATTGACGACCCGTACTACCTGCACCGTAAATGATCACGGCTTCGCGTTCATCAAAGAGTTTATGATTAGTTATTAGTCCAATTACCGCGCGCGCACCGGCAATTAAACTAGCGGCTAAAACAAAAAAAACAATCGGGACTGAGCGCGGTACAAAGGCGTCAAAAAATAAACCGGATAGATAAAATATTAGCGTTGAAAGCCCTAGTATTCCGATAACCTTAAGTGTTGCACGTGAGTTAAAGTATCTAACGACGGAGCGGTAGATACCGAGAAAATAAAAGATGAGCATTGTGCCTAAACATACATGCAGAAATACCGCCCATTCCGGCCAGTCAAAGGAAATATTGGTTGCGCCTAAACGCATCAAATAGGCAAGAAAAAATGCCGCGCCTAGCGCGGTAACATCATAGGTTAATGCGAGTAGTAACTTTGCAGAGCTTGGAATTAAATCAATTTTTCTTATCATCGGGAAAACCCTGTATACCAAACATTATTAAGCTAACATTTCAGTGCAAGTTAACACGTGATGCTAATCTTAAAATGTTAACTTTTTGTTATATTAACAGGTTAAATGTTGCTGTCTGCAATTTTGTTGCAAATTTGTTCAATAACGTGGCAAGTTTTTTCTATTTCTTGTTGTGTAAGTGTTGGGTGCACTAAGAACATGAGTGTTGTTTCACCTAATTGGTGAGCATTAGCTAACGGTTTTTCTGGTCTAAAAGGCGTGTTATCAAACGCTTTTTCAAGATAAACTTCTGAGCAACTTCCAGAAAAACAAGGTATGCCTTGTTCTGATATTGCTTGGCTAATAGCGTCGCGCGACCAATTTGAGGGTAATAACGTTGGACGGACAAATACACAACATTTATAAAAAGCATGCTCAATATTGTCAGGCAATTCTGGCACACGTAAAAATGGATATTTCTGACAAGTGTTAAATATTCGTTTTGCGTATTCACTTCGAAGGGCATGCCAAGCAGGCATTCTTTTTAATTGAATGCGGCCAATGACTGATTGCATTTCGGTTAGGCGCCAATTGGTGCCAAATGACTCGTGTAGCCAGCGATAACCAGGGGGATGTGATTTTTCGTAAACCGCTGCATAAGATTTTCCATGATCTTTAAATGCCCACGCTTTTCGCCAAATAGCTTCACTATTGGTGGTTAACATGCCGCCTTCACCACCCGTGGTCATAATTTTGTCTTGGCAAAATGACCACGCACCAATATGACCTATGCTGCCAACGCTTTGGCCCTTGTATGTTGCACCGTGTGCTTGTGCACAATCTTCAATGACGAAGAGGTCATGCTCATTGGCTAAAGCCATAATAGCGTCCATATCGCATGGCCAACCAGCTAAATGCACACAGATAATGGCTTTTGTTTTTTGTGATAATACGGCACTAATTGTTTGGGCGGTAATGTTTTGTGAGTCAATATCGATATCGGCAAATACGGGCGTTGCACCGGCATTTATAATGCTGCTTACAGAAGCAATAAAGGTTCTAGACGTGACAATAACTTCATCACCTGCACCGATATTTAAACTATGCATGGCTAAATCGAGCGCTAAGGTACCATTTGCAACGGCTACAGCATATTTACTGTGTGTATACTGGGCAAACTCTTTTTCAAACGCTCGGCCTTCGTTGCCCGTCCAGTAATTAACTTTGTTAGATAATAAAACACCTGATACGGCGTCAGCTTCTTCTTGGCTGTAATGAGGCCAAGGTGATATTACGGTGTTTTGCACAAAAGTTCCTTAATCGATATCTTTAATACGTTTAGCAGGCACGCCAACATATAGACCATTTGCTTCGGTCGATTGAGTTACAGCAGCACCAGCACCAATTTGAGTATTTTCTGCTATGTCTACACATTGAACTGAGCAACTACCAACACCAAAGCAGGAGTATGTGTTGATTTTAATCCCTCCTGCTAAGTTTGCGCCCGGCGAAATGTGTACTGCATTAGCGAGATGGCAATCATGATCGACGGTTGCGCCTGTATTGATGATACAAACGTTTTCCAATGTTGTACCTGGGTTGATAACCGCATTAGCAAAAATCACATTACCTGCGCCTAACGTAACATGTTTACTGACTACAGCGCGTGGGTGAATAATATTAGGTAATCGTGCGCTTGATTTGGCTAAGGCGTGATATAGGGCTAAACGTGACTTATTATTGCCGATGGCTAATGCGAAATCATAGTCATCTTGATAACACTTCCATTGAGAAGATTTATCAATAATAGGCCAGTTTAAGTTTGTTTCTCGCTCAGGGTATGTATCGTCTAAAAATGCAATTTCCGAGTATTGTCGGCTCGCTTCTGCACAATCGGCAATGACCCTGCCATGTCCACCAGCGCCGATAATTAGTAATTTACTCATGTTGATTCCCCTTAAATTTACTCATGGTTACTTGCCCCTCAGCATGAATATCTGCTTTGGTAATAACCTTTTTTACGGTCATTAATAATATCTTTATGTCTAACCACAATGATTGATGATCCACATACCAAACATCAAGTAAAAATTTATCTTCCCATGTGATCGCGTTACGACCATTAACTTGAGCCCATCCTGTGATCCCTGGTTTTACGTTATGTCGTCTTGCTTGCTCATTGGAATATAAAGGTAAATATTCAACAAGTAGTGGCCTTGGCCCGACTAAGCTCATGTTACCTATTAAGACATTCCACAGCCCTGGCAGTTCATCTAAACTGCTCGCTCGCAGCGATTTTCCAAAAGCGGTTAAACGATCTTCATCAGCAAGCGGTACGCCATTAGTATCTGTGGCATCACGCATGGTTCTGAATTTAAGCATATTAAATACGTTACCATTTAACCCTGGTCTCGGTTGTTTAAAAAAGACTGGTCTTCCAAGGTTTTTTGCAACTCGCCACGCAATGAATAGTAGAAGTGGAGACAACAATATGAGAGCAGTCGCTGAAACGACAATATCAAAGAAGCGTTTAATCATTGTTGGCGTGCACCTGTTCAATATAGTCAACAAATTGCTGAGCGAGTTGTTGACGAGAAAACTGCTGCTTTGCTAACTTACGGGCATTTTTCCCCATTTGTTTGCATAAGGACTCTTGTGTTGATAGCTTTATTAAAGCATCGACTAACGCAGGTGTATTATCAGGCTCGACCGCTATTCCGCATTGATGTTCAGTAATAGCTTCCGCAAGCCAACCAGGGTAGTTGTTGATTACGGGAAGGCCCGCAGCGATATAGTCAAAAAATTTATTGGGCGAAGTACCATGATAAAAGGCTGGAATGTTCGCTAACACTTGTAAACCAACATCAGCACGATTGAATAGTTTCGCTAATAATGCCTTGTTAATTGGCGCTAAAAAAATGATATTAGACAGCTTTTTGTCGTTGGCAAGTCTCATTAATTCGGGCTTTAACTTTCCTTGGCCAACCAATAGAAACTTAATTTGTGGTGCCTGTTTAAGTGTCATTTCTGCGGCGTTTATGATGGCATGCAAGCCATTTGCTTGGCCGTGCGTTCCTGAAAACACTGCGACAAAATCATCGCTATTAATGCCCTCAGGTTGCCACTCATCTAGACTCTGTGCAAAGATATCGAGATCACAACCGTTTGGAATTAATGCGATATTTTTGTCCTGAGCAATATGTTGTTTTATACCCGTTACAATACCTGGCGATAACCCTATATGGCCATGTGCGGATCGATAGGCTAAACGTTCTAAACTGGACATGGCAAACAAAACTAAAGGGTTAGTGATCACTCCCATGGCTTTGGGTAATTCCGGCCAGAGATCACGCACTTCGAAAATGAAGGTTTTACGTTTTAGCCAACGCGCCGCAAGCCCAGGCAACGCTGCGGTGAGCGGTGTGGTGGTGGCAAATGCTAAATCATAATCATGCTTTAACGCTATTTTTATTGATTTGTAGGCAAATTTAGCAAACACCAACGTCCGCTTTAGCAATGATTGCGCGTTAGCATAGTCAATTTCAAATTCGATAATATCGATATTATCAACGGTTCCTCGTCGCTGACCATTAACAAATGGCATGGTCAGCCCAGTATTGCCGCCACTGTATGACCCACAAACCATGGTAACTTGATGGCCTTGTGCTGTCAGTTTTCTAGCCATTTCATAGGAGCGAATTCCCGTAGCGCCTTTTGGAGTAGAAAAGTGTTGATGAAAGTAGAGGATTCTCATACAACTTTGCTTACGGTGGTAGTGATTATTCCCGGTCTATCGATGATCAATTCAATAACAGTAATGGGTTCTTTTTTTAAATAGTAACGTGAGTACCACCCTTCAACAAGTGATAGTTTGTTAATTTTAACGGTGCTGCTTAGCGTTATTTTATAGTATTTGTTTGAAATTGTTTGGCCGCTTAACTGCCAATTGCTTGGTGAGAGGTGCCAACGTAGGCAAGCTTGCTTGGTAAAACTGTTTACGGTATCAATGATGATAGCTTGTTTGTCTTTTAGACTGACTTGTCGACAATGTTGGTGTGCTTTACTATTATATTTTGCTGATAGGGTATGACTTTGTCGTTCTATAACATAAACTTTGATCCAATCAGCGTATAAAAACCGTGAGATTTTTTTCATTTGCTCATCTTCGTCGAACATCACGGTATTTTGTGCGCGTGTGCTTGGAAAATAGTCCTGCCATTTTGGATGACAGTTGTAACTATAGGTGCCGGTTCCAATAAAAATATTGTCAGAGCCACACCATAAATCGATATGCAATGCGTCACATTGAGTCGGACGAAATTTTGCTGTTGGTGTTGATAAAAATGCCCGCCAATGCCCTCTCTTCAAGTGTTGATAGTCACTGTTGAGCGCATGGAGTGTTGGCTCATTAACTTTTAGGGGCTCGCTATTATGGAACAGTTGAGCAAGCTGCTGAAAGTCACCTTGTTGATAACGCGTTTTTTTTAAAAACAGCTGATACGCCCATTGCACACTGGGTCTAAAGTCGAGATAGTCACATGGTGTTACTGGTAGCAGTTGGGCACCATCATTAAGACCTAAAATGGGTGTTTGCCCTGTACTAGGATCTGTAATGCTGTCTAGCCATAGCGTTGCATGTTTTAATGCTTGATACCAAGCATCAGAGAATGCGGATAGTTGATATTTATCCCTAAAAAACTCAGTGAGCGAGGCGCAATCTAACATTAACCGATGGTAATTGCTGGAATGTTGACTAAAACAGCCGTCTTCTTCAATTAGCTTTTTGCAGCGATTTTCAAATGTTTTCCGCCCCAAGTTCAACCACGTTAATAATTGCGCTTTGTTATCACAAGCGGGTTGTTGCAGCAGTACTGCACTGCCAATGTAAAGCGCGGCAGCTTCACTGGTGCCGTGGTTATTATCTTGTGCAATTGCGTAGCTAACCGTTGGCGCGATGCGCTGTAAATGTGCGGTGAGTAAAAGCTTAAGCGACGAGCTCAGTTCTTTATCTTGGTGCAAAAGGTGCGCGGTGGCGGCTAAATGCATAACGCGAATAGATGCTTCTTGGCCACATTTCCAGTTAACGCCTTGATTGACCGGATTACTTTCTAACCATTGATTTAAGTGTAAGTTTAGCCGCTGCAGGTAAGCTTGTTTGCCTGTTTTTAGGTATTGCAAGGTTAACGAAAACAACCACGTAAACCTTGAAAGTTCCCAGACACCTTTAATATCACCTATGGCTAATGCAAAATCACTTATACGACTCCAATGTCGACGATTATTAGTAATATGGTGGTGATTAATTATCGAGGTTAGCCAATCGATATCTTGTTTAACGTCAACAGGCATCCAACCAAATGCTTTAGTGTCAACCGTACGTATGTTCTCGTTACCGTTATCGTTATTCATTGTGGTAAAGAACCTGTCTGGATAGCTTTGCTTATCAATGGGCATTATTTTTTCGAAATAGCCTATTTTTACCTTTACGCGATAAAACGCTACCGCCAAAACATTGGTTATGCCAAGACGATAATAGGTGACAAGCTTACTTAACATTCGTGTGATTCTGCCTTTGCAAGTAGGGCAGCAACATTAAGCGTTGCTTGTGATACTTCGAAAATTTCTTCAACAGGTATTGGACTCTTGAGGCCGTTTGCTATTGCATCGACAAAAGCTTTTGCACAGGCTTTTTGTCCTTTGTCTTGTTGCCATAAGTTCATTTTTTTGAAGTTTTTAAAACCGTAGCCGGTCATTTTTCGAAAATTATCCAGTTGAATCACTTTGTTTTCAGCAAACACTTCGATACGCTCTTTTGGAAAAGATGCTGCGCCATTTGCCAGATAATGAATTGTGCCAAAACTGCCATCTTCAAAACTCAAGGTAATGGCAACTTTATCTTCTGTAATGGCAACTTTGCCTTTACTGCCCATTTGCTGCGCCTGAATATTGCTAATTTTACTGTCAGCAAGAAAACGCATAAGGTCGATAAAATGGCACGCTTCACCGATAATACGGCCACCACCAATAGCTGGGTCTTGCGTCCAATGCGCTTTAGGAATTTCCCCAGCGTTGATTGTCATAATAAAAGATTTAGGCGCTGTGCTGCCTGCTAGCAACGCTTTCATTTTTACAATATGAGGCGCAAAACGTCGATTAAAACCAACCATAAGCAATTGATTATCTGTTGCTTGGTATTGTTTTACTACACTGTCATGTTGTTGTTGATTAATGGCGAGCGGCTTTTCAACAAAAACGTGCTTTTGATTAGCAAGTGCTTGATTAACAAACGTGGCATGGCTGTTATGTTGCGTTACTATCGCGATTGTATTGATGTTGTCATTGTTTAACATCGCATCGGTATCTGTGGTTGCTTGTAAAAAACCATTGTTTTTGCCGTGAATAACACTGCTGACTCCCGTGGAAGTCGCTATGGTATGTAAGTTTGCATGCGCGGCTTTAAACGCGGGAATAAGTACTCGAGAGGCATAATTTCCCGCGCCGACAAAGCCGATAACCACATCGTCGCTAGTTGCTTTAGCTTCATTCAAGGTTAATGTTTTAATGACAGGCGCTGGGCTTTTTGGATAAGTGAGTAATATACCGAGTGCTGACTTATTATCGGATAACTCTTGGTAAGCATTTAGTGCATCTTCAAATAAAAATCGATGACTAATTAATGGCTTAACGTTTAATTTCCCCATTGCCATCATATCTAATATCGCAATGAAATTTCGTTGTTCTGTCCAGCGCACAAAGCCAAGCGGATAATCATGTCCTTGTGTTTCATACTTGTCATCATAGCGACCAGGCCCATAAGAACATGACACTTGAAAACTCAGCTCTTTCTCATAAAATTCACTACGATTTAATTCGAGCCCCGTCACACCAACTAAGACTATGCGTCCTCGTTTACGTGACATATTTGCCGCTTGAGAAACGGGATCACTCGATGATGTAGATGCCGTGATAATGACGGCATCTACACCTTGTTGGCGACTAAAAGCGAGACCTGTTTTAATGGGATCTTCACCTTGTTTTGGATTACAAGTTTCAGCGCCAAATTGCTGTGCCAATGCTAGTTTTTGTTGATCAAAGTCTACTGCCAAAACACGGCAGCCTTGGGCAATTAGCAACTGAATTGTGAGTAAACCTATTAAGCCTGCACCTATAACAACAACCTGTTCCCCTAATGTAGGTTTGGCAAGACGAATACCTTGCAAGCCAATAGAAGCAAGTACGGTAAAGGCGGCACTTTCATCGTCGACATTATCCGGTATTTTCGCGATTAAATTTTTTGCTATTCTCACTGTATCAGCGTGAGGACCGTTGGAAACAACGCGGTCGTTAACATTGATGTCATGCACACCTGGACCAACACTTTGTACCTTACCAACATGACAATAACCTAACGGTAAAGGTTGAGCGAGTTTTGATCTTACTGCATCAACAGTGGTTAATAGACCATCGGTTTGTATTTTATCGAGCACCATTTTTACTTTTTCTGGTTGTTGGCGCGCTTTATCAATTAATGACGCTTTACCAAAATCAACCAACATACGTTCTGTGCCAACACTGATAAGGCTAACCGATGAAGTGATGACAACGTGGCCTGCTTTAACTTGTGGTGCTGGCGCTTCAACGATTGTTGTTTCACCTGTTCCCATATTTTGTAAAATTTGTTTCATTGTTGATTAGCTCTTGATTCGCCGCGTCGCGAAATAAAGTAAAATAAATGGCACGATAGAAAAGACATATCGCGCAAAAAAACCTAGGAATTCAGCATACATAAATTGTGCGGAAAACATAACGACTGAAAATAAAAAAATAAGCCGCATTATTGGTGACGAGTTGTGTTTTAGTTTTATGAGAAAAATACTAAGCATAAGGGCGATAAAAAAACTAGCGATTATCGCGCCAGTTAGGCCAAAGTTCATGATAAGTTCAGTATAAAGCCCTGTAGTGAGTGAAGAGTTACCTTTTTTACCAACGACATAAGAGCCCGGGTATATTGCGTTTTTAAGTCTAGGTCCTGCTCCGACTGGCTTTTCAGGCCAAATGGTTCTAGGTATAAAATTGGCAATGCCTGCGATATAGGTCACACCGAGCTCTAATTGTTGTTGATGTGTCATTAGCCATACAATATTTTCATGGTTACCAAATGCACCGTTGAGTGAATTGATCAAGCCATAGCTTTCTTGTGTTGTGCGATAATTTCCTGCTTCGCTACGAACTTTCCCCAATGTATGTAAGGTAAAGAACAATAACAAAACACCGATGACAACCAATACGATTTTTCTCAATTGCCGAAATGTTAAGTGCCCCGCATATTTGGGATTAAAGGACAGGCCAAAGCACATCAAAGTGATGAGTAAGAGAAACAAAGAATTTCTGTTACTGTTAATACCATAATATGCCGCAGCGAGTGTAAATGAGCTAATAAAACCGAGTAAACTTATACGCCTTATCCATTTGTAATGCTTGGCATGATAAAAAATAAAGAAAAAGAGTAAACAGGCAATGTATGTCCAGTGTGCCAGTAATAGGCTTAATCCTTTGCCAACTCCCATTGATATGCGATCAGTTATATAATTTTCATATCCAATACTGAGTATTTGATAGATGTTTTTTCCCGCATTGTATGCACCAAAGATGAAAACGATACAGGTAATTTGTAGCACTCTTTTTAGGAACACACGCGAGAGCGTAAAATGTAACAGTTCAGGTTTGTCATCAACTGAAAAATATGACAAACCAAGGATGAAAACTAAATGCAATAAAGCGACTAGTAACATCGAATAGATATAGGTGTGTACGTTGTACTCGTTACTGTACCTAAAGTATCCGACATCCCATTGCAATGTGGGCATGAGTAGGTGAATAAGGACAAAGAAAAAAGTAGATAATACAATCGGACTATTGAATATTCGCGCTATGCCTAAGTTATATATTTTTAGCATAGCAAAAAAGATAAATACGATACTTAATACAATAAATAATGTAACTATCATCTTACACCGTCAATCCGATTAAACGTTTGTAAGCAGATAGGCTAATGAAAGACGAACTATTCATTCATTGTTACCTTGGCAAAGAGGTCTTCTAATTGTTGCTCATAGGTTAAACTGCTTGTGTCAATGCGGCCTTTATCTCTACCATGAGCTAATACATTATCAATAGCTTGTCTTAATGAAGATAAGTCATGGTAAGGCGTCATGATAGTGTTGTGATATTTTTTTAGAAATTGAGCCGTAACAACTTCACTATTTACAATGATATTCGTTCCCATACATAGTGCGTCGCCCCATTTATTTGATTGTGCGAGTTTATTGATTTCAGTATTTGGGTCGTAATAAGTCAGCACATAATCGGCGCATAGATAAGATGCTAAAGCCATTGCATTAGATACTTTACCTAGGTAGGTGACATTGTTAAGCGCAACCAATTGCTTTGCTGCCTCACAATCGACTTTACCGGCGACAATAAGTTGTACTTGTTCTGCGTTATAGGATTTTGCGATGTACAGCGCAGCATCCATTCCTCTGTCTTTTCCTAACCAACCATTTACGTTGATGATTAATTTTGCAGTCGGCCAGGTGCGCTGTTGATAAAGCACTTTTGCTTTTTCAACCTCAGCTCTGCTCGGTGTATTTTTTAAAACAAAACTATTGTTAATTGCAAAATTGTACCTTTCAGTGCCAGGAACAACATGAACAAGTACTTGTTCAGAAGTATATTTTTCTAATTTTTGGATGACTTTTTTTATGAAAGCTGGAAATGGAAAAACCAGAGAAAACCTATCGGCATCATCGAAGATAATATCAAATTTTCTGAATTTAGAGGCCAGTAATGCAGGAAATGCGCTTTCAAATCCAAGTGCCCAAACAGGTGACTGATGCCTTCTAAATAGACAATAGAAAAAGACGCGAATCATCCAAATTAGATATAAAAATTTAGTTAGCTTTCCACCATAACCACCACCATTAATGAGGGCTGTTGTTTTTATGTTATCAGCTGGGAGTTCTGTTTCATTTGCTTCTGACTTGGCTCTCACCCAGGCTACATGATGAATACATGCCACTTTTTTGTCGTTAATGAGATAGCTTGCTAGCTTATAAAGCCGTGTTCGATTGGATAAAGCAGATACGGGGGCAATAATTTCCAATATGTTATTCGAACTCATGATATGACCTTTCGCTGAATAGCAAGTTTTGCATATTTATGAGAAATATATGTACGGCAACACCAATGTACCGCCGTCAATAACGCAATGCTTGCCATTTTGTTATTCGGTAAGAGAGTGGAAATTAATGTGATATATAAGCAAAGGAGGTAGAACAGCATTAACAACCAGTTTAATTTAGCGGTATAAGAAAGCTTTTTTTGAGTGGCAAATAATCCTAAACAGGATGAAGAAAGTGTATAACAGCCTCTTGCCAAACATACGATAAATAACGAACCGATAATTGTCGGTTGTAATTGTATGTTTTTATCTATGAAAATAAGTTGATATAAAAGAAAACCTATAAATATTGATACTAGAGATAAAACAAAAGAAATAAGGCCAATGTAGCGCATATATTGATGATAGTGCTCGATAGAAAATAAAGTCATATGCCTGATTTTAGGTGCTAAGTAGAAGCCGAAAAAGCCATACAAACTGAGGGCTAAAGGTGTAAAAATTACGAAATGTGCATACAGTGTATAAGCCACTTTTTGATAACCAAGAGCATTAATAATTAATTGCTCCCCGTAAATTGCTACAACGAGTGTCATGTTGTGAAAAAAGAATGAATAACCTAAGTGTCGCAAATCGTGTTGTGACGATAGTCGCTGTGTAGCTTGTTGCCTTAAAAGCTTACTGATTAAGAGTGTTAACGTTGTAATGCCTGCAAATATAAAGAGGCTGAGTAGAAACCAGTGGTCAGTTTCAAAAGTGGTAAATACAATAAAAGCTAGCGTTAATATTTTCCAACCATTGGTCGCTACTTGGGCGTAAACTAAAGCACGATTGGCGCGAAAAACTGCGGCGCTCAATGTAATGTAACTCAATAAAAATATACTGCAGACAAGTTTTTCCGCTTCAATCGTTACTGGCGATAGATATACAAAAATAGAGTAACTAACTATTCCAATACTAATACTGTTAATAAGAAATTGGTAAAGAATATTTTTACTGATATTTGGATGACGAACGATTACTTGATCAAGCCCTAGTACCGAAAAGCTGGTGAGAATAAAAAGTGCAGACTTATAAAATGCCCAATCGGTTGCTACTGTCGGTGAAAAATGCGCGACTACATACAAATCTGCAAGAAAAAACGCGAGTATACCACTCCCATAAATTGAAAAACTAAATAGTATTTTACTGTTGATCTTCATTAACGCGCCTTTTGCCAATTTTCTTGGCAGGATTCCCAGCATAAATACAATATGGTTCGGCATTTTTTGTTAGTATGGCTCCAGCAGCTATTACGGCACCTTCACCTATTTCGGTTACAGAAGGTAATATAATGGCATTTGCACTGATCCAGCAGTATTTCTCTATCTGTAAAGAGGAAAATGTTATCCCATTTTTTTGCCAATTCTTGTGTCCATCGTGAATATTATGATTGTGTGTGTATATTTTCGTACCTTCTGATATGGACACGTGATCGCTTATAGTTAATCCGCCAGAAAAGTCTATATAAACATCTTTACCAATGCGTACATCTTCACCCATTTGTAACAGACTCGATTGATTTGTATGGGCTTTCGTAATTGTGACTCTAGTGTCAACATATAATCGTTCTGCATTATAATATTGTCGATACAACCACCAACGAATATGCCGTAATCCTGGCGAAGAAAAAATAGAGAAATCTTTCGTTATTAAGATGAGCAGTTTTAATATAGAACGCATGTTAAATTATTGTTATTAGTATAAGCCCTGAACATCTTTACAGAACTTGCTAGAAAAAGAAATAACTACATTAAAATTCTAAAATTATTTCTATTGTTTCGTATCTTCACTACACTAAGAATACATTTAATTAACAATACCTAACATTATGGAAGATACTAAAACGCCTCAAGTCGATTCAACGGTAGATAAAGCTGTCGATACAGCCTCTCAAGCCTTAAATGTTGATGTAAACCAACTAGAGTCCTACGCGCAAATGTTTAGTGAAATGTCGATTCAGTTTGGTACCAAACTCCTCATGGCAATTCTCGTCTTTATCGTTATGCAATGGCTCATCAAGCGGTTGATGAAAACGATCGATATCGCGATGGAAAAAAAGGGCGTAGAAATTACCCTTAAGCAGTTTTTACACAGCATTATTTTTATCTCTTTTAAAGCCATTCAAATTGTAATTTTTGCGTCAATGATAGGTATTGAAACTGCATCATTGATTGCTGTTTTAGGTGCTGCGGGGCTAGCTATAGGCTTAGCGTTGCAGGGGAGCTTGGCGAATTTTGCCGGTGGTATTTTGATCTTATTTTTCAGACCTTTCAAAGCAGGCGATTTTATTGATGCACAAGGCTATGCTGGTAAGGTTATTGAAATCCAAATATTTAATACTATTCTGCTTACCGTAGACAACCAAAGAGTGATTATTCCTAACGGGTTGTTATCTAATGGTTGTGTGAAAAATGTTTTTTGCGAATCAACACGCCGCGTTGATATGGTTTTTGGTATTAGCTATAGCGACGATATTCAGAAAACACGGGAAATTATTTCGTCTGTGTTAATGGCTGATAGCCGAACATTAAAAGACCCTGCGCCAGATATATATGTTGCTGAACATGGTGCAAGTTCTGTGAATTTTTATGTGCGCCCATGGATAAAATCAGAGCATTATTGGGACTATCATTTTACGATTATTGAACAAGTGAAATTGGCGTTCGATCGTGAAGGCATTACTATACCGTTTCCACAAAGAGATGTTCATTTACACCAAGTTTCTTCATAGTATGCTGTTAGAAAATAAGTGGCGTTAGCCGCTTATTTTCTATACCAAGACGGCATTTTTACCCGTATAAATTTTTCTAAATTCACTAGGTTTCATCGCTTTAAATTGTAAAAAACGACGATTAAAGTTTGAAATATTATTAAAGCCGCAAGTGTCGCTGATGGTGTAAATCGGTTTGGTTGTGTTGATCAACAAAGAACAGGCTTTACTAATGCGAAGTTGATTAACAAACTCGGTAAATGTTTGTTCAGTATGATGCTTAAAAAAACGATGGAAATGATTGGTACTCATGTGCAATAACGTCGCGATATCGTTAGCGCAAATTGCGTCAGTGTAATGTTCGTGAATATATCGTACTGCTTTATCAATTTTTTCGGTTGAAGGATCAGAGGTAGTGGTTAATTTAAAGCCATCACTCGAGAGCACTTGTTTGTCTTGATCGCGATCCATAATGTGTAAAATATCCATTAACCCTATAAAGCGACTAGTTGCATCCTCTTGCTCCATTTTTGCAAATATCTTTGCTGCCTGAACGACGGCTTGTTTACTAAACTTAATGCCTCGCCGTGACAGTGTAAGTAGATTTTTAAGTGATGCCAAATCAGGCATGCCGTAGATTAAACCTTCTAGCCAAGCCTTGGGTATTTGCGCGACATAGGTATGTTGTTTTTGGCCATTAACTTCTAAAGAAGAGCACCACGTGTGCGGCATATTTGGGCCAATAAATGCCATGTCGAATTCATTGTAATTATCAATATTATCGCCAACATAGCGTTGACCTTTACTATTGAGTATTAATGCTATTTCGTATTCGGGGTGGTAGTGCCAATGAAACCCTATGTTCTCTTGTTCATAGAGCCAATAACGCCAAGAGAGGTTATCGGAAGGCAAAATTTTTTCAAAAACAAGTTTCATAAGATTGCACTTTAACTAAGGGTGATAGAAAAGTATCATTAAAGGTTAGAAAAGTATACCTATCTAGTGAACTTAGCAAGCACACTAAGGGGAGCTAATAAGGTTATTGTGTGATGCGTTAGTTTAAATCTCGATTACGCAATTCAATAACGCTGAAGAACAAGGAAAGTTAGGTGGTCTTCAGTGCTCAGTGAATATGCCACCTCTATCATAATTATATGCGTAGTGTCTGTTTCGTCACTATGGTTAGCTATTGTGCTTTGCTGACCATTTGTTTTCGCAATGGCACTATAGTTGACTAGCTAGTTAATTAATTCTGGAGAAAATAGTGCAACGTTACATTGCTCTTGATGCCTTTCGTGGACTTACGATTGCGCTAATGATTTTAGTGAATACACCTGGTTCTTGGTCTTTTGTTTACCCGCCTTTGCTCCACGCAAGTTGGCATGGCTTAACGCCAACAGATTTAGTATTTCCATTTTTTATGTTTATTGTTGGCTCAGCGATGTTTTTTGCTTTTAAAAAGCAAGATTTTCAGCTTGAACCTGCAATTGCTTTTAAAGTAGTAAAACGCGGTTTTTTAATTTTTTTAATCGGCTTTTTACTAAACATCTATCCATTTACATCAGATCCAGATACTTGGCGCGTTATGGGCGTTTTACAACGTATCGGTATTGCGTATGTATTTGCCGCTTTTATTGTTTTACTCTTTAAACAACGTGGCGTTTTCATTACTTCTGCGCTTATTCTTATAGGCTATCACATGCTGCTAATGTCGGTAGGCGATGGTGCTTATACATTAGAAAATAACTTAGTGCGTCAAGTCGACTTGGCTGTTCTGGGTGCTAACCATATTTATGGCGGTTTTGGTGTGCCGTTTGATCCTGAAGGATTACTCAGTACTATTCCCGCGATTGTCAGCGCTCTATTTGGTTTTGAAGTAACGCGTATTATCAGCCAATTAGAGGATAAACGAGCTTCAATGATCAAGTTGATCCAATTAGGCGTAATTGGACTTGTTGTTGGCTTAGTATTGGATTTTGTGATTCCAATCAATAAAGCACTATGGACTAGCTCTTACGTTATATACACAGCAGGGTATGCGTGCTTAACCTTGGCATTGTTCGTTTATTTAATTGATATTAAAAAGCTCGAAAAACCTGTTAAGCCGTTGTTAGTCTATGGAACTAACCCATTATTTATTTATGTGCTTTCTTGGATATGGGTTGCCAGTTATAACTTTTTCCCTGTTGGTGACGGCACTATTCACCACTTTATGTTTAACAGTCTCGCCGCTGTATTCCCTGAAAAATTCGCTTCATTTTTGTTCGCATTGTTACATGTCACCTTTTTCTGGTGGTGTTCTAAATGGTTATATGAGCGAAAAATATTTATAAAAATTTAATGTATAAGACACAGCGTGGCGTAATGTTAGTGAACGTTTACGCCATGTTGTGTCTTGATGTAATCGTTAACACACAAGTAAGTATTTACAAAAATGTAGGTGTAAATGAAAACTTTTCTGCTGGTGAACACTGCTTGGATAAAGTACAAAGGTTACTGGCTCAAATGAATTCGATGCCGATAACGAACTTCGTTTAGTGAATACGGAAACAATAATAAACAAATGGATATGAGTATGAAAACAAATTATACGGGGGTGGTACTGGTACTTGTTACCTTTTTTGCCATTTCTTTTATTACCAACATTTTAGGGCCTCTATTTCCATCATTGGTAGAAGACTTTAATATTAGTCTTGCCGTGGCAGGCTTCTTGCCATTTTCATTTTTTGCTGCCTACGGTGTAATGTCGATACCGTCTGGTATTTTGGTTGATAAATACGGTGAAAAATTCGTCATGCTAACCGCATTTGTTATGGCAGCTATCGGCTCACTTCTTTTCGCCATTAATCCTAGCTTTGTTATGGCAATGGGATCTTTATTTTTGATCGGTACCGGCATGGCGATGTTGCAAGTGGCTATCAACCCGTTACTTCGTGTTTCTGGCGGACAAGAGCATTTCGCGTTTTATTCTGTTATGGCCCAACTACTTTTTGGCGGCGCAGCAACCTTAAGCCCAATCGTCTACAGCAATGTTGTGCAATCAATGGCAGCTGGTGAAACGAATGGTGTTATTGGCTTTTTCAATAGTAATGTGCCAGCAAATATGAGTTGGCTCTCCATGTATTGGATTTTCGCTGCTGTTTCGATAGCCATGCTCGTTTTTATTGCCCTCATTAGATTGCCGAAAGTTGAGCTTAATGATGAAGAAGCGGTAGGTGCAGTCGGCATATACAAACAACTGTTAAAAAATAAATCTGTGATCTTATTTTTTATCGGTATTGCGGCGTACGTTGGCACCGAACAAGGTGTTGCCAATGCTATTTCGTTGTTTTTAGAACGTTATCATGGTTTAGATCCAGTTACTGTTGGTGCAGAAACAGTCAGTGAATTTTGGTTCATGCTTACTGTTGGTTGTTTACTAGGTTTAGTACTCGTGAAGTTGTTTGATAGCCGTTTGGTCTTGAAACTTTTTTCTGGTGCTGCAATGATAGCGCTGTCATTTGCATTATTTGGTCGCGCAGAGATTTCAGTTATCGCATTTCCAATGGTGGGTTTTTTCCTGTCTGTTATGTGGTCAGTTATTTTTTCACTCGCGTTAAATTCGGTTGCAGAACATCATGGCTCTTTTGCTGGCATTTTATGTACGGGCATCGTCGGTGGGGGTTTAGCGTCACCCCTTATTGGCTTAATTGCTGATATGACCGGTGATCTGCGCATAGGTATGGTGGTAGTTTATATCACCCTTGGTTATATTTTTTCAATTGGATTTTGGGCAAAACCTTTAGTGGTGAATAAAACCATAAAATTATTTAAAAAAACGTCAGTGGAAACTTCCACGTCGTAATACCCGTTTTAAACGTTGTTGCTCCTGGGAGCAGCTAAACAAAAAAAGGTAATATACTCATGAAATTATCACGAAGTTTTCTTGCTTGTAGTGCTATAGCGCTTGCCGTTGCAGGGTGCAGTCAAGAAAAAACAGTATCTCAATCAGCAGTTGAAAAAGCTGAAATTGTCAGTTTAGATCAGCAAACGCTGAATACGCTGGCAAAAACACTTGATGTTAAATATCAGGTACTAAGTAACATTGAAACTGATTGTCCTGATCGTGATGGTAAAGAGGTTAAACACTGCTTTAGCGCCCATATTAAATTTACCTCGCCGACTGATATCAATGTCAATGATTGGCAGATTTATTATTCGCAAGTTTATCCGATTTATTCGGGTAAGTCAGATACGTTATCTATTGAGTTTTACAATGGTGACATTCATCGAATAACACCTACAGAAGCGTTTACAGGTTTCAAAGCCGGTGAAACGCAATCTATTCAAGTGTATATGGCGGCGACAGCCTTAACGCATTCGCAGTTAATGCCTAACTATTGGGTGGCGGGTAATGGTTTAACACCTGCCGTTATTGATAGTACGCGCACGACAATCGATCCAGAAACTAAACTAGAATTAACGCCGTGGATTGAGCCCTATACTGATATTCCTCATCAAATTAAATCTGCGCCTAATGACATAAATCAATATGCAAATGCTGCTTGGTTATACGATCATAACGCTGATATTAAGGTAGATAACAGTGATCTCGCTACAACTGTTATTCCAACACCTAGTCAGATAACAGTTACTGATGAAGATAAAAGCTTAGATGTATCGAAAGGCTTATCAGTATCATATCTTGGTCTAGAAGCATCAGATGTAAGTGCTGCTTTTGAGCGTTTAGCTAAATTGGGTGTTAGTCAAAGTGATAATGGTATTCCCGTTAAGATCAGTATTGATAAAGGTTTGCGAAAAGCAGAAAGTTATCAGTTAACCACGTCAGATGAAGGTGTCACTATTGCAGCAGCTGATTTGGCGGGTGCTTTTTATGGTGTCCAAACGATGGCGAGTTTATTAATCACTGAAGAGTTAACGTTGCCATTTGTTAGCATTGAAGATGCACCTATGTATGGTTATCGCGGTCAGCATATGGATGTAGCACGTAATTTTCATGACAAGGCGATGATTTTTCGTTTAATTGAACAAATGGGTGCATATAAATTAAATAAACTCCATATGCATTTAGCAGAAGATGAAGGCTGGCGCATTGAATTACCAAGTTTTCCTGAATTAACAGAAATTGGTTCAAAGCGTTGCTTAGATTTATCCGACAAACATTGTATGCAACCACAATTAGGCGGCGGTGATGCTAGCGATCGAGATGGCTATTACAGTGTGCAAGATTATCTTGATATCTTAAATTATGCGAGTCGTCATCACATTCAGGTTATTCCTTCGTTGGATATGCCAGGTCACTCTCGAGTGGCAGTAAAAGCAATGGAAGCACGGTACCGTCGCTTTATGGCAGAAGAGAATGAAGTAGAAGCGACGAAGTATTTATTGTCAGATTTGGAAGATAAAACTGAGTATCGATCAATTCAAAACTATAACGACAATACAATTAATGTTTGTTTAGAATCTTCATATAGCTTTGTTGACCGTGTGTTAGAAGATCTTATCGCGATGCATAAAGAAGCAAAACATCCGTTAAACATGTATCACATTGGCGCTGACGAAACAGCAGGTGCGTGGGTTGAGTCTCCGGCATGTAAAGCGTTAGTTGCAGATAAATCGAACGATGTTAATGACATTAAGCATCTTGGCGCGCACTTTATCGAGCGTGTTTCTAATATGATCGTCAGTAAAGGTATTTCTGTGGGCGGCTGGAACGACGGTTTAGGTGAAACACACGCAGAGAATATGCCTAAAGATGTTTACTCATATATTTGGGGAGCTTTACCATGGGGCGCTCACAAAATGGTAAGTGAGCAAGCACATCGTGGTTGGAATGTTGTTCTTTCGATTCCTGATGTTTTTTATTTCGACTTCCCATATGAGGTTGATCCGAAAGAGCGAGGTTATAACTGGGCGTCACGTCGTATTGATAGCCGTAATGTTTTTAACTTTATGCCAGATAATTTACCGATTAATGCTGAGTTTCGCTTAACGACATTAGGACAGCCATTTGAGTCTGACGATACATTGACCAAAGGTGAAGATGGGAAAATTGCGCATCAACCGTTACCAAAAGGCTTCAAAGTAGCCGGTGTACAAGGGCAAATTTGGAGTGAAACAATACGCAGTGAAGAGCAGGCTGAATATATGCTTTATCCACGCTTAATTTCACTTGCTGAACGTGCTTGGCATAATGCAGATTGGTCTGTCCCGTATAACTATGAAGGTGCTAAATATAACCAAAATACCGGTGTTTTTACCGATGCGTTGAAGCAGAAACGTGACGAGAAATGGCAAAAGTTTGGTAACGCAGTGGCGCAAAAAGAACTCATTAAGCTCGACAAGTTAGGAGTGTTTTACCGTGTACCAACCGTTGGTGCGAAAATCATTGACGGGCAATTGCATATCAATAGCTCATTACCTGGTTTGCCGCTAGAATACAGCGTGGATGGCGGTAAATGGCAATCTTATACTGCACCTGTTGCCGTATCGGGTAATGTTAAAGTCAGAGCTCGAAATGCCGCAGGCGATCGTGCAGGCAGAAGTTTTAACGTTCAATAATCTTCTATCAGGTAATATGCCGGGCAAATATGCTCGGCATTTTTTTTGTGAGTTAATTAGGTTTATCAGATGCATTCCTTTTCATTAGTAACGTTAGATATCGGTGGCACTAAAGTAAATTTTGGCCGCTTTCGCAATGGTATAATTGAAACAAACAGTGAACTGCCGTTTTGTGCACAAGGCTCTTTAGCTGAAATATTACAGTTTCTTATCGATGGTATTGAAAATATGCGAATGAATGATACCTCGGCTATTACTATTGGTGTTCCTTGTATTGTAGACGTTGAAAATGGTGTGGTTTTTGATGCGGTCAATATTCCAGCATGGCAACATTATGATTTAAAAACGGCGTTAACCGATCATTTTAATTTGCCAGTTTACATTAATAACGATGTCAATTGCTTTGTCGCCGGCGAAGCAACCTATGGAAAAATCGCGAGTCAAAGTCAAAATATTGTTGGTATTTGTTTAGGGACTGGTTTTGGTTCAGGTTTTATACTCAATGGCCAACTCTATACTGGCAACAATTGTTGTGCCGGTGAGTTGGGAGGTATTCCTTATTTATCGGGAACGATTGATGATTATTGCTCGGGATCGTTTTTTAGTAAGATACATCAGGTAAACGGCGCTGAACTTGCTGAAAAAGCGCGCGCTGGTGATCTGGATGCACAGCACTTATTTAATGAGTTTGGTCAGCACTTGGCTAAAGCAATAAGTTATTTAATGTTTACTGTTGATCCCAAATTAATTGTGGTTGGTGGTTCAGTTGTGAAATCTTTTGAGTTATACATTGATGCCGTTTGGCAGGCGTTATCATTATTTCCTTATAAAAATGTGCGTGATAACTTGAATATAATGAGAAGCGAGTTAGATAACGCTGCGCTATTAGGTGCTGCAGCACTTTACCTGCAGCAAGCGAAAATATAATGCTAATTGGTTTCTGTTAAGCACTCAATGCACAATTAAGTGGGGTGTTTGCGCTATGCCCCATTAAAAATCCACTTGTAAGGCCAATCACCTCCAACATGCTTGCTGTATTTCCCTTCGTACTGTTAATGATGTCTAGTTCTAAACGGTTTTTTCTACAAAAATCGCGTAATATTAATAGCATACCTAAACCGGCAGAATCGATATAGAGGGTATTTTGAAAATCTACTTCTATACGCTCAAACTCATTATTGTTGGATTTTGTAATCGCATAAATGGTGCGATAGTGGCTAAACGTAAACGTTTTATTAGCTTTAATTGTTAATGTTTTATCATTAAACATTACTGTTGGTAGTGCGCTCATTAATAAACCTGCTAACGAACGTCCGTGTTGAGTTGTTAAGTGATGAAAAAGTGAGCGCGGATTATACTCATCTGCTCATCAGACCACAAGTGTCGGTAACACTTAATAACACTAATTATTGCAATCTTCATAAATTACATCAGAAATTCTTATGTTTTTGTTAAAAATAACTAAATATATTTATCTATACTTTAACGATACAGTCGATTAATTAGGGCTTAAGGAACGCGATCATTATGATCGATACATTACACTGTTACATTGATGGTAAGTTTGAACGTAGTGAACACTACTTTGACAATATAAACCCTGTTAATGGTGAAAAAATTGCTGACATTGGTGAAGCAAGTCAAGCGCAAGTAGACCTTGCTGTTACTGCTGCTAAGCGAGCTTTAAGTAGTAAGTGGGGAGCAATGAGTGTTCAACAACGTAGCGCGCTTCTCCACAAAGTCGCTGATCGTATCGAAGCGCGATTAGCTGAATTTATTGACGCTGAGATTGCTGATACGGGTAAATCACTTTATCAGGTTGAAACAATCGATATTCCAAGAGCCGCAGCGAATTTTCGTACCTTTGCAGATTTAGCTAAGTTTTATACAGGTGAAACATTTGTTACCGACACTGCTACTGGTGAACAGGCGTTAAATTATTCTGTAAATAAGCCCTTGGGTGTTGTGGCTATTATTTCACCTTGGAATTTACCTTTATTGTTAGCGACTTGGAAAGTGGCTCCTGCATTAGCGTGTGGAAATTGTGTTATTTTGAAACCATCAGAAGAAACATCTTCTACGGCATATCTACTCGCGCAAGTTATGGATGAAGTAGGCTTACCCGCTGGTGTCTTTAATCTCATTTTAGGTCGAGGTAAATACATTGGTGATGCACTCACTCAACATCCCAAGGTAGATGCAATCACGTTTACAGGCGCATCTGCCACCGGTAAACATATCATGAGTGCGGTCTCATCAGGGGTTAAACCTCTCTCTTTTGAATTAGGCGGTAAAAATGCTGCTATTGTTTTTCAAGACGCAGATCTTGATAAAGCGGTTGCAGGTGTCGCGCGTTCAACCTTTACCAATTGCGGCCAAGTTTGCTTGTGTACGGAAAGAGTTTTTGTGCATCGTGTTCTTTATCAAGCATTTGTCGAAAAACTCGTTAAAGCAGCTGAAGCCATAAAAATAGGTTACCCGAAAGAGTCAAATGTGCTTATCGGGCCATTAGTTTCTAAACAACATCAACAAAAAGTACTGTCCTACTACCAACAAGCAAAAAAATCAGGGGCAAAGGTTCTTACCGGGGGAGGTGTGCCTAGTTTTGGTGATGAGCGTGATAATGGTTGTTACATTGAACCAACCATTATTACTGGTTTATCGGATGAAGATCCGATAAACCAAGAGGAAATTTTTGGCCCGATTTGCCATGTCTCGGTGTTTGATGATGAGTACGAAGTTGTTGAACGGGTAAACAATACTGCCTATGGATTAGCAGCGGCGATTTGGACAGAAAATTTATCACGAGCCCATCGTGTTGCACCACAAATGGATGTTGGTCTTGTTTGGGTGAATACCTGGTTTTTACGAGATTTAAGAGCACCATTTGGCGGAGTAAAACTCTCAGGTATCGGACGAGAAGGGGGCGCACACTCTATGGCATTCTACAGTGAGCCGGTTAACATTTGTATCAATATTGATAAGCACCCATATGACAATTGAAAGTAAAGTAATCGCAGAAAAAGCCGTCCCCAGAGGTAAATTTCCGCACGTGAAACGTGCTGGGGATTTTATTTATATTTCAGGGACAAGTTCGAGACGAGCAGATAACAGTTTTGTTGGTGTTGACGTTGATGAGTTTGGCGCTACAACACTTGATATAAAAGCGCAAACGCGTGCAGTAATAGAAAATATCCGCGATATTTTACAGTCAGTAGGGGCCGAGTTATCAGATCTTATCGAGATCAGTACATATCTCGTCAATATGAATGACTTTAAAGGCTATAACGAAACATATAGCGAATATTTTGACTTTGATGGACCAACAAGAACCACGGTTGCTGTGCATCAATTGCCACATCCGCATTTATTAATTGAATGTAAAGCTGTTGCTTATAAACCCGTAGCGAAAGGTTAGAAATGACGATGAAAGCAAATTTATCTGCCTTCAATTTTAAGCAATGGATTGAAGCGCATAAACACTTGTTGAAGCCGCCTGTAGGTAACGTACAAATTTGGCAAGATACCGACATGATGGTAACGGTTGTCGGAGGTCCTAATCAGCGGACTGATTTTCATGATGACCCTGTTGAAGAGTTTTTTTATCAACTTAAAGGTGACATGGTACTCAAGGTGATTGAAGACGGGCAATGCAAAGATGTATTTATTCGAGAGGGAGATATCTTCTTTTTACCAAAGCATGTAAGGCATTCTCCGCAGCGCCCGATGGAGGGCAGTATTGGTTTGGTGATCGAGCCTAAAAGACCTGAAGGCGCTAAAGACGCATTTGAATGGTATTGTTTTGATTGCGGCGCATTAGTACATCGCACAGAAGTTACTCTAAAGTCTATTGTTGATGATCTTCCCCCTGTTTATCAGGCGTTTTATCAAGATAAACAGGCAAGAACTTGTCCTAAGTGCCACGCTATACACCCTGGTAAAGAACCACCTAAAGGCTGGGTGTCGTTAGAGGAGAAAACGTGATGCGCGTTGTTGATATTCATTCTCACTTTTTTCCAAAGACTTGGCCTAGCTTACAAGAAAAATTTGGTGGTGATAATTGGCCATGGTTAAACCACGTAAGTGACGAAAAAAACGATAAAGGGTTTGCCAAGGCGATGTTAATGAAAGGCGATAAGCCTTTTAGACCTATATATGCCGCTTGCTGGGACCCACAAGTGCGTCTTGAGGAAATGGATGCGCAAGGTGTAACGCAGCAAATTATTTCTGCAACGCCTATTTTATTTGCCTACGAAAAGCCAATTGAGCAAGCATTATACTGCGCACAGCTATTTAATGATGCCGCTTTAGATATCTGCCAACAGGGCCAAGGCCGATTATTTGCCATGGCACAGGTGCCTTTACAAGATACAGATGCAGCTTGTAAGGAAGCGAGTCGAGCGATGGCAGCTGGACATGTAGGTATTCAAATTGGTAATCACGTCGGCGAAAAAAATATGGATGATGAAGGCATTTTAACGTTTTTACAACATTGTGCCGCCGAGGGAATACCCGTTTTTGTGCATCCTTGGGATATGATGGCTGCAAATCGTACAAAAGATTACATGATGGGATGGACGGTCGGCATGCCTGCAGAAACCCAGCTTTCTATTGTGTCGATGATACTCGGTGGTGGTTTTGACCGCATCAGCCGAGACTTGAAAATTTGTTTTGCTCATGGTGGTGGTGCTTTTGCGTTTCTTCTTGGGCGATTAGACAATGCATGGCTACATCGCGATATTGCTCGTGGGAAGTCTGAATATCCGCCTAGCCATTACCTCGATCGTTTTTATCTCGATACCGCAGTTTTTGACCATGATGCGTTAGCGCTGCTGGTTAAGAAAATGACCATAGAACGATTGTTGTTTGGTACTGATTATCCATTTCCTTTGGGAGAACAAAAAATGGGGGCGTTAATCAAAACCGCGCCGCTGTTAAACGATCAGGATAAACAAAAACTATTAGCAACCAATGCTGAGCATTTTTTTAAGCTACCTACATCTTAACTGAGAATTATATGACTTTAGCGAATACCTTAGCTTGCGCTCAACAACTTGATAATGACGATCCACTAGCAGGCTATCGAGACAAGTTTTTCCATCCTGTCATTGATGGTGAACAAGTACTTTATTTCACGGGAAACTCTTTAGGCTTGCAGCCAAAAGCAGCTAAAGATTACTTACAGGTTGAATTGGATGATTGGGCAACTTGGGGAGTAGAAGGGCATTTTCATGGCCGAAACCCTTGGGTTAGTTATCATGAATTATTAACACCTGCTAGTGCTGAACTTGTTGGCGCTCAACAGTCAGAAGTGGTGTGTATGAATTCTTTGACGACAAATCTTCATTTATTATTTGTTAGTTTTTATCGCCCAACGAAACAACGCTTCAAAATTATTAGTGAAGCTAAAATGTTTCCATCTGACCGTTACTTGCTGGAAACACAGGTAAAGCATCACGGTTTTGAGCCAGACGAAGCAATCATTGAAGTGTCACCACGTGAAGGTGAGTTTACTATTCGTGAACAAGATATTTTGGCTGCGATAAATGAGCATAGCGATGAACTTGCGTTAGTGTTTTTTGGGGGGGTGAACTATTTCACGGGGCAACTTTTTGATATGAAGGCGCTCACGGCCGCCGCGCATAATGTTGGCGCTCTGGCTGGTTTTGACTTAGCGCATGCTGTTGGCAATGTTCCATTGAAACTTCATGAGTGGCAAGTCGACTTTGCTGCTTGGTGCACCTATAAATACTTGAATGGCAGTGCCGGAAATGTCGGGGGTATTTTTGTACATGACAAGCACGGTCAAGACACCTCCATTCCGCGTTTTGGTGGCTGGTGGGGACATAATAAAGAGCGGCGCTTTTTAATGGAGAATACCTTTGAGCCTATGTCGGGGGCAGAAGGGTGGCAACTCAGTAATGTGCCAATTATGGGGATGGCTGTTTTAAAGTCTTCGTTGGATATATTTCAACAAGCGGGTATTGAAGCATTACGTGAAAAAAGCGTTAAGTTAACGGCTTTTCTGCAGTTAGTTTTTAATGACGTAGTGAGAAAGTTTGACAATATACAGTTACAAATTATTACGCCGACCACACCTGAAGCGCGTGGTTGTCAATTGTCAGTTAAGTTGATAGGTACTGATAAACGTTTTTTTAATGCCCTGACAAAGGCTGGTGTGATTACTGATTTTAGAGAGCCTGATGTTGTGAGATTAGCACCTGTGCCACTATACAATTCATTTGAAGATGTTTATCAGTTTGGTCAACGTTTAACGTCTTTACTAGAGGAATTGCACGGTGAATACTAAAGCTGATATTGCGATTAACGGAGCAGGTCCAGTTGGAGCATTGCTTGCGTTGATGTTAGCTAAGCGAGGTTATGCGATAGATCTGTTTGAGTCTCGCCCAGACTCGAGAAAAACCAATATTTATCAAGGGAAGTCGATTAATTTGGCACTTTCTGATCGTGGTTGGTTGGCACTTAATGCAGTAGGCATAGGTGAAGAAATAAAAAAAAGCGCCATCCCCATGTACTGTCGTGTCATGCACGATAAAGCGGGAAACTTAACAAAACAGCCTTATGGTAAAGACAAACAAGCAATATGGTCCGTTTCGCGATCAGGTATTAATGAACAGTTGATATCATTAGCTGAGCAAGAAGAAGGTGTTCATTTACATTTTTCCCACCGCTTGATGCAGCATGATTTTGAGTCGAATACGGCGATGTACATAGATGAGCATCAACAGCAAAAGTTACACCAAACTGATTTGTTTTTTGGTGCAGATGGGGCTTTTTCAAAAGTAAGGCGTTTAATGCAAGAGCTGCCAAAACAACGTATTAGTTATAGTCTCGATTATATGCCGCAAAGCTACATTGAGTTGACAATACCTGCAGGGCAAAACGGCGAGCACGTGATGGAAAAAAACGCATTGCATATTTGGCCACGAAAAGACTTTATGTTGATCGCATTGCCTAATCCTGACGGTTCTTTTACTTGTACCTTATTTATGGACCATGAAGGAGAGGTCTCTTTTTCTGCGTTAAATGATGCGAGTCGCGTACGTGATTTTTTCCATGAAAATTTCGCTGATGCGCTGCCATTTTTGCAAAGCCCTGTTGATGAGTTTATGGCAAAATCGCCTGCACCCTTATGCTTAGTACACATTTATCCATGGTTAGTGAATAATCAAGTTGCGCTGATTGGTGATGCTGCTCATGCGATGGTGCCTTATTACGGGCAAGGCATGAATTGTGGGTTTGAAGATTGCCGTATACTTTGTGAATTACTGGATGATTTTAACGGTGACTGGCAGAGCACCCTGAGTGCTTATCAACAAGAGCGTAAAGAAAATGGCGATGCAATTATCGAATTGGCACAGCGTAACTTTGTAGAAATGAGTGATTTAGCAGGTGATGAACGCTTTTTATTACGTAAAAAAATAGAGGCATTGTTTCATCAACGTTACCCTGCATTATGGATTCCTTTGTATTCTATGGTGACATTTTCACCTCATATTCCTTATAAAACAGCACTCAAGGTTGGAGATATTCAAACAGAGATCATGGATGAGATAATGAAAGTGCCTAATATCGCGCAACGTTGGCAAGATGACGATGTGCTTAACATGATGCACCAAATGAGTGTTGAACGATTACCCGCGATTAAGCAGGAGACATAATATGAGTTGTCCATTTCATAGCTCTAAGTCAGATGAGCAACCCAGCAATTACCGTGAGATGGAGGATGGTATTCATACCGACTTTGATAACGACATGTCTTATGGCGACTACTTATGCCTAGCACAAATATTAAGTGCGCAAAAACCAGTATCTAAACAGCATGATGAAATGCTATTCATTACTATTCATCAAAGTAGTGAATTGTGGTTAAAGCTTGCCGGTCATGAACTAACCGCCGCAATAGATAATATTCATGATGCCGATTTTGGCCATGCCTTTAAAGTGATTTCACGTGTGAAGCAAATATTTAATCAACTGACGCAGTCTTGGCATATTCTTTCAACGTTAACGCCTGTTGATTATCTTAAATTTCGTGATGCGCTTGGCCATTCATCAGGTTTTCAATCATACGGCTATCGTAAACTAGAGTTTTTGTTGGGTAATAAAAATGAAGGGTTATTAGCGGTACATAAAAATAACCCTGACATATATCATTCACTAGAAAGCGTGCTTCATGCGCCTAGTTTGTATGATGAAGTACTAAAAGTATTAGCTAAAAATGGTCTCAGCATTGATAAACATGTACTGGAACGGGATTTTTCAAAACCTTATCAACAGAACGACTCGGTTTTGAAGGCTTGGTTAACGGTATATCGTAATGCTGATGAATACTTTGAGCTCTATGAGCTTGCTGAAAAACTGATTGATATTGAGGATGCATTTCAGCAATGGCGATTCAAGCATATGTATACGGTACAACGTATTATTGGCCATAAAATGGGTACAGGTGGATCATCCGGTGTAAGTTTTTTGAAAAAAGCATTGGATATTAGTTTCTTTCCTGAATTGTTTGCCTTGCGTACTCATCTGTAATACCAACGATAATAAATATTGGTCACTTAGCGAGATTTAATCGAATTGGTATAAGATTAAATATTGTTAAATATTTATTATCGTTATAGCATCAAATATTGATAAAATTTATCTATTGTTTGCGTGTGGATATTAGTAAAAGCCAGTTAACCATAAGTCATTTAAAAATGATCTGTCAGCTCGAAACGTGTGAAACGGTTAAAGAGGCTGCACAAGCATTGTTTATTACACAGCCTGCTTTAACAAACCGTATTAGAGAAGCAGAAAAGCGATTAAACACACAGCTATTTTATCGACGTGGCCGGCGCATTTATATGTCAAACGCAGGTAAGCGCCTTTTGGTGTCAGCAAAGAAAATATTACAAGAATTAGCGCGCGCTGAGCATGATATTTCTCGATTGACCCATGGCGTTGAGCAAGTACTACGAATGAGTATGCCTCATTATGCAAGTTTTGCTTGGTTACCTGAGGTGTTGAAAGGATTCGCCTTAGTTTATCCGCAAATCGAACTAGAAATTACCTCACAGCAGCCAGTTAAACCTTTACAAGCCTTATATAATCATGACGTAGATTTAGCGATTTTATCCAGTAGTAAGGACTCACTAGAGGTTGATGCAGAACAATATGTCTCGAAGTTGATCACCCAAGACGAGCTTGTTGCATGTTTGTCGATAAAGCATGAAAAATCTAGGCAAGCTTTCTTAAGCCCTGAAGATTTTACCGACCAAACATACGTGACAAACTCTACCGTTGTCGAAACTGAACGAGAATATGAACTATTTTTTAAACCTGCAGGTGTTATTCCAAGTAAAGTATTGCAAGTAGGTTTTAATGACGCGATTTTAGCATTAGTTCAGGCCAATGTTGGTGTCTCTATCTTTTCTAAACGTCAGTTAAGCCGTTACTTGCCTGATAGTTCTTTAGCAACTTGTCAGCTAGGACCTGACGGTTTACCTGTTTATTGGCATTTGGTTTATCGTAAACATGAATATATCATTGAACCGGCAGAACAGTTATTTTTGTTGCTGTGCCAACAACATAAATAACGGTGAGCTTTTTTTTACATAAAAATGTTACTAAGTAACTATTTTTTTGATATATTGATGTTATATATTAACATTTTGGCTTCTGTAGCAAGGTAAAAACATGGTAGACAATGAAAGAATATTGCAAGTAAATAAAGGATTTGGAGATTCATCTATTCTTGAAAAATCCGGTTGGAATATCTTGCAAGAAGACGTTAGTTTACCGGTTGCTGTGTTAGAAGAGCGTTCTTTGCAAAGCAATGCGCGTTGGATGCAACGATTTAGTGAGCAGGCTGGAGTGAAGTTAGCGCCACACGGCAAAACAACGATGGCGCCAGAACTTTTTTCGCAGCAATTATCGCAAGGTTGTTGGGGCATTAGTCTTGCTACTATTCCTCAAGTTGTTAGTGCTTACAAACAAGGCATTAAACGCTTTATTCTGGCAAATCAATTGATTGGTAAGTTTAATTGCCAACAACTCGTTCATATTTTAAACGATCCAGACGTAGAATTTTATTGTTTTGTTGAGTCTATCGAAAACGTACGTTATCTAGGGCAATTTTTTGAAACACATCAGGCTACCTTGAATGTGTTGATTGAAATAGGGGTAACAGGTGGACGATGTGGGTGGCGAGATCTTGATAATATAACGCCACTGGTGAATGCCATTGCTGAACAGTCAGCTTTACGTTTATCAGGGATTAGTTTTTACGAAGGTGTCATTCATGGCGATAATGCCGAAGCTGACATTATTCAGTTTATCCGTGCCATTAAACAGTTATTCACAACGCTTTATCAACAGGGCTATTTTGCTAAAAAAGAAATTATCATTACGGGGGCTGGCTCTGCATGGTATGACGTTGTCGCTAAAGAGTTAACCCATGACGAGGTTTTTCATTACACGCCGATAATTAGGCCCGGTTGCTACTTAATTCACGATACTGGGATTTATCAAGACGCCCAACAAACGATCATGCAGCGAAGTCAAATTGCGTGTGATATTGGCGGAGATTTAATTTCTAGCTTATTAGTTTGGGCATACGTATATGCTACCCCTGAACCAGGCCTTGTTATTGTCGGGCTAGGAAAAAGAGATGCTGCGTTTGATGCAGGTTTACCGACACCTGTTTTGCATTATCGTCCAGGTAATGAAAAGCCTGTTGCTACGCCGAGCAATTGGCGCGCCGTCAAAATTATGGATCAACATTTAATGCTAGAAGTTGAAACTGATGCTGACTTAAAACCCGGTGATCTTATGTGTTTCTCAACGTCTCATCCTTGTTTAACGTTTGATAAATGGCGATTTATTGGCATTGTTAATGATGAACATGTGATCACTAAGCAAGTAAAGACG
Source organism: Thalassotalea sediminis (assembly GCF_030295915.1). NCBI lineage: Bacteria > Pseudomonadati > Pseudomonadota > Gammaproteobacteria > Alteromonadales > Colwelliaceae > Thalassotalea > Thalassotalea sediminis. Next base: position 3,547,129 of record NZ_AP027361.1, on the reverse strand, counting down.
TACTTTTAAATGGATATATTAACCCGTATTGCTCAGCGCTATGACCACATGCGCCCTGCAGAGCAAAAAGTAGCCGATTTAATTCGAAAGGACGTGAATTTCGCCAGTCGTTGTGGGATTCATCAGATAGCGGAACAAGCTGGCGTAAGCCATGCCAGTATTACGCGCTTAGCTAAAACATTAGATTGTCAAAATGTAAGAGACTTAAAGTTGCAACTCGCGCAAGCGGCGGCCGTAGGTGAGCGGTTTCACAATGAGCAACACGTTGAATTACAAGACATGCCAGAAGTCTTTCAATCAATTCAAGATATTTTGCAGTTAAATAATGGCTTGATCACGAAAGAGAAATGCATTGAAGCAGCTGAACTTATTCTCGCTGCAAATCATAGCCTCGTTTTTGGCGTTGGTGGTGGTAGCACAATATTTGCCCAAGAATGCCAGCACCGTTTATTTCGACTTGATGTCAAAAGTAACGCCTATTCCGATCCTATGCTAATGCGTATGACAGCGGCGAGTATTGATACTAATGATGTGGTTATTTGTTTATCGCTGAGCGGCAAAACACCGGATGTATTTGAATCGGCAAAAATTGCTAAAGATTACGGAGCAAAGATCATCGCAATTTGCCCGCAAGCAGAGCTTGCATCAATTGCTGATGTGCACCTTCCTATAACAACGCAAGAAATGGACTTTATTTATATGCCAAGTGCATCGCGTTATGTATTACTGGCAGCAATTGACATGTTAGCGAGCGAAGTAGCGATAAAAAACCAACGAAAATCACGCGAAAAATTAAGACGTATTAAATTACAGCTTGATGAACATCGGCAAAGTGCGGATAGAACGCCATTAGGTGATTAATAAAAGGATGAATGTTTTGTACGACTTGATCATTAAAGGTGCACTAGTTATCGATGGTAGTGGTGAAAAAGCTAAACAGGTAAATGTAGCAATTGCTAATAAGAAAATAGCCGCTATAGGTAATTTCGATGCCGAAGCTGAACAAATAATTAATGCTCAGGGACTCGTTTTAGCGCCAGGCTTTATTGATGTTCACACGCATGATGATTTAGAAGTCATACGTAACCCCGATATGTTGGCGAAAGTGAGTCAGGGCGTGTCGACGGTAGTGATCGGTAATTGTGGTATAAGTGCAAGCCCTTATAAACTCGATGTCGCACCGCCGGACCCTATTAATTTACTGGGTAACCAAGAAGAGTTTTCTTTTGGCTGTTTGTCAGAATATGTAGATTATTTAGCGTCTAAGCCACCCAATGTGAATGTGGTTGCATTAGTCGGACATACAACGTTAAGAGCGCAAGTTATGGATGACTTATCTCGTGCGGCAACCGATGACGAAATTGCTCAAATGCAGGTGTTGCTCCAAGGAGCACTTGAAAATGGAGCAAAGGGCCTGAGTACAGGTTTAGCCTATAAAAATGCTAAAGCATCGACAGCAAAAGAAACTGAAGCGTTAGCGCAAGCGCTAAACGCATTTGGTGCACTATACACCACACATTTACGTACAGAATTTGACGGCATAATTGATGCCTTAGATGAAGCATTTACACTAGGCAAAAAAGTACAATCGCCTGTGGTTATTTCGCATTTGAAATGTGCCGGTAAGCAAAATTGGGGAAGATCAGCGGAAATTATTAATCATGTCGAACAAGCATCAAAGCATCAGCCTATTGCATGTGACTGTTACCCTTATCACGCTAGCTCAAGTACGTTAGATCTTAATCAAGTGACTGATGATTTTGAAATATTTATTACCTGGTCGGATGCAGAACCTGATATGGCAGGTCAAACGTTAGCGGCAATTGCCAAACAATGGCAGTTAAGCTTAATGGATGCTGCTAAACGTTTAATGCCAGCAGGTGCCGTTTATCATGGTATGAACGAAAATGATGTTAAGGCATTTTTACAGTACGACAGAAGCATGGTGGGTTCTGACGGGTTACCCTGTGATCCTCACCCTCACCCCCGCCTTTGGGGTGCTTTTCCAAGAGTACTTGGCAGATATAGCCGAGACAATGCACTGTTTCCGTTAGAGAAAGCGGTACATAAGATGACAGGTAAATCTGCGAAGAACTTTAAGCTCGTTGACAGAGGTCTCATTAAAGAAGGCTATTTTGCCGACCTTGTCTTGTTTGACCCTGATAGCGTATTAGATAACGCAGATTTCACCCAGCCATTTGCTATTTCTTCTGGCATTAAAAAATTATGGGTCAATGGCCAATTAACTTATCAAGAAAATTCAGGGGTGGTAGCTTCGAATACCATCCGCCCAGGAAAATTTTTAAAACATATAAACAATGAGGAATAAATGATGACGATTACACGTTTTGGTGCTGATGGTGGTGTAGGTACAGGTGGACAACATCTACCGTTTTCAAGTGCGGTAGAAGCCGGTGGCTGGTTGTATGTGTCGGGTCAGACGCCAATGACAGATGGTGAAGTTGTTGAAGGCGGTGTTGTCGAACAATCACGATTAGCCATTGATAACTGTATCAAAATTATGACTGATGCCGGTTACGGTTTAGCCGATGTCGTGCATGTTAAGGTTATTTTAACGGATGCTCGTTATTTTCAGTCTTTTAATAAAGTATTTAAAGAGTATTTTGGCGAGCATCCGCCGGCACGTATTTGTGCGGTTGCCGATCTTGTGGTTGACGTAAAAGTAGAAGTTGACGTTACGTGCTACAAAGCACCTTAGATAGGTGAAAGGGAGTGAGCTAATGGAAGGTATTTTTTTCGTCGCGTTTGCCTTGTATGTACTGGCAATGATTGGCTTAAGTTGGTGGGTTTCACGTCGACAAAAATCGGGTGAAGATTTTTTACTTGGTGGCCGTAGTTTGCCGTTATTACTAACACTAGGTACTACAGTTGCAACTATGGTGGGTACTGGCTCGTCAATGGGGGCGGTAGGCTTTGCATACCATAATGGTTGGGCTGGTATGTTATATGGTATAGGAGGTGCTGTGGGTATTTTACTCTTAGCATGGATATTTGCTCCTGTACGTAAGTACCAATTCATGACCATGAGCGAAGAAATTGCCTTCTATGTTGGCGCTCACCCCCTCATTAAAAATTTACTTGCAGTGATTATCTATATTGCCAGTATCGGTTGGCTGGGCGCGCATATCATCGGTGGTGGTATGTATCTTTCTTGGTTAACAGGGCTTGATATTGATATAGCTAAAATGATTATTGCCATTAGTTTCGCGATTTACGTGATCATTGGTGGCTACACAGCAGTTGTTTGGACAGACTCAATACAAGCGTTAATACTCTTTGTTGGTTTTGTATTGATGGCGTATTTTTCTGTCGATTATGTAGGAGGGTGGCAAGCAATGATTGATGCCCAACCTGTGCAAAATACCTCCTGGTTTGCCATTGACAAAATTGGTGCTATTCATGCAATGTCATTAAGTCTGGCTATCTTGGTTGGCATATTAGCAACACCTTCATTTAGACAACGTATTTATTCGGGTAAAAGTGTAAGCTCAATCAGACGTTCTTTTATCTATTCTGGGGTTTTATATCTAGGCTTTTCAATTATTCCGGCAATCATTGGCATGTCAGCATATGCAATTAACCAAGATTTAGATAATGCGTCGTTCGCCTTTCCGCATATTGCGTTAAATGTTATGCCGTTAGCACTTGGGGTACTCATTATTATTGCTGGTATTTCCGCAACATTGTCTAGTGCAAGTTCCGATGCAATTGCAGCGGTAAGTGTCGCAATGCGTGATTTGTATCGTTTAATCAGTGGTAGAATGCCTAAACCAGATAAAGTGATTTGGTTATCACGCATTAGTCTCTTTTTTACCATTGCTATTGCGCTTGGCTTCGCTTTGCTCTCTGATGATATTATTTCATATATTACTAAGATGATTGCGATTTTAATGTCAGGTATGTGTGTGGCGGGATTACTTGGTAGATTCTGGCCGCGATACAATTGGCAAGGCGCCATATTGACATTAATTTGTTCTACAGGCAGCGCACTGGCAATTAGTTTAACACCAGAGTGGACAAGTTTTTGGGGTAACCCGGTAATACCTGCGATTACCGCTGGTACCATTGCAGGTATTATCGGTAGCTTATTAACACCAATATCTGAGCTAGATGAGCAGCATGCACTTGATGTTTTAGCGAAAGAACGTAAGCAAATGGAGTAAATGTTGAACAGCATTGTTTTTTTTGGTGAGTGCATGGTCGAAGATCATGAAGATGGATTGTTTCGGTTTGGCGGTGATACACTCAATACTGCTTTATATTTGGCTAGGCTAACTAATAACCATCAATTGAATGTTGCTTTTGCGACATCTGTTGGTATTGATTTAGATAGCAACCTTTTACTTGCGGCTTGGAAGAAAGAAGGGATAGATACAAAGTTTGTAACCCAGCTTGTTGATCGTCAACCTGGACGTTACCGTATAGCAACCAATAGACATGGAGAGCGTTCGTTTAAGTATCAAAGAGATAATAGCGCTGCGCGTTTTTATCTGAGTTCAGCGCCTAGTGCGTTAACTCGGTTTATGAATGGCTGTGCAGGTGATTATTTTTATTTAAGTGGTATCAGTTTAGCGATAATTTCGCGAGAAGATCGCGACTGGTTGTTTACTGCGTTGGCTGACTTTAAAGCAAATGGCGGTAAAGTAATTTTTGATAATAATTATCGACCAGTTTTATGGAATAAACATCAGGTTTTATCGAGTTATCAATCAGCGATGGCGCTCGCCGATATTGCGTTTTTAACGGATGAAGATGAATATGCGATATATCAAGATGATTCATTGACCGGCATTATAGAACGCGCTAAATACTATAAAACGCTAGAAACGATAATAAAGCGTGGTAAAGCGCCGTGTTTGGTGCTTGATAGCGAAGGTAAACAGTATGAGATCAGCAGTGAAAAGGTAGAAAACATAGTGGATACTTGTGCGGCCGGCGATGCATTTGCAGCGGGTTACTTATCAAGAAGGTTAATGAATCAAAGTATAGAAACATCCGCTAAATTTGGTCATCGTGTTGCAGGGCAAGTTATTCAGCATTCAGGTGCAATTATCGACCGTAATCAAATGGCTGATCTTTTTGAAGTAGAAGGTACAAATTAATGATAAACCGAATACTTGCTAACTTTTTTTTAGCAACAATACTTTTGTTCGCTCATCAAGTTTGGGCAAAAACAACATCACTTAACATAATGCCTTATCCGCAATCGGTTAAATTCAATGAACAGCAGTTGGCAGTTCCTGAAAAACTTTCCATTACAATAGAAGGCATGAGTCAACAGCGTTCGGGTGCATTGCGTACTCTGCTAACTTCACAAGTAAAGGCGATGGGTTGGCAAATTAGCGCGGTTGACGATAACGTGCTATCCATTGTTTTTATTGTGAATAATGGAAAGACACTCGATTATCAAATGCCGGCTTTGGGTACAGATGAAGGCTACCAACTGGATATTCGTAAGCAGCAAATTACCATAACAGCTGCAACTGATTTTGGTGCCTTACATGGGGCCGCAACATTGTCTCAACTGTTATATCAGGCAAAAAATGAACAAAGTCTTTCTGCTGTTAGCATTAAGGATGCGCCAAGATTTCCTTGGCGAGGCTTTATGCTTGATAGCGTGCGTCATTTTATGTCTATTGACACGGTCAAACGCCAACTAAGAGGTATGGCAGCTGCGAAACTTAATGTCTTTCATTGGCATTTAACTGATGACCAAGGTTGGCGAATTGCATTGGATAGTTACCCTAAATTGCATCAACTTGCGTCTGATGGTCAGTTCTATACAAAAGCAGAAATTCGTGACGTGGTAAAATACGCAAGCTCACTCGGTATTCGTGTTGTACCCGAATTTGACGTGCCTGGGCACGCATCTGCCATTGCGGTGGCTTACCCACACTTGATGAGCGAACAAAAAGATTACCAAATGGAAGATGGTTGGGGAGTATTTGAACCATTATTAGATCCTAGTAATCTAGAAGTTTATATCTTTATTGATAGCGTAGTAAAAGAGTTAACGGAGCTTTTTCCAGATCAATACTTACATATTGGTGGTGATGAAGTTGACCCTGAACAATGGAATAACAGTCTTCATATTCAAACCTTTATGCAAGAAAATGACTTAAAAGATGCGCAAGCAATTCAAGTATTTTTTAATCAAAAGGTAGAAGCAATACTCGCTAGCCATAACCGTAAAATGATGGGGTGGGATGAAGTTTTTCATCAAGATTTGCCACAAAATATAATGGTGCAGTCATGGCGTGGTATGGAGAGTCTTTCAAAAATTGCTGTAAATGGTTATCAAGGATTACTATCAACGGGCTTCTATATTGATCAACCACAAAGCAGTGCTTACCATTATAGAAACGAGTTGTTGCAGCAACGCCCCCGCAGTGCAGTTCAGCCGGCTGAGGATCAACAAGTTGTCGCTTATCAATTTGAGATGCCACGACTTAAAGGTAGTGCAGTCAAAGGTACGTTAGCAATGGTTATGAAAAATGACTATGTGTTACATGCCTATGTAAAATTAAATAACAATCACTTTAAAAAAGCCACGCTTGATAGGCATCTCGTATTGCAAACAGGTGAAGTTAATTTCTCTATAGATAGTTGGATGGGACCAACACGGGGTGAGTTTTTACTGACCGAAGATAAGCAAGAGGGGCGTATACTTATTGGTAATACGTATTACCCAGTATCTATTTCGTCTATTGATGCGTTTGATTACAGCCAAGTAGAGCTTTTACCTAATATTTCTCCTATTGCTGCACGTAATATTTTGGGTGGCGAAGCAACGCTGTGGAGTGAATTAGTTACTGATAATAATGTTGATTTAAGAGCATGGCCGCGATTATTTGTTATCGCAGAACGTTTTTGGTCTGCCAAATCACAAAAAAATATTGATAACATGTTTACGCGTTTAGTTGTTCTCGATGATTTTGCCTCTCAGATTGGTATGCAACATCGTCAGCAATATCGCTCGGGATTACAATCTTTAGTGTTTAGCAAAACAGATATATCACCATTAGTGCTGCTTGCTGAGCAGTTGGAGCCAGCAAACTATTACACCCGTCATCACATCAAATTTCAACAAGGTAAATATCATCAAAATGCGCCATTAAATCGCTTTGTCGATTATCTACCTGTAGAGAGTACAGCTCTTATTAAGATGAGACAGCAGCTCAAGGCGTATCAGCAAGGTGATAAATCAGCGCTTCAAGCGATTGTAGATCAACTACGGGTTTGGCATTTTAATTTTGATAAGGTTGTTTCTTTAATTAAGGTGGCGCCAAAATTAGATGATCTACCTTTAGTTGTTCAACAGGCTAGAGATGTGAATACACTTGCGTTAACAGTCGCACAAAGCTGTCTTAGCGACGTAAAAATACGCCGTGCAGAAGCAAAGCGGATAAAAAATACGTTACGTGAGCTGCATCGAACGAGTAAAGAAATTATTGTAGCGAGTAACTTATTTACCGAACAGCTCCTTGCTGCATGTCGAGCTTAAAAGCGAGACTCCATTTGATTTAGCACACTTTCAAAGAGTGTGCTGTTTTCATCGGACAAGTCGAGAATTACATCGAAATGGTTTTTTTCCGCGATGTTTTCTATTAAAAGCTTGTGACGGCCGAGTAAGTTTAGATGATATAGGTCGTTGGATTGACGTTTGAATTCGAGGGTTTCATTTTCACCATAGGCAATAATAAAAGACGTATCGGAACAATAGGTTAATTTTCTATTAGCAAGCAGCGGACTTAAGTTTTTAATCTCTTCTGGGGTCAATTGCAATGGCTCATTGATATAAGTGTATTGAATTGGTGTTAAATCATAAATACCACTTACGGCGCACACACCACGAACGATATTTTTGTTAAAACCAAACGCTGCTTGCCAATCTGTCATTGCTGCCATAATGGCTAATTGGGCGCCAGCAGAGCTCCCCGAAAGATATATTTCTTGAGGGTCATAACCATATTCATCTGCATGTTGATACAACCAAGCGATAGCAGTTCTTACTTGCGATAGTATTTCTGTTAACGAAGCTTTAGGCGCGAGTGTATAATTAATCGCCGCAAAATGATAACCATGGTGTTGAAAGTTAGCTGCTGCGAAACAGCTTTCGTCTTTACTAAGTTCTTGCCAATAACCGCCATGAATAAAAATATGTAGCTTCTTTTTATGTGTTGATTCACTGTCAGCGGAGTGTAGATTGTAAGGAAGAAAAAGATCTAATATTTCTTCTGCGGTATTACCGTATTGAATATTTTCTATTATAGCGTGGTTGTTACGGGCAATATCTTTGTTTTTGGCACTTTGCTCGATATATTGCGCAATGTATTTATTAATATCTTGAACACAACTACTTGGTGAATACTCTTGTTCTAACGCTGGTAATGAGAAGTTTCGGTATACGGTGTTTGTCATAAAAATGAAAACCTGCTTTTAGATGAAGATAAATATTGAACATGTTGCGCGTTAACATTTATTGCACGATTACTGTACTTATTTACCTATGATTGTCTACTTATTAGTCTTATCTTTCAAGGTAAGTAACGTTATCAGTTATGACTGTTAAAATGTAACAAAAAATAAAAATAACAGCTAATTTGCATCTTTTTTTCTTATTCTAGGTGCCTTTATGGTATAACCGAATGTATACAAAATATTGCGTTATTTTGTCACGACATTATCTAAGAATAATAAAATAAAGAGTTTTCCTCATGAAATTTACTAAATCTAATCAAGCGATAGCTGCTGCCCTTGCAGTGTCAGTTGTTGCTATCTCTGGCTGTGAAAAAAACACGGCACTAACAAAACCCGTTGTACAACAATCAACTCAGCAACCTTTTGTACGTCAACAGAGTGAATCCTTGTTTGAAGACTATGCAAAAATGCGAGCACAACAAGTAAGTGATGTAAGTTACCAATTAGAGATAACAATTGGCAATACATCAGAGACTTTTTCGGGGGTTACTTCGATTAACTTTGACCTTGCAAAAGGTAATCAAAATGATTTAACAATTGATTTTGATGAAGGTACGGTATCATCAGTAAAAGTGAATGGAAAAGAAGCCCCGTTTACTTATGAAAAATGGTTTATTACTGTACCTAAAAGTGCATTGTCAGCAGGTGAAAATATTGTAACTGTAGCTTATGAACGTCCATATTCTACCGATGGTTCAGGCTTACATCGATTTGTAGATCCGGAAAATGGCGAAGTGTATTTATATACAGATTTTGAACCATATGATGCCAATCGTTTATTTCCTCATTTTGATCAGCCAGATTTAAAAGCGACATATTCAATGCAAGTAACTGCACCTGCGCATTGGCAAGTTATTACTTCAGTAAGAGAAAATAATATAGAAGATAAAGGCGACAACAAAATATGGCACTTTCCTGAGTCAGCAAAATTTTCGTCATATATCTTTTCTCTTCACGCCGGTAACTACGCGGTATGGGAAGATCAATTTGAAGATATTCCATTGCGATTATTTGCTCGTCAAAGTTTAGCTGAATATGTCAAAACAGAGGAATGGTTCACACCGACGAAACAGAGTTTTAAATTCTTCAATGATTATTTTGGCGTACGTTATCCATTTATAAAATATGACCAAATCGTTGCCCCTGATTTTAATGCTGGTGCCATGGAAAATGTTGCTGCGGTTACGTTTAACGAGGGCTATATTTCCCGTGGTGAAAAATCAACACGTTCGAAAATGAGTCTGGCAAATGTAATTGCGCATGAAATGGCTCATATGTGGTTTGGTAATTTGGTGACCATGCGTTGGTGGAATGGCTTGTGGTTAAACGAAAGTTTTGCAACATATATGGCTAACTTGGAAGTTGCAGAGGCAAGTGATTTTGAAAATAACTGGGACGTATTTTATTCAGGCACGAAACAATGGGCATATCGCAGTGATGACTCCGTTAATACGCATGCTATTGAATTACCCGTACCGTCGACGGGAGATGCCTTAACGAATTTCGATGGTATTACCTATGGTAAAGGGGCTTCAGTGTTGAAACAACTGCCTTATTACTTGGGTGAAGAAAACTTCCGTATAGGCGTGAGCAATTATTTGAAGAAATTCTCGTATAAAAACACCGAGCTAGAAGATTTTATAGGTGAGCTTGGTAAAGCCGCTAATATGGATATGGAGCAATGGACTCAAGATTGGTTGTATAACGCAGGTTTAAATACAATTAAAGTTAACTACCAGTGTCAGGCTGACAAAATTAGTACGATGAAAATTGTACAAACGGCGCCTGACGATTATCCAACACTTCGTGAACAACGGGTTCAAGTTGGTCTTTACACGTTATCAGGCGACAGTATGTCATTAGCTAAAGCGATTCCTGTCACTTATAAAGGGGCGACAACAGAAGTCACGGATGCGATTGGTCAATCGTGTCCAGATCTTGTTTACCCTAATGAGGCTGACTGGGGCTTTGTTAAAGTTGATTTAGATGAGCAGTCATTAGCTGCCGTTGAAAAACATATTAATGCCGTAGAAAACGCAACGATGCGACTAATGTTATGGCAAAGTCTTGCAGACAGTGTGCGCGATGCAAAGTTAGCTGCAGATAAATTTGTACATTTTGCGATCGCAAATATCGAAGGTGAACAAGACTATAATGTAATTCGAAAGATCTCGGCTAGCCTATCGACTGCTATGCAGTATTTAAACACGGCAACAAGACTTGAGAAAAAAGACTACTCTTCTTTATATCAAGATGTTGAAGATTTATACCTTCGTTTATTAGAAAAAGCGCCAGCGGGATCTGATTTGCAAAAGATGTGGTATGGTCGTTATGTGTCGTTTAGTAAATCAGATCATCATTTAAAAAACCTACTGGCAATCTTACAAGGCGAATTAGGTTATGAAGGTTTAACGATTGACCAAGATAAGCGTTGGGGCATTCTTGCGCAGCTAAATCGTTACCAGTTTGGTAACTACGTTGCCTTGCTTGATACAGAAAAAGCGAAAGATAACTCTGATACTGGTGTGAAAAATGCGATCTATGCTGAAGTTTTACGCCCAGAAGAAGCCGTGAAGAAAAAATGGTTTGATGTTGTAATAAACAATCCAGAAAATTTAAAGTTATCGACGCTACGTTATATCATGTGGGGATTATTCCCATCCGAACAATCTGTGTTGGAAGCGCCATATAAGGAAAAAATATTAGCGCATATTCCAACGCTAAATGAAGGCAGTGATCTCGGTTTACTGAGTGCGTTTGCAAGTAGCATGATCCCAAGTGAATGTACGGCAGAAAGCGAAGCTGAGCTTGCCAAACTGGTTAAGCAATACAAAGACATGAAACCGCAAGTATTGAAAACCGTTAAAGCGCGTCATCAGAATGTTGGTCGTTGTATAAAGGCACTTAAGTTATTGTAATTTAATGTCGTTAGATATAATTAAAAACGCTCCTTAATGGGGCGTTTTTAATGTTAGCCGTTTATACGGAGGTACTCGTTAGAAAATTGTAATTAAATTGTTTAAATGTACAATAAAGTGAGTTTAATGGTGACATTTAAATCTAGATAAGATAAAACGTTATTATTGTTTTTTTATTTGGTTTTATGTTTTGCTGTCAATAAGAGTGTTTCGTAACTGCTTGAAAAAGTGTGGGTGTTCTGCTTTTCTATACGCTACGTCGTTTTTCGCTTATTGTGACACTATTTCTATTATTGATACCCCTTATGAAGAAAATACCAGTCATCAATATTTTGTTGATTTAGTCTCTTTCATTATTGAAAAAGCGCGTCCGGAATTTCCACATGCAGATATTGAGCTTTATTACGAAGAAAACAATACCCATGAACGAACATTAAACCTTATACGTAGTGGTATGCTTGATCTTTCTTGGGCAGGAACAACAAAAAAGTTAGAAGACACGTTAAGACCCATTCGTATTCCTTTACTAGGTGGTTTGCTAGGTTACCGAGTATCAATTATTCGTAAAGAAGATAAAGCAAAATTTATTAATGCTAATGAAGAACAGATTAAAAATATGGTGGCTTGTCAGGGGGCCGTTTGGGGTGATTCTGACATTCTCGAAGATAATGGCTTTAGCGTGATGCGTATTAGTCGCTTTGATTTGATGTTTAAAATGCTTGCGCGAGGCCGGTGTGACTATTTTCCTCGTGCTATTTTTGAAGGGTATGAGGAAGTAAAGGCAGCTAGAGTAAAATATCCCGAGCTTATCGTATTAGATGATGTTTTGCTGCACTATCGTTTTCCATTATACTTTTTTGTTGCAAATAAAAACACCACGTTAGCTGAGCAGTTAACACTAGGTTTGAACAAAGCAATTGAAGACGGCAGCTTTAGAACTTTTATCCGAGAACATCCGCTGACGAAACATGTATTTCCATTGTACAAGTGGCAGAGCAAACGTGTAATTACATTAGAAAATCGCTTCTTACCTGATGAAACACCATTATTAAAAGACGACTATTGGATAGATTTAAATTAGCGCGCTTGTTGTAATAACGTGATAATTTCTTTTTCATACTGCTGCTTTTTTATATCGTTAAATCCGACATGACGACTCACAATCTTGCCATCGCGATCAAGTAAAATACTGCTTGGCATGCCTTTAAGTTTGAATGCTTTTGCTACTTTACCTTTTGGGTCATAAAACACTGGAAATGTCGCGGGTAATAATTTTAGAAAGGCAGTCGCATTGCTTTTATCAGCATCTAAGTTGACACTCAGCACAGTAAAATTCTTAGCTTTGTACTTTGACTGAATATTATTTAACCAAGGAAATGAATCTTTGCACGGAATACACCATGAGGCCCAAAAGTCGATGAGTACAACTTTTCCTTTTAACTGCGCTACTTGACGTTCAAAATTTGCCAATGTGTGTTCAGCAAAAGCAGTGTTAATCACCAAGTAGAGTGGCAATAAAAAAATAAGGCTAATTTTACGCATCGAATAAAGGAAGTCGTTATTAATGATGATAAATCATGCAGTATTGCTCAGCTAAACACAAGCAAACATCTTTAATAGACCACATTGCAATTCAGGCCTTAACACACTATAAATAGCATGTGCTACTGACTAAAGGTGATGTTGCTCGCAAGCAATTAACAGTTCGCACACTATTGGGCGAAACTATACCTGTAACAATTTATGACCATTTAACCATTAACCGCAAAAAATAAACAATTGGTCGTATGTATAAGCTGTTATGTGTTTTAATTCTTTATGCTCATATTTCAACCAAAAAAGAGTTGGCTATTATGGATAAAATGATAATTATAAATGGTGAAAAATATCAAATTGATGTTGATACTAATATGCCGTTGTTATGGTATTTACGCGATCGACTCGAAAAAACCGGAACAAAATTTGGCTGTGGTGCAGGCTTATGTGGCGCTTGTACAGTGCATGTTGATGGAGTAGCCATTCGTGCTTGTGTTACACCCGTTGGTACTTTAGCAGGCAAAGAGATTACGACAATAGAGGGGTTGTCAAGTAACGGTGAGCATCCATTACAAAAAGCTTGGGTGGAGAATAATGTGCCACAATGTGGGTACTGCCAAGCGGGTCAAATTATGAATGCTGCCAGTTTTTTACAGCAAAACCCAACACCATCATCTGAAGAAATTGATGCTGCGATGCAAGGAAATATTTGTCGTTGTGGTACCTACCAACGCATTAAAAAAGCGATCGCAGAAGCGGCAGATGAACTGGCTAAGGAGGTGTCGTAATGACTATTGAAAATGTAAGTCGTCGAAAATTTCTCAAAGCCTCTACTGTTGCTACAGGCGGTTTAGCTATCAGTATTAGTATGCCTGGACAAGCTGCAACGCTAGGTAATACAGCGCAAGAATCAACATTTAATCCCAACGCTTTTGTTCATCTTCAAGATAATGGAGATGTGGTGATTTATTGTGGGCGTTGTGAAATGGGCCAAGGTATTAATACCGCATTACCTGCAGCAGTTGCCGATGAGATGGAAGCAGATTGGCAAAGAGTTACCGTTAAACAGGCTGATGGTAATGAGGAAAAATTTGGTCCACAGGCAACAGGGGGGTCAGCGAGTATTCGCGTGATGCTAACACCTATGCGAGAAGCTGGCGCGAGTGCTAAATTAATGCTCATTGCAGCCGCCGCTAAAGTGTGGGGCGTAGAGCCCGCAACCTGTACTGCGCAAAACCATTATGTCGTGCATAAATCTACTGGTAAAAAGTTATCTTTTGGTCAACTCGCTAGCCTGGCTGCTAATCAATCAGTACCAGAAAAGCCTGCACTTAAAGAGAAAAAAGATTTTAATTACATTGGTAAGTTTATTCCAAACCAGAATATAGAAAAGATCATAAAGGGTCAGTTAACTTATGGCGTAGATACAAAGTTACCTGGCTTAAAGTATGCCGCTATTGTTCATTGTCCCGTGCTTGGAGGAAAGCTTAAATCATTAGATGACAGCGCTGCAAAAGCAATCAAAGGTGTTAGTGATGTTGTTGTTATTGATCGTTTACCAATACCTTATGGTTCTATAGGTGGTGTTGCCGTTGTTGCTGATAATAGCTGGACAGCTCAACAAGCCGTTAAAAAACTTAACGTTGAATGGGATTTAGGTGACAACGCCCACTATGATACTAAACAATATAAAGCACAATTGGTTAAAAATGTTGAATCGCCAGCAAAATTGGTAACAGAGCGTGGCGATTTAAAAGCTGGATTAGCCAATGCGGTAAAAACACTAAAAGCAACTTATACCGGTGGGCATTTAGTACATGCACCTATGGAGCCGAATGCAAGTGTTGTCTGGGTGCAAGAGGATAGTTGTGAGGTATGGGCAGCTACGCAAAGCCCAGCTGATATTCAGAAAGTTCTTGCGCAGTATTTAAAGCGTGAAGCTAAAGATATTGATGTGCATGTAACTATGTCTGGTGGTGCTTTTGGGCGTAAATTCAAATGTGACTATGTGCAAGAAGCTGCCGCTATTTCTCAGCAAATTAAGGCGCCTGTGCAACTTACATGGACACGAGAAGAAGACACTAAAACAGGATATTATCACTCAATAAATGCTCAGCATATTGAAGCCGGTATAGATGATGAAGGTAATATCTCAGGCTGGTTGCATCGCGTCGCTTTTCCAGCGATAGGTACCTTGTTTAATCCTGCACAAGAGCGCCCAGGAGATGGCGATTTTTATGCCGTAGACAATTATCCTTATGGTATTGAAAACTTCCGTAGTGAAAGTGGCGAAGCTAAAGCGCATACTCGTATTGGCTGGTATAGAGCCGTTTATGCAATATTTTATGGGTTTTCATTCAGTACATTTACTGATGAGTTAGCTCATTTAGCAGGAAAAGATCCACTAACTTATCTTAATCAACTTTATGACAATAACGCAAACCCAGAGCAGCAAGAACAGGCATCACGCTCTAGACATGTGCTTAATTTAGCAGCTAAAAAAGCGGGTTGGTTTGAACGAGATAAGTTACCTAAAAATCAGGCCATTGGTTTAGCGGTGCATTTTAGCTTTCATAGCTATGTTGCAATGGCAGTAAGAGTTGAAGTTAATGGCGATGATATTAAAGTACTTCAAGTGGATTCTGCTATTGATTGTGGACAAGTGTTAAATGTAAATGGAGCAACCGCGCAAATGGAAGGCGCAGTGGTTATGGGGATGGGACTTGCTCTACGAACAGAAGTTACATTTAGAGATGGCGCAGTTGTTAACTCTAATTTTCACGACTACCCTGTGACACGTATACATGAAATGCCTGTGGTACATGTTCATATTGTTGACTCAACACATAAATCAACTGGTTTAGGTGAACCAGGAGTTGCACCTTTTGCTCCTGCGTTAAGTAATGCTGTATTTGCTGCTTCTGGTAAACGATATAGAGACATACCTTTTAAGCCTATGTCTATTTAGTATATTTTTATCTGCCTAATAGAAAAGCCAGTCACATCGAGACTGGCTTTTTATTTGTTAATGGCGCGATTTTAAGCGCTTGGTGGGTTAATGCTGTGTCATCGCTCGCAGCATCCACGCTGTTTTCTCGTGAACGCGCATTCGATCAGAAATCAAAGCAATAGAGGATTCATCGTCGACTTCTTGTGCTTCTCTTAAAGCATGTCGACAGGTTTTTACTAAGGTTTCATGGTTTGTTAATAGCGTTGTTAACATACCCTCAGCATCGGGCGTATCTTGTGGTTCAGTAACATTAGTTAAGGAAGCAAACGCTTTATAAGTGCCTGGAGCGGGAAATCCTAGCGTACGTATACGTTCAGCTATTTCATCTACAGCCTCAGCAAGCTCTACATAGTGCTCCTCAAACATCAAATGCAGTTCGCGAAACTTAGGGCCTGTAACATTCCAATGGAAGTTGTGACTTTGTAAATATAGAGTGTACGTATCTGCTAAAAGCGCATTTAATTGATTAGCCACTTGTTGGCGAGATTGATGTGTAATACCAATATCAATTGACATAAAGGTAACTCCTTACAGTGTTAAATGATTCATACTGATAAAGCAGGTGCTATGCCATAAGTAAAAAATCTTTAATATTCAGCTTCTTGTATTTTAAAAGTGTTCGTATGCACCAATTTTTTGAATAAAGCATGTAATATTTTTCAATACGATGGTAAAAATTACTTACCGTTTATTTGTCTTTAATTCGAAAAACATTATTGCTTTGTGTGTTTACTGTAAAATAAGCCAAAACCTATTAAAGCAGATAAGAGTGAGCCCGCTAAAATACCTAGTTTTGCATGAGCGAGTGATGCTTCTGAACCGACAAATGCAAGGTTGGCGATAAAGAGTGACATGGTAAAACCAATCCCTGCAAAACACCCCGTTGCAACGATATCTCGCCAGTACATATCACTAGGCCTGTTAGCAAGGCCAAATTTTATTGCGGCATAGGCAAAACAGAAGATCCCTAAAGGTTTACCAATAAACAACCCCAACATTGAAGCCCAAAATACGGTTGCAGTAGCCATCGAAGGAGCGTCGTCAGGTAAAACAACACCGGCATTTAAGAGCGCAAATAACGGAAGCACCAATAGACTAATGGGCTTGCTTAGTTTACTTTGCCAACGTTGTACTGGTGTTGTCGCTGTTTTCGCGATATCTTCGGCAACTTCAGCTAAATCGTGTTGCTTTTGTTGTTCTAATATTGTGGTTTTCTTATCGTCTATTTTCTTAAAGTGATTTACTAAGCGTTCCATATTTTTGGCAAACCAGTGGGTATCAGCATAAGGTTTTGCTGGAACTGTAAGTGCCGCAAGGATACCTGCAGTGGTTGCATGAACGCCTGAGTGAGAAACAAACCACCACAGTACGAGTCCTGAAAATAAGTAAAACCATACCCAGCGAACGCCAAACACGTTTGCTAGGATCATCACTGCGAGGGTGCAAGCACCGTAGCTCAATTGTAATAGTGAAACGCTATCGGTATAAAAAAGACTGATAATAAGTACAGCGCCCATATCATCTACAATAGCGAGTGCCGTAATAAGTACGAGTACTGAAGGGGGAACTCGTGTGCCAAGTAAAACAAGAAGACCAATGGCAAAGGCGGTATCTGTAGCCATGGGGATCCCCCAACCTTGCCAATGATCACCTCCCATGAATGCCATCGTTGCAAGATAAACAATAGCAGGGACAATCATGCCACCTAACGCCATAAAAATTGCCAACATAGAGCTTTTTGTTTCTTGCAATTCACCTGCCAAGACTTGGTATTTAATTTCCAGCCCGAGTAAAAAAAAGAAAAAGACAATAAGGCCTTCATTAACCCAATCAACACTAGAGTGCATGACGGTTGTATCGCCCCAAATAAAGCCAATTGGATATTCAGTTAGCCAGAGATAAGTTTCATGCCACTGAGTATTTGCCATTAATAAAGCAATGAATGTAGCAATGAGTAACAATAAGCCCGCAGATGATTGACTTAACAAGAAGTTTTGTAAAGGTGAAATAATACGCGCAAAGTTTTTCTCTAACGGCATGCGCTCACGTTCTTGTTCTTTAATATTAATTTTCATTTATTAACATACCTGAAATTGAAGTGAATTTGATGAATTTAAATATGCTAAACGGCACATTTAATAATCTTGCCAGTTATGACAGGACTAACCATCATGTTTTACTAACCTCTTTGTGTTTTAGTGATTGTTTACATTGCTTTAATTGTTGATAGGAAAGAGATAATTGATTGCTAATACCTGCCAAATTATCTTTGATCAACGTGTCTTTAGTATAGCGGCGAATATTGTTTAACAACTCGATAGTTTGCTTAGTGCTCTCAAGCATTTGTGTAATAGCTTGCGCTGGTTTGGCATTGTTTTCGTCCTTTACTTTATAATCATCGGCTGACACCGAGCAGGCTCCCTTAAAGTCTTGACGAATTTTTGGACTTTGTTCCATCATTATATGATTTAAAATAGACAGTGCGTTGAGTCGAATATCAAGTAACTCTGTAAAATCAACAGAAAGGCTCGTATTAACAAGCTGATATTGCGTTGAAAGACACTGCTCAATTTCTTCTTGGCATGTTTGTATCGCTTGTTGAACAAGCGCTAAATCTCCATATTGATGAGGTGTATCTATATATCTGGTCACGATAAACTACCTATTTAAACGACAATACATGACAACAACCAAGTTATATGCCAATCTATAAGCCCCTTGTATCAAGCCATTTGTGATGTAATGGGAAATATTTTTCAGACGAAGCTCGGTATTTTTTACAGGGCTACTTTGTAACTTTGACAATAGAACAATACACGGAAATTACGCATGGCTTATCCTTCGGCCTTAGTGAGTGTTGATAACGTAAAATATCAACAGCTTATCGCCAACTTATCTTTAGAGAAAAACGTTAAAGTTATTGAATCAGAACAAGAAAATTGGATTGATTCATTAAATCAATCGCCGGATCTCGCGATAATTGAAGTAAATAGGTTTGAACAACAACATTTCGATGCGTTACGTGAAAATCAATTTTATCCAGAGATAGATTTTATTTTTTTGAGTGAGGGAGTCCCAAACCCACTTTTAGATAAAGCCGTTGTTAGATCTGCTGCCTATCATTATCGCGCACCGTTTAACAGTGAGTACCTTGCAGATGTGCTCGATGAGATTATTTGCGAACACAAACAATCTTCAGAGACATCTAGAAAAGTTGAATCTAGCGAGTTAGATCAATTTGGCTTACTTTACGGTTCTTCTAGAGCAATGAAAAAGCTTTATCGCAGTTTACGTAAGGTTGCAACGTTTGATACTAGCATTTTAGTAGTAGGTGAAAGTGGCGTTGGTAAAGAGCTCGTCGCTCATACCGTGCATAATGCGAGTGAACGTGCAGAAAACCCATTTGTTGCTGTTAATTGCGGTGCTTTATCAAAAGACTTAGCAACAAGTGATTTGTTTGGTCATGTTAAAGGCGCATTTACGGGAGCTGTGGATGCTCGGCAAGGTTTTTTTACCGAAGCAAAAGGTGGTACGTTATTTCTTGATGAAGTGACTGAAATGCCAGAAGAGTTGCAAGTACAGTTACTAAGAGTATTGGAAACGGGTGATTATAGCCCTGTAGGCAGTAACAAGGTACTAAAAGCAGATGTTCGTATTGTCGCAGCAACCAATCGCGATTTAGCGCAATCTGTTGCTCAAGGCACGTTTCGCGAAGATCTTTATTTTCGTTTAGCGCAATTTTTATTACATGTACCCCCATTAAGAAGTCGTTCTTCGGATATAGAAGGCCTCGCAAAACATTTTTTAGCATACAAAAATGCTAGTGCAGGGTTTGGTAAGCAGTTATCGACTGAGGCAATGAACAAAATTAGTCAATACCATTGGCCAGGGAATGTCAGAGAGTTAAAGCATACTATTGAACGCGCTTACATTATGTCTATTGATGTCATTGATGCTGAACATATCATGCTTGAAGATCCGTTGCAGGACGGTGAAAACGAATTATCTGTGCCAACAGGTATTCCATTAGCAGAAGTTGAGAAACAAGCGATTTTAAATACGCTCGAACAACAACAAGGTAATAAAAGTGATACCGCTAAACTTTTAGATATTAGTGTGAAAACCTTGTACAACAAATTAGAAAAATATGAAGATGATTAATAGTTTACATATTGCACTTATAATGTTGAACAATAAAAGAGCCTTGTATTAAACAAGGCTCTTTTTCTAATTATTTATCGTTTGCTGTTAAGAAGCTGTTGCAATGCTTAATTCTTCAGAAACCGAAACGACGTCATCAAGATTTTTTGCCATTTGAATGACCAATGTTTTTTCGGATTTAGAACCGACCTCACCGGTCAAAGAAACACGGCCATCATTTACGTCGACATTAATGTTAGTACCATCAATATCCGTATCAAGCAGATAACGTGATTTCAATACCACAGCAATTTTAGTATCAACCATCGTGCTCATTGCTTGATCTGTTTGCTTTGAAATTGTTGATGTACTGTCTTTTTCTTTCAAAACTGTTAATTGGTTGTCAACAGCAGAGACACCTTCGACACCTAAAACTAATTCCTCTGCAAGTTTACGATCAACATCGGACGTGACTTGACCTGTTAACGTTACGGTAGACTTATGAACATCCGTATTAATATCGAACGAGTCTAAATTGCCATTAAATAAAAGAACCGCCTCTGCTTTTCCGTCAATCCAAGCGTCTTTAGCTTCTTTAGTCCATTCGTTTTCGTTAGCATTTACTGGCGCTAGGGTTAATGTTGTTGCGATTAATAATGCACTTGATAAATATTTCATCATTTCTCCTTGATCTCAATTAACAAATCAATCACTACCAAGCGATGAATATGCCAACCTTTAACTTATTGAAATAATTTGATTTTTATTTTGTGATTTGGTTTTTTTTGAAATTATTACAAGCAATTTTGAAAAAAATCGTTGTACGAAGCTGATGGTAGTTAGTTAGTAATTACAACTGACGTTTTTAAGAAACCCCGGAAAAGTACTAATGATATTATGATAAATAGAGTACACTTAAGGCATCAAGTAGATAGTTAGAGAGCTTAATTTGAAATTACAAAAGATGTATCTTTTCTCGTTTTGTTGTGCGATCTCTTTCGTTGTTTGTGCACAAGAATCAGCGGTTGATTATGATAAATGGCTTAAAGAAAAGTTTCAGCAGCAGCATGAAGAACTGTTACCCGTAGTTGCTGTTGCGGATATGTTTTTTGGTTGTAATAAGGCGCGTAATATTGATGCGAGTCAACCTAGTGTTAAACAATTAGTCACAGAAATGGGTAGAAATGAACTTGCTTTAAAACTCGCTGATTGTTTAAAGGGTGAATTGCCTAATTCAGATACAGCGCTTAATTTTGGTTTGATTGGATGCTTTCATGAACAGTTAAAGGGCATGCCTGAGGAAGATAGAAAAGTAAAACAAAAGTTAGTCAGGCAGGCAATTGCAAAGTTATCAAAGGCAGACAGGCAAAAATCATTTACCCATTGCGTTACGGATCAAGCGATTTCTTATCTGAAATAACGGTTTGTTTGCGCAGTTGTTGCTCACTAAACGAACTTGGTAAAATATCAACACCAACCCATTTCCCAAGTTTGATGGCAATGGGAATTGTTAATGGTGCGAAAGGCAATACTGCAAAAACGCCAATCCCTAGCCCTTTAAGTACATCTAAAAATTGCTTGTTTGCAATTTTCATTTCTTCGCTAGAAGCTTGGCGTCGCGTATATCTTTTGTAGGTAGAGAGCATTTCATGCGTTTCTTTTTTTTCTTGCGCAAGTGCGTACTTAACGAGCACCAGCTGACGCTTCAATTGCGTGGTGTGTTTTCGTCGTTTGATTGACACAACCCGACGAGGGGCTCTAAAAACATATCGCCAAACTTTCATGTTTTTATTCTACCTCGTTTTTCGTAGATAAAAAATACAAAAATTTTCGAACGCGTTTATATACGTAGCACTTAATCATGTTAATGATAGGTAAAATTGTAAAAGTTATACAGACATGAAATAAAGCAATTTAATAAGTTATAGGGTTCTGTGTTGAATGATGAAGGGTTAACAAATAGGCAAATTCTGTTTGAATCACGATAACATAGAACTATTTGTAATAAGTCTTTGCCTATATTGAAAAAAAAAGTTTAATAATTTGTAACAAATCGAGGAGATTTGACACATACTTCCTTTATCATATTTACAATGAATAGCTTATAGTAGTCGTAGTCAAAAATTATAAGAATGGTGAGGGTATGGGACAAGAAACACCGAAAGTTTTAGTCGTAGATGACGATATGCGTTTACGTGCTTTGTTAGAGCGTTATTTAGTAGAGCAAAGTTTTGTTGTTCGCAGTGCTGCAAATGCAGAACAAATGGATCGCTTATTGGAGCGAGAAAACTTTCATTTATTAGTATTAGATTTGATGCTACCGGGTGAGGATGGGTTATCAATCTGTCGTCGACTACGACAAAATAACAATGATATTCCAATTGTGATGCTTACAGCCAAAGGAGATGAGGTTGATAGAATTATCGGTTTAGAACTTGGTGCCGACGATTATATGCCTAAACCGTTTAACCCACGAGAGTTATTGGCCCGTATTAAAGCAGTATTAAGAAGACGCGTAACCGAAGCGCCTGGTGCTCCTTCACAAGAAGAGAACATTGTTGAGTTTGGCGAATATTCATTAAATTTAGCCACGAGAGAGATGAGCAAAGGTGATATCAATATGCCATTGACCAGTGGTGAATTTGCTGTATTGAAAGCATTGATCACTCACCCAAGAGAGCCGTTATCACGAGATAAGTTGATGAATTTAGCGAGGGGAAGAGACTACTCAGCGTTAGAACGTAGTATTGATGTTCAGGTTTCTCGACTACGTCGTATGCTTGAAGAAGATCCAGCAAAACCGAGATATATACAAACTGTTTGGGGTCTTGGGTATGTATTTGTGCCAGAGGGTAAAGCTGTAGCTTAGTACTTTATGAGAATTTTGCCACGTAGTGCTTTTGGGCAAACCATTTTATTGATTGGTATATTGTTACTTATTAACCAGGCTATTACGCTTGGTTCAATCATGGTTTATATTTTACAACCAAACTCAGATCAAATAGAGCAATTACTGGCTAAGCAAATTCGTGTAATTTTTATTGAAGTAGACGAACCTGTTTTAAGTGCAAGTATGGTAAAGGCCTTTCAACAAGAAACGGGTATCAACGTCTACACTGAAGAGGATGCACTTGAACAAGGGCTGAGAGGCGCTATTTATAAAGAAATTTCGTCACGTAATATGTCAAATTTACTGGGTGGACCTGCCGAAGTTAGGTTTACTCAAGAAGAAGACTTTCTATATTGGGTTAGGCCACCACAGGCGCCAGAATACTGGGTCAAAATTCCACTTAATAGCTTAGAAGAAGCGAATTATACGCCATTAGTCATCGTACTCATGATCTTAGGCGGTTTGAGTGTAATGGGGGGCTGGCTTGTTGTTAGGCAACTAAACCGCCCATTAAGGGCTCTGCAATCTGCAGCACATCAAGTTGGTAGAGGCGAATTCCCTGAACCTCTTAATGAACATGGCACGACTGAAATTGTTGCGGTAACCCAAGCCTTTAACCATATGTCTAAAGGGATTAAGCAATTAGAGGAAGATCGAAACTTGCTTATGGCGGGTATTTCACATGATTTACGTACACCACTGACACGAATTCGGCTAGCAACAGAGATGATGTCTAAAGAAGATGAATTTCTTAAAGAGGGCATTGAAGGCGATATTGATGATATGAATACCATCATTGATCAATTTATAGATTATATTCGCCATGACAGTAAAGACATGATGGAGCCTACGGACTTAAATGTGTTAATTGGCGAAGTTGTGCAGGCTGAATCAATCGTTGATAGAGCTATCACGTTTAAAGCGGGCGAAATTCCAAAGGTACCTGTGCGCTATGTTGCTATAAAACGCGTACTTTCTAATCTTATTCAAAATGCATTGCGTTATAGTGATGGTGATATTCTTATAAAATCAGGAATGGAAAAAACCAATCAACATGTGTTCTTAGCGGTTTGTGATACTGGGCCAGGAATACCTGAAGATGATATTGATCGCTTGTTTCAGCCTTTTACGCAGGGAGATAAAGCCCGAGGTACAGAGGGAAGCGGCCTGGGACTAGCGATTATTAAACGTATTGTAGATACCCATAGCGGTAAGATTGTTTTGAGAAATAGAGGTGAAGGTGGCCTATCGGCAAAAGTTATTTTGCCGATAAAACAACAATAAAAAAGCCGGTTATACCGGCTTTTTTATTGTGATTATTGCGAGGCTATTATAGCAATGGTCCAGCTTTCACCAGTGATTTACCGTTTTCAGTGTCGGTGAACTTATCAAAATTGTTAATGAATCGATTTGCTAAATCAACAGCTTTGTTGTGCCATTCGGATGGATCTTGGTAAGTATCTCTTGGGTCAAGTATGCCATCGTCTACGCCAGCAATGCCTGTTGGTACCGTTAAATTAAATAATGGTAGAACCTCTGTTTCACCATTATCAATTGAGCCATCTAATATGGCATCAATAATTGCGCGCGTTGCTTTGATTGAAATACGTTTCCCAGTGCCATTCCAACCAGTGTTTACCAAGTATGCTTCTGCGCCAACGTCTTGCATTCTTTTACGTAGCACTTCTGCGTATTTTGTAGGATGAAGACTTAAGAATGCAGCACCGAAACAACTTGAAAACGTTGGTGTTGGTTCGGTAATACCACGTTCGGTGCCCGCAAGTTTAGCGGTGAAACCTGAAAGGAAATAGTATTCTGTTTGCGCTGGCGTTAATTTGGCAACAGGTGGTAAAACACCAAAAGCATCTGCCGTTAAAAAGATCACTTTTTTAGCGTGTCCTGCGCGTGATACTGGTTTTACAATATTTTCTATATGATGAATTGGATAAGATACTCGCGTATTCTCAGTTTTTGAATTGTCGTCGTAATCAATTTTGCCATTATCATCAACAGTGACATTTTCGAGTAATGCATCGCGGCGGATAGCATTAAAAATATCAGGTTCGTTTTCTTTACTTAAATTGATTGTTTTTGCGTAACAACCGCCCTCGAAGTTAAAGACGCCGTTATCATCCCAACCATGCTCATCGTCACCAATTAGTTCTCGCTTAGGGTCTGTTGATAGTGTTGTTTTACCGGTTCCTGATAAACCAAAGAAAATAGCAACATCGCCTTCTTTACCAACGTTGGCACTACAGTGCATTGAAGCAATACCTTTAAGAGGTAAAAGGTAGTTCATCATAGAGAACATGCCTTTTTTCATTTCACCGCCGTACCATGTACCGCCAATCAGTTGCATCTTTTCTGTTAAGTTGAAAGCAACAAAATTTTCGGAATTTAATCCTTGTTCTTGCCATTTGTCGTTTGTTGTTTTTGCACCATTCATAACAACGAAATCAGGCTCGTAATCTTTCAGATCATCTTCTGAAGGTCTAATGAACATGTTTTTAACGAAATGTGCTTGCCACGCTACTTCTGTGATAAAACGTACTTTTAAACGAGTATCTTCATTAGCACCGCAATAAGTATCAACAACGAAAAGACGTTTTCCTGATAACCGTGAAGTCACTAAACCTTTTAAATGATCCCACGTTTCTTGGCTCATTGGTTTATTGTCATTCTTACCTTGATCAGACCACCAAACAGTATCTTTACTAACGTCATCACGAACAATGTATTTGTCTTTAGGTGAACGACCTGTAAAAATGCCGGTATCAACCGCTACAGCACCTGATTCTGTAACTACACCTTTATCAAATCCGCTGAGTTCTGCTTTAGTTTCTTCTGCAAATAACACTTCATACGACGGGTTGTATACCACCTCTGTTGTGTCGGTAATGCCGTATGATGATAAGTCTAGATTTTGTTGCAAAGCAGTCATAGCGAATCAGCTCCTAAAAGTATGACGTTTGAATATTAAGTATTTCAACTTATGTTGAGGGCGCAATTTTAGGCGATTATAAAATAAAACGAAAGGTTTTTTTGTTTCGAAATGAAAGTTTTCATTATAACTTTCATTTATCTTGGTTATAAATAAAGAATAAGAAATCAGTTTATCTGAATATTATTACTAGGTTCAGTATATAAAGGCAGTTGAGACAACATTGTGTTGCTAGAAAAATGTAGGAATAGAAACAAAAAAAGTGAAATTCAGAAGCTGAATTTCACTTTTTTTGGCAAAAATCTATCGAAACGAAAGAATATTCCAACAAAGCCGCTTTAAAATATTTCGCTCTCATTATTTTGATTTGTATCAAAAATTTCGTGACTGTTATCTTTAGTAACGTATTCGCTTGGTGCCGTTCCCAAAATAAAATATTCGAATGTGCTGGAACGATCTGTTTTCGTGGTTAGTTTTCCTGTTGCTTTATCTATTCTAACTGACACAATATTTTCTGGTTGAACAAATGGCTCTGCTGGAAAGACTTTTAATGCTTCCTCCATAAAGGCAATCCACGCGGGTTGCGCAGACTTAGCACCAAATTCTCTACCTGTTATCTGTGTTTTATCTAAATTATTATTATAGGTTGTGCTGCCAAGGTTTCGTGAAGGGTCATCAAACCCAATCCAAGATGTTGTCACTATACGGCGACTAAAACCTGAAAACCACGCATCTTTAGCCTCGTTCGTGGTGCCTGTTTTACCTGCAATATCTCTTCTTTTTAAGCTGCGTGCTCTAAATCCTGTTCCTTGCCAACCAGGAGTTATAGACCAATCTGCGCCCCATATCGCTTCATTCAATGCTTGCGTAATTAAAAAAGCGTTTTGTTTGCTAATAACACGCGGTGCTTTATTAATACTGACTGTTTGACCACCATCATTGAGTGGCGACTCACTAGCTAAGGTTGCTAGATTGATGGTTTCTGAAGTGTTTAATTGAGCTTGCTGTGTATATTGACTACATTCGTCACAGGCTAGTTTTGGATTTGCTTTAAAAATGATATTACCGTTTGCATCTTCTATCCGCGATACGATGTATGGTTCTATTAAAAATCCACCATTCGCGAATGTGGCGAACCCTGTCGCTACTTCAAGTGGTGTTAAAGAGGCAGAACCTAGCGCTAGAGATTCATCTTTGGGTAGTTCATCTGGCGAAAATCCAAATGATGCTAAGTGAGGGATCATTTTGTCTAAACCTACCGCACGAAATAACCTGACAGCGACAACGTTTTTTGATTGAGCCAACGCTCTTTTAACGCGGATCTCGCCACTGTACTGTTCGGGTGAGTTTTTTGGTCGCCATACAACACCGGTTCTTTGATCCCATTGGTTTATAGGTACATCATTAACAAGTGTTGCCAAGGTAAAGTTATTTTCGAGTGCAGCAGAATAAACGAAGGGTTTGATGTTTGAACCTACTTGTCTTTTCGCTTGAGTAACACGGTTAAATTGCGATTGCGAATAACTAAAACCACCAACGACAGCCTGAATTGCACCGTTATCAGGTGAAAGTGAAACAAGTGCGGAACTCGCAGAAGGAAGTTGGCTTAAACGTAATCTTTCTTGTTGTTTCGTAACATAAATTACATCACCATAGGTTAAAATATCTTTGGCTACTTGAGGCTCGTCACCTTGTTTATCGTCATTAAAAAATTCGCGCGCCCATGACATACCTTGCCAGTCGATAATCGCAATAGACATATCATCAAAGGTAATTTCAACATCATTTTCATTCACTTGAGTGACAACAGCAGGGATTAGTGGTTCATATCGGGGAATAGAGGCTATCGCATCGATTATTTCTTGTTCAGCTAAAGGTTGAACGACTGCGTTGTCGTCATCTTCATTATTAATCGGGCGTAATTGTGTTATTGGCCCGCGATAACCATGACGTTGATCATAAGCCATCAAATTATCTATAACCGCTGCTTTTGCTGCGCGTTGTAAGGTTGTAGATATTGTTGTATAAACTTTATAACCTCCGGTATAGGCTTGTTCTTTGCCAAATCGTTCTATCAATTCTTGATGAGCCATTTCAGCTGCATAAGGCGCGTCTAATTCAATTTCTGCACCATGCTTTTGTGCGGTGATAGGTGCTGAAAGTGCTTGTTGATATTCTTGTTGAGAAATGTAATTCGTGACTAACATGCGTTGTAAAACAACGGCTCTACGAGCTTTTGCTCGTTCTGGATTACTAATAGGGTTAATAGTCGATGGCGCTTTGGGTAAACCTGCCAGTACTGCCATTTGCGCTAATGTAAGATCTTTTACGTCTTTATTGTAATAAACTTGCGCGGCTGCACCAAAACCAAAAGAGCGATGCCCTAGTGGTATTTTGTTCATATACAAGGCTAATATCTCATCCTTGGACAGTAACATTTCTATGTGAAAAGCAGTAAAAATTTCTCTAATTTTGCGAATATAGGTTTGTTCTCGGGTCAAGAAAAAATTACGCGCAACTTGCATTGTAATTGTGCTCGCTCCCCCTTTATTTTGACCCATCAATTGGCCAATAATAGCTCTAGACATGCCAATAGGATCAACACCGAAATGCAAATAGAAGCGATCATCTTCGGTGGCAAGTACGGCATTAATAAGCTGTTTAGGCATTTCATCTATTGCCAGAGGTATGCGTTTTTTTTCACCAAACTGGTTCATTAGTTTACCGTCAGCACTATATATTTTCATAGGTGTTTGCCACTTAACGCTTTTAAGTGACGTAACGCTTGGTAAATCTGCACGAACATACAAATATAAAGCGACTAATGTAAAAATGCCTGCACAGCCCATATAAAATAGGACTTTTATCGTTTTTCTGAAAGATTTCAACGTAAACTGCTCAATAAAAATTTAGAAAAATTGGCTATAACTACTAGTATATCCTTTAAAACCATGTAATAAATGTATTTATATGGAAAATATATCTATATTATTATAATAAAATGATTTAGTAGGAAGTTATGCTTAGTAATCTATTGAGAAAGAAAGCTTCTCTAATTGTCGGAATTGACATTGGCTCCCACTCTGCAAAAGCTGTTTTGCTCAGTCAAACAGGCGATTCCTATAAATTAGAATCAATTGCTACTGAACCTATGCCAAGAGGTGCGTTAATCGATCGAGAGATACAGGATATCGAGGCCGTTGGTAAGGTGATAGCAAAATTACGAACGCAAATAACTTCTTCCGCAACTTATGCTGCTGCTGCCGTTTCTGGTCAAACAGTTATTACTAAAGTGATTTATATGGACGTTTCATTGAACGAGCAAGAACTTGCGAGTCAAATAGAAATAGAAGCGGACAGTTTAATTCCATATCCTTTAGATGAAGTGAGCTTAGATTTTGAGCCACTAGAAGTTAACGAATCTGATCCAACCAAAATTAATGTACTCTTGAGTGCTGCACGTACGGAGTCTGTCGAAGCGCGTGTTTCTGCACTAGAAGCGGGAGGCTTTACTACCAAAGTTATTGATGTGGAATCGTACGCGGTAAGTCGTGCATATGATTTAATTCTGCCTCAATTGCCAGATGACGCAAATGATAAACTGGTTGCGATTGTTGATGTTGGCGCAATGATGACCCTGTTTTCGGTGACACAAAATGGTGAACATTTATATAGTCGAGATCAAATGTTTGGTGGCGAGCAATATACGCGCTCTATTGTATCTTATTACAATCAAACGTTTGAAGAAGCTGAGGTGGCGAAGGTAACTAATAACCTGCCTCCTAATTATACCTTTGAAGTATTAGCTCCTTTTCACACGATATTCGTGCAACAAGTACGAAGAGCCATTCAAATGTTTTTGACATCGAGTGGTAAAGAAAAAATTGATTATCTGGTTATTTCCGGTGGTTGCGCTCAAGTAGAAGGCTTAGAGAGTTTACTGAATGAGGAGCTGGGGGTTCACACTATTATTGCGAACCCATTTGCTGATATGGAAATATCAGCTGACGTTGACCAAACACAACTTTCTCAATCCGCAAGTCAATATATGGTCGCTGCTGGACTTGCGCTAAGGAGTTTCTCTACATGGCATATATAAATTTACTTCCATGGCGTGAGGAAGCAGAAAAAGCCAAACAGCGACAGTATATGACGTTGCTTACCGCAGTTGCTCTTGTCGCTTTTGCTGTCGTCTTTCTGGTTGGTCAGTTTTATCAATTACGTATTGATGGTCAAGTTGAAAGAAACCGTTTCTTGCAAACTGAAATAGCGATTTTGGATAAGCGTATTGAAGAAATTAAAACGCTTAATGAAAAGAAACAAGAATTAGAAAAAAGAATTACCGTTATTGAACAATTACAACGAAGTCGAAATGTTGGTACACAAGTCTTAGACGAGATAGCTAAAATTGTTCCATCTGGGGTATACCTTACAAAAATGGACAAGCAAGGTAATACGATTCAATTATTAGGGAAGAGTGAATCAAATAATCACTTAGCTAATATGATACGTAATATCGAGAGTTCAGAATTGTTTACTGATGCAGTGTTGGAATCGATTACAACTAATGATGCGACCAGTAAATTACTCAGTGATTTTAAAATGCGAGTCAAAATTAAAGGCTTGCTAAGTGCTGAAGCACAGTCAGCAGAGTTACAAGGAGCGAGTAAATGAATATAGACTTCTCGCAATTTGATAACTTAGAACTTGATAATATTGGTAATTGGCCGCCATTACCCAAAGCAGTATTTGCTGGTTTCCTTGCCGTTGTAGTTATTGCTTTAGGTTATTTCACGATTGTGGCTGATAAAATTAAACGTTTAGATGCAGTGGCTGCAGAAGAAGTAACCTTAAAACAGCAATACCAAAGCAAATATTACGTTGCGGCAAATTTAGAGCTTTTTCAACAGCAAATGGTTGAAGCTGAATCTTTGTTTGCCAAGCAATTAAAAAGCTTACCAGAAAGTCATGAAACTCCTGGATTGTTAGATGATATTACTTTTGTTGGAACAACGAGCGGGTTGGATTTTGTTAAGCTAAATTGGCAGCCTGAAATTACACAAGAAATTTATATTGAGCTGCCCATCGATATTGAAGTTGTTGGTTCATACCATGAATTTGGTAGTTTTGTTAGCAAAATAGCGGGCTTACCGCGTATTGTCACGCTTCATGATTTTGATATTCAAATGGTTAAAGATACGAATGGTTTGTTAAACTTAAAGCTCCAAGCAAAAACGTATCGGTATAGGGAGACAACGCAATGATAAAAAAAGCATGGTTTCCTGTTACAATACTATTATTAAGTGGTTGTTTTAATGATAAAAGCGACCTGCATGAACATATTGAACAAGTGAAAGCAAATACGCCGAGTACCATAGAGCCTATGCCTGCAGTTCCTGTTTTTAATCACGTAGATTATAGTGCCTCAACACTCAGAAGTCCGTTTGATGCACCAAAACCTGAAGCGATTCAAGAAAAAATTCAGCAAATGTCTGGCTGTTTAAGTCCTGACCCTCGTAGACGTAAACAACCACTTGAGAAGTTTGCGATTAGCGATTTATCAATGCGTGGTACGCTTGGTGAATTAGGTATAACGTGGGCCTTGGTTCAAGCATCCGATTCGACATTACACCGTGTTGCTGTGGGTAATTATTTAGGGTTGTATAATGGTCGAGTTACCGAAGTCAGCCGAGATAGCGTAAAAGTCGTTGAGTTAATCCCTGATGGTGCTGGCTGTTGGGTTGAACGGGAAACTACTGTTGCGATGATTGAAGCTGATAGTCAAGGGCAAAGGAATTAATGATGTTGCATTTAAATAATATGAAAATGAAAAACGCAAATTGGCAACATAAGCTTGTTGTCTTGATCTTTTTGTCAATTTCCTCGGTATTCTCTATGGCGACTGAGGTCACTTCCTTACGCTATAACACCCTTCAAAACGATGAAATTGAGTTAGTTTTTACGTTGTCTGATGACATCGTTGAAATACCAAACGTTGAAACATCAATGAATCCAGCGCTTATTAGTATTACCTTTGACGCTGACTCCTTTGATCAAATGTTAGCTGAAACTAAAATAGATCATGCTGGTGTTGAAAATGTTATCTTCAAAAAAACGGCAGGCAAAATTGTCGCGAATATTCATCTCGATAAACTTGCTATTTTTGATGTTAGTTCACAAAACAATGAGTTTTCAATTTTACTGAATAAAGACGTATTGCCTAAGTCGGTTGGTCAATTATCATCGGCCGATAACCCGTATATTAATAAAATTGCCAATATTGATTTTCGTCGTAACAAAGACGAGCAAGCTCAAATTCTAGTGACGCTTGATGACAGTATGGTTGCCGTTGATGTAAGTGATCGTTTAGGCAAATTATTCATTGAATTTCATAATACTGAAATTACAGAAGACTTTTTATATCAATTAGACGTTACCGACTTTGGCACTAAGGTAAACACGATTGAAACGTTTAAAGAGGGCAATAATGCAAGACTAGTTGTCGATATTGAGGGCAGTTTTACCTTCGAACATAAACAGTTACAAAATGTTTTCTCTTTAACAGTTACAGAAGACGTAAAAGCACCTGGTTATTTGGGAGAGGCTGAAGACTTTAACGGTCGAGCGATTTCGCTTAACTTCCAAGATATTCCGGTGAGAACCGTGCTACAGATTATTGCAGATCTAAATGGTTTTAACCTTGTAACCAG
This sequence comes from Thalassotalea sediminis, assembly GCF_030295915.1. Taxonomy (NCBI): domain Bacteria; kingdom Pseudomonadati; phylum Pseudomonadota; class Gammaproteobacteria; order Alteromonadales; family Colwelliaceae; genus Thalassotalea; species Thalassotalea sediminis. The sequence goes on along the minus strand of NZ_AP027361.1, from coordinate 3,514,482 downwards.
TGACACTGTAGCGGGCAACATTACCTTAAGATTAGACGGTGTTCCTTGGGATCAAGCACTAGATATCATTTTAAAGGTAAAAGGGTTAGATAAGCGCATGGAAGGCAATATACTAATGGTTGCGCCAGGCGATGAATTAGCCGCTAGAGAAGCGAAAGAACTGCAAGCTCAACAACAAGTTGCTGAGCTTGCTCCACTTTACTCTGAATATATTCAGGTAAATTATGCTAAGGCGCAAGAGTTTGCAGACCTCGTTAAAAATGAAGATAACAGCATTCTTTCCCCACGAGGGAGTGTGAGTGTTGATGCAAGAACAAATACGTTATTGATCAGAGATACGGCACAAAGTATCGAAGACGTGAAGAGAATGGTCAGTGTATTAGACATTCCTGTGCGTCAAGTTGTTATTGAATCTCGAATGGTAACCGTAAAAGATAATATCAATGAAGAGCTTGGCATTCGTTGGGGGGTTACAGATACCGATGGTCAATATGGCACATCAGGATCTCTGTCAGGAGCGGGCAATGCTAATAATGGTGCTGTGCCGTCATTGAGCGAACGTTTGAATGTAAATTTACCGGCAACGTCACCTGCAGGCAGTATTGCATTTCAAGTCGCTAGGCTAGCTGATGGTACGATTTTAGATTTAGAGTTAAGTGCCCTTGAAAATGAAAACAAAGGCGAAATTATTGCTAGTCCTCGTATCACTACGGCTAATCAGAAAGAAGCATATATTGAACAAGGTGTTGAAATACCTTATCAAGAAGCGGCATCAAGTGGTGCAACGTCAACGCAATTTAAAAAGGCGGTGTTAAGCCTTAAGGTAACGCCTCAAATTACACCTGATGACCGTATTATACTTGATTTAGTGGTGACACAAGATACCGTTTCTACGGTAACTAATGGAACAGCACCAGCCATTGATACCCAAAGAATCGGCACCCAAGTTTTAGTTAACAATGGCGAAACGATAGTATTGGGTGGAATTTATCAACAATCTGTTATTAATAGCGTATCAAAAGTTCCTGTTTTAGGTGATATTCCATACTTTGGATGGATGTTCCGTAACACAAATAACTTCAATGAGAAAAAAGAGCTGTTAATTTTTGTCACTCCACGCATTGTAACTGAAAGATTTTAAAGGCTTTTTGCAAGTAAGCTGTGTTTTTGTCCATTGCTTACTTGCAATCTATGGTTAACAATTGCGATAATTACGCCCTTAAAATTTTCGAGGGAGGTTCCCTCTTACCCATAAACCCAAATTAATTAACGAGTATTAAGTTAGTCTCATGGCAGAAAAACGTAACATTTTCTTGGTGGGCCCAATGGGCGCAGGCAAAAGCACCATAGGTAGAGAGTTAGCTGATAAACTACACTTAGAGTTTTATGATTCAGATCAGGAAATCGAGCGCCGTACGGGTGCAGATATATCATGGGTTTTCGATCTTGAAGGAGAAGAAGGTTTTCGTAAGAGAGAAGAGCAGGTTATTGATGACTTAAGCCAATTGCAAGGTATTGTCCTAGCAACAGGTGGCGGCTCAGTAATCAGCAATCATGTGAGAAATCGTTTGTCAGCACGTGGTATTGTCGTTTACTTAGAAACCACAATAGATAAGCAAGTAGCGAGAACACAACGTGATCGTCGCCGTCCATTACTTCAAACATCGGAAGAACCACGTTCAGTGTTAGAGAAGTTAGCGGTAGAACGTAATCCTTTATACGAAGAAATCGCAGATGTTATTGTTCAGACCGACGATCAAAGTGCAAAGATTGTCGCGAATAAAATTGTAGAGCGCCTAGACTTCTAATATGGCCACTTTACAGCTTGATTTAGCTGAACGCAGTTATCCAATTTATATAGATAGTCACCTTTTGCAAGCAGGCGAACTGCTCTCAAAGCATATACGTGGTCAACGCGTATGTGTTGTGACTAATAATATTGTTGCCGAATTATACTTACCGGCGTTACAACAGTTATTAAGCAATTTTCAAGTTGACGAAATTATCCTTCCCGATGGTGAGGCTGAAAAAAGCTTACATAATTTTGAAAAAATTATGTCTCATCTCTTGGAAAACACTCATGGTAGAGATAGCACTCTTATTGCTTTGGGTGGTGGGGTAATTGGCGATATAACGGGTTTTGCGGCCGCATGTTATCAACGTGGTATTGATTTCATTCAAGTCCCAACAACACTATTATCTCAAGTAGATTCTTCAGTCGGTGGAAAAACAGCCGTCAATCACCCGTTAGGGAAGAATATGATTGGTGCTTTTTACCAACCTAAAGCAGTTTTAATTGATATTGATAGTCTTCAAACATTACCAGCGCGTGAATTTTCAGCGGGTATGGCAGAAGTTATTAAGTATGGTATTTTAGGCGATAGTATCTTTTTTGAATGGTTAGAACACCATATTGAAGATATTAATGCCCAAATACCAGCTGTTTTAGTTGAAATGATACAGCGTTGTTGTCAATGCAAAGCTGATATTGTTTCTGCTGATGAAACTGAAGCTGGTTGTCGCGCGTTGCTAAATTTAGGTCACACATTTGGTCATGCGATTGAAGCTGAACAAGGCTATGGCAATTGGTTACATGGCGAAGCCGTTGCTACTGGCATGGTACTTGCTGCTAAGCTTTCAGTAGCAATGAATTTGTTAGAAGCGTCAGAACTTCGTCGGATTGAATCTTTGCTTGCGGCATTTAATTTACCGTTAGATGCGCCAGATACAATGAATTTCACTTCATTTATCAAACATATGCGAAGAGACAAAAAGAATATTGGCGGTAAATTACGCCTGATCATTCCTAACGCTATCGGCGAAGCCGTGATGCGTGATGACATTAGTGAGGACATGCTTCAACAAATTCTGTAAAGAGTACAGATAGGTGGATCATGTCAGCACTGGCACAAAATAATACAACTCAACAGACACACGAAAACTCAGTAACATCAATTAGCTCTGTCGCGAGAGTTGATTATATTTTACGTTTTTCTAAACATGCTGTTATCGTGGTTGACGAAGATGCTACATGCTATTCCGCGGTTGGTAGCCAATACCTTGCGAACTTATCTAATCTTTACAATGCCGCATATTTGACAATGTCACCTCGACTTGATGATGTACAAGTGCGTTGTCGTATTATTGAGCAGCTTTTTGGCAACGTACTTTTTGATCCCGAACAATCAGTGGCTGTAAGCTTGATTAATTTAATTAAACAGCATAAGCAACCGGTCAGTATTGTTGTAGAAAATGCCCATCACTTGTCATTTCAATTACTGCATGAACTTTGTCAGTTGGCAGAGATAGCAAAAAAGGCTAGTCTCGCTGTTCAAGTTGTCTTGCTTGCATTACCTGTCGTTGGGCAGAAGTTAATTGAACACCCTATATTGTTTGCTAAAAAATTATCTATTGTTGACGCAAAAAGTGGTCAACTTATTCCTTTGAGCGATAAACAATTTAACCCTTCTAGAAGTTGGGGCGAATTTACGCAATTTAAAAAGCTTGTATTAGCAATATCCTTATTGGCATTCGCGAGTGCCTTGGTTGTTTATCAGCTATATCAAGTGGACACTTTTAATTTTAGTAAATTGCAAGCAAGCGCAGTAGAAAAAAAAGGACCTTTAGATATCGGCTCTACCACTGCTCTTGCTAATAGCAACAGCCAACCGATACAACCTGTTCAAAACAATGATAGAAAATCAAAAGCTGACACCAGCGAACAAGCGACAAGAGTGTTAGCAAGTGCCAACGAAATTGCTGCGCTATTGCTTGCCTCAGGCAATCATGCAGAGCCTAAGATTGTCGCAGCCAATAAAGAAGATGCAAGTAAAGTCATTCAAACGCCGCCATTAAAGGCAACGGCTGCCGATGTTTATTCTGCGTTACAACCTGTGAAGGTGAATACAGAACCAGTACAAATAGGTAGCGCTAATGCATCTAAAGAACAGTCAAGCCCGTTAACGGCTAAAATTAGTACAACGGTTACACCAGTCAATTACTATAAGAATAAGCAAGGAGTCGTGTTACAACTTGCCGTCATTCAACAACCAGAAACTCAGCAAGCCTTTATAGAGTCGGTTAAAGGGGTTGATGTTTATCACTATAAGCGTGCTTCAAAACAAAAAGATGTAACTGTGTTTACCTCTAAAATTTTTGCATCGCGTGAGGCTGCACTCGCTTGGCTCGGTAATGCGGCTAAGGTTATTCAGCAGCGAGAGCCCTTTATTAAGTCAGTACAAAGCATAAATGATGAAATTGATAGTTATCAGCGCTCCCAATCTTAGTGAAATCGAGTTACAATTCACGGGTTGAATAATGAAGTGGCTTGGTTGCCATATTAGGGTTTTTTAAGCTAAATGGTAAAAAAGCAACGAGCATTCCTGAAGTGGGCTGGCGGTAAATATAGTCTCACTGAAAAAATAAATAAATTATTGCCGAAAGGCGATAGGTTAATTGAACCTTTTGTTGGTGCAGGTTCAGTATTTCTAAACAGTGAATATGAGCAATATCTGCTGAATGATATCAATAAAGATTTAATTAACCTGTATCAAACTATTCAACAAGATCCTGTCAACTTTATTGAAGATGCCAAACGTTTTTTTGTTGCCGACAATAATGTTGCTGAAGCGTATTACCATTTACGCAGTGAATTTAACGCAACGGTAGATAAACATTATCGCTCATTATTGTTTCTATACTTAAACCGTCACGGTTACAATGGATTGTGCCGTTACAATAAATCTGGCGGCTACAATGTTCCTTTTGGTAAATATAAAAAACCATATTTTCCAGAAGCAGAATTAGAGTTCTTTGCTGAAAAAGCCAAAAAGGCGATTTTTATTTGTGAGGGCTATCGTCAAACCTTTGCGCGCGCAGAAGATGGTGATGTCATTTATTGTGATCCGCCATACGTACCGTTAAGCAAAACAGCTAGTTTTACTAGCTATGCGGGCAATGGATTTGGTCTGGATGAACAAGCAGACCTGGCAAATGTTGCTGAAGAAACTACATCTGCAAAGAAAGTAACTGTTCTGATAAGCAATCACGATACCATTTGGACGAGAAAAATATATCAAGGTGCAAAAGCACGAAAATCAATAAAAGTCGCACGAACCATTAGCCAGAAAGGTAGTACGCGAAAGAAAGTGTCTGAATTAATGGCGCTTTACAAATAATCGCTTATTCAATTACTAACGATACAATTGCTACTAAACTAAGTACAAAAAGAATTACAGCAATTAAGCCGACTATAACAAAGTGACTAAATTTACCTTGCGTAAAGTCTCTTTCTCGGTTTTTATTGCTTTGCACACCGAGTAAGGCGGAAGCAACACTTTTAATGGTTTCTTTTAAAGGCTGGGCATCTTTCATCGGACGGTTCTTTTACTAAGCATAAAACGAGTAAATCCACACTAGCATGAAGTGTTACTAAAAAGCAAAAAGCCCGCTATAGCGGGCTTAAAGGTATAGCTCTTTGAATGTTTAAAGATCAATATCGATAGCGTAAGACAGATACACTTTTAAATCACCGGCTCCGCCTTCTAAATCGGTTTGTGAAGCACCGAGTGTAAAACCACTTTTACTGATACTTACGCCATAATCAATTGAGTCTTCGGCTAACCAGTCGCCAGAATAAGAACCTAAATGTAGCGCAACTTCCGCCTCATTTGCTAAGGCGACACTATAGTCTGCAGATGCATAAAGCGTATCACCGGCATCAGCCCCTTCGCCATCTGCTAATACAGCAACACCTAAGGTTAAATTGCTAAAGCTTAAGCTTGCATACACTTCTGAAAAGTCTGCGTCGCCGGTTGTCTCGTCAGGGTAAGCAAAATAGATAAAGCCTACGTCGTAAGACACGGTCTCACTTATATCACCGCCAAAGCCTGCGTATAGGTCAAGCTCATAGGTCATACCTTCTGCCCAATCGGCGTTAGATACCCATGTACCAGCATAAAAACCGGAATCGCCAGCATAATCAATACCACCAGAGATAGCGGCTTTACCACCTGTTTGTTCTAGGCCACGCCACAAGTAGTTGCTTGTTACCGCAGCGTTAGCAGACCAATCCCCAGCAATTGCTGTTGTGGTGAGCATTGAAGAAGTTAAAATTGTTGAAGCAAGTGCGACTTTCATTAGTGTATTTTTCATATTTTTCTCTTAACGTTATTGTTGTTTAAGTTTTCTAATTTCTAAATTGCAAAAGCGATGCCTGTGCTATTAATTGGCAACAAAATTTAAAAATAATCAATAATTACAATGTGTTAAGGTGGTGGTTGTTTTTCGGTTGAATTATTTAAAATGTAGGTTTGCTCAACAGTGGTGCAGTATTTTAAATAAATGGTCAAAAAAAGTGCAGTTAACACTAGTCGATTAATTGGGCAATTTAGTATAAAGTAGCGCTGATTTTTCAAAGGTGTTAGATATATGTCTTCTTATTTAATTGCGCCATCTATTTTATCGGCAGACTTCGCTCGTCTAGGTGAAGATGTAGAGAATGTACTAAATGCTGGGGCTGATGTTATTCATTTTGATGTCATGGACAATCATTATGTACCGAACTTGTCGTTTGGCCCTATGGTATGTAAATCGCTACGTGATTATGGCATTACTGCGCCAATTGATGTGCACTTAATGGTAAAGCCAGTTGATTCATTAATTCCTGATTTTGCAAAAGCGGGCGCCAGCATTATCACCTTTCATCCTGAAGCGAGTGAACACGTTGATCGGAGTTTACAGTTAATCAAAGATCATGGTTGTAAAGCTGGTATCGTGTTAAATCCCGCAACATCATTGCACCTGTTGGATTTTGTTATGAATAAAGTCGATGTCATTTTGTTGATGTCGGTAAATCCAGGCTTTGGTGGACAATCTTTTATCCCTGAAACCGTGGATAAAGTTAAGTTAGTGAAAGAAAAAATTCGCCAAAGTGGCAGAGATATTCGTTTAGAAGTTGACGGTGGCGTTAATGCCGCTAACATTGCGGAAATTGCGAAAGCAGGCGCAGATATGTTTGTTGCTGGTTCTGCAATCTTTTCTAAACCAGATTATAAAGAAGCGATCGATGAAATGCGTCGAGCGCTTGCAACTGTTTGATAAAAATTTAGGTACGATAAAATGACAAAACCTGTAGTATTGAGTGGCTGTCAGCCATCAGGTGCATTAACAATAGGGAATTATTTAGGCGCTTTGAAGCAATGGGTAAATATGCAACAAAGCCATGATTGCTATTACATGTTAGTTAACCAGCATGCGATTACTGTACGTCCAGAGGCAGAAGCATTAAGAAAAGCAACCTTAGATGGTTTAGCGCTTTATCTCGCATGTGGTGTTGATCCAAAACAAAGTACTATTTTTATTCAGTCTCACGTACCAGCGCATGCGCAATTAAGTTGGGTGTTAAACTGTTATACCCAAATGGGTGAGCTTAATCGCATGACCCAATATAAAGATAAATCTCAAAAGTCAGAAGCAAATATGAACGCAGGCTTATTTACATATCCTGTATTAATGGCAGCAGATATATTGCTTTATGGTGCTAATCAAGTCCCTGTTGGTGATGATCAAAAACAACACCTAGAATTAGCACGCGATGTTGCGACTCGTTTTAATAATTTGTATGGTGAAATATTTACTGTACCTGAACCACATATTCCTGAGTTCGGAGCACGGATCATGAGTCTACAAGATCCGACCAAAAAAATGTCGAAATCAGATGCAAATCCAGGCAACTTTATTGGTTTATTAGAAGATCCTAAAAAGATTAGCAAGAAAATTAAACGTGCAGTGACTGACTCCGATGAATTAGCACGTATTTATTTTGATGTTGCTGAAAAACCAGGTGTATCAAATCTATTATCATTGTTGTCTTGTGCTACAGGACAATCAGTCGAGCAATTGGTACCGCAATATGAAGATAAAATGTATGGTCATTTGAAAGGAGATGTTGCAGAAGCTGTTGTTGCTATGCTTGAGCCAATTCAAACGCGTTTCCATGAATATCGTAATGATGAAACGTTTATGCAAAACGTTATGAAAACAGGTGCAGAGAAAGCATCTGAGCGTGCTGAACACGTGTTGAATGCAGTTTATAACGCGATAGGGTTTATTCCTAAGCCGTAATTATCACGCTATAAAGCAATCAAAGAAAGGCAGTAATTCACTGCCTTTCTTAGTTTTAGCTGTTAGCATAGTTGAATTTATTAGAGTGTTACACGTTGCGATAGCGGTGTAATGCTACCAGAAGTAGACTGCACTATGTCTGGAATTCGATATTGAGACTTATCACTGTATGGTTTGAGTTTAATTTGTGCTGCTAACGACTGATAAACGATTTGATAAAGTTCCTGCATTTGATCATTCAATGCATAGTGAAAGTGTTCCTTTTTAAGAAAAAACATTGCTCTATTTCCATGATAGTCGACTTCATCACCCACTTGTTCAAAAGGCAAGCCAAATCGTTGAAGGCGTCTATTAAGTCTTGGTTCCATCATAACTATAATGCCAAGGTGGTTACATAAACTGGCTAAGGCAATCCCCCCTAAATATAGACCTATGGCGATATTAGGAAAATTTCTTCGCTCTTCTTCATAGTACATTGTTTCTGGGTCTACACTCTCTAGTACAAACGGCTTGTTTTTTTCTTTCTCCCGTCGTCTGAAGGATGATAGCACGGCAAGCCTAGATATTTCTCCAAAGCTACCTCTTGGTAGTGCTTGTGTATCGAGTACATCAGCTCTTGCACTTTCAAGACAGTTTTTTTCAAAAGGGAGTTGAAAGTTCTTAGCGTTTTCAGGGGGAATTATTAAGCGTATACAGCCTGCGTATCGTCCTGTTCTTTTATGCTCAAGTAAACAGTGAAAAGCATGATCGTCATATTCATCCGTTTCAAAGCCATTGTCACTGCATGCCTCCCATTTCAGTTCTTCACAATATACTGCATGCCTGATTTTGTAGGCTTCTTGTTTTAATTCCTTAGTATTAGCGAGTTTGATGCTGAAATACTGATCAAAATTCCCTGCTATTGAATATCCACTCATGTCCTTGATAAAACCTTATAAACGATTAAGTGTATGTGGCATTCCATATAATATGTGATGCATGTTGACTGATTTTAGTATCACCAATGATAAAGTGATAACTTTGATACTGTTTTTGCCTGTAAAAATGAATATGGTAAGCCGCGTTTATCGCATACAAAAAAGTAAACAGCTTGTATTGTGGCATGTTAATACAAAAGCTTAATCGTTGCTATCTATTTGCTTTATATCATTAAATTAAACTTTTACGGTCTTTTTATCGCCAATTGTTAATGCCTTGACTTTGATAGGTAAGATCTTTGTTGCCGTATGGTAGCCCTTAAAATATAAAACCTCTTTCTGTGCTGGTGTCATGGTAAAATCAACGGCAGAGGATGTTCCAGTATTGACGACGACCGTATTATGCCAAAACGCTTCGTTTATATATTCTCGCGAAATCGTTGTCATAAAAGTACGAATTAATAAGCTGACATATTGTACGATAGGAAACATGCCTTTAATTTTAATGTCATCATATTCGTAATCTCCTTTTAATCGAAAGCATACGACAGGTGTACCATCATCTGCCCAATCTCTGTGCAAGGCATCTTCGGATAAAATGCTGCCATCAACCATGAGGTGATCGTTAAACTTTTTAAAGCTGAATACTAGCGGGATGGACATAGAAAACCGAACCGCTAAGGACACTTTTACATCTGGCGTACGCTCTTTGTTAAAGATAACTGGCTTACCGCGAGCAACATCGGTAGCAACGATATGTAGGTTGTACTTCATTTCTTTGAATGTCTTACCGTGTAACAAGCGGTCGACCCAACGTTCAAAGACATCTCCTGAACTGAGGCCACCATTACGCAGTAGTTTAAATAACGAAAAGCCTCTAAATGTTGAATAATCTGTATTTAGTGCAATATGTTTTACTTCAGCAATTGAAAGACCAGAAGCATATAGGCTGCTAATAATACTGCCGCCTGAAACGCCAACAATATTATCAAATGCTATATCGAACTCATCTAGCGCTTGCAAAATACCAACGTGTGCGGGTAATCGGGTACCACCACCAGCGAGAATAGGGACAATTTTTTGTGTACTCATAGTATTCACTTAAAAACTAACTTATTGTTATCAAAATAATTATGGTCAATAGCGACAATAATGCATAATAAATAGTATAGATTGTGTTAGATAAACCTATATTGTTTTGAGCGGATGGAATATAAATGATTAAATGGCTGATGTGGTGTTGCGTATTATTACCTATGATCGCGCAATCAAGTGAACTGGCAGATACGTTAGATAACATTAAACCGTCAGTTGTTGGTGTTGGGGTATATACACCAACAGGAAGGCCGAAAAATCAATTATATGGTACAGGGTTCGTTGTTGCTAATGGGCAATATATTATAACTAATCATCATGTTGTACCTGATACATTAGATTCGTCATTAAAGCAGCAGCTTGCCATCTTTGTTGGTTCAGGTAAACAAGCTGTTGTACGAAAAGCACGCTTACTTGATTCATCCGCTAAGTATGATCTCGCGTTATTACAGGTTGAAGGGCCACCATTACCCGCTATGACACTTGCCGGTGAGGACTTTATTCGAGAGGGCAGCTATGTCGCTTTTACTGGCTTTCCTATTGGCGCTGTACTAGGTCTCTACCCTGTAACTCACCGAGGAATCATTGCCAGTATTACCCCTACAATTGCCCCTGTTGCGGATGCTCGTCAAATAAACATTGCGATGTTAAAGCGATTAAGAGACCCTTATTTGGTATATCAATTAGATGCTACTGCCTATCCAGGCAATAGTGGTAGTGCACTGTATGAAATTAGTTCTGGTAAGGTAGTAGGGGTTATCAATAAAGTCTTTGTGCAAAAAACCAAAGAAGGTGTGATAACAAATCCAAGCGGTATTACCTATGCTATTCCAATAAAGCACGTATTAGCGCTTTTAAAGCGTAACAAGGTGCCGTTTTAGTTGCTATTCTTCTTCAGCGATCATTTGTGTTACAAGTCTTGGTTTTTTAGGTAAAAGCGCTGAGATTTTCACAAGGTCTATATTGTGTTTTTTGAGTTCAGGAATAAAGGATTTTAACGCTTTAATGGTTTCTGGGTGTGGATGTGCGATTGCTACTACACTTTTATTGCGCTTCGCATGATAGATAAGTTCATCAAACTGTTGCTTGATGTAAGCTTGATCTAGTTGATTATCAAGAAAAACACGACGGCTAAGGTTAGGTACAGAAAACTGTTTTGCAAGACGTCTTGCTTTCGAATTACGCGTTGTTACGCTATCTATAAAGATAAGGTCTTTTTCTTTAAGAAAACGCATTGTCCACGCCATCGGTGAGTATAAGGTGGTGAGTTTACTGCCCATATGATTATTAATGCCGACAGCAAAAGGTATTTCTTCCAATGCTAATGTCAGCGCATGGCGAATTTCAGTTTCATCCATCTGGGCGGTAAGTCCGCCTGGACCTAATTTTTTACCGGATGTTGATTCCATCGGTACATGAATAATGACATCATTTTTAGCTTGAAAAGCTAGTTGTGCGATATGCTTGCCAAAAGGTGTATGTGGTAGCACAGCATAGGTAATATTGCCTGGCAGTTCTAACGTTTGAATATCTGTTTTGCGGTAACCAATATCATCAATAATTATTGCCACTTTTGCATGTTGAGCGATGCTATGACAAGTAAAGGAAATTAAAAATAATAGGCACAGATGTTTAATCATGAATATCGTAGTTTTTTATTATTCTCTTGAGTCTAACAACTAAAACTTAATTATTCGACACTATTAGTGAATTAATCGACGTTATCGACACCAAATTTTAGGGTTTACAGCTTTGCCATTATGACGAATTTCGAAATACAATGCTGACTGATTTTGTCCACCACTTTGACCAACAAGTGCAATCGGCTCACCTGTTTCAACGCGATCGCCAACGGACTTTAGCAACGCTTGATTATGCCCATATAAACTCATGTAACCGTTACCATGATCGACTACAGTTACCAGACCGTATCCTTTTAACCAGTCTGAAAAAAGCACAACACCGTTATGAATTGTTGAAATTGTTCTTCCTAAGGGGGCAGACAGTAATACCCCTTTCCATTTCAAATAACCTTGTTTCCTTGAACCATAGCTTCTACTTAATTTGCCTTTTACCGGCCAATTAAGCTTGCCTCTTAGCTTTGATAATCCACTCAAGGCAAAATCTTGTTTACTTAATCGCGCTATACGCGCTAAGGCGGCGACTAAGTTTTCTTCTTCAGCTTCTAGTTTTTCAAGTTGCTGTTTGGCTGTCATTAACTGATTGTTTAATGCTTTGACCGTTTTTTCTCGACGACTTTTACCTTTTTCGAGCTCACGTTTTTCTTGCACTTGTTGCGTTTTTAGTTGCGCAAGTTGTTGCTGTTGGTGTTGTTGCTTTTCTTCTACTTTATTCAAACGGAGAATCGTGGCTTGAAAAGTTTCAATTTCTTCAATTCTCGCTTTGTTTAAGTACTGATAATAACTCACCGTACGTTGTACTTTACCGGGATTCTCTTGATTCAAAATGAGTTTTAAGTAGTCGTGATGCCCAGAACTATATGCAGTACGCAATTGTTTAGCCAGTAGGCTTTCTTGTTGACGCTTATCCGATAATAGTTGCTGTTTTTCAGAGGCTAGTTCCGTTAATGTTTTTTGCGTTTTTGCCAGCTGTTGAACCGTATTATTGAGTGCTTTAGCTTGTTTAGAAATCGCAAGTTCATCTTTTTTTAATTGGTCAAGTAGGCTGGCGCGCTCTTTATCAACTTGTTGTATCGTGTTTTTTTCTTTCGCAATCGCTTGCTTTACTTTATCTAATTTATCGTCAGTTGCGTCTTCTTGAGCAAAAGAAAGTGGAGAAAGTAGCATAATAGCTATTGTTAAAAAGCGAGTAAGTACTCGCTTTTTAAACGGCCATTTGTAACCTTGGCTGCATATCTTCATGCTACGGCTTATCTCGTTGAACAATGTGTATCGCGCTATTATGTAGTAAGCTCCATCAAATTTGAACCTGTCATTTCTTCAGGTTGTGGTAAATCCATTAAGGTTAAAATGGTTGGAGCAATGTCACTAAGCGCGCCTGTGGATGCTGGTACTGCGTTTCGTCCAACATAGATTAAAGGTACAGGTTCGCAGGTATGAGCGGTATGTGCTTGGCCAGTTTGATTATCCTTCATTTGTTCAGCGTTACCATGATCAGCGGTGATCAAACACTCTCCGCCGACATTTTCTAAGGCAGAAACTACTTTACCAATACATGTATCAACGGCTTCACAGGCTTTAACGGCAGCATCAAATTTACCTGTATGGCCAACCATGTCTCCGTTAGGGTAATTAACTACGATGAAGTCAAAATCACCTGACTCGATTGCTGCTACTAATTTTTCAGTGAGTAGTGGTGCATTCATTTCCGGTTGTAAATCATAGGTTGCCACCTGCGGGGAAGGCACTAGAATTCTTTCTTCACCAACAAAAGTATCTTCTTTGCCACCACTAAAGAAAAAAGTAACGTGTGCGTATTTCTCTGTTTCCGATATGCGTAATTGGGTTTTATTATGTTTTTCTAACCATTCACCCAGCACATTATTTAACGCTTCAGGTGGGAATGCGCTTGATGTCTGAATATCGGCTGCATATTCAGTTAACATAACAAAGTCTGCTAATTGAGGAATTTTTTTCTTGGTAAACCCGTTGAACTCTGGTTCTACAAATGCGCGCGTAAATTGTCTTGCTCGATCAGCCCTAAAGTTCATAAATACGATGGCATCACCGTCATCAACGGTTATCACTTCACCGTTGTTATTTGGTATCGCTGTTGCTTTAACAAACTCGTCATTTTCATCACGCTTATATGCAGCGTCAAGGCCAGATACAGCATCTGAGGCTAGATAGTCTGCTTCACCGAGCACCATGAGGTTATAGGCTGCTTCAACACGTTCCCAACGTTGATCTCTATCCATAGCATAATATCGGCCAATGATAGAGGCAACTTGGCCCGAGCCCAACGATTTGAATTTATCTTGTGCTTTTTGCAACGATTTTTTTGCGCTTCGTGGAGGAGTATCTCTTCCGTCTAGAAAGGCATGAAGATATATTTTTTTGGCACCTCTTGCGTGGGCGAGATCAATCATGGCAAAAATATGGTCTTCATGGCTATGCACGCCGCCAGGTGACATTAAACCACAGATATGGACGGCATTGTCTTTTTTTACCGCTTCATCTACTGCTGAGACAAGTGCAGGCACGTGTTTAAATGTATCATCTTCTATTGCTTTAGTGATGCGGGTAAAGTCTTGATAAACAATGCGACCAGCACCCAAATTTACGTGGCCAACTTCAGAATTACCCATTTGGCCATTAGGCAAGCCGACAGCCATGCCAGAGGTCTCGATAAGCATTTTAGGTCGCGTTGCCCAAAGGTTATCTAAAATTGGCGTTTTTGCATGTTGAATTGCGTTAGATTCTTGATTTTCACGATAACCCCAACCATCTAAAATGATTAATACCGTTGGTTTTTTCTTTGCCATACCTTTTCCTAACATAATTTTTTACAGCGAACGTAAACTGCTGTGCAGTATATCAATTGCGAGTGTAAATTGCTGCAATCGAGATAGACAAAATCGTTCTAATAAAAGCTATCAGGCTATGTAGAAAATCGTCTATTACTGAGATGACGGCATTCTTTAGCTGCTTTTATCTCAAAAATGAGTTGTTGGTGCGTTTTTATAATACGGATAATAATCGAGGAATAAACCTGTAAAAAAATCTCGTAATCTGTATACTGTCGGCAAATTTTTCGAACTTAAATATTGTAAAAGAGATGGAACAATTTATTGCGTTTTTAGGAAATCATCCTATGTTGACCGCGGCTTGGGTCGGTATTTTCTTGGCGATTATTGTCATGACTATTCGCATAAAGCTTTCTCCAATCAAACAGTTATCTCCTCAAGAATTAACATTTTTAGTTAACAGACAAGATGGTGTTGTGGTTGATATTCGTACCGAAAAAGAGTTTAAAGCTGCGAGAATTATCGACGCAAAACACTTACCAAGTGATAAAGCGAAGAAAGATGATTTTTCAACGCTTGAAAAACTTAAAGATAAACCCATTATTCTAGTATGCGCTGCGGGCGTATCCGCATCAAATGTTGCTAATAAAATGTCGAAATCAGGCTTTGGTAATGTCAGTGTGTTAAAAGGTGGCATGGGTGCTTGGACGGGAGCTGGCTTACCAGTAACCAAAAATAAATAATCATTGAGAGTTCATCATGGCTATTGAAATATATACAAAGGTTACTTGTGGCTTTTGTATGCGAGCGAAAATGTTACTTGATCAGAAGAAGGTGGCTTACCAAGAAATTAAAATAGACGGTAATGCTGCACTACGAGAAAAAATGATCGAAAGAGCTAATGGCGCCTACACGGTACCTCAGATTTTTATTCATGGGCATCATGTTGGTGGCTGTGACGAATTATATGCGCTACATGCGCGTAATGAACTTGACGCCTTATTAGCTAAAGCGTAAATATTTAAATTAAAGAATCTATGTTGAGCAATCAACATTTAACAAAGGAAATTTATTATGGCTGACGAAAATCAAAGCAGCACAGAAGGCGCCGAACAAGCACCACAATTCGCAATTCAACGTGTTTACACGAAGGATATTTCTTTTGAAACGCCGAATTCTCCGGCTATCTTTCAAAAAGAATGGAAACCTGAAATGAAGCTTGATTTGGATACGCGTTCAGCGAAACTTGCTGATGATACTTATGAAGTATGTTTAGCACTAACGGTAACTGCTACTGTTGATGGACAAACTGCCTTTTTAGCTGAAGTTCAACAAGCAGGTATTTTCACTATTGGTAATTTACCAGAAGCACAACTTGCACACACTATTGGTGCATTTTGCCCAGCAACTTTATTCCCATATGCACGTGAAGCGGTTTTTAACCTAGTGAATCGAGGTTCATTCCCACAAATTAATTTAGCGCCAGTAAATTTTGATGCCTTGTTTGCTTCATATGTACAGCAGCGCGCAGCAGAGCAAGGTGAAGCACCTGCGAGTACTGAAACTCACTAATGACTACCCAGTTGCCAGTGGATATCACTATATTAGGGGCAGGTTCTTACGGAACTGCCCTTGCTATTTGTTTTGCTCGTAATGGACACAAAACGTTATTGTGGGGCCGTGATGCCGCACAAATGTCAAAAATGGCAACAGCACGAGCCAATGAACAATATTTATCAGGCGCTAAATTTCCAGAAACATTAACGACAACAGATGATTTATCCTATGCTGTATCAGCAAGTGACAATATTCTTGTTGTTGTACCCAGTCACGCATTTGCAGGTTTACTGAAAACGATTAAACCTAATCTTACAGAAAAAGCGCGAGTCGCCTGGGCAACTAAAGGGCTTGATCCAGATACTGGCTGTTTATTGCAAGATGTAGCGAGGCAAATTCTCGGTAATGATATTGCATTAGCTGTACTTTCTGGCCCTACATTTGCGAAAGAAATGGCTGCCGGTCTACCAACCGCCATTTCTGTATCTTCAACGGATCAGCAGTTCGTTGATGACCTCTCTCATTTACTGCACTGCGAAAAAACCTTTAGAGTCTATTCAAATAGCGATTTTATTGGCGTACAACTTGGTGGTGCGGTTAAAAATGTTATCGCAATTGGTGCGGGTATGGCGGACGGAATTGGTTTTGGTGCGAATGCTCGCACTGCTTTAATTACCCGTGGCTTAGTGGAAATGACACGTCTTGGTGCGGCGCTAAATGCCGAGCCTACAACATTTATGGGGATGGCGGGGTTAGGTGATTTAGTCTTAACCTGTACTGACAATCAATCTCGTAATCGTCGTTTTGGATTGGCTCTTGGCCAAGGCGTAAGTGTTGATCAAGCAATGAAAGATATTGGACAGGTTGTGGAAGGCTATCGCAATACCAAAGAAGTACATATGCTAGCGCAGCGTTTACAGGTAGAGATGCCAATTGTGGAACAAGTCTATCAAGTGCTTTATTGTGGGAAAAATGCCAAACTAGCTGCGTCAGATTTATTATCGCGAGAACGTAAGTTCGAGTAATTAGTTATACTGAATTTTTAAAGCCTAATTGACGCCACGCTTCGTAAATTATGACAGATGTGGCGTTTGATAAATTCATACTACGGCTTCCTTCTATCATTGGAATGCGAATTTTATCTTGATCAGGAATTTGTTGCCGAACTTCTTCAGGTAACCCTGCTGTCTCAGACCCAAATAATAGATAATCGCCTTGTGTAAAAGTTACATCTCCGTAATAATTTGTCGCTTTTGTCGTTATCGCTAATATTCGATCTGGTGTTTCCTTGGTTATAAAATCTTCAAAATTTTTATAGCGCTTAATTGCGGCAAATTCATGGTAATCAAGCCCGGCACGCTTCAACTTTTTATCATCCAAATCAAACCCTAGTGGCTCGATAAGATGTAACCTAAATCCGGTGTTTGCACACAGCCTGATGATATTTCCTGTATTTGGGGGAATTTGTGGTTGGAACAATACAACATCTAACATAATGTGTTCTCATTAAAGGGCTAAAAGCGTTATTATACTCGCTAGCTGATTGATGGAAACAATGTATTTTACTTTGTGTTGATTAGGTAAGATAAAGTGAGTGTCGAAGTGATTGGAATACACCTGCTATGACAAATAAAACTGAGTATGGATTCTGGGTAAAGTTCGCGGCGTTATGTGCCGTTACATTTGCCATTTTACAAATTGTTATAAAGCTATATGCGTGGTTTGTAACTGATGCGAGTGCGATGTTGGCATCTGCAACAGACTCTTTACTTGATTTAGCCGCTTCATTTGTCAATCTAGTGATGTTATTTATTGCACTTCGTCCTGCCGACGACAATCATAAGTTCGGTCATGGTAAAGCTGAAAGTTTAACAGGGTTATTTCAATCAGCATTTATTTTGGCATCAGCAATATTGCTTATTTTGCATGGCCTTGAGCACGTCTATAATCCGCCAGTTATTCAGCAAACACATATTGGTATTTGGGTGACGGTTATTGCCTTCATGCTGACGTTATTATTAGTGACAATACAAAAGAAGGTGTTGATTAAAACTAATTCTATTGCCATTGAAGCCGACAGCTTACATTATCAATCAGATCTACTTCTTAATGGTGCTGTACTCTTATCGTTGTTAGCGACAGAATATATTTGGGCTAATGTGGATGGTATATTTACAGTATGCGTTGGTTTTTTTCTCATTTATGGTGCGTTGCAGATACTACATAAAAGTATTAAGCAATTAATGGATCACGAGTTAAATGAAGACGAACTTGCTCTTGTTAAGAGAGCGGTGAGTGAACATGCCGATACCATTGGTGTTCACGACATAAGAAGTCGTCAATCTGGTGCAACGCGCTTTATTCAGTTTCATTTAGAGCTTGATGATCATTTATCTTTATATCAAGCACATCAAGTAGGTGAAGATATACGTATTGTACTTGAGGCTAAACTAGCCCCATGTGAAATTTTTATTCATCATGACCCTACATCAACTGTTTCAAAAGATTGATAAATGTGAGCTAGCGCTTGGTCTCTTCTGGCGTCAATGTCAAACAGTAGTTCATGTTTTGCTCCTGAAATGACAATAGGGTGTGGTTGACACAGTAATGAGCTTTCATGATGCAACTGCCGACAAAAATCATTTTGTGCTTTGTTATCTACAATCTTATCGTCACTCGCTTGTAATACCGTGATGGGGTCTTTGATGTTACTCAATTCCTGCAAGATGCGTTTATTAACACGGAGAGCTTGTGCTAGCCATTGATAGGTTACACCACCTAGTTGTAGCCTTGGAACGAGTTGATATAAGTGGATAAAACGTTCAAACCTTGCTGGACAGTCCATTAATGGATTATTTTCAAATGCAGCGGGCTGATAGTTTTTATGGCCGATAAAGTACCAAGGCTTAGTGCTGAAGCATTGATTAATTGTTAAACCAATTTTAATGATTGTTTTGGCAATCCAATTTGGTATTTTTCCAAAGTTTATCGCTATCATTGGCGAGCATAATGTCGCGCGTGATACCAAGTGTGGGTATTTTTGAAGCGTGCGCAAGGCAATGGCACTACCCATCGAATGAGCGAGTAAAAACGTAGGTTTTTGATCAGCCGATTCATGGACAATGGTTCTGATAAAGGTTGCTAAATCGTCGGCATAATGATCAAAGTTCTTTACATAACCCTTGTGTGGGTTTTCAAGCAAACGTTGTGATAAACCTTGGCCGCGATGGTCATGTATAAAAATATTATAGCCGCGCTGTGCTAGATCATAGGCAAGCTCTTGATATTTTAAATACCCTTCACTGCGACCGCTAGCAATAACAATATTGGCACATGATGAAGATTGAACTATTTTCACGTAAGCTAAACGGACCTTATCTACCCCTAAAAAAGTCCCTGTTTGCGAACTCGTCCAAAAGTCGGCTATCGCTTTTTCTTTTTCTTTGTTAAGACAAGTCATCAAGTTAGTTCATCGGCTGAATATTTATAATTAAAATTTTAGCATGCTTATTTACGAATCACTTTTGGGTAATGAGATCGTAACTATTAAGCCACCCTTAGAATGATTTTTAGCTGTAATGCTTCCGTTATGCTTATCAATTGCTTGCTTGGCGATCGCGAGCCCCAATCCTGTACCTCCACTATGACGATCACGTGAATCAGACACTCGGTAGAATGGATCGAATAATTTATCTAAATGTTGTTGCTCTACACCTGGACCATGATCGATCACAGAGATCAGTATGTGATCGTGTTTGGCTTCGACTTTGACATCAACTGTCTGTTGAGCAGGGCTATACTTAATTGCATTTGATATCACATTATTAATTGCGCTAGTTAACAACTCGGCATTTGCTATTAATAGTAAATTGGACGCTACTGATAAATTGATTATAACGTCCCTTTCTTTAGCAATAAGCTGCGCATCGTCACAAATATCAGCCAAGAGATGTGACAAGTTACATTTACTAAGGGCAACAGGCTCTATGGTGTTTTCATGGCGTGATAAGGTCAAAACATTACTGATCATATCATCCAATTGCATGACTTCTTTTTCACAGCGTACGATCAGGTCGTTTTTATGTGCGGTATTAGGTAGTGATTTATCTAAAAGTCCCAACGTGATTTGCAATCGTGTTAGTGGAGAGCGCAGCTCATGAGATACGTCTGCTAGCAGACGTTGATGAGCGGAGATGTTATTTTCGAGTTTATCTGCCATTAAATTAAAACTATTGGCGAGTTGCCCTAGTTCATCTTGGCGATGACTACTTTTTTCGACACGTGCTTTGAAGTCTCCATTTCCTATGGTTAGCGCGGCTTTTTCCATGGCTCGGATTGGTCTCGTCAGGTATTTAGCAAATACCCAACAAAATACCATGCTCAAGAGGATAGGGACGAGAAAACGAAACCAGTGCGGTAGCAGTAAAATTGTTTCGTTTATATCGCTTCGCTTAACCCGCGAGGCAATATAAAGTTGATATGGCGTATTATTAATGTTTAATTGCTTTGGACCACTTAAACGAGCAAAGTGAAATAAAATACTCGTTTGAAAAGAGATTTCATTTTTACGTAAATATTCTGCAATAGGTCTGGCAAACCTTTTCGGTGAGTGAAAAATTTCGTTTGTTGCAGGGTTTTTGATAAACACCGTATGGTGAAATACTCTTTTACTGTACTTTATAACCTGTTCAGCATGTTCAAAGTTTTCATGCTCAATTTGCCTGATAATGCGTGATAGTTTAACCAGGTCCTTTGGGTTTGTTGGCAATATTACATTTTCTTGTGCTAATCGGTTTGTGAGGTAATGCGTTAGGGTTATCGATGCAATTGTGGTCAGCCAAAAAACAAAAAATAGCTTAACACCAATGGAGCTGAAAAAACGTCGTAATTGGCTCATCACTGCTCATTTCCTGCTAAAAATAAATAACCAGCACCACGAATGGTTTTAATTTTTTCGTCATCAGTAAACGGCGAAAACTTGCGGCGTATATTGCTTACGTGCATATCAATACTACGATCAAACGGACTTAATGTGCGTTGCATAACTTGCTTTGATATCGTTTCTTTACTAACAATAGTGCCGCAGTGTTCCATGAGCAGCATGAGAATTTGATATTCTGTACCTGTTAGTTCGATAGCATGGCCATGGCAGTATACTTCTCTACATGCAGGATTGAGGTTAACATTATTTATATGGTATGTGGATTGAGCATCATTATGCTCCTTAACAATATCAATGCGTCTTAAAATTGCATTGATTCGCGCAAGCAGTTCACGGTGTTGAAAAGGTTTGGCGAGATAATCATCAGCACCAAGTTCCAAACCCAGTACTTTATCAGTTTCGTCACCTTTTGCCGTCAACATGAGTATAGGCGTAGTATGTTTCCCGCCTAAGGCTTTTAATAATTCAAAACCATTTAACTTTGGCATCATCACATCAAGTAAAATGAGGCAATATTTACTATTCTTTGCTGCCGCAAGCCCGGATACACCATCATGGCAGGCGTCAAGCTCAAAGCCTTCATATGAGAGGTATTCACGTAATAATGCCGTCAATGCAGTATCATCATCAATCATTAAAATTGTACGTGTTTGCTCCATATAGTTGTTAACCTACTCCGCTATTACTTATGCATCATATTACCTGACCAACACAGGCAGCGCCTAGCCTTTACATAACTTTTACATTACTTTGCGTTTCTTTGCATTCTACGGATTAAGATAATGATGAATCTTTTTAAAGGAGAAAACGATGAAACACATTACAGTAAAAACAGTGTTTATGGTTGTTAGTTTATCTTTACCAACAGCTTTCAATGTAAATGCGTTACCTTTTGAACAAGGTAAAGGTATGCACCATAAAGAGCAATGTGGCCATAAAGGCATGCCAAAATTGGCAAAGATGGCAAAAATGTTAAATTTAGATAGTGAACAAAAGGAACAAATTAAAGCTATCTACCGTCAAGCAAAAAGTGATAAACAACAAAACCGTTCTGAAAACAGGGGTTATCGTCAGAAACTGAAAGCGCTTATCCATAGTAATAGTTTTAATGAACAAGCGTTTTTAACGCTATATAACTCAAACTATCAACATATGGCCGACGCTGCGCTTCAACGAGCAAAAGTTAAAAATGCTATATATAACATTTTGACGAGTGAGCAACAGGAAAAGTTTAAAAAACTTAAAGCGAAGCGCAAAGGTAAACGCAATCGTAATGACGGGGTGAGCGAATAAAGTATAGCGTCGATACTATTCTGTTAAACTAAACGAGAATATTTTAGACATTTGGCTTTCAATTGGCTTACCGTTAAGCTTAGCTGGTTGAAAGCGCCATTTCTCCATCGCATTGCGGATGGTGCTTTTAAAGTAGCTTACGCGACTTTTCTTTTCAAACTCTATGTTTCTAACTCGGCCAGTGTTATCAATGGTGAAATGTACCTTCACATCAAGTTCTAGTCCCTTTCGTTTTGCTGAAGAAGGATATCTAGGATCTGGAGAAACAATTATTAACGCTTTAGAGTGTGTTGGAGGTGGTGTTAAATCAGCTGCTACAGGTTGCTTTTCCGTATTTAACACTAACGCTGCTGCACGAGGCTTAGGTAATTGAAATGCTTGGGCGTCATCTTTTTCACTTAATAAATCAGGAGAGTGACTTAGCGCGGCCACTTGCTTTGAGTAAGGATTGTCAAGCCGAGATGACTTATTTGCAGAGTCTGTACGGTCAAAGGCAATTTCAGATGTTGATTTACCAACTTGAGGTAAGATGGTTTGGTTATCATCCTCTGTTTTTGTTACTTTTTCTAGCTCACTTACTATCGCAGAGGATTTTGTTAAAGTTACCTCAGGCTTATTCACGGGCTCACTAATACGACTATTTAATTTTTGTTCTTGAATAGCTATTGATTTATCAACATCGTTTTCTACTGCCTGCTTGATTGATAAATCGTTCTTTAGCGCAAGGCTGCTCTCTTGATTACTGTTCGCTTGAGGTAGTTCAACATCAGGGACAATAAGCTTCGCTTTCGTTTGGTCCTGCTGAATTAATAAATTGGCAATTGACGCTTCTGAGAGATCAGCATCATTTAACTTTGTTGAGTTTGAAGGTTCTGTAGCTGTAGCAAAAGAGATATAGCCAGAAGACAAATCAATAATTGGCATTTTTAAGTAGGGTTTTAAAGCAACTGCAAGCACAGATACAATAATAAGTACTGAAGCTAAAAACTTACCTGATTCATCAGTATTACCACAGTGGTGTTGATCAACGAGTCGTAATACACGCTTTTTCAAGTCGCCGCCTGATGCTGCCATTGCCATCGTAGGAATAGCGTGGTTTCTATGTTTATGGCACAGACTAGCGGTGTCAGCAAGCGTGTGCGCATAAGCGAATGCATCACCTGACATTGATACCGCGATATCATCGCTACAGTATTCGCGTTCATGACGCATTTGCGTTGAAATCCAACGAACTGCTGGATTAAAAAACAGTAATGTTTCTACTAAGGTTTGCAATAAATTTACAAGGTAATCGTGGCGTCTAATGTGCGCTAATTCATGTAGCATTAACATATTTAATTGCGCGGGAGTTAATCCGGTAACCATAGAAGCTGGAATTAATACGACGGGTCTTAACCAACCAATAGCCATAGGTACGTCGACCTTTAAGGCAATTAAAAGTTTGGGTTTACGTGTCAGTTTCATTCTATCGACAAGTTGATCAAAAGTGCGTGTTAGCGCATCAGATGGCGGGATCACGTCCTTCTTAGGTATTTGATTAACTTGATATAATTCAATAAACAATTTCAATGCTAAGCCACTGACGGTAATAAGCCAAAGTACCGATAGCATTGGTAGGCTACCAAGTAGGTCTTGATGCCATGAATTTTTATTTGCTGATAAAAAGGAATCTCCAGACTCCATGAGCGGAACAGCATTTTGCAAAAGGGAAGATGGGCTAATATCGGGCTGATAAATAGTTAAAAAGGTCACAATCGGCATAATTAAGCATGCAACCATCGCAAAAGTAGATAGTAAATATCGTGCATTTGCGTGTTTGTATGATGTTAATGTTAAGCCAAACTTTAACAAGAGCGCAATCAAGCCACCCTGCCACAAAAAGTGAATCAGAGTAAGAGCGATATAATAGAGTTCTGCGCTATTTTCTATGCTGTCCATGGTTCCTAAAAACACCTATCGTGCAATTATTCCTGTTTTTCAAGGTCGTTAAGTAGCTTACGAATATCAGCAATATCTTCTTTGCTGGTGCTTTCATTTAAAGCTCGCATTACCAGTTTTGAGGTAGAGCCACCAAATGCACGTGTAATGAGATCTCTAATTAATGACGATTGTGTTTGCATTTCACTGTTTGCAGCAGCATATACATGCGCTCGATTGCTTTCATCTCGAATTACTAATGATTTTTCGTGCATAATTTGTAAAATTTTAAGCACTGTCGTATACCCAGTTTTCTGAGTCTGACTTATTGTTTCATGCACTTGGCGGACGGTAGCCGGACCAATTTTCCAGAGTATGTTTAATAAAGTCAGTTCGGCTTCTGTTGGCTTAACACCATTATTTTCTTGAGCCATTGAAGTTCCTTAATGCATTCTATTGTCAATATTGTTTAGCAGTATTACATATTACATTTATATTACGAATGTAATCGTATCTCGTGTTGAATAAATGAGCAACAAAAAAATACAAAAAAATATAACGGTGTAACTTGTTGTTTAATATGTGTTTATTTTTTATATGTACAGTTAACCTTACTTAGGCGATGCAATTCTTTCGATTATATTACGGGAGATTTTTGGAAAATTGGTAAAAATGCCATCGACGGATAAAGACCAACACTGTTTAATATCTTCTTGTTTATCTACAGTATACACAAAGACTTTTTTGTGCGCCGCTTTCAATCGTGATACTAGTTGCGGTGACAAACAATCAATGGCCAAATTAATGGCAAAGAAACGTTCATCTAGTAGAGATAATCCATTATCAATTGGGTTATGTGCAATTAAAGCAGCATAGTTAAATGCAGGCATTTGCCGATAACAATCAACAAGTAATTGATGATCAAAAGCAGATATAATCAGTTGCTCGGGTTTATAATTAAATTGACATATTGCCTGTTTCAATTCGGTGTCTAGTGCCGATACAAGATTGCGTGATTGTTGAATATTTTGTGGTGTGGTTTTCAACTCAACATTTACCAGAACACGACCACTAATCGCAGACAATGCTTGCGTCAGGCTAAGTAAATATTGGCCTTTCCCCAAGGGCATTTGAGATAGCTCAGTCAAACTAAAGTGATTAATATGGCCTTGCTGAGGTGTCGTTTTATCAACAAAATGATCATGAATAACGATAAGTTTTTGACTAGGCAAGTGAAACTGAACATCTAGTTCAATTGCATCAGCACCTTGCTCAATTGCTTGCTCGAAGGCAAGTAATGAATTTTCTGGAAATTCACCACTTGCGCCTCGATGAGCAAATAAAATCACGCGTTAGCCTCAGGTTTTTCTGCTAACGTTGCGAAGTGCTCCCCAAGTCGTGTTACTGTTTCAGGGCCTGCATCGGGCGCAAAATCAATCATGTTTGGTGCGAAGGTAGCAACAACGGTTGAACCTAACTTAAACCTGCCCATTTCATCGCCTTTTTTCAAATGAATAGCGCTAGAGCCTTCTACGGGATATTGCCAACGAAAAATATCTTTGCCTGCTGGCGGAGTAATAGTGCCTGCCCATGTGGTTTCAATACTGGCTACGATGGTAGCACCAACTAATACCATGGCGAGTTTTCCATGTTCAGTATCAAAAACGGTTACAACACGTTCATTACGAGCGAATAAATCAGGTACATTTTTTGCCGTTAATGGGTTTACTGAAAATAACTCTCCTGGGATATAGATCATCTCACGGAGTGTTGCATCCATTGGCATATGTATACGGTGGTAATCCTTTGGTGCCAAATAGATACATGAAAACTTGCCATTTTCAAAAGGCTTGGCTGTTTCATCGTTTCCGCCTAATAAACTCGTTAAGCTGTAATTAAACCCTTTCGCTTGAATGAGTTGTCCATCAATAATATCGCCTTGCTGACTTATCGCACCGTCAACAGGATAACAGACTTCATGGGCATTTGGGTTTATTGGACGCGCGCCTTCTTCTAACTCACGCGTAAAAAAATCATTAAACGTTGAAAAGTCTTCAGCATTCTTAAGTTTGGCTTCGGCCATATTGATGTTATAAGCTTTAATAAACCAGCGAATAGCCTTTGTGGTTAACCAGCCTGCTTCTGCAGCAGCAAATTTTCCGACAAGTCGAGAAATAGCGTGTTTTGGCATCATATACTGCAGTGCGATCTTTATTTTATCTAGGGACACTAGGGTTTCCTTGCTTTTAATTTTAGTTAATCATTAAATCTTGAAGTTAACGTATTGGTATTTAAACTTGCTAAAATACGTTGAAAACTTGCTAATCTTTCGGGGTGTATAGCGCCTGCTTCACATGCTGCTACTAAGGCACACCCTGGATCTGTTTGGTGTTTACAGTCTCTGAATTTACAAGTACCTAAATAATCAGCAAACTCAACAAATCCATCGCAAACTTGTTCTGGCGTTAAATGCCATAAACCAAATTCACGAATACCAGGTGAGTCAATTAAGTCACCTCCATCTAAAAAGTGGTAGAGTCTCGCGACTGTGGTCGTGTGTTGACCGAGTCCTGAATTTCCAGAAACTTCTTTCGTTAAAAGGCCGAGCTCAGGCATTAGTGAGTTGGTAAGTGTCGACTTTCCAACGCCTGATTGGCCTACAAATATACTTGTATTGTTAGCGAGTTGTGCTTTAAGTATATCTATACCTTCTTTTGTCTCATTAGAGACTGCGAGAACTTGGTACCCAATATCCTGATAAATTTGCAGCTGTTCATTAATAATCTCAGTGAGTTCATCGTCTAATAAATCGATTTTATTAAGTAAAATAATAGGAGGAATACCGGTTTGCTCTGCCGCGACAAGATAACGATCGATAATATCGGCATTAAATGCGGGTAATACTGACGTTACGATAATGATCTGCGTAATATTAGCTGCAATGGGCTTAACGCCATCATAGACATCTGGACGAGAGAGTACCGATTGCCGTTCATGTACAGCTTCAATCACACCTGAAATACTATGCTGAGTCTCTTTACCTTGTCGCCATAACACCTTATCACCACACACTAAAGAACCTACCGAGCGGCGCAAGTTGCAGCGAAAAATTTCGCCTGATTGACTTTCAACATCCGCATGTTGGCCAAAGCGACTGATAACCACACCTTGTTGTGAGTCACCGAGTTCGTCGTCTTGCCATTGGATGGACTCTGATTTACGCGCTAACTTTTTATCTTGGTTAGCTTTTATACGTCTGAGTTGCCCTTTTGTTAGTTTTTTAGCTTTTGCCACAGAATTTTTTCATTATGATCGTTGTTAATATATAGTTTGAATAAGACAAATTGTTTTAATCAAGGTGAATTGTCCCGTATTATACGGATAAATTTATCATTCAGCTATTACTTGTCAGTGTTTACTATAGAGCAACTGTAAAGTCATTAAGGGAATTATATGTCTTTAAGTGAGACAAACTTAATTTGGTTAGATTTAGAAATGACCGGTCTTGAACCAGAGCACGATGTTATCTTGGAAATTGCTAGCATTGTTACAGATAGTCAGCTAAACGTCTTAGCAGAAGGGCCGGTGTTTGCTATTCACCAACCTGACGAAACGTTAAACAATATGAACCAATGGTGTATTGATACCCATGGTGCATCTGGATTAACACAGCGTTGTAGAGAGAGCAATGTCTCGCTAGCGGAGGCAGAACGCGCAACTATTGAATTTTTAACGGCATGGGTACCGTCTGGTTCATCGCCAATGTGCGGTAACAGTATTGGCCAAGATAGACGTTTTATTAATAAATATATGCCCAACTTCGAACAGTATTTTCACTATCGTAATTTAGATGTAAGTACGGTTAAAGAGTTGGCAAGGCGCTGGAAGCCGGAAGTGCTAAATCATGTTCATAAAAAAGGTGTTCATCTAGCGCTTGATGATATTCGAGAATCAATAGAAGAACTTAAAGTTTATAGAGAACATTTCTTTAAACTTTAATGTGGTAAATTGAGAAAAGCACGACAAGTGCTTTTTTCTTTGATAAAGTTTATTGGTCAGACCAGTTGACGGTGTTCATCGGAGAACTTATGCGTAATAAACTTGCAAAAATTATTGATAAAATTAATCTCATGCCAACACGTATACAGCGATTTTTGCTGACGCGAGTCTTTTGCTCAAAGGTCAAGTATGCCGGTACGACTGGTATTGAAATCGTTTCATGGACCGATTCAAAAGCAGTAGTGCAATTAAAAAATAAAAAGAAAGTACAAAATCATATTGGTACCATTCATGCGGTTGCTGCTGCAGTTTTAGCTGAATCAACAACAGGTATCGTTTTTGGCATGAATGTACCAGATCATTGTATCCCGCTGTTAAAGTCAATGAAAATTGACTATCAAAGGCGTATGCAAGGAAAGTTAACGGCAACCGCTCAGTTAACGCAAGTGCAACAAGAGATCATTTGTAGTACGGATAAGGGGGAAATATTTGTTAACGTCGAAATTACCGATGAATCAAATCAACAACCTATCATTTGTGCAATGGAGTGGGCTTGGGTACCAAAGCGAAAATAATCAAGCAATGAATAAAGCCGTTGATTATTGGCAAGAATTCCATAAACTGTCTTAATGCGTGTTGAACATGGATAGGAGGCTTCCTGAAGGTTCAACCCACTCTATGTGCCCAGTTCAATACGCTATCGTTTAATCGCTGATTTGGCGTATCAATACATTTTTGTAGGTAGTTGAACAACGCATGGATTCTAAAACAACATTTCATGGGCAAATGTCTTCTTTTTTTACCAAGGTTTCTTTGGTCTTTCTAGCGACAGTTATTTTTCTAATATATTTGATTTATGCCCGTGAAACTGAATTAGAATTTGTAAATGATTCCTCGGTTCCTACTCTGCAAAAACAAGCGCAATTACATCAACTAACTTGGCAAAGCTTAGTGTTTTTTGAACAACTTATTAACAGTTCACCCAGCGATAGCTTATCTACATCTCATCAAAATTTGATAGTCCATCTTGAACAAGTAAAGCAAATGACGCCTGCGGCTAAAAGGCAGTTAACATTATTGATTGCTCGACTAGAAAAATTGAAGCCACAAGTAAGTACGTTATCAGAACATGTTGAACGTAATGCGCTTTTGCGCAGAGCAGTTATGACACAACTACAATTAGTGCGTGATCAACTACAACAAGAAATGGCACTTAAACAGCCTGAATTAGCAGCATTGAATCAACAAATCATAGATGACAAAGTAACAGATGACGTCACGGTTTCACGGGCAAGAGCGCACTTAATATTAAATGATGAGCTGTTGCTAATAGGTAATACGTTAGATGATATTATAGAATTGCAAGTGGTATTTGAACGTTTGACCGCTCGCAGCGAATTAGCAGAATTTAATTACCGAACCAATGCGTTGGAACAATCACTTCAACAATGGAAAACAAGGTTAATCGCTGCCGATAACACCAACGCAACCACTTCGTTAGATCAGGTCCTGCAAGAATTGCAAGCATTGATGTTTGGTGAACAAAATGCTGTTGCAAAGTGGCGTGGACATATTCGTATCGCGACAGAGTATTTTGAACAAATAAAGAATGAGCGTAAATCGCTAATCGCGTTGATAACACCCATCAAAGTATCGAAAATAGCACAAACACAATTTCCAAGTGTTATTGCCAATGCAGTAAAACAATACGTGGACTACGATTACAGGACGTATCTACTATCAGTACTGGTAATCGTTATCTGCATGTATTGTTTATTTGCTGTTTGGGTTCGCACTGCTAAACGCAAAGTCAAACAGTTTGATAATCAAGTAACTACTGTTGTTTCGGATAGTATTCGTGGTGAAGAAATTGATAAAAGTTATTTATCAAATCAAACGCTCACAACAATTAATGAATATATATCACAAGCTTTTAAACCCGAACACAGTGAACAAGATTATCAGCAGTTGCATGATAGTTTGCAGGCGTTGCATGCCTTTTATGCAACGCATTTAGACGTAGCATACACTGAAATTAAAGCCGCTCAACCTGTTATACCAACGCCATTACAGCCATTACTCAATAAAAACCACGAAGGTGTTTACAGTGCTTGGCGAAAAATATTTGATAAGAAAAATTTACGAGTATTGTTAGCGACAGCGAGAGCCAGTAAAGCATCGCAAAGTTCGGCGCATTGTATTGTTGAAAATATTTGGCGGGCGAGTTTAGGTATAACGCTAGAGTATATCGATAGTACTTGGAAAGTATTAGTGCAAGACAGGCATGTTTTTATTGAGAGTCAACAGGCACTAATTGAAGAAAACAACAATGCCCAAACAACGATAAAAGCGTTAAGACAGGACCATCAACAAAAACTTTTGGAGCTGCAGTTAAATGTAACCAGAGCCTTATTACAAGGACAAAATTTCGCCAAGGGTTACGAAGAACATTATCATCAAATTTATCGTCGCCTACAAGATACAATAGTCTGGTGTCAACAAGCACTATTTTTATCGGCAAATAACGACAAACAGCAGATGTATACTGCCGACTTGGATTTTAATAACTTTATACAATCAGTTGCTCATAATATTGCCTTGCAGCAAAAATCGAAAACTAACCGCGTATTTTTGACACTAAATGGCAAAATTGAGCGACAGGTCACGTTAAATCAACCTTTTGTGAGTGATTTTTTGTTTGCTATTGGTAAGCTTGTTTTACAAGAGCAAATATCTGCATCGCTATGCCTCTCTGCAGATATTAAAGATGTTAACCCTGGCCAACAAGTATTGACTATTAGTTATGAAGTGCGCAACAAAGGTACAAAAAATAAGGTGCCTGCTATTGTAAAATTGCTAGCAAAGCATGAGAGTAATGCAATTTCGCCCCTTGTTGTTCAGTATGTAAAAGCCTTGCGAAGCGTTTTGCATATTGAAGAAATTCGTATTGAATCAAGTAAGGAGGGTTTTATACTCTCATTTGAGCTACCGTTGGCGACGCAGAGTAATACACATCATATTGATGATGAGCAACATGTAGATTTAAAACAACAGCAAATCTATGTGTTATCGAATGATGAGTTAATAAAAGAAAAAATACAACAGAGTGTTATAGCTGGTAATGGCAAGGTTGAGGTTTTCTCTACGGTAGAGCATGTTTTTGACGCTTTACATATTAAACACCTAAAGCAACATGCTATT
The DNA here is from genome assembly GCF_030295915.1 of Thalassotalea sediminis. NCBI lineage: Bacteria > Pseudomonadati > Pseudomonadota > Gammaproteobacteria > Alteromonadales > Colwelliaceae > Thalassotalea > Thalassotalea sediminis. The sequence goes on along the minus strand of NZ_AP027361.1, from coordinate 3,482,990 downwards.
GCTGCACTAATTATTACCCCAGACATTGGTAAAAAAGGCTACGATGCCATCAAAGCTTACTTCACTAGTATACCAAGTAAAATTGCGCCTAAGTTGTTATTTTTACATTCGTATTCCGGAGGTCAGCTTACTCAACAAGGTTTGTGTACATTAGCTGATGGAGTGCTGACTAGCAGGCAAATAGTAACCAGCATAAAGCAATTAACTCAAAGTGATGCTGATAATAATGTGCTTGTTTCAGCAGATAAGTTATCAACGTTTCGATTTAATGCGACAAAAATAGAAGCGCTAGTTGCAAGTTCGCAACTAAGCAAACAAGCTCCACTACTTACATTACTGCAATGGTTAGGACTGAAAGTAACCACTGTTAGTGAACCTCAACAGGCGATTAATCAGTGGAAAACAGGGAAATATATTTTATTGTTTACTGATTTTTTACAGTCGCCTTATATAGAGCTATCTGCAGGACGAAAATTGATTCGAGGCGTATTTCATCTTGGTGCAACGAAACTAGATTTGGCCAAACCAGAGGCTTTCCAACATTGGCATATAGACGAGCTTGCACCTATTGACCAATTAGAGCAACTTATTGAACAACTTAAACCTTGGTTGGCCGTTCAACATTATGTTAAGTCACCAAAAACGATAAATAGTGCCGTTACAAAAGCAGCGCCTGTTCAAGAGAACTCTGTTGTTGAACATAAAGGTGTTAACACAGAGGTCAGTCTAGATGAACAGGGTAATGGAGATTCGCCACCATTTGATTTGGTAAAATATGCAGCTAATCAAGGCACGCCTGAATTGGCGGTATTCATGTTGGATGATTATATTAAAGATATTTCTCAAGCGATCGTTGACATAAAATATGCTGTAAAACATAAAAACAAAACTCAATTTAAAGAACAATTCATCTTATTGACCAATCGTTGCCGAATTCTGGCAGCACATGATTTACTATTAAGCGTAGAGGCGTTAAATGACGCAATGATATCGGATAATGAACAAAGCACAGATAAGGCGCTACAAGCGGTAATCTCTCAAAAGCAGTCATTAGTTCAATTCTGTGAAGCTATTTAAAAGATGAAAATTGACAGTAAAACATTAAGCCCTTGTATTCGAAAATGTTGTTTGAATGATGTAGACATTTGCCTTGGATGTGGTCGTCATGTCGACGAAATAGTTAGTTGGAGCAAATATACCAACGAACAAAAGTACCAAGTTTTGGACAGATGTGCACAATGGGTACATAGTAATAAGAGCAACAACACACAAACGCGGAACAATTAATGGCAGCCCTCGAAAAAGATTTTTTTGTTGGTTATGAAGAACTTAAAGTATTAATAATTGACGATAATACTTTAATTCATGATACGTTGAAGAAGACTTTGTATGATATTGGCGTGCGAGAAGTAAGGTGCGCCCAAAATGCTTATTACAGTATGCGGCTTTGCAATGAATTGCAGTTTCAAGTGGTTATATGTTCTTTTAATGTAAACAGTGATAAAGATGGCTTTCATTTATTAGAAGAATTAAAGTTTAAAGGTCATGTAACAAAGCGTACCGTGCTTATTTTTCTTAGCACAGAAACAAGCGAAAGCCTCGTTAATTCGATTATAGAGTTGCAACCTGATGACTTTTGGGTCAAGCCTTTGGTACCCAAGCTTGTGAAAGAGCGATTGGCCAATACGTTAAAGGTTAAAAGTACCTTGTATAACCTTTATCAAGCAATTGATCGCCGTGAGTTTTCTAAAGTCATATATTTTGCCGATCGACATTTATTAAACAAGTCATTACGTCATCTACACCCTAATATTCTGCGTATGCGTGGTGAAGCATTACTGAGTTTGTTGGAGTTTAGTGAAGCAGAAATATTCTTTAAGGGATTATTAAAAAAATATAAGTTTGGCTGGGTTTACCTCGGATACGTTAAAGCACTGTTGAAACAAGGGCGTATTGATGAAATTCACGAACTTATTGATAAGTTAGCTGATAGGCCTGAAACTCGTTTTGCAATGCATGATTTGCTTGCCCAATACAACATTGAACAAGAAAGGTATGATGTTGCCTACGAAGAAATCAAAAAGGCAACAGCGCTAGCCCCAAGAAATATTGAGCGTAATAAAAAGTCATGGGATCTAGCACGCTTAAACCATGATCACCTTGGACAATTTCAAGCGACAAAGAATATTGTTACCAACGCAAAAAATTCGATTCATGATTCGCCTAATTTACTATTAAACGTCGTTAGGGCAGGAATCGATCTCGCAATAACGGTGACTGATGGTAGTGCTGATAAGTTATTAAAACAAATGGAAAGACATATTCAGCAAATTACTGAAGACTATCCTGAAGCAGCCGAGTTTAAAGAGCAAATTGCCGTAGCGCAGGCAAGATTATTTAGAGCACAAAATGAAGAAAAGCGTGCAGCGCGTATTGTTGAAAATCAAATATCGTTAAGACCAACGCCAGAAATAGAAGATAACTTAGATAAAGTTAAAGTCTTTCATGAATTGGGCATGCGCGAAGAAGCTATGTTGCTGCTCGAAGCAATTAAAAATCAAATATCTGGGGAGTCGTTAACGAGTCAGGTCGTCAACCGATATATAGAGCAAGAAACCCAAGAACGTGCCGATATTCATTTCACGCCTAAACAACTTCATGATATGGCAGTTGAACACTTTCAGAAAGAACGTTATTCACCAGCGTTAGAATCCGTTTTACAAGCCATTCAATTAGCGCCGAATAGTGTGAAGTTTTCCATTACGTTATTAAAAATTATGACTGCTATGAAGGAAGCAGAGCAATTAAACGAAGCAGACTACCCATTCGCCGACAAAGCAATAAAATTATTTGATAGTTCAAAATTAGAAGGTAAAAACGCTGAAGTCGTCAATGAAGTTAAAGATAAGTGGTTAAGCTTTTTCCGAAATACGCAAGAGCAAGCACCGTTAAGTGAGTAAGAGCCCGTTGACGATCAAAGCGTCCTCTTTTTACGCATCTCTTGGTAAACCTTTTTCAATTGAACGAATTAACCGTGCATTTAACCGTTGCACTTTATTTTGATCTTTGTCTTCAACGTCTGATTGATTTTGTTGCTGTAGCGCCCAACATATATGTTCAGCAACCATTGGCGTGCTGTTAGGTAGCATCTCTTGTAAGGCGTTTACCACCTCTTTTGAGTAGTCGCTATTACCAAGTGCTACAGCAATGTTTCGTTGCCAACATTCGTGACCTATTCTTCTAATGGGTGACCCTTGTAAATTGTTCATAAAAGTTGTTTCATCCCATGCAAATAATTCAAGCAACGTTGCTGTATTTAAATCTTGCCTTACTTGAAAGTCTACCTCGTTCGTTACCTGAGCATATTTGTTCCAAGGGCAGATTAATTGACAATCATCACACCCATAAATGCGATTACCAATGAGCGGCCTAAACTCTTCTGGAATCGAATCGCGTCGTTCTATGGTTAAATAGGATATACAACGCCTTGCATCTACTTGGTATGGAGCAACGATTGCTTGTGTTGGGCAAATTTTCATGCAGGCAACACATGAACCGCATAAGTCTTGTTGTTTTTTTGCAGTTGGCAATGGAATGTTGACTAATAACTCACCGAGAAAAAACCAAGAACCTGCTTGCTTATTAATAATAAGACTATGCTTGCCAACCCAGCCTAACCCAGCTTTTTCAGCAAGCGGGCGTTCTAAAATAGGGGCTGAATCAACAAATGGACGATAATCAAAATCAAGGCAATATGTTTTAATTTTTTCACCGAGAGCCTTTAATCGCTTGCGCATTAACTTATGATAATCACGACCAAGTGCGTAACGACTAATATAGGCTTTATCTTTATTTTTCAGTGTTTCTGCAAAGCGAGCATCTTTAGGTAAGTAATCCATTCTGACACTGATCACTCGGATTGTTCCTGGATGAAGTTGCTCTGGGTGAATACGCATATCACCATGATTAGTCATGTAACTCATGTCTCCATGGTATTCGTTATCTAACCATTGCTTGAATGATTCTTTATATTCGGAGAGATCAATATCACTAAAACCGACGTCAGCAAAACCAAGTTCTTTTCCCCAACACTTGATTTTTTCTGCTAACACGAGATAGTTGATAGTGGAATGATTCATTAATTGAGAACTAAACAATGCCGGTAACAAGATTGTTGACCAGTTTACCACAAAGCGCCTATTGCGCGACAGAGGTGTTGGCGAATGAACAACGTGTCGCTTCCCAACAGAGAATTGATCTGTATGCACTTATGGAAAAAGCAGGGCAAGCGGTTTTTTCCCATATTCAAGAACAATACCCGAAGGTGACTCAATTATTTGTGCTCGCAGGAAAGGGGAATAATGGTGGAGATGGCTTGGTCATTGCGAGGTTAGCTTACGAAGCTGGGCTAAATGTTACCGTTTATTTATGTGCTGAAGAAGAGCAAATAAAAGGTGATGCAGCCAAGGCATTTCAACAATTGCAACACACAAATGTTACCATTATTTATCAAAGTGAACTGCTACTGACGTCACGATTTTTTATTGATAATACTTATGATCTAATCGTTGATGCCCTGTTTGGTATTGGCTACCAAGGAGAGTTAGATGTCGCACTTGCCAATTTGATTCAGATCATTAACCAAACAGACATTGCCACGGTTAGTGTTGACGTACCTTCAGGATTAAATGCCACCACTGGTTACGTTGCAACGGCATCGATTTGTGCTACCGAAACGGTAACCTTTATTGCCGTTAAACAAGGGTTAATGACAGGGCAAGCGGCAGATTACGTTGGTGAACTTTTGCTTGCTGGGCTGTCCTTAAATGAGTGTTTTCAACAGACATGTCGTGCTAATGTTTTTATTCAAGGTTTACACGCTATTCCAAATAAGCCTGTACGTAGCAACATATGTCATAAAGGTAATGTTGGTGTATTGTTGGCCGTTGGTGGTAATCAGGGCTTACCTGGCGCGATTAGATTGGCAAGTGAAGCTGCATTGCGCGCAGGAGCTTCACTCGTAGCCGTTTCATGTCATCAGGAAAATCATCAAACGGTGCTAGCTGGTCGCCCAGAATTAATGCTTGCACCAGATAGTGTAGAGCAGCTTGCCAATAGCTTATTACTCGAAAAAGCCAAGGTTTTATTGCTAGGGCCAGGTTTAGGGCAGAATAGGTGGGCATCAACATTATTTAATTTGGTTTTACAACAGAAAAAACCGTTAGTGATAGATGCCGATGGTTTACAGTTATTGGCAAAAGAACCATTAAAAAGAAACGATTGGGTATTAACGCCTCACCCAGGTGAGGCAGCCGCTTTGTTAAGGTGTAGCATTGCAGATATTGAAAAAGATCGCTTTAAAGCGGTTAAAGCGATTGCTAGTCAATACGGTGGTGTTTGTGTGCTGAAAGGGGCGGGTTCGCTAATTTCAGATGGTTTGAATATTTGGATCAACACGTCAGGTAATTCTGGAATGGCTTCAGGTGGCATGGGAGATGTATTATCCGGTATAATCGCCGCGTTACTTATGCAATTAGATTGTCCAGTTAAAGCAACAAGATTGGCAGTATATATCCATGGTGGTGCTGCTGATATAATAGCGAACCAACAGGGTAAAATTGGCATGTTAGCAAGCGATCTATTTTTGCCGATTCAACAGTTACTCAATAAGTGAATAAACAATGGTAGTAGATAATATCAATATACGATTGATTGATGAGCAGGCGACAGTTGCTTTTGGCAATGCACTAGCGCAGGCAGTAGTAAATGAACTAAAAAGCGGTATTGTTGCTTATTTGCATGGTGACTTAGGTGCAGGCAAAACAACACTTACCAGAGGTTTTGTGCAAGGGCTTGGGCATTCAGGTAAGGTTAAGAGTCCAACTTATACCTTAGTTGAACCTTATGAACTGGGAGAATGGCAAGCCTATCATTTTGACTTGTATAGATTGTCTGATCCGGAAGAGTTAGAGTTCATGGGCATTCGAGATTATTTTAATGATAATGCTTGTTGCTTTATAGAATGGCCAGAACGTGGTGTAGGTGTGCTCCCTGAAGCAGATATTAGTATTTACTTACAATATAACGAAGAACAAAGAGATGTAGAAATCGTCGCTCACACTTCCAAAGGACGTGCACTTTTGGCAGTATTAGGGGAGTGTTATTAAAGAGGTAGAAAACATGTTGCAACGTTCGGTTGCTATAATATCGATTATAGCAAGCATTTTCATGATGATTTATGCGAATGATTCTGTTGCAAGTAACGGTATTGATAGTGTGCGGGTTTGGCCCGCACCAGAAAATACGCGCGTGGTGTTTGATCTAAAAACAACGCCCGACTACAGTTATTTTTCTCTTAAGAACCCGCAACGTTTAGTCATTGATTTTAACCATACCCAAAATTTTGCAGCGCTTAAAAATGTGCTAAATAATGATAAACGTATCAAAAAAATTCGCACATCAACCCCTAAAAATAAACATGGTACGCGATTAGTATTAGAATTAAATGACGCCTTTAAACTTGAAGTGTTTGCTTTGCCGCCCGCAGGACAATATGGTGACCGTTTAGTTGTTGATCTTTTTGACCAAAACCGTGTGGTGCAACAAGCTGCGCCAATCAATCAAGGTAAGCGAGATATTGTCGTTGCTATTGTTGCAGGCCATGGTGGTGAAGACCCAGGCTCTATTGGAGCTCGTGGCAGTTACGAAAAACATGTAACTTTGAAAATTGCCAAAAAGCTAGCCAAGTTAATAGATGCTCAGAAGGGGTTATCTGCAGTTATGATTAGAACAGGTGATTATTACGTTAATCATAACCGTAAAACCGTAATTGCCCGTAAAAATAAAGCGGATTTATTGGTGTCTATACATGCCGATGCTTTTACTTCATCACAACCTCATGGCGCTTCCGTACTCGTTCAATCAAGCCGAAGAGCTAATTCTGAATTTACCCGTTGGATAGCAAATCGCCAAAAAGAATCAGAGTTACTAGGTGGTGCCGGCGATACGATTAAAAAAACAAAAGATCACAATCTAGCGTTAACGTTAGCCGACATGAAAAAAGAATATACGATGGCAAGTAGCTATACGTTTGCAGAATATGTGTTGCATGAGCTAGGTAAAGTAACGAAATTACACAAGAAAAAACCAGAAGGGTTAAGCTTAGCGGTACTAAAATCTTCAGATATTCCCAGTGTATTAATTGAAACAGGTTTTATTTCTAATCCTGCGGAAGAGAAAAGGCTTAATTCGAGTCATCACCAACAAAAGCTGGCGCGCGCTATTTTTAGGTCTGTTGATAATTACTTTGCCGCGAATGCGCCCGATGGGACGTATTATGCCTCTGTCGGTTACCGTAAACATAAAATTTCTCGCGGTGAATCATTGTCGGTCGTTGCGCATAAATATAATGTTTCTGTTAAGCAACTTAAATCGGTGAATAAACTGACCTCAAATATTGTTCGTATAGGGCAAACGCTTAAAATTCCACGCGCAGACTGATTTATGACCATTGAAATTTTACCTGCTCAACTGGCCAACCAAATTGCTGCTGGAGAAGTTGTAGAACGTCCTGCTTCTGTAGTAAAGGAGCTTGTTGAAAATAGTTTAGATGCTGGTGCTACAGCCATTAAAATCGATATTGAAAAGGGTGGCGCTAAACGCATCCGTATTTCTGATAACGGTAGTGGTATTGCAAAAAATGAACTGACACTGGCATTGAGTAGGCACGCCACGAGTAAAATTAAGGTCTTGAATGACTTAGAAGGTATTGCTTCCTTGGGTTTTCGAGGAGAAGCACTCGCCAGTATCAGCTCCGTAGCTCGCTTATCATTAACGTCTAAACCTGCGAAACAAACTGAAGCTTGGCAAGCGCACGCTGAAGGCAGAGACATGGATGTTGTAGTGCAACCTGCAGCACATGGTAATGGAACAACCATAGACGTTGTTGATTTATTTTTTAATACACCTGCTAGACGAAAGTTTCTTCGTACTGAAAAAACAGAATTTGCGCATATCGAAGAAGTGATTAAAAGGATCGCACTGGCACGCTTTGATGTGGCGATTACACTGACGCATAATCATAAAGTTATTAAGCAATATCGTTTAGCTGATTCCGACACAAAGCGAAGTAAACGTGTTGCCCAGGTGTGCGGGCAAGCCTTTATTGACCATGCGGTTGAAATTAACTGTCAACATAACGGTTTATCGTTAATGGGTTGGTTAGCCAAACCAAGCTTTTATCGTGGACAAAATGACCTATGCTATAGTTACGTTAATGGCCGTATGATGCGAGATAAACTAATTAATCATGCAATAAGGCAAGCGTATCAAGATTTGTTACCCAACGACGCTTACCCCGCGTTTGTCTTATTTTTGTCGTTAGATGTACGTGAAGTAGATGTAAACGTTCATCCTGCAAAACATGAGGTGAGGTTTCATCAAGGTCGTTACATTCATGACTTTATTTATGCGACCTGTCATCGTACGTTAACGTCGCAAAAAACACTCCTGCCTGATGAAGAAACAGATAACACTAGCTACTATCAAGCAAACGATGCAGAGAGTGCTGTCGCTCATGCTACAGAAAAAGTACAAGAGTATGTTGCACCATTGAAGCGTTCAAGTAATACGACTGGAACTTCTTCACGAGGTGTCACACCTTTTGACCCGCATCGGGCGTCTATAACTGATAGTGCTGTACAAAACTATCACCGGCTAATGACGCCAATAGCTGAACCAGAGTCAACAAAAATTGCGTCTTCAGACTTAGCAAAGTGGCATTTTATCGCGCCGCATTATGTGCTTATACTCGAAAGTACGCAGCAGTTAACACTGTTTTGTCTAAAAAGCTTAACGAGGCAGTTAATGCGAGAAAAGATTGCACAGCAATGGCAAAAAGGCATAACAAGCCAGCCTTTACTTCTACCCATTAAACTTGCAGCAGACGCCGCTCATCAAGAACTCATATGTCAGTATGAAGAACAGCTTGTGCGCCTTGGTATTGTCGTAAAATTGCTTGATAGTAAAAATATACAGCTTCGTCAGTTTCCAGCCATACTGCGCAATGTCGATGTGAGTGCCTGTTATCATCAATTAATGACTAAGTTACTGACGCGTGATTTAACGGAAGACAGTGTTTGGCAAGACGTATTAGCTGACGTTGCTACACCCGCAGAATTTAGTGCAGAAAGTATGTTGTCTGTTTTAAACGAATTGCAGCATTTTTATCCCGATAAAAATAAACAGCAACAAGTCTTGAAATCAACACTTGTTGACCTTACATCTGCAATACAGAAGTTACAGTAGGCTTTAAGATTCGGTATGTCATCAATGACCAATGAGCTTCCGCCAGTGATTTGTTTAATGGGGCCAACAGCCTCCGGCAAAACTGCACTGGCTTTTGAGCTTTATGACGCCTTGCCATGTGAAATAATTAGTGTGGATTCAGCACTTGTCTATAAAAACATGGATATAGGAACCGCTAAGCCAACACCTGCTGAATTGGCAAAGTATCCGCATCGATTAATTGATATCAAAGATGCAAGTGAGAGCTATTCAGCTGCTGAGTTTTGTCAAGATGCACTGCGAGAAGTTGCGGAGATACGCGCCAAAGGTCGTATACCAATTTTGGTTGGTGGCACTATGATGTATTTTAAAAGCTTGATAGAAGGTATTTCTCCGTTGCCGGAAGCAAACGGTGAAATAAGAGCTAAAATTGAAGCTAAAGCGAAGGTTGAAGGTTGGCAAGCATTGCATGATGAATTGAGTAAAATTGATCCTACGTCGGCAGAGCGAATTCATCCAAATGATCCCCAGCGCTTAACGAGAGCTTTGGAAGTGTTTCGTATTACAGGTAACACTTTAACACAATTAACGGCGATAAAAGGTGAGACACTATCAGGTAATGTTCTACAGTTCGCGATTGCACCTAAAGAACGTAAAGATTTGCATGCGCGAATAGAACTTAGGTTTAGGCAGATGATTGCCCAAGCATTTGAACAAGAGGTTGTTAAATTAAAAGAACGTGGCGACCTACATGAAAATTTACCCTCTATTCGATGTGTAGGGTATCGTCAAATGTGGCAATATTTGCATGGTGAGTACAACCATGATGAAATGGTTTTTAAAGGGATATGTGCAACCAGACAATTAGCAAAACGTCAGCTAACTTGGTTACGCAATTGGCCATCTTTAACTTGGCTAGATATGGAGAATAAAAACAATCTCCAAGAAATTTTAAACGCATTAAGCAAAGTTTAAACATTGATGTATAATTAGTTTTGCAGGTAGTATTGAATAATAAAAAACAATTGACTATCGAATAAAGCGCCAAATTTTGAGTAAACGAACTCGTTGATTTTGACAACAATAACAAAAGGGGCCAAATAATGGCAAAGGGGCAATCTTTACAAGACCCATTTTTAAATGCGTTACGTCGTGATCGCATTCCAGTAGCAATATACTTAGTAAATGGCATCAAACTACAAGGACAAGTAGAATCATTTGATCAATTTGTTATTTTATTAAAAAACACGGTTAGTCAAATGGTATATAAACATGCTATTTCTACTGTTGTTCCAGCTCGTGCGGTGAATACGGCACCTCAGCCTCCTCAAGGTGGTTTTAACCAGTCTGAGGAAAATCAAGATTAATGCCTGAAAAATGTATTGTTCGGAGTCGTTCATTTGTTTGATCGTTATCAAGCAGGTGAACAGGCGATACTTGTTCATGTAGATTTTCCAGATGAAAATGCCCGCGAAGACTTACAAGAATTTGAAATGCTTGTAAGCTCCGCTGGTATTGAATCGCTTGCTGTTGTAACAGGTAAGCGTGATACGCCGCATCCGAAATATTTTGTGGGCAGCGGTAAAGCAGAAGAAATTGCAGAAGCTGTATCGCTCTATCAAGCAAATGTCGTACTGTTTAACCATAGTCTATCTCCATCTCAAGAAAAAAACATTGAAGCGTTATGTAAGTGTCGAGTTGTAGATCGAACCACATTAATTTTGGACATTTTCGCGCAGCGTGCACGTACCCACGAGGGTAAATTACAAGTTGAATTAGCACAGTTAAAGCACATTAGTACAAGATTAATTCGTGGCTGGACTCATTTAGAGCGTCAAAAAGGTGGTATAGGGCTTCGAGGTCCAGGGGAAACGCAACTTGAAACCGATCGACGTTTATTGCGAGAACGTATGACAAACATCCGTAAGCGATTAGTTAAGGTTGAAAAGCAACGTCAACAAGGTCGCAGGGCAAGAAACAGAGCGGAAATTCCTACGATATCATTAGTCGGTTATACCAATGCGGGAAAATCAACATTGTTTAACCGGATCACGCAAGCAGGCGTTTATGCAGCAGATCAACTGTTTGCAACGCTAGATCCAACACTACGTAAAATTGATGTTGAAGATGTTGGACGTGTAATTTTAGCTGATACTGTTGGCTTTATTCGTCATTTACCTCACGATTTAGTAGCGGCATTTAAAGCGACGTTAACTGAAACGCGAGAAGCAGAGTTATTGCTACATGTTATCGATATCGCTGATGAGCGACGCTCAGAAAATATTGATCAAGTTCAAGCGGTGCTTGATGAAATTGAAGCAGGTGAGGTACCACAATTATTAATTTGTAACAAAATTGATATGCTAGAAGATGGTGAACCAAGGATAGATAGAGACGAATCAGGGCTACCAATTCGTGTTTGGCTTTCTGCACAAGCAGGTTTAGGTATTGATTTAATGTTTAAGGCGTTAAGTGAGCGCATGGCGCGCCAAATAGTAAAGGTGAGTTTAAAAATTCCACCATCTTATGGCAAATTACGAGGCGCTTTGTATGAATTAAATTGTATCGAACAGGAAGAATACGATGAACAAGGTAATTGTTTATTAGCGGTTAAATTACCTGTTCAACAGTGGAATAAATTAAGAAAACAAGATGAAGCATACATAGAACGCTTTATTGAAAGTTAACAGACTGATATATTAGACCGATTCTTGACTTAATATGTCACTTATAGACATAAGTATTAATAGCGGAGAGCGTTATGGCTTGGAACGAACCAGGGAAAGATGATAAAGATCCCTGGAAAAATAAAGGCGGAAAAAACCAGGGGCCACCTGATCTTGATGACTTGATAAAAGATTTAGGTAATAAGTTTGGTGGTGTATTTGGCGGAAAGTCTAGTGGTGGTGGCGGTAAAAGCTTTTCATCAATAGGGCTTGGCTTAGCAATTATTGTCGCAGTACTCGTATACGCCTTTAGTGGTTTTTATACAATTAAAGAAGCTGAAAAGGGTATTGTTTTAAGGTTTGGACAATATGCTGGCACAGTTGAACCAGGCTTACGCTGGAAATGGACATTTGTTGAACGGGTAATACCTGTTGATATGCAGACAACTCGAGATTTACCTGCATCTGGTTTCATGTTAACGCAAGATGAAAATGTAGTACGTGTGGAAATGCAAATTCAGTACCGCGTTGTGGATCCGCGTAACTATGTTTTTAGTGTTACTAATGCTGATGACAGTTTAAGTCAATCATTAGACAGTGCACTGCGATATGTTGTTGGCCATTCTAGAATGGACGATGTTTTAACAAGTGGCCGTGAAATTGTTCGTCAATCAGTTTGGAGTGAGTTAGAAAAAATCATTACGCCATACAACCTTGGCATACTCATTGTTGATGTTAACTTTAAAGATGCTCGTCCTCCTGAAGAAGTAAAAGATGCCTTTGACGATGCTATCGCTGCTCAAGAAGATGAAGTACGATTTTTACGTGAAGCAGAGGCTTATGCAAAAGGTATAGAACCTCGTGCTCGCGGTCGTGTTAAGCGGATGGAGCAAGAAGCATTAGCTTATAAAGAACAAACGGTATTAGATGCTGAAGGTTCAGTAGCAAGATTTGAAAAATTGTTACCTGAATATCAAGCGGCACCTGAAGTGACTCGTCAACGCCTATATTTGGCGACGATGGAAAAAGTCTACAGTAATACCAGTAAAGTTATGGTTGATGTAGATGGCGGGAATAATATGATGTACTTGCCACTTGATAAGATTATTCAGCAACAAGGGACATCTCCACGTGTGGTTACACCGTCAAATCAGCCTGTGACAACAACACATAATTCAACGAATTCATCACCATCGGTTTCTGGCCGAGCTGATCGTTTCAACAATGGGAGAAATTAAGCAATGAAGAACTTTATAATTGTGCTTATTGCCGCCTTGTTGATGTTAACAATTTCCGCAGTATTTGTGGTCTTTGAAGGTCAACGCGGCATGGTATTCCAGTTTTCAAAAATCAAGCGCGATGATGCTGGCGAAATGATTGTCTATGAACCTGGATTACACTTTAAGATACCGTTCATTGAATCGGTACGTAAGATAGATGCTCGTATTCAAACATTAGATGAAGCACCAGATCGTTTTGTTACGTCTGAGAAAAAGGATTTGATGGTCGACTCTTATGCAAAATGGCGTATTGTTGATTTTTCGACATACTATTTGCGTACCTCTGGCTCGATTGAAAATGCTCGTGCGCTATTAAAACAGAAAATTAATAACGGATTGAGAACGGAATTTGGTTCACGTACTATCAAAGAAATTGTTTCTGGTGATCGTGATGAGATCATGAGTAAAGCTTTAGAAAGCTCAGCAAGTAGCCGAGAAGATTTAGGTATCGATGTAATTGACGTACGTGTAAAAGCGATTAACTTGCCGACAGAAGTAAGTAATTCTATTTATGATCGCATGCGTGCTGAACGTACTGCCGTTGCCAAGGAGCATCGTTCTAAAGGTCAAGAACAAGCTGAGATTATCCGAGCAACAATAGATGCAAAAGTAACGGTAATGCTTGCAAGTGCGCAAAAACAGGCATTTGAAATTAGAGGTGAAGGTGACGCTTTAGCTGCTAAAGTTTACGCAGACGCCTATAAAAAAGATGAAGAGTTTTATGGCTTTGTTCGTAGCTTAGAAGCTTATGAAAATAGCTTTAGTAGCAAAAATGACATAATGGTCGTGAAACCAGACAGTGATTTTTTCCGCTATTTGAAAAAGACAGATAAGGCTAAATAGTAATATTTTGTTTTATTTATAAAGGCCATGATTCATATTAATGAACATGGCCTTTTTTACTATAAGGGTTAGTATGACATTAGAGTTATTGTTGACCGCATTTGGGCTTGCACTCATTATAGAAGGGTTAGTTCCTGCGTTGTTTCCAAATAAATGGCGAAATTATGTTCTTAAGGTTGCGCAAGAGAGTCCAGGTAACATTCGCACCATGGGGATTATGGTAGTGCTTATTGGCTTAATTGTCTTATGGCTATAGCAAAGCTAAAAAGAATAACTTGTTAAGTTATTCTGATTCTTTTAAATTTTTAAATCGTATTAAAAACCACCAAATAATTCCTTGGACTAAATAAGGGATTTTGGTAGAATCCCCGCCTAATTTTCTTTCCAATATGTGAATATGGGTAAAAATGTCGTTGTTCTCGGCACCCAATGGGGTGACGAAGGTAAAGGTAAAGTAGTCGACCTACTTACTGATAAAGCTAAATATGTTGTTCGCTATCAAGGTGGGCACAATGCAGGTCACACCTTGGTGATAAACGGTGAAAAAACCGTACTTCATCTTATTCCATCGGGCGTATTACGTGAAAACGTTAAATGCTTAGTGGGTAATGGTGTAGTGCTTTGTCCAAAAGCTTTGATGACAGAAATCAACATGTTAGAAGAGCGCGGTGTTCCTGTACGCGAGCGTCTTTTAATTAGTGATGCTTGTCCTCTTATTCTGCCATATCATAATGCGCTAGATGCCGCTCGTGAAAAAGCACGTGGTAGTAAGGCTATCGGTACTACAGGCCGTGGTATTGGGCCAGCTTATGAAGATAAAGTTGCTCGTCGAGGTTTACGTGTAGGCGATTTACTAAATGCAGAAACCTTTGCAGCTAAGCTTAAAGAAATTGTTGAATATCATAACTTTACTTTGGTCAACTATTACAAGGTTGAACCGGTTGATTTTGACCAGGTACTTGCGGATGCGCTTGAAGTGGGCGAAATTATTAAAGGCATGATTGCTGATATTCCAGAATTACTTGATCAGGCACGCAAGCATGGTGAATCTATCATGTTTGAAGGTGCGCAAGGTACGTTATTAGATATTGATCACGGTACATATCCTTATGTAACGTCTTCAAATACAACGGTAGGTGGTGTTGCAACAGGTTGTGGTTTTGGTCCTCGTTATTTAGATTATGTTTTGGGTATTACAAAAGCATATACTACGCGCGTAGGTTCAGGGCCATTTCCAACAGAATTAGATGATGAAATTGGCCATCATCTAGGTACAGTAGGTCATGAGTTCGGTGCAACTACCGGTCGTGAACGTCGTTGTGGTTGGTTCGACGCTGTCGCTATGCATCGTGCTGTACAAATTAACTCTATTAGTGGTTTTTGTCTAACGAAGCTAGATGTTCTTGATGGCTTAAAAACATTGAAAATATGTACTGGCTATAAATTGGCTAATGGTGATGTTATTACTGTTCCGCCTACAGCAGCAGAAGGCTATGAGCAAGTAACGCCTGTCTATGAAGAAGTAGCTGGTTGGGATGAGTCAACTGTTGGTGTTACAAGCTATGACGCATTGCCCGCAAATGCCAAAGCTTATATTAAACGCATAGAAGAAGTAACAGGTGTGCCTGTAGATATTATTTCGACCGGCCCTGACCGTGTAGAAACAATTATTAAGGTAAATCCTTTCAAAGACTAAATTTTAGTCGAGGTAAAAAACCACCTATAAAGGTGGTTTTTTTGTCTCTTCTGTTTGTTCGCTTTGTTAGTAGATGCATAAGACAAGATTTTTGATAGTTCTTGTCTATACTTGTTTTACGATGCAAAGGGTTCATATGAAATTATTGTTTTTAATACTCGCTATTTCCATTGGTTGGGCTACATCAGCTAAGGAATACATTATAGGCGTTCAAAATACGTCATATTTTCCATTATACGATTTTCCTAATCCTAGCCATACTAAAGAGCTACTCGATGCATTTGCTAGCTATAAAGGCTATACCTTTACTTATGTTTCTTTACCGGTTAAGCGCACCAATTATTGGTATCAAGAAAACGCAATTGATTTCAAGTATCCCGATAATACGCGTTGGACTAATGGTCGAAGTGTCTATCCGTTATTAAAATTTAGTTTACCAACGGTAGAACTCTTAGCTGCTGCGATGGTGCCAATTGATAAAGTGGGCCGTAAAAGAGATGAGATAAAATTACTTGGAACGATATTTGGCTTTCATCCAACAATGTGGTTGGATTTACTTGAAACTGGTAATACTAAACTTGTGGAAAGTCCATCAACGCTAAATGTGGTTAAGCAGGCTGTACACGGTTATGTAGATGCGATTAACATTGAGCCAAACGTAGTGAATCATTATTTGCGTTTATTAAACCAAGAAGGCGCACTTGTTGTCGATAAAAGCCTCCCTTATGAAGTTTATACATACCATTTATCCACAATTAGGTATCCTGATGTATTAAAGGAATTTGACCAGTTTTTATTGAACAATCAGGCGTTTTTAGAGCAACTGAAGGCAAAATATAAAATTCTCGATGTAAGCGAGTATAAATAACTTTGTTATTTCGAAGTTTCTGGTTTCTCTACCTTATATTCTTTTATTTCCATATATAGCAAACTGTTCGTAAATCGTTATAAATACCTAGGCTAATGTTACCGTTCGTAATGTTGAAATAAAACTAGCTAACTGTCAAAAATAGCGATTAATGACGACAATAAGCTGATTGAATAGCGTCAATGTCGCTGGTTTTATGAAAACAAACACCATAATTTCTTAATAAGATAGCGATCATTTCTACTCTTTATGTGAATTTATCGTCAAAGCAGATTATCTTTACTGTTAGCGAGCAAAGATTGGTTACTGGTCAGCGTTGCTAATGACTAGTAGTATCTTTTACTATAGCCGGAAAGAATAAAAACAATAAATATCTTTAACCTTTTAATATAACGCACAAGGACACCCCTATGACGGACTTTCGCCAACAAGCCCTCGATTACCACCAGTTTCCACAACCTGGAAAAATTAGCATTGAACTAACAACGCCAGCTGAAACAAGCCAAGATTTGGCACTTGCATATAGCCCTGGTGTCGCAGAGCCGGTTAGAGAAATTTCTGAAAACCCTGAGGCAGTTTATCAGTACACAGCAAAAGGTAACACTGTTGCTGTTATCACAAATGGTACGGCGATATTAGGTTTAGGTAACTTAGGGGGAATGGCGGCAAAACCCGTAATGGAAGGTAAAGCATTATTATTTAAACGCTTTGCCAATATTGATTCGTTTGATATTGAAGTGAAACATAAGACAGTAGAAGAATTTGTCACGACAGTTGCTAATATTGCAGACAGCTTTGGTGGCATTAATCTTGAAGATATTAAAGCGCCTGAGTGCTTTGAAATTGAAAAAGCACTGATAGAACGCTGTAAGATTCCTATTTTTCATGATGATCAACACGGTACAGCGATTGTAACGGCAGCAGGGATGATTAATGCGCTTGAAATTCAAGGGAAAAAACTTCGCCATGCGAATATTGTCTGTATGGGGGCTGGCGCTGCAGCCATTGCGTGTATGGAGCTATTAATAAACTGTGGTGCACAGCGCGAAAAGATATATATGTTAGATACAAAAGGCGTCATTCATCCGCGTAGGACTGATTTAAATGAATATAAAAAGTTGTTTGCTAACAACACAGATAAAAGATCACTAGAAGATGTCATTGATGGCGCTGATGTCTTTGTAGGGGTATCGGGCCCTGATGTTCTATCTGCTGAGCATGTAAAATCTATGGCGAATAACCCAGTAATATTTGCGTGCTCTAATCCTGATCCTGAAATTAAACCTGAAGTCGCGCAAGCGGCCAGAAACGATGTAATTATTGCAACGGGTCGATCTGATTATCCAAATCAAGTGAATAATGTTTTATGTTTCCCGTTTATTTTCAGAGGTGCGTTAGATGTGCGTGCACGTACAATAAATGCTGATATGAAAGTAGCGTGTGTTCACGCTATTCGTGAACTTGCTAAAGAACCCGTACCTGAAGAGGTGTTAACAGCAAGTGGTGATAATGAACTGACTTTTGGTAAAGAATACATTATACCTAAACCAATGGATCCTAGACTTTGTCATCGCGTTGCAAAAGCCGTCGCGATAGCTGCGGTAGAGTCAGGCGTTGCTGCGTTGCCATTACCCGATAAATATTTATAGCAACTTGATTGCGCAATCATAACAATGTTTTTGTGGTGATTGCGCTCAACTTAATGATACTGGTTTAGCACAAGATAAACATGAAGACTACGGTGATAATTAATCTACTTCATCTTCATATTTACTTAAATCGGTAATGCCCTTTTCCGCTAAGGCATCTCGTACGCTTTTAGGTAGTCGATGTTCATTGTCTTTAGCAAGATCATCATCACACGGTAATGGTTGACCGGTAAATGCATGAAGAAATGCTTCACATAATAACTCACTATTTGTTGCATGACGTAAATTATTAATTTGACGACGTGTGCGCTCGTCGGTTAATACTTTTAATACACGCAGTGGAATAGAAACGGTGATTTTTTTTACTTGTTCACTTTTTTTACCGTGTTCTGCGTATGGGTTGATGTATTCGCCATTCCATTCAGCCATGAAAGACCTCTAGTTACCTATAATACTGATTAAAGTGATTTTACTGGTTGTTACATCTTAGTCAATAATGAATGTGTAGAAGTTTAGATGTCTAAAGTACTTGAACTCATATTTTAAAACGTATAGACTTTTGGACGTCCAAACATCTATTTGATTAATAAATGTAATAAAAAGGCGATTAGTGACATGAAAAATAGCAAATTAGCGACAACTGCCGTACGCGCAGGTATTAATACTGACGAACATCATGGTGCGGTGATCCCTGCTATTCACCTATCGAGTACCTATGCGTTGAAAGGATTTAATGATAAACGTCAGTTTGACTACTCTCGCACGGGTAACCCAACGAGAGCGACGTTTGCACAAGCTATTGCTGATCTTGAAGGTGGGGCTGTTGGCATTGTTACTTCTACAGGTATGTCGTCTGTTCATCTTATTTGCCAACTATTAACAACAGATGATCTTGTCGTTATTCCACATGACTGCTACGGCGGTAGTTATCGTTTATTTACTCACCTTGCTAAACGCGGGCTATTTAAATTATTAGTTGTCGACCAAAATAATCAAGAAGCGCTGAGTAATGCGCTAGCCCAACGACCTAAACTTGTATTGGTTGAAACGCCAAGTAATCCATTAATGCGCATTGTTGATATCGCCGATGTGGTGAAGCAAAGCCATGACGTTGACGCACTTGTCGCTGTAGACAATACGTTTTTATCACCAATTTTACAGCAGCCGTTATCATTAGGTGCAGACATTGTATTCCATTCAACCACTAAGTTTATCAATGGTCATAGCGATGTTGTTGGTGGTGTATTGGTAACCAAAGAGCAATCATTAGGTGAGGAACTTGCTTGGTGGGCGAATTGCATCGGTATTACGGGCTCAGCTTTTGATAGTTACCTTGCATTACGAGGGCTTAAAACTTTACCTATTCGTATGAAACAGCATCAAGAAAATGCTGACGTTGTCGCTGAGTTCTTACGTAAACACCCTGCAGTCGAGCGTGTGTATTATCCAGGTTTTAAAGATCATTCAGGTTATGAAATTGCGAAAAAGCAACAAGCTGCGTTTGGTTCGATGATGAGCTTTGAAGTTAAAGGTGGCGTAGAAGCGGTTAAAATTTTATTTGATAACCTGTCTCTTTTTACTTTAGCGCAATCTTTAGGTGGTGTAGAAAGTTTAATTAGTCACCCCTCAACGATGACACATGCTGGTATGGAAATTACTGCACAAATAGAAGCGGGTATTAGTCAATCTCTTGTGCGCATTTCGGTTGGTATTGAAGACTATCAAGATATCATCGCCGATCTAGAACAAGGTTTAAACGCTAGTCAAAAGTAATAAGTTATAGAAAGTAGAATATAGATGAATCAAGCTAATGTTGTAGAACAGTTAACCGCAGAACAAAACCAGTTGGCGAAGCATGCGACTAATGTTCATAAATTTGGCGGCAGCTCGCTGGCGTCGGTTAAGTGTATTGAGCGTGTTGTTGACATTATTCGTCAACATTGCCAACTCAATGATGTTATTGTCGTTTCAGCTAATGGTAATACGACTGATGAACTGTTCCGCATTTATCATTTAGCAATCGAAAAAGGTGCTGATCTTTCAGAAGTTATTTTAGCGCTGCAACATCAACAAGCAGCACTTATTAACAGTCTATTAAATGCGGCAAGTGCAGCAAGATTAAATACTTTACTTGCCAGTGATATACAGCAAATATCCGAGTGGATGTTAGCTGCTCCAGAACAATATGAAGCAGAACTGCTAGCGTTTGGTGAGATATGGTCGGCACGTTTACTTTCATCGGTGCTAAGCGAAACTGTTTGTCCAAGTTATGCGTTGGATTCACGTGATTTTTTGGTTGTTAATAATGCAATAGACTGTTTTGTTGAACGTGAAATAAGTTTACGCCAGTACAGGGAATGTTCTAGAACGAATCAATTGTTAGTTGTTACTGGATACATATGTAAAGATACCAAAGGTAAAAGTTGTACATTGGGAAGAAATGGTAGTGATTATTCTGCAACAATAATGGCGTCATTAACGCATGCAAATAATGTCACGTTATGGACGGATGTTGATGGTATTTATAGCGCTGATCCTCGTGTTGTACCTCAAGCTCGAAAGTTACATCGTCTACCAAATGCCGTTGCAAGAGAATTAGGGCGACTTGGCAACCCAGTGCTACATGCAAAAACATTACAACCAATTACGGCAACGAATACACATTTACATGTTGCGAGTAGTTTTGACCCAGCAGTACCTGGCACCGAAATTGGAAAGTTCGGGCAAATTGCAAAACAAGAGCTGTCGGTTACGTATACTAATGATTTAATTTTAGCTCAGTCTGAAAGTTTTATCGGCGACTCTGGCAAGCAAGCAGAAAGTGTATTTAATGCACTTGGCGCAGATACCAATGCAGGATTCATTGTTATTAGACAAGAACAACAGAAAGCTGTATCTCAATGGCTCGCTGCACATGATACTGAGGTATCATTCACGCCATGCTCTATACTCGCAGTTGTTGGTCATAATGTTGTTTCTCAAGGGCAAGTAAAGGCAAGATTTAAACGTGCTTTAAAGCATCAATCCTGCTTTTCTATTGTTAACTCGCCAAGCGGTCACAGTTTGATAGCGGTTTTAATAAACCCTTGTACGACCGAATTACTCAATAATGTTCATCGACACATGACTAAAGATGCACGTCATATAGGTGTTGTTGTTGCCGGGTTAGGCAATATAGGGCAGCGGTTTTTGGAAATGTTACCAAATCAACTCGCGTCTGTCGCTGTGTTGGAAAATGTTCACCTTGTTGGGTTAATTTCGTCGCGTAAGGCATTAATAAACACCGATGGCATAGAAGTGAATCAGGCGCTTTCTTTATTTGCAGAGCAAGCAAAAAATTATGATAACGATCTATTATTTTCTTGGCTAAGTAATCATCCTTATGATGAATTAGTGGTAGTTGATATTACGCCAAGTGAATCATTTAGTGAGCTTTATTTGCCCTTTTTTCAACGTGGTATTCATGTTATTGGCGCAAATAAATGGGCAGCTTCATCGTCGACAGAACACTACCAAGCATTAAAAAATGCTGCACAAACGCATAAAAGTATCTGGCTTGGTAATACAACGGTAGGTGCGGGTTTACCCGTGCACTATTCGATCGAAGATTTAAAGCGTAGTGGCGATCAAATTATTGATATATCGGGAATATTTTCGGGCACTTTATCTTGGTTATTTCAAACTTATGATGGTAGTGTACCGTTTTCAGTATTAATGCTGGATGCACTCGCTCAAGGTATTACTGAGCCGGATCCACGTGAAGATTTATCTGGACGTGATGTTCAACGAAAATTACTTATTTTGGCAAGAGCAGCAGGATTTACCTTGTCACTAGATGATATTGAACGACAAGACCTTGTACCAGAACCATTGCAATCATTGACGACCGAAGCGTTTTTGGATTCGGCGCAAGCGTTAGACAGCTATTTTGCAGACGCACTTTCTCATGCAAAAAGTCAGCAGGCATGTATCCGTTATATTGCAAGTTTTTCAGCCAATGGTGATGCTGTTAAAGCGTCAGTTAGATTAGCGGTACTACCAGATTCCCATGCGTTTGCTAGTTTGACACCATGCGATAATATTTTTCAAATAAAAAGTCAGTGGTATCAAGATAACCCGTTGATCATTAGAGGACCAGGCGCTGGTAGAGATGTTACAGCTGGAGGGTTACATTCAGATCTCGTTGCTTTGTGTCAGCAACTTGTTAATCGCACATCTGTTGTTAAACTTAAAAGTATCGAAGAAAATTAATCATACATTTAACGATGTTCTTGTGAATTGCAGTTAACTGTTTCATTAGATTGATTAATTTTTTAATAATGAAATAAAATTGAGCTATAATAGTATTTTTTAACCTGATCATAGCTTAACTGTGATGAAATTCGCCAGTACCTTATATGTCCAATAAAGTTGATACTAATTTTACCACGCAAGTAAAGGCTATCCTGAACAAGTTGTATGGTCGCAGCGTATTAAAAGATTCGCTGTTAGAACAGGCGATTGAGTTTTATGAGCAACAAACGGTTCAACAACATAAACTCGATAAGCTAAGTCAACGTATTAAAGAGTTGTCTCACCAAAAAGATGATGCTGATGCAAAACGGCAAATAGAGAAGCTAGAACGAAATTATCGCGATCTCAAGCAAGAATCTAAGTTAGAAAGCAGTGATAGATACAATTACCTATACACGGTTTGCAAAGATATTTTGGAATTAACCGAAGGTAATAACTTTGCCGAAACTATCCGAAAATCAGCACAGGTGTTGGGCACCATTCAATTGTTGTGCCCTACTGAAGGCAAGCGTGTTCCCGAAGCCAACGAGCGTAATAAACCTTTTTATAAGGCTGTATTAACCTTGAGGTTGTTAGATCAGCTGTATATCGATCAAGTGATTGCGGTTAAAGATGGTCACGTTAAGTCTGTCATTGGTGATATCACTGGTGAAGATTATAAACTCATGCAAGAGAAAACCCCTGAGATTTACGCCGAGTTTGTTGAGAAAGTACAAATACCGGTCATGATGGCGTCACTATTACAAGATATTGGTCACTTCCACCCTGATGCTCAGCGTATTGTTAGAGGAGAAGATGGTACTCAAGATCCTCACCGTACATTGCCTGTAGAAGAGCGAAAGCAGTTGTTGCAAATTAACTACAGAGAAACTATACGGTTTTTAATAGAGGGTATTGGAGCGCCCATGTATGTCGGTAATTCTAAAGCCGATCGTGAAAAATTTAATATCGCAGAACATAAAAAGCTCGTTTTTATTAAACATTTGCTAAAAAATGCGATTGCACCAAAACAAGGGATTGGTAATTTGCTTAAGGTGCCGCAAATTTACGCCTCTATTATTTTATCTACTAAACCAAGTTACAATTACAAATTACTTCCCAAAGTCTATCAAGCTTTAAACAAAAACGCCGAAAAAGGTGCTTGCAGCCAAGTTGTGGTAGATACATTAAGAACAATTACTGGGGATTTTCCGCAAGGTTTTGGTGTTACGTTTATTCCTCAAGATTCTGATGGAAGGCATGGTGAACATTATGAATACGCTATAGTTAATCAGCTATATCCCAATAATCCTGAACATCCCAAATGTCGAACCGCCACTAGGGGGCTAACCTTTATTGGTAGGGGGCAGGATATTGAAATTGTTGATGATATTAGCTTGTATAATACTCAAACTGCGAAAAAATTCGCAGCGTTAAGCAAGGATAGACTTAATGAAATTTTGGAAAAGCTTGCCTCTAACTATCAAGAGCGCAAAAAGCTCGACTTATTACCGCGTTGCTGGAATGCTGGCGAGTACTTTGGCATGAAGAATCATCAAAAGTTATGGGTAAAAAGCTCATAATTAGACAGTGTGTTGTTGTTAATCTATGCTAAAATAGCATGGTGAATGACAAGGATAGTTGTATGGATACACATGTTGAGACCGCATTAGCGGTAATTTTGATTTCGATTGTAATGTTTGTTGCTTCGTTGCTTTTTCAAGATAAAGCTGGAGACAAACCCGCGCGTATAGCATTTAGGCTATTTTACTTTTCAGGTATTTTCTTTTTCATTGTTATTGCTGATTTCATCGGCAATCCCACACCGTTAAATGATCTATTAACCGATATTAGTTTTGCAATCTCGAATGCCAGTTTAACCATTGGTATTTTGTGGCGATGCAAAAGTCAGATTCGAGAGTGGATAATTTATGCGTTAACGTTAGCTTACTTGTGCATTGATATTTCAATTGAGAGCTATAGTGTGCAATCAGCCTATAGTTTTAATGTTATATGCTCTTTAATTTGTGCATACACCTTATTGAATCGACAAAATGGTGCTAATACTGGAGATAAGGGGATGGCGGCCATATTGCTCATTCACTCTGTGCTATTGATCGTTAATTTGATCAGTGTGACTGGTATGGTAGAAGCTGGCTTATATAGTAAATTTATGAAAGTCGTTTTTGTTTTTGCCCCCGCCTATATGTCAGGCGTTACGATATTCTTATTTGCCAGCTACATGCTCGACGCAAGAAAAGAATTGGAAATACAGGCAACGACGGATCCATTAACTGGGCTATATAATCGCAGATTTTTCTTCGAGCAAGCCAAGCTTGCACTATCATCAAGTGAACGCCATAGTGAGCCTTTATGTTTGCTTATGTGTGACATTGACCATTTTAAAGATATTAACGATGGCTTTGGACATAGAGCCGGCGATAGCGCGATAAAGGCATTTTCAAAGGTGCTGGCTTCAACATTAAGAAAAGTAGATGTTCTTGCGCGATATGGCGGTGAAGAGTTTGTTGTCTTGTTACCACAAACGAGTATTACTAAAGCAAAGTTTGTTGCAGAACGTATGCGAAAAGAAACTGAAAATATTGTCTTAAATACAGAAAAAGGCAGTATTAAATTAACGGCTAGTTTTGGTGTATGTGAAGTACATGAGTACAACGATATTGAAACCTCTATCAATCACGCGGACAAGGCAATGTACGAAGCAAAATCGGCGGGTCGAAATAAGGTAAAAACGTATTCGCCCGCGCTCGCTTAATAACAGTAATGGTTTATCATTTTTTCAAGCATATGTTGTGTTTTAGTAATTTCTGAAAAGGCTAAAAATTCGTTAGGCTGGTGCGCTTGAGCAATAGAGCCTGGCCCCATAACAATGGTTTGGCACCCAAGTTGTTGAATAAAAGGTGCTTCAGTAGCGTAGTTTACCGCACAGCATTGATGCCCAGAAACATGCTCTGACAAGGTTGCCAGTTCGCTTTCCTTTGCTTGTTCAAAACTCGGTGAGCTAGGATGTAACTCATCAAAAGTGATACGACCGGGATATTTTTCTGCTAGCGGTGCTAAGCATTCAGCGAGTAGTTGAATAAGCTCAGAATCTGCCATACCAGGTAGCGCTCGCATGTCTAAGTCGAGCGCACACTGTCCGCAAATCCTGTTCGCGTTATCCCCGCCACTTATTGCACCTAAGTTTAATGTTGGTGAAGGTACATCGAACGATTCGTTTTGAAAGTTTAGTGATAAGGTTTGTTTAAGTTGTAGCAGAGCAGTAATAACCTCAGACATTATTTCAATTGCATTGACACCAAACTCTGGTGTGCTGGAATGGCCTGATTTTCCTTGTACCTTTATACGATGCGACATATGCCCTTTGTGCATAATAACCGGAACAAGGTTTGTGGGCTCACCAATAATAGCTGCATCAGGTTTTACAAATTGATTCTCAGAGAAATATCGCGCGCCGGCCATTGTCGTTTCTTCGTCTGCTGTCGCTAATATATATAAAGGCTTTTTTAAGTCTTGTTTTTTGATGTGTTCACATGCTTGCAATATAAACGCAAAAAAGCCTTTCATATCACATGTACCCAGTCCGTAAAATTTGTCCTCTTTGCTGAGGACTTTCAAAGGATCGGACTGCCAACGGTTTTCGTCAAAAGGCACAGTATCACTGTGTCCTGCGAGTAGTAATCCTCCCTCGCCGGAACCAAGCTTGGCTAACAAATTAAATTTGTTACGCGTTCCAGGGACTGGCTGAATATTAATGTCAAAGCCAAGAGTTTCAAACCAGGTTGCCAGTATATTTATAATGTCGCTGTTACCTTGATCCCAACTTTCTTGTGTTGAACTAATCGACGGACTTGCAATAAGTTGCTGTAAAGACTGAACAAAATTTGGAATTTGGCGCATAGTTTATCTACCTGTAATTATTTTTGGGTATATATGCTAATTTGTTGCATAACTACCCATTATAAATTAGAATGCATTTCTAGTGTAATGAACCGAATGAGTTCTGGCTATCGTTTAATGAAACTTATTTTAAGATTTAGCTAAACGGTATGAATCTCTTTCATTCTCATCTAAAGTGGTTGAATTAAAAATCGGTTGTTAAAAATCAATCATTGGCTTTTGAATTATTTTATATTAGCTAGTGTTTAGTGAATAGAATTGCAATTATATTGAGGTGTTATGAACGTAGCAGTAGTGGGTGCGAGTGGATATGTTGGTGCAGAACTTGTTGCGCTGTTAATTCGCCACGACAAAATTAATATTGATCACCTGTTAGTTTCCGAAAACAGCGAATCAGCTGGTGCTGAGTTTTCTACATTACATCCTCGTTACAAAGGTGTTTGTGACAAAACGTTGGTTGCATTCTCGTCTCAGTGGGTTTTAGAAAATGCATCTAGCCTTGATGCTGTATTTTTTGCAACGCCGCATGAGTTCAGTGCTGAATGGGCGCAGCAATTTCTTAACAAAGGTGTCAAGGTTATTGACTTATCTGGTGGTTTTCGTTTGAAAACGGCAGCAGATTACCCGCACTATTATGGTTTTGAACACCATGATTTATCAGCGTTATCTCAAGCTGTTTATGGCCTCGCAGAGTGGAATGAGACGCTTATTTCAGACAGCAATATAATCGCTGTTCCTGGATGTTATCCTACGGCTAGCTTACTGGCACTAAAGCCTATTATAGAAAACGATTTACAGCTCACTAATAGCTTAATTGTTGTTAATGGTATCAGTGGCGTGAGTGGGGCTGGTAGAAAAGCCAGTTTAGCGACTAGTTTTAATGAAGTAAGTTTGACCCCTTATAATATCTTACAGCATAGACATCAACCTGAGATTAGCCAGGAAGCGAAAGCTCAGGTAATTTTTAATCCTCATTTAGCACCATATAAAAGAGGGCTACTGACAACAGTAACATTGTCTTTAAAAGCTGGTACTAGTGCGAAGCAAGTTCAAGAAGCCTACGAACAGGCTTATAAAGATTCTGCAATTGTCAGGTTGGTTGATAGTTGGCCTAAAATTGACCATGTCGCTTACTCTCCTTTTGCCGATATCCATTGGCAGGTAGATGAAGATAAACACGTATTAGTTGTAAGTTGTGCGATTGACAATTTATTGAAAGGTGCTGCCTCACAGTCGGTGCAATGTGCCAATATTATATTAGGTTTACCAAACCACTACAGTCTAGTGCCTGGAGTGACTGCGTAATGCGTAAAGTAA
Organism: Thalassotalea sediminis; assembly: GCF_030295915.1. Lineage (NCBI taxonomy): Bacteria > Pseudomonadati > Pseudomonadota > Gammaproteobacteria > Alteromonadales > Colwelliaceae > Thalassotalea > Thalassotalea sediminis. The sequence continues at coordinate 3,455,193 of NZ_AP027361.1, read as the reverse complement.
CTAAACCTTTGGTGATAAAAATTGGCGGTGCCATTCTCGAAAATGACAGTGCACTTTCCGCATTGCTGACTGTTATAGATTCTTTAAAGAGTCAATCGGTAGTACTTGTTCATGGTGGTGGCTGTGTTGTTGATCAAATGTTAGCTAAATCCGGTTTTACAACGGAAAAAAAGCATGGCTTACGTGTTACACCAAAAGAACAAATTCCCTTAATTGCAGGAGCTCTTGCGGGCACTGTTAATAAAACAATCGTGGGGCAGGCGAACAGCATAGGTTTGTCTGCTGTTGGATTGTCATTGCATGATGGCAATATGGTTGAATGTCAGTTAAGTGATAAAGGTTTGGGGCAAGTCGGGGTGCCTAATGCCGTGAGCAGTACCTTACTTGATAGTTTACTCAAATTACATTTCGTACCCATTATTTCATCTATCGGTACGTTAAAAAGTGGTGAATTAGTTAATGTTAATGCGGATGATGCGGCGGTTGTTATATGCCAGTTATTAAACGCTGATTTATTGCTGTTAACTGATGTGAATGGCGTTAAGGATGCCTCTGGTCAATATATTGAATCCCTCGATAAACAAAGCGTAACGCAACTTATTGAGCAAGGGGTTATCGCAGGAGGAATGACAGCCAAAGTTAACGCTGCATTATATGCGGCAAAACAATTACGACGAAGTATCGCGGTTGCCAGTTGGAAACAGCCAGAACAAATAGCAAAGCTATTAGCTGGCGAACATATCGGCACCCGCATTGAAGCGAATTAACGACTTTTTGATACTTTAGGAATTTTATCATGGCTATAAACCATTATTTGGCTGATGACCAATTAACAAAATCACAAATTGAATCTCTAATCAGCTTAGCGATCGAGATAAAGAATGCACCTCATAACTTTAATCAGGTTATGGCAGGAAAATCAGTAGCGATGATTTTTGAAAAACCATCACTGCGTACTCATGTTAGTTTTGACATGGGCATCAATAAATTAGGCGGTCATGCGCTATATCTAGGGCAACAAAACGGAAAACTAGGTGAGCGAGAACGCGTTAGTGACTACGCTAAGAACTTGTCTTGTTATGCAGACTTAATTGTTGCTCGGGTATTTGAACACCAGTCAATAAAGGAGCTTGCTGAGCATGGCTCGGTACCCGTTATAAATGCCTTGTGTGATGTTTATCATCCTTGTCAATCCTTAGCGGATTTTGTCACCTTAGCTGAACACTTTGATGATTTATCAACGGTAAAGCTTGCATACGTTGGCGACGGCAACAATGTGTCTAATTCATTGATGTTAATGGCGGCGATACTAGGTGTTGATTTTACACTGGTATGCCCAGAAGGTTATGGACCTTCACAAACAATGCTAAATAAGGCGGAGCAACTTGCAGAGCAAAGTGGCTCCACGTTTATTTTTACAACGGATATGAACAAGCTCGGTAAGCAGAGCGTTATTTATACCGATACTTGGGTTTCAATGGGGAATGAAGGTGACGAAGATAAAAATGCATTACTAGAGAAGTTTCATCCTTATCAAGTAAACCATGCATTAATGGACAAAGCGCAAGCAAGTTTAGTAATGCATTGTCAGCCAGCTCATTTGGAAGAAGAAATCACAACCGCATTATTTGATGACGAGAATAAGTCGGTAATCTTTCAGCAAGCTGAAAATAGAATGTGGGCACAATGTGCGGTATTAACATCGCTTTTAATTGACTAATAGTAAACTTACGTAACAGATTTAATAGGTAGAACAATGGCTTTAGCAACTAAAAAACAAATTAAGAAAGTAGTATTAGCATACTCAGGCGGCTTAGACACATCGGCAATTATCCCTTGGTTAAAGGAAAACTATGATGGCTGTGAAGTGGTCGCTTTTTGCGCAGATGTTGGTCAAGGTGAAGAAGAGTTAGAAGGTATTCAAGAGAAGGCTATTGCTTCAGGGGCCTCTGAGTGTCATGTGGTAGATTTAAAAGAAGAATTTGTAAAAGATTATATTTTTCCTATTTTAAAAACGGGGTCGGTGTACGAAGGACAATACTTACTCGGCACGTCAATGGCACGTCCTGTCATTGCGAAAGCGCATGTAGAAGTGGCGTTAAAAGTTGGCGCCGATGCTGTCTGTCATGGTTGTACAGGTAAGGGCAATGATCAGGTACGTTTTGAATCTTGTTTTGCAGCTTTAGCACCCGAATTAACGGTAATTGCGCCATGGCGTGAGTGGGATATGGTATCGCGTGAAGACTTACTAGATTACCTTGCCGAACGTAATATTCCATGTGCAGCTTCATTAACTAAGATTTATAGTCGTGACGCTAATGCATGGCATATTTCACATGAAGGTGGGGAACTAGAAGATCCTTGGTGTGAACCGTCAAAAGAAGTGTGGACCATGACAGTTGATCCTATGGATGCACCTGATACACCAGAAACCGTAACGCTTAGTTTTAAGCAAGGTGAATTGGTCGCAGTTGACGACAAAGCATTATCTGCATATGAAGCGCTTATGTACCTTAATGATAAAGCGGCAGCACATGGTGTGGGTAGAATTGATATCGTTGAAAACCGTTTAGTGGGCATGAAATCTAGAGGTTGTTATGAAACACCAGGTGGCACTGTGTTGATGGCTGCCTATAAAGGCTTAGAAACTCTCATTTTAGATAAAGAATCATTAAAATTTAGAGAGTCTGTAGGTTTAGAGTTTTCTCACGTTATTTATGATGGCCGTTGGTTTACGCCATTAGCTAAAGCTCAGTTAGCTGCCGCTGCATCATTTGCTGAGCAAATAACAGGTGATGTTGTTGTTAAAATGTATAAAGGCAACGCTACGGTTACACAACGTCGTTCACCAAACAGCTTATATTCCGAAGCTTTTGCAACATTCGGTGCTGATGATGTATATGACCAAAAACACGCAGAAGGCTTTATTCGTTTGTTTAGTTTATCTAGTAGAATAACTGCACTTTCACAAAAAGACGCTAAGTAATCAAAAGGAAATATTATCATGGCATTATGGGGCGGACGGTTTAAAGAGAAAGCTAGCGTGCAGTTTAAAAAATTCAATGATTCATTGCCGGTAGATTATCGCATGGCAGTGCAAGACATTGTAGGTTCTATGGCCTGGGCAGAGGCGATCCATGAAGTTGGTGTATTAAATGACGACGAATTAGTACGTTTAACTGCGGCCTTAAATGAACTAAAACAATCTGTTGAAGAAAATCCCAAGCAGATATTAGCCTCTGATGCCGAAGATATTCATAGTTGGGTTGAAATTCAACTCATTGAAAAAACGGGTGACTTAGGGAAAAAGCTTCATACGGGCAGAAGTCGGAATGATCAGGTGGCGACTGATTTGAAGCTTTGGTGTAAAGAAACGGGTGGTGAACTTCTTATCGCTTTAGTTAATTTACAACAAGCTATGATGAACTTAGCTGAGCGTGAAAAAGGTACTGTGTTGCCTGGTTATACCCACCTGCAAAGGGCTCAACCAGTAACGTTTGGTCACTGGTGTTTAGCTTATGTCGAAATGTTTAACCGTGATATCGGTAGATTAAAAGATGCTATATACCGTTTAGATGTTTCTCCGCTTGGCTCTGGGGCATTGGCAGGCACGGCTTATCCTATAGATCGTAATGCATTGGCACATCGCTTAGGGTTTAGAAAGGCGACTATGAACAGCTTAGATGCAGTATCAGATCGTGATCATGTTATTGAGCTACTGTCTGCGGCGAGCATTTCTATGATGCATTTGTCGCGTTTTGCAGAAGATCTGATCTTCTACAATTCGGGGGAAGCTGGTTTTGTAGAAATGAGTGACCTCGTTAGCTCAGGCTCCTCTTTAATGCCACAAAAGAAAAACCCTGATGCATGTGAATTAATTCGTGGTAAAGCGGGTAGGGTTTTCGGTTCATTAACTGGCATGCTTACCACCATGAAAGCGTTAGCATTAGCTTATAATAAGGATATGCAAGAAGATAAAGAAGGTCTTTTTGATGCTATGGAAACGTGGTTAGAGTGTATGGAGATGGCAGTGCTAGTTGCAGATGGTTTAAAAGTTAATCGAAGCAGAACCTTGGCAGCAGCCCAACAAGGTTATGCTAATGCGACTGAACTTGCTGATTACCTTGTTGGTAAAGATATCCCGTTCCGTGAAGCGCATCATATTGTAGGCGAAGTCGTACTTGCTGCAATTGATAAAGGTGTTCCATTGGAAGATCTCACATTGACACAACTGCAAACATTTAGTGAAAAAATTGAACATGACGTTTATCAACATTTATCGATAGAGTCGACCTTAGATAAGCGTGAAGCGCTTGGTGGAACGTCACGTGCACAAGTAGAAAAAGCATTAGCAACTACGCAGTCAGGTAACGAAGAAATTTTGAATGAACAAGTCGTTGGTGCCCCTGGTAAGCAACAAATTAAAGTGGCACTGAAACAAGTTCAGCAACGATTAAATGCTCAGCGTGCTGCTGCTATGTCAGTGCGTAGAGCTCGAATGCCAGATGTAGATGCGATATTTGAATTGGTGAATTTCTGGGCTGAAAAAGGCGAAATTTTACCGCGCTCAAGAGACAATATTATTCATGATATTCAAAACTTTGTAGTAGCCGAGCTTGATGGTAAGGTTGTTGGTTGCGCGTCTTTATATATTTATCAAACTGGCCTAGCCGAAATACGTTCTGTCGTCGTTGATAAAAGTGCACATAACAATGGTCAAGGGCAAGCATTGGTTCAATATTTACTAGAATTTGCGCATCAAATTGAGCTTGAAAAAGTCATTGTATTGACGTACATCCCTAACTACTTTAATCAATTAGGGTTTTCACTTATCGATAAATCGTCGTTAGCTGACAACATTATTGAGGATAGTCAGCCAGGGCCAGATAAAGATCCAGCCGATGAAGTGGCAATGGAGTATAACGTTGACCCTAGTAAATAATCTAAGACATGTTTCTTGGTTGATGAAGTGATAGACACAAATGGAAAATAACGAATTAAGTTACGTTAAGTGGTTTAGAAACGCTGCACCTTATATTAACGCGCACCGTGGTAAAACTGTGGTGCTTATGTTTGGTGGTGAAGCCGTAACGCACCCAAATTTTGCGAATATTATTCATGATATCGCGTTAATGCGAAGTCTTGGTATGCGTTTGGTTGTTGTACACGGTGCTAGACCACAGATAGAAGACCGCATGGCACGAAGAAGTATTGAGCGTATTATTGAAAATAACGTCAGGGTTACAGATGCTGAAACGTTAGTTGCGGTAAAAGACGCTACGGGCTCAATGCGCCTTCATATTGAAGCGTTACTTACAATGGGGCTGGCAAACTCTCCAATGCATGGTTCACAAATTCGTGTTAGTACGGGGAATTTTGTCATCGCTAAACCTATGGGAGTGCGTGACGGTGTTGATTATAAATATACAGGTAAAGTAAGACGCATCGACGCAGAAGGTATTCAACAGCAGCTGGAATATGGCTCAATTGTTTTATTATCGCCTATAGGGTACTCACCAACAGGTGAGGTTTTTAATTTAGCCTTAGAAGATGTTGCCACGCAAACAGCAATCGCTTTAGAAGCTGATAAACTTATCACCTTCACCGAAGATGAAGGTTTAACTGATTCTGAAGGTAAACTCATACGCAGTTGTAGTGTTCGCACCGTCAAAACGTTATTAGACGAAAATGATTGCCATGTTCGTCAATTACTACTTCGTGCGATAATTTCTTGTGGTGAAAATGGTGTTGAACGCTGTCACTGTGTCAGTTATCAAAGTGATACCGCTTTACTGCAAGAACTCTTTACGCGTGATGGCGCTGGTACACTAATCGCTAAAGATCACAAAGAACAAATATGTACTGCAAGCATTGATGATGTTGGTGGGATCATTGAGCTTATTGCGCCGCTTGAACAAGAAGGTATCTTAGTCAAGCGTTCCCGTGAATTACTAGAGGTTGAAATTCATCGCTTTACGGTGATAAAAAAAGAAGACGTCATTATTGCATGTGCAGCGTTGTACCCATATAAAGAGGCAAGTGCTGGTGAAATCGCTTGTGTTGCAATACATCCTGACTACCGCAATGGTAATCGTGGTGAACGTTTAATGAGTGAATTAGAGTTAAGAGCTAAAGCAAAAGGTTTAACGTCACTTTTTGTTCTTACGACTGTAAGTGGTCATTGGTTTATGGAGCAGGGTTTTATAGAACAACCGCTAGATAAACTCCCGGAAGGTAAAAAGCAAATGTATAACTTTCAACGAAAGTCGCAAGTACTCATCAAGTCAATTTAAAAATACCGCCATAAGGCGGTATTTTTTTGAGTGGTAATTAATGTGAACAGTGTAAAGGTGCATATTTTTAATGCATTTTTTGCTTTATTTTTGTTAAAAAGGTAATGTAACAAAAATGTTACTTTTAAGTGCTTTGGTAATATGGATGTTTTTGGCAAGCAATACTAAAAATAATGGCCTTTTAGTTTAAAAACAATAATAAGATTATCGCATATGAACCGTAAGCAACATCTCCTTTTTATTGGTAGTTTAGCGCTATGTTCGTTTACTACTTTAGCAACTTCTTCTAAAAATTTACCTGTTGGCAACACGTTTAATTTAGCAATAAATGGTGAAGTAGGTAGGATTGATAACTTCTTATTTGACGACGTCAATGAACACAGTACAAATTATTGGGCTTTGTCACCGGAATTGTTTCTGCAAGTTGTAAACAATAGGCATTTACTCTCTTTAGACGTTAAAACAACCCTCACAAAGTATGATGAGTTTGAACAGGACGACCATACGAATGTGTCTATTTCCCCTCAATATATGATGCGTTTCGCAGATAATAAAACGATTTTTATTCGCGCTAATCACCAACAACAATATGAATTAAGAGGAACAGGGTTATCTTTAGCTAACGCTGAAATGCTTAACAAAGGTGATAAAAGGCAACTGTCCGATATTTCGATGGGGCTCCAATATGGTGGTGCCTCAGTTGCCCTTTTAGAAGTCGCATTTGGGATAAGTAACAATAAGTACCAAACGCGGCGAGAAGTCACTAAACAGCTTGATAATAGCAACATTTATGGCAAGGCTTCTTTCGATTACCAACTTGACGGTGGCACCATGTTAAGTGCCGCCTTGGAATTTGAACAACTTGAATATGAATACCAAGCTATTTATGACAAGCAAAAATATACTGCGCTTATTGGTGGAAAGTGGCCTAAGTCAGCGGTTAATCAGCTTTCTATGCTTTTGGGTTATCAAAATATTACGTTCAAACAATCTACCTTTGAAAATGATGATGCCTTCAAGTGGCGAGTATCTTGGTACTGGTCACCTGTAGAGTCGTTAACATTTAATCTAACCTCAGAGCGAGACTTCGCTGAAGCGAATCGATTAAATAACAGCTACCGATTAGTCGATAAGCATATGATGACTTTGACAAATGAATGGTCAGAGTATATTTCCTTGTCAGCTAGTATTGGCTTTAACCAAGAGCAGGTAACATTTGAGGCTCAAAAGCAAAAAGAAGATTATCTAAATTCAGCCATTAAGCTTGATTATCACTTGTCAAAAGAGTTGCGTTTATTTTTGAAATATCAAATGAAGGATCTACGTTCGACAAAGTCCACATTTGAGTATCAGCGAAATAGTATTTCTATTGGTATTAATGTTACCATTTAACTATTGGATAAAAAGTATGCGATTTTTAGTTGTTTTACTGTTAATTTATACGAGTTTTGCGAACGCTTCGGACTATCAACTAGGCTCTGGTGATAGTATTGCAATTACGGTTTACAATGAACCTGACTTAACAACTAAAGTAAGAATAAACAAGTCTGGCAAGATAACCTTCCCGTTCTTAAACGAATTACATGTGCATGGTTTAACGACTAAGCAATTAGCATTAAAAATTAAAAAAGGATTACTAGGCGACTATCTGATCAACCCTCAAGTGAGCGTGTCAATTGTTGAATATCGGCCCTTTTTTATTCATGGTCAGGTTAAGATGCCTGGAGGCTATCCTTTTCAAGATGATCTAACCTTGGATAAAGCTATTGCAATAGCCGGAGGCTTAGCGGCGAGAGCCTCTAAAACACAATGGAAAATAACCAGAGTTGTAAATGGAAAAACGGTTTTATTAAACGCCGATGTTGCGACCTTAATATTACCTGACGACATAATTGAAATAGAGCAAAGTTTCTTTTGATAAACAATGATGTAACACATATAAATACAGTGCAAGATGAAGTCGCACTGAAAGAGGTGTTTAGCCCATTATGGACTAGGCGCTGGAAAATTGTGTGTTTAACTTTAGTTGTTACTTGTATCGTTGCTTTTTATTCATCGCTACTCAAACCTTCATACCAAGCGAGTGCAATTTTACAAATTGGTAGCAACAAACCGAGTAATACGCTGTCGATAAATGATGCTTTTAATGAATCGAGCGCCAGTTTAGAACAAATTCAAACACAATATGAACTGCTGCGTTCTAGGAAATTTGCAGAGCGCGTCATAACAAGACTCAACCTGACAGAACATGAAGAATTTAACAGTGGTAAATTCAATGATAAGTTAGGTTTTCTTGCTGAATTAAGCCGAAAGAAAGAGGCGCCCTCAATCGAACAGGTGGTAGCAGAGTTTCACAAACGATTAAAGATTTCCCCTATCCCCGGTACAGAATTAGTCAAAATTACCTTTACGTCGTATTTTCCCGAATTATCTCGACAGGTTGCCAATCAAATAGGGCAAACATATTTGCATTATCAAGATGAAATTCACCGTGCTTCAAAGGAGTCAACATCTCAATGGCTCGTTGATCAACTTGAACAGCTTGGTAGAAAATTAGAGGCGTCTGAATTAGCATTACAAGCCTACCGAGAAGAGCAAGGTATTGTTGATATTCGAGGTGTTGCAGGACTCGTTTCGGCAGAACTCACTGAGTTAACTTCCGCTGCATTAAGAATGTCGAAAGAAGTTGATGATCTTAAAGTGACTTATGACTATGTGCAAAAACATAAGAACAGCATTGATCAGTTATTAGAATTACAAGAAATCACCAACAAGCCTGCGTTTAGCCAATTAAGAGTGAACGAGGAACGTGCGGAGCGAAAGCTTAATGAACTGTCACAAAGATATGGCCCTAAACACCCAAAAAGAATCGTCGCGCAAGCCGATCTTGATGCCATTCGCACAAATATGACTGAAACTGTTTCTGAACTTGTGATGAGTCTAGAAAAAGGTTACTTAAATGCGCTTGAGAAAGTTAAGGGCATGAACCAACGCTTAGAAGAAGCAAAGCAGCAGTATTTAAGGTTAACGCGATTACAAAATAAATTCTCACAATTAGAGCGTGAAGTTGATACCAACAAAGAACTTTATAGCAACTATTTGGTACGCCTTAAAGAGGCCGATGCCATGGGAAATTATAAAGCGAATTTTTATGTTCGTTTTATTGATAAAGCCATTACGCCCAAACATAAAGCGGCACCCAACCGATCGTTAATGGTTATCATGAGCTTTATTTTAGCTTTTGCGGTAATTTCTATTGTTGTCATTATGCGTGAGTTGTTAATGGATACGTTAAATTCTCGTCGCAAACTCGAATCGTTTACCGATGCGGCTGTACTTGCCGTGCTACCTAAGTTTAAAACGAAGACAAAGAAATCGCAGGAGCCAGGTTATCATACTGATAATCGATTTCTTGAAGCAGTCAGAACCTTGCGAACAGCACTATTGTTCAATTCAGAACAAAAACCGCCGAAAGTTATTGCCATTACGTCATCTTTACCAAATGAAGGAAAAACAACGGTGGCATTACAACTCGCACGTTCTTTTAGTGAAATGGAAAAAGTATTGCTGATAGAAGCGGATATGCGTCACCCAACGGTTTATAAAAATTTAGATTTAGAGCCACACAGACCAGGGCTTTCAAACTTACTTGCTAAAACACATCAAATTAATGAATGTATTATCAGAGATAGTCATGTCAAGTTAGACATTCTAACGTCAGGTATTACACCGGCTAACCCTTTAGCATTTTTATCAATGAAACGCTTTAATATGTTGATTAAAGTTTTTGGTAATTTTTATGATCGAATCATTATTGAAACGCCACCTGTTAACGCTGTAAGTGATGCAGTGATTATATCGCGTAATGTTGACAGCGTACTGTATGTTGTTCATGGTGGAAAAACTAAACGAGACCAAATATCGTCAGGACTAAGACTATTAAAACAAGCAAACGCGCCTGTTCAAGGTGTGGTGATTAATCAAAGTGAAAACATTGACCCCGACAAATACCATAATAAATATTACAATGATATGGCTAATATCATTAAGTTGCCGTTGAGGAAACAAGGCTAATAGTAATTTTACCTTTAACAGGTTTAAACATTTCTTCATCTGTCATTTTTTATTACACTACCTCAAATCTTTAACTTTCACGCACTATGCAAAGCTTTCAACCTTTTACTTTATCTGAGCACAATACATTAGGTGTACCTGCTTCGTGCCCGCAGTATTTTGAACCTGCTAATCTCGAAGAATTTAAATTAGCATATGCTGCTTGTCAGGGAAATTTTTACCTGTTAGGTGAAGGGAGTAATACTCTCTTTGTAGACACAGATACCCCCGCGATAATTCGCCCTCGGTTTCTAGGAAAATCGACGCGAGATCTAGGTGATTACGTATTGTTAACGGTAAGTTGTGGTGAAAATTGGCATCAATTGGTCACCTATTGTGTCGCTAATGGCTATTACGGTATTGAAAACCTAGCACTAATTCCTGGCAGTGTAGGCGCAGCGCCAGTGCAAAATATTGGTGCTTATGGTGTAGAGCTTTCAGATGTTGTGCACGCTGTATCGTGGTTTGATTTTGCTCAGCAAAAAGTTATCGAACTCGAACATAGCGATTGTCAGTTTTCATACCGCGAAAGTATTTTTAAAAACACGTTGCAAAGTAAAGGAGTTATTACACAAGTTACCTTTAAATTGTCGAAAACCTTTACGGCTAAGCTTTCTTACAATGGCCTTAATTTTGAACAAGATAATGTCACTGCAGCTGATGTGATGCAACGAGTAATCGAAATTCGTGAGAGTAAGTTACCAGATCCCAGTAAATTGCCCAATGCAGGAAGTTTTTTTAAAAACCCAATTGTTGAGCAGGCGCAATATCAAGCTTTAATCGCCAAATATCCTCATATGCCAAGTTATAAAATGAATGACAATACATACAAACTTGCCGCAGGATGGTTAATTGAAAAGGCTGGCTTAAAAGGCTTTCGCCTTGATGGTGTTGGTGTTCATGAAAAACAAGCCTTGGTGCTTATTAATTATGATGGTATGGCCGGTAATAAAATTGTAGAACTAGCAACGATAGTGATGAATAAAGTCGACGATAGCTTTAATATTTTGCTAGAGCCGGAAGTAAGGTTCGTCAATCATTTAGGGCTGACATCAATGTCTGAGTGTCAATAGTTATGGCGAGTTTAATTAAAGAGCAAATATTAGTTGCACTCGCCGCAGGGCGGTTCGTATCAGGACAGGCGCTAGGTGATATGTTGGGTATAAGTCGAGCAGCAGTGTCTAAACATATTAGTGGTTTGAGTGACTTAGGTGTTGATGTTTTTCGTGTAAGTGGTAAAGGGTATCGACTTGCACAACCGATTGAATTACTAGATAAGTCGACTATTTTAACCAATGTAGCTAAGCCATTTTTGGGCACTAAAGTTGACGTTAATGTCATGATAGATTCAACGAATAGCTATTTGATGCGCAGGATCCCAAATCAACTGACACGTGGTCAGGTATGTGTGGCTGAGTATCAAAGTGCTGGTCGCGGAAGGCGTGGACGGGAATGGGTTTCACCGTTTGGTTCTCATGTATATATGTCAATGTACTGGTATTTGGAACAAGGAATGTCTGCTGCAATGGGATTGAGTATGGTGGCTGCTTTAGCTGTCAGTGATGCACTAAAAAATACATGTAACTTAGATGTTGCCCTAAAATGGCCTAATGACGTTTATCTTGATGGAGCAAAGCTTGCTGGTATTCTTATAGAGCTAGAAGGACAGGCTATGGAGCCTTGTCATTGCGTAATTGGCTTAGGAATTAACGTTAACATGCCGAGTAAAGTCAGCGAAAAAATCGATCAAAAATGGACTGATCTGCAAACTCATTATGGTCGCCCTGTTGATAGAAACCATCTTGTTGGTGAACTTATTAACTGTTTACGTCAACGTATATCACAGCATGAACGTTCAGGATTAACAGAAATGGTTGATGACTGGAAAGCGCGCGATCATTTTGTAAACAAACCGGTTAAACTTATTACTGGCGCGAAAGAAACATATGGTATATGTCGTGGCATAAATAACCAAGGTGCATTACTACTCGAAGTGGATGGTAAAATTCAGCCAATATTTGGTGGTGAGGTTAGTTTGCGGGGTATAACGTGAAGTTATTGATTGATATTGGCAATACTCGCCTTAAATATGCGCTATACAGCAACAGTCAATTATCAACCATAAAGGTTATTGAGGTTGATAGATTGGAAAAGCAACTAGCCTTGTGTCCTCTTGATCGTATAGAAGAATGTATTATTTCTAGCGTTAAAGACGGAGAAGTATTACAACACGTGGTTACTTGCTGCACCCGACATGGCATTAAAACTCAAATTTTACAGAGCCCCTCAAAGTATGCTGGTCTCGTAAATAGTTATGCTAAACCGAATGCGCTAGGTATAGATAGGTGGTTAGCAATGTTAGGCGCTAAGCATTTTTATCCTAACCAAGCCGTTATTGTTGTTGATGCAGGTACAGCAACAACATTAGATTGTGTTGATCAATTTGGTCAACATCTGGGTGGCTGGATTATTCCTGGTATTGCGTTACAGGCTGCCTCATTGTTTGATAATGCGGATAGGGTAATCGGCGAGCAGCAAACGGTTACAGAAGTTAATTTAGGGCAAAGTACCTCTATGGCTGTTAGTCAAGGCACTGTTGTCGCAACAATAGGCCTGATTGAACAAGGTATAAAATTTATTGCAAGAAGTGGGTTGTCCGCCCAATTAATACTGACAGGGGGTAATGGGAATTATTTAAGTCAGTTTATTGAACATGAACATTGTGTAAAACCAACACTTATCTTCGATGGAATGAGCCAATACTGCTGACATAATTAGTTAATGACCGTTCGTTTTGGGTAAAAAAGCGTCAAACAACAAAAATACGCCATTTTTTTGTTTTTTCCTATTGCAAGGGACAAAACATTACTCTAGAATTCGCACCACTTAATGTAGTGCCGACTTAGCTCAGTTGGTAGAGCAACTGACTTGTAATCAGTAGGTCGCCAGTTCGACTCCGGCAGTCGGCACCATTAATTCTCTTTGAGAGAGATTAAAAATTTGGAGGGGTTCCCGAGTGGCCAAAGGGATCAGACTGTAAATCTGACGGCTCCGCCTTCGGTGGTTCGAATCCACCTCCCTCCACCATTTTTGCATAGCATTTGCTGTGCGGCGAGGAGCAAACCGTTACCTTTTGATAACGCGCTCTTTCACCAATTTTGCAGGGATATTCTGATTGAATACTGCGGGTGTCGTATAATGGCTATTACCTCAGCCTTCCAAGCTGATGATGCGGGTTCGATTCCCGCCACCCGCTCCAATCTTTGTAATTTCGTGTGCTGATATAGCTCAGTTGGTAGAGCGCACCCTTGGTAAGGGTGAGGTCGGCAGTTCAAATCTGCCTATCAGCACCACTACATTGAATTCTTCATTTATCTCATTTATTAACTATAGCTTTTATAAACTGCTTAGAGGTAATTAAAAGTGGCTAAAGAAAAATTTGAACGTTCGAAACCGCACGTTAACGTTGGTACTATCGGTCACGTTGACCACGGTAAAACAACTCTAACTGCTGCTATCTCAGCAGTATTAACAAAAACTCACGGTGGTGATTTACGCGATTTCGCACAAATCGATAACGCACCAGAAGAGCGTGAGCGTGGTATCACGATCAATACATCTCACATTGAGTATGACACAGCAACACGTCACTACGCACACGTAGATTGTCCAGGTCACGCCGATTATGTAAAAAACATGATCACAGGTGCAGCTCAAATGGACGGTGCTATCTTAGTAGTAGCAGCGACAGATGGCCCAATGCCACAAACACGTGAGCACATCCTTCTTTCTCGTCAGGTTGGTGTACCATACATCATCGTATTCATGAACAAATGTGACATGGTAGATGACGAAGAGTTATTAGAATTAGTAGAGATGGAAGTTCGTGAACTTCTTTCAGAATACGACTTCCCAGGTGATGACTTACCAATCATTCAAGGTTCAGCATTAGGTGCATTGAACGGCGAAGCGAAATGGGAAGAGAAGATTTTAGAACTTGCAGAGCAATTAGATACTTACATTCCAGAGCCAGAGCGTGCGATTGACGGTGATTTCATTCTTCCAATCGAAGATGTATTCTCAATCCAAGGTCGTGGTACGGTAGTAACAGGTCGTGTAGAGCGCGGTATCATCAAAGTAGGTGATGAAGTTGAAATCGTAGGTATCAAAGATACAACGACAACGACTTGTACGGGTGTAGAGATGTTCCGTAAGTTGCTTGACGAAGGTCGTGCAGGTGAGAACTGTGGTGTACTTTTACGTGGTACTAAGCGTGAAGAAGTACAACGTGGTCAAGTACTAGCGAAGCCAGGTTCAATCAACCCACATACTAAGTTCGAATCAGAAGTATATGTATTGACTAAAGATGAAGGTGGTCGTCATACACCATTCTTCAAAGGCTACCGTCCACAGTTTTACTTCCGTACAACTGACATCACAGGTGCAGTAGAATTACCTGAAGGTGTAGAAATGGTAATGCCAGGCGACAACTTGAAGTTTGTTGTAGAGCTAATCAACCCAATCGCGATGGACGAAGGTTTACGCTTCGCAATCCGTGAAGGTGGTCGTACAGTAGGTGCTGGTGTTGTATCTAAGATCATCGACTAATATCGATATCTAGTTCACACCGAACATCTAAAGAAAGGTCGCGTAAGCGGCCTTTTTTTTTAAGACCACCGAATGGCGTGAAGACCGAGCACGTGTAGAGGTTGGTTACAGTTGACCAATTTTAGTAAGCGAGGGCGAGGAGCTCTGCGACGAAGCTGAGAGTCGTACAGTAGGTGCTGGTGTTGTATCTAAGATCATCGACTAATATCGATATCTAGTTCACACCGAACATCAAAAGAAAGGTCGCGTAAGCGGCCTTTTTTTTAAGACCACCGAACGGCGTGAAGACTGAGCACGTGTAGAGATTGGTCACAGTTGCCCAATTTTAGTAAGCGAGGGCGAGGAGCTCTGCGACGAAGCTGAGAGTCGTACAGTAGGTGCAGGTGTTGTATCTAAGATCATCGACTAATATCGATATCTAGTTCACACCGAACATCTAAAGAAAGGTCGCGTATGCGGCCTTTTTTGTGTGCGAATCAAAAGTACGGGCAACTTAATGGAATTCCGTCAATACAACAAACTTCAAGAGACGCGTTTACAATTGACGTCAAAGTCTATTGTGTGAATAACTATAGGTTACTTTAAAGACTACGCTTATTTTATTTCTTATCTTTAGTCTAGGTTAGGTGATAACACATGTTCAGTGCAAATTGTCTTTTCTAACGTTTTAAGTGAATACTGCATATAACCAGCTAAACCAAATGTATCTGTTCCGTTTAAGTAAAAGGTATCGTCTTTTTGATTTGGGTTGTTAATGATAAAACCTAACGTTTCGGCGACTTGTTTGCTGATTTGATAATGGTTTGGCAAACAGCCTAATGCGTTATCCAGTGCTTGAATTTTATGTTTGTCGACATTAGCGCCATAAAAGAAAAAAGGAACCTTTGCAGCATCGATATCAACGGTGTTGTGACCAAAGCGCCCATTTAGATCCATTAACTCACCATGATCAGCGGTAAAGAAAACATAGGTGGGTCTTGTTTGAGTTTTAGCATAATCAATGATGTTTTTAATTATTTTTTGAGTAAAAATTACAGAGTTGTCATAACTATTAATCATATAGTCACGATATGACATCTCTTCGACTGGAAATACTTCATGGTGTTTAGGGTAATTATCTATATAAGGTGTATGTGCACTTCTCATGTGCAAAGTTACAAAAGTAGGTGCTTTTTCAAGATTAATGGTTTTTAATTCATCAACTAATCGATCATCATACTGACTTTCATAATCTGATAGGTGTTTATTTTCCTTCCAAGTATCGATATCAGTTGGAGAGAGTGCGTACGTTAAGCCTCCGGCGTTGTTTTGAGTGCTTATATAAAATGTCTGGTAACCAGCGCGCTTTGCTAGTCGAAAAAGAGACGTATCCATTTTACTCAAATGAGCGGCATTATCGGGTTCGTATACTGTGTTGAAGAATAACGATAACGACACCCTAGTAGAAACAGCGCTAGCGATGGAAGGTTTTACAATAAAGCTTGGATCATCGATTAATGTTCTTAAATCTGGTGTTGTCTCTCTATGGTAACCAAATAGCCCTAAATTTAAATAGCTAAGGCTTTCACCCATAATCAAAATAACATTGGGTTGTTCTGTGTTGTTAAGTGGCACTATCTCATAAGGTAAATAGGTTGCAATGTCACTTTCAATCCCACTCAATACCTTTGCCTGGCGTGCAAAAAAATATGAGAAACTATACAAGCCGTTTTTAACCGCAAGTTGTGCAATATTAGGTTGAAATTTTTGTGACGATTTAGCTGTTATCGATTGTATGAAAGGTGCTATGCAAATCAATAATAGTATTATGGGCACACCCTTAAGAGTATAAGTGTTTTTTCTTAGGCATTTATAACTAATAACAGTGATTACAAAACAAGTAACAGAAAAAAACGCAGGTAAAAGTAGAAAACCTACGACATCCCAAAAACCGGTTATTGCATCGGATGTTTCCGCTAACATTAATGTAATATCAAAGGCAGAGTAAAAACTACCGTAGTAATGAAAATACATAATTTGTGTAATCTGCCAAAAGAACAGTACTGATAAAATAATATATGTGAGCTTGTAAGCGGGGCTTATGGTTAGCGTAAGCGCTAATAACGTGGCGATAGTGATGCTTTTACCGTCAAACCCTGCGATATAATGTGAGTTGATTTGACCATACAGCATGTCTGGTACTAGTAAAAATAACGTAATAATGACAAATAAGCTAAAACTAGTGTAAAGCTTTGAACTCATGGTAAACCCGATGTATATACCGCTTAGAAAGGCTGAACTATACAAAAAAATACAAGTTTGTGAAACAGAACTGTACCGAATGTTTCACAAACCTTCAGTAATGTAATGCCTACGCAGCGCCTATTTAATTCAATAGTGCTGCTAGAAATAATGTAATGAAAGCTAAGCTTTATTTGGAATTATTTGAATTTCTACTCTTCTATTTAATGCACGATTTTGTGCTGAATTATTATTTACTAATGGCTTACCTTCACCGTACCCGGTAACTTTTAACCGATTATTAACTATGTTTCGTTGTATTAAATAGTCTTTTACACTTTGTGCGCGTTGCAATGAAAGCGTTTGATTATATTGATGGCTTCCTGTGCTATCCGTGTGTCCTTCAATACTTAATAAGGTTTTCTCATATTTACGTAGTACTTTTGCAACATCGTTTAATGTGGCGTGAAAGCCTGTAGAAATATACGATTGATTAGTCGCAAAGGTAATATTCGAAGGCATTACCAGTCTAATATTATCTCCCTCTCTTACTACATCAATACCTGAACCTGAGAGCTCTTCTCTAAACTCTGCTTCTTGTTTGTCCATGTAGTCACCAATAGCAGCACCCGCTAGCGCACCAATCGCTGCACCCCAAACTAAACGTTTGTCTTTATGATTACTGGTTGATTTACCTAGGACTGCTCCCGCGACAGCACCTATAGCTGCGCCTTTTTCTGCGTTTGTTGATGCACAACCTGACGTAATAAGCGAAAGGGAAATTAGAGGAAGAATAAGTTTTTTAAATCGCATAATGGCTAAACCTCAGATGTTACGATAGAAATGAATAAGCTAATGTGGAATGCTCATCATTATACCGTTAATTTTTCAGATGAAATACACAGTATTCACATACATGGCGAATTGAATGACAAAACAGTAGCATTTATTTTCTGCCCTTATCGATTTGCATTTGTATACAGCTTAGTTAGTCGTCGCTGAATGGAAACTGAATAGTAGTCAGCATATTAGAAAGTAAATGACAATCAATTCAAAGAATTGTTGAGTACGCTAAGATAGGGTTTAATATGATTTGAAGAAGTCAGTCCTTAAGATAATGTCGAACGATAATTTATATTATTAAACAGCAAAGTATCGACAACGCTTTCTAACTAAGTACGTTTTAAATGATTAACTGCTAAAAATTCCCTTGAGTATATGGATTGACTCAGTATAATACCCCTCTCTTTTCTTGAGTATCTCTTAATTTCCCTTAGCAAAATAAGACCTACCCAAGATAAGTGTATATTTTTGAAGGGGTATAGTTCCAATTGGTAGAACAGCGGTCTCCAAAACCGACGGTTGGGAGTTCGAATCTCTCTACCCCTGCCAAATTATTTATGTGAGTCTTGAAAAGACTCAGATCATTCTTATGTTATAAACATAAGATCATGGATCAGACAATTTTACAGGTAGAGTTATGAATGCAAGTACAGAAAACCAAGAAAGTGGTTCTCTAGATTCATTAAAGTGGATAGTCGTAATACTTATTTTGGCTGGTGCTGTTGTAGGTAACTACATTTATGGTGACCAGTCTGTATTAATACGTGCCGTTGCAGTTGTTGCAGCTGTCGTTGTTGCAGGTTTTATTGCCGCACAAACCGAAAAAGGCCGTAATGCTATTCTTTTTGCGAAAGAAGCACGTACAGAAACAAGAAAAGTAGTCTGGCCAACTCGTCAAGAAGCGGTTCAAACTACAGGTATCGTTTTAGTAGCAACTTTATTCATGTCTCTAGTATTATGGGGTTTAGACACTGTATTATTTGAGGTTGTCGGCTTTATTACTGGGTTGCAGGTATAATTATGTCTGAAGAAAATAATGTAACAGAAACGACGAACAAAAACAGTAATCCGAAATTACGTTGGTACGTCGTTCAAGCGTTTTCTGGCTATGAAGCACGCGTTCAAAAAACCTTGCTTGAGCACATCGAAATTCACGGCTTAGAAGAGAAATTTGGTCAAATTTTAGTGCCAACGGAAGAAGTTGTTGAAATGCGTGCCGGGCAAAAACGTAAATCGGCTCGTAAATTTTTCCCAGGTTATGTTCTGGTAGAAATGGCGATGGACGAAGAAGCATGGCATTTAGTAAAAAGTGTGCCTCGAGTGCTTGGTTTTATTGGTGGTACATCAGATCGCCCTATGCCTATTACGCAAAAAGAAGCCGATCGTATTTTACAGCGTATTGAAGAAACTGATGCGCCTAAGCCAAAAACATTGTTTGAGCCCGGTGAAGTTGTTCGTGTTATTGACGGTCCATTCGCTGACTTTAATGGTGTTGTTGAAGAACTTGATTATGAGAAGAACCGCATTAAAGTGTCGGTACTTATTTTTGGTCGTTCAACGCCGGTAGATTTAGAATTCTCTCAAGTAGAAAAAGGCTAAATTTGACGTTGTAAATAGCGTTTAAACTGTATTGTCTTCAATATTTTTTAATCGCGTATTAGCTATACGCTTATTGCAAAATATTTCGACGGCTTTGTTTAAACACCATTTATCTAGCCAAATGAATAGTAATTGAAAATGCTCGCTTTTGCGGGCATTTTTGCTTTTTATGGTTCAATTACTATTTAATGCTTGAAACCTGACCAGTGATTAATTTATAATCCGCTGCCGTTTTTATTTGTGCTGGCGGAAGTTAGTGTTAAAAACGCGTAATTTTAAATCCACGGGGAGCTAACACGTACCTCATAATAGGTAAGGTGTAGTGTTCGAAAGAACTAGCGATAATACCCATAATTTAAGGTAATTAAAGATGGCTAAAAAAGTCGAAGCTTTAATCAAGCTACAAGTAGCTGCAGGTGCAGCTAATCCGTCACCACCAGTTGGTCCAGCTCTTGGTCAACACGGTGTGAACATCATGGAATTCTGTAAAGCGTTCAACGCGAAAACAGATTCTTTAGAAAAAGGCGCTCCAGTTCCAGTAGTAATTACTGTATACAATGACCGTTCTTTCACATTCGAAACAAAAACTCCACCTGCTTCTTATTTACTTAAGAAAGCGGCTGGCATCAAGTCGGGCTCTGGCCGTCCTAACACTGAAAAAGTTGGTACAGTAACTCGTGCACAACTTGAAGAAATCGTTAAGACAAAAGAACCAGATTTAACAGCAGGTTCTTTGGACGCTGCAGTACGTACTATCGCGGGTTCTGCTCGTGCAATGGGTTTAGTGGTAGAGGGATAATCATGACTAAATTATCAAAGCGCGCTCGTCTTATCCGTGAAAAAGTAGACGTATTAAAAGATTATGAAATCAACGAAGCATTAGCTCTTTTAAAAGAACTAGCAACAGCTAAGTTTAAAGAAAGTGTTGATGTAGCTGTAAATCTTGGCATTGATGCTCGTAAATCAGACCAAAACGTTCGTGGTGCAACTGTATTACCACATGGTACAGGTCGTGACGTACGAGTTGCTGTATTTACACAGGGTGCAAACGCTGACAAAGCTAAAGAAGCTGGTGCAGACGTTGTAGGTATGGACGATTTAGCTGAACAAGTAAAAGCAGGTCAAATGGATTTCGACGTAGTTATCGCTACGCCAGATGCAATGCGTGTTGTTGGTCAGTTAGGTCAAATTTTAGGCCCGCGTGGTCTTATGCCTAATCCAAAAGTTGGTACAGTAACACCTGACGTTGTAACAGCGGTTAATAACGCTAAAGCAGGTCAAATTCGTTACCGTAACGACAAAAACGGCATCATCCATACGACTATCGGTAAGGTTGATTTCGATGACGCTAAGTTACAAGAAAACTTAGAAGCATTATTGGAAGCGCTTAAGAAAGCAAAACCAGCTAATGCAAAAGGTCAATTTATCAAGAAAATTTCAGTATCAACTACAATGGGCGCTGGTGTAACAGTTGACCAAGGTAGCTTAACGCTTTAATTTTTTGTAAGGCATGATTTATGCTTTACTTGGGGCGGATTATAAACTATAATTTCGCCCCTTAAATTTTGGTAGGTGCTGTGGAAACAGCCCCGTCAAAGACCGTAGGAGTGGCGATAGCCACTTAATATTTTCCTGCGTAGATGGTGATTACCCAGATATTTCCTTAGATTTTCTGGCTTCGCCGTAAAAAATCCCAAGTTTATCTTGGGGAGAAGTTAATACCGGATATCCGGTTGAACCAGGAGTTAAAGCCCATGGCTATCAATCTTGATGACAAAAAAGCAATTGTTGCTGAAGTTCAAGAAGCTGCCCAAGGCGCTCTTTCGGCTGTTATCGCAGATTCACGCGGTGTAACAGTTGACGCAATTACTGCTTTACGTGCTACTGCACGTGAAAACGGCGTATGGATGAAAGTTGTTCGTAACACTTTAGCCCGCCGTGCAGTTGAAGGTACTGATTTTGATTGTCTTTCAGACAATTTTGTAGGCCCTTCACTAATTGCATTTTCTAGCGAGCATCCAGGTGCTGCTGCACGTATTTTTAGTGATTTCGCAAAAGAAAACGATGCGTTTGAACTAAAAGCAGCTGCATATGAAGGCGAAGTTGTAGATGTACAGTTACTTGCTAAGTTACCTACATACGACGAAGCAATTGCACGCTTAATGAGCGCAATGAAAGAAGCATCGGCTGGCAAGCTTGTCCGTACGATTGCTGCAGTTCGCGATCAGAAAGAGCAAGAAGCGGCATAATTGTTGTAGTACAACATACGCTTTTTGAATTTATAGTTATTTCACAGCCATTTAAGAGGCTGTCATTAAAACAGGAAATTAAAGATGTCTATTTCTAAAGACGATATCCTAAATGCTATTGCTGAAATGTCAGTAATGGACGTAGTTGAATTAGTAGAAGCAATGGAAGAGAAATTCGGTGTTTCTGCTGCTGCTGCTGTTGCTGTAGCAGGTGCTGGCGATGCTGGTGGTGCTGCTGCTGAACAAACTGAGTTCGACGTAATCTTAACTAGTTTCGGCGACAAGAAAGTTGGCGTAATTAAAGCAGTACGTGGTGCTACAGGTTTAGGCCTTAAAGAAGCTAAAGAGCTTGTTGAAGGTGCTCCTAAAGCAATCAAAGAAGGCATTGATAAAGCAGAAGCTGAAGCTCTTAAAGAAGAACTTGAAGCTGCAGGCGCTTCTATTGAGCTTAAATAATCTGTTTATCTACAGATTAGCTGCCTGAAAAGGCAATGGCTGGTGATTTAAAAGTCACCGGCCTTTTTGCGCTAAAGAATATCGTTTTTTAAAAAGCTGATTAAATAGGTTTTTTTTTAAACGAAAACAGTGCATTATTTAATGCGAAAGCATTATAGCAATACCCTGTCTGATACCAATTGGATTAGATAAGTGGTCAAAAAACGAGTTTTGTTGATCAATTATTTAGTCCAATTGGTATTTTTAGGCAGATTCGGCCATAACCAGCAAGCTGAGGAACCCCATGGTTTACTCTTACTCTGAGAAGAAACGAATTCGAAAGGACTTTGGTAAAAGCGCGCAAGTAATGGATTATCCATTTTTGCTATCAATCCAACTCGAATCTTTCCGTAAGTTTATTGATGTTGATCCGGCAGGCGAAACCGGTTTAGAAGCAGCGTTTCGTTCTATTTTTCCAATTAAAGCCTACTCAGGTAGTTCTGAATTACAATATGTCAGCTATCGTTTGGGCGAACCATTATTTGATGTCAAAGAATGTCAAATTCGTGGTGTAACCTATTCTGCGCCGCTTCGCGTAAAATTACGTTTAGTCATTTATGACAAAGAAGCACCGGCAGGTACTGTCAAAGATATCAAAGAACAAGAAGTATATATGGGTGAAATCCCATTAATGACAGATAACGGTACATTTGTCATCAATGGTACTGAGCGTGTTATTGTTTCGCAATTACACCGTTCACCAGGTGTATTTTTCGATCATGATAAAGGTAAAACACACTCTTCAGGTAAAGTGCTATATAACGCACGTGTAATTCCTTACCGTGGTTCTTGGTTAGATTTCGAATTTGATCCTAAAGATAACCTATTTGTTCGTATTGACCGTCGTCGTAAACTACCTGCATCTATTATTCTTCGTGCGCTTGAATTCAGTACTGAAGAAATTTTAGATATTTTCTACGACACAACTGGATACGAAATCAAAGGCGACAAGTTGATTATGGAACTTGTGCCAGAAAGATTACGTGGTGAAACTGCAACATTTGACATTTTAATGCCAAATGGTGACGTACTTGTTGAACAAGGCCGTCGAATTACTGCGCGTCACATTCGTACACTTTCTAAAGAAAATGTATCTGAACTTGAAGTGCCTGCAGATTATATTGTTGGTAAAGTGCTTTCAAAAGCTTACGTTGATGAATCAACGGGCGAAGTTATCGCTGAAGCAAATGCTGAGTTAACGCTAGAATTATTAGCAGAACTTAGCCAAGCTGGCCACAAACAAATTTCAACACTTTATATGAACGAATTTGATGTTGGTTCATATATGTCTGACACTGTACGTATTGATACAACGAGCAACCGTTTAGAAGCGCTCGTTGAAATTTACCGTATGATGCGTCCAGGCGAGCCACCAACAAAAGATGCTGCTGAAGCATTATTTGCTAACCTTTTCTTCTCATTAGAGCGTTATGACTTATCAACGGTAGGTCGTATGAAGTTCAACCGTCGTGTTGGACTTGAAGATGAAGTGGGTGAAGGTACACTATCTAAAGAAGATATCATTAAAGTAATGAAAACTTTAATTGGTATTCGCGATGGTAAAGGTGAAGTGGATGATATTGACCACTTAGGTAACCGTCGTATTCGTTCAGTTGGTGAAATGGCTGAAAACCAATTCCGCGTTGGTCTAGTGCGTGTTGAACGTGCTGTACGTGAGCGTTTATCACTTGGTGATTTAGACGCTGTAATGCCACAAGACTTAATTAATGCTAAGCCTATTTCTGCAGCTGTTAAAGAGTTCTTTGGTTCATCGCAACTTTCACAGTTCATGGATCAAAACAACCCGCTTTCAGAAGTTACCCATAAACGTCGTATTTCAGCATTAGGCCCAGGTGGTTTAACGCGTGAACGTGCAGGCTTCGAAGTACGTGACGTACATCCTACACACTACGGTCGTGTATGTCCTATCGAAACGCCTGAAGGTCCAAACATTGGTTTGATCAACTCGCTTTCTTGTTACGCACGTACTAATGATTATGGTTTCTTAGAAACACCATATCGCCGTGTTGTTGACGGTTTAGTGACTGACGAAGTTGATTACCTATCAGCGATTGAAGAAGGTAACTTTGTTATCGCTCAATCAAATGCTGCACGTGATGAAGCAGGCAAGTTAACAGATGATCTTGTTAATTGTCGTCATAAAAACGAATTCACGCTAATGGCTGCTGAACATGTTCAATACATGGATGTATCACCGCAGCAAATCGTTTCAGTGGCAGCTTCTCTTATTCCATTCCTTGAACATGATGATGCTAACCGTGCCTTAATGGGCTCGAACATGCAACGTCAAGCAGTTCCAACATTGAAAGTGGATAAGCCACTAGTTGGTACAGGGATGGAAAAAATTGTAGCGGTTGACTCTGGTGTTACAGCAGTTGCCAAACGTGGCGGTGTTATTGACTACGTAGATGCTTCACGCATCGTTGTTAAAGTTAATGAAGATGAGATGGTTGCTGGTGAAGCAGGTATCGATATCTACAACTTGAACAAATATACACGTTCAAACCAAAATACTTGTATTAACCAACGTCCAACTGTTCGTAAAGGTGAACCTGTAATTCGTGGTGACGTATTAGCGGATGGTCCTTCTACTGACTTAGGTGAGTTAGCACTTGGTCAAAATATGCGTTTGGCGTTCATGCCTTGGAATGGTTACAACTTTGAGGATTCAATGTTGTTATCTGAGCGTGTTGTTCAGGAAGATCGCTTTACAACGATTCATATCCAAGAATTAAGCTGTATAGCTCGTGATACTAAATTAGGTGCAGAAGAAATTACTTCTGATATTCCAAATGTTGGTGAGTCAGCATTAAGCAAACTTGATGAGTCAGGTGTTGTTTATATTGGTGCTGAAGTTAAAGGCGGCGATATCTTAGTTGGTAAAGTAACACCAAAAGGTGAAACACAACTAACACCAGAAGAAAAACTGCTTCGTGCTATTTTCGGTGAAAAAGCGGCTGACGTTAAAGATAGCTCGTTACGTGTACCTAACTCTGTATCAGGTACTATTATCGATGTGCAAATCTTTACCCGTGATGGCGTTGAGAAAGATAAGCGTGCACTAGAAATTGAAGAAATGCAGCTTAAAGAAGTGAAAAAAGACTTAGGCGATGAGTTCTCTATTCTAGAGGATGGTATTTACGCACGAGCTAAGAAACTTCTACTTTCAGCAGGCCTTAACGAATCTGACCTTAACAGCATGTCTCGTGACAAGTGGTTAGTGCAAAATTTAGCTGATGAAACACAACAGTCTGAACTTGAGCAGATTGCTGAGCAATACGACAACATAAAAGCTGACTTTGATAAGAAATACGAAGTTAAGCGTCGTAAGATCACACAAGGTGATGACTTAGCACCAGGTGTACTTAAGATTGTTAAAGTTTACCTTGCTGTGAAACGTCGTATTCAGCCAGGTGATAAGATGGCCGGTCGTCATGGTAACAAAGGTGTAATTTCAAATGTTGTGCCTGTGGAAGACATGCCTTATGACGAAAATGGTGTACCTGTTGATATCGTGTTAAACCCATTGGGTGTACCTTCACGTATGAACATTGGTCAGATCTTAGAAACTCATTTAGGTATGGCTGCGCGCGGTATTGGTGAGAAAATTAACCGCATGCTTGAAGAGCAGCGCGAAATCGCGAAGTTAAGAAGCTTCTTGAAAGAAGTTTACGAGCTAGGTGATTCACGTCAAGAAGTTGATATTGATAACTTCTCTGATGATGAAATTATGCGTTTAGCCGATAATTTACGTGCAGGTCTGCCAATTGCTACTCCAGTATTCGATGGTGCGCAAGAAGGCGAAATTAAAGAATTGTTCCGCCTTGCTGATATGCCAGAAAGTGGCCAGTTTAACTTAACTGATGGTCGTACAGGTCGCCGTTTTGAGCGTCCAGTAACTGTTGGTTACATGTATATGTTAAAACTAAATCACTTAGTAGATGACAAAATGCATGCGCGTTCAACGGGTTCATATAGCTTAGTTACTCAGCAGCCGCTGGGTGGTAAAGCGCAATTCGGTGGTCAGCGTTTCGGTGAGATGGAGGTATGGGCATTAGAAGCATATGGTGCTGCTTATACCCTACAAGAAATGTTGACGGTTAAGTCTGATGACGTAAATGGTCGTACTAAAATGTACAAAAACCTTGTTGATGGCGATCACCGTATGGAGCCAGGTATTCCTGAGTCGTTCAATGTATTGCTTAAAGAGATTCGCTCATTAGGTATTAACATTGAGTTAGATGAAGAATAATAGGTCGACTATTTAGCTGAGCAAATCAGTAAGCGAAGAAGGTAGGTAACTACCTTCTTCTCAAGATTAACTCCGACAGGAGATAGAGTGTGAAAGATTTACTTAAGTTTCTTAAGCAACAAAATCAAACTGAAGAATTCGATGGAATTCGCATCGGGTTGGCTTCATCAGATATGATCCGCTCTTGGTCATATGGTGAAGTGAAAAAGCCAGAAACAATTAACTATCGTACGTTCAAGCCAGAACGTGATGGTTTATTCTGTGCGCGTATATTTGGTCCTGTTAAAGATTACGAATGTCTTTGTGGTAAATATAAGCGTTTAAAGCATCGTGGTGTTATCTGTGAAAAGTGTGGTGTAGAAGTTACGCTAACGAAAGTTCGTCGTGACCGTATGGGTCATATTGAACTTGCAAGCCCAGTTGCACATATTTGGTTTCTAAAATCGTTGCCATCACGTATTGGTCTTCTTTTAGACATGACTTTACGTGACATTGAACGTGTACTTTATTTTGAATCATATGTGGTTACTGAACCAGGTATGACAACGTTAGAAAAAAGCCAAATTCTAACAGAAGAAGAATATTTAGATGCGCTAGAAGAGCATGGTGATGAATTTGATGCACTGATGGGTGCAGAAGCTGTTCTTGCCTTGTTAAAGCAAATTGATCTTGAAGGTGAAGTTTCACAAATGCGTGAAGAGTTACCAGAGATTGGTAGCGAAACTAAGCGTAAAAAGATCACTAAACGTTTAAAATTAATGGAAGCGTTTGCGCAATCAGGTAATAAGCCAGAGTGGATGATCATGTCTGTGCTTCCAATTTTACCGCCTGATTTACGTCCATTAGTGCCGCTAGATGGCGGTCGTTTTGCAACGTCTGATTTGAACGATTTATACCGTCGCGTTATCAACCGTAATAACCGTTTAAAAAGACTATTAGATTTAGTTGCTCCTGACATTATCGTACGTAATGAAAAACGTATGTTACAAGAGTCTGTTGATGCGTTACTAGATAACGGTCGCCGTGGTCGTGCAATTACAGGTTCAAATAAACGCCCATTAAAATCACTTGCTGACATGATTAAAGGTAAGCAAGGTCGTTTCCGTCAAAACCTTCTAGGTAAGCGTGTTGACTACTCTGGTCGTTCTGTAATTACCGTTGGCCCTACATTGCGTTTACATCAATGTGGTCTTCCTAAGAAAATGGCACTTGAGTTATTCAAACCATTTATCTATGGCAAGCTTGAAGCTCGTGGTTTAGCAACAACGATTAAGGCAGCGAAAAAATTAGTAGAACGTGAAGGTGCTGAAGTTTGGGATGTATTGGACGAAGTAATTCGTGAACACCCAGTGTTACTTAACCGTGCACCAACACTTCATAGACTTGGTATCCAAGCTTTTGAACCAGTACTTATTGAAGGTAAAGCAATTCATTTACATCCATTAGTTTGTGCGGCGTATAATGCCGACTTCGATGGTGACCAAATGGCTGTTCACGTACCATTAACTATCGAAGCACAGCTAGAAGCTCGTTCGTTAATGATGTCTACGAACAACGTATTATCTCCTGCTAACGGTGATCCAATAATTGTACCTTCACAAGATGTTGTATTGGGTCTTTATTATCTAACGCGTTCACGTGTTAATGCGCTAGGTGAAGGTATGGTGTTTGCTGATACGAAAGAAGCTGAAAAAGCTTATCGTACAGGTGTTGCAGATCTGCATGCACGTGTAAAAATTCGTATTACTGAGCATAAGCGTAATGACGAAGGTGAGCTTATTGCTCATACAACGTTACGTGATACTACAGTGGGTCGTGCTATTTTGTGGCAGGTGTGTCCACGAGGTTTACCATATGAATTGATTGATCAACCATTAGGTAAAAAGCCAATTTCTCGTTTGATCAACCATGCATACCGTAACCTTGGTTTGAAAGATACTGTTATCTTTGCTGACCACATTATGTATACAGGTTTCCATTATGCAATGGTAGCCGGTGCATCTGTTGGTATCGATGATATGGTAATTCCTGATGAGAAATACACCATTATTGAGAGCGCAGAAGAAGAAGTTACAGAGATTCAAACACAGTTTGACCAAGGTCTTGTAACTGCTGGTGAGAAATACAACAAAGTAATCGATATATGGTCATCTGCTAATGAAAAAGTTTCAAAAGCGATGATGGATAATTTATCGAAAGAGCAAGTTAAAAACCGTGACGGTGAGATGGAAGAGCAAGATTCTTTCAACTCTATTTACATGATGGCTGACTCGGGTGCTCGTGGTAGTGCTGCACAGATACGCCAGTTAGCGGGTATGCGTGGTCTAATGGCTAAGCCAGATGGCTCTATCATTGAAACGCCAATTACTGCTAACTTCCGTGAAGGTTTGAACGTATTACAGTACTTCATTTCAACTCACGGTGCGCGTAAAGGTCTTGCGGATACTGCACTTAAAACCGCTAACTCAGGTTACCTAACTCGTCGATTAGTAGATGTTGCACAAGATTTAGTAGTGACAGAATATGACTGTGGCACTGAAGAAGGTTTAATCATGACACCACTTATTGAAGGTGGTGATGTTGTTGAACCATTACGCGAACGAGTGCTTGGTCGTGTTGTATGTGAAGACGTAATGATTCCTGGTACAGAAGAAGTTTTACTTCCTCGTAACACTCTAATTGACGAAAAATTATGCGATACGTTAGAAGAGCATTCTGTAGACCAAGTGAAAGTACGTTCAATTATTACTTGTTCAACTGATTTTGGTATTTGTGCTCAGTGTTATGGTCGTGACCTTGCACGCGGTCACCTTATTAACCAAGGTGAGGCCATTGGTGTGGTAGCAGCCCAATCAATTGGTGAGCCAGGTACACAGTTAACGATGCGTACCTTCCACATTGGTGGTGCAGCATCAAGAGCGTCAGCAGAAAACAGCGTTCAAGTGAAAAACACGGGTACACTGAAGCTACAAAATGCGAAATTTGTTACTAACTCTGAGAATAAAATTGTAATTACTTCTCGCTCAACAGAATTGACTGTTATTGACGAGTTAGGCCGTGAAAGAGAACGTTATAAAGTTCCTTACGGTACAGTACTAAGTAAAGCAGACGGTGAAGCGATTGAAGCTGGTGATACAGTAGCAAATTGGGACCCTCATACGCATCCGATTATTACCGAAGTAAAAGGTAATATTAAATTTGTTGACCTTGTTGAAGGGTTATCAATGACACGTCAAACGGATGAGTTAACAGGTTTATCAAGCATCGTTGTAACCGACGCAAGTCAACGTAGTTCTGCGGGTAAAGAAATGCGCCCAATGGTTAAACTTGTTGATGCGAAAGGTAATGATGTCATGATTGCTGGTACAGATATTCCGGCACAATACTTCTTACCAGGTAACGCAATTGTAAACCTTGAAGATGGTAGTGAAGTTAATATTGGTGATGCGCTAGCGCGTATTCCTCAAGAGTCATCAAAAACTCGCGATATTACCGGTGGTCTACCACGTGTTGCTGATTTATTTGAAGCACGTAAGCCTAAAGAACCAGCAATTCTTGCTGAGAAAACAGGTATTATTGGTTTCGGTAAGGAGACTAAAGGTAAACGTCGTTTATTGATTACTCAACCTGACGGTACCGTATACGAAGAGATGATCCCGAAATGGCGTCAACTTAACGTGTTCGAAGGTGAATCTGTACAAAAAGGTGAAGTTATTGCCGATGGTCCAGAGTCTCCACATGATATCTTACGTTTACGTGGTGTTGCTCCTGTTGCAAACTACATTGTTAACGAAGTACAAGACGTATACCGTTTACAAGGTGTTAAGATTAACGATAAGCACATTGAAGTTATTGTGCGTCAAATGATCCGTAAGTGTGAGATCTTAGATGCAGGTGATTCTGAGTTCCTTAAAGGTGAACAAGTTGAAGTAGCTCGTGTACGTATCGCAAACCGTGAGTTAGAAGCAGCAGGTAAAAAGCCAGCTGAATTCGATATCCAGATGATGGGTATTACGAAGGCATCTCTTGCAACAGAGTCGTTTATCTCAGCGGCATCTTTCCAAGAAACAACACGTGTACTAACTGAAGCTGCTGTAAGTGGTAAGAAAGATACACTACGTGGCTTGAAAGAAAACGTTATCGTAGGTCGACTAATTCCAGCAGGTACAGGTTATGCTTATCACCAAGAACGTGCACGTAGTCGTGCCGTTGAAGTGGAAGAAGAAGTAACAGTATCAGCAGATGAAGCAGCGCAAGCGCTTACAGATGCATTAAACGCTGACTTAGAAACAGGAAATAAAGACGATTAATCGTTAACTATTAACTGTTATTAAAAACCGTCTTTGGAAACAAAGGCGGTTTTTTGTTATTATTGCCTACAATATAAAGATCTTTTTTACAGATCTAAGATCCTTTTTGTTGTTTTTCTTGACACCTCGCTATAACGCCTTTAGAATTCTGCGACCTTTTAATCTGCGCTAGAAATAGCTTACGATTTTTAGGTTTGATTTTACACGTTTAAGAGAGTGTAAAAGCTGGTGAGAATCATGCTTTACACAATGTTTTAATTAATCAGGAGCTATAATGGCAACTATTAACCAATTGGTACGTAAACCACGTGTCAGACAAGTACAAAAAAGTAACGTTCCAGCGTTACAAGCTTGTCCACAACGTCGTGGCGTATGTACTCGCGTATATACTACTACGCCTAAAAAACCTAACTCAGCACTACGTAAAGTTGCTCGTGTTCGTTTAACTAACGGTTACGAAGTAACATCTTACATTGGTGGTGAAGGTCACAACTTACAAGAGCATAGCGTTATCTTAATCCGTGGTGGTCGTGTTAAAGACTTACCTGGTGTACGTTATCACACCGTTCGTGGCGCACTTGACTGTTCAGGTGTTAACGATCGTAGACAAGGCCGTTCTAAGTACGGTGCTAAGCGCCCTAAATCTTAACGGTTCTCCGTCAAGTAAGGCCAAACTAACTTTTAATTTTTAATTGTTTTGGGAATACCCTGAAGCTATATCGGAGAATTTAAAATGCCAAGAAGACGCGTCGTTGGGCAACGTAAAATATTGCCAGACCCGAAGTTCGCAAATGAACTATTAGCAAAATTCATCAACATTCTTATGGTTGATGGTAAAAAAGCTGTTGCAGAAAAAATCGTATATGATGCATTAGACCTTTTAGCGGAAAAAAACAACGAGAAAGAACATTTAGAGCTTTTTGAAGAAGCACTAGATAACATTCGTCCTCAAGTAGAGGTTAAATCTCGTCGTGTTGGTGGTTCAACTTACCAAGTTCCAGTTGAAGTTCGTCCAGTTCGTCGTAATGCACTAGCCATGCGTTGGTTAGTTGAAGCAGCTCGTAAACGTGGTGAAAAATCAATGGCTCAACGCCTTGCTAACGAGATGTTAGATGCATCTGAAAGCAAAGGTTCAGCGGTTAAGAAACGTGAAGACGTTCACCGTATGGCCGAAGCGAACAAAGCGTTCGCTCACTATCGCTGGTAATCACGATAGAAAAAACTGAACAGCGTAGTTACTTGTTTTCATAAAACAGTAACTACGCTTTTCTACACTAGGATATAACCAAATAATGTTAACGTTTTTTTACGTTATCAATGTTAAGGTTATTTGATTATATCTTTTAAAGATTAGAGGAATACTTTAGTGGCTCGTACAACACCTATTGAGCGTTACCGAAATATCGGTATTTGTGCTCATGTAGATGCAGGTAAAACGACAACAACAGAACGTGTACTTTTTTATACAGGCCTTTCTCATAAAATTGGCGAAGTACACGATGGCGCAGCTACCATGGATTGGATGGAGCAAGAGCAAGAACGTGGTATTACTATCACCTCGGCGGCGACGACGTGTTTTTGGAAGGGTATGGATGCTCAGTTCGAAGAGCATCGTATTAATATTATTGATACTCCTGGCCACGTAGATTTTACCATAGAAGTTGAACGTTCATTGCGCGTATTAGATGGCGCAGTTTTAGTACTTTGCGGCTCATCAGGTGTGCAGCCACAAACAGAAACTGTTTGGCGTCAAATGGAAAAATATGCCGTACCACGCATGGTATTCGTCAATAAGATGGATAGAGCGGGCGCAGATTTTCTTAATGTTGTTCAGCAAATGAAAGATCGTTTAGGTGCTAATGCAGTGCCGATTCAATTAGCGATTGGCGCTGAAGAAAACTTCTCAGGTGTCGTTGATTTGATTAAAATGAAAGCGATCAACTGGAATGAAGCTGATCAAGGCATGACCTTTAGTTTTGAAGACATCCCAGCTGATATGCAAGCGTTAGCTGAAGAATGGCGTGAAAACTTAGTTTCAGAAGCTGCAGAAGCAACTGATGAACTTATGGAGAAATACCTAGAAGAAGGTGATCTTACTGAGCAAGAAATTAAAGCAGGCTTACGTCAACGTACTTTAGCTAATGAGATTGTTTTAACAGCCTGTGGTAGTGCTTTTAAAAATAAAGGTGTTCAGGCGGTACTAGATTATGTTGTTGAATATTTACCTTCACCGACTGAAGTTCAAGCGATAACCGGGATTAATGACGATAAAGACGAATCAGTAGGTACGCGCGAGGCAGATGATAATGCGCCATTTTCGGCATTAGCCTTTAAAATCGCGACAGACCCTTTTGTCGGCACATTAACGTTTTTTAGGGTATATTCAGGCGTTGTTAAAACTGGCGATACTGTTTTTAATCCTGTTAAAGGGAAAAGGGAACGTTTTGGTCGCATCGTTCAAATGCACTCTAACGATCGAAAAGAAATTAAAGAAGTTCGTGCCGGTGATATTGCTGCTGCAATTGGTATGAAAGATGTAACGACTGGCGATACATTGTGTGATCCAAACAAGGTTATTACATTGGAGCGAATGGAGTTCCCAGAACCAGTAATTTCAGTTGCGGTAGAACCTAGAACAAAAGCTGATCAAGAAAAAATGGGGATTGCGCTATCGAAGCTTGCCGCTGAAGATCCGTCATTCCGAGTAGAAACAGACGAAGAAACAGGGCAAACAATAATTTCTGGTATGGGTGAGCTTCACCTAGATATTATTGTTGATCGCATGAAGCGAGAGTTTAGCGTTGATTGTAATGTTGGTAAGCCACAAGTGTCTTATCGTGAAACAATCCGCAAAGCGGTAGAAGTTGAAGGCAAGTTCGTTCGCCAATCTGGTGGCCGTGGCCAATATGGTCATGTTTGGCTTAAAATGGAGCCACAGGAAGAAGGTGCAGGCTTTGAGTTTGTTAACGAAATTGTTGGTGGCGTTGTACCGAAAGAATATATACCCGCTGTAGAAAAAGGCTGTAAAGAGCAAATGGATTCTGGTGTGCTTGCTGGATTCCCAATGCTCGATGTAAAAGTTACGCTATTTGATGGCTCATTTCATGATGTAGACTCTAATGAAATGGCCTTTAAAGTGGCAGGTTCGATTGGTTTTAGACAGGGGGCACTCGATGCTAACCCTGTTATGTTAGAGCCTATGATGAAAGTGGAAGTAACAACACCAGAAGAAAATATGGGTGATGTTGTCGGAGACTTAAACCGCAGACGTGGCATGATTGATGGCATGGAAGAAGGGCCTGCAGGTTTAAAAATTGTAAATGCTACCGTCCCATTGGCCGAGATGTTTGGTTATGCGACAGATTTACGTAGTGCTACGCAAGGGCGCGCTTCTTATTCAATGGAATTTAAGCAATATGCAGAAGCACCTAAAGCAGTAGCAACATCAATTATTGAAGGGCGCGGAGGCGTTGTTTAATTATTGACTAAAGCATTTGAACCGTTGAGTTTCAGCGGTTCATATAACGACAAGCTCCCAGTGAGTTTGTGTTAGGACAGAAAGTTTGCTCATTTTTTGACAAGACCGCCCGTCTTGCCTACAATCTAGCACCTTAACTTTGTGTCTTTTACTCTCGCTGAGAGAATAAAATATTAAATTTAAATTTAAGTACTTTCTTTTAAGGTAATTTTAAAATGGCTAAAGAAAAATTTGAACGTTCGAAACCGCACGTTAACGTTGGTACTATCGGTCACGTTGACCACGGTAAAACAACTCTAACTGCTGCTATCTCAGCAGTATTAACAAAAACTCACGGTGGTGATTTACGCGATTTCGCACAAATCGATAACGCACCAGAAGAGCGTGAGCGTGGTATCACGATCAATACATCTCACATTGAGTATGACACAGCAACACGTCACTACGCACACGTAGATTGTCCAGGTCACGCCGATTATGTAAAAAACATGATCACAGGTGCAGCTCAAATGGACGGTGCTATCTTAGTAGTAGCAGCGACAGATGGCCCAATGCCACAAACACGTGAGCACATCCTTCTTTCTCGTCAGGTTGGTGTACCATACATCATCGTATTCATGAACAAATGTGACATGGTAGATGACGAAGAGTTATTAGAATTAGTAGAGATGGAAGTTCGTGAACTTCTTTCAGAATACGACTTCCCAGGTGATGACTTACCAATCATTCAAGGTTCAGCATTAGGTGCATTGAACGGCGAAGCGAAATGGGAAGAGAAGATTTTAGAACTTGCAGAGCAATTAGATACTTACATTCCAGAGCCAGAGCGTGCGATTGACGGTGATTTCATTCTTCCAATCGAAGATGTATT
The DNA here is from genome assembly GCF_030295915.1 of Thalassotalea sediminis. Lineage (NCBI taxonomy): Bacteria > Pseudomonadati > Pseudomonadota > Gammaproteobacteria > Alteromonadales > Colwelliaceae > Thalassotalea > Thalassotalea sediminis. Next base: position 3,419,841 of record NZ_AP027361.1, on the reverse strand, counting down.
CTCAATCCAAGGTCGTGGTACGGTAGTAACAGGTCGTGTAGAGCGCGGTATCATCAAAGTAGGTGATGAAGTTGAAATCGTAGGTATCAAAGATACAACGACAACGACTTGTACGGGTGTAGAGATGTTCCGTAAGTTGCTTGACGAAGGTCGTGCAGGTGAGAACTGTGGTGTACTTTTACGTGGTACTAAGCGTGAAGAAGTACAACGTGGTCAAGTACTAGCGAAGCCAGGTTCAATCAACCCACATACTAAGTTCGAATCAGAAGTATATGTATTGACTAAAGATGAAGGTGGTCGTCATACACCATTCTTCAAAGGCTACCGTCCACAGTTTTACTTCCGTACAACTGACATCACAGGTGCAGTAGAATTACCTGAAGGTGTAGAAATGGTAATGCCAGGCGACAACTTGAAGTTTGTTGTAGAGCTAATCAACCCAATCGCGATGGACGAAGGTTTACGCTTCGCAATCCGTGAAGGTGGTCGTACAGTAGGTGCTGGTGTTGTATCTAAGATCATCGACTAATATCGATATCTAGTTCACACCGAACATCTAAAGAAAGGTCGCGTAAGCGGCCTTTTTTTTTAAGACCACCGAATGGCGTGAAGACCGAGCACGTGTAGAGGTTGGTCACAGTTGACCAATTTTAGTAAGCGAGGGCGAGGAGCTCTGCGACGAAGCTGAGAGTTGTACAGTAGGTGCTGGTGTTGTATCTAAGATCATCGACTAATATCGATATCTAGTTCACACCGAACATCTAAAGAAAGGTCGCGTAAGCGGCCTTTTTTTTTAAGACCACCGAACGGCGTGAAGACCGAGCACGTGTAGAGATTGGTCACAGTTGCCCAATTTTAGTAAGCGAGGGCGAGGAGCTCTGCGACGAAGCTGAGAGTCGTACAGTAGGTGCAGGTGTTGTATCAAAAATCATTGACTAATGATTTTTAACACTTAGATCTTAAAAAGAGCAGCCGATGGCTGCTCTTTTTGTATGTATATCAATAAGGTAAAGGGGCGTAGGTACCATTTAAGCGTTAATTATAGCTGACACCTTTTATTTTAAACGTTTTAGTTGCTCTTGTAGGTACTCTTTTTCAGAGGCGTTTTTACTGAGCGAGTATGCACTTTTTAACGAACGAGTAGCTTCTTTTATACGATGGGTATGCTTATATAAATACCCGAAAGCAATATAGTAAGGTGCATAGCTCCTAAGGCTTTCTTGTATTGAGATGAGTTTTTCTTCCGCTATGTCCCACCTGCCTAATTCCATCAATGCGACTGATTGATTTAATAAAGCTACAGGTGAATATTCATAGGTTAATAATTTATCGTAAAGTAAAATGATTTGTGGCCAATCGGTCTCTTGGTAGCTTAATGCTTGACTGTGTAAACCGGCAATTGCGGCCTGTATATGGTAAGCCGTAGGTCGACCTAATTTTAAAGACTTTTGCAATAAGACATCTGCTTCAGCAATCTGCAATTTGTTCCACTTTGATCGATCTTGATGCGACAGTAAAATGATCTTGTTAGTTGCTCTTGCAGGAGAGCGTGCTTGAATAAATAGCATCAGTGATAATAGAGCAAGGCTAGCAGCGTTTCCTCGGAACGTTCTACAAACTAATCTCATCAAGTAGATAGCTTGCATGCATAGCGTATTAGAAACCAACACATGTCCAGAGTTACCAAAGTAGCCTTCATTAAAAACTAAATATAACCCTTTAATGACAGCATTTAATCTTGTGGGTAAATGTACTTGCGTTGGCAGTGTGAAATCGACTTTATTTGCACGTAGTTTACGTTTAGTACGCGTAATACGTTGTTCGAGTGTTTTATCACTGATCAATAAAGCTCTGGCGATGCTGGTATTGTCAAACCCCATAACCCATTTCAAAAAGAGAGTTAACTGATTCTCTTGTGAGATACAGGGGTGGCAGCAGGTGAACAATAAGCCTAGTGTAGCGTCATCATATTGATATGCAGCTTCAACTGGGCTGATTGTATCTGCATGCTCCACGTAATCCGGTTTATGTTTTTTTAATTCATCAAGAATGTAATTAGTTGCTACTTTAATAAGCCAAGCTTTAAAATTTACAATATTTTCTGTTGGCCATTTATCAATAGCTTTTATGCAAGCGACTTGCAGTGCATCTTCAACTTGTTGAACATTTTGAAAACGTTTGTTTAGGACTGCGAATGCAGTCCCGTATGCATTGCTTATGGCTGATTCAAACGATTGCACTATTCAAACTTCATGATGGGCCTTACTTCCACACAGCCGTCCTTAGCTGAAGGGATTTTAGCTGCAATGCTAATCGCTTCGTCTAATGTTGCTGCTTCAATAAGATAATAGCCGCCTAACTGCTCTTTAGTCTCAGCAAATGGCCCGTCAGTTGTTAAGGTTTCTCCATTACGAACTCTAACGGTTGTTGCCGTTTCTGACGGCATTAAGGCCTCACCACCAATATGGTTTCCTGTGGCTTCGATTTCGTCGGTAAACTTTCCGTATTCTTCAATTAATGCTGCTTCAGCTTGTTCATCTCGTTGAGCTGCGAGTGCTTCCGATTCAAATATTAAACATAGATATTGCATTATATTTCTCCGTAATGTTGTCTTTAACGATCGCGATAGTCGCTCTCCACTATAAGACGATTAACGAAACTATTTCCCGACAGGTTATAGCATATCTTTTTTATTTAAAAAGCATAACTGCTTGTCACGATTCTTTACATCGATATTTGCGAGTAATGGAGGGGCTGTTGAATTAATTCGCGTGAACATTAGTTATTTGCTAATCAAAATTAATGATCGTTACGCTTAGTTAGTTGTATTTATGCAATTATTACTGTTAAGACTTATAAAAGGTTTACTTTAGTTGCATCAGATTGTTTTTTACTTAATTGTCGGCTTTCTTTACACATTTCAATGTCAGGGTTTAAAAAACTTTTTCAATTCAACAACTCCCATTATCGGTATGTTTTATGCTGGTAAACCAGTGATAGTGAGTGATCGCAGTTCCTCATTTCATCTATTGATATACTTTCAAGGAGATTGACGATGAAAAGATGTAACCTACTAACCGCGATTCTATGCTTAATGGCATTTGTTGCTTTACCTTCAAAAGCGACTTTAGTCACAGAGTGGGGGTTTGATATTAATTCCGGCTTTACGTCCTATGATCCACTTGGCAGTGTCGATGGTTCTAATACCAATACGTTTTGGAATGCACCAAGTACACTTACATGGGGGACAAGTACAGGTTCTGGTAGAAGTTCTTTGGATGTAAATGGAGCGGGTGATGGTTTGTTTTCAGGTAGTTTATTTACCAATGGCGCAGCTGTAGATACTGTTACGCTAACACACACCAATAACACTATAACAGGTACAGGTTTATCGAGCGCTGTGCTAAGCGACCATATATTTCTTACGCCGTTAGATCCTGTTGGCCCTGGTTTTGCGCCACCGGCATTAATCTTTGATATTCTATTTATTGAAACACCAAATAGTGGCACTTGTGCTGCCACATCACCAACACCTTGTAATGACATTTTTGTTTTAGATGTTGCTGGTGCTGGATTTAACCCAATTAACAATACTCTAAATCAAAACTTTAACTATGGCGGAGAAGCGTACAATGCTCGCTTATTTATTGATGGTTTAGGTGTACTTGAAGATGATGCCTGTTTAGCAGCTTCAGCAGCGATTGGTTGTATTGGTTTTACAACGGTGGAAAATCAGGTTAATACCTTTGATGTCGCATTAGATATAACAACAAGACAGTTCAATGTGCCTGAGCCCGGTACATTTCTAATATTTGCTATTGGCTTAATGTCGTTAGTTGTCGCGAGGAAAAGGTAGTTTTTTGTTGAAAGTGTTAACGGTTAAAACAAGGCGTCTATTAAAAGACGCCTTGTTTTTGTCAGTTATCTTAAGTTTATTTGTTAAGAATCCACTCAGTTAATAAGCGAACGCCGTAACCTGTGCCGCCTTTTGGTACTTCACCTTTATTAGATGATGCTAAGGCGTTTCCTGCAATATCAATGTGCGCCCATTTTACATCACCAGTGAAGTGTTGTAAGAACGTAGCAGCAGTTGTTGCACCTGGACCACCAGTGCCTGTATTTCTTAAATCAGCTATATTACTTTTTAACATATCGCCATAGCCTAGCGGTAAACGCCATAAATTTTCATTGACTTGTTCACCGGCAAAAGTAAGTTGTTTCACGAGCTCATCGTCTTCAGAAAATACCGCTGCGTAGTTGTTACCTACAGCACGAACTTTTGAACCCGTTAAGGTGGCTAAATCAACTAATACGCGTGGATTATACTTTTCACGTGCATACCAAAGCGCATCTGAAAGCACTAAACGGCCTTCAGCATCGGTATTGGTGATCTCTACCGTTAGCCCCTCAGCAGTGCGTAAAACGTCACCAGGTGCTACTGAATTTTCAGAGACCATATTGGCAGCCATTGCCATAATCGCAACTACGTTAACTTTTTCTTCGTTTAGTGCTATTGCTTTTACTGCACCTAGTGCTGCCGCAGCACCAGCCATGTCTACTTTCATGTGCGCAATAGAGCTATGCGTTTTAATGTTGTAACCACCTGAATCAAAGGTAATACCTTTACCTGCAATAGCAATTGGCGCATCATCACTGTTTTTGTAGTGAGCAATTACTAAACGAGAGCCATCTTTACTACCGCGACCTACAGCTTCTAAGGCACCCATGCCCAGTTTTTTAATTTCTTTAGGATCAAGCACTGTAACTTTTACACCTAGCTTTTTAAGCTTCTTCGCTTCTTTGGCGAAATCTACTGGCGTTAACTCTGTTGCGGTCTCGCTGGTTAAATCACGTGCTAAAAACACACCTGCTTCAATGTTGCTTAATGGCTTATATGCTTTTGTAGTGTCACTACCGTTATTTACGTCAAAATAGAAAGATTTTTCTTGTCGCTTTTCTTTGCGGTATTCATCAAAACGATATGCTCTAAGGCTTATACCGTGTGCTATTAGTGCCGCTGTTTCTGCATTATTTTCACCAATATTATCTGCGGCGACAGTAATTGTTTTGATGTGTTTCTGTTCTAATTTGCCAGATAAGTTACCACCTAGTTTCGTTGCTTTATTTTTAGATAATGCTTCATCGCCAGTACCAACTACAATTACGCGTTCATAGTTAAGATTGGTAGGCGCTAAAATTTCCACCATTGAACCGTAGTCACCTGAAAAATCTGCAGCGGCAATCGCTTTCTCTAGTTGACCATTTGTTTGTGAATTAAATGCTTTAAAAGGGCTAGAGGCAGCATCTTTTGCATGGAAAACTACTAACGTGTCTGACTTTTGCTGAACATTAGTTTCAAATGTAAAAGATTCTGCGTAAGCTGATGACGATGCGCCTACAAGTAATGAAAGGCTCAGAGCCAGTTTAGATAGTTTAGCGATCATAATTTTCCTTATTAATTGTAATTTAAGCTGTCGATATAATTGCACACTATTGTATATAAGTAAGGGCGAGTCGATTAGTCAGATGCGATAAACTTTAAGATATTTACGATAATGTGAAATATTCTTTACTAAAAGCATTACTTTAAAGGCAATAAGTGAAACTTCTAGCAAGTTTCACTTATTGTTATTAATAGCTAAATAACCACCTTTTGTTTGCTTTTCAATATTATAATAACGGTTTTAGAAACCTAGCGGTATGAGATGTTTTGTGATTAGCAACGTCTTCAGGCGTGCCAGCAATTAGAATTTCTCCACCGCCAGAGCCGCCTTCCGGACCTAAATCAACAATCCAATCCGCAGTTTTTATTACATCTAAATTATGCTCAATTACAACAATTGTATTGCCATGATCACGTAGTCTATGAATAACGTGAAGTAATTGTTTTATGTCATGGAAATGTAAACCCGTTGTTGGCTCATCGAGTATATAAAGCGTTTTCCCCGTATCACGTTTAGAGAGCTCTTTCGAAAGTTTAACACGTTGCGCTTCACCGCCTGATAAGGTCGTCGCCGATTGGCCTAATTTAATATAGCTTAACCCGACATCCATCAAGGTTTGTAATTTACGCTTAACGGCGGGGATAGCTGAGAAAAATTCAAAGGCGTCTTCAATGGTCATATCCAAAACTTCGTGAATATTCTTACCTTTGTATTTTACTTCCAAAGTTTCTCTATTGTATCGTTCGCCCTTACAAACATCACATGGTACATATACATCAGGTAAAAAGTGCATTTCTACTTTGATTACACCATCACCCTGACACGCCTCACAACGACCACCTTTTACGTTAAAGCTAAAACGACCTGGTTTATATCCTCGAGAACGAGCTTCTTGTGTGCCGGCAAAAATATCACGCACATTGGTGAAAATACCCGTATAGGTTGCTGGGTTTGAGCGAGGAGTACGCCCGATTGGACTTTGGTCAATATCGATAACCTTATCTAATAACTCTAGGCCTTCGATGGACTTGTAAGGGGCTGGCTCAGACGTTGTAGCCCCGTTAAGGGCGGTATGTGCAAGCTTATACAAGGTATCATTGATCAGTGTCGATTTACCTGAACCAGATACGCCAGTAATACAAGTCATTAAACCTATCGGAATAGTTAGATCTACGTTTTGTAAGTTGTTACCGCTAGCACCTTTTAAGGCGACGAACTGTTCGCGATCAAAAACGACTCGTTTTTTGGGAACTTCAATGCACTCTCTACCAGAAAGGTATTTTCCGGTAAGTGAGTCTTTACATGCAAGTATATCTTCCACTGTGCCAGAGGCGATAACTTCTCCTCCATGAACACCTGCGCCCGGGCCTATATCGATCACGTGATCAGCGGCACGAATAGCATCTTCATCATGCTCAACAACGATTACCGTATTACCTAAGTCCCGTAAATGAATTAATGTGCCAAGTAATCGTTCGTTATCACGTTGGTGTAAACCGATTGATGGTTCATCAAGTACATACATAACACCCACTAGCCCTGCACCTATTTGACTCGCGAGTCTAATGCGTTGAGCTTCACCACCAGATAAGGTATCGGCACTACGAGACAGGTTTAAGTAATTTAAGCCAACATTGACGAGGAAACCCAAACGATCATTAATTTCTTTTAGTATCTTTTCTGCAATTTGTCCTCGTTGCCCTGTTAAATTAAGCCCTTGGAAAAAAGCTAATGCATCGGCAGTTGATTTCTCTGTAATGTGATGAAGTGGCGTATTGTCGATAAATACATTGCGTGCCTCTAACCGTAACCGAGAACCATCGCAATCTGGACAATGTTGACTGTTCAAATATTTTGCGAGTTCTTCTCGTACCGCGTTCGATTCTGTTTCGCGGTAACGACGATCCATATTGTTTAAAATACCTTCAAACGGATGCTTACGAATGACAATATCGCCGCGATCGTTCATGTATTTAAATTCAATTTCCTCGGTACCACTGCCTTTTAATACAATATATTGGTGTTTTTTACTTAGCGATTGAAAAGGTGCGTCTACTGGAAAACCGTAATGCTCTGCAAGTGCCTGTAACATTTGAAAGTAGTAAAAGTTACGTTTATCCCAGCCACGAATTGCACCACCAGAAAGACTTAATTCTGGATTAGTAATTACACGGTTCTCATCAAAAAACTGCTGAGTGCCAAGACCGTCGCAGGTTTGACAAGCACCAGCAGGGTTATTAAATGAAAACAATCTAGGCTCAAGTTCTTGCATGCTATATCCACAATGTGGACAAGCAAAATTGGCAGAAAAGAGTAGTTCTTCTTTATCGGATTCATCCATAAAAGCCACTTTTGCCGTGCCTGCGGTTAACCCTAATGCAGTTTCAAACGATTCAGATAATCGCAGTTGAATGTCATCTCGCACTTTTAAACGGTCAACGACAACTTCAATGGTATGTTTTTTATGTAACTCTAATGTAGGCGGATCTGATAAGTCGCACACTTCACCGTCTATTCGCGCTCGAATATAGCCTTGTGCCGCGAGGTTATCTAATAGTTTAACGTGTTCACCTTTCCTGTTCTGCATTACAGGGGCTAACACCATCACTTTAGTACCTTCTTCTAAAGCAAGGACTTTATCTACCATCTGAGAGACTGTTTGCGCTGATAATGGTTGGTCATGCGTTGGACAGCGTGGTTCACCAACTCGCGCAAAGAGCAGCCGTAAGTAGTCGTATATTTCGGTAATTGTACCAACGGTTGAGCGGGGGTTATGAGACGTGGATTTTTGTTCTATCGATATGGCTGGTGACAAACCTTCGATATGATCTACGTCAGGCTTTTCCATCAACGAGAGAAACTGACGCGCATAAGCTGAAAGCGACTCAACATAACGTCTTTGACCTTCAGCATATAGTGTATCGAAAGCCAAAGATGATTTACCTGAGCCAGAAAGTCCGGTTATAACGATAAGTTCATCTCTTGGAATATCTAAACTAATGTTCTTTAAATTATGGGTACGTGCGCCACGAACTTCTATTTTTTTCATAATGTTCCCACGGTAAATTGCAGCCGAATATTATTGCATAATTTAGGGGCAAACTGCATTAATAATATCCATTTTTGTTACTGGAATAGCCGTGGTAAACTAGCGCGGTTTTAATTACATGGTTAGGTAGTTTGTCGTACGTATGGGTCATTCTGGATTAAATCAAATAGAGAAAAAAGCAGCTTTTTCACTTGCCGCGGTATTTGGACTGCGCATGTTAGGCTTGTTTATGATTTTGCCTGTTTTTGCGATTTATGGTGAACAGCTCATCGGGTTTAGTCCAATTTGGGTTGGCTTAGCAATAGGTGCATATGGGCTAACACAAGCGCTATTGCAAATACCTATGGGTATATTGTCAGATAAGTTTGGACGTAAGCCTGTTATCCTCGGCGGCTTATGTATCTTTTTAGTTGGTAGTATTATTGCTGCAATGTCAGAGACCATCTATGGCGTTGTTGTCGGGCGAGCTTTGCAAGGCATGGGAGCGATTGCTAGTGCAGTATTGGCATTAGCGGCAGATTTAACGAGGGAAGAGCAACGTCCAAAAGTGATGGCAACGATAGGTATGTTTATTGGCTTATCTTTTACCTTAGCTATGGTTGCAGGCCCCATTGTTGCTGAATCTTTTGGCTTGTCAGGTTTATTTTGGTTTACCGCGCTTTTAACAATAGCAGCTATCTTTATGATTCAGTTTATGGTGCCATTTTCTGTTAATAAGGCTCCTCGTGGTGATAATGTTGCTTTACCTGAGCAACTAAGTCATTTAATTCGTCACCCGCAATTGTTTCGTTTAAACCTTGGTGTGTTTATTCTTCATATGGCGTTAACAGCATGTTTTGTGACACTTCCTAAACAGTTTGTGCAAGCAGGGTTAGCACTTGAAGATCATTGGCAGCTCTATTTACCTGCATTACTTGGCTCGTTCTTTCTAATGGTGCCATTTATGATCTTTGCGATTAGAAAGCAAAAAGAAAAATCAATGTTTGCCGCAGCAGTATTATTGTTGAGTGTTTCCCTCTTATTTTTTTGGTATTTACCAAGTACGTTGATGACGCTATCGTTTCTTGTGGTGTTGTTTTTTACCGCTTTTAATTATTTAGAGGCAACAATGCCATCATTGTTATCACGTATTGCTCCAGCAGGCCAAAAGGGCAGTGTTATGGGGGTTTATTCTAGTAGTCAATTTATAGGTGCATTTACTGGTGGATTACTCGGTGGCGCAATAGCTGCTAATTTTGGCGAATCGATGATTTTTCTCGTAATGTCTTGTTTTGGATTGTTATGGTTTATTGCCGCAACCGGAATGAAGTCCTTGCAAAAATCGAAAAGTTATAGTTTTTCTACAACAATCACTTGCGAGCAACAGGCTGATGAAATTGCTGAGCAATTAGTATTGTTGCCAGGCGTAGTGGAAGCGACACTCGTGCACACTGAAGCAGTAGCTTATTTAAAAGTAGACGATAAGGTTGCAGATTTAGCAAATATTAAAGCACTACTAAAACCTTAGCTGCGCAGTGTTTTTCATCGGTTATTGAACGTCAATAACCTCATAAACGACTTCTTTTTGGTTAATGGTTACAGTGATAACATCCCCTGCTTCATGACTTAACATTGCTTTACCTATCGGAGATTGTGGAGACAAGACAGCGATGTTAATGCTCTCAATAGTAAAGGTTATTCCCGCGCCAGCAGGTGCAATAAAATAATCGACAGATTGCCCTGCTAATTTGACCAAGGCCCCGAGTTGAATGGTTTCAGTTTGCTCCACAGATAAATGAGATACTAGCGTGATTGCTTGTGAAAGCTCATTAATTCGTCTTGAATAACCTTCCGCAAGATATGCGGCTTCTATAGCAAGTGTATCGTATTGTGTTTCCGCAACCGATTGCTCATCTATCGCTGCAAGGTGGGCCTTTTCTGCCGCTTGTTTAACATCATTTAAGATCAGTTTTAGATTATCTAAAAGTGCCTGCTTTACGGTCATTTTTATTGTATTAGGCATGGAAGTTCATCTCATATATGCTGCAATGATTTTTAACATTTTTGTTAATGTGGTTGTTGAGCTCAACATATGCAGTCCCTATAATGCGCTGCCTTTTGTTTATGATGTTAAATCATTTTCGAAAAGGGAATCAATTAACAAGGATATTACATGAAAAAAATAACACTAGCTTCACTATTCTCATTATGTGCTTTTACAGCTTCTGCTGAATGGTCTGGCGGCATAGGCTATGCGAACTTGTCAGATGATATTTCTGGTCAAGATCTTAGCTTTGGTGCGCTTGTCGGTGAGGTTAAATATAACTTCCATGATACAGAGAAAGTTTCTTTATTTGCTGGATTACGCTACGGCATTGGTATTCAAGACGAGAGTGTTAAATACTACGGCACATCAATTGATATCGAGTTAGATCGCTTTGTTGCAATCGACTTGAGAGCTCAATTCGACCTTAACGAAGAAGTTTACGCTTTTGTCATGCCTACTTATGGTAATGCTAAATTTACAGCATCTAGTGCAGGGCAGTCGTTTAGCGACGATGATTGGGAGTTTGGCGGTGGATTAGGTATTGGTTATGTCCTTAACAACCAAGCTACAATTGAAGCGAGTTACCAAAAATATGATAGTACAGACGTGCTAGGCGTTAACTATAGCTTTAAGTTTTAATTACTTAGGTACGCTCATAAAAGGCTAACGATGCGTTAGCCTTTTTTTATGTTCACGGTTTAATCTGACAGGTGTCAAAATAGAGCTTGTATTTTCGTAGAACAAGCACTACCTTATAACAACTGGTTAGACCTTTATGAGATAAAATATGTCAACACATTCACCATTTCCTCATGTTTTTGAGCCATTAGAACTTGGTTTTACAACGTTATCAAATCGAGTATTAATGGGCTCGATGCATACCGGGCTAGAAGAAGAAAAAAATGGATTTGATAAACTAGCAGTTTTTTACGAGGAGCGAGCAAAAGGTGGTGTGGGTTTAATTGTTACAGGGGGAATAAGTCCTAATATTCGCGGTAGACTTGCACCTTTTGGTTGTCAACTAAGCTACTTTTGGCAAGTAGGGAAACATAAAAAAGTAACTGAAGCCGTCCATAAATATCCGACTAAAATTTGCTTACAACTATTACACGCAGGGCGATATGCGTATCACCCCTTTAGTGTTTCAGCGAGTAAAGTTAAAGCGCCAATAAATCCTTTTACACCAAGTGAAATGTCTGTGCGTCAGATTAAATCAACTATCAAAGACTTTGCACATTCAGCAAAGCTTGCCGCAAAAGCAGGCTACGATGGTGTTGAAATTATGGGTTCTGAAGGCTATCTGATAAATCAGTTTAGTTGTATACGAACAAATAAAAGAACTGATGAATGGGGTGGAGCCATTGAAAATCGCATGCGTTTAGCGTGTGAAATTGTAAAAGCGGTACGTGAAAAAGTTGGCGAGAAATTTATCATTATTTTTCGTTTATCAATGCTTGACTTTGTTAAAGGTGGCAATGAGTGGCAAGACGTAGTCACTATGGCGAAAGCGATTGAAAAAGCTGGCGCAACGATAATCAATACGGGGATTGGTTGGCATGAAGCGCGAATTCCAACAATTTCTACATCAGTGCCGCGCGCAGCGTTTACATGGATCACTGAAAAAATGAGGAAAGAAGTTTCGCTACCGTTAGTAACGACTAATCGTATCAACACCCCTGAAGTAGCTGAAAAAGTACTCGCTGACGGGCAAGCAGACATGGTATCTATGGCTAGACCTTTTCTTGCAGATCCTGAATTTGTAAATAAGGCTGCGAATGGCCACAGTGAGCAAATCAATACCTGTATAGCGTGTAATCAGGCTTGCTTGGATCATGTATTTAAACAACAACGTGCGTCTTGCTTAGTCAATCCTCAAGCATGTTATGAAACTGAATTAACAATCACCAAAACGTCAACGCCGAAGAAACTAGCCGTGGTTGGTGCAGGGCCAGCAGGACTCGCTTTTAGCGTGTATGCTGCGCAGAAAGGACATGATGTTACCTTATTTGATGGCGCTGAAGAAATAGGTGGTCAGTTTAATATTGCTAAACAAATACCTGGCAAAGAAGAATTTTATGAAACGCTTCGTTACTTTAATGTTCAACTCGTTTTAAATAACGTTGAGGTCAAACTCGGTCAAACACAATCTGTAGAAGATCTCGCCGAAGGTGGTTTTGATGAAGTGATACTCGCAACAGGAATTTCACCAAGAAAGCTGACCATAACGGGCGCTGACCACCCTAAGGTATTAAGTTATTTACAGGTTGTTAAGGAAAAAGTGCCTGTTGGCAATAAGGTTGCAATTATCGGCGCTGGAGGTATTGGCTTTGATGTTGGATGTTACTTAGCGGAACAGCATTCATTGTCTGAAAATGCTGATGCATGGATGGAGAATTGGGGGGTTGATAAAAACTATGAAAAAGGCGGCGCAATTAAATCTGATGGTGCTCAACAACATACTGACAGAGAGATCTATTTACTTCAACGTAAAACAACTAAAGTTGGTGCTGGCTTAGGAAAAACAACCGGTTGGATTCATCGTGCTACATTAAAAAATAACGGTGTAAAAATGTACGGTGGCGTGACATATCAAAAAGTTGATGACCAAGGGTTACATATTTTACACGAAGGTGAAAGTAAAGTGTTGGTTGTAGATAATGTTATTGTTTGCGCTGGACAAGAGCCAGAAAGAAGCTTATACGATGGCTTATTGAGTAAAAATATCACAACACACCTTATTGGTGGGGCTGATGTTGCGGCAGAGCTAGATGCAAAACGTGCTATTCGACAAGCCTTAACATTAGCTATATCGATATAAACGATACAATATTACTTGCGCCGACTAAGTTGCCTCAATACACTGAGCGCCTTGGAGAGGTTAATTTTCAATAGGCGGCGCTATAGTAATGCATGTAAATGCGATTGGTATTAAACAACAAGATCTAGAAATTATTACGTCATCGAAGGCGTTTGCTCAAAGGCTAGCAGCGCTTATTCAACGAGCAAAAAAACGTATTGTAATATCTTCACTTTATTTACAAGATGACGACGCTGGCCGAGCAATAATGACACTTCTTGTAGACGCTAAACAGCAAAACCCTGCGTTATCGATTAGTATTCTTCTAGATGATCATCGTGCACGTCGTGGACGTATTGGTGAGAAGTCATCGGCAGGCAATCAAGCTTATTATCAACAACTTTGCCAAGAACATAACGTTGATATTGGTTTTTATGGAGTTCGCGTCAAGGCACGTGAACTTATGGGGGTAATGCACCTAAAAGGTATGATGTTCGATAACGTTGTGCTTTACAGTGGTGCTAGTATTAATAACGACTATTTGCACCAGGGTGAAAAATATCGACTAGACCGATACTATCAAATAGATAATCAACACTTAGCGGATAGCATGTGCCGGTTATTATTAGATGAACTCGTCGCCTCTAACACTGTAACCTCTTTATTGTCGGCTACTTTACCTTCTAAAAAGCAACTCAAAGGCTTATGTCAACGTACCTTTAATACACTGAAAAACACACAATACCAATTTGTAGCGTCAACTGTAGAAGAGGGCATTTCAGCAACACCGATTTTAGGTTGCGGTTACAGAAAAAACGCGCTTAATAAAATCTCTTTGTCGCTAATTAAAGCCAGCAGTACCTCGATTGTTTTGATTACCCCATACTTTAATTTACCTAAACCTGTGATTAAAGCATTAGTCAAAGCGATGAAAAGAGGTGTTGAAGTAAATATTATTGTTGGTGATAAATCGGCGAATGATTTCTTTATTTCAGACGATGAAGCGTTCTCGACTATTGGTATCATACCCTACCTATATGAAAAGATATTGAAGCGTTTCCTCATTAAGTTTGATAGTTACTTGTCTAAAGGCTTGTTGAATGTCCACTTATGGCGAGATCAGGAAAATAGCTTTCACGCTAAAGGCATGATTGTAGATGACATTTACCATTTAGTAACAGGAAGCAATATGAACCCTCGCGCCTGGACATTGGATCTAGAGAACGCAATTTTATTGCAAGATCATCAACAAATTATTAAGGAAGATGTAGATCAGGAATTAGCTATTATCATGGCTAATACCACGAAAGTTACGCATGCAAATATGATAGATGATGTTCGAGATTACCCAGAAAAACCAAAAAAGTTAATTAAAAAACTGTCTTTATCAAAAGTTGATCGACTCTTAAAACGTTTTTTGTAAGTGATAATATTGTCTATATAAACGGCAGGTATTCACTTATAACTGAATATTCCAAGCATCGATTTTGATCTGTGGTAACGTAAACTAAAACTAGTGACTCATTTTACGGTATATGAAATATAAACAACTACTTATCAGCAATTTAATCGCAATTAGCGCTTTTGCGTGTAATGCCGCCTCAGAAACAACTGATTGGATGACTGACAATACCTTTACGCAAGGTGTTGAAGGACCCGCAGTAGATAAAAATGGTAATTTGTACGCAGTCAATTATGGCAAGGACGGTACGATAGGAAAAATTCTCGCGAAAGATAGCGCTGAAACTTACCTCACGTTAACCAATGGCTCTATAGGTAATGGTATTCGCTTTGATAAACAGGGGACGATGTATATTGCTGATTACGTAAACCATAATATTTTAAAAGTTGCTAAAAACAGTAAAGTGGTTAACGTTCATGCGCACAATGCAAATATGAATCAACCGAACGATATCGCCATTACAGACAATGGTATTCTGTTTGCTAGCGATCCTAACTGGAGCGAAGGTACGGGCAATATATGGCGTATTAACCAAGATGGTACGACAACATTGTTAGAAGAGAATATGGGGACAACAAATGGTATTGAAGTTTCACCTGATAATAGGTCGCTTTATGTTAATGAAAGTGTACAAAGAAACGTTTGGCGTTATGATTTAGATAAATCAGGAAACATTAGCAATAAAACGCTTATCCATCATTTTCAAGATCATGGTATGGATGGTATGAGAACAGACCGTGATGGTAATCTTTATATTGCACGCTATGGCGCAGGTCAAGTGGCAGTATTGTCACCCAATGGTAAGTTGATAAAAACGATCGCCTTGAAAGGGAAGCATCCAACGAATGTCGCCTTTGGTGGTGAAAATGGTAAGCAAGTTTTTGTAACAATGCAAAAACGTGGCGCGATAGAAACGTTTGAAAATGATATAGCGGGTCGCAACTATTAACGATGGATTACCGAGCGTACTTTATAGCGCACGCTCGGTTAACACTTATAGCTTAAATTGTGCGACTTGTTCATTAAGTGCATAAGCTAAGGCGAGTAACTCTTCACTGATCTCTTTTCCTCGTATTGCATCTTGGCTCGATTTTTCGGCGACGTCACTAATGTTGACCACATTCTGATTGATTTCATCTGCGGCAAGGTTTTGTTGTTTAGCAGCGTTAGATATATGACTATTTAAATCATCAAGCTCCTGAATTTGTTGAGTTATATCAACTAATAATGTCGAAACATTTGCCACATCTTCAGCTTTCTCTTGTGCTTGTTCACTGACTTGTTCCATAGACGTAACGGCGCCTTTAGCATCTTCTTGAAGAGCGGAAATAGTGAGCTGTATTTCATCAATTGACTCTCTTGTTCTCGTCGCCAAAGAACGTACTTCATCGGCAACAACAGCAAAACCTCTGCCTTGTTCGCCAGCTCTTGCCGCTTCAATGGCTGCATTAAGCGCCAAGAGGTTCGTTTGTTCGGCAATAGCATTAATCACTTCTAGTACACCGCCAACTTCATTTGTTTTTGAACTAAGCTGGGTGATCATAGACGTATTTTCTAACACGCGATCACGTAGTTGATATATGCCATCTTTTGTACCGTTAACGAGTGTTAAACCTTGTTGGGCATGATCATTTACAGCAATAGATTTTTGTGCGGCACTTTCTGTATTTTGTTGAACTTCATTTGCAGAAGCATCTAGCTCATTGATCGCTGCTGCGACAGAGTCGGTACCATTTTTCTGTTCCAGAACCGCTTCTCGTGTAAGTTTTGATATTTCGTCTACTTGTGTTGCAGAGTTGATAAGCTTATCTGACGCATCTGAGACCTTAATAAAGCTTCCTTTGAACCGTTTCATCATTTTATTCAATGCTTCACTTACAGCACCTAGTTCATCGTTATAATGTACTTTAATGTCTTTACTTAAATCTAAGTTTTGTTCTACGTCCTCAATCGTGCGGCGCAATCGATTCAAACGAAATAATACTAACCGTCTAAAGGTTAAACTTAATAATACAAAGCAAATAACGGTAATAATTAACTGTAGCAGGCCGGCATGAGTGATTGATTTCTTTATTTCAGATTGCACTCGTGAAAGATCATAAGTAATTTTTACTGCGCCTAACACTTCTCCCTCATTAACTTGGTGACATGCTAAACAATTAGTACCGCGATAATCCTTACTGGCGCGAATTGGCTTGATAAAACTGATCATTTCCTTGCCATCACGTTCTATAAAATCGTATGCCTGTGTTCCTGCCAATCCTTGACGTTCAAATGTTGTTGTTGCTTTTTGATCCTCGAAGCCATCACCAAATGTTTTTGTTACTGCTTCTGTTCGTAATATACGGGCTTCCACAATGTCTTTTTGGCTTTGAATTTTTTCTTGAATAATATGTCGGTTTGCCATCGTGCCAGTAAGCATCATGGTATTGACGGAATCAAAATAATTTAATGCTAATGAGTCTAAATGTTGTTTGACAAAATTTTCGCTTAACTCTTGTTCATCGTAATAAAAAAATAAGACTGTAGTGGTTAAGAATATGATCGCAAAAACGGCTAGTGCTACGTTTATTTTTTTCGCGAGTGACAATTGCATAAATTTATCCTAATCCTATGAAAATCATGAGCGATTTATTAACAATAGAACAAATTATCATATTCAGCAGAATGAAAATTAGATCTAAAACAAACTTTTCGTCGGAACAAAAAAATGGAGCCTTTTGGCTCCATTTATAAATTTTACACTGTAAAGGTTGGAAGACTAGAACGGAATATCGTCATCAAAATCAATTGTTGGCTCTTGTGGGTTTACCTTAGCGTTTGATTGATTTTGTTGTTGAAAGCCACCTTGTTGCGCTGGTTGTTGCTGATAACCTGATTGTGTACCACCTTGAGGCGAACTTTGTGCAGGCTGTTGGTAACTTTGCTGTTGCGCAGGTTGTTGAGCAGGCTGCTGGTAATTTTGTTGCTGAGCAGGTTGCTGATATGCGGCTTGTTGCTGAGGTGCTGCTTGTTGTTGGTATCCACCTTGCTGAGGCGCTGAAGATTGAAATCCTCCTTGCCCCTGACCTCGTGAATCTAACATTTGCATTTCATTGGCAACAATTTCAGTCGTGTATTGATCTTGTCCTTGTTGGTTCTGCCATTTACGCGTTTGCAATCGACCTTCTAAGTATACTTTTGAACCTTTTTTCAGGTATTCACCAGCAATTTCAGCTAAACGTTGATAAATAACGATACGGTGCCACTCAGTCTTTTCTTTCTGTTCACCAGTTTGCTTGTCTTTCCATGTTTCTGATGTTGCAACGGTAAAGTTTGCAACAGCACTACCATTTGGCATAAAACGCACTTCAGGATCTTGTCCTAAGTTGCCAACAATAATGACTTTATTAATCCCACGACTGGCCATGTAACTCTCTCACTTTAATAATTCTAACAACGCTGTAAGTTGTTGATAATAAAACAATCAAAACGCTGTGTTTTATTGTTGTTTTATTCAGTTTAACAGAAAAGGGATCCATTCTAACACTGCTGTTTGCAATGCGATAGATCCAATTTTAGTTCTTTAAATATTCTGTCATTTTTCCAACGATATCTGTTGGAATTTTCTCAGTTTTTTGTGTTTCATAGTTAAAGTGAACCATTACCGCTGTGCCAGATGCTTTAAGTTCACCTTGTTGCCAAAGTTCTTGAAAGACATCAAATGATGAACCACCAATACGGCCAATACAGGTTTTTACTTCCATATCGTACTCGTAATACATTTGGCCATGAAAGGTGACGTCTATTTTGGCAAGGATTAAACGCCATTTTGTCAAGTCTAAATCAGGTGTAAACCACTTAAAAATATCATCTCTGGCACCTTCAAACCAAACGGGCACCATAGTATTGTTGATGTGACCAAGGGCGTCTGTATCGCTAAATCTTGGTTTGAATGTATGTTGAAAATATTTGTTAGTCATTAGTATTCTGTTTCTTGTCAATAATAGCGCTAATCTAACGGCGTCTTTACGTAAAGTCTAGTGAATATATTGCGCGGAATATCGTGTGAATATGAATGACGTTTATCGCGGCTAACCCTTTAGTCATCTTAATTTAAGAACATGTTAACCATAATGTGGTAGGCTCTATTTAGCGATTTATCCGTCAATTAAATAACTATTGTAAAGAGAATAAGAATGAAAAAATTCACAATGCTATTGTTTACCTTTTTTTGCGCAGTCGCTGTAGCGGGGCCAGGTAAAAAAGCACCTGAAAGAGCAACGGGTCAAGGACCTTATGAACGTTTAATACTACGTGGTGGTATTGTGGTTAATGGCGAAGGGGCACCTGCAAGAGGGCCCATGGACATTGTAATTGAGAATGATCGCATTATCAGCATGGTTAGTGTTGGTAATCCAGGTGTGCCAATTAAAGCGGGTGGCCGCCCAAAAGCGCGTAAAGGGGATATTGAGATAGACGTCTCTGGCCAGTACATTTTACCAGGCTTTATTGATATGCATGGCCACATTGGTGGTAGTGCGGATAACATACCTGCCGAATATGTATTTAAGCTTTGGTTAGCTCATGGCATCACCACAGTAAGAGAACCGGGTAGTTTTAATGGTGTTGATTGGGTAATGGACCATGTAAAGCGAAGCGAAAAAAATGAAATAGCTGCGCCTCGTATTATTCCTTATGTAGGTTTTGGCATGGAACAAAAGCAAGCGATAACGACGCCTGAACAAGCGAGAAAATGGGTTAAATATATTGCAAAAAGAGGTGCCAAAGGCATTAAATTTTTCGGTGCGCCACCTGCTATTATGGAAGCCGCATTAACTGAAGCGAAAAAGCAGTCATTAGGTTCGATGATGCATCATGCGCAGCTAGAAGTGACGAATATGAATGTGATTGATTCTGCACGTCTAGGTCTTACTACCATGGAACATTGGTATGGCTTACCTGAGGCATTATTTGAACATCAACGTATTCAACATTACTCACCTGAATACAATTATAATGACGAACAAAATCGCTTTGGTGAAGCTGGATTGCTATGGCAACAAGCGGCAAAACCTGGTTCTGAAAAGTGGCAACAGGTACGTGACGAATTAATCAAGCTTGACTTTACCATCAATCCGACAATGACCATTTATGAAGCCAGTAGAGATTTAATGCGCGAAATGAATGCTGACTGGCATAAAGATTATACCTTACCAACACTATGGAAATTTTTTCAGCCAAACAAATATGCCCATGGCTCATACTGGTTTGATTGGACAACTGATGATGAAATCGCCTGGAAGAAAAATTATCAACAATGGATGGCATTCATTAATGATTATAAAAACCATGGTGGCCGTGTAACAACAGGATCTGACGCTGGTTATATCTTTAAAATTTATGGTTTTGGTTATATACGTGAACTTGAGCTACTACGAGAAGCAGGTTTTAATGCGTTAGAAGTTATTCAGTCTGCGACTATTAATGGCGCTGAGGCGCTAGGGTTAGCTAACGATATTGGCTCTTTACGTGTAGGTAAAAAAGCAGATATGGTTATAGTTGCAGAAAATCCGTTGCGTAACTTTAAGGTGTTATACGGTACTGGGCACTTCCAGTTAAGTGATGATAATAAACCAACGCGTAAAGGTGGTGTAAATTACACCATTAAAGACGGTATTGTTTACGATGCAAAAGCATTACTTGCCGATGTAAGGGCTATGGTAAAGCAAGCTAAAGAACAAGAACGTTGATTGACAGCGAGACGAGAGCAACTAAAATTTTGTTGTATATGGTGTCCTTTGTGCTTATCAATAGACTATAAGATCTTTTGATAAGCATAAAAAAACCTCCTAATAGGAGGTTTTAAAATTCTGTTTAATGTGCGCTCACAAATCAATAGTAGGTATCTTCCCTATTGTGCGCTTGAGGATCTTCGATCAATTCGTCGAAATTTACTTCAAAACTATTGTTGTCTTCCGTATTTGCAATATAAATAGTACGAGTAGAGCCATCAATCCATGTAACAGTACCACTCCCTTTTTTACTGCCGCATTTCATGCCGATGTGAATATCATTAAACTCCATATTTCCTCCTCAAATGCTGTTTAATACAGCACAACCGTTAGACGCTTTTAAATGACAATAGTTCAATTTGTGAACTGTGTGCGCGTGTTTTTTCTACAGTGGGATATTTATTATATGGAGAAAATAAGGTAGGTCTATACTCAGTTTCAGTATAAATTCAATTCCAAGTATTGCTTAACGTGAAGGCCGCGCCCCATCGAGTATCTGATTATAGATTTTTTTGTCATAAGCATAAATTAGCCAAATAAAAGTATATGCTTAGAGTGCTTGAATATTCGAGTCTGATGAATGAATATTATTTCCGTTAACTTAATTAAGTTATTGTTTTTTAATCTTATAACTGTGCTTTTATCATTTTTTGGTCATGTATAAATATACGAAGACTTTCGGGGATTTGTTCACCTAATTAACCAATTTTACACTGATGATAGTTAAATAAGTGATATGTTTTGAAAACGGTAATGAGCTTCTAGACATCTGCCGTTATAGCGTTAAATGAAATATTATTGAAAACTGGAGCAAATCTAGTACGTTGTCCTACTAATGTCATACTGGCATCACCTGCACTTAAGTTGAGATAATGCCAGTAATAAATATACCTAATGATTAGGGCGCTCTGTTGCTTTGTGATGACGTGCTATTTAAGGCTAACTTAGAATCAGTGAGTTCTGCTAAACGTTGCTTTGCGATTAGTGCAAATTCATTCGCATGTTTTTTCGCAATCGGCTGCGCATCAGGCAGTTTTACCGTTCTAGGGTTGCGATGGATACCATTTAATAAAAACTCATAATGTAAATGCGGTGCTTGTGACATACCTGTAGAGCCAACATAACCAATCACTTGACCTTGTTTTACACGTTGTCCTTTTTTCACTGCTCTTTTAGAAAAGTGCAGATATTTAGTGACAATACCGTTTCCGTGCTGGATAAAAACGTAATTACCATTGTACTTATTATAGGTCGAATGAGTAACTTTACCGTCACCAGAAGCTACTACAGGAGTGCCAGTGTTTGCTCGATAATCTGTGCCTCTATGTGCTTTCCAACGTTTTTGTATTGGATGAAAACGTCTTGGTTTGAAATTAGAACTAATATATTTGAACGATACAGGGGCTCTTAAGAACGCTTTACGCATACTTTTACCGTCGGGTGTATAATAACGCCCATCTTTATATCTAATTGCTTGGAATGTATCACCTTGGTTTATAAATTCTGCCGCTAAGATTTTTCCTGTACCAATATATTCACCTTCAACATAACGCTTTTCATAGACAACATGAAAGCTATCGCTTTCTCTAATATCAAGCGCAAAATCTATATCCCAACCAAAAATATTCGCTAAGTTAATGATTTGTGCATCGTCTAATCCTGCATTGACACCTGCTGTCCAAAAGTTTGATTTGATCACACCGTGAGCGGTAAATTCAATGGTGTCGACTGACTTAGTTTCTTTACTTGCTTCAAAACCCTGGTCAGTTTTAGTAATAAATAAGGTTTCTGTTTTCGACAGTGGATATTCTAGTGCGATTAACTCACCGTTTTCATTTTCACCTAACTGTAATTGATCGCCAACATTTAACTTTCTTAGTAATTTGCCGAATTCACCTTTGGCATGACTTACTTTATGTGTAACTTGAGCATTATGTCCAAATCGCTTTAGTATCTTTGCAAGCGAATCACCAGATTTTACTTTCGCGCTATGCCAATTAATGTCAGCGGTTATGTGTTGGGCGGCTGATTTAGTCTCAACCTCTAAGGATTGTTGATGTGCAGATAAAGCTTCTTCAGGAGCTTCTGGCGGTAGAGCTAATTGATAACGTTCGCCAACTTTAAGCGAAGAATGTTCGGTTTGACGGCTCGCAGTCGCCTTTTCAGCAGGTAAAAGCAAGGTAAATAGTAGCAAAAAGCTTGCAGCAGAAAGAATTAACTTATGCTGTTTTGGTAACGAGAGATAAAAGTTCTTTATATTTTTCAAACGGATACGGCCCTGACTACTGGTTTAACTACATCATCCATCAATTACTATAACAAAATATTATGCGGATAAACAATCATAGGGTTTTAACTTCCGCATTATTTACAGTAGAATTCTGCCCCTATTTATTATTTGCTAATCACCAAATTGGAGCCAAACCATGTTAGATGTCAGCCAAGCGTTTGCAGAATTGAAACGCGGCGCCGAAGAAATCTTGCTTGAAGAAGAGTTGCTTGAAAAGTTAAAAACAGGCAAACCACTAAAAATTAAAGCTGGGTTTGATCCAACGGCACCAGATCTACATTTAGGGCATACAGTTTTAATTAATAAATTACGTCAGTTTCAAGAGTTGGGGCACGAAGTAATTTTTCTAATCGGTGACTTTACGGGCATGATTGGCGATCCTACGGGTAAAAATGTTACGCGTAAGCCACTAACGGAAGCAGACGTCCTTGCCAATGCTGAAACGTATAAAGAACAAGTATTTAAAATTCTAGATCCTGAGAAAACGCGTGTCGAATTTAACTCTACATGGATGAATACATTGGGCGCTGCTGGCATGTTGAAACTTGCCTCTCGACAAACTGTTGCTCGTATGATGGAACGTGACGATTTTAAAAAGCGTTACGCTAATGGCCAATCTATTGCAATTCATGAATTTATGTATCCACTCGTCCAAGGGTGGGATTCTGTTGCATTAGAAGCCGATGTGGAATTAGGTGGTACCGATCAAAAATTTAATTTATTGATGGGTAGAGAGTTACAGAAGTCTGAGTCACAACGTCCGCAAACGGTGCTTATGATGCCATTATTAGAAGGGTTAGACGGCGTACAAAAAATGTCTAAATCGCTGAATAACTACATTGGTATTACGGACTCACCAACAGAAATGTTTGGTAAAGTAATGTCTATTTCTGATGATTTGATGTGGCGTTATTATCAGTTACTGAGTTTTAAATCTTTAGCAGTTATTGAAGAATATAAGCAGCAGATCGCCAATGGCGCTAACCCTAGAGATATCAAAATTGCGTTAGCGAAAGAGCTTATAGCACGCTTTCATGATGAAGCGGCCGCTGAAACCGCACATCAGGAGTTTATTAACCGCTTTCAAAAAGGTGCGATGCCAGACGATATACCAGAAAAAACAATCTCTGCAGAGAATGGGCAGATAGCAATTGCAAATTTATTAAAAGACGCAGCCTTAGTTGCAAGTACCTCTGAAGCTATGCGTATGATAAAACAAGGCGCAGTTAAAATAGACGGAGAGAAAGTGGCAGATAATAAGTTGCAAGTGACAACGGGGACGACTGCTGTTTATCAAGTAGGAAAGCGGAAGTTTGCAAAGATTACAATAAGTTAATATAAAAAAGCCGGTTGTACCGGCTTTTTTATTACTGAGTTGTCAGTAATTTTTACAGGTAGCGAGTTAGTTTGTTTGTGAAGGGGGCTAACTTACTGATATTAAAGTTTTTAATTTAGTTGGAATGTTATCTGCTTGTCAATTGTATTCACCGTAACTGTATCTTAATACTGAGAGTCGCCATGGAAGACAGCCTACCTAGGGATCCACTTATTGAACGCAGGCATTTTGATAGTGTCCAAGAGGGATTATGGGCTCGGTTGAGCATCGCTCAAAAGTTTTCAGCCAGTAGCTTAGTTAAATATGGCTATGAATTAGCTTTTATTCGGCATTCATCTTCAAACAGTGTCGCAGTCATGCTACTTGACGATAAAATAACAACGATAAGCAGTGACGGTGAAATAGATACAGCTCCCAACATAAAACTTAGATAATATTTACTTGATCTTTGCGCATAGCGCTTTACTCTGTAATAAAGTTTTTAAGTGTGTTCGGTGATGAATCAGAAGCTAGTTTGGGTACTCTTGTTGTTATTGCTAGCAGGCTGCAGCGGTAAGCCCCTATATCAAGCAAAACATGCACATAATTTTAATTTTTCAGGCTTATCTAGTTATAGTTTATATAATCGAAATTCTGACTTTACTGAATATCAAAATATGTCGGACACGACGAGAAATAGTATAGAAATTGCAATAGAGAAGGTGTTCGATAGGCAAGGGTGGACTTTTAAAGCACCTGATAGTGCTGATATCATTGTTACTTATCATATTGTAAACCTGCAATCAGAGCTTAACTTATATAATCGTGGTGTTAAATTTTGTCGTCCTTGTTTACCGGTAAAGCACCCGCAAGATCAACCTTATTTTAGTGCTGCATTACCTGGTACGTTAATTCTTGATTTGATTGATGTAAACAGCAATCGTACCATGTGGCGAGGCATGAGTCGGCTGAAAATTAACGATCATGATCATAGTATTGACGTTCATGAAAAAGTCGAGCGAGCGGTTACTACATTGGTTGGTACAATTCCACGGTAATGGCGCAGATTATGTTGAAATGGATAATCATTACTGCAGGCGTTATTGTTGGTTTTTTAATGCTGATACTGGCTATTGGTTACTTACTAAAAGATAACGAACTAAAGCATCGTGACTACATTGAGCAGCAGGGTCTATCTAGCGAAAAACGTATACAGACAGTGCTGACTGACAATATTCAGCCTAACACTATCAGCACGACTTTAAGCGTTCCGGTTATTAAAAATAATTTGACATGTGTCAATGATAAGCAGTGTGTTGTTTCTGAAATTAACGTTGCAAATAGAACTTGTGCTGTTGCAATAAATACTATTGGTGCAGCGCAATTAGTTAAAGTTGAACACTTCACAGACATTAAGCAATGTACAGATGCAGAAAGTGGAATGGTTGCTGTTTGTCAGCAAAATTTGTGTCAACTGATTAAAAGTGATAACTAACACTAGCGCACGATTATTACCAAGGTATACTAGGTTAACTTGCATGTAACAGTAAGTTTATCGACTTACTGGTGATGTTAATCTTACTTGTTTACAGAAAATATTATCTATGACATTTCCTAATGACGATACCGGTCAAGTATTGGCCGAAATGCAGGCTGCAGGCGTTGAACTTAATAAAAGGCACCACGTCGTCTTTTTTCATTTGTTTGAAAAACAAACGCAAGCGCAAGCGATGGCAGCTTACCTTCAAGAACAAGCGCCAGACATGTTAGTCAAGGTATTGCCAGACGAAACACCTAATGTTTGGGATCTTGAATGTACAGTCGTTATGGTGCCTGACTACGATGCAATTGTTGCTCAAGAAGCACAATTTGAGCAAATTGCGGCTAAGTTTGAAGGCTATAACGATGGCTGGGGCATCGAAGTGTAAATGCATTCAATGCTTTTACACTTTAATGCGATTTTTTACAAAAGCTGACACCTTTACTACACTTGTTCAACAGCGTTATTTTCGTACTCACATCATAATGTTTTCCATCGTTTAATGAACAGGAAAACAACATGAAACAATCACTTCTCTCATTAGCTATGTTAGCAATAATTAGCACTTCTGCGCTAGCTGAGCATGAAAAACAACACACTGTTGGTATACAGTTTGGTGGCGGTGGGCTTGAACACAAAGGAAAAGATACCGATGGTGAAGGTGTTGGCTTCTCTTACCTTTATTATAATTATAAAGTATCAGACTACTTTTCTGCAGAGGTTGGTATTGTCGGTGCAGAAGATGTAGATGACTGGGAATGCCAAAAAAATAATAACGATGTATATGAATGTTATTCAGATGATAGTGATGACTTTGAAATTATTGCTGACGACTTTGATTATGGCTCGGTCATTGTCGCAGTGCGCGGTGATTTACAAGTATCAAAACATAATACTTTTTACGGTAAACTTGGTGTAGAGTTTTATGATTATCAATTTGATTTTAAACGTAAAAAGACGATTGATGAAGATGGTACGGGGTTATTTGCTGAGATCGGTTGGGAATATAGATGGGATAACGGGATGGGATTAAACGCAGGTTACCAATTTCATAATGCTGGCGATTTAGACATGAATGGTCTTAACCTGGGTGTAAGCTATGCGTTTTAATCAATATCGGATTTAGTATTCTTTAAATCGATGATTTGAAAGGCAGGTAGAGATACCTGCCAATATATTGCCGCTAACCTTAATGATAAAGCGCCAACTATAGCACTGATTAGGGCAATGTTTTCGGAAGCTCCCAATGTTTGCAGACATACAAACAATATACCACCAAGAATGGCGGCTAAGGCGTAAATTTCCTGCCTTAATATTAAAGGGATAACATTACATAAAACATCGCGTATCATACCGCCAGCTACACCGGTGATCATCCCCATAACAATTGCAACTGTTGTGTCACTGCCTAAACTTAGCGCCTTTTCTGTACCTAAAACAGCAAATAAAGCTAAGCCAAAAGCATCGGATATGAGGAGAAACCTTTTCGGGATGCGTTTAGGACGCCGGATAAAAATAATCGTTAATATGGCCGTTAAAAGTATAACGTATAGGTATATAGGGCTCTCAACCCAGAACACTGGCGTATCTAAAATCACATCACGAATTGTTCCACCACCAATAGCGGTAACCGCTGCAAGTACTACCACGCCAAAAGGGTCGAGTTTATAGCGTCCAGCCATGAGTGCACCAGACAAAGCGAAAACAACGATACCAAATAGATCAAGCCAGTATAGCAACTAACCGTCTCCTAATCGTCTTGCTTGGTCACAGGAAGTTGAGCTGCTTGCCACCCGATAAAATCGCCTTTTAAGTGGTGCAATCTACTGAAATCGTTGGCTTTTAATATTGATTCTGCAACCTGTGCCCGTCGACCTGAACGGCAATGCACAACGACTAAAGTGTTTTTATATTGGCTAAGTTCATTAAGTCGATTTTCAATTTGATCATGAGGAATGTTAATTGCGTTTTCTATATGGCCATCAGCAAATTCTTCTGCAGAGCGAACATCTAACACCACTATCGGCGGCGCTTTCGGTGCATTTTTAATCGATAATAGTTGTTGTGCCGACATTGTTTTAATATCAGCGGCATTTATGTGAACGGAAAACAATAAGCTAAGTGTCAGCAAACTATGTAACATTATGTTTTTCATTAGAGATCCTTAGACTGTTGTCGAAACAAAAGTAAATAATATCAGCAAGCATATTAGCATACCGATGTTTAATGTTTGTATTAAGTTTAGCTGCTTTAAGGTATTAGACACATTTTCAGTGTCTGGTTGGCGCCCATTAGCGTTGAAGGCTAACCGTCTGAGTTTGTTATCTTGATACATAGCAACGCCACCAAGCTGAATATTATTAATGTGCGCAGCGGTTGCTAACAAGTAATTGCTATTAAGGCTAAATAGATAGGATGTAGGTGCACTGCTAGAATTTTTTCTGCCAATCATCGTTAATTTAAATTCAAGCGTTAATAGTAGGCAAGGTACCCATTGTAATATTTGCATAATACGCGCAATAAATTGACCAAAATATTGGAATTGTTTTGCTTTTATATTCCAGCTGAAGTGCATTTCAAGCATCAGGCGATAAAGAAAAGCGGCAAGTGGCCCAAATGCGATAAAATAGAAGATGACGGTAAATTGTCGGTGTAGATGGTTCAACCATAACATTTCTATACAAGCTTTATTTAAGCCCAGTGGTGACATTCGAGATACATCTCTGAATAATCTGGGTTGAATGATTGATTTAGCTTCGTGCTTATCTTGTTTCTGCAGTGCTGCTATAAGTTTTTCAGCGGTACGTTGTGCACCAAAGCCAGATAGTGCGAAGTATAGCAATAGTGAGTGCCACAGTAAGGGCACTTCGATAAAATTTTCAAATAACCATAAAATAATTGCAATGGGTAGCACGGTGATGATAGTCGCCACCGCGCCAGCAATCATTTGCTGTTGTTTGCCATTATCTTCGTTGTTTACTTTGTCTGATAAGCGTTGACAGTAAAATTGAAAAAAATGGCGAGATTGATAACTTTGAAATCTATCAATAACAGATTTTAAAATGATGACGAGCAGTACAATAACAAGTTGCCACGTAAAAGGGGTAAGCTGATCAATAAAATCTGTCATTGCATTTCTTAGCTAAGATTAACACCTTGTAAGTTATCGAGCATATTCATCACAAGTTGCGAAGAATTAACCGATGCGGTTTCAAGGTATGCTTCAAAGGAGGTCGGTGACTCTTTTCCAGCGATATCTGACATTGAACGAATAATAACAAAGGGCGTATCCAGTTGATGGCAGGTTTGTGCAATTGCTGCGCCTTCCATTTCAACAGCGGCCATTGTTGGAAAATTCAGACGTGCTTTAGCGATGTCTTCATCTTTTGTCATGAAAGTATCACCTGTTGTGATCAAACCAACTAACGTTTGAATATTATCGAGTTTTGAAATGCCAGCCTTTGCTGCTTCTACTAAACGTGGGTGAGGAATATAAGCTGCAGGGTTGGCAGGTAATTGACCAATTTCATAACCAAACGCAGTAACATCAACATCGTGATAGCGCACTTCACTACTGATGACGATATCGCCAACTTTAAGTGATTGTTCAAATCCTCCTGCGGAGCCAGTATTCACAACATAGCTAGGTGAAAATTCTTTTATTAAAAATGCTGTAGCTAGCGCTGCTGCTACTTTACCAATCCCCGATTGTACAATGACCACTTCGGTGTTGTTTAACGTGCCATGATAAAATGAATACCCAGCTACTGTGATTGTCTTTGCATCAACTAATTTACTTTTTAGAATCGCAACTTCTGGCTCCATTGCGCCAATAATACCTACCGTCATGTGTTTGCCTATAAACTTATATTATTGGTAAAAGTATACTGCATAAGTGGTTGTTTTTATAGAGACGAAAGCGAGCAAATAATATGCTCGCCTGCTCATTTTTTTGTAGATTTTTAACTAATGAGGAAGTGCTGCCATGTTTGGTGCCGGTAACTTTTCGTTGTTCATCCGATTTGCGGCGATAGCTGCGTTTGATGTGATAACGCCAGTTGTCGGTTGAGAAGGTTTGGTACGTGCTTTTACCATTGGTGCCGGAATTACGCGCCCCTTCATTTTTGGCTCTGGCATTTTATTAGCAAATAATCGTGTTTGAATGCAACTTCTTAATTCTTCTACTGAATAAGTCGCTTTTACTTTAATACGTAAGTGTGGGATAGAAGCCGCCTCTAGTGCGCCACTAACAAACCAATCTTTTTTAATTTTGTATCCTTTACCTTGCGTATCTACTAAATCAATCGTGCCAAGTAATTTCATACTATTTCGTTCGCAAATAGCAAAATCTAAATATTTATTATCGGCTTTATTTCTAGCTGTTTGACTTGCGCGCTCAGAAACACCACCTCTTACTGTGACAATATCAGAAAGTTTGACGCGATTAATGACACGATAGTCATTGCCTACTGCCTGCTCTAGCAAGTGATGAAAGTTCTTTTCTGCCGATGTAAATACCGTGGCTTTTCTATCAAAAGGAAATGGAAAGCTATTATCATTTAAACGATTTGCTAACAAAGCAACAATAATGATCAAGCTGATCATAGCAAATAAAATGAGTTCCATAGTAGGCTCCAAAGTTACAAAAAATTGACGGATTTCTTTGTAATCGATAAAGCATTTTTTATGCCATGAATTAAAAGTGATTAAATATGATTAAGTGATTATCGAACGATGCCGTTTAACAAGGCGATTGTTGCTGATAGCTTTTAAGTGTTAGTACGCTATGAGAAATTACGCTATCGAGTGAATGTTTTAATGCTATCACATTACTTAGATCTTCTTGCTTTGCTGCGCGTTCGATAGCTTTCAGTAGTGCTGTTAATTCAGTTAACGCTAAATCGGCCGCTTGTCCTCTAAAAGCATGAGCCGCTTTCCTGATTTTTTCAAGGTCTAACTCTGCGTAGCCGCTCATTAGAAGATCATGTTTTGATTGATAGTCGACTAAAAACATCTGAACCAATTCGGATAATAATGTTTGATCGTTTCCTAACCGTTGTAAGGCTATTGAGGGCTGCCAGTTAATATCGTTAACGCTTGCTTTATGCATTTCAGACTTTTCTACGGTCTCAGTTCTATGCGTAGTTTCAGTTCTATGCGTATTAGTGCCTTTTTTTACTTGTTTTTTTAACAGATGATAGGTTTTTTCGATCAGAATTTCATTGTCTACAGGCTTAGTAATGTAATCGTTCATGCCATAGGTTTGACACTTTTCTTTTTCACCTTTCATTGCATTTGCTGTCATGGCTATGATAGGAATACTCTTAAAACAATCGCCAGCTTTACCATCTCTTATGGCGGCAGTAGTATCATACCCATTAAGCTTCGGCATATTACAGTCCATAAAGATGATGGAAAATGAAACCTCATCACTGTCATTATTCTGTTTAAGTTTGGTAATAGCATCTTGGCCATTTACCGCGGTAGATACTGATAACCCCATGCCTTCAAGCATATGCTGAGCAACTTTTCTATTTATCCGGTTATCATCAACAACAAGGGCGTGGCACTGTTCCGTGAAAAGTAAGTCTTGTTGCAGGGTTTCTGAGTTATCATATTTCCTACGTTTATGGTTGCTCTGGTTGGGAGTGGTACTTCGTGCATGCGTAACAGAGTCTAAAAAATCTGACCGTAAAACAGGGGTCTCTAGTGAGATAATGGGGGATTCAACGGTTGTTAAGTCAATTTGTTCATTGTCTATCACTAGCCATTGTTTTAATTTTCCGCTGTTGAGTAACTGATTAATTGTGTCGACAGTATCTTTATTCTCAACTAATTTAGCATCGCTAATTAAGTGGTTTACATCTGAAGGCAGTGTGTTTATGTCGCTATTATTAAATGAATTAACCTGGCCTCCATAACAGCTAATTAAGTTTTTTAAGATAGTACGTTCAATAGCGTCGTCAATAAGTATGCCGAAATTAAAATCGTTTAACCTTTGTGCATCTGCTGCCGGTGCACGCTCAAACTCGCTTAATAATAAACTTACCGTAAAAGTACTGCCAACACCAAGTTTTGACGTTACGCTAATATCACCATTCATTAAGTTAGCTAATTGCTTGCAGATGGTTAACCCTAGGCCTGTGCCTCCGTATTGTTCGGCTATGGCTGAGTTTGCTTGTGAAAATTCTTGAAATAAATGTGCAAGATCATTGTCAGAAATACCAATACCAGTATCTTCAACTTTGAGTAGTAGTCGCGCTTGTTGATCTATCATTTCTGATGCCGTACTAAGTTTAATGTAACCCTCTTGGGTAAATTTGACGGCGTTGTTCACCAAATTGGTAATAATTTGTCTTAATCTAAAGGAGTCAAATTTTGCTTGGGTTATTTTTAGCGCACTGGTATCAACATAAAACACGAGGTCTTTTTGGCGCACAACCACGTTTAATGTAGAGATGAGTGACTCAAGTGTGTCATGTACTTGGTGCCACTGTATGTTTAAGTCGAGTTTACCGGCTTCAATTTTTGAGATATCGAGTACGTCATTAACTAAAACGTTAAGTGACTCAACACTACTTTCCGCCATGTTAAGGTAATCATTGTCACTATTGATGGAATTATCTCGTTTGAGTAGTTGAATAGCGCCAACAATTCCATTGAGTGGGGTGCGCATTTCATGGCTAATTGTTGAAATAAATTGGCTTTTAATTTCGCTTGCTTTTAACGCCTTGTCATGAGCAAGTTTCAGCTCTTGCGTGCGGCTAGCAACTTTTTCTTCGAGGTTACTTTTTTGTGTCTCAATGAGATTAAATGCCTCGTTTTCTGCGGTTGTGTCTGTTATCAACAAAGCAAACTGTTGTTTATCATGGTGTAATTGCTCAGTATCAAGCATGATAATTTTTGCATTGAGGTATAACGCCTTTTTATTTTGGGTGGTATTAAACAGCATTGACACGATATCTTTTGAACGCTGCTTTTTTTCCCATAACGGCAATATATTTATGTTTAAACGGTCATGTAATACGATGTTCACTGACTTATCAATTAATGTAGATAACGGTAAATTAACAAGTAATTCAGCGGCCTTGTTGCAATTAATAATGGTCATGTTTTCGTCGAGTAGTAGAACCGCTTCATCTGTAGCGTTAATGATGCGCTTAGATGATTCTGATATTTTTGCTAATTGCTGAGCTTTGTTTGATAGATTATAGAAATAAAATAACAAGATAGAGAACACACTCACCAACGTGATCAGAATTACAACGCTTGCTGTAATTGCTCTGGTCGCTTGTTCATTGATATACGTTTGCGGCAGATTAAGCGCAACTTGAATGGTATTGCCGCTGCCATCAGTACCTACTTGAATGCTCTTATAGATACTTTTAAAAGTTTGATCATCACGCGTAGACTTAAATTGAAAAATGGCCTGTTTTTCTGGGGTTATATCATAGTCAGAGAATAAGGTATGTACCGGTGCTAAATCTCGAGAATAATGTAAAAGTGTGTCTGGATGCCAGATATAAAAACCTTCATCATCAGCAATGATGAGTTGTTGTTCAGCGTTTAGTAAACCTTTTAGGGATTCGAGTATGTGCGCTACATTAATGTTAGCAGTAAGAACGCCATAGATATCGCCTCGTTCATTATAGATTGGTGTTGAAAGCCGTAATGTGGGTACATAGGGAAACTCAATTTTATTATTTTCTTTATTTAGGGTAATGCGTGATAACGCCACTGCGTTTTCAGGTAAGGTTAGCGCCTCTTGCACATAATTTCTGTTATTTTTATTTTGTAATTGATATCCCGTGATTGACTTAATAGCGCCGTTTTGACGCACTACTTTTAAATATTCTTCTCCATTTTTTAAGATAATACGTAGTTGTTCATATTCAGCGTAATTTTGTAAAAAACCCTTAAATATTTTTTCTAAGCGGTTACGCCAAAGCGCTGTGGTTGTACCATCTGTAGGGTCAATATTGTTGTTTAAGGCTGCTCTGGCCAATCCTTTTGTTGGTGGCGTGTAATTTAGGAAAGATACTTCGCTACGAATGGCGATAATTTCTGAAACCAGTTCTTGCTCTATATTGTTGTGAGTTTGTATGAGTTCTTGCGTGAGCTTCTGTTCCACGTCAGTGGTAGTTGTATAGATAATTGCAATAGCTACCAACGTTAAACCAAGCAGTAAAGCGAAGCTAAGGTATAACTTTTTGTCCTTTTTCATTACAGTAATTCACTTTACGCATTGATTCGTATCACATAAGCAATTGCTGGCTGTATGTGGCTCAGAAATTTCAAGTATTATAGGCATGTTCTTATTATATAGTCTATTTTTAAGGAATAGCGCAAGTTAATAAAAAGGACATGGACGATATGGATATTACCAAATACGTACTGGCCGTTGACGATGAAAGATCAAATCTGTTGATACTCGAAAAAGCACTGAAACAAACTTGCCATTTAATTACAACAACATCGCCTTTCAATGCTATTCCTTTGTTTGAGAAGTACCTACCAACCCTTGTTTTACTTGATATTGATATGCCTGAAATGGATGGTTTTGAGCTGTGCGAAAAGTTAAAAGCAATTAGTGCCGAACAATCTACGAACTTTATTTTTATTACCTCGCATGATGAGTTTGATTACGAACAACGCGCGTTGCAGTTAGGGGCTGTTGATTTTATTAGCAAACCACTAAATATACCTATTTGCCAATTAAGAATTAATAATCAACTGCACATAACGCGTCAGACACAACTACTTAAGCAGTCGCATGCTGCCTTGGCAAAAGAGAGAGAACATTTAAGGATTATTTTACGCTCGATTAATGATTCTGTTATTGCCACGGATGAACATGGGTTTATTACTTTTATGAACCCGGCTGCGCAAAGAATTACTGACTGGGATCAGCAACAAGCCTTAGGTGAACATATTAGTAAGGTAATGACATTAACTGACGCAACGACGGGCGCTTCTTTACTCAATCCTATTGAACACGCTATTCATGAAGAAAGAGCGGTTGCTATGGCACTTAATACGCAATTAATCAGTAAAGAAGGCTTTACTTACCGTGTTGAAGATAGTGCGTCACCAATTATTACTGAACATGGTGAATTAATAGGCGGTGTAATTGTTTTTCAAGATGTCAGCGAAACGGTTGAAATGGTCACTAGAATGACGCACATAACGCAGCATGATCAACTTACCGGGCTGCCAAATCGATTATTGCTGCACGATCGAATGATACAAGCCATTAGTAAAGCGAAAGCTGATAATGAGCAAGTCGCTACACTTGTAATTGATGTAGATAACTTTATGTACGTAAATGATACCTTAGGCCATCAAGCAGGCGATGAAATTATTAATCATATTGCGAAGCAGTTACAAATGATTGCGGGTAATAACGTGACTGTGTCTCGACTTGGAGGAGACGAGTTTGTTTTTATGCTTGGCGCAGTTAAGTCTTATTCAACAATAAACTATATTGCTAACAAGATTCTCAGTACGATCAAAGAGCCTTTCACCATTAAAGAGAGTGAAATAAACGTTACGGTAAGCATCGGCATTAGCATATACCCACAAGATGCTTATAGTGTTGAAGAATTAATTCGTCATGCTGACACTGCGATGTATAAAGCAAAGAAACACGGTAAGAATTGTTATTGGTATTTTTCCGAAGAGCTTAGCGACGAATTACAAGATAGAGTTGCGATTGAACGTGAATTACGAGATGTGCTAAATAGGCAAGCGTTAATTTTGCATTATCAACCAAAATTTTCGCTCAAAAGTGGTGATGTTTGCGGGGTTGAAGCACTTGTTCGCATTGAAAAGAGCAATGGCCAAATGCTGGCACCAGATTTGTTTATACCCATTGCGGAAGAAACGGGCCTTATTCTCGCACTTGGTAAACAAGTCTTAGAGATTAGTTGTCGTGTTGCTAAACAGTGGCATATTCAAGGAAATCCAACCTCTATCGCTGTAAATATTGCAGCGCAACAGTTTAATCAGTCTTCATTCTGCCAATCAATTGAATCTTTACTGAAAAAATATGCGCTGCCGGCTAATTTACTCGAGCTTGAAATCACTGAATCAGCACTGATCGATAATTTTGAACAGGCCATTGAAACAATTAATCAATTAAAAGCGATTGGTGTCAGCGTTGCGCTTGATGACTTTGGTACAGGTTATTCAAGTTTGTCATACTTAAAATATTTTAAATTAGATGTCTTAAAAATTGATAAGTCGTTTGTAGACAGTATTAATAGTGACAACACTGCATATAGTATTGTCAGTGCTATTGTGACCTTAGCTAGTTCATTAGCATTAACATTGGTATGTGAAGGTATTGAAACACAAGAGCAGCTAGATACATTAAAAGCGATGAATTGCCAGTTAGGGCAGGGGTATTACTTTAGTCGCCCTCTGCCATTAGACCAAGTTGAATCTTTTATGTTTGAGCGCGATAAACACTGATTTAACAACAACTAAGTGTTAACGCGCTATGTTAAATATTTGCTTATTCAATACTGTTAGTTTGTTGGGTAGTGGCTTTCTAATGCCTGATATAATTGCTGTTGGAAATCTTGTGCACCGGCATCAAGCGTATTTACCACACGCGCTAATACTTCATTGTCTTCTTCGCCTTGCCAAACTTTGACGTAACTTCCATCTTTGTAACCATGATCCTGCCTGAAGAAATTTAGGGTATTTTTGCCGACATATTGACGGAACAATTCGTCAAGGTCCATCTGCATTAAGTGCATACAGTCAGCAAAAGCTACGGCATTGAAAGCTTTATCTGTAACCGCAGAAGACGCGAGGCTTTCAAGTGCAATTTTAAAGTCTCTTTCAGATGTTTTTTGTGCTAATTGCTCAACTAATTCATCGGTGATTTGTGCCACTGAAGAACCCGTCATCAGGCGTAAACTCAAACCAAAGTGGAATATATCTACAAGTTCGAGTTGTACTTGTGCCACATCAATTTCTTGATGTTTCCACCATTTCCAGCCATGGTGATCCAACATTTCTGCACATTCAACCCAAATAGCTCTGTACCATTCATATTCATTTTCGCGCCAAGTGTCACTAACCCGGGTGTTCATTGCATCTTGCAATGTAAGCATTTGCTGAATTTGAGAGTGGGCAATACTGTGTTGAGTCATTTGTTTTCCAATTAATAATCCATAATGGGGGTATAGTTTGCCGCAGCAAATAAATGCGGGCAAGAAAAGATTCGTTAATGTGTACTAAACAACTTTTTCTTGGCAATAACGCGGTAGTCTTTAGGTGTACTTGCCATATTTTTTTTGAATAAGCGCGTAAAGTGACTTTGATCTTGAAAACCGACTTGAAAGGCAACTTCCTGTATTGATAAATTGCTCGACGTTAATAGATCTTTAGCAACTTCTAACTTCAATTGCTGCCAATATTTATATGCACTAATGCCGTTTGCTTGTTTAAATCGCCTTGTTAACGATCTTACACTGATTTCAAACTGTTCGGCAATTGTTGCTAGTGAAGCATCCGAACTTATGTTCGTTTGCATCCAAAATTGAATTTGACTGATAAGCTCATCACTATGGCGGTCAGCGGCGCCTTCAAGGTAACGTTGTTCCTCATAAGGCTTTCTAATTTCATGAGAAAAGTTTCGTTCTACAGTTTGTGCCGCAACTTTGCCATAAACTTGCGCAATAATATGGACAATAATATCTGCTAGCGCATTTAAGCTTGCGGCACAGTATATACGGTCAGATTGGGTAATGAAAAAGTCTGGCTTTAAATGGACTTGCGGGTAGTCGCGTTTGAATTGTTCAACATAATGCCAATGGGTCGTTGCTGGTCTGTTGTTTAGTAAACCTGCTTCAGCCATAAAACAAACACCTGTTCCCCCACCAATAACGGTACTACCTTGTTGCCAAATATCGTTAAGCCATGTGATCAAATTGGGGAGTCGTTTTAACAGAGGTCTAGGATTTCGCCACAAACTTGGAATAAAAGCAAAGTCTGGCTGCCTAGCTTTGGCTACGGCTACATCAGGCACAAGCTTAATTAATGCGCGTGTTGTTACCGGTTTTTGATGTTCTGCGACCATTTCTATGATTAATCGTGGCGCCTCTTTATTTTGCTGCAAGCCCGCCGCTTCTCCTGCACGCAACATTTCTACGGGTAAGCTAACGCTCGTTGCCAACATATGATCATAAAGGATCAAGGCGACGCGTACTTTTTTTCGTTGTTGTCGGATATTTCTATTCATTTGGCTATTTTGACATAAAAAATGGCGTGATATAACAATTAAAATTAATAAATTCTTTTTACACTAACTGTATTAACCTATTACGTGTATTTACTAGAGGCTTTAAATGACAGCATTACCAGTCATTGTTGGTATGGGCGGCATAAATGCTGCAGGTCGTACTTCATTTCATCAAGGCTTTCGCCGTATTATTTTGGATAAACTGAATCAAGAGGCACGCCAAGAAACTTTTATAGGTTTGGCTACGCTAATGAATTTAGTCTCTTTTAAAGAAGGTAACTTTGTTGATGAACAGGGTGATGTGATCGCTGCATCTGACATTGAATCACGTTACGCAGAACAAATATTAGCAGGTACTTTAATTCGCAAAATTGAATCAGATCATTTTAACCCTGATGCTACGCCTTGGCATCAAAAAATCGCATTACAAGCGACGGATAAAGGGCTGACTTTTAATGCGAGAAAGCGCGACTTACCCACGCCATTGCCAAGTACATGGCGAGTAACTGATATTGATGAAAAACAGGTAAATGTTGTTATTGAAGGGACGCTAGAGGTTAAACATGACTCTACTAGAGATAACCCAATAAAAGCAGCAGGGCAATTTCCTACCGGGTTTAATCCAGCGGTACTTTATAATAGTCGTTATCAACCAAGAGGTTTGCAAGCGACAATTTTTGGCGCTGCGGATGCAATACATTCAACTGGCTACAGCTGGCCTGAATTGGCGAAGCACGTTAGTCCGGATGAAATAGGCACCTATTCTGCTTCTGTTTTTGGTCAAACGCAAAGCGAAGGCTTTGGTGGTATGATGCAAAACCGTTTAAAAGGCGATCGAGTCACCACGAAGAACTTGGCGCTTGGTTTAAACACCATGTCTACCGATTTTATCAATGCCTATGTAACGGGTAGCGTAGGTACTACCTTTACCTCTACAGGTGCGTGTGCAACATTTTTATATAATTTAAAAGCGGCAGTAAATGATATTCAATCTGGTCGAATTCGTTTAGCAATTGTAGGTAGTAACGATTGCGCGCTGACACCGGAAGTTATTGAAGGCTTCGGCAACATGAGCGCGCTAGCGAATGAGGAAGGGCTTAAGAAGCTTGATGGTATTACTGAAGGTAGTGCTGATCACCGCAAAACAAGTAGACCTTTCGGTGAAAATTGTGGTTTTACCATTGGTGAAGCAGCTCAGTTTTTAGTTATCATGGATGATGCACTCGCGCTTGAGTTAGGTACTAAGGTACTTGGGGCTGTTGCTGATGTTTATACCAATGCCGATGGTATTAAAAAATCCATTACAGCACCGGGCCCAGGTAATTATATTACTATGGCTAAATCTGTAGCGTTGGCAAAAAACATAGTTGGTGAAGAGGCTATTCAGAAACGAAGCTTTATTTTAGCCCATGGTTCAAGTACACCACAAAATCGTGTTACTGAATCTTTGATTTACCACCGTGTAGCGGAATCATTTGATATTAACGATTGGCCTGTAGCCGCACCTAAAGCCTATTTAGGCCACACTATTGGGCCAGCAAGTGGTGATCAGGTTGCGTGGGCATTAGGAGTGTTTGAATATAACATCATGCCAGGTATTACCACGATTAATGCTGTTGCAGACGATGTGCACGCAGAACGTTTAAACATTGCAACGGATCATTGGCAGTGCCAAGAAATGGATGTTGCCTTCATTAATTCTAAAGGTTTTGGCGGTAATAATGCCACAGCGACGCTACTTTCACCGAAAGTTACTTTGTCTATGATGGCGAAAAGATATGGTGAGCAAGCAATGGAGTGCTTCCAAGATAAAAGCGTAAATGTAAGTAAAGCGCGCGAGGCTTATAAAGATAAAGCTGATAAAGGTCAGTTCGAGTTAATTTATAAATTTGGTGACGGTGTGTTGACTGATGAAGATATTGTGTTATCCGACAGTGAAATATCGATGTCAGGTCTTGCGCAAAAAATTACGTTACCATCGAAAAATCCATTTAGTGATATGACATGAATAGTTAATAACATTATTTTAAATGTATAAAAGGCCAGTCAAATCTGGCCTTTTTTATTGTTAACTCAAAACCACTTCTTATGGAGATAGTGAACGTTTTACCTGTAAAGCTTAGTTTAACAGTATTAATTAAATGGATTTCATGTAGTTTTTTAATGCTATATTTCAGTGATGGAGCTTTTCGTCATTTAGCAACTTGCCGTGCATGTGGATGACTTACTGCATCTCAGCTAATAACTGATTGACTACTATCGGGTCAGTTTTCAGTGGCTTCTACATCTTCCTCTATAAGAAATGGCTCAACAACGTAGCGACCATTAAAGATTGCCCTTTCAGAATCAGGAGCAATATCGCCCATAGTTAACATAGCAGGGCCTGTCGGCTCTGCCAAAACGTAGGTTACCCCTTCATGAGTTAGAGTGACGTCATCGCTTTGCGGCGTATCATCTATACCAATGAGTGCATGATTGTCGATGAAGACCAGTATAATATTAATACGCGGCATTAGCATTCGTAAAATTGCGGCAGCAAGGGTTACTTTGCTATCACAGTCTCCTTGGTTTTCCCATAGGAGTTTTAAAGGTGGGTTGAATCCTGCTCCAGAAGATGTAATGCGCGATTCTAGTGTTGCATACGGTATGCTTTGTATAAAACCGATAACAAAATTACTTACTCGGCGAATATTTTTTATTGATGACTTTGCCATGATCGTGGGCTTTAACGGCTTAAAGTCGTTGACTGACTCTTGCGCTATTCTTCGGTGATCTGGCTTAATGGCCGGAATGTTGTCAGGGGTAACGAATTGTTGAAAATAACTTTTTTGTAAATATTCACGATAATAGCGTTGTTGAAGGTTATTAACTTCTTGCTCTGCTTCTCTTATTTTGTTTTTATTTTGGCTTTTAATTTGGGTTGTTACTATATTCCCTTGCTGTTTAAAGAGTACTAAAACCCCTGATATTGGTTGTGTTCTAAAGTGTTTTCGTAAACTGTTGTTGACAAACTCTTGCGCTCTTTTTGGTTTGTAATTTGTTAAATTTCTATACTTATCAAATACTTGCTCCTTACTAAACTGAAAATCTAGTGTTTGTGTATTTTGATAATGATCTAACCATTGGTAATGAAATTTTATATTGCTCCCTTCTTGCGTTTTATTGAAATTAATTTGCGCAGCCAAGACTATATCGCTGAGTGTTGGCGATAGATAAAGCGAAAAACTGAATATCAAAGTGATGACGCGCATTTTATTACTTCAAGTAAATGTGTTGTCCTATACTCACTTTAAGCAAGCGAGCGCGATTCGACAAGTTATTTGCAGTGCTTTGCTTTACATTTAGGATAGTTTCGTTATATTCAAACACATGTTTGAATTAATTGTTTGAAAATGAGGTTGCAACATGGCTGATTATCACGCTCCGCTAAAAGATATGAACTATTTATTATGGGATGTTTTCTCAGTCGACAAAACTTGGCCAGAGCTACCTAAGCTCGCTGAACATGTTGATCAAGAAACGTCTCAAGCTATTTTATCGGAATGTGCAAAAATAGCTGAACAAGTTATCGCGCCTATTTCACGAGAAGGTGATGAAGTTGGTGTTAGCTTTGACAATGGTACTGTGACAACGGCACCTGGTTATAAAGAAGCATTTAAAACCTATGCAGAAGGCGGTTGGACATCATTGGGGGGTGATATTGAGTATGGTGGTATGGGGATGCCGAAAACGATCACTTCTTTACATGAAGAGATGTTATGTTCAGCAGATATTTCATTTTCACTTTACCCTGGGTTAACTGCAGGGGCTGCTTTATCACTTGCAAAGCACGCGAGTGATGAGCTTAAAGAGCGTTATTTAACACGCTTATATCAAGGTGATTGGACTGCCTCAATGTGTTTAACCGAGGCTCATGCAGGAACTGATCTTGGGATGATCAGGACGAAAGCTGAACCTCAAGAAGATGGTAGCTATAAAATAACAGGTAACAAAATATTTATTACTGCGGGTGAGCATGATCTTGCAGAGAATATTATTCATTTAGTTTTAGCTAAACTTCCTGACGCTCCCGCTGGCCCTAAGGGTATTTCTTTATTCGTAGTGCCTAAGTACAAAGTAAACGACGATGAAACACTCGGTGATTTTAACAACGTAAGTTGTGGCTCAATTGAGCATAAAATGGGCATACACGCATCAGCGACTTGTGTTATGAACTTTGACGGCGCAACCGGTTACCTCGTGGGTGAAGTTAATAAAGGCTTAGCGTGTATGTTTACCATGATGAATTTTGAACGCATTGGTGTAGGCATTCAAGGATTAGGTGCTAGTGTGCGCTCCTATCAAAATGCGCTCGAATATGCCAAAGATCGATTACAAAGTCGTTCACTTTCAGGCGCAAAAACGCCTGATCAAGCGGCAGATTCAATTATGGTTCATGGCGATGTTCGTCGTATGTTGCTTAATATGAAAGCGTTAAATGAAGGTTCACGCGCGCTGTCTTTATATATTGCAAATCAATTGGATATTGCAACATTTGGTGATGGTGAACAACAAAAAACAGCGGAAGGTATAGCTGCGTTAATGACACCCGTTGCTAAAGCATTTTTCACGGATATTGGTTTTGAAAACACTGTGGCTGGCCAGCAAGTATTTGGTGGTCATGGCTATGTCCGAGAGTGGGGACAAGAGCAACTTGTCAGGGATACGAGAATTGCGCAAATATACGAAGGCACTAATGGTATCCAAGCAATGGACTTATTAGCGCGTAAAGTTGCTTCATCTAAAGGTCAATTATTGGCTGGGTTTCTTACCGAAATTAAGCATTACATTGATAATACTACTAAAGATAACATGGCAGAATTTGTTAAACCGTTGGCTGCTGCAGTTACTGAGCTTGAACAGATAACGCAATTTATTTTGACGCAAGCACAACAAGATTCTGAAATTTTAGGGACTTCAGCAAATGACTACCTACATATCGTTGGCTATACTTCGATGGCTTATGTGTGGTGTAAAATGGCGGAAGTGAGCATGAAAAATGAGGCTGAAGACCCAGAGTTTCATCAGAGTAAGCTTTATACAGCTAAGTATTTCTTTGCACGCTTGTTGCCGAGAAATGCATCATTGATTGCAGCAATTAAATCAGGTTCTGCACCAATGTTTGATATACCGGATGCGTTATTTTAATGTTTAAGCCCACTTTATATGGTGGGCTTTTTTTTGTGCGGTTTACCTGCTTAAATAGTGATATCCTTAAAACGATATAACCATAAGGATTTTTTTATGAAATTATTAGGCTCTACAACTTCTCCTTTTGTGAGACGACTGCGTGTTTATTTAGAAGATAAAGATTACGACTTTGTTAACTTAGATATTTTTGCAGAGCAAGATAGAACGCTTTTGACCGAAAAAAACCCAGCACAAAAAATCCCAGCTCTTATTGATGATGATTTATGCATTTACGATTCTCGCGTTATTTATCGTTATTTGGTTGAAAAATTTGACGAACCCAAATTATCTTGGCCTCAAGAAAATTTACTAACCTTAATTGATTCAGTAAATGATGCTTTAGTATCAACATTGATATTAAAGCGTTCAGATATCGATACTATGCAAGACGCATTGTTTTTTAATCTACAGCGAGAACGCACTAAAACGGTACTTGCTACGTTAGATACTGCGGTTGCGAATGGTGAATTTAATCAGTGGCATTATCCAGCTATATGTTTGTGGTGCTTACTTGACTGGGTGGACTTTAGAGAAATGACGACATGGCACAACTTTACACATTTAGTACAGTTTTTTCAGCAAAATGCGTCACGTGTTATTTTACATTCTACTGATCCTAGGCTTTAAATACTGTTGTAAATTGTTTGACGCATTAACTGTTAAAAGGAATAACTGGTGCCAATAAGAGCCATTTGAATGTTTTTGTGGTCGATAAAAGGGCTCTTTTCTAACGTTTTATCTAAGTTAGTGGCGCTTAAAAGCCCCATGAGCTTCCAGTCTTTTGTGATGGAATAAGTTGTCACCAAACCAAGTGTGTAGTTCTTAGCGCGTTTAGTATTTGATGATACTGTGAGTACATCGTATTCGGGGGCACCAAAATATCCTCTTACTTGGTTCTCTCCCATCGACTCGAATTGTGCGGTGACTGTGACATTTAGGTTTTCATACGCGACAATGTTATAGGCACCTTGCAAATAAATAGTGGTTGAATCAGCGATGGTAGATTGTTGATTAATGATCGCTGTTTCTGCACTAAACCGACCAAATACATAGGCGGCATTTAAGCCATGGTTCTCTCGTATGTCGGATACAAAAGGGCGCTTGTTTACATCGTCGTTTACAGTAGGTTGCTGGATATGACCAACCCAATACTTTGAAGAGCTTTTATCATTAGATTTCCACTGACCCGTTCGTGTTACTATGCGGCTTGTTGCGAAAAGGTTTTCTTCTGGTGCTAATAAACCAAGCGATTCGGCATTATGGCTAACAAGGCTTTGTGGAATATTAATGGCGTCTAAGCCCCATTGTTGCGAAAAACTGATGCCAGACTGCTTATTTATCGTAATATCGTTACTAGCGACCACATCACTATTTGCTTGTGCTGTAA
Organism: Thalassotalea sediminis; assembly: GCF_030295915.1. Classification (NCBI taxonomy): domain Bacteria; kingdom Pseudomonadati; phylum Pseudomonadota; class Gammaproteobacteria; order Alteromonadales; family Colwelliaceae; genus Thalassotalea; species Thalassotalea sediminis. The sequence continues at coordinate 3,375,275 of NZ_AP027361.1, read as the reverse complement.
TACTTATAAGTAAACTTATCAAGATCATATGTTTCATTGAATAACCCTTGTGCTAGGTAGCAAATCATTCTTAATATAAGACAACTGTTTTTATTTTTTAAAGTGCTACCTGCTTAACTATAGACTGCGTATTAAATAATAGGGGGCTACATTGACAAAATATTTCAGATAATTGCGTAGCTTGTTGTTTTTATGTGTGAAATATATATCAACATTTTCTATAACGATTATTGATGCCATTGATGTATAATTGCCGCAAGTTTAGTTATGAGAATTAGCTTTGTTAGCATTTATTCGCATTATTTTAATGGCAATAGCGATTGTCATTATTTCTTGTATTTCTATGTTGATGTGTTTAGTCAGACCGTTTCATCGAAATAACGTTTATCGAACAGCACAATGGATGGCAAAGGTTTCGTATATTGTAGGCGTAGAAATTGAAGTGAGGGTTCCTCAGACTATTTCGCCAGAACAGTCATATGTGTACATTGGCAACCATCAAAATAGTTATGATTTGTTTACCATCAGCAAGGCTGTGCAACCTAATACAGTTAGTGTGGGTAAAAAAAGTTTAGCGTGGATCCCATTTTTTGGTCAAATGTATTGGTTAACGGGGAATATACTTATTGATCGGAATAATAAAAATAAAGCTTCTAATACCATTACATCTACAGTCGATAAAATTAAAAAGAAGGGCATTTCTGTGTGGCTTTTCCCAGAAGGTACAAGAAGTTACGGTCGAGGTATATTGCCATTTAAAACAGGCGCTTTTAGAACGGCAATGAGCGCGGGCTCTCCTATTGTGCCATGCGTATGTAGTAACTCGAATGATATTAAACTTAACCGTTGGAACAATGGTAAACTTATTATTGAGTATATGGATCCTATTTCGATGGAAGGTTTACGTACAGAAGATATTAGAAAACTTGCAAATGACACGAGAGCTAAAATGACCGTGAAGTTTGATCAACTTACACAAGAGGCAAAACAATGATCGACCAAGCATTAGAGGAATTATATCAACATACAGAATCTCTTGTGGAAGCACTTATTAGCGATGGCTCTAATGAAGAAGTGCATCACACCATTGAGCACCATTTTTCGAGTGAAAGTTTTGAAAAACTAGAAAAAGCGGCAATTGCGGCATTTAAAATGGGCTTTGATGTAGAAGAGCCTGAAGAAGCAGAATTAGAAAATGGTGATAAAGTCTTTGCTTTTGACATTGTGACAGAGCAACCACTGGAAATCGAGATTCTAAAAGATGAAACCAAATTAATGTTTGAGTTGGCAGGCCAGAATAAAGTTGATTATGATGGTTGGGGAACATATTTCGAAGAATAATAACAGGATAAAGGAGTGAATAAATGGAATGGTTAGATAAGCTGTTAAGGGCGGATGTCTTAGCCTTAATTATACCGATTGTCGCAATTGTTGGTGCATTTAGTGTCGCAGCGCTAAAAGCTCATCACCGTCATCAGGAACGAATTGAGAAAATAAAGCAAGGAATGGATCCTGACAACTAAACCGTATACTGATGATGCGTTAACAAATACTATGACTCAACATTAGATAACATTTGATGTTGAGTCTCTTACCACTAATTGTGGCGTGTAATGCGTTACAATTGATTTTGCGGCTTGTTTTCTCGATTTAGCAATGAGTAGGTTCGCCGCATCTTCAGCTATTTTTGGATTGGGTTGATGTGCTGTGGTCAGCCTTGGCCAGGTTTGACGGGAGAATGGACTGTTTTCAAACCCTGTAATGGATAATTGCTCAGGTATATTTATCCCTAATAATCGCGCAGCAAAAAGTGCACCGGCTGCGATTTCATCGTTACAACAAAAAATGGCGGTAGGTTTGACGTTTCTTGCCATTAATTGTTTAGCGCCTTGAACCCCTGACTCGAAAGAATATTCCCCGTTTACAATTAACTGATCATCTATTTCGATATTATTGTCTTGTAGAGATTTTTTGTAACCTTTTAGACGTTCAACAGTGGACATATGTTCTGCTTCACCAGCAATGAAAGCAATATCTTTGTGCCCAAGGTCAATAAGGTGTTGAGTGATACTTAAGGCGGCATCATGGTCATTAATCATAATACATGGGGCAATATTATCTGGAGCAACATCACCAGACATAATACGGACGACTTCAATATCTAACTTTAATATGTGCTCAACAAATTCAGGCATTTCTGAAAATGGCGGAGTCAACACTAATCCCGCGATACGAGAATGCTTGATCATATCAGTGATCTCTTCAACAAGATGTTCTGACTTCGCGCTACATGGGTGAATTAATAATTCAAAACCTTGTTTTTTACAAGCTTCCAGAATACCGTTTTGCATATCGATAACATAGTAAGCATTTGGGTTGTCGTAAATAAAGGCAATACTGTAAGATTTTGTACCTGCTAAGTTTCGTGCAGCTAAATTTGGTTGATAATTAAGCGATTTAACGGCCGCCATGACTTTATCACGTGTAGGTTGGCGCACTGAAGGCTCATTATTCATCACTCTTGATACTGTCTTTATTGACACACCTGCCGCTTTTGCTACGTCAGTTATCGTTGTTTTCATCTAAAATTACAGCCTTGTATAGTAATAATAATTATTGTTGAGCAGTTTGTGAGTGCGTAAGAATATGTATTTATACCGTTAGCAGCAAGTATTTATTTAATACGCCGATAATTGTACCTGTATAAGTATTTTTATTAAAAAAACTGACAGCGTTGTCATCTTTAGGCGAACGAATCACAAGTGACTTTAAATTAAGTGAATCTTTATCGTAAAGTCAAGGTTAATATTTGAGCAGTTTAAAATGGCGAATGTTTACTAGTAGTTATTAACTTAAATTTGACCTGTTAGGTTTTATGTATAATTTTTAGCGTTGTATTGATTACTGTTTAAACGGCTTGGGTGCATTTACTGAACGCCTAGTCTTGAGTGTAGTAATAAAACGCCAAATTCTATTCATTATCATGCATTATTATTCAGTAATATCTTATAACTAATCGAAAAATAACGAATATTTATTAAAATCCCCGCCATTTTTACTTGTTATCTATAATTGGAAATTAATTTTATAACGATATATTTCAATGTGTTATGTGGTTTTTGAAGATAATGTTGCGATCAAGTATAGCCATGATTGTATTTTTTGTGTATGGTTTTACTTAACCTATGACAACGCTGTCATCAAATTAAAAGACAGCGCTGTCTTTAATGAGGTTATATAAACATAACGAAACAAATTTAAAAAACGTGTGTAAGGGAAAGTCGATGTCATCTAAAACATTTAAAAAAGGCGTTTTAGCGAGTTCAATCGCTATGGTTCTTGCGGGTGGTGCTACACCATTAGCAATGGCTGCTGAAGGCGCTGATAAAGAAGTTGAAGTAATTGAAGTCACGGGTATCCGTGGCTCAACAAAAGCAAGTATAAACGGTAAACGTTTTGCTGATTCGCAAGTTGACGGTATTGCAGCAGAAGATATTGGTAAGTTACCTGATGTAACCATTACTGATTCATTGCAACGTATTACGGGTGTTCAAATTGAACGTGTTGCTGGTGAAGGCGGCGGTGTTCAAATTCGTGGTCTACCTCAAATTGATACCACCATGAATGGTGAAACCTTTTTATCTGCAACAACAATTGATACCTCAGGCGCTGATTTAGGTGATTTACCTGCGCAACTTTTTGGTGGTGTTGATGTGTATAAATCGGCAACAGCTGATAATACTGCGCAAGGTATTGCCGGTGCGATTGACTTAAAAACGCGTCGTCCATTTGACATGGATGATGGTTGGACATTCGTGGGTGGTGCGGAAGCAACACGCGGTTCAATTACCGAAGAAACAGACCCAACATTGCATGGCTTAGCGGCATATAATGACGGTAAAATTGGTTTCTTAATTTCAGCGGTGACACAAGATGTAACGCTAGCAACCGATTATAACGGCCATAACGATACTTCTGAAAACGGTGGTTTAGGTTGGACATCTAATAACTACGCGTGGAGTACACCAGCTGAATCTGCTGGCTACCGCAACATAGTGCCACACGGTTTTACTGCGTTTAATAAAACTGAAGAGCGTGAGCGTGATGCTGTTCAAGCGTCTTTACAAGTTGATTTAGGTGAAGGCTACACGTTAACAGCAGATTATTTCTACACAAACCAAGACCGTTTTAATGCGCGTTCAGGTTTTAACAACAATAACCGCTGGCAAACTTTCGCCCAGTATGCGTTTGCGACCAACTATACCGGTGATTCATACACAGACGCTGATGGCAACGAATGGCGTGGTGTTGATGCCTTTAAGATGCGTCCATACCGTTTACAATCATTTACGCAAGTTAACATTAATGAAGAAAAATCACGTAACTTCAACTTACAGTTAGATTATGACAATGGTGGTGCGTTAACTGGTCAAGTACGTTTCACTGATGCTACTGCAACAGCGAAAATGCGTCATGCCTACGGTGAAGGCGATATCATGAGTATCGATGAAGGTGCGTTGGTATTAGGCCCAGGTGGTTTTACATCAGCGGAATACTGTAACAACGGTGAAGAAATTGTTGGCTCAGAAGGCGGCTGTTACGGTAAGTTCTCTCAAGGTATTGAAACAGGTGATTTCTTCTTAACGCATGATGCTAGTGGTGAGCATCCAACGTTTGGTGGTTTCGACCAAGTGGTCACTGGTGGTCAAGGTGCAATGACAGTTGCTGATTACATGGCAAGCCTTGATTCATATCACATTGGTGCATTTTCATCAGAAGGTAACACTGATGATAAAGCAGACATGCGTACTTTTAGCACAAAATGGAACTACGCATTAGAAAATAACGATGTTATTACCAGTGTTGATTTTGGTATTCGTTATTCACAACGTGATATTGACCATGACCAATTTACGTATACTTCAGATTTTGGTAACGGTTGTGATATTGCACAATGGAAAGCGGTTGACCAAAACTTAGATAGAAGTACGAGTAATGCTCCTGATAACGCTTGTTATGGCTTAGAAGGTACGGGTGAGTACACACCTGCAGAGCAAGGTAATTTTGCTTATAATGCTGAAACTGGCGAGTACGAAGAAACATCACATTATCAGTATGATGAAGATACTGGTGAGAGAATGTATGTACCAAAAGTTGATGAAAATGGCGACCCTATTTACGGTGATTTCACGTGGACTCCTTATACGTTATTACCACCAACACGTTTAGACCAGCATACAACGGTTTCATGGCAAACAGACTTTGGTAATGTTAAAGGCATTCCAGGTATTTGGGTGATTGACCCAAGTAACTTCCGTAACCCACGCCAATGGCATCAAGATACGTTTGGTAACGTACAACGTACTGAAAATGGTGGTGCGACGTATGATGTAGGGTTAGATGAATTATCTTACTTCTTACAAGCGAACTTTGAGTACGGTAACTTATCAGGTAACGTTGGACTTAAAGTGATTGAAACCACGTTATTTGTGAAGCAAAACCTAATTGGTGGTAACTTACCGCATTCAGGTTTAGGGCCAGATATTGGTGATGAAGTAACTGAGCGTACGTATAAAGACGAATTACCGTCAATTAACTTAGCGTATCAAGCAAGTGATGACGTTGTTTTACGTGCGGCGTTCTCTGAAAATATGCAAGCGTTAGACTTAGCGCAATGGGGAGCAGGTAAAAACGTCGGTATGGTGTTTAATAATGGCTGTGGCTGTATGCGTGTACAAGAAGTGACGCTAAACGGTAACCCGGCGTTGAACCCATGGCGCTCAGAGAATTGGTCATTATCAGCTGAGTGGTATGCAGGTGAAGCATCAATGTTCTTTGCATCAGCATTTGGTATTGATATTGCCGAATTTACTGAAAGTAAAACAGAGCTACGTAGCGAAGAGCCAGATAGTGATGGTGTTATCCGTGGTCCACACCCAACGACGTTTACGGCACAATCAAAAGGTGGTGAAGTAGCTGGTTTTGAATTGGGCGCTAAAGTGGCGTTAAGTGATTTCTTAGGTGATGATGGTATCTTTAAGAATGTTGGTTTTGACTTAAACTACACGTATACCGATTCAAAACAAGAAGCGAAAGACGTACACGGTGATGACTTACCGTTCCAAGGGATGTCAGAAGATACATATAACGCGGTTGTGTGGTATGAAAATGAGACATTCTCAGCGCGTTTAGCGTGGAACTCACGTAGCCCGCGTTTGATGACCGCAGGTAATTCAGGCACAGGTGGTCAATCGTTGTATCAAGACGATTACTCGCAGCTTGACTTTAATGCGACGTACAACTTCAGTGAAGACATTAGCTTTTATGTGAATGGTTCAAACATTACTGAAGAGTACCAACAAGCATTCATTGAGTTTGAAAAGCAAAAAGCTTTCCAAAACGTTTATGAAGCACGTTGGACAGTAGGTACACGCGTTAAGTTCTAATTGAACAACGCTGGACTAAATCAAAAACCGTCGCTTATGCGGCGGTTTTTTTATCTCTAAAGCATGAACTCAAGAGGTGTGTTTTATTGAACTTACAAATAGTCAGCCAATATTAGCGTATTAGGGCAATTTCTATTTCTTTAAGTACTGGGGTAGTATTTAATGAAATAGGCATTAACGTTAGGCAAATAGGTAATTCGATGTTTGAACAAAAAAAACAAGTCAACTCAATTGTTATTGTTGGTGGAGGAACCTCAGGTTGGATGACTGCAGCGGCATTGAGCCACTATTTTGCCAATGAAAAGGTGAAAATTACTCTGGTTGAATCTTCACAGATTGGCACTATTGGTGTTGGAGAAGCGACAATACCCACGTTAAGACGTTTTTACGGTAAATTAGGCTTGTCAGATCTCGATGTCTTAAAAGCTACGGCTGCAACATGCAAACTGGGCATTGAATTTAAGGATTGGCACAAACTAGATAGTTCATTTATTCACCCTTTTGGCATTTATGGGCAAGGTACGAAAGAAGTCGATTTTCATCATTACTGGTTGCGTCAAAGGCAAGTGGATAATGTTTACCCACTAGCAGATTTTTCTTTAGGTGTTCAGCTCGCAAAAGACAATAAATTTGCAGTACCAACTACAAACCCTGAAAGCCAACTTGAAATTTTTGACTGGGCTTTACACTTTGATGCTGCGTTATTTGCAAAATTAATGCGGGAATATTCAGAAAATAATGGAACAACATTAATCGATGGTAAAATTGATGAAGTTTCAACGCGTAATGATAATGGAGACATTAAATCTGTTTTGCTAGAAGATGGCACTGAAATAGAAGGTGATCTTTTTATTGATTGTTCAGGTTTTCAGGGTCTACTGATTAACAAAACGCTCAACATTGGATATGAAAACTGGAGCAAATGGTTGTTTTGTGATCGAGCATTTGCGGTACAGAGTGAATCTGTAATGGCACCAAATGCTCGCACAGTATCCAAAGCACATAAAGCCGGTTGGCAATGGAAAATACCCTTGCAGCACAGACAAGGAAATGGCCATGTTTTTGCTAGCCAATATATAGATGAACAAGCGGCACTTGATACTTTATTATCAAATATTGATGGTAAGCTATTACATGAACCTCGTACTTTTAATTTTACTCCGGGCCGACGTGAAAAAGCTTGGTATAAAAACTGCGTAGCAATAGGGCTATCATCTGGATTCTTAGAGCCGCTGGAATCAACCAGTATTGCTTTAGTAGAAACGGCAATTGAAAAATTAATTGGCTCTTTGCATGGTGCATGTTATGACCAAACTAAGGTAGATCTGTTTAACCAAAAAACAGCGTTAGAGTATGAGCGAGTACGAGATTTCATTATATTGCATTACAAAGCGAGTAAACGCGATGATTCAGCGTTTTGGCGAGATTGCCAACAGCTGCAATTACCCGATACACTGCAAGAAAAAATAGATATCTTTCTGTCAACAGGAGAGTTAAAGCGGTATCCGTTTGAAATTTTTGGCAAAGATAGCTGGCTAGCTATATTTGATGGTTTTGAAATGTACCCGAAAGCTTATGACAAAAAGGCAGACAACATGCCGTTAGAGTATTTAAATAAAAACTTACATTACATGCGACATCGTGTACAACATTCGGCTAACAACGCCTTGCCCCATGGTATATTTTTGAAAAAATATTGCCATTTTGAAGCAAAAGAACAGTCATAATCGTTTTCACTGGAAATAACATGAATAAAACAGAAAACCCACTCAGTAAGATTGTCATTGTTGGAGGAGGTACCTCAGGTTGGATTGCCGCCGCAACACTAGCGCATGGCTTTAAAAACTCAGATCTTGAGATTGAGTTAGTTGAATCTGAACAAATTGGCACAATAGGCGTAGGTGAAGCAACAATTCCTTCATTGCTGATTGTATTAAATAGCCTTGGTATTAATTTAGATGACTTTATCAAGGAAACGCAGGGCAGTTTTAAACTCGGTATTCAGTTTGAAGATTGGTATGCAAAAGGAGATAGTTATTTTCACCCTTTCGGCAGCATAGGAAAACCAATAGCCGGGTTTGACTTTTTTCAATGTTGGCTGAAATCTAAAGCTGAAGGAGATCCTACACCACTTATGGCTCACTCTCCTGAATATGTATTATCGGAGAGAAATAAGTTTTTCTTACCGTTTGAGGCTCGAAATACACCACTGGAACGCATTTTTTATGCTTTACACCTTGATTCTACACTTGCGGGTAAGTACTTAAGAAAATTTGCAGAAAATTTGGGTGTCAAAAGAACCGAAGGCTTGATTAAATCTGTAGCACAAAATGAAGAAGGTTATATTGAGTCCGTAACATTAGATGATAATTCGCAAATAAGTGGTGACTTTTTTATTGATTGTTCAGGCTTTAAAGGCCTACTTATAGAACAAACTTTGAATGCTGGGTATGATGATTGGTCTCACTATTTACCGTGTAACCGGGCCGTTACAGTACAAACCGAAAAAACGGGTGAAACAAAACCCTATACTGTATCAACAGCCAAAGAGGCTGGGTGGACATGGCGTATCCCCTTGCAACATCGCACCGGTAATGGCTATGTTTTTTGTAGTAAATATATCAGTGATGAAGAGGCAACGAAAACCTTACTTGACTCAGTGGAAGGTAAACCGTTGACAGAGCCACGAATAATTCCTTTTACCACAGGGCTTCGAAAAAAGGCTTGGTATAAAAATTGTTTGGCGCTTGGTTTAGCACAGGGCTTTTTAGAGCCGCTAGAATCAACGGCAATACATCTTGTTACTAGGACACTGGCTTTTTTTATTAGGATGTTTCCCGATAAATCATGTCATCAGCAACTACAAGATGAATTTAATCGCAGAGTCAGAGTAGATTACGAAGAAATTAGAGACTTTTTAGTGTTACATTATTGCACGACTAAAAGGGAGGATACTGAGTTTTGGCGTTGGTGTCAGCAGATGAAAATACCTACCTCGCTAGAGCGTAAAATTGACTTTTATAAGGTTTCTGGTGGGTTGATCCCCGGTACCGAAGAGCTGTTTCAACCTACGAGTTGGTATGCAATATTAATGGGAATGCAAGTGATGCCCGAGCGATATAACCCCGCATTAGATACGTTGGATGCAAATAAATTAAGTTCAATATTATCACAGGGAAAGCAAGGGTTAATTCAAATTGCTGAATCACAGCCTAGCCATGATGAGTTTTTAGAAAAATACTGTCGAGCAAAGATGCCTTGATCTAAGTGGTATTGTCTGTTGCTATGCTAAGCAGTATTAAGGCAGCTCTGAAAGCTAGTTAATCCTGCTTAGCCAAGTACCATAACCTTGTAGTGAAGCAAACGTTATAATGGTCTAGCTTGGCAATGCCTTTTAATAAATTCAGTATGTGTTATAGCTTGTTTTGCAGCATTCTCTAAAGAGCCTTTCATTTGTGACAAATTCTTTATCAGTATATCTATCGAAACTTTCTCTGTTCTTTCATCAAATCGTTTAGGTATGAAGCCAAATGCGTTATACATCGTTAACCAACTAGCTGGTTCGAATGATTCGCTTTCTCTAATAATAATATGACCTCTGCTTTCGAAAACTGCTATTTTGTGAGCTAAAGAATCTGGAATGCTCATCTCTTGGCAATGTTGCCAAAAAGGTGAGTCATCGCGTTTGCTTGCTTTATAATGCAAGATTAAAAAATCTCGGATGTGAATAAGTTCATCATTATGTAGCCGGTTTACTTCATCTATATCATGTTGGTTAAAAGATGTATCTGGAAAAAACGTCAGTAGTTTATCAATGACAGATTGTATTAATGAAATACTAGTTGACTCTAAAGGCTCTAAAAATCCTGAAGATAAGCCAATAGCAACACAGTTTTTATTCCAAACTTTTTTTCTACATCCAGGTGTAAATTGAAACTTTCGAATATCTTTAATTTTTTTACCCTCGATACTCGATAGTAAAGTGCGCTCTGCTTCCTCATCAGATTGATATTTACTTGCATATATATACCCATTACCCATTCGATGCTGTAATGGGATACGCCATTGCCAGCCATAAGCTTTGGCTATTGAGCGGGTAAAAGGTGTTATCTCGCCAGATAATTCTGTTTGTACAGCCATGGCACGGTCACAAAGAAGCCAATGACTCCAATCTTCATAACCGGTTTTTAGAGCTTCTTCAATAAGTAACCCTTTAAACCCCGAACAATCAATGAATAGATCACCATTTATAATGTCGCCATTTTCAAGCGTGACTGATTTGATAAAGCCATTTTCTTGATTAAGTTCGACACTACGAATGAATGCGTCAATATGAACTACACCATGTTTGAGTGCAAAAGATTTGAGAAAATTAGCATATAACCCAGCATCAAAGTGAAGTGCATATTGATAATCTGCTAAAGGTGAGGGCGGGTTTGGATGCGGTTGCGCAAACTTTCCTTGCTTAGCTAATACCGCAGGAAAACAGTAATCTTCTATATTTAGCTGGCTTCCTTGTGCATTAACTCTATTAATGTAGTGATGAAAATCAACATTGTTAATCGGCATACCATAATCTGAAAAAGGATGAAAAAATTTTTCTCCCGGTTTATTCCAATCTTCGAACTGTATGCCGAGTTTAAAGGTCGCTTGCGTTGCTTTAATGAGTTCTAATTCATCAATACCTAGATTTTTATTGTAATTTATTATATTTGGAATTGTGGCTTCACCAACACCTACTGTGCCGACAGTCGTTGATTCTATAATCGTAATGTTAGTGTCTTTGTTCGCTAAATATTTGCTAAGACTTGCAGCAGTCATCCACCCAGCGGTACCACCCCCCACGATAACTACTTTTTTGATCGACTCTGACATATTACTTCTACTCTTTCCACTCAAGATGACACACTAACACTTTACCATGCGCAAAATTGCTTAACGGTATAAAATCAATATTGACTCAATTTATAACACAAACTTATAGCGCTGTACCTTATGTGTAAAGAAATTTTTGACAGCGCTGTCAAAATCGTTCATGTTTATATCTTCAAATAATAAAAAAATGAGTAGCAACGTGATGAAATTGACAGTGTTATCCGCAATGATTTCTGCAGCATTTGTGATGGCCGGCTGTGGAGAAACCACTACCCCAACTTCACAACAAACGCAAACGGCTGAAGTGCAAGCGACGCAAATGGGAGCCTTAACGCAACAAGACATCGATACTATTGCTGACGCATTACAAATTCAGTTTATTCTTGTAACGAACCAAGCAGGGGATAAATGCGATCCAAATAAGACTGATGGCTTGTGCTTTGAAGCACAGTTTAAGTTAACGGCAAAAGAAGATATTCCTGCATCTGGTTGGCAAATTTATTATAGCCAAATAGCACCATTACATAATGCTGACGGTAACCTGTTTACATTAGAACATTTAAATGGTGACTTGCATCGCTTAACGCCAACGGAAAAATTCGCTGGCCTCAAAAAAGGCGAAACAAAGACGGTTACCTTTAGAGCGAGTTTTTGGACGCTTGCAGAATCGGACATCATGCCAAACATGATTGTTACCGCACCTGAACTTGAACCCAGAGTAATTACGAGTACAAAGCCGACAATTGATCCAGATACTCAACTTGAAGTGCTACAACATGTTAAAAGTTACAGTGATTATGAACATCACTTTAAACGAACGCCGAGTGATAATACTCAGTGGCTAACGGCAGAAGATTTTTATCAAAGAAATAAAGTGCTTGGAGAGAAATTACTTGATGTAAGTAAAGTGATTATTCCTACCCCAAAAAACATCGTATTTCCTGAGCCTTCAGGGGCGTTGGATATTTCATCTGGCATAAATGTAGCGTTTGGAAATGTTGACAAGGAAAGCGTAATTGCTGGACTTGAGCGTCTAGCAACGCTGGGTATTAAACAATCTGAAAACGGCGCCAAAGTTAAACTATCGATTAAGCCTGATGATAGTAAAATGATCGGCAGCTATACAATGACGATTTTACAAACCGGTATTCGCATTACAGGTGTTGATGAAACCGGTGTTTTTAATGGTGTTCAATCGTTGGCAAGTTTGTTAAGTCTCGATGATAAGTCATTACCTTATGTTAGTGTTCAAGATGAGCCTTTATTTGAGTTTCGTGGCTTACTTGTTGATGTTGCGAGAAATTTTCGTGACAAAGACTTTATAATCAAACTCATGGATCAAATGGCAGCTTACAAACTTAATAAGTTGCATTTACACATGGGAGAAGATGAAGGGTGGCGGTTGGAAATTCCAGGGTTACCAGAATTAACAGAAGTTAGCAGTAAACGTTGCTTTGATATCACTGAACAGCAATGTTTAATGCCTCAATTAGGTGCCGGAGTTGATGAAAATAACATTAACAATGGTTTTTATAGTGTTAACGATTACATCGAGATCTTAAAAGCTGCAACGGCCCGTCATATTCAGGTATTACCATCACTTGATATGCCAGGTCATTCAAGAGCAGCGATTAAAGCAATGACTGCTCGATACAATAAATACATGCAATTAGAAGACAAAGAAAAAGCAGAACAATATTTATTGCATGATCCGGATGATGAAACAAAATATTCATCGGTACAGTTTTATAACGATAACACCATTAATGCTTGCCAAGAGTCTTCGTATGCTTTTGTTGAAAAAGTAATGAGTGAAGTAAAGAAGATTCATCAAGTAGCAGGGCAACCATTAACACGCTATCATATTGGTGCAGATGAAACCGCCGGTGCTTGGCTTGAATCTCCAGTTTGTAAAGCCTTTATTAAGAACAACGATAAAGGCGTCACTGACATGAAGCAACTAGGTGCCTATTTTGTTGAACGCGTTGCTAACATGATCTCTGCGATGGGAATTGAGCCCGCTGCTTGGAGTGACGGCTTAGAGCACACTAATAAAGACAACATGCCGGCAGTTGTACAAGCTAACTCTTGGGCGCACATTCCTTGGGGAGCAACTCAGTCAGTAAATGAGCTCGTCAATCGTAATTGGCAAGTCGTGATGTCGACACCTGATGTAACTTATTTTGACTTCCCTTATGAAGCGGACCCTAAAGAACACGGTTACTATTGGGCTTCTCGTCATACAAATACTGAAAAAGTTTTTCAATTTATGCCGCAAAACTTACCTGTGCATGCTGAGTTCTGGTTAGACAGGCAAGAAAACCCATTTGCAATTGATGATACCTTACAAAAGGATGAACAAGGTAAGGTCACGCACCAACCAATGGAAAAAGGGCGTAAGGTGCTGGGGATTCAAGCACAGTTATGGAGCGAAAACGTGCGCACAGATAATGTTGCTGAATATAAAATATTCCCGCGTCTGATTGCACTTGCAGAAAGGGCATGGTTTGAGCCTTCATGGGTAGTGCCGTACAATTATCAAGGTGCAAAATATTCACAATCAACGAATACATTCACTGCTGAAAAAGAAGCGGCTAGAAATAAGCAGTGGCGATTGTTTGCCAATGCGCTAGGGCAAAAAGAATTACCCAAACTTGATATAGCGGGTATGACTTACAGGCTACCAACAGCAGGTGCAAAAATAGAGCAAGGTATACTTCATGCTAATAGTGCGTTTCCTGGGTTAGTCATCGAGTTTAAAGAAGAAGGTAAAACATGGAAAACGTATCAGCAACCGACAAAAGTGTCGGGTCAAGTGCAGGTGCGTACAGTAACGAGTGACGGCACGCGAAAAAGCAGAAGCATGTTTGTATCGCCTAAGTAATATTTATGAAAGTAGCGTACTTGGTTAGTTGAGGCTATTTCTATTTGGTCTCAATTAACCACTTTTGTATGCAATGTGGTTAGTGTTAGTTTAAGGTTTTAAGATTGTTACTTGAGTGTAATTTTAAAACTGCTTTGTAATCAATGTATTGTATACTTATTCATATTTTATAGATAAAAACGTATATTTTTTATAAAAAATAAATGACAACGCTGTCATTTCTGGTTAAGATGAAATCATCTAAATAATTAAGTTTTTAATTTGTATTGATGTAGATCGGTACAAGTGTAGTAAGCATGAGGTCAAAATGCCTAGCAGCAGTGACATTAATAACACATACTTATTAGGCATTGACGGTGGTGGTAGTAAATGTAAAGCCATTATTGTTGATGCAGATAATAACGTACTTGGAGAAGGCATTTCAGGCCCAGCAAATCCTCTGCATGGTTTTGAGCAAGCAGTAAATTCTATTACTGAATCCGCTCAGCGCGCATTGGAAAACTCTGGATTAGATCTTCAATTAAAGGATTTAACCGCTGGTGTTGGATTGGCAGGTGTAAATTTACCTGCGTTATTCGAGCAAATGTCTAATTGGGCACATCCTTTTGGTCAGATGTTTTTAGCAACTGATTTATTGATAGCTTGTTTAGCCGCGCACAATGGTAGTGACGGAGCCGTTATGATCACAGGAACGGGTTCTTGTGGCTTTTCTTATGTCGATGGACATCCCTATACAATTGGTGGCCATGGCTTTCCTCATGGGGATAAAGGGAGCGGTGCATGGTTTGGCTTTCAAGCAGCAAATTATGTATTAATGTCATTAGATGGCTTAAAGGAACCTTCTTCAATTAATGAAAAATTATTGACGTTGCTTGGTATTGATAATGGTTTGGAAATGGTAGAAGTGATTGCGGGTAAACCTGCTGCGTTTTACGCGAAAATGGCAAACCTTGTTTTTGATGCCGCAGAAGAAGGCGATGCTGAAGCAATCGCAATTGTTAAAGAAGGCGCCGGTTATATTAGCGGCGTTGCAAGGCAGCTTGCTAAACAAAATCCTCCTCGCATATCACTCATTGGTGGATTAACGCCACGCATTAAGCCATGGTTGGCTAAAGATGTTAAAGACTCGCTTGCTGAGCCGCTATGCGCACCGGAAATGGGTTCAGTAATTTTTGCAAGGCAACAGCTCGCGTTGCTTTAATTTGAACAGTATTTACAAGATATAAGGTTTACACATGACACAAACGATTATGGAGCAAGAAGCTAAACAAGCTCCTTCAGTAATAGCAGCACAACTGACGGCAAACCAAGAGCTAGTAAATTCGATTGGTGCAAAGTTGCGTCAACTTAATCCAAAAATGGTAATGATCATTGGCCGAGGTTCATCAGATCATGCTGGTGTATTTGGTAAGTACTTAATTGAAATTGAAGCCGGAATCCCGACATTTGCCGCAGCGCCTTCAGTATCAAGCGTATATGGTAAGCAATTAAAACTTGATCAAGCAGTTGCAATCGTTATTTCTCAATCAGGTCGTAGCCCCGACATTATTGCTCAAGCAGAAATGGCGAAGAAAGGCGGTGCATTCGTTGTTGCTTTAGTCAATGATGAAACATCACCATTAAAAGATATTGTTGATGAGTTTTTACCACTTAAGGCAGGCGCAGAGATCTCGGTTGCCGCAACGAAAAGTTATTTGGCAACACTGTCAGCGCTATTGCAATTAACGGCGTACTGGACAGAAAACCAAGCGTTAATTGAAGCCTTAGATACATTACCAGCAGCGTTACAAACCATAATTGATTCAGAGCAACAATTAACGTCGAAATCGATAGAAGGCGTTAAGAACTTAGTTGTTTTAGGTCGTGGTTTAGGCTACGCGATTACCAAAGAAATGGCGTTGAAGCTTAAAGAAGTTGCGTCTATTCATGCAGAATCATTCAGTTCAGCAGAATTTTTACATGGTCCAGTAACGTTAGTTGAACAAGGCTTGGCAATTTTAAATGCGGCTGTTAACGATGAAAGTGCCAAATCTCACCAAGAGCAAATTGATGAAGTAGGTCAGCGTGGTGCTGATTTAGTGCATATTCGTCAAACCGATAACAATGTTCACCCTCGTTTAGCACCACTTGTAGTACTTCAACGTTTTTATTTAGATGTTGCAGAAGTTGCTGTGACACGTGGTTTTAACCCAGACGAGCCTAAAGGCCTTAAAAAGGTAACCAAGACACTATAATGACTAGTATACGCCTGCATGCACAGCAACTTTTTGATGGTCAACAAACGTTAGACAATCAAGTTCTCACTATTGTTGATGGAAAGATTACAGCGATTGATACCGATATATCAAATGTTGATGCGGTTGCTGAAGGCTTAGTTGTTCCTGGTTTTATTGATTTACAAGTCAATGGTGGTGGTGGTGTTTTATTTAATGATTCTCCCTCATTAGATAAATTAAAAACCATCATCACCGCACATGCTAAATTTGGTACTACGGGTATGTTACCAACACTGATCACAGATAAAGTTGAGGTAATGCAACGAGCCGCTGACGCTATGTCTGAAGCAATTGCACAAAAAGTACCAGGTATCTTAGGTGTTCACTTTGAAGGCCCGCACTTGTCGGTGGCTAAAAAAGGTACACATGCTGAAGAATATATTCGCCCGATAAGTGACGAAGAATGGGCTGTACTTGAACGTAAGGATATTGGTCAGATATTAGTCACCTTAGCACCAGAAACTGTAGCACCTGAAGATATTACTCGAATGGTATCGTTAGGGATTAAGGTATGTTTAGGGCATACCAATGCGAATTATCAGACAGCTCAAGCAGCTGTTGATGCTGGTGCCGATGGATTTACACATTTATATAATGCGATGTCGCCGTTACAGGGCAGAGAACCAGGCGTGACTGGCTGTGCGTTACTGAATGATAAAACAAGTTGCGGTATTATCATTGACGGTCATCATGTTGATTATACTAGCGCTAAATTAGCTTTGAAGGCGAAGCCGAAAGGTAAAATGTTTTTAGTCACGGACGCTATGTCTACTATTGGAACAGATCAAACAGAGTTTTCATTCTTTGATCGCACGGTTTACTTACGTGACGGTCGATTAACGTCGACAACGGGTGAACTTGCAGGAGCTGCGTTAGAAATGATTACCGCAGTAAATAATAGCCATCAAGGTTTAGATATAAGTTTTGAAGAAGCTGTTAGAATGGCAAGTAAGTACCCAGCAAATTATATCAACCAAACAGGTTTGCGGGGTGAATTAAAAGTCGGTCAAGCTGCTGATTTTGTAGTGTTAGATCAAGCACATGATGTATTATCAACATGGATCGCTGGTAAGCCAGTTTATATGACATAAATCTATACGAAGAATAATTATAAAATTAAGAATTTGAGGAAATTATGGAAATGACAGTGTCAACTGAGAAAAAACAGAGTAGCGCGGTGCCTATGGCTATCGTTGCAACCCTCTTTTTTATATTGGGGTTTGCGACGTGGCTTAATGGTTCGTTAATGCCGTATTTGAAGCAGATATTAGACTTAACACCTGTACAGGCCTCGTTAATTCTTTTCTCTTTTTACATTGCTGTTACCTTTACTGCAATTCCATCGGCGGCAGTTATTCGAAAAGTAGGTTATAAAAATGGTATGGCATTAGGCATGGCGACAATGATGGTCGCAGGCTTATTGTTTATACCAGCAGCTAAAACACAAGTGTTTGCTTTATTCTTATTTGCGCAACTAATTATGGGGGTTGGTCAAACGTTATTACAGACTGCTGTAAACCCTTATGTAGTGCGTCTTGGCCCGGAAGAATCTGCTGCAGCGCGCATCAGTATTATGGGTATTTTAAATAAAGGGGCAGGTGTTGTAGCACCTATGGTATTTACCGCACTTATTTTGAGTAATTTTACAGAGCTTGTGGGTAAAGATTTATCACAAGAAGATATCGATTTAATGGCTGACGGTCTTGTTCTGCCTTATTTAGGCATGGCGTTGTTTATTGGTTTACTCGCTTTTGCTGTCAAGAAATCACCATTGCCTGAATTAGAGAGCGAAGAAGAAGAAAGCGATAAAGGCCAAGTTAAAGAAGCGTTGTCACACCCTAACTTACGCTTTGGTGTTTTAGCTATCTTTGTTTACGTAGCTGTGGAAGTTATTGCCGGTGACACAATTGGTACATACGCCTTGTCATTAGGGGTAGAGAACTATAGTGTCATGACCTCTTATACCATGATATGCATGGTTGCAGGCTATATTCTTGGGATTGTTTTAATACCACGTTTTATCTCACAGGCTAAGGCATTAGCAGTATCCGCTATTGTAGGTGTTATTTTATCCTTAGGTATACTTTTAACAAGCGACCAGTCTTATGTAATAGCGAATGCGTTACTTGTACCTTTGGGCGGTGCAATGTTACCTGACCCATTGCTGTTGATTGCCTTTTTGGGGCTTGCTAACGCTATTTGTTGGCCGGCAATATTCCCACTGGCTTTATCAGGATTAGGTAAACTGACCAGTACAGGATCTGCTTTATTGGTAATGGGAATTGCTGGTGGTGCGTTTGGACCTTTATTTTGGGGGATTGCAACAGGCACTTCATTTGGCCAACAAGGTGGTTATATTGTGATGCTACCTTGTTATTTATATATCTTATTTTATGCAGTAAAAGGCCACAAAATGCGCAAAAAAGCATAGCCTTTGTGTAAGAAAATATTTGCCTGAAAAGGCATACCATCTCACTAGTTGAGGGTGCGTTAAAAAGATCTTATGTGATCGCCCTGGGTTTCGGCTCAGGGTTTTTTTTACAAAATTTTTACAGTAATATTTAAAAAAACATAATGTTTTTAATGATCTTATAAATTATATTTCGTATGATGTTGAAAATTTGTTGCTGAATTAAGCAGTAATTATTATCCAGCACAACGTAGTATTTAATGAAACATACTTGTTAGTTGTCACTATTATAATAAGAAGGGTGTAATGAGTACGCAGACAGAGCTAGTCACAATTATTTATTATTGTGATAAATCAATCGAACTTTTTCATCATATTGGACATTTTGAAACTAGCAGTACAGGTAGAATTATTCTGCCTGATGAATTTAAAAAAGGTAAGTCTGTTGTTGCAGTCTGTCGTGGTGAAGTTGATATTTTAAATAAGATTGGCGATCGCATATTGCCTAATGAAGATGTTGCTTAGATAGTACAACAAGCAAAGACCCTCTACATATCCTTATTCATAGAAGGTCTTGATTATTAGTTTTTATTTGAATACTCAGGCGGCTTGTGCCCTTCACCAAGTGAATCTGCTATCTCTTTCGGCATATAATTTTCATCGTGCTTTGCTAACACTTCAGTTGCGTCTAGCAGTTTATGTTCTACTAACACACCATTAGCAATAATCCCTTGTCCCTCACGAAAAAGATCTGGCAAGATACCATCGTACTTTACCGTGATCACTTCACCTTTATTGGTTAAATCAAATTGTACTTTTAAACTATCCTGGTTTCGTGAAACTGAGCCAACAACCACTAATCCACCTACACGAATACGCTGGCCAATTACAGGCTTTACGCCAGTGTCATCTTTACCATGCACAATTTCATGTGGCGTATAAAATAAATCTATATTTTGGCTAAGTGCATACAATACTAATGATGTGATCAAGCCAATCCCTAGCAGTATTGAAGTGACAATAGTTAATCGTTTTTTACGTCTTGGGTTCATTGAGCTACCTCTTGTCTTGCTCTTGTGCAAGTGCTGCTTGCTTTAGTCGTTCTTCGCGTTTGTAGCGATTTTTAATTTGTTTAATAGTGGTTTTATGTCGAGAAATAGAAAACACAATAATCAGGGCAAAAATAACGACGCTAAATCCGTATGAAAGCCAAACATAAAACCCGTGGCCATCCATCGCAATAAATTCTGCAAAACTTGTAAATTGCATGTCTAAACTCCAGAGTTGTTAACTAATTGCTTTACCCAAGGGCGTGTAATATTTCGCGCAAGTAATTCTGTTTTAAATCGAATACAGATTAACCATGTGATCAAGCATACAACACCAAACAAACAGACAACGAAGGGTAAGTACATATCCATAGTCATTGCAGGTTTACCTATTTGTGTAACTGTTTGTCCTTGATGGAGCGTATTCCACCATTCGACGGAATATTTAATAATAGGCACATTAACTACACCAACCATTGCCAAAATGCCTGCAGCTTTGCCACCCTGTGCTTTATCTTCAAAAGCATTATGTAATGCGATCACTCCTAGATATAGAAATAACTGTATTAGTTGTGATGTTAATCGGGCATCCCATACCCACCAAGTTCCCCAAGTTGGTTTGCCCCATGCAGCACCTGTAAATAGAGCTACGGCTGTTAATACTGCGCCTACTGGAGCAATAGCGGCGACTGATGCATGCGCTAATTTGAGTTGCCACACAAGGCCGCAAAAAGCAATTGCTGCCATCGCGACGTATACACTCAATGACAAAATAGCGGACGGCACGTGAATGTAAAAGATGCGAAAACTATTGCCTTGTTGGTAATCAGGAGGCACAAATAATAGCGCCCATACTAAGCCAACGGATAACAATATTATTGCTAAATAGCCAAACCAAGGGGCAATTTTTTCAGTTAACTGAAAAGTTTTCTCTGGATTTGCGTAAGGATGTAACCACTTCCACATTTAGTTAGTACTCACTTTAAGTGCTGCGCTCACCGCAAAGGGTGAAAGCGTAATAGAGCCAATAAAAAGTGCGCCAATTATAGCAAGTTGACCGCTATAGGGTAAGTTCATTGCCGCAGTATCTATCGCGCTTGTCGCAAAAATTAATAAAGGGATATATAAAGGCAGTATCAACAGGCTCAATAATACGCCACCTTTTTTAATGCCTACTGTTAATGCCACGCCAATGGCACCAATAAAACTTAATACCGGCGTACCTATCAATAACGTTAGTATTAGCGCGCCATAGGCGTTCTCCGGTAAATACAGAAGTAACGCTAGTAAAGGAGAAATGATGATCAAAGGTAAACCGCTAATAACCCAATGCGCGCATATTTTTGCTAAAACAATAATAAAAGTTGGGCTGGGGCTAAGCAACATTTGCTCTAAGGCACCATCGGCATGATCACTTTTAAATAAGCGATCAAGTGATAATAAGGTTGCAAGTAACGCTGCAACCCATATAACGCCGGGGGCTATTCTAGCAAGCATATTAGGTTCAGGACCAATACCGAGAGGAAAAAGTGTGACAACAAGAATAAAAAACAACAGCGGATTTGCAACGTCATCCTTGTGGCGAAATGCAATGGTAATATCGCGTTTAAAAACAAGGTAGAAAATCTGGCGATAAGATAGGTTTGTAGTATCGTTTTTACTCATAACTTATCCTAGAAGAACCTATATTCAAGCGTTAATTTTTTATATTTATCGGAAGACATTTGTAAATCTTGATGGGTTGTCAAGATAACTGCACCACCTTTTTCAGCATGTACCTGCATACGTTGTTCTAAAGTTAAGACTCCTTTTTTATCAATCGCAGTAAAAGGTTCGTCTAAAATCCAGATTTTTGCAGTACTCTGCCAAAGTTTAGCTAAAGCGATACGCCTATGTTGACCAGCGCTTAAATGTGAGGCTAACGCGTCTTCAAAGCCGATGAGTGCGACTTCAGCAAGTGTTTCTTCAGCACTCTCTGCTGATAAGCCACTTAAAGCGAGATTAAACGCCAAGTTTTCTTGTGCCGTTAGTTCACCTTTAATACCGACACTGTGCCCTAAATAAAGCATATTTTCGTGATAAGCTTCTCTACAATCATTTATCGTGAGACCATTGAAATATACGTCACCATCATACGGTTGAGAAAGTCCGGCTATAATTCGTAATAAGCTGGTTTTTCCGGCGCCATTAGGGCCCTCTACCTGCACGATGTCGCCACGATTAACAGCAAAATCTAGCGATTCGAAAAGCACTCTATCTTCTCGAATACAAGTTAAGTTGCGTGTTTCTATGAGGGGAACGTCACTATGACTCATGAATTGTTTCGTTTATATCGTTGTAAATTAAGTTAACGCAAGTGTAGCTAGTACGGCATACGTTGATTTGATCTAGATCCTACACCAAGTAATTAATTTATTATACCATTGCTTTCATTCGCAAAATATATGCGACTTAACGCAAGATTACTGCTTTTTAATTACAATCGGTGGTAGAATTGCTGCAATTTTTTGACAGACGTTAGTTCGTAATTCGCCATATAGTGTGTGAAGCGTGAATGTACGTAAGTCAGCTATTCTTAAAGCGCTATCGGAGAAGTAATATGATCCCTGAGTTGGGGCATTTTGCCTTAATATTAGGATTGGCATTCGCCATCTGTTTAAGTGTTGTACCGCTGGTTGGTGTATTTTTACGACAACCAATTCTTATTGGCTATGCTAAACCTCTCACTTTGGGCATGTTTGCCTTCACTGGACTTAGTATTGTCATCTTAGCTTATCTTTTCGTCATTGACGACTTCTCCGTTAAATATATTGCCGGCCATTCAAACTCTTTATTGCCGTATTATTTTAAAATTAGTGCTGTTTGGGGCGGTCATGAAGGCTCTTTATTGCTGTGGGTTTTCTCGTTAACTGCTTGGACCATGGCAGTCGCAAAGTTTAGCAAAGGCATTGATGAAGCATTTGTTGCTCGTGTATTAGCTATTCTTGGCATGGTTTCAGTAGGATTTATGTTGTTTACCTTGTTAACATCTAATCCATTTGACCGTTTATGGCCTGTTGTGCCAACCGAAGGGCGAGATCTTAATCCGTTATTACAAGATGTTGGCTTAATAATACATCCACCGATGCTTTATCTCGGCTATGTTGGATTTGCCGTTGCATTTGCTTTTGCCGTCTCTGCTCTTATGTGCGGTAAACTCGATGCCGCCTGGGCAAGATGGGCTCGTCCATGGGTTGTAGCTGCTTGGATCTTTTTAACATTAGGCATTGCTTTAGGTAGTTGGTGGGCATACTACGAACTTGGTTGGGGTGGCTGGTGGTTTTGGGATCCCGTTGAAAATGCCTCATTTATGCCTTGGCTCGTTGGTACGGCGTTATTGCATTCCTTAGCGGTAACTGAAAAGCGCGGCGCATTCAGAAACTGGACAGTATTACTTGCGATATTCGCGTTTAGTTTAAGTCTTCTCGGTACATTTTTAGTACGTTCCGGTGTGATAACATCAGTACATTCTTTTGCCGCAGATCCAACGCGAGGAATGTTTATTTTACTATTATTAGCGATAGCTGTCGGTGGTTCACTCACACTCTTCGCTTTTAGAGCATCAAATGTATCAAGTTTCAGCCGATTTTCTTTTTATTCTCGTGAAACAGCGTTATTACTTTGTAATATTATTCTTGTCGTTGCTTCAGTGACTGTGCTACTCGGTACGCTTTACCCTTTAATTATTGATGCAGCTGGTCTTGGCAAAATATCCGTAGGACCGCCTTATTTTAATGCGGTATTTGTTCCTATCATGAGTTGCTTATTTTTGATCATGGGAATAGGGCCGCTTATTCGTTGGAAAAAAGCTAAGAAAGGTGAATTGCGTAAACAAATTACTAAACCTTCAGTTATCAGTATCGTTTTAGGTGCATTATTTCCGTTAGCCTATGCTGGCGAATTAAATCTGCTGGCTAGCTTTGGTATGACGCTTGCGTTTTGGGTTTCTCTAGTGGTGATTAAAGATCTACGTAATCAAGCGAAACAGGGAAAATCGGGATATCAATTTTCACGCATCACGTTAAGCCAATGGGGAATGACAATAGCGCATATGGGCATCGCGGTGACTATTGTTGGGGTCACATTGGTATCTATCTACGAAAAAGAAATAAGCGTTAAAATGCAAGTAGGTGAGTCAGTTAATGTGTCTGGCTACGAGGTGACTTTTAAAGGCGTATTACCCGTTAAAGGACCTAATTATACGGCAGAGCAAGGTCAGCTTGAAGTAAGCCACAACAATGATTTTGTAGCATTGTTAAAACCAGAGCGACGAACCTACCTCGTTCAAACGATGGGAATGACCGAAGCAGGCATTGATCCTGGATTATTTCGCGACGTATATGTTGCTTTAGGTGATCCACTGCCTGACGGAGCATGGGCTATCAGAGTGCATTACAAACCCTTTGTTCGCTGGATTTGGTTAGGGGCGATATTTATGGGCTTGGGTGGCTTTTTAGCCATGCTTGATAAACGGTATCGTAGAAAGAAAGTAAAGCAATCTGCGCGTGATAATGCTAAGTCTAAACTCGTCGCTGAAGGGGTAAAATAATGAATAAGATGATTCGTTTTATTCCGTTAGTTTTGTTTGTGGCACTTGGTGTTGTGTTATATCGAGGCCTATCATTAAATCCACAGGCGGTACCTTCTGCACTTGTTAATAAGCCAATACCAGATTTTGCGTTAACACAGCTCTTAAAACCTGAAGTAACGTTAACTGCAGCAGACTTAAAGGGTGATATTGTACTGCTTAATGTTTGGGGAACCTGGTGTGTTTATTGTAAATATGAACACCCATACCTTGTTGATATTGCAAAAAGTGATCGTGTTTCATTATATGGTTTAAATTACAAAGACGTGAGAGAAGATGCCAAGCAATGGTTGAAAGATTACGAAGATCCCTATGTATTTTCGATATTTGACCCATTGGGTAAACTTGGGATTGAGCTTGGTGTTACAGCGGCGCCAGAAACATTTGTTATCGATGCAAAAGGTATTGTGCGCATGAAGCATGTTGGCCCAATTGATAGTAAAGTTTGGCAAGAAAGGTTTCTACCAATGATTGAATTACTTGAGAAAGAACAAGGCGTTGCACGATGAAAATATTATCTTCCTTGCTAGCATTAACAATTGGTGTAACGTTAATCGTTTTATCACAAGCAGCGCAATCAGCAGATACCTATGTTTTTGATGACCCTGTTACAGAAACGCGATATAAAGCGTTAGTTAAAGAACTTCGTTGCCCCAAATGCCAGAATCAAAATTTAGCTGACTCGAATGCACCTATTGCAAAAGACTTAAGACGAGAAGTTTATCAACTTTTGCAAGAAGGAAAGGCAGATAAAGAAATTGTTGATTTTATGGTCGATCGTTATGGCGAATTTGTACTTTATCGGCCTAAAGTATCGTCATTAACCTATGTTCTTTGGTTTGGACCGCTAGTGTTATTAGTGATTGGTATTATTGTGATGATTTTAATCGTCCGTAATAAACCGACTATTGACCGTTCGGCTAAATTGTCTACTCAACAAAAATCTAAATTAGATCAAATTTTAAAAGATAAGTAAATTTATGGTAGCACTACTTTTTACCCTGATTGCCTTCATATTGTTGTTATTGATGATCGTATGGGGACATTTTATAAACCAACGCAAATATCGTAATAACGTAGATAATAGCTTTCGAGACGAAACAAATATTCGGTTATATAAAGAACATAAGGCAGAAATAGAGCGTGATTTTTCGCAAGGAAAACTCGATCAAGAAAGTTACGATTATTTGTTGTCGGAATTAGACCAAAGTTTGCTACAAGACATCGAAGAAAATGCAAGCGAGCAAGTGCAAACGGAAGTAGCTCAGCCAATTTCAATTATTTGGCCAATTGCGCTTTCTTTATTTATCATTATTTTTAGTGCTTTGCTTTATCAACAAACAGGTGCGTTTGAAAAACTAACCACAATGCCAAGACAAGAGCAAAGCCAGCAATCTGTTAATGCAGAGCAACAAGCGTTGATGCAAATTCAACAATTAAAGAAACAGACCGAGCTTGAACCCAATAACAGTGACGCTTGGTATGGACTTGGACAGGCGCTTATTGGCGCTGGAGATTTTGCTGGCGCGTTAGTTGCCTTTGACCGTGTTATTGATATTGATGGCGAGCAAGCCGATTTATTTGGCGCTAAGGCGCAAGCAAGCTACTATCAAAATAAGCAAAAAATCACAACTGAAGTACAAAGCTATATTGATAAAGCATTGGCACTTGATGCGAGGGATCCTTCAACCAATATTTTATTGGGAATGCATGCCTTTATCTCGCAAGATTACCAATCAGCGGTTGAACATTGGCAGCTTGTTATTACTGATAATCGACCCAGTGTGAATGTGCAGGCACTAACAGAAGCTCTTAATGAAGCAAAAAATAGGTTAGCGTTAACAGGCGAACAACCAAGCATGACTGGCACTCAGGCATTAACACTAGCGGTTTCTTTAAGTGAAAATATACGTGAGAAGCTAGCGCAAAGTGAAGATAAAGTGGTCTTTATCTATGCTATTCCTGTTGATGGTTCAAGAATGCCGCTAGCGGCAATAAAGCTGCAAGCTAGTGATTTACCTACGACAATAACGTTGTCAGATGCAAACGCAATGACGCCGCAAGCCAAATTAAGTGATGTGGAATCGGTGCATGTGTACGCTATTATTTCTGAGTCGGGTAATGCTGGCATTAAACCTGGCGACTTTAAAGCTGAAGCTATGAATGTTTCATTGACAACTGACAAGGTGATCCAGTTAGAGATCAATAGCGTAGTACAGTAGCTGTTTTGCGCATTAATCGTTTGGGGTAGGAGATATTTTGAAATCAAGGTACATAGGAAGAACGAAATCAGTACATCAGCGAAAAGCCAAGGTAGGAATATTACTAACAAACCTAGGCACTCCAGATGCACCAACTGCGCCAGCATTGAAGCGATATTTACGAGAGTTTTTATCAGATCCTCGCGTAGTTGAGATCCCTAAATTTATTTGGTGGCTTATTCTTCACGGCATAATTCTTCGTGTGCGTCCAAAGAAGTCAGCAAAGCTTTATCAATCTATTTGGACTGAAGACGGTTCACCTTTGCTTGTCATTATGAATAAAATTCGTAACAAAGTTGCACACATAATGCGTCTTGATGAACAAAGTGAGGTAGTCATGGATGTTGCTATGCGCTATGGCAATCCCTCTATTGCTCAAGCATTAAATAAATTTCAAGCGCAAGGCATAGATAAGTTTATTATTCTGCCTTTGTATCCTCAATATGGTGGACCGACTACGGCATCGACTTTTGATGCCGTTACTCAAGAAATAGCAAAGTGGCGTTGGATCCCAAGTATTCACTTTATAAATGGCTATCATGAACATCCGCTGTACATTAAAGCCCTAGCTAATAGTATTCAAAATCACTTCAATACACATGGTAAGCCAGATAAATTAATACTTTCATACCATGGCATGCCAAAACACTTTCTTGAAAGTGGTGATCCTTATTTCTGTTTTTGTCACCAAACAACCAGTGGGGTGGCTAAAGAACTAGGGTTAAAGGACGATGAGTATTTAACCACTTTTCAATCAAGATTCGGTAAAGCAGAGTGGTTAAAACCCTATACTGACGAAACGTTAGAAGAGCTAGCACAACAAGGGTGTAAGCATATCGCTATTATCAGCCCTGCATTTAGTGCCGACTGCTTAGAAACGTTAGAAGAGCTTGAAGAAGAAAATCGAGAGATTTTTATCAATGCTGGTGGAGAGCAATATCACTACATACCAGCTTTAAATGACAACGACGATCACTGTCAGCTCATTTCATCAATTATTGAACAGCATTTACCGCGATAATAAGGAAAGCATTGCAATGAGAGACGCCTCTCTCCCCATAGCCGTCTGTCAACTACTGCAATGCTTATAAACGTAGTTAAGTACTTAAGCGAACTTAGGTTTGGTTTGGCTGTGATGACCGTTTACTTGCACTACAATGAGCAGTAACCCCAATAAAAAGAGTGTCATTGAGTTAGGTAAATTAACAGCAACTGGCGATGCGACTAAGGTTTGTTGCTGGTTAATTATGCCAGGGGTGTGTGTCGCTAAATGCCATGTATTTTTCGCTAATGTGTCCGTTCTCTGCAATGAAAATCCTAGCTCAGCCGACGGAGGCTGATTTACCACTATATCGGTTGAGGTGAACCCAGTCGCGGTACCGTTTAGCGCAGTAAAACTTCCTTCATAACTGATAAAATCATCAACAGCATCCGTGATTGTGTTGACCAGGGCTATGCCATCGGGACTACCATTTTGAATGCCAGAAACTGAAAATGAGCTAAAGCCAATGCCGTGATGAGAATCTGGCACTATGCCATGAAGTGCTGTTGATTTGTAAACGAGGCCATTACTACCATTATAAAAGAGTAATGACCATTGTGATAAATCAGTACCTGCGTCGGCAATTACTTCAACAAATTCGTTCTTATCTGAACCCGTATTGTCGTAGTGCAGTTCGTTAATGAGTAATAAGGTAGCGTTACATTGTGTACAGATTAAAGTAAAAAATAGCGCTAGCACGTAGCTAAGTGGTTTCATAACTGTAATTCCTTTTACATGTGTTTATCCAAATGAATGAATATATTTCTATTGGTATGTGTATATTTTCACCATAGAGTGTAAAGGCGATTACAGTGTTCACAAGATCATGGAGTTAATACAAGGTATTTACAATGAAATTCCAACCTTTTTTCGTCTTGTTAAATCAAATGAAAACGAAGGATAAAAATTGAATGGTAGTAGAAGCGCAATGCAGCGTTTGGGTGGAGTAGCGCGTTATGACAGAATGTTTATATCATCAATAGCAGGGATTGCTAAATTTTGGGTAAAAAAAACGGAGCTTATAAGCTCCGTTTTTGCAGTAACTTTTTTAATTAAAGTGCTGTAACGTTTTTCGCTTCAGGACCTTTTTTACCTTGTTCAACAGTAAAAGATACTGATTGACCATCGGTAAGAGTACGGAAGCCGTCACCAGTGATTGCACTGAAGTGAACGAAAACGTCAGGGCCGCCTTCTTGCTCGATAAAGCCGAAGCCTTTAGATTCATTAAAAAATTTTACTTTGCCAGTTACTGTGTCAGACATACCAACATTTCTCTCTATATATAAGGTTTAACAATTTAGGCTATTCAGACATACATGCAGACTTAGCCATGTACGGAGTAAATGCTCTCTACCCAAAAGTACAGACAGAGAAAGGTTTCCATAACACAGGTGCGTTTAGGTTTAAATAGAACTCATAATATGAGGCTATTCATTTCCTCTCTTCAAACGCAAAAACTCAACGCAAGACAATAGTAGCACATAAAAAAATGAATAGCTTGAATAAACGTGAAGAAAAATTGAACTTTTTTTTACATAAAAAAGCCTGCTTATCGCAGGCTTAACTTTTTATTAGCTAACTTCGTCAAACGAGCGTTACATTGCTGCTATTTGCTGTCTTTGTTCATGAAGTTTAGCAAGTGAAGATTCGGCTTCAGCGAGTTTAGCTTTCTCTTTATCAATGACTGCAGCAGGCGCTTTTGCAACAAAATTTTCGTTACTTAGCTTTCCTTTCACCTTTTGCGTGTCTTTTTCTAATTTCTCAATCGCTTTTGTTAAGCGCGCGAGTTCAGCGTCTTTATCGATTAATCCCGCCATTGGAATTAATACAGACATTTCGCCGATAACTGCCGTCGCTGATGCAGGACCTTCTTCATTTTGTGCTAGTAGATCGATGCTTTCTAATTTAGCAAGTGCACTAATAAAGTTTGTATTTTCAGCGACACGTCGTTTATCTTGTTCAGAGGTATTTTTCAAAAATACGGGTAACGGTTTGCTTGGTGCAATGTCCATTTCACCACGAATATTACGAATCGCAATAATAAATTGTTTTACCCACTCTAAGTCATCAATGGTTTTTTGATCGACAAGTGATGCATTATATTGTGGGTAGGCTTGCGTCATAATGCTATCGCCTTGAGCATTGAAAGTGGTAAGTGGTACAACACGTTGCCAAATCGTTTCAGTGATAAACGGCATCAGTGGGTGCATTAAACGTAGTAACGTTTCTAATGTATCAACAAGTGTTTTACGTGTACCACGTTGTTGCGCGTCACTACCTTTAAATAAGACGGGCTTGGTTAGCTCTAAATACCAGTCACAAAATTGGTTCCAAGTAAATTCATAAAGCGCTTGCGATGCTAAATCAAAACGGAATGTAGCAAAGGCTTCATGTACCGTTTTTACTGTTTTTTGCAATTCTGCTTGTATCCAGCGATCAGCTAAAGAAAGTTCAATGTCGCCACCAGACTTACCACAGTCATGTTCTTCCGTATTCATCAGTACATAACGGCTTGCATTCCATAACTTGTTACAGAAGTTGCGGTATCCATCTAAGCGTTTCATGTCCCAATTAATGTCTCGCCCCGTAGACGCTAATGCTGCGAGGGTAAAACGTAACGCATCCGTACCGTGCGCTTCAATACCATCTGGGAAGGCGCGTTTGGTCGCTTTGCCAATTTTGTCTGCAAGTTGTGGCTGCATCATGTTTCCGGTGCGCTTAGCTAGCAAATCATCTAAAGAAATACCATCGATCATATCCAGAGGATCGATAACATTACCTTTAGATTTTGACATTTTATCGCCATTCTCATCGCGAATTAGTCCAGTAACATATACTTGTTTAAATGGTACTTGTGGCTTACCGTTTTCATCTTTGATGAAATGCATTGTCATCATGATCATTCTAGCTACCCAGAAGAAAATAATGTCAAAGCCGGTGACAAGTACGTCAGTTGAATGGAACTTTTTCATCATTTCTTCGTCGTTTGGCCACCCCAATGTTGAGAATGTCCAAAGTGCAGAAGAGAACCAAGTATCTAATACGTCGTCGTCTTGCTTGAGTATAACATCGTCTGCTAATTGATTGTTTGCTCTGACTTCTTGTTCACTGCGGCCAACATACACATTACCGTTGTTATCATACCAAGCAGGAATTCGATGACCCCACCAAAGCTGACGAGAGATACACCAATCTTGGATGTCTCGCATCCATGCAAAATACATGTTTTCGTATTGTTTTGGCACAAATTGAATGTCGCCATTTTCAACTGCTTCAATGGCTGGTTGTGCAAGCTTTTCGGTTTTTACATACCACTGATCTGTTAATAGCGGCTCAATGATTACGCCTGAACGATCACCATAAGGTGCAACAAGGTCATGATCCTTAACGCTATCAAGTAAACCTAATTCATCAAATTTAGCGATAATTGCTTTGCGCGCGTCAAATCGATCTAAGCCGACATAATCAGCAGGAAGCGTTGATTCATAATCTTCGCTAGGCTCACCTTTGGCGTTATACACTTCTGCTTTCGCTAAAATGGCGGCATCTTTATTGAAGATGTTGATCATTGATAAACCGCAGCGTTTTCCAACTTCATTATCGTTAAAGTCATGTGCAGGAGTAATTTTTACACAGCCTGTGCCTTTTTCCATGTCGGCGTGGTCATCAGCTACAATAGGAATTAAACGATTTACTATTGGTAATAAAACATGCTGACCAATCAATGCTTTATAGCGTGGATCTTCTGGGTTTACTGCAACGCCAGTATCACCAAGCATTGTTTCTGGTCGTGTTGTTGCAACAACTAAGTAGGTTTTACCATCAGCTGTTTTTGCCCCGTTTGCTAGAGGGTAACGCAAATGCCACATATGACCTTTCTTATCTTTGTTTTCAACTTCAAGGTCGGAAATGGCGGTGTGTAATTTTGGATCCCAGTTAACTAAACGTTTACCGCGATAAATTAAGCCGTCTTCATAAAGACGAACAAAAACTTCTTGCACTGCATCACTTAAACCGTCATCCATGGTAAAACGTTCGCGTGACCAATCGATAGAATTACCTAGGCGCTTCATTTGCTGCCCTATGGTTCCGCCAGATTGTGCTTTCCATTCCCAAATCTTGTCGATAAAGGCATCACGACCATAGTCATGGCGGTTCTTACTTTCTTCAGTAGCAATCTTGCGCTCAACAACCATTTGCGTCGCAATCCCTGCGTGATCAGTGCCCGACTGCCATAATGTGCTTTTACCTTGCATGCGCTGGTAACGTATTAGCGTGTCCATAATAGTTTGCTGAAAAGCATGACCCATATGAAGGCTGCCCGTTACGTTTGGCGGTGGAATAGCAATACAATAGCCTTCACCACTGTCTGTGGGAGCGAAGTAACCTTGGTCTTCCCAAGATTGGTATAGTTTGCTTTCGATTTCTGAGGGATTAAATGTTTTTTCCATTGGATTAATACTTACGCGTTAATTTAATGTTAGTTTGTTTTCACAGGGGCAGCCGCTTGGTTGTCCACCTGAAACCCAAGTTGACGGTAGTGTTTAAATCGAGCTCGAGCAAGCTCTTTCAATGCTTCGTCGTTGGGAACAAAATCGATAATGTTTGAATATTGTTGAGCAAAATTTGGTACAGTGCTCGCTAAATTAATTAATATTGGTCTTCTATTAGTTGGTGCTTGCCAACTTATTTCAACCGCTGCACCCTGTTTTGGTCCCTCACCAATTAAGTTATGAGGAACAAAGCTGTCAGGGTCAAAAGACCATAACAGCTCATCAATTTGGTGTGCTTGTTCTTGTGATTCGGTAAAAATGAAGACACGTTGTTTTTGCCGATAAAAGTGCGCAGCCTGAAAGCACGCATGCAGATTGTCCAACGGTATATTGTGTTTATCTTGCGCTTCTAACTGGTAAAACATAACACGTGTATTCATCATTTGCTGTTATTCACCTTGCTCTACGCCAGATTTATTTAACAAAAACTGCGATAACATGCTGACTGGGCGGCCAGTAGAACCTTTATCTTTACCACCGCTGCGCCATGCAGTGCCTGCAATATCGAGGTGTGCCCAATGGTACTTTTTAGTAAAACGAGAAAGAAAGCAGGCGGCAGTAATCGTGCCTGCAGCTCGACCACCTAAATTAGTAAAGTCAGCAAACGGGCTTTCAAGCTGTTCTTGATATTCTTCCCATAATGGCAATCGCCATGCTCGGTCACCACTTTGATCTGAAGCATTGAGTAGTTCGTGAGCTAAAGGATTGTGCGTACTTAGTAGACCACTAGCATGTTTACCTAGGGCAATGACACATGCGCCTGTTAGTGTCGCAACATCAACAACACAATCAGGTTCAAAGCGTTCAACATAGGTTAAGGCGTCGCACAGAACCAATCGACCTTCAGCATCTGTGTTGAGTACTTCAACCGTTTGACCAGACATGGTTGTGAGTACATCACCTGGACGATATGCATTACTACCTGGCATATTTTCACAACCAGCTAATACACCGATGACGTTTATCGGTAAATTTAGTTCTGCTAAGGTGTGCATCGCACCAAGCACGCCAGCAGCACCACCCATGTCGTATTTCATTTCGTCCATTGCTTCGCTAGGCTTTATTGAAATACCACCTGTATCAAAGGTTAAGCCTTTACCAACCAGTACGATAGGTTTGCTGTCGTCATTGCTACCTTGATAATTGATGATGCTCATCATAGATTCGTTTGCAGAACCTCGACCTACAGCTAAGTATGAACCCATACCTAACTTTTCCATCTGTGCTTCGTTTACTATCTCTGTTGTGATGTTGTCGTATTCATTCGCAAGTATTTTTGCCTGTTCTGCAAGATAGGCAGGATTACAAATATTAGGAGGCATGTTAGCAACATTTTTACAGGTATTAATACCTTCAGCAACTGCAAGGCCATGTGCAACAGCGCGTTCACCTAAGGGTAACTCGCGGCGTGTTGGTACGTTAAACACTATTTTTCTTAACGGTCTACGTGGCTCTTCTTTTCGCGTCTTCAAGCTATCAAAGCTGTATAAGCAATCTTGTGTTGCTTCAACTGCTTGCCTTACTTTCCAGTAGTTATCTCGCCCTTTAACGTGTAACTCGGTTAAAAAGCAAACGGCTTCCATAGAGCCCGTTTCATTAAGGTTGTTTATTGTTTTGCTGATAATTTGGCGATATTGTCTTTCATCAAGCTCACGCTCTTTACCACAGCCAACAAGTAATACGCGTTCACTGAGAATATTAGGCACATGATGTAACAACAGCATTTGGCCTGATTTACCTTCTAAATCGCCACGACGTAATAAATTGCTGATATAACCTTCGCTAATTTCATCTAACTGTTCTGCAACAGCAGACAAACGTCTTGGTTCAAAAACGCCGACCACAATACAAGCGCTACGTTGTTTTTCTGGGCTGCCGCTTTTTACGCTAAATTCCATGTGCTCTCCTAGTTTGAGGTAAATCTGAACATTTTTTAAAAAAAATTCAGTTTAACTTGCTTAAATCTACCATTAATAGATAAGCTTACTGTGATTTATTTTTCGCTAAAGGCTATAATTATAGCCTTATCCAGAAGCATTACCTAAAGGCTTTTGAATTATTTTAGTTATGAAAATGACAAGTTTACTTAAAAATTGTCATTATGTCAGAAAAAAACTAAGTTTTTGTAGGATCTATTTGTGATCGTTTTTCGATATTTATTAAAAGAAGTTGTTAAAACCCAACTCGCTGTATTTGTGGTCTTGATGACAATCTTTATTAGTCATAAATTTGTTCGGGTGCTAGACGATGCTTCTGAAGGTGGCATACCTGGTCAATTAGTCATGGTGTTTATTGGTTTAAAGGCTCCTGATCTTGCGGGTACCATTTTACCGCTTAGTTTTTTCTTGGGGATTTTACTCGCCTATGGGCGTATATACGCAGACAATGAAATGACCATTTTGCATGCCACTGGCGTCAGCGAGTGGTATGTCGTCAGAGTTACACTTATTCTCGGAGTGGCAACCGCCATTATTACCGGGTTATTTACGTTATATTTGTCGCCTTTAGCTTCGGAATATGAGTATCAAGTGAAGGAAAAGTTAGCGGCTGACTCCGGGCTAAGTGCGCTTGTTGCCGGTAGGTTTCAAACCACAGGGAATAAGAAAGCAGTCGTGTTTATTCACGATAAAGATCGAAATAATAATACCTTAGAGAAAGTTTTCGTGGCGCAGTTGCCGAATGAAAAATCCAGTGATCGTGACATTATCAACTCAAGTTTAGTGTATGCCAAGCAAGGTGAAGTGATTGAAGAAGCAACAGGTTCGCAGCGTTTGATTTTATCTGATGGTACGCGATATCAAAACGACCCGAAAAATAATGAATTTAGACAAGTTGCTTTTGGTAAGTACTACATCCAAATTCAAGATCAAAAAGTAGAACATAAAAGAAGAAAGCTAAGTGCGATCCCAACGAAGCAGTTACTCAATGAAGATTCAAGTGAGTACATTGCTGAAATTCACTGGCGCATTGCGTTTCCGTTAGCTTGTATTATTTTGACGTTTGTTGCAGTGCCATTGAGTGTGGTAAACCCTAGGCAGGGTAAGTTTGCTAAAATGTTTCCTGCCATTTTGCTTTTTTTGAGTTATCTCTTGTTGTTGACTGCAATGCGCAGCGCCTTAGAAAAGAATTCAGTGCCGGCGGAAGTTGGCTTGTGGCCAATACATATTTCGGCATTTATTATTGGTTTAAGTTTACTGGCGAAAAGTAGAAGCACTGGGCTCAAATTACGAGCATTCTTACCGTTTATGGCAACAAAAAATGGGGCGAACTCGTGAGAATATTAGATATTTACATTGCGCGTATTATTGCTTCTACAACACTATTGACCCTTGCTGTTTTTGTGAGCTTGAGTGGCATAATAAAATTTGTTGAACAAATGAAGTCTGTCGGTAAAGGAAGCTTCGACTTATCACACGCTGCTTTGTACGTGTTATACGCGATACCGCGCGATGTTGAATTGTTTTTCCCTATGGCAGCATTGATTGGTGGTTTGATAGGCATTGGCATGTTGGCAAGTAATTCTGAGCTTGTTGTTATGCAGGCTGCGGGGTTATCGCGTTTAGATATTATTAAGTCGGTAATGAAATCAGCATCAGTGCTTATATTGCTGAGCATGGCCGTAGGAGAATGGTTAGCACCTGCTGGCGAAGCCGCTGCAAGACAAGTTAAAGCACAAGCTATTTCTGGAGGCAGTTTGATCTCCTCAAAAGGTGGGACATGGGCGAAGGATGGTGATTATTTTGTCCATATTACGGAAGTGCAAGATACTGGTTCATTAAAAGGGATCCAAATTTATCGATTCGATGAAAACTTAAAGTTATCGAGTTGGCTTGCTGCAAGCTCAGCGGTATATCAAGGAAACGCTTGGCAATTAAATGACGTTGTTGATACCTATATTCAAGACGAAACCATTAGCTCTACAACATCGACAACAAAAGCGTGGAAATCAACGTTAACGCCTGACAAATTAGGTGTTGTAACTGTAAAACCAGAGTCTTTGTCGGTAAGAGGGTTGTTAGATTATCTCGATTACCTTGCTGAGAATGACCAAGACCCAAGTCGTTACCAACTCGCTTTTTGGCGTAAAATTGTACAGCCAATTACCGTTGCTGTGATGCTTTTAGTGGCATTATCGTTCATTTTTGGTCCGCTAAGATCTGTGTCAATGGGGGCGAGAATTATGATGGGGATTGCAACCGGCATTTTATTCTTTATCACCAATGAAGTACTTGGTTCTGTTAGCTTGGTTTACCAACTACCGGCAGCTTTTGGTGCGGTAATGCCAAGTGTTATTTTTACCGGAATCGCATTGTATTTTATTCGAAAAAAAGCGGGTTAAGGTTAACATCCCGCTCTTCACCGTATATCAAATTTTAGCTTTATTTGCGGTTAAAGACAGTACCACGACTTCTGTTTCAGTCAGCCTGTCTTGTAAACTTAGCTTCTGTTTCCATTGGAATAATACCCACAATGAACCAAGGCCGCCTAGTGCCGGCAAGATGCGTTTTAACCCTGTTTTTTTGCTAATAAGTGAGCCGTCGAAATGCTGAAGCCTCAATCGCCAAGCTTTCATACCTAGCGTTTGTCCACTGCGTGACCAGAAAAATAAAAAGAAGTACACCACCCAAAAAATATTCCAAGCGTAGATGATTGCACTGTAAAAAAATGAAGATTGTTGAACATCAATTAAATGTTGATGATCACCCATATCAACTAATCCGACTTTAGCAAATACAGCAAAAAGACCAAAGCCTATTGCACCTGCGACCATGTAAACGGCAGCTGCTAATAGCGCATCATAAATCCAAGCACCTAATCGGCGCATAAAGCCCGCACGGGGGAACTGTGTAAAATCAACTGAAGACATTGTCATACTCTCATAAAAAGTCGCGCGCTAGTGTACCAGAGTCTAATGCGCGACTTATAGCAATTAACATAAATAACCGACTTAGTGTGTTACACAAGCCGATTTATTTAGATAACGATTGGCGATGCTTGCATTAATCCTTTAACTGTTACGTTGTTGTTTTGACTTTATAAACAGCAGCATAAAGTGCGGGAACTACACCTAATGTGAGAATCGTACCAATGCCTAGGCCAAAAGCAATAACATTTGCTAGCCCATAAAATAAAGGATCCTTACTGACAATTAACGGCATGAGCCCCATTATGGTGGTAATTGTTGTCATGGCAATAGGGCGAAGCCTTGTTATACATGCATCAATTATCGCTTGATACTCAGTTTTTCCATGTGACATTTCAATATTGATACGATCGATCAGTACGATGGCATTATTAATGATAATACCTGCCAAACTATATAACCCGAGCGTTACCATGAAACCAAATGGTGCTTGCATAATAAAAAGCCCTAATACGGCGCCAATAAAAGATAAGGGGATGGTTAAGCAGATAATCAGTGCTTTTCGATAGGAGTTAAATTGGGCAACAAAAAGGATAATGATAATGCCCAGTACAATTGGCATATTGGCACTCAATGATTTTTGTGCAGCAGCAGATTCTTTGATTACTCCGTCATATTCAATACTATGATTTACGGGAAGATCTTGCCTTAGCGCGTCGAGTTTGTCGTCAATGAATACTTTGAGATCTTCTGCCGCCATCGCCGTATTACGGGCTTCAATGCTAATGGTGCGAAACATATCTTCGTGATGGATCATTGAAAATTGATTGATTGGTTCAAAGTCTGCAACTTGAAACAATGGGATAGTGTTGCCGGTTGTGTGAGAGTAAACGTTAAGGGTACGTAGTTTATCAATGTTTTGACGTTCACCTTCTTCTGCACGAAATACAATAGGTATAATGTCATCACCTTCTCTAAAGTTGGTAATGTGTGCGCCGCTAAAATAACTGTCTAATGCTTGAGCGATATCGCTCGATGTTAGTCCTGCGCGTTTGGCTCGGTGTTGATCAACCTTCACTGAAATTTTTGTGATCAAGTTTTCCCAATTATTACGCACATTAATCGTATTTGGTGTTTCGTTTAATAACGTCATAATTTGTTGTGCTTTTTTATAAAGTACCGTTTTATCTGGACCTTTTACTTGCACTTTAAGAATGGCTGAGTCGGACGGACCCAAAAACATTTTTTTGACGCGTGCTGAAACATTAGGAAAAGTAGATTCTATCAGCGGGTCAAGTGATTGTGTTACCGCACTAATATCTGTTTCAGGTTTTACATTGATGACGATAAAACCTTTGTTTTGGGCAGGATCTTCTGGATTTAGTGATAACACAAAGCGTGGGCCACTAAAGCCAACATATCCAGAATAGCTCTCTATGTAATCAAATTGCTGTTTGTTTTGATTGAACCAGGTAAAAATAGCACGCATTTGCCTGTCAGTTTCACGCGATGAGGTGCCATTAGGCAAATCAATGTTTACCAATATTTGCGTTCTATCGGAGTCTGGAAAGAACTGCTTAGCGACAAATTGCATAGAGAATACGGCGATAATAAACAAAGCCAACATTGATGATAAAAACAGCGTTTTGTGCGTCAATACCCATAGTAAAAAACGTTGGTAAGCTTGGTAGTATTTATTAAGGAGAGTCGTGTCGTTTGTGCTGGTTGACTGCTCATTAGGCGTTACTTTTATAAAGTAATAGCTCAATATAGGCGTGATTGACAGTGCTAATACCCAGCTTGTCAGTAAGGTAATTAAAATAACTAAGGAAATTGAACGCGTATATTCGCCTGCAACATGATCAGCGAGCATTAAAGGGAGAAAGAAAAGTATTGTCGTTGCGGAAGAACTCAATAAAGGTAAAGCCAGTTCTTTGCAACCTTGAACCATAGCGTCGTACCGTGAAATATTATCTTCAATTCTACGTTTAAAATCTTCAGCGATAACAATTCCGTTATCGACGAGTAAGCCAAGAGAAATAATAAGCGTGGCTAAACTCATACGTTCTAATTTTATCCCACTCATTTGCATAAAGGTGAGAGTGACTAACATTACGAAAGGCACAATAGCCCCAACGATTAAGCCTGTTCTTACGCCAAGAAAAAGCACCACTACCACTAATACTATTGCAAGTGTTTGCAATACACTGATTGAGACACCCTTGACTGTTTTATCAACTTGTTCAGCCTGATAGGTCGCAATATCAAGTTGATAGCCAATGGGTAAAGTATTTTGAATTTGCTCAATACGGGCGAGAATACGAGGAGAAAATTCTAGAATGTTATAACCTGGGAGCATTGCTGTGGCAAAAAATATTGCCGGTTTACCGTTAAAGTACGATTGCTTATCGGGTGGATCAATATAGCCTCGTTTAATGGTGACGATATCTTTGAGCGCGATAAAATCTTCGGTATTAGGAATGGAGATAAAAGTATTTGCAATATCGTCTAATTGAGTGAAATTACCTGTTGGTTCAATAATATAACTTTTAGCACCGGTATCTACTTGGCCACCAGAACGCACAATATTTTGATTTCTAAGCTCATTAATTAGTGCCTGTGGTGATATACCAAGTTGTGAGAGTTTTGCATTTGACGTTTCTAGGTAAATACGTTCAGATTGATAACCGAGAATATCAATTTTTTTCGTGCCTTCAACGCTATATAATGTGTCTCGAATATGTTGTGCTATATCGTACATTTCAGCCATTGAAAAACCATCAGCGGTAAGGGCTAGTGTAACGACAGAAACATCACCAAATTGGTCATTTACGTGCGAAGGCGTTGTACCTGCCGGTAGCTTATTTTGTGCGCCATTCACTTTATTACGGAGATCTTGCCAAATATTATCAAGATTAAAATAACGGTCATAAATTTTGACATGTATGGTAGATAACCCAGTGGAAGAGGATGATTTGATTTCTTTCACTTCGGGAATTCTACGAATTTCTTCTTCGAGCTTTTTGGTGATTAATTGTTCGACGCGATCCGGAGCCATTCCTGGGAATTGTGTGGTAACAATGGCTTCTCTTATCGTAATGCTAGGGTCTTCTTGCGCAGGTAAGGTAAAATAAGCAAAAATTCCATTGACCAATAATAAAGCGGCGACAAGAAAAACAGTTTTTCGGTATTGAAAAGCGGTAGCAGTAATGTTCATCGTGACACCCTTAATTAAAACGTTGGGTTTGTTGGTCTAACAGTGTCACTTGTTGGCCATCACGTAAAAATGCGATGCCTGCAGTCGCGATAATTTCGCCTTCTTCTAACCCTGCAGATAAAATAATTTGGTTATTGATAACATTTTCTGTTTGTACATATCTTTTATTAATCGTTTTAGTCGCTTTGTTATACACAAAAACATAAGATTTTTGTTCGAGATCGGCACCTATCGCCGTTGTGGGAACTCTCGCTGATGGTCCGTTATGGCCTGTTCTACCGCGACCTTGGAATGTAAAAGAAACTTCAGCTGTCATGCCAGCTCTGAGGCCTTCATGGCTTTGATTTAAAATTAACGTTAGTGGAAAAGCATTGGCAGACTGTGCCCTAGTACCTATTTCAGTAATACTGCCAGGTAAAGTGACTTGGTTTAGTACCGGAAAAGTTACACTGAGTTTAGTGTCTTTAGATAAGTTTCTAATCAGTGTTTCAGGCACCATTACATTAACTTCTAACCCATGTCTCCCTTCTATTTCCAAAATGGGTATTCCTGGTGATATTTGTTGCGACGGCTCTATAAATCTATTGGTGATAACACCGTTATAAGGGGCAAGTAATGTGCTGTCTTGCAAGTTTTTTTGTGCGATATCAACTTTGGCTTGCGCAACCGCAACAGCGCTTTTAGTCGATTCAAATGCTGCTTTTGCGTTATCAAAGTCTGATTGAGAGACAAGCCCTTGTTTTATGAGCTTAGAAAAGCGTTCATAGGCATTTTTAGCTTCGGCATAATTGGCTTCTACTTGTTGTAAGTTTGCTTCAGCCGATTGCAAACTTAACGCAAAACTACGTTGGTTTAACTGAACGAGTAGCTGGCCTTTCGTGACTTTGTCACCCAGCTTAGCGGCGACCGTTTCTACTTTACCCGCGACTTCAAAACTCAGTGTCGCAGTTTCAACGGGGGCGACGATACCTGATAGGGTACGAATTTGTTCCAAAGGTGAAAAGGTAACTTCTTGCCAAGCAATAGGCCTGATCACGGGTTCCTTTTCTGGGGTTTTATCAGAACAGCTTGCTAGAAACAATATAGGGAAAATAACAGAAACAAAGTTTCGCATCGAATACATCCGTATAACAATTGATGAATAAAAGCGTAGACCAATTTTGCATTAAAAATGCTTGTACATACAAAATGGTACTACCAAATACCACATATTGTGGTACTGTGTAGTACCAAAGTCAAATTTAATTTTCTCAGTTGTTATGCAAAAAATTACCGATAAATTAGCAAAGCCTTTATCTGATAGGGGAGAACGGATATTAGCTGCAGCGCAAACGTTATTTTTACAGCATGGTTTTGAAAAAACGTCGTTAGATATGATCATCAGTGAATCGGGAGGTTCACGTCGCTCGATTTACAATGAATTCGGCAATAAACAAGGGTTACTGCTTGCAGTGCTTAGGGAAAAAGTCGCCTTACAGCGCAGAGCTCTGGAGTCGTTAGATAAAAACTTACCACCGCAAGAAGCGTTAACAAATGTTTGCGTCAAGTTTGTTACAGGTATGCTATCTCATACGATGTTGGCGTTGTTTCGCGTGGTCAGTCAGTTGGTGGTAAAAATGCCTGAAATTGGTGAATATATTTACCAACAAGGCCCTATGCAGTGTCGAGGGTTAATTGGTAATTATTTAGCTGAGCTTGAGCAACAAGGTGTGGTTAAAATAGACGATAAAGATTACGCAGCACAGTTATTGATTGAAATGGCCAACGGGCGGTTACATTTTAAATCATTGTTACTTGCGAATACTAAAGTGACTAAACAAGAAATTGAACGTGAAGTCGCATTAGCCGTAAAATTATTTTTAAAAGCGTATGCGCCTTAAAGTGTTGATGCCTAATAAAACAGCAGTTAATCATTGTGTGGATAAAATATCTTGCGTCATTATGTTAATTTCGTATAATGCCAGCACATCAAGCAGTTGCTTGTTGTCACTGTGTCGCCGGAGTGGTGGAATTGGTAGACACGACGGATTCAAAATTTAATACGTCTAAAGCTAACTAATTGATAGTATTTAGGTAAAGTCAATTTTGAGCCTTGCAAAGATTTGCAAAGTTTACTGGCAGAAGTAAAAAACACTGACCTAGTTTTAAGGTTGGATCAGTTTACAAAGAAATGAATTTCTAGACACGATGCTCATTTCTTTGCAAACTTTAAAGGTTGCTAAAAGCCTTTGCCAGAGTGATGAAATTGGTAGACATAGGGGATTCAAAATCCCCCGCTAGTGATAGCGTGCCGGTTCGAGTCCGGCCTCTGGTACCATTATATTAAAGCCCTGTCCTTAATTGGATGGGGCTTTTTTTATAAACCGCGCCTTGCCTTCAGAAGATATACATCCTTTGTATTAGCGTTTTTACTTAATTTCTTTAAAACATTTTGCTGGGTTTCTGGCGTCCAAAATATTTTTAAGTGGTTTCTAGCTCTGGTAACGGCAGTATAAAAAATACTGTGAGATACATCGTCTTCATTTGCATCAGTAATAACTATTTTTACAGATTCATATTCAAGGCCTTGTGCTTTATGGATTGACACAGCATATGCTACTTGGAATGGAACTGTGGTGTTATATGAGTCATCGTCTTCATCGCTGGTTCCAGGATGATCATAAACAGTAAATCTGACAACAGAGCTTCTTACCCAAGTAAGGTCATTCAAATGTAGTACATCAAATTGACTAACCGGGCGGTCTAGCCAAACGTCAAATTGAATCCATCCCGGCGCTTGTTGAATGGACTCTATTCTACCTTTCAGGTTGTTGTAGATTACAGGACTAAATCGTCCTGTTTCTGAAAACAATATAGGATCGCCGACCTTAAAAATTGTTTCCCTCCATGTAAACGCAGGATTTCGATTACTACTTTGCATAAATCGGTTTACATTATTAATGCCGTATAAACCATCATAATTAAGGCATAGGATAATTTCATCATTGGCGCTAGGCTGAAATAGCTCGCTACTCAAAACAGAAGAATAGTCATTTTGGGCGATAATTTCAGTTATATCATCATCGATGTTTCTTACTTTATTCCAAAAGCTTAGTAAGGATTGATTGCTTGTACGATATGGTGTTTGCAATTCAAAGATAGAGTCTTGTGGTATGAATGAGCTAACGGCACTAAACCAATTACCGAATTCGATTGATTCTATTTGATATATATCACCTACAAGAACAAGTAAGTCAAAAGAGGTTCTTTCTAA
Source organism: Thalassotalea sediminis (assembly GCF_030295915.1). Lineage (NCBI taxonomy): Bacteria > Pseudomonadati > Pseudomonadota > Gammaproteobacteria > Alteromonadales > Colwelliaceae > Thalassotalea > Thalassotalea sediminis. The sequence continues at coordinate 3,331,518 of NZ_AP027361.1, read as the reverse complement.
CACATTGAGTAGGTTGGCATTACTAACCGTGCTACATTCGTCTATGATGAGTACATCATAGTTTGTACATTCAGTCGTATAGCATTGACTACTTATTGTTCTGAATACAGAATTTTGAGCACTTACTTTACGCTTTAAGTTGTCAACAGCAGGGTTTGTATGCGCAAGAAATAACTTTTGTTTATCGTTAAAATAATTTGCAATATGGTTAACCATTGTTGACTTACCAGTGCCGGCAGCCCCGTAAATAAGTGCAACATAGGATTTGCAAAATAATTGTTTTAATGCCGATAATTTTAATGCGTCGTCAATTTCATGATTACTGTCGAACAACCAGCGTTCAACAGCTTGGGTATAGCCTTGTATACCTTGAGAGGATTTTTCTTTTAATTTTGTGATTATTGCCGCAGTATCTCTTTCATATCCAGCAATAAAAACATGCCCTTTATCCGATATTAGTTTACGAGTTTCTTTATGTGTGTAATACAACTTATTGTTATAAGTACGTATTAGGGTGTCTAAACTATCATATTGGGAGAGCTCTGTTACGGGAGTGTAAAGTACCCCTTGATGATCAACATTATTTTTGATTTTTCTAACTAGTAGTTCATGAAGTTTATCATCTGTATCAAGGCTTTCGACAAGATCCCAGTACCTCGGGTTATGCCCAGACAATGATGTACAAAATGGCATCTGGTCAAATGGTATACAAGCGAATTTTAGATTCAGTGCCGATAGGTGCGGACATTCTCTTCTGTCAAACTGAGACTTTATGGTTTTATTGAACATTGCTAGTAGTAAATACCTAAGGACGTTATGGCCCGCAGATTTAGAGCTAATTATGTGGCGAGCCTTATCTAAAACAGGAAATAGTTTAGGTGAAACCACTCCATTTGTAGCATTGGCTTTAAGTGCATCATAGTTAATGTCAGGCATATCAATTAGATCTAATAAATTTGATGATTCTGTCGTTAACATCCCCATGACGTAACGGTATTCTTTTGAGTTGGCTTGTACTTTTGTGGAAATACCTAGTAGCTTTGCAAAGTTATCAAATTCACAGGGTCTGATTGACACCTCCCAATGGCGTATAATTATTATTGGCATTGTATAACCAATAACTGTAATTGCATCCTGTTGGAGAGTGAGCATTGCTGAATATTTGTCAGTGATATCTATGTTTGTAAAAGCAATTACGCGGTCTGCTTTTGTTGCTTTATTGATTGCTCTGTAAAAAGTTACTTCGTAGAGAATTTGCCCATTTACAAAAAATGGTCTTGTTTTGTGAATGTAATAACGTTCAGGGGAAAGTAATTGTTGATTTGGGGCTAATAAGGTATTTATACGGTCGGAAATACGCTCATGGTATTCTCGGAGAGATGGGTCTTGATCAATGGGGAAAGCTTCAAGATTGTAGAGTATGCGTAAACCATAGTCATCACTCATTGTCTTTCGGGTACGGAGAAGGTATTCATAATATTTAAGCATTAACCTTTCTGACGCGTCTCCGTCAAAAGTGTAATGCGAAGCACTTTTTTGTATTAATTTATGAAACTTAGCAAGAAAGTTTAATCTTCCGTTTTGCTTAACCAATTCCATAGCTGGAGATACTTTGTTGTAGTGAAAAGTATCTTCAGGGTTTTGGGAATGTGTGAAAACTATAATACCTTCAATTAGATTTCTTAGTTGAGATAGTATATTTTGAGAAAGTAAATCCCTATTTCCAAGTGATGCAATGTTATTACAGATGGCTTGATTTGCACTATTTATCTGGCTACTAATTGATGCCATATTTATTAAAGTCCTTTTCAGTTTTTTATCCAGCAAGCTAAGAACTATAGTTAACACGACAGACTGTTAAGTGTCTAGCGTATACTGTAATAACATTGCGTTGGTTGTGGTTTTTATTTAAAGCCTTAAGATGCTTAATACTTGAGGCTTATTTTTATGAAAGGTTGGTTGATACTTTTTCTAACAATGGATCTAGTTCGCCAGCTACAACCGCCTCAATGACAGTACGAATAACCGTAGTTAAATTTCCTTGTTCGCCAACTTGAATGGCATGGCTGCCTTTACTTAGCTCTAATGCCTTATTTGCATAGCGTATTTCAAGAAAATACTGGTTGTTACGTTTGTAAAACCACTTCGCAACGTTCTTTGGTATATGTACTTTCTCCTGTTGACCCGTTTCAGGGTTCTTCTGCCACTTTTCTCGGTAGGCGGTATAGGTTTCACCGTTAATGTGGGCATTAGCCATAGCCAGTTGTTGGTCTAATCGTTTGAGCAGTTGCTCTCTGCGCTTAAGTACTGGATTGTCTGAAGTTTTTTCAGGGCGAGCAGTAACGTTGAGCGAACTCAATAATGATTTAGTCATGATGTTTTTCCTATTTAGGTTGGTTGTGGGTGAAGCTAAATGCTTCGGGTTAAAAATTGGGTGGTTTAATTCACAAAGCCGATAGCTTTGCTTTGTATCTTGCGGTTGTTTTCAATGGTTAATATTTCGAGGTTTTTACTATCACTTAATGGCTTTTTGCTCATGCGGTTGCGCCTTGAAGCAATAGCAAAGTCCCCAGGTGTTAAACTTTTTAATGTGGCAAGTTTGTTTTTAATGGTGCTTGAACATTTGCCGAAGTTTTCTTCATACAATATGAGTACTTGCTTAGTTGTTAAGTATTCAAAATTAAGTTTGAAATCAAAACGGCGTAGGAGCGCACCATCGAGATTTTTAGCGTAGTTTGTTGCGGAGAATACAGTTTGTTCAGTTCGGTCTAATTCAACGAGGATTTGATTTACAAGCTGTCTCTCGTGTTGTTGTGAGACGATATCTCTAGAAGTCAAAACGCTATCAACTTCATCTAAGAAAATAATCGCATCATTGTCACTTGCTTGCTTAAAAAGCTTGGCAATATTCTGCTCGGCTTCACCTACATATTTTGAAAGTACATCACTTGGTTTGATGGTAATTAACTCTTGCTCTAACTCATCTGCAATATGATGAACCAAGGCGCTTTTACCTGTACCAGCACTACCAAGTAATAAACACCGAGCGCCTGTGAAGTTAGTTACCGTATCAAGCACATTTTCAATTTTTGTATGCGAACCACTTAAGTTAATAAAGCGTGGGTCAAACGGTATTTCAGCCTTGTAACTTGTGACCGACGTTTGTAAACCACAGGCAGATAAGCATTGGTCAATGTGATGGTCGATACACTCTTCGGCATCCTTGCCTGTTAAATGTAACGCTTTGGCAACATTGCTGGCATTGGCTACATGTGCTGGCGTTAGGTCGGGTATAGAAGCTAAGCGGTTTTTGTAATCATTTGATAGCCTAAGACCTTTAAGTGGCTTTGATAATACATCCGCTTTAATAGCTTTCGTTGGTGTTGGAACTTGCAGCACGTAACTAAATCTTCGAATAACTGAATCAGGCAACATATCAATGTGGTTCGTTATCCAGAAGCAAATGGTTGTATTACTGGATAAGATGTCATGGATTTTAAGTTTTGAGACTTTTATGCCATCCATGTACTCAGTGAAAATATCCTCCATTTCATCCAGCAACATGCAGCTAAATTTACTGGATTTAAATAAGCTCTGCATTAATTGGTAGTGCTGCAAACGAAGGTGCGCGACATTCTTATCAGAAGATATTTCATCGGCTGTACGATAAAGGTTTTTGCCTGCGGCTTTTATGGCGATTAAATCAGATTTTACATATTGGCTTAATACTTTTGAAAGCTCAGTTTTTCCCGTACCAGCCTCACCGTAGAGCAATATGTTTACGCCAACGGTTTTATGCTTTATTGCATGCTTTAAGTACTCACTAATGTAGCCCAGCTCAATATGAGGGTAGTCTTTAATAGTTAATTCACTTCGCTCCATTTTATGAAACATGCCGTTAAGTAATTCGCCATAACTTTTCGCTTTGCTGGAGAGTAAATTACTGGCTAATGAGTGTGACATAATTAATAGACCAAATATTGAATTAGTGCCTTGTTCAAATAAAGTAGTCTGAGTGATTAGCCTTATTGCTTGTTCAAGCTCTTCGATACTTAAACCAATCGTTTGCGCCATGAGTAATTCACTATCATCCATCATATGTTGAATATATTCTTCAAGCAGTGAATAAAGCCCATGATTTAATGTCGTGATGACACATAGCGTTAATACAGGTTTGCAATAATCCGGCAGTGACAGTGCTTCAGTTAATAACGATATGTTATGTGATAACACTGATGACAGTGAATCGTGTTTTTTAACTAAACTAAGTGCTTTGATAGCGCACTCTAGTTGTTTATTAATATCAGCATTTTTGGGCTTTTTAATCGGTCGTCCGACAATATTTGAGACAATCGCAATAGGTATGTCAGTTAATACCTCATCATCAACATACTTTTCTTCAAATAGTTGCTTAGCTACAGTAGATGCAAGATATCGTGCGTTAGATTCAACAGATTGCATGGTATTCCTTAGTTTGTCCTTTTAATCCATTAAAACAGGAGGTTATAAGGTGTACTATACCGATTTTTGACAAGGTCATTTGAGGAAAGCTGAGTGCTGAAAATCGTAATTTCTAGTTAGTTAAACTGCTAAGTAGGAAATATCACAATGCAAAAAATAACCCTAGATCTAACTCCTGTCATTGATACGCGCAACTTGTCTTTTGAATTAAAACCGGACGTTATTGCTTATTTTGAAGATTCGTTAAAAGCCCCTGATGGTGCAGGAGAACAATTGATTATCTCTATTCCAATTGAGCCACAAACTCACGATTATATTGCCTTAATTCATTTTCTTTCACTGGACAATTGGTTCGAATTACAACAGGTGGAGATTTATCAGATATCAAGTGATGGTATATCTACACATTGGCTGGGATCAGTTTCGGGTGCGCATGAAGATTACGATCTCCTTGCTGAAAATACTTCCAGAGATCTGCTTCTCGAAAAATGGCAGGCATTTGTTGAAGCCGATATCAAGGAGGGCGGTATACATGAGTTTAGGGATCATGTTACTCAGCGACACCTAACCTTAATTAAAAATTCTCGGCTTGATATATACGAGTTATTGTTGTCTCAAAATCCACAGTTTGCAGAGTGAAAGTACTAGTTGAGACTCTCAACTTGTTTATGTGTTTTGCATATGGCTGCTATGGAGGGTTTAGTTGATTAATAGAGCATTAAAATTATCTATGCCTTCCAACACGAGTATTCATAGCTTCGATAATGTGTCGGCTATAATAGGTACGATTTAGAACATAGATTTATTAAATAATCTATATAAAGTACAACCCATTAACTGCTGTTTTGATTATCTTTATTTCTACTGAGTTTTTCCTTCCTATTTAAGTAATAGTAAAATGGTTTATCAACCATACCTTGATATATTCTTATGTGCCTAAAGCAAGTGCGAGAATATAAGCTTTTTCCTCCAACCTCTCTAACTGGTCGTGGAGACATAGTTATATAGTGGAAGTTATGAAGTTCATTTAAAGCTTTAATCAAATTAGAGCTTGAAATGTCGATACCAAACTCTGATAGCTCAAGTATTAAATCTTTTAGCGGACGAGGATAGTCATATATAGCCCCTCGGTATGTGCAACGGAAATACTCTTCTTCCTCATGATTATCAGAAATTCTATCCTTACTAGAAATGTAGAATGCTTCCCCCATTTTCCAGTTAATACCTTTAGTTTTTATAAATTTCTCTTTGAAATATGCGTATAAAAACACTCCTATCCTTAATGCTTGCTTGGAAATGAATGGATTTCCCGACAAATTGAATAAATAAAGATCAATCCCACTGGCTCCAACGTCTGAAAATTTCAATTCTTTCTTTAAAATATTATCAGTAATCAATGGCCTATCGATTAATTCGTTTTCTAATATTAAAGGTTTTTTTTTATTTCCAATTTTAATTCGTCCCATTAAAGTAAACCTTACGTTAAATGTACTTGCTGAACGATTGTAGGGCTTTATTTATATGCGATCTACTGATTGTTAAAAAACGGTTAAAAAATAAAGTGTGAAAATTTATTTTCTTCACTTTTTTCGCTGCAAATTTTTTTATTTAAGTTCATGTGGTTACGTGGTTTTGAACCATTTAGAAAATAAGACAGTATATGATTTTTTAAGCTAAACAAACCGACTGATTTGACTCTAAAAAAGCCTATTTAGTCAGTAATATAATCACCAGAATTAAGAGCGAGGGCCCCGCTTTTATTTCAGAAAAACTTTATTTTTATATTACTTAAAAGAGGTTTGTAATGAGTAAATCTACAGTTAAACAAATGCAAGAAGCTGAAGTTAAAAAGTCTTTAAAAAAAATGAGTAAAGGGTCTTTAGCTATCCGTAAGGCATTAACCTTTATGAAACTGGGTCAAGCGCATATTGCATATGATTGTGATAGTTTTAAGGACTTCATCAAGAAGATTGTTGTGCCTGAAATCGACTATTCATATGATACATGCAACGATCAAGCAAATGCTGGTGAAATTGAATATAACGTTGGTGGTAAGGAATTTATTGGCACAAACTCTTATTCAGCTTTAGAGCCTTTAATTCGCGCAAAACTTGAACCAGCAAAGCAGAAAGAAGTGTTCCAACATATTGTTGAAGAAACAGGAGTTGCTAATCTTACTGGCCTTACTAAAAAAACTGTCTCTAAAAAGTCGATGGAAAAGGCATTGGTAGACCTAGATTATATTGATCCTCCAGAGTGCGAACACAGTGATAAGGGAAGTGGAGGAACTAATAGCTCTAATAATGATAATGAAGGTAATGGCTCTGAATTAGAAAAAGAAGTTATTGGTTGTTTTAACAGTGCTTTGATTTGTTGGGCAAGAAATCAAGAGTGCGTTGATGATACGATCTTTGTTGATTTTATTGAAACCGCTACTAAGTTGCTCTCGGAAGATCCTGATGAGATTGAAGATGTTATTTGCGGCGCAATTGTTGAATCTTTTTGCAATGTCGATAAGGAAAATCTTTCTAAGTTAGTTATTGAATCCCTTCCTCGTCCAAGCATTAAAAAGTTAATCAAACAATTTAATTATTAATTCAATCAGTATTAGTTGGGAATAAATTCCCAACTAAGGAATTACTATGTCATTTAAAAATGAAAAAGTTAAAACAGCACTCGATTTTTGGGAAATTCGTATAGATGAGCTTAATAAAAGCAAGTATCACGAAACAAGGGTAAAAATAGTTGAGACTCTCAACTGGCTTATTACAAATCTCGCAACGCTATTTGGTTGCTTTGAATCAGAGGTTGCTAAGTCAAAAAAGGGTTATAAGTACTTTGTTCGAATACCCCTTCAGTATAGGTTTAACTACAAGCTAGAAAATCACGAAGTACCTCATTTATTACTATTTGTCGAACCAAAAGATATTACTCGTTCTTTTATGAAGATACATTTTAAAGGCCATCCTTATGGATTAAGGGATTGGCTATGGGCAAGAGTTTTTATCGAAGGGATTATATCTAAAAAGGTCTATCGAAAAGTTTTTTCTAAAATTGAAACTGCTGCCTTGGATGTTAGAGTTGATATTGATGAACTTTTGGATAATTTTGTCTTTGATTGTTTAAATACTCGGACTAGTGCAACTTTTTACAAAGGTGGAATACCCAAAAGCTACTATTTCAATAGTAAAAAGTCTCCGTTTCATGTCGGTATCTATTCAGCTATGAATAAAAAGGAAGACAAAAAACTACCAGATGATGAGTATTTTGATACGAGAATAGAGTTGAGGCAAAGGCGATTAAAGCTATCTATGGATGAAGTGTTAAATGAAGTTCAATTACTTAAAAAATTTAACAGGTTTAAGGTTTATGACATGAAGCAAATGGAAGGCTGTAAGTTTTTAAATTTCTATTTTTTGCTGGCCTGTAAGATGAATGGTTTAAAGCCTATATTGGAACGTCTATCTGGATCTGAAAAGCGGAAAGTCAAAGAAGAATTAAAGCGTTTTGAAATGATAGTGGTAAACCAAAATTTAATTGAAAGTCAATTAAGACAATACATGAAATATGCTGTTGTGCTTGATCCAAGTAATGCAGAGTTTAATGATAGTTTGAAAGATGCGCGTATTAAGGTAGAACAAGTATATTTTCAAAAGTAAAGGAGAGGTTTTTCCCTCTCTTTTTTTTATGGTGACAAAGCCTTGTAAACAGTTGCTCTCGCACACCCAAGTTGTTTAGCTATTTGGGTTTTGTTAATCCCTTGCTTGTAAAGAACGCGAATTTGATTGTGTAGCTGTTGGTTTACTTGTTTACCGCGATATTTACCTTTAGCTTTGGCAATGGCAATCCCCTCGCGCTGGCGTTCTAAAATCATAGCTCTTTCGAATTGATAGATACCACCAAGCATCGTCAACATAAGCTGTTGCATTGGGTTATTAGTGCCGTCAAAAGTTAAGTTTTCTTTATGAAACTTTAAGGTAATATTTTCGGCAGTAAATTCTTTCACTAGACGGAGTAGATCTTCTGTAGATCGTGCCATTCGGCTGATATCATGACAATGAATTATATCCCCATCACGAACAAACTCTCTGAGTTGAGTAAGAGCAGGGCGATTTGTATCCTTGCCGCTACATTTGTCGGTAAAAACTTTGTCTAATTGAATGTTTAATAATTGTCTAGCTGTTGATTGCTCTATTGTGCTTACACGAATGTAACCAATTTGTGCGCTCATAATCTCACCGTATGTTTTAAGTCTAGAGCTCCAAAATAATTGGATATTTTAAAAGCCACAATACTCAAAATAGACATAATTATTCGCGTTCAATAAACGGCTATTTTGAGTGCCCTTTTACAGGTCATCCTCAATAGGAACTAGGTTTGGCATAGTTCTATGCCTTGGTTTGATTTTTACTTGAAACCACATTGGCTTAAGGTCAGTGTCCAGTTGAAGTAGGCTTAAACCATACACTTACCAATTGGTTTTAGGTGATTTTAAGTAGCCGAAAATATTAGAAAATATCCAATAAACGGCTATTTAGAGTGTGCTTAAAACATACACTAGACTGTCATTATACAAGTCGTAGTTTTCGTCAACAGCTTTGGCGATATGGCATCCAACAAAGCTTGAGTAGACGCGGGAATTGTTGGGACAATGCACCAATAGAGCGTTTTTTAGAAGCTTTAAAACAGAGTGGATGCCACGTAGAGGTTATGAAAATACCACTCATGCAATAAACGCCATTCACCAATATATTGTTGGTTATTATAACCGTTATCGCCCCCACCAGAATAACGGTGGGTTATCGCCATTAGAGGCCGAATACAAATATTGGAAAACTTATAACAAGGTGGTCAGTTTTAGTTGATCACTACATAAAGCTGTTTATCGGAAATTTCAAATAATCCGGGAATGTGGGAAAAACTATTTAAGCGGTTATACCCACTAAAACTTTTGATTAAATATTTATTTTTTACCCATTGCATCAAGTTTATTCTCTAAATTAAAGAGGTTATAGCTTATAAAAGAAAAGGCGGTACAAACGAATATAATCAGATAAGTATTAGTTTCAGTATAGGTTAAAAGGGCCGTTAAAGCGATAATGTTCAGTATATTGAAAATTTTATATTTAGTCATATTACTATTCATTTAAGATAAAAACTGGATTGTTATTTACTAGTTTATTATAAATTTTAAGGTTAGTTTTTTTTATTTTCTCGATAATTTGGATGTGACTTAATTCGACAACATAACCACTCATCAATAGTTCATCAATGTACTCAATCATATCTTTTCCTTTACCAAGTTGTAATAATGCGAAGTCTAAGGCGTTATAATTAGTACTGAACATATTCTTCTCAGCTCCATTCTTTAACAAAAACTTCAACATATTAAGCTTTTCAAATTTTACCGAATTTGAAATTGATGTGTTTCCAAATGCATCAATGTAGTTGATGTTTAGTCCATTTTTTAATAGAAATTCCGCTAATTTAACATTATTAGTTTGAATTAAAGTGAAAATTGTTGACTCTAATAGCTCTCCACCTTTATATATGAGCCAATCTACTGTTTTAATTTCAGCATTAGTATAAATGGCAACATGCAACAATCCAGTATAAATTTCTTTTTCATCTATGTTACTACTCTTCAAAAGGGTTATCGCTTCATCCCAGCGCCTTTGTCGCGCTAGTTCAAAGATCTTGTTAATAACATCTTCACTCAAAATATACTCAGTTTTCGTTTCAGTTGCGGATGAAGCTTGATTCAGCGCTTGTTTAGATTTTATAGAATATACTTTTCTTTTAGATTCAAGTGTTTTTTCTTCACCGATAAACTTAATAGCTAGCTCAGCATTACCAAAGGTTTGTAATATTTTGTCAAACATCAGATCATCATTTTCAACAATATATTGATAAGAGTGGAGAGTGCTTTGTTTTTGTTGACCTAAAGTTAGCGCTAAGTTTGTATAAAGCAAGCCAAGAGGGTTTATGCAATGTTTAGGGAGATCTTCAGGGTCTACAGAAGAAAAATTTGTTAATAATTGCTTATGCATATCATCTACTAACTGCTCGATGACGATGTCTTCTCGCATTAATTTTTTATCAAACACAAAAAATGTATCACTATCAGTATATCCAATAGTTTTGAGGTGTTTGTTTATGGCTTTACCTAAATGTTTGTTGAATGGCTGATGTGTATTAATTCGTATTTTTTCAAATAACTTTATAAATTCATCTTGGGACATCTTATTGCGGTGCTTTGTAAGGATATCTAATCCATTTTCACTATAAGAATCAGGGTTCGTTGGGCTGCCAGCTTCTATTAAAAAATATGCAAAGTCGAAACGCTCATATTTTAAAGCTATATTCGCTAAAGATGTATAAGCAAAAGAGCCTTTTAATCTTTTTGAAATTGATAAGTTACTATATTCCGTTACTTTAATTAATATCGACGTGTCGATATCGGCTTTGATTAAATCAACAATATCTGAATAAAAAACAGGAATACCTAACTCGATGACATCTAGTAGAGAGTTGTTATATTTATATTGTGCTGCGAAACCTAATATATGCTTGAGTTTACCTCCATTTAGAAAATAACTATTTTTATTAGGTAAATTAGAAATGAATGTCAACATTTCTTCACTAGTTTGTTTGGTTAATAATTTTTTGAATAGTTTTTCTGTTGAATTTTCTTGCAACTCAAAATCAATATCGTCAAACTTAGGTTTTACAAAGTATTTTGGATTAAAACCTCTTAAAATGCGGTTTCTATAAACGCCAATACCTGAGTAGAGGGCAAATTCATCCGCATTGTCAATATTTACCTCTTTAGAGTAGTAAATTATATAGTTGCGAGCATTAATAGCCCAATCCCTATTTGGTTGTTCAGAGTTTAAGTAGCTATGGCACGATTTGATATCGAGTTGTTCAAATTTATCAGTTTTATTTGAAAAAAACTCTTCGTTATTTTCTTCTTTCTTTGTTTTTGAATAGATTGTTCTATTTTCTGGCTTGGGTGGAATCTTTTCTAGAGTAATTTTATTATAAAAGTACATTGCAACCACTAGAACGATAATGCCCAGTATACTTGTTAAAATTAACTTCATAAACCTACTTTTGAAGAAATAACTCATTTTAATCACACTAAGACCAAATCACACAGATTGAATTTGTGAAAGATTAAACCTCAAATGTACATTGTTCTTTTTTCTTAGCAGCTTGGTCTTTACATACTTTTTCACTTCTTTGATACTCGTAATTAGCCGTTTTATCACAACCTGCAACACCTAAAGTACCTACGATTGTTAAAGGACTGGGAGGACCACTAGTCCCTGCAGTAAATAAAGTAACGCACCCTACCCAAAGAGCATAGGTTTCATCGATTCGATCTTTATAACAGGTGGGTATACCATTATTTGCTGAATTAATGCACTTTTTGAAATTATCTTCAGCATCTTGAATTTGATTTTCTAACTGTTGTTGTGTTGGGAGCTTAGCTCCTATTTGTCCGTTTAGATAATCAGCAACTGACGTATCACTTCCACCTAAACTATTTTGACCAGGATCTGGTTTCCAAAAACAAGCATAAATAGAAGATTGATAACCATCTTCTCCTGTCGAATAGGTCCTACATTCCGTTGCGGCAAAGGTGATTTGACTGATAAAATATAATACAATTCCAAAACTTAAGTGCCTCATAGACATATCCTTATTTTCTAATATTCAACTTATAAATATGTAACAAACGTAAACTAATATTTAACAAATGTAAACTAATATTTAACAAACGTAAACTAATATTTAACAAATGTAAATGAGCACTTAATAAACATGGTGAATCAAACTGGGTTTGTCGGAGGCTAACTTTCTTGAGAGAATTAGCCAAAGAAAAAAAGAATGACTTACTCACCAGAAGTGCGTGAACGCGCAGTATGTATGGTTTTAACATCAGAAAATGAGCACTCATCACGATGGGTTGCTTTTCAATCTATTGCCGGTAAATCGGTTGTACACCAGAAACCTTGAGAGCTTGGATCAAGCAATAAGAAGTTGATGCTGGTATTGAACCGGGTATCCCCACTGATACAGCAGCTAGTCTCAAAGAATTAGAAAGAGAAAATCGAGACTTAAAACAAGCCAATGAAATCCTGAGAAAAGCAGCCGCTTTTTTTGCCCAAGCGGAACTCGACCGCAAACCAAAGAAATAGTGGATTTTATTGATTACTATCGTGATTTGTATGGTGTCGAGTCAATTTGCAACGTTTTGCTAATTGCGCCATCCACATTACATCGCCATAAGGCGCTTTAAAAGAACGACAAGCTACGCTGCAAGCGTCATCACACAGTTGAAAAGCTTAAGTCTGAAATTCAGCGTGTATGGCAGTAAAATCACCGAGTATATGGCGTGCCTAAAGTATGGAAACAGCTCAAACGAGAAGGAATTAAGGCCGCTCGTTGTACGGTTGAAAGATTAATGAAAGACCTTGGTATTCAAGGCGTTCGTCGAGGTCGTCGTTGTATCACCACTATACCTGACGAGAATGCAGAAAAATCTTTAGATCACGTTAATCGAAACTTTACTGCGAATCGTCCTAATCAGTTATGGGTAGCTGATATTACCTATGTTGCCATATGGTCAGGCTTTGTTTATGTCGCGTTTGATATTGATGTATTCTCACGAAAAGTCGTTGGTTGGCGTGCGTTAAAGTCAATGAAAACACAGCTAATCTTAGATGCATTAGAGCAGGCCTTATGGGCAAGAGGTAAGCCTAAAGGCGTTATTCATCATTCAGATCGTGGTAGCCAGTATGTCTCGATTCGATATACCGACAGGCTTAATGAAGCTGGCTTTACTGCATCTGTTGGTAGCGTTGGTGATTCTTACGGTAACGCTTTGGCTGAAACGATTAATAGCTTATACAAAACTGAGGTTATCCATAAAGATGGCCCTTGGAAAGGCCTAGAGCAAGTTGAACTGGCCACTTTGAATTGGGTTGATTGATTTAACAACAAACGCCTCTTAAGTTCAGTTGGCGATATTCCACCAGCAGAGTATGAGGAAAATTACTATAGACAGCTGTCTGATGATCAGGCAGCATAACTCAAATAAATCCTCCTCCGAATTTACCGGGGCGATTCATGGAGTGAATGTATAGATGCTAGTCAATTTTAGATCAAAGAATATCACCTTTGTGTTAGCAGGTAGTTTCTGAGTCGTATGAAACTTCAATTAAAAAATTTTTACCAAAATTATTACATTTAAAATTGTTAATAAAAGTGTCGTGCGCGATATTGCTTTTCATTTGTTAAATATTTATAAGTTGAATATTAGAAAATAAGGATATGTCTATGAGGCACTTAAGTTTTGGAATTGTATTATATTTTATCAGTCAAATTACCTTTGCCGCAACGGAGTGTATGGGAAGTCCAGGCTTTCTAAAAGTTTAAACGTAAAATTTATTAGCGATACTAAAGCTGATTTCGGGATTTGAGAACGAGATCATTCGCTTTCGTGAAAAATTTTACTGTCAAAATTCAAAAATTACACTTTAATAAAAACTAATTAAAAACATAGTGTTATGAGTATTGGTGAAGTTAACTTATGTGTCGGGTCTTGTTGAGCGTGGTTGTATTAAATACAGCCACGTTTTTTAAATTCGGCTTCCCAGCTTTTAAATCTATTTTCTAATGTCGCTAGTACTTTTTTTGTCGGTGGCTTTTCTTTCTTAGGCTTTGCTGCGAACTTCACACCTGAAAGCTCTTCTTCGAACATGCTTGGAACAACGTGAGAGTAGTGCTGTTCGATCATTGCAACACTAGTTCCGCATTGTTTAGCTAAAATATCTAAGCGTAAATCACGACGTAATAGTTGCCATGTAATATAGCTATGGCGCAATGAATATAATGTTCTTGGCTCATCTGCTGAACCTTTTAAACCGCATTCTTCTAATGCTTTTCTGAACGTTACCCCCAATTCATTAGTGCGTTCACCGTCTTCAAGCCGAAATAATTTATCATTTGGTTTACGATTTGGAAAACGTTCACGTAATTCCTCTAAACAATCCCATACTTGATCACGGGCTATAACTGTTCTAGTGCCAGTATGTTTAGTAGTTTTACCTTTACGGACTTTAACTTTGAAACGAACATTATGACCTTGACGAGTCATTTCAATATCACCCCAAGTAATGCCTTCCATTTCTGTACCGGGTCTAATACCAGTATTAACGCAAAACTCCATATAGCTAAGAAGTAATTCACGTATCTGTTTTGTTTTTTTCTTTCTGCTATTTCCGGCCATATCTAGAACAGTATCATAAACTTTATCATATTCTTCTTGGCTGAAAGCTACACGTCTTTTCCCCATTTCACCTTTGGTAAATAGCACAGGTACTTGGGCTGCAATCATCCATTTGTGTTCGATGGCTTCTTTAAAAACCAAATTCATTGCAGAGTTATGGGTGAGTAACGTCGACTTAGCAGGTATACGACCCAGCTGTTTTTCACGCCATTCATTGAAGGCATTAATCTTTTGTTGATCAATGTTAGTGATATAGGTTCTATCGAAGAACTTTATATGATATTTGTTTAGAGCTTGAATATAATCACGGTAGGTAATTTTACCAGCACCATTTTTTAACTCGGATTGAAGCTTGCTAATGACTCGGTTAGCAACATCTTTAAAGCGTTTACTATTAACTAGTAAATTATTTTCAGCCTTAACTTTAAACTCCATAAAGGTAATATGGGCACGGGCAATAGCTTTATCTAGTTCTTTTTCTTTAGTGGCTTTACTGTACCATTTACCATAAAGTACAAAGCGAGAGTACCAACGTTCGCTATTGTTTTGTTTGTAAACGTACAATCCGTCTTGGATGTCGTGGCGTTCTGTTTGAGTCGTCATAAACGCTAGTATTCATGAAAACTTGATTATTTGCAAAGAATTTGCAAAGTGCTTGATCTTTGTTTTAACTTGTTGATATCAATTGTTATTTATAAGCATGTTATATTCAAAATCCGTTGCCTTTGCGGGCGTGCCGGTTCAAGTCCGGCTTCCGGTACCATTTTCTTTACTTAATTGAGAGTAGAGAAACTTAAACCAGCTATCTAGCTGGTTTTTTTGTGTTCAATTTTCCTTTAAGTTTATGTCTAGCTGCTAATCACGTTCGTTTAATAAGGTCTATAAAACGCTACATTTAATTATTTATAGCGATTCTGAGCTCGTGTTGTGAGCTTTTTATGTGTGCCCCTTAAAGTTTTTACTTTACTTTGTGAGATATATTCATTATGAGTATTATAAATCAGCTTTTAAACTGATTTATAGATAGGAAATCAAATTATAAACAAGGAGTTATGCCCGTGAAGTCTGTTATTTTACTGTTCGTTATTTTTAGTGCTTTTAATCCAACCAATGCGCAAGCGTTTCAGCAAACTAGTGCTATCAACTGTAATTATTGTAGTGTGCAAGGGAAACAAGTTAGAGCGCAGACTGCAGCCTTTATCGATGGTCAAAAAATTTGGATTATTGATCAGCAAGGCAATGATTTTATTATTGATGAATATCGCGCATTTCAGCAAAATAATGGCGAAGTTGGCCAAGTAGATGATTTTTATGTTGAACTTATTAGTACACATAATAAAAGTTCAGCACTTTCTTCAACAGTAAAAAATGCATTTATTGCGAGTCGTGATGCAATTCAATATATAGATGAGTCAATCAGTACCATCGAATTAGCTGCAAATGATGAGTTTGAAAGTGGTTTTCAAATTGCCAGTTACCCTCAACAATTTGCTGGTATGATGAGTAATAGAATTATGAATGATCCAACTGTTAAAGAACAATTTGTTATCATTGATGCGCAAAATCAAACGCTGAAAGCAAATTTGTCAATTTCACTACCATTTATTGGCACAACATTAAACCTATCAAGTCAATTGATTATTTTGTTTACTGACGGTACATCGGCTGAAATGAATATTGGCTTAGCAACAGTGAACGGTACTAAAGTAAAGATCGTTTTATCGCTCAAACATGTTTTGGATAAACAAGGAAATATTATTCCTACAGTATCATCTGGTTTAGGCTCATATAGAAGTGGAGAGGAGTTAAGCGCTAGTAATACTGGTCATATGGGGCACTTTGTTGATTGGTGGCATCAGTTAGAAGTTCGAGGTGTTCAAGTGATTACCAATGGTGGTTATACCGGAGGCGGCAGTACATCGATTAAAGATTGTGAATATGTTATTGAAAGAAAAGCCAATGGTGAAGCCGTTGCTAGGTTAATTTGCAAATAAATAATTTAATTAGGCTATTTCAAACTAGCTTCGGCGAGTTTGAAATAGCCTTAAATTTGCAACTTAAGAATCAAATGTGTTGATGATAATTGATGCCCTTTTAGTGTTTTCTAATTTGATTATGTAATTTCATTTTCAAATTTTTTGTACTGTTATCACAACGCTGTACTTTTAAATATTGACTTTGACAATCCGCATTTGATGGTCACGTACTTCTTGTTTTCAGATAGATAAAATACGTCTCTAGCATGCCATATTTCGAGTGTTATTGATTCTTTTATTCGATACAAGCAATTGGAGGTACTGTTAAAGGTGCTTGTATTGGTGCCATTCTCACTATGTATACTACTCTTTTAAGATCATTTCTTTGTCTATATTTCTTTCTTTAAAGCGGGCGCGAAGGGCTTTCGTTGCAATGAATACTTCTCGTAATGACATTATTAGTCCGATGATCAAGCTGAGCATGGCGGCAATAAAGACCATGGCTATACTTGTTGATAAATTTATCGCAAATATATGACTAACAAAGAGTAATACAATAACAAAACATAAAAGTAAGGCACACAATGAGCATAGGGTATACGACTTATTGAGCACCGAAATACGTGTCCATAAGTAGTCGAGCTCATTAAATTGCGCTTTTTTTAATGAACTGTCTTCTGTGTTAGGTATCGCAAACTCTAAATTGCGGGCTCTCTCCATTGCTCTAGCAAGTCTGTTTGATAGTACCCCTAAAAGCGATGCAACGCCCGTTATCAAAAACACAGGTGCTACAGCTGACTGTATAACCCCGCCAATCGTAATAATGTCTAAGATCTGATTATTCATAATTCCATGAGCTCTGTTTAAATGGCTGTGATCATCTGCGTAATAATAATTGTTCGTACGCAGTTTTTGTTACTTAGGGGGCTCTGTGTATCAGTAGACTGAATTTAGTCATTCTCAATTTTATTACAGCATAGTCTGTTAGTCATCACTTTAGTACGGGATTATTATTTCGCTTGGCTTTAATTTATAGCTAAACCAATATCTTTTAATAAGTTACTTTACTTCGCCAGTACCAAAGGTTGGTAAATCTGCCGCGATTAGCGACTCTTACATTTGTATTGTAAATTTTACATAGTCACTACAATGTTATCAGCGTAAATTTTCTTCGTGATCTTTATTAATCCAAATAAAAACAATATGTTAAGAGTTTATTTTTCTTTTGGCATGTATATAGCAATATCTAAGTGAATTTGTAATAGAGGAGTTTACAATGGATATTTTTAGCGCCATTCGCGGTGATCATGATAAGCAACGTTTATTAATGAAAGCATTGGTTGAAACTAATGGTAACTCGAAAAGCCGTAGAGCGTTTTTCAGTGATCTTAAACAACATTTAACACAACATTCTGTTGCCGAAGAGCGTCATTTTTATGCACCTTTGATTGCAGAAGATAGCACTATTGATATCACACGTCATGGTATTGCCGAGCATCAGGAAATAGACGAATACTTAGCAGAACTAGAAACAACTGATATGAGTTCTTCTGCTTGGTTAAAAACGATGAAGGCGCTGCAGCATAAAGTGTTACATCATCTTGCTGAAGAGGAACGCGAGTTTTTTCAACAAGCTGGTCGCGTATTAACGGATGAACAGAAAAAGTCATTAGCGAAAAAATATCAACAAGAAATGCAAACATCTCACTAATTTTTCGTGCCGAATATAACCTATAACCGAGCCAAAATGGTGTTCGGTATCTTTAAGGAAGACTATGCATCAAGTTGTCATTAATCATTTAATAAGCAAGAAAGGCATTGTAAGTACGATCGTTTTACTGTTTGTTTTGAGCTTAAATTCTGCCTATGCCTACACAGAACCTCAAGCGAAGGCAAGTAAACAAAAATCGATATTAGATGAACGCGATAAATCAAACAGTAAAGCGACATCAAACCCGTTTTCTATTTCTCAATATCGTCAAAACTACTTGTTGCCATTTACCTACGTAAGTGATCCAAACCCTTTAGACGCCAAAGGGTTAAATCAAAAGAATATTGATAACATCGAAGCGAAGTATCAGCTGAGTATTAAATTACCTATTTATTTAACCGAGCAAAATAATTCGGGTTTATATTTTGGCTTTACTGCAACGTCATTCTGGCAGGTATATAACAGCGAAGGTTCAAAGCCATTCAGAGAAACTAATTATGAACCAGAGGTATTTTATTCATGGAAAAATCAATTATCGTTTATGGGGTTTAAATTTAATCAATTAGTACTAGGCGCCTCGCATCAATCAAATGGTCGCAGTGGTTTGCAATCAAGAGGTTGGAATCGACTTTATGCGGCGGCCATTTTTAGCGATGAATCATTTTTTTATCATATAAAAGCGTGGTATCGCTTAGAGGAAAGTAAGAAAGAAGATCCGTTTGATTCCACCGGGGATGACAATCCAGATATTACGCGTTATTTAGGTTATGGTGAAATAGGTATTGGTACAGAAATTAATAATATCAATATGATGGCACTGATCCGAAACAACCTACGAACAAGTGATAATAAAGGTAGTGTTGAGCTTAATTTTTCTTACCCAATAAATGAACGTTATGAAGTTTTATTGCAATACTTTAATGGCTATGGCGACTCATTAATTGACTATAACCGTCATCAACAGCGCATTGGGCTAGGTATTCAATTAACATTTTTATAGTGACACGGAGCAATATTCATGTTTATTACTAAGTACTATGTTTTAGGGGCAATTACCGCGTTTATATGTGCTGCTCTTGTGAATAGCTTTTATTTTTCAGTGGTATTTTATTGGATAGGTTTATCACTAGCCTCTGTGAGCTTGGCATATATTTTTGATATTCCATCAACGTTTAGAAAAAAATCAAATGGCAGTATTCCGTTGTATATTCGTTGGGTGTTTATTCCCTTTTTACTAGGGGCGCAACTTTACAATAGTTGGGCGAGAAAAAACGACAGCGTGCCTGCGATACAAAAAATAAATGAGCACCTCTATTTAGCCTGTCGTTTATTTCCATCTGATATGGAGCGGCTAAAACAAGAGGGCATTCATGGCATATTAGATGTTACTGCTGAATTTGATGGTGTTGACTGGAGTGCCGAAAGTGCAGGTTTTAATTACCTTAACATCCCTGTTCTTGACCATAAAGCGCCGTCTAAACGTAAACTTATCCACGCGATTAACTGGTTGGAAAGTCAACGTCGTCAAAATAAAAATGTGGTTGTACATTGCGCGTTAGGTCGAGGGCGATCTGTGATGGTTGTGGCTGCTTATTTGCTGGCAAAAGGAAGTGCCGATTCTACAGCAGATGCTTTAAATATAATTAAGAAAATACGCGAAACAGCGGGGCTGAATAATCATCAATTACGCAAACTTAATAAATTGCACAGTGAACACGCTTTGGTACTGGGTGAGTC
Organism: Thalassotalea sediminis; assembly: GCF_030295915.1. NCBI lineage: Bacteria > Pseudomonadati > Pseudomonadota > Gammaproteobacteria > Alteromonadales > Colwelliaceae > Thalassotalea > Thalassotalea sediminis. The sequence continues at coordinate 3,311,333 of NZ_AP027361.1, read as the reverse complement.
ACTTGCCCTGATTGCTAATCCTGTTTCGGGGGGAGGAAAATGGCCTGAATATCGTAGAGAAGTCGTAAACCTACTGACGAAGAAGTATGTGGTTAAAATTAAAGAAACAACACCGGACGTGTCTGCAAAAACGTTGGCTGAAGAAGCAATTAAGGCAGGTGAGGACAAAATTGTTGCCTGCGGAGGCGATGGCACGTTAACCGAGGTCGCACAAAAAATTGTTTCCACAAATAAGAAAATGGGTATTTTACCAATGGGCACGGCCAATGCGCTTGCTCATGTATTGTTGGGAATTAAAACGAAACTAGATCCTGTTACGGTCGCTTGTCAGGCATTGCTTGAAAACAAGGAAAAGCGTATTGACACGGCAAAGTGTAATGATGAGTTGATGTTACTGGTTGCTGGTATTGGTTTTGAACACCGAATGATTAAGGGCGCCGACAGAAAGAAAAAGGATGATGGTGGCCAATTTGCTTATTTGCAGGCATTCCTAGAAGCTGTTTCAGCAAATAAGCGCTTAACACTGCGTGTTAGTTTTGACGACCAACCAGAGGATACTATTGAGACCTCAAGTTTAGTAGTTGCTAATGCTGCACCTTTCACAACCTTGCTTGCTCAAGGAGGTGGTAACCCAGATATTGACGATGGCTTGCTTGATATTACGTGGTTGCCCGAGTCAAATGATATTACGGATCATTTAATGGGGTTAACAGAGCTGGCGATTGCAGGCATCCAACAAAACGTATCTTCACCTACATGTCATCATAAAACAGCGAAAAAACTATCTATTGTTAGTGATCATGAACTTGAATTTGTCATCGACGGCGAATTAAGAAAAGCAGAGCAATTGAATATAGAAGTGTTGCCTAAATCGCTGTCATTGATCTTACCTGATGAAACAACATAACGTTAATAAATTATGCAGGATGGCACGCATTAATTGTACTTGGCTATCACGGTGTCGTTTCAGAAAATCTTGTATTTGGAGTTAAACATAATATGAATATTCCTAAAATAGATGATTTTTGGGGGCTTATCGAAAGTAAATTGCAAACGTGGTTAGAAACCGCGGTTAATCATTTGCCAAATCTTGTTGTTGCATTATTCATTTCAATTATCTTTTCGGTGCTCGCTAGAGTGACAGGCGGCATTGTCGCTAAGGTATTACGTAAAGGATTAGAATCAAAGCAAATTGCAGATCTGTTAACGTCGATGTTTAAAGTGTGTGTGCTCGTTGTTGGTATTTTTATTGCCTTAGACTTTATCGGCTTAAAAGGTACGGTTACGTCGTTATTAGCGGGTGCAGGAATTGTTGGGCTTGCTATAGGTTTAGCTTTTCAGGATATGACGGAAAACTTAATAGCAGGTATCGCTATGGGAATTCGTAAACCTTTCCAAATAGGTGACGTGATAGAAGCTGAACATGTTTTTGGTACGGTAAAAACCATCAACCTTAGAAACACACTCGTTGAAACGTTTTTTGGACAATTAGAAGTCGTTCCGAATAAAATTTTATTTAGAAACATTCTAACTAACTATTCTTTTAACGGTATACGATGCATTGAGGTGCCTGTTGGTATTTCATATGCTGACGACATTGAAAAAGCGACAGAAGCTATCGTTAAACATTTGAATCAATGCGACTTTGTAATTAAGAAGCAAGAAACTGCTGTTTATGCTGAAGGTTTCGATGAAAGTAGTATTAAATTACTGGTATGGTTTTGGATTGATTACCCAGGGAAAACGAGTTTTATGCAAGCACGTCATATAGCTGTAACTGAGATAAAACATGCGTTAGCGTCAGCTGATGTTTCAATACCATTTCCAATCAGAACACTGGATTTTGGCATCAAAGGCGGAGAAAAACTAAACGCTATGATGAGTTCAAGAAAAACAAATGATGCTGAAATTGACTAATCCTATATTTTTTAATTTTTATTCACTAAAGCTAATGAGTGTTTTGTTTACACTTGTTAGCGATTAATTTTATTGATAGCGTGGAAATTGTATACCAAATAGGTAAACTATCGGCACCTTTAGATTTAGTGAATACTTATCCTTTATGCAAAAATTTTCTCACCATGTTTCTTCTTTAACATTTGCTTCAATGGCTTTTCTATCGATGAATGCGTTAGCAGATGTGAAAGTTGATATTGACTTAAGCAACGCTGAACACCATTACGCAAATGTCACCATGACATTACCTGAATCGGTAAAAAAGACCGTTGATTTGAAACTTCCTACGTGGCGTACAGGGCGCTATGAAATTCTTAATTTAGCCAATGGCATTCGTGAATTCTCAGTTGAAGGCGATAGTATTGCTTGGCAAAAAATTGACAAAGACACTTGGCGATTAACGGGTGACTTAAAAAACGGTGTGGAAGTTAGTTATCAAGTATATTCCAATCAGTTAGGTTACAGAACTCGCCATGTAGATGATAGTCATGCGTTTTTAGATGCATCAGGTGTCATTATGTACACTGAAGAGTCACGAGACGATAAACATACGATTCAATTAACCACACCTAAGAACTGGCGTAGTGTTTCAGGCTTAACGAGTGGAGAAAATCCACATCAATTTATTGCTAGTGACTATGATGTACTAATAGACTCTCCAATTGAAACCGGTATCAATGAATTTCATGCATTTACGGTCGATGGTCGTGAATATGAACTTGTCATTTGGGGTAAGGGTAACTATGACAGTGAAAAAATGGTTAAAGATCTAAAAGTCTTAGTTGCGCAAGGTAATACCATTTGGTCTGATTATCCGTTCGAACGATATGTCTTTATGGTGCATGCTACCAGTGGTGCTCGTGGTGCAACTGAGCACCTCAATTCGACGATTATTCAACGTTCACGTTATAGCTTTTCTGAACGAAAAGACTATTTACAATTTTTAGGCACTGCAGCGCACGAGTTTGTTCATACCTGGAACGTAAAACAATATCGTCCTGAGGGCTTAGTTCCTTACGATTATCAAAATGAAAACTACTCTAATTTATTATGGCTTTCTGAAGGTTCAACCAGTTATTTGCAAAATCAATTGCTTATGCGTGGTGAATTAATGACGACTAAAGAGTGGTTGAAGAATCTATCTAAGCGTATTACTGGCTTTAAACATAAACCAGGTCGTGATGCTCAATCTGTAGCACAAGCGAGCTTTGATAAATGGATTAGTGAAGGGGGCGACTACGCGAAAAACCATAGCGTTAATATTTATTCAGAAGGCTTTTTGGTGTCGTGGATGTTGGACTTCGATATCTTAGAAAAGACACAACTGCAGAAAAGTTACCGCAATGTACATGATGTGCTGTACAAAGAATATAGCATACCTAAAACGTTTAATGACCAAGACATGTTAACGGTATTGAACAAGGTAACAGGTAATGACTATCAATCATGGTGGAAAACCAACGTAGATGGCTATGCTAAGCCTGATTTTGACAAGCTTTTAGCTAAAGCAGGTTTAGAAATTAGTTACGGTAAAGAAGATAAAAAACAAGCATGGGCAGGCATGAGCACAAAGTCACACAGTAATGGTCTACTAGTAACGTCAGTAGAAAAAGGCAGCCCAGCTTGGGAAGCTGGCTTTACTACGGATGACATTATCGTTGCGGTTGATGGCTTACGAATTGCTGATAAAGACTTGAAAAAGCGTTTGAAAAACTTCAAACCAGAAACCGAGGTTACTTTTACTTTCTTTAGGCGTGATCAGTTAACGACTAAAAACGTTAAATTAGCATCGATACCAAAAGGTGAATTAAAAGTTCAAGCGATGAAAGACGCTAGTGAACAACAGAAAGCATTTTTTAAAGCATGGACAGGTCTAGATTTCCCTAAAGCTAAAAGTGAAGAAACCAAAAAGTAATGTTACTTAGGGTTGTTGATAAAAAGCCAGCCTAACCGCTGGCTTTTTTTCGTAGTATTGAGGTATGTTTTACGTGTTTGAACCTAAGTATTTAATTCACTTGCGACATGTCTAAAAATGTTTGATGCGTTTGTCTATAGGCTGGTCGCTGTCTAATGCGCTCAACATAATCGGCTACTTTAGGCGACGCTTCATACCACTTAAACAGTATAGAAAAGTCCAACAAACCACCAAAAACAACATCAGCTGCCGAAAATTGCGTTCCGAGTACCCAATCACTTTCAGGTGTCATTGCCTCTATCGTTGCCAAAATACGTGGCATGTCTCCCCAACTTACTGTATTTGGCGCTGGGTGCTCCATATCATAAGCTGCTAGTGAAAATGCAGGTTCAAGTGTATTGCCAGTAACAAAGAGGTAACGATAATAAGTGCCTCGCGCAGTAGTACCAATTTCAGGAGCAAGTTTTTTTTCCGGATATTTATCTGCAAGGTAGGTGCAAATAGCAGCAACTTCAGTGATGATGGTATCACCATCTACTAGGGCTGGAAGTTTACCCATTGGGTTAATTTTTCTAAACGCTGGGAGGTTGTTTTCACCACGCTCAAAGTCAACGATAACTTGTTCATGTTGTACATCAAGCTCTTTAAGCATCCAGTCAGTTGTGATCCCTCTGCTCATGGAATTGAAATAGTGTTTCATTCTCGGTTTCCTTTTCATTATACGTTGAAATTTAAAGAATTTAGACTTAACTCATGCTACAAGTCGCGTCTAACGTGATGAAACTATATGGTAATTTATGTCATTATTTGGCATATTAAAATAATGACTAATACAAGCTTTGAACATCGTACAGAACGTCGTAATCGCCTTATTGGTTTGCTGCGCTCTGAAGAACATTGGAAAACTTCCCAGTTACGTGAACAATTGGGTATAAGTCAGCGAACATTGATGCGCGAAATTGCAGAACTACGAGCGGCAGGTTATCCCATCGATTCTGATAGAGGACGTGGAGGAGGTATTCGCTTAAATGGTCGTTGGGGAATTGAGCGCTTACAATTAAACCATCAAGAAGTTGTCGAGTTGATTTTGTCTTTAGCCATTATGGAGTCACTGAATTCACCACTGCTGACCAATAATTTGAAAGCAATTAAGCAAAAACTTTTTCAAGCCTTTCCTGAAAAGCAACGAAGTGCAGTAAGCAATATTCGTAAGCGGATAATGTTAGGTGACAATGCAGGCGCAAACGTGGTTTCACATTATTCAGCACCCGAATCATATATTTCTGAACGTGTGGCGACATCTTTTTTACAAAGAAAAAGCTTGTCGATTGAGTACACCTCAGAAGCAGGAATTAATACACAACGAGAGATAGAGGCTCAGTTTATCTTATTAAACTGGCCAATATGGTATATTATTGCATGGGATCATTTGCGAAATGCGTCTCGTGTTTTTCGTATTGACCGTATTAAAGGAGCTCACCTTACTGAACGTGTTTTTCAATTGCGGCCTAAGCACATGTTTACCGATGTTTGTATCCCTTTTTACCATTCAATTTAGCCTCGCACTACAGATATATTTATAGCTACTATTTGTTTAAATTATAAGCATTTAATTTTGTGGTGGTTCTTATTGCTAAGCTAACGCGTTGACCTGTTTCAAGTTGTAACGTGTTACGTTCTCTTACTCTAAGTCGTTCGCCAGTTGCAAGTTCTACTAAGAATAAGCGGCTCTTACCTTCAAAGCGTGACCAAACGATCGTACCGATGCCGTTTTCATTCGATTGCAAGGTTAGCTCTTCTGGTCTTACTAATAATTCAACATTTTTATCAAGATTGTCAGTACTATGCACGAATGATTTACCCATAACACTCGTCACTACGTGCTCAACATTTGAGTAATTGCCTTGAATAAAGTTTGCATCACCGAGAAAACGTGCAACAAAGCGGTCTGCTGGACGGGCGTAACACGTTTGCGGATCGGACAACTGTGCGAGTTTACCCTGTTGTAACACACCGACTTTATCACCAATTGATAGCGCTTCTTCTTGATCATGGGTTACCCAAATCGCAGGGACGCCCGCTTTCTTTAATGCGTAACGAATTTCCCAACGCAGTTCATCTTTCAGAGCCGCATCAAGACTTGATAAGGGTTCATCTAACAGGACTAATTCCGGCTCGTGCGCTAATGTGCGCGCAAGTGCAACGCGTTGCTTTTGTCCGCCTGATAACTGATTGGGCTTTACATCTTTAAAGTTGCTTAACCCTAGCATATTGAGCCAATGCTCTGCCTTATCTAAACTTTTTAACCTAAAGCTGACATTTTCCAAAACGGTTAGGTGAGGAAACAAGGCAAAGTCTTGAAAGACCATGCCTAGTTTGCGTTTTTCTGGCGCAATGTGATGTTTCGCAGTTGCAACCCAGTTGCCGTGTGAAATCTGTCCTGAAGAAATAGGAAGTAAACCGGCAATCGCTTTTAATATTGTCGATTTACCACAACCCGTAGGGCCAACGAGCATAAGAATTTCTTTATGTGCTAAAGAAAAAGAGAGATCTTCAATGACCGTATTTTCACCATAATTAACACCTAAATCGGTAACTTCAATCATCTAGCCTTTGATTCCTTATTTAATTCAAGATCGTTAAAACGCTCGCCAGTAAGCATCAGTATTAAACCAAGTGCGGAAATAAAAATAAGCAGTAGCCCTGGAATAGCTGCTAAACCAAAATAGCCTGCTTCATAAACGCGCCATAAATAGGTTGCTAATGTTTCATAGCCTGTAGGTCCTAATAGCAAGGTTGCTGGAAGTTCGCGCATGGCCTCTAAAAAAACTAATGCACCACCGGCAATTACACCGCGCATGGTTAATGGGAGTGTGATGCGTCGAAATGCCTCATTTGGACTGGCACCTAAAATGCGAGCAGCGTTTACCGTTGTTGTGTCCAAATTTTCGGTAGCTGTTCTAATGCTACCGATAGCTAGCGGTAAAAAACGCAGTAAATAGGCAACGACTAGCAGCCCTAGTGTTTGATATAAAAAGGGAAGCTGTAAGCCAACATAAACCAGTGCAGTTCCCATGACAATACCTGGTATGCCAAAGCCGACAAACACGATACGTTCCATTAATCGTCCCGCTTTACCTCTCAAAGACGCATGTGCTAAGGGTAATGCTATGATCATCGCAGCGGCTGCTGCTAACATGGAAGCTTGTGCTGAGTGCCACGCATACGCTAATTCAAAGTTACCTAAACCGTCTCGCCATAACCAAAGGCTAAAGATGCCGATGGGTAACACGATAGCAAGTAGAATTACCGGTATTATCGCAGTAATCATGAGCAATGTTTGCTTTTTATTAGGCCAAAAAAGTAAATGCCTACCCGGAGGTTCTTGGCTTCCCTTTACGCGAGACTCAAGATATAACACTAATGCTACTATCACGAGAAGTTGTAATGACAGCATTGCTGCTTGGCTTAAACCAAAGGCGTTGTACTCAACGTAGATAACGCGTGTGAAAGTATCTAACCCCATAAAAGCGGGCGTACCAAAATCAGAGAGCGCATACAATGAGGCAAGTAAAGCACCTGCCGCTATCCCGTTCGCAACACGAGGCAAGGCGATATGCCACAAACTTTTGAATAATGACATACCTAAAGTTCTTGCCGCATAAACTTGGCTGGCATCTAAACTACTCAATGCTGCTCTAGTACTAAGTAAAACAAAAGGGTAGGTATAAAGTATCATAATGACACTTGCGCCAAACAAACCTTCAAATGTTGGTGTTTCTATGCCGGTAAGTTGACTTATTTCACCACTATAACCAAAGGCAGCATAAAAGGTGAATGCGCCAAGGTAACTGGGCATCGCTAAGGGTGCTGCTAATAAGACTAACCAAAACTTTTTCCAAGGTATTTGTACGTAAGTGAGTAAAATGGCGAGTGGTACGCCTAATAAAACCGCGCCACAAGCCGTTATTAACATCAGTAATACTGTATTTACTAATACTTGAATATTATAGGCATCGAAAACTTGTGTGCTGTCAGCGGCTAAAGATAACAATACCCCAACAGGAAAAAGTGCCGTCGCTGCAATCAACGCGGCAACGATATATGATTTTGGCCAGGTATTCATAATACGCCAGCTTTACGTATTAAACTGAGCGTGGGCCTTAAGTCAGCTAATTTTGTTAAGTCGATTTGTGGCGGGGATATTTTATCAAGCGCTGGAATACCTCTAGGTGGCACTACATTGCCTGCGAGCGGTATTTCGTACGCCTCATTAGCTAAATACGTCTGAACTTCTGTTGTCAGTAAATAACGTATAAAGTCTACAGCTGTCTTGTTCTCGGTAAGACTGATCACGCCTGAAGCGTTCACTAAACAGCCAGCATCATTATTGGTAAAGGCAAGTTGTAAATTCGCATCGGGTTTTCCCGCTTTTAAACGCAATGTGTAATAGTGATTTGCTAAACCAATGTCGGCTTCTCCGCGTTCAACTGCCATTACGACACCAAGTTCACCTGCATATTTTCTCGCTTTGCGTTTCATGGCTGTAAGCCATTGCAGCGTTGCTTCTTCACCTTCTATAAGGCGCATGGCAGTAACAAAAGATTGGAATGAAGCATAAGCCGGTGCCCATGCTATAGATAGGTCACAATTTGGCAGCTCCATAATGCTTTTTGGTAGCTGTTTATTACCAACTTTGCTTGGATTATAGGGTAATGTGCGAATACGGCCACTGACCGGCGCCCAATTATTAAAACGAAATTCGGGTGAAAATTGTTGCATAATTTCAGCAGGTAATGGTTTTGCTAAACCAGCATTTGCAACTTGACCTATTGCGCCTGAATCGACCGCCCAGAAAAGATCAGCACGAGAAACGCCCGCTTTTGCTTCAGCAAGTAGCATATTGGCGAGCGCAGCTGTTGGACCTCGTCTGATCTTTAATGTAAATTCAGGGTTTCGTTTTTTAATCGCATTGAGAACATCTTCATACAGCCCACCTTCCCCACGTCCAAGATATAATGTTAGTTCACCTTGAAGAGGAGGTAAGTCTTTAACCGACTCGCCACTTAATGTATTGGCGAATGTGTTAAACGAAATACTTGGTATAGTGCCTGCTAAACTAGCGAGTGAAAGCGTTTGTAGGAATGTTCTACGCTGCATGCTTAAAATACGTCCTTCTTTTGTGCCGCTTTGTCTTTAATTAAGGTGCGTGCTTTGGTCACCTTTGTTGTCATGGCCGCGATTATTTTGCGTACCTCTTCAACACTTGCTTTCGATTTGATAGCTTTAGGTAATGTGACATTGAAATCTTTTTCTAGATCTTCTACTAAATTGGCATCTAAGGCAATTAGTTCTCCTTCAACACCTTCAAATAAATTTAAGTAAGTCTCAGCTACCATTTTTACTGAAGTATCATTTAACTTTTCTGCGTATTTAGCGACAACGCTATTTAGACGTGTATTGATCGTATCTAATGCTTCAATAGAATTAGTAGGTGCGCCTTCTCTAATCTTAATTTCTGCTAGTAAACCTTTATCTTGAAACGTTGCAGCCATTTTGACAGCGCCTAAACCTTGCCATAATGCATGATTCAATGTTTTTTGTTCTTTTTTTACTTTTTCTATCGGTTGCTCGTTGTCGATAGCTTCTTTAACGGCAAACAACCCTTGCCAAATTGACGCATAAATTAACACATAGTTTGACTCTATAGCGGCATGAAACTTAACAGCTTCCCAGTGTTCTACAACGGCATCTGTATGAGCAGCTTTTGCACCTTGTTTTTCATAACGGTTAACAATAGTGTCAACTTTTTCAATTAACCAGTGCACTTCTTTTTCATAAGTAGGTAAATTTTTAGATAGGTGATTAACATGTTCGCCAACTGGGCCATTAGCCTGCGCAGTAACGGTGAAAAGTGCTGTACACAGCATGAATGATTTGAGCATGTAGCTGCATTTTTGCGTGAAAAACTGCATACGATATAGATTCCTTTTTAAGTGTATTGAGCTAATAAGAATTAACGAGTTGTAAATGATACTTATTCTTAATTAGATAGTAAAGCGGTTACACCTTTCTTATGTCATAAAGCTATCAGAAATGTGAAAAGTTAGACTGCAATAAAGCGAGTAAAACTTACAATTAGCATGTAAATATTGCGGACTTTAGAGTCATCTAGTTATGTAACCTGTTGTTTAAATTGATTTAATTTCTTTGGCATGCCTTGTGCTCTGTTCAATGTGTAGTACATTTTTATCATGACTATAAAAGGAGTCTTTATGTCTTTATCCAATTACGATATGAAGCCAGTTAAAGAATTAATTAGAGTGCTTATCGGTGGGGTTGAATTTTACCAAGAGGCAAAAGAGCAAGTAAAAGATAGCAGTTTATCATTAGTCTTCAATAAAATGATTACTGAAAAAGAAATCGCCATTAAAGCGCTGCAAACCTATGTCTATATTGATGAGGGGAAGCCTGAACATCAAGCTGACACGGTTATAAAGTTGCGCGAATCATACACGAGGATATTGACGCTTTTACGTATTGAGAAATCGCATACGTATCTAGAACAACTGGAAGAGGTGGAAGATCGTGTATTAGAAAAGGTCTCGGCTGCTGTTATGCACCCATTACCTGCCCCTTGTAAAAGTGAACTATTACAGATTCAAGGGCGCATGCAGTCATGTCATGATGAAATTAAAGCATTGCAACACATCACCGCTTAAACACGTTACTAAGGAGGTTGTATGTTAAGTTGGGCGTTCACATTTTTGGTACTTGCAATCATAGCCGCTTTACTTGGCTTTGGGGGGATCGCCGGTGCTGCCGCAGGTATAGCAAAAGTACTGTTTTTTATTTTTTTAGTGCTAGTCGTATTGTCGATCATAGTACCGGTACTTAGAAAACCTAAGTCTTAGGCGAGTCGTCATATAAACAATAATTTATTAAATCAATACATTAAAGGAACATATATGAAATATTTATCTACATTACTAACGGTATCACTACTCACTTTTACTTTTGCATTAGTAGGGTGTTCTGATGGGCCAGCTGAAGATGCTGGAGAAAAAGTTGATGATGTGATTACAGACGCTGAAAACAAAGCGGAAGATTTATGTGAACAAGCAAAAGAGAAGCTTGATACCGAAGATAAAGATTGCTAACCCTTTTATTGTAAAGTCAAAACCACCTCCTGTGGAGGTGGTGCTCGATCTGTTGGTACGCCGACAATAAAGCGAGAGAGGTAATCAATACATTAAAGGATATTACGACGAAACTCAGTCAAAGCCATCTGCTGTGCAGATGGATAATTTATATCATTACCCGTGCTAAGTGTTTAGTGATGATGTATTAATATAGATCCCGATGATAACGGCCACTGGCAAGTAATTCATCAACGACGTTTTGTCCTAAAATATCGATTAATGCTTGGTTCACTGCTTGACCCATACGCGCTAAACTGCCACAAACATATATATCACCTTGCTCTTCAATGTAGCGCTTTACTTTATCTGCATTGCAAAGCAGCACGTCTTGTACATACTTAATAGTGCTTATTTGACGGGAATATACACGATCTAAATCGCTGAGTACGCCTTGGTGTTGCCATGTTGTTAACTGCGTGGATAGGTGTTGATCATTCACTGGATCTCGTTCGCCGTAGATTAACCAAATACTACCAGGGTTATTACATAAAGTGCGTTGTTCTATGTGTCCAAGTAAACCCGCTAAACCACTGCCAGCACCGATTAACAGTAGAGGATTGTTGGTGGTTTTTAGTTGACATGCCGGGTTTTCACGAACGGTAACCTTGAGGTTATCCCCCAATTGGCATTGCTGAGTTAAGAATCCAGACGCTAAACCATAATGTTGATCGGCCTTAATATGTAGCCTTACAATCAGTGATATTAAAGATGAAGCAAGAGCACTACTTGCCGCACTCGCGATAGAGTAAGTTCGCGGCGCTGCGAATTGGTTAATGTCATTAGCGATGGGGGGAGATACTTCAAGTAAATCACCTGGTTGCCATTGCAAACCATCAGCTTTTAGTTTCAATAAATATAGCCCAGGGCTTTCACTGTCAGGGTTAAGTAAGGTTCGTTCAATTAACGTGGCGTGTGTCTGATTTGATTGCGCGTTTTCAGTATTGGCATCAATGCAGGTAATGGGCCTAATGGCTTGTGCGCCACGTTGTGTGAGTTGTTGATAAACGTGTTTACCAAATGCACAAAAGCGTGGGTAGCGGCTATCGCCCAGTGCCGTTACGGTAAATGCAAGCGACTGCAGAATATCATGGTTAATATGACGTAATGCCTTTTCAAAACCACGACCATTATCGGGTGCTTCACCATCACCATAAGTACTGAGGAAGAAATGCATTTCCGTGGCTGTCGAGAAATGATGAGCTGTGAGCTTATTTAGTGGTATACATAACGCGTCAGTGAATGATGTCAGCTTTTTCTGGGCTTTGGCTTGTGCTTGCCCCGTTTGGCTCGCGTATACAACCATCGGCTTTCGACCTGCTTTTGTTGAGGTAGGCCGGTGCCGTAACCATTGAATAATAACCCACATGCACCAGGTAATACCTAGTGCAAGTGATATGCCTATGCGCAGTTCTTCAGTCATATATTAAAGTGGTAGCACTTCAAAAGTTGCTGCATAATTGCCTTGGCGGACTGTTGCAGGTGCAGGGGCTTTGTTGTCTTTATAAGATGCTTCTAAAAAGTACATGCCTGCGTTAGGCCATATGATACTAAATTCACCATTATTATCTGTTTTTAATGTTATTGACTCAGCTGCATTTCGATAGCGCATTGCACCAGGCACAATTTCAATTTCTGCGTTGACCGCTGGTTCACCATCGATAAGAAATTTAAACCGTGCGGCTTCTGTCGCAAACAAATCATTCGGGTGAGAAAGCGTGATTAGCTCTAAACCTTTATTTGTTGGCTGTAAGTTTTTCGTTGTTGGCTGTCCCAGTGTGACAAAAGTTTCTACCTTACGGCTGCTATAGGTAACACGCAAATTTTTAGCGTTTTTGGGTACTGCTGTTTCAAACGTGTCACCTTTTGCCTTGCCTCTTCTAGGAGGCCACATTTTCCGTTTGCCTTCTTTGTCTTCCCAAAAGGCGCGAATACCGGCTGAACTACTACCAATGCGATATGTACCTTCTTGAGTTAATGCTAAATCAAATGTTGAACGATACTTTCCTTGCGCAACATTTTCTAAAGAGAGCTGATTACCGTCGGGTGCTGTCGCGACTATTCCGTCAGTGCGAAATGGAAAGTGTTCAGGTACAAAGAGTGTGTTCGATACGGCTGCATCAAAGGTAACGTAATTTTTTTCACCAGATAATACCGTTTTACTCGGTTTAATCCATACACGATGAGCGTTTGCTGCTGACGTGATCGTTAACAGGGTAAGTGCTGCAATCGCTACACTAAAAGATGTTTTACGTGGCATGTATATGTCTCCTTGCCGTGTTAAGTTATTTTACTGCGCTAAGCGTTATTAGGCCGAGTTCGCGTTTACCTGTGGCCTTGATAGGCAAAGCTTTTGTATTAAGTGGTAACGTAATGGGTAGTTGAATCAACTCTCTACCGCCAACTTCTCTAGCGGCTTCAATTCTTAATTTATACTTACCTGCCGGTTGCTGTTTAAGAAGGGAAGCAAGATCTACTGTTACCAGATGAGTACCTGGAGCTTTGGTGGCACCAGTAATACCATCAACAGGTAATGCAAGTTTACGACCTCCGCGACGCCACCACTGTCTTAAATCAGCTAACCACTCCTCGCCTTTATGGTTTTCCATTTCAAAGTCGTACCATATGGCAATTTGAGTAGCCTTGCGTTGTGTATCTTCTAGCCATATTGCAACATATGGTTTGTGATACTCGGCAACGGTTAATCGTGGAATGTTAATTTCTAATTGAACATCCGACTGAGCGTAAGTATTGGCAGCTATGGCAACACTGACCAATGTGAATAATGTAAAAATGTGTTTTAACACTTCTATCTCCTTGAGTACATTTAATAGCTAATGAACAAAAACCATTAGCAAAATTGCTGGAATAATGGCACCTAGTACTGTGACTGGCCATGTCATCCAACGATGGTTTTTTTGCCGGTAAAGCAATATTAATCCTGTTAAACAGAAAATAACGCTTGCTACCGAGAAGGCGTCAATAAACCATCCCCAAGCGTTACCTGAGTCCCGCCCTTTATGTAGGTCATTGAAATATGCAATCCAGCCTCTATCTGTGCTTTCATAACTGAGTTCATTGCTGTAAAAGTCTACCGCCAACCAGGTGTCTTTTCCTGGCCCAGCATGAACAATGTAAAGTTCATCGGTAGACCATTCTGCTGCGGCATGTGTTGATAGTTTCAAATCATGCGTTTGTGCTAACCAAAAACTTAATGCCCTAGGCGGTATTGCGGAAGGGTTATCTTGGGCTGTTGCTTTTAGATCATCGAGTAAGCGCTTAGGTAGTTTCGCTTCAATTGTTGTGATTGTTGGCGTTATCGTTATATCTGCAGCGTGATTAAGGGTAATACCTGTAATGGCAAACCCAAACATGCCGATTAAACAAAGAGCAGAGCTTACCCAGTGCCATTGTCTAATAGATCCCAAACTCATTTGCATGAACCCCCCTGAAATTTAGCGGCATAATTGATATGCCGCATAGAGTCATTAAAAACTAACAGTTACACTTGCCCAAAAGTTACGCGCTTTATCTTTTACGTTGTAATCGTCTTCAAAAACGACCTCACTGACAACTCCTCGGCCGGTTAAATATTCAAATGTACCATCGCCATTCAAATCTTCATAAGTTGTTGAGTAAGAAGTAAAATCTCTATCGAGTAAGTTATTGACGCGTAGGTTAACCATAACGTTTTCATTGAGCGACCAACGTGCACCTAAGTTTAAGAGTGAATAGTTTTTGTAGTAAAGTTCACGCTCAAGCACTGAATCAAAACCACGATATCTATCTGAGCGGATTTCACCTTGTAAGTAGATATTTAAATCTTCGGTTGCTGACCAACTAATATTGACGTTAGCCATATGCTCAGCCGTGTTTGTTAACGGTAATCCTTCATTGGCACCGCTTTCTTGTTCACTGTCTGTCCACGTGTAGTTTGCATAAACAGACCAGTCAGTAGAAACTTGGTAACGGCCGGCTAGTTCAACCCCTTGTAGTGTCACCTTATCAATATTGATTTTTTGGCTGTAGGTTGTGTAGCCTAGTTGATCGTATTCACCTAAGTTTACACACGGGCGAACGCCGCCAGTTTTTTCACAGCTTTGAATGGTATCACCGCGGGCAATTTTATCTTCGAAGTCAGTTTTAAAATAGGTAATGTTAAAGTTGTGTTCATCCTCACTCCAATACAATGCTACTTCGCTGTTAACGCTAGTTTCCGGCTCTAGTGCAGGATTACCTGCAAAAGGGCTAGTGCCTTGACCGCCAAAACCGGTAATGCCGTCATATAAGTCTGTTGTTTGTGGCGTTTTATAACCTGTACTCACACCACCTTTTACAGTCCAATTATCATTAATGTTATAAACGGCATAAATTCGCGGTGATGTTTGATCACCAAAAACATCGTGATCATCGAAGCGCACACCAGCAGTTAGTGTAAATTTGTCGGTGATCATCCAGTTGTCTTCTGCAAATAATGAATACATTTTTTGCTCTTGAATCGCACCTGCATTTCCTGATTCGAGACCGAATACACCATCTTTTAATTCACCATTAATAGCTTGCATGCCAAGTACCAGATTGTGATCACCAGCAAGATTATCGATTGGAATGTCAAAACGTAAATCAAAGGTGTATTGACTACTATCTAAAGGACGTTCAGGGCGCGGCAGGAAGGTTTCTTCTGCAAGGTCACGACGCTGATCTTCGGTCATATTTTCATACTTACCAGTGCCATCGTACATTTTTTGTAGCAAAAGACGTTCAGCGACACTTAACGGCAATGTACGTCCATTGTTTTGCGTATCGACATAGGCAATTGAGCTAGATATTGCACCAAAAGAGAATTCACCTTTATAGGCAAGTGACCACCATTGACGATCAAATTCTTGTTCAGCTGCATAGCCCGCGCGTGGGTTTACTTGGCCTTTTCTATCCTGCCATAGGCTTTCAATGCTATCTTTCGTGCCTAAAGGATAAGTAATTGTGCCCGATGCTAAGTCGTATTCAGGTGTATTATCATATTCTTGATGCGAATTATCATAGTCGAACATAATTTCATGATTCTCAATTGGCGTGTAATTGATGCTAACGCCAAAATGTTCACTATTATTGTCTACTGTTCGTCCGCCACGTCCAAAACCTAAAGCTCTGACATGAACATCTCCATTTGGATCTGTTGCTGGAGAAAATTGAGGAGATGAGGCTTGTTGTTCATATAGGCTAGCACGAAGGCCAAGGCTTAATACATGCTTAATAATGGGCCCCGCTACTGATAAGTCGGTAGTAATGTCGTCACCAAAATCATCATTGCTTTGTAAGCTGCGGCCAAAGGTAATGGTACCGTTCCAGTCTTCGGTGTGCTTTTTGGTTATAACGTTGATAACGCCACCTAGCGCATCTGCTCCATATAATGTAGATGCTGGGCCACGGATAATTTCTACACGCTCAATTGTTTCTAGTGGTGGTAGGTGATTGAACGCATTGCCGCCAAAGTTATTAGGGTAAATATCACCATGATTATTTTGACGTTTACCATCGATAAGTAATAACGTGTATTCACCCGTTAAACCACGCATACTTACACTGCCTTGACCAGTCTTGTCACGTGTTGTGCCTATATCAATACCTTCTTGATATTTTACAACATCTAATAATGAGGTAAATGAACGAGACTTAATATCTTCAGCAGAAATAATTGAAATACTTGCCGGTGCTTGCGTTAGCTTTTGTTCAAATCCTGTTGCAGTTACAACAATTTTTTCAATAGCGCCGAACTCAGGTGAAGCGTTAGCCTCAGCATAGGCGATATTAAATGTTGCTTGTAGCGCAACGGTTATTGCGGTGAGTGTAAGTTTCGTATTCATGATGTCCCTGTAAATTAGATGTAAATTTTTTGTAGAAATAATCAAGATGGCGAAATTATACGGATAATTATTTAAAACACAATACAAATGATAATAAATCTCATTTGTATTGTGTTTTGTGTTTTCGTGGTGCCTGTATATTACTGAGTATTAAATGTATGATGGTATGACGGTTACAAAGTAATGACGTTGTTTCATCATGACTAAGTAGATGTTTATCATGGAGAGCTTTTATCGAAGAGGGCATGCGTTTATCGTTAGCATTTTGAAAGCTTAAAACATCTTTTTATGAATTTATTACTTATTTTTTCTGGCTCATATCGACTTTTAAAACTGTCTGTTGCTGATGTAAATAAAAAAGCTACCTTTTATGTCGCTGCAATAACACTGACACTGCTCCCCTTATTTGTGCATAGTGCTGACACAAATAAACAACGTTTAGCAAGCGATCTTGAAGATGCGTATTTAGCGTTGTTTCAAGGAGACTTGTCTCTAGCAAAGACATTAATAAGGAACAAACCAGATATACAAAGCTTTAAACTATTGTCACTTGAAATACATTACCTTATCGAAATTGAATCTATCGACTTAGCAGAAGATAAATTGGAGGCCTTTGAACAAAGGTTTCCAGATCTTCCCGAGACATTTGTTTTTTCAGCTGAAATATGGCGTGAGATTGGTCATCAAGCAAATATTTTTGTTAAACGACGTTATTATAAAAAAGCGGTTGCTGCACGCATAAAAGCTGGAGAACTTGCCCCACAAAAGCCTCAATATATGACGTTAAAAGCGTCAGCCTTAGGGCAAAGTAAAAGTTATGGTGGTGATAATCAGCAACAAGCGAGGTTAACCGAGCAAATTCGGCAACGGGATAAAAAATGGGGTTTGATTGCCGATATTAATTTAGCGCAGAATCTAGATGATGATTTAAAAGGGCTGCGCGTTAGTCAAGAAGCTGTGAAAGCCTTTCCAGATGATTTTGATGTAATGGAACGTGTGGCCCAATATCATTGGACATTAGGTCAAGATAACAAAGCCCAGTTCTTCTTTTTCAAAGCTTGCCAACTACAGGCTAGAAATACTTGGTTTGCTGAAGTTAAGTGGTTTAATGCATGTTACCAAACGGCAGTATTTGCCGAAGAAGAACAACTTAACATTAAAAAAGGTATAGATGCATTACATCGGCTGTTAAAAACGTACCAATTACCAACGACGCAAAATTTTGATATCGCAGTACGATTATCTAACATCGCTACTGGCGAAGATGTAAAACCTGCACGAATAATGTTTTCCAGAATTTTACGGCAAAGTAAAGACAACGCGCTGACACGAAAAGCGAGAAAGGTGTTATTAACAATGAATTAATGGTTTTATTAAACTGCGAGCGAATAGCGTAGGATTTATTTCATTAGAAAGATGTACTTAGACAAGAACAGGGGGTAGTATTTACTTACATATAACTATTGGGTGAAAAGGATCTATTAAATGTCCAAAGCAACGTCATTTGATATTGCCTATCGAGCAGGCGTGTCACAGTCGACAGTGTCACGTGCGTTGCGAAATAGTCCATTAGTTAATGAAGAAACCCGTCTAAAAGTGCAAGCAATTGCCAGAGAGTTAAATTATAAAGTCGATAAACATGCAAGTAGTTTGCGAACACAACAAAGTAATACTATTGCGCTGTTATTGTTTGAAGATCCCACTAATGACGATTCGTTAATAAACCCATTTTTTTTATCAATGCTCGGCAGTATCACGCGCGCATGCGCTCAAAAAGGCTATGATTTACTGGTGTCATTTCAACAGTTAAGTGATGATTGGCACGCTGATTACGAAGATAGTAAAAAAGCCGACGGCTTGATTTTATTGGGCTATGGCGACTTTATAGATTATGAAGAGAAACTCAACCAATTAAGTGAACAAAATACGCACTTTGTTCGCTGGGGAGCAAAAGTAGAAAATGAGCGGGTCTTATCTGTTGGGTGTGATAATTTTCATGGTGGTTATCAGGTAACCGAACACATGATAAAGAATAATCGCACTAAGTTTGCTTTTTTAGGCGATGCATCTACACATTCGCCTGAGTTTTTGAATCGTTACCATGGTTATTGCCAAGCGTTAACAGATAACAAACTGACAGTCGATAGTAGCCGTCAAGTAGACGCTATATCGGTTGAAGATTCTGGCTATGATGCCGCATATCAGTTAATTCAAAGTGGTGTTGAATTTGACGCTATATTCGGTGCCAGTGACTTGATTGCGATTGGTGCTATGCGTGCACTGCAAGAGCATGGTTATAAAATACCAGAGCAAGTAGCTGTGGTGGGCTTTGATGATATTGCCATCGCTAGCTTTACCATTCCTTCATTAACGACGGCAAAACAAGATACTAAGCTGGCGGGGGAATTACTGGTGGAAAATTTAATTGCATTGATTAATGGTGAAACGCCTGATGATGTTTTGATGCCTACCACATTAATCGTCCGTAATTCATGTGGTAGCTAGCGATAGTTATTTAATCATGATTTTCTTTAACGCGTAAGGTCAACATTCCCGCCAACAACATACTTACCCCACCAAGCACTAATGAGTAAATTGGCTGGTTGTCAAAAACTTTAGTAATGAGCACGCCAAGAATACTGGCTGCTAAAATTTGTGGTAAGACAATGAAAAAATTAAAGATCCCCATATAAAGCCCCATTTTCTTTGCTGGCAAAGCATTTGCTAAGATAGCGTATGGTACTGACAGTATTGATGCCCAAGCAAAGCCTATGCCTATCATAGAAACGACGAGGTAGGTGGGGTCTTGTATCAATATAAAAGAAATAAAGCCTAAACCACCGAGGAGTAAATTTATCATATGTGCGATACGCAGATTGAACAATTTTACCACCAACGGAATACAAATCGCCGCGAATACTGCCGTTAAATTGTAGGTTGAAAACAACACGCCAACCCAGTCAGCGCCTTCATTATAGGCCGCAGATGTTACATCAGCCGTTTTATAATGAAAATCAGTTATAGCAGCGGTTGTATATGTCCACATAGCAAAAAATGGAAACCACGAGAAAAACTGCACAACGGCGAGTTGTTTCATGGTTTGCGGCATCGCAAATAGATCTGCCATGATATGGGCGAATCCATTATCAGTGCGGTTGTGATTCTGCATATAACTGGCGCAAAGTAAGCAGAAGCCAAAAACCGTAAAGCCACCTGTTAGAATATATAAGCTTTTATCTAAACTCGATATATTAGTATAAACGAAGATGCTGCTTATAATACCTATGAGCATTGAAGTAACACCATATCGCCCATAACTTGGCGTTGTTTGTAGCACTGCGCTGTTGTGTAAGGTTGGCTCAGCTTGTTCAAATGCAGCGAGTTGTTCTGGTGAATACTCTTTTGTGGTAAAAATTGTCCACAACACGGCAAGCAAGAACACCGCACCGCCGGCATAAAATGCAAACTTAACTGAATCGGGTAGTTGACCTTCAGCCGCTGTATTACTGATATCTAGCCAATTTGTCATGATCCAAGGAAGCGATGAAGCAACAACGGAGGCTACACCGATGAAAAAACTTTGCATTGCATAGCCTGTCGCACGTTGCTTTTTGGGCAACATATCGCCAACAAATGCACGGAAAGGCTCCATCGAAATATTAATCGAAGCATCCATGATCCATAACATGCCTGCAGCCATCCATAGCGTCGGTGAATTTGGCATGATAAACAGGGATAAACTAGCCGCGATGGCACCAATTAAAAAGTAAGGGCGACGTCGACCAAATTTTCCCCACGTATTATCACTCATGTAGCCAATAATAGGTTGTACTATTAATCCTGTAATAGGAGCGGCAACCCATAAAATCGCCATATTCCCGTAGTCGGCACCTAAGGTTTGAAAAATACGACTCACATTGGCATTTTGCAAAGCAAAGCCAAATTGAATCCCCATAAAACCAAAGCACATGTTCCAGATTTGCCAAAAATTTAATGTTGGCTTTTGTTGTGTTATGGGTGAAGTTGAAGCTGTCATTGTTGCTACCTAGTTACTGCCTACGATTAATCTAACGCTTTAAAACGGATGGCTGTACCACCGCTTGTTGCGAGTGCAATTGTTAACGTATCATTAGCAGATACTGGTTTATTTTCAATGATAATATCATAAGGGTTATCGACCCAGTTTGCTTTGTCACCATCACGGTAGATTTGAGCTTGGTAGCGTTTTCCTGGCGATAGAAAATTTAGAGGTACGGTAATTTCACGTGCATCTTCATTTGTTAACGCACCTAAATACCAGTCTTTACCGCCTCGCTCTTGGCGTGCCATAACGACAAACTCTCCTACATCACCATCTAAGGCTATGCTCTCTTGCCAATCAGTCGGTACATCGCGAATAAACTGAAACGCTGGTAAGTTAGCTTCATAGTTACGAGGAAGGTCTGATGCCATTTGAATCGGACTGAAAATAACCACATATAACGCTAATTGTTTCGCCAGTGTTGTTTGTGGACGGTCTGTATCAGCACCTAAACCTTTAAATGCCATATCAAACGTACCCGGTGTAAAATCCATCGGACCTGCTAGCATTCGGGTAAAAGGTAAAATTGCAGCATGAGATGGCGGGTTAGGAGGTGAACCCCATGCATTGTATTCTTGACCACGGGCACCTTCGCGGCTTATCCAGTTAGGATAAGTTCTGCGTAAACCTGTGTCTTTAATCGGCTCATGAGTATTGATACTAATTTGATATTTCGCTGCTAGTTTTACGTTGTCTAAATATTCATTCGCCATAAATTGACCATCATGCCATTCAAAGCGTGCGATACCTTGGTCGTCAATGCGCTTGATTTTTCCGCCATCGGCAACATAGCCGGTTTTAACCTGACGAACACCATGACGTTGATATAACGCAAAGGCATCGGCCATTTGATTACGATAATTGGTGACATTGCCTGATGTTTCATGATGACCAATTAAGCGAACGCCTTTTTTTAAGCCGTACTCAGTGACGTCTTTAATGTCAAAATCATCGTAAGACTTTGTAAAGTTAAACACATCCCCGTTGTCATACCATTCTCCATCCCAGCCAATGTTCCAGCCTTCTACCAGTACGCCGTCAAAGCCATATTTTGCTGCAAAATCCATATAACGTTTGGTTTCAGCCGTTGTAGCGCCATGTTTTTCACCACTGCCCCATGTGTTTTCACCCACATGCATCCCCCACCAAATACCAACGTATTTCCCTGGTTTGATCCATGAAGTGTCATCAAGCTTGTTAGGCTCATTGAGGTTTAAAATAAGATCTGAATTTAATAAGCCCGCTGCATTCTTACTGATTTGAATTGTTCGCCAAGGAGTTTTGAAGTCAGCTGTTTTTCTAACAAGCACGCCATCATACCAAGGGGTTAAATCTGCTTTTAGCGTATTATGACGACCTTTTTGTATGGTCATACCCGCATAGTCAACCAGTGCTGCTTCATGAATGCTGATATGTTCACCTGCTGGTAATTTTACTGTCAACGGTGTGTGCACGTGATCAATGTCTGATAAGGCGGTTGTTTCGTAGATATACTCATAACGATTCCAACCGCGAGAAGGGATCCACCATGCTGTTGCTTTCTCAGCCTGAGGTATATTAAATTCTGTTAATTCGTCTGTGATGGCAATATTGCCTTCTAAACCAGGCTGTTTAGGCACTTCGTAACGAAAACCAATACCGTCATTGAACACGCGGAAGCGTATGGAAAATTGATTGGACTTATCGCGCTCAGTTGTGAAGTGAACCAACAACTCTTTATGATTATCGCGGACGTTTTTTCGTTCACCCCATGGCAATTGCCATGTGCTGTCAGTGTTTTTTTGTTTACTTGAGTCAATGGTAAAGCCTTCAGCTAAATCAGCGGATTTCTGAAACCTTAAACCTAGCAGCGAGGTATCAATTACTTGATTTCCGTTAAAGCTTACACGGTAGTTTGGTGTTTTCTCATCGCTTACGGTAACGACGATTTTGTTGTCAGGCGAACTTACCGTAACCGTTTTTGCTAACACATTAGATGTTAGCATGTAAGTGCTTGTGAACAGTGTCGTTATAACCAGCAGATTTTTCATCATTGTTTTTCCTGAGGGTTTATCAATTATTAACAGCATAAATTTACTGGTAGCAAATTACAGCTAACTGCATACGTATTCAGCGTAACTTCTATCGCGTTATCGATAAAATTAGCGCGGTTTTTTCCGGCACATTGAATGACGCTGACAATGAAAATACTTCATCGTTTAATGCATTTTTGGCTTGAGTACTTGAACCAATAATTTCAGTGTAGTCGGTCGGATTGAAGGTTACTGGCTGTGTATTTTTGTTGACGATGACCATCACATTTTGATGATTTTCTAGTAGTCGTCCATACACGTAAACACCTGCGTTAGGCGCATAGTGCACTAGCTTCCCTTGATGGATTGCAGGAGTCTGCTTTCGCCAGTTAAGTAATGTTTTGGTAAAAGCTAATGCTTCTGCTTGTGTCTTGGTTAAATGCTGCTTTTTGAATACGTTAACGTTATCTTTTTGCCAGCCACCAGGAAAGTCACTACGAATAATACCATGGTCATCAGTTCCACGGTTTGTCATCGCAATTTCCGTTCCGTAGAAAACCTGAGGAATACCGCGGGTGGTAAATAAAATACTCATCGCCATTTTATACAACGCCATATCCTCATTAAGTTGTGTATAAATGCGACTCATGTCGTGATTATCGGCAAAGGTAACTAAGTTGTATGGATCGGCATAAAGAAAGTCATTTGCCAATGATTGATATAATTTTGTAAAACCGGTATTCCAGCTTTCTTGTTGTGTTAATGCGTTTACTAATGCGTCTTGAAAAGGAAAGTCCATTACACTTGGTAGATAAGATTGATAGCCGTCTTGATTCACTTTGCCACGTTGCCAATAGGCGACTATTGCTGGGTTTGTGGTCCATTCTTCGCCGACAATATTAATGTGTGGAAATTCTGTTGTTATGCGTTTTGTCCAGGCAGTTAAAAATTCTCTATCTGAGTAAGAATAGGTATCAACACGAAGGCCTGATAAATTTGCAAATTCAATCCACCACAATGTATTTTGGATTAGATAGGTGCTAACAAACGGGTTAGTCTGGTTTAAATCTGGCATTGAAGGAACAAACCAACCATTGGCAAATAATGTTTGATCTTTGTCAGCTGCATGCGGGTCGTGCAGGCTTTCTCTACGGTGGTGTGTACCTGTGTATGGTTGGTTTTGATAATTTAACCAATTATCCATCGGTAAATCTGTTAACCACCAATGCTTTGAACCAATGTGATTTAACACCACATCTTTGATTAAACCTATACCTTTTGCTTGAGCTTTATCGGAAAGTTGACGGTAGAGTTCATTCGTACCAAACCTAGGGTCTATTTTATAAAAGTTGGTTGCAGAATAGCCATGGTAAGAGTAGCTCGGTTGATTGTTTTCAATCATTGGGTTGGTCCATATTTGACTAAACCCCATTTCTGCAATGTATTCGAGTTGATTGATTATACCTTGAATATCCCCCCCGTGACGTCCTCCTTTTTCATCTCGTGCTACATTCTCTGAAAGGTATGCGATCTGATCATTACTTGGGTCACCGTTGGCAAACCTGTCAGGTGTTACTAAATAAATGACATCGCGAGGTGTAAAAGACTGAGCAGCGGCTGAGTGCGTATTTCTGCTATCAAAGCGATATTGCTTGGTCACTATTTTTTGCTGTTCTAAATAAAAATCGAGTGCATAATCGCCCGGTTTAAGCGCTTCGCTAAGCGTTACATCGATAAAAAGGTAATTTGGGTTCTTAGGCCGATGTACTTGATTAATGGTAATCGCAGTTTGAGAGAATTTAGGAGTTAATGCACCAATGCCTTCACCGTGTACCATGATTTGCAAGGCATTTGATTCCATATTTGTCCACCATGATAATGGCTCTATATGCTTGATGTTAAAAGTTGTTGCTGCGCATATGCTTGTTAGACTGACACATGTAACAAATGTTACTACCTTAATGATGTTGCTGAGCGTATTCATGGTTGTCTCCCTATTTATTGACAAAAACGGCGGTAGTCAGTGCAGGCACAGTGAAGCTATTGCGTTCTATTTTACTTGTCTTAACGGTATCGTCCGTGCCTTGTTGTTGGATTGGATGTAATTGATAGCTATCTGCATGAGTAAAGTTTATTGTCTTCGGTTCACCCGCATTATTGAAAATAACCACAACACTTGGGTGTAATAGATCGCCTGTTATACTCATGGCAATAACACCAAGCTGCTGTTTACTGCCAGTATTATGAAAACGCACTTTCTCAATAATTTGCTCTGCGTTTGTCAGCCTAAACAATGGCGTAGACATGCGAATGCGGACTAAATCGAGAAACACATCTGAACTATATGTGATGTTTTCTGCTGAAACGTGATCTTTGCCTGCATTTTCTTGGCGTAAGGTTTTAATCGTTGACCAATTTTGTTGGTCTTTATCTGCAGGCGGTAAACCGGTATTGTAGTTATTAGATTGCTTCGTAAAGTCTACATAATTGAACCAGTCGCCATAGTCATATGAATCTCGTAAAAAGCCCTTAGAGCGTAAAAGTTCGCTACCCATATGAATAAAAGGAATACCTTGTGCAAATAGTGGGTAGGCAAGTGACAATAATTGCATTCTTACCCGTTGTTCTGTCGATAAGGCGTAGTCAATTCGATATTGATTATTGTCCCAAAGTGATTGATTGTCGTGTTTTGATACATAATTAATGGTATCTGCTGGATCTAGCGCATAACCTGTCGGTTGATCGCCGTATGGAATGTCTCGCCCTTTACGTATTTCATCATCAGCTGTTGTTATAGCGTAGTTGGCTAGGTTACCTGCTAAACCGATGCGTAGTTGATCGGCTAAGGTGAGGTAACGCAGATTTTCATCTCCCGTTTGAAGATCGTTCGGTAGGGTTGCTAAACCATTAGCAATGCCTTGGCTTTTACGAATTGCTTGCCCTTGGGCGTTAAATGCGCCACCTCTGACGGCATCGCGTAGTCGATCAGTAAAAGTACCTATTTCGGTGCCGCCAAGTGCAAGTTGGCTAGCTTGTTCAAAGCGTTGGTGATTAGCTACTTCACCAAAGTTCCATCCTTCACCGTAAAAATAGGTATCTGTATCAACGGCTTTAACTGCTTTACGGGCTTTGAGCATTGACGATTTAGGTTGGTGTCCCATTAAATCAAAACGGAAACCATCAATTTTGTAGTCTCTTGCCCAAACAACTAATGAATCTATCATCAGTTTTTCCATCATGACATGTTCAGTTGCCGTGTTGTCACAACAGGTAGATTGCGTAATGTTGCCGGTAAAAATGTCTAAGCGTTGGTAATAGTTAGGAACAATTTTGTCTAACACAGCTGTTGGCGCTAAACCCGCTTGATGTGTGTGGTTGTAAACAACATCCATGATTACGCGAAAGCCTAAGTTGTGTATCGCCTGCACCATAGTACGAAATTCGATAATACGAGCAATTCCATCTGGGTTAACGGCATAGCTGCCTTCGGGAACCGTATAATGGAAAGGATCATAGCCCCAGTTATAATTATCAATAGCGCGTAATGTAGATATAATTTCTTGTTGTTGAGTGCTTGTACTCGGTAACGTTGCCAAATAACTAACCAGAGATTGTGATTTATCTGTCGGTAACGTGCATATTTTATCAAGCTGATGCTGGCGACAAATATCAGCAATTGAGTCGGTAATATCGAGCGAGTCGCTTTCATTGACGGTACCAATATCAAATGTTGGCAATAAATGAATACTGTTAATTCCAGCTGCTTTTAATGCCTTTAAATGTTGGATACCGGCACTATTATCTTCGGTAAACGCTAGGTATTTACCACGAAAAGCTTTGTTAGTAAGCGTTGGATCTTTTGCACTGAAATCTCGAATATGTGTTTCATAAAAAATATTATCTTCTGGCTGTTTTACTGGGTTATCTAACTGAGTTAACCAGCCTTTGGGTTGGGTTGATGGCTTATTTAAATCGACAATTTGTGAGTACTCACTGTTAGTTGATAAGCTTAAAGAATAGGGGTCGGTTGTGGTAATTTGTTCTATCTTTTGTGTACGAGGATGGTAAAGCGTTATTTGGTAACGATAAAATTGCTCATTTAATGCTTCAGAAGATGATGCTGACCATATGCCGGTATTTGTATCTTCTTGCATAACAAGAGTATATGGCGCAACTGGCTGCTTATTTTTATCAAAAAGCTGAACTTTGACAGATAAAGCAGTGGGAGCCCATAATTTAAATGCTACTCCCTGACTTATCAGTGAAGCCCCTAAGGCACTTTCTTCGTTGGCGTCATTCTCACCTGACGTATATAGCGCATCAATGATGTTTGCGGTTTGTAGCCATGTCCCGTTGATAACATTACTTCCTTGTTGGTTAATAATCGCCAACGGGGTTTTCAACAATTGCTTTATATGTTCTTGAGCAATACTGACACGGTAACAATGAAAGTCGCGCAAATGTGGATAACGCACTACTAATGATTGGTTTAACACACACTTATTGAGGGCATATTGCGTTTGCGCTTGGTTCGTATTGATCATTACCAAGGTATTCGAGTTTTGTGCCAGTTGCGGGGCAACTAATATGGTGTCGGGAGTGAGCCAATGAGCGCTAGCAGCACGAACATTTTTCAGACTGTTTTGCTGTTGTTTGTCAGTTTTAACATTCGCACTCGTCGTGAAAAAAGGTTGGGCTGCTGATTGCCAAATAAAGCAGAGTAATAATAAGCAAAAAAAGATGCGCATCTGAAAATCCCGTTGAGTGATACATATTATAGTCGGTGAATGTGGGCTAATTTACGTTGCAGGGCATTGAATAAGAAGACTATGAGTAATTTTGCATACGTATTCACTAATTTAGTAAAACCTTGTTTAAGTAACTAATTGTGTGATTTTTACGCGTTAAACTTGGCAAGCAATGCTATATTTTATCTAGGCTGTAACTAAATATTTCAAGAACGAAAAAGTGAGGTGTTCGCCATTTTTGAATACGTATGCATCTAAATCCCCAAATTGAATACGTATGCATAATGTATTTTTCAGCTGATGACCTCTCTATATTTAGGACATCCACGTAACAGTGGGTATCGACTTACACATGAAATATACAATTAGTTATTACAACAGCTATTGGATACGCTGATAAATAAAACAATACAGGGAAGGTAGGGGAGAGAGCACAGATGGTTAAGTTTAAACCGAGCAAGTTAACACTGGCGTTATTGTCGACTGGTTTAATGGCAGTTAGCGCTTCATCGTTTGCTTATGCACAGCAAGCGGAAGTAGATAAAGAGCAAACAAAGAAAGCAGATGAAGAAGTTGAAGTTATTGAAGTAAAGGGCCTGCGTGGCAGCTTAATAAAATCAATTAACACTAAACGTTTTTCATCAAATGTTGTTGATGCCATTAGTGCTGAAGATATTGGTAAACTGCCAGATTCTTCAATCGCCGATTCACTATCACGCATTTCAGGTCTCGCTGCACAACGTTTAGAAGGTCGTGCGAGTGTGATTAGTATTCGTGGCTTTGGTGAAAATGAATCTACCACTACCTTAAATGGCCGTGAGCAAGTCTCTATTGGTGATGGTCGCGGTGTTGAGTTTGACTTATACCCATCTGAAATCATGAGTGGTGTAAGCGTTTATAAAACCCCAAACGCTTCAATGACCGGTGAAGGTATTGCGGGTGTTATTGATATGCAGACGATTAGTCCGTTATCAAAAGGCGAACGCGTACTTGTTATTAATGGCCAGTATGAAAAAAATGGACACGATGCTGTTGTTGACGGTTATGATAATAATGGTCATCGCTTAAACTTTTCTTACATTGACCAATTTGCAAATGACACCTTAGGTGTTGCTTTAGCCGTTAATACCATGGAATCTCCTGGCCAAGAAAAACAATTTGGTCGCCATGGTGATCCTTTCTTATATGACTTAACCGATGATGAAGGCAATAGTTATACAGGTATTAAAGGGGCGAATATTAAAGGTCGTTCTTCGGTACTTGAAAGAGATTCTATTATGGGGGTTATTGAATACGCCCCTACAGATGAGTTAACGATTACCGTTGATTCTCTCTATGTTGATTTTAGCGACCAACGTTATATAGGCGCGATAGAATTCGGGTTTAATAACTGTGATGACGAGGGTAAGTTCCCTGATTGTGAATACAGTATCAATAGTGTTGATGATGGTTTTGTAACAAGTGCAACCTATAGAAACTTTCCTTTTTACGTAAAGAATAACCAAGAACACCGTACTGCAGACCTTTTGAATTTAGGTTTAAACATTGAATATCGTGTAAACGATGATTTAACCATTAATTTTGATGCGAGCTCTTCAGAAGTTGAGCGTGACTTGTATCAACATGCCACGTTTGGTGGTGCATCTTCTTTTGCTGGTAACGAAGTGACTTACCAACTCAATAAAAATGGTTCTGGTGGTACGTTTACTAGCTCACTTGACTATGGTGACCCTAATGTTGTTGGCTTAGGTGATATTATGGGGTGGGATCTTGCAGGTGAACGATCAAACCCGAAAGTAGAAGATGAAATTAAATCATTTAAACTTGCTGCTAAACATATGTTAGAAAGTGACGTTTTTGATTCAATTGAATTTGGTTTAGCGTATCGTGAACGTGATAAACAAAAAACAATCAGCTATTCAAAAACTGATGTATTACCATCTGCTATGATCCCAGGTACAAATGTTGCTGCAATAGCGCCAGAATATTTATTAGGTTCTGTTGATTTATCACATGCTAATTTGGGACATACTGTTATTTTTGACCAAGAAGCATTACTTTCAAGTGGTGCGGTTTATAGTGAAACAGATGTGACTTATTCTTGGGGTAAAATTAACGATGCTTTCCAAGTAAGTGAAGAAGTATCCGCTGCCTTTATTCAAGGTAACATTTCAACAGAAATCGCTGGTAAATCGGTACGTGGTAATGTGGGTTTACGCTACATTAAAACAGAACAAAGTTCTATTGGTGATACGTTCGGTTGGAGCGGTATCGATACCAAACTAGATTTCTCTCATTCTTATTCTAACTTCTTACCAAGTTTAAATATTATTGTCGATGTTTCAGATGATGAAATCTTGCGCTTTGGCTTTGCTAAAACCATTGCTCGTCCAACGATGGATGATATGAAAGGTGGTATTTTAGTTGAACCGACGAGTTGGAGTGGCAACCCTGATGATACCGATATTAACGGTAATTACTGGAAAGCATCAGGTGGTAACTATCAGTTAGAGGCCCGTGAAGCAGATGGTTTCGACTTAAGTTATGAAAACTACTTCTCTGATGAAGGTTATTTCTCTGTAGCGTTATTTTACAAGAAAATTAAAAACTGGAACTTCGATAGTGTATATGAAACAGAGCTACCGTTAGATGATGCTTCGTTATCAACGCACCCTGTTGCAGGTAACATTGATGGCTTTAGCGATAAAACAGCGACGGTGAATGCAAAAGAAAATGGCGGTGAAGGCGACCTTCGTGGTGTTGAGCTTTCTGTTTCTTTTCCATTTAAAATTATTGATGAAAGCTTAGACGGCTTCGGTATCTTTGCTAGCCACACAATGGTTAAGCAAGATATGAAAGACTTTAATGGTGATGATTATACTTTGCCTGGTCTATCTGAGCGCGTTTCAACCGTTACGGCCTACTATGAAAAAGACGGCATTCAAGTGCGTACCTCTATGCGCAAACGTTCTGACTTTACAGCGTCGATTTATTCAACTATTGGCTTAACCACTGAACAGCGTTTTGGTTTAGGTGAAACGTTAGTTGACGCGCAAATTGGTTATGATGTTAATGACAACTTATACATTTATGTACAAGGGCAAAACTTAACGAATGAAGCGTTCCAAACTAAGTTTGATGATGCAGATTATGCGACTGATCAATATTTTGATTATGGGCGTAGTTATCAAGCCGGTTTTACTTATAAGTTTTAATCGCCTAGCGCGTTATAACGAGTAGATAAGTTGAATAAGTGCCTCAGTAATGTCATGTTATTGGGGCACTTCACGTTTTACACTTTTGAGGTGAACGACAAGTGATCCGGGTTAGAGAATTATCATGAAAAATAAAGTGAATAAAGTCGTTATTCTTGGCGGTGGAACCGCGGGTTGGATGTCTGCTGCGTTGTTAGTAAAAACCTTTGGTAATAAACTAGACATTGAATTAGTCGAATCTGATCAAATCGGCACGATTGGCGTGGGTGAAGCGACAATACCGCCGATCATGCATTTTAATGAAGAGTTAGGCATTGATCCAAAGGCCTTTATCAAGGCAACTAAGGCAACGATCAAATTAGGTATTGAGTTTGAGCATTGGGGGCATGAAGGTAATCGCTATATGCATGCGTTTGGCGATGTAGGTAAAAGCTTTCCCCTTTGTGACTTTAATCACTTTTTTACCAAGGCACATCACGCCGGACTTGATTATAACTTTTGGGACTTTTCGTTAAACTATCAAGTGGCGAAACGAAATGCGTTTGCGATACTTGATAAAATACCAGGCCTTAATCTAAATGGCTTGGCACATGCCTATCACTTTGATGCTGGCCTTTATGCAAAGTTTTTAGCTGATTATTGTCAAGCGAGAGGCGTTAAACGTACAGAAGGCAAGGTAATGCAAGTTGAACAATGTGAGCATACCGGTAACATTCTGTCTTTAACCCTCGAGAATCAAACCCAAGTGGCTGGCGATTTATTTATTGATTGTTCAGGCATGAAGGGATTGTTAATTGAGCAGTCTTTAAATACGGGGTACGAAGATTGGTCACATTGGTTGCCTGCTGATAGTGCAGTTGCCGTGCCTTGCAAAGCCGTTGAACCGATAAACCCTTTTACTAAATCGATAGCTCACCAATCAGGGTGGCAATGGCGAATCCCGCTTCAGCATCGCACGGGTAATGGCTTAGTATATTCATCAAAATACATGAGTGATGATCAAGCCAAGCAAACATTACTAAATAACCTCGATGGTGATCCATTAGCTGAGCCGAAAGTAATTAAATTTAAAACGGGTCGTCGATTAAAACAATGGCATAAGAATGTAGTAGCGATTGGGTTGTCTAGTGGTTTCTTGGAGCCTTTAGAATCAACCAGTATACATATGATCCAAAGTGGTATTGTACGATTAGTGAAAATGTTCCCACATAAAGGTATTGATGAGGTAATGACACAAGAATTTAATCGCCAATCAATGCTCGAATATGAGCGAATTCGCGATTTTATTATCTTGCATTACAAGTTGAATCAACGTAACGATAGTAAGTTTTGGCGTGACTGCCAACGCTTAGATGTGCCCGACACTCTCAAGCATAAAATGGCACTATTTAAATCTTCTGGATTAGTGTTTCGCGAAAATGATGAACTGTTTACTAAAATTGCATGGCAACAAGTGTTTATAGGTCAAGGGCTCATACCTGATGATTATCATCGTACCGCCGATCAATTAAATACTAATGAATTAAATGATATGTTGACTAGCATTAAAGAAATTATGCGCAAGACAGCAGAACAAGTTCCTCCGCATCAACGATTTATCGATGCCTGTATTAAGTAACTTGCTTAAGTTAAGTAAGCATTTAGAGCGCGTTGATCTTTGCTGTTTGGTATTTCTACTGTGTTAACGCTTGATTGGATTAGAATCACTACATGGCGCAAGCGCTGTCTTGTATAAATACCAAACAAATTGCTGCAAAAACAAACTTAAAAGTTCAACACGCTCTAGTTAAAAGATAAAAAGCCAGTGCATCGCACTGGCTTTTTAGTGTCGATATTTACACACTATTTTTTGGCATGATAGATAGCGAATGATAGGCCAGGTAATGAAACATGGAGTTTTTCTCCTTCAGCCCTTATTGATTGTTGAGCCGATTTGAACACGACTTGATAAGTACCCGTTAAAGGTAATGGGACCGTTTTTTCTTGTGTTGCAGTATTAAACACAATGACATAATCGTTAGTGTTGTCTTGCTTTCTCAGTGCAAGGATTCCCGTTTCATCGCTGGTAAAAAGCACGGTTTGTTTTGCTTTTCGCAGTGCAGCATGTTGATGGTAAATAGAAGATAACGTCGAGAAAAATTGATATAGCGGGTGATTGATATCGAAATTATTCTGCGCGGTACTTGCCGTTGATGCGAGTAATTTTTGTTTATTGTGATGTGCAACTTCTGACGGCATCATATCTTGTCGTGCATTATGGTTATCGCCTGTACCAATAAACCCTTGTTCATCACCATAATAGATAACGGGAATACCACGAACAAAGTAAGTAATGGCTGTTGCAAGTTTAAGCCGTTGCGTGATTTCCTGCTGGGTGTATTTATTTTGTTTACTCAAGAGATAAGCAAAACGCCCCATATCATGGTTACCCGTAAAGTTGAGTAACTGATTGGCATCTTTGTATAACCTGTCTTGTGCGAATAACTCATTAAAGAGCGCTGTTGGTTTATTCTCTACTAAGGTTTGATACAGCACTGATTGTAAACCAAAATCCAATACAGAAGGTAAGGTACCTTCTGTGGTGAACTTGCTAAGCTCGACAGGATCACCACTATACACTTCACCGAACATAAAAAAGTTTTCTATTCCTTGTGCTTTAGCATGTTGCTCTAAAGTGGGAATAAACTGCTGCCAAAATTCAATGTTGACGTGTTTCACTGTATCAATTCGAAAGCCATCAGGTTTAAAGGTGGTAATAATATTTTTGTAGATATCGATCATGCCGCCGACAACAGCTGGCGATTCAGTGTTTAAATCATCTAGACCAAAAAAATCGCCATTTAGCGAATTCTCACCTGTAAATGTTGAGTCTCCCTGATTGTGGTAGTGTTTAGGGTTATTTAGCCATGCTGGCGTTTTCAAATGTTCGTTGCCTTTTTGAATAACGGTTTGGTAGCTTTTCCCTTGTTCAAGTTCAGCCAATGAAATATATGGGCAGGCTTCACCGCTTTCTGACCAACCTGCGCCGTCTTCACCATGACATTCTTTATATTTGATAACGTCTGCAGTGTGATTGGTAATAATATCAAAGAATATTTTGATATTACGTTTATGCGCTTCATCAATAAGTGTTTTTAATGCGTCATTGCTGCCCAAGTGTGGGTCAATTTCAGTAAAATCTAATACCCAGTAACCGTGGTAGCCTGAAATATCACCTTGAACCGCTTGGTTACGCAAAATAGGTGTCAACCAAATGCTGGTAATGCCTAGCTGTTCTAAATACGGTAGCTTGTTCGTTAAGCCGGCTAAATCGCCTCCGTGAAAAGCCATTTCATTACTAGGATCATAGCCACCAAAAGAAATTGGCAAGTCTTTAGCGCCATTATCATTACTGGTATCACCGTTACTAAATCGATCAGGTAGTACAAAGTAAAATACTTCGTCTTCTATTGGCCGTGTTTGGTATGGCAGTAGATCAGTTGCTGTTGTTTTTAAGTGCGTTTTATCTTGCTGTATTTTTACTGTTGAGTCTTGCTGACAACCGAGTAATGCCAGTAATGTGCAACTGAGTACAACAATTGTCAGTGATCTGTTAAAGCTCATCGTTTTATTTCGCCTTGTTGATTGTTTTTATCGTCACTATTGAGATTAATTTTGATAGTACAAACATCTTTCTTACAAGTATAAAAAATACATACGTATGCATAACCGTTTAACCGTGATTTGTTCATGCATACGTATGCAGTAGCATTGCACTAAATCAAGGGGCTACTTATGCTTACAGAGTCTCGATAATTCGTGACCTGGCTGACCGCCACATAGGCATTAAGCCTAATGATCAATATAAAATAAAGTAGATTGGACTCGTATGGAAATTCAACCTTGGTGGCGTGGTGCCGTAATTTATCAAATTTATCCTCGTAGCTTTATGGATGCCAATAATGACGGTATCGGCGATCTCGTCGGTATTGTCGAAAAGCTTCCATATATTAAAAGCTTAGGCGTAGATGCTGTATGGATTTCTCCTTTCTTTAAGTCTCCAATGAAAGATTTTGGTTACGATATCAGCGATTATCGTGAAATTGATCCGATGTTTGGTACTATGGACGATTTTGATGTGCTAATGGCGAAAGCCAAGGAGCACAATATTAAAGTGGTGATTGATCAAGTATTAAGTCATACATCTGATCAGCATCCTTGGTTCATCGAAAGCCGTCAAAGTAAAGACAATGCTAAAGCCGATTGGTATGTTTGGGCAGATGCTAATGATGATGGGACTCCGCCAAACAACTGGCTTTCAATTTTTGGTGGCTGTGCATGGCAATGGGAGCCGCGCCGCCAACAGTATTATTTACATAACTTTTTAACCTCTCAACCTGATTTAAATTTCTTTAATCCAGAAGTACAAAAGGCAGTACTTGATAATGTTGAATTTTGGTTAAAGCGCGGAGTAGATGGCTTTCGTTTAGATGCGATAAATTTCTGCTTTCATGATAAACAGTTACGTGATAATCCTGCGAAAGCCCCTGAAGACAGAAAGGGAAGAGGCTTTAGCGAAGATAATCCTTACGCATTCCAATATCATTATTACAATAATACACAGCCTGAAAATATTGCCTTTATGGAAGATATTCGTCAGCTAATGGATCGCTATCCAGGAGTTGTTACATTAGGGGAGATATCCTCTGAAGATTCATTGCAAACAATGGCTGAATACACACAAGGTAATAAGCGCTTACATATGGCTTATAGCTTTGAATTGTTAACTCCTGATGGAAGCCCACAGTATATCAGAAATACAGTTGAAGCACTTGAAGGTAAACTTGCTGAAGGTTGGCCTTGTTGGGCAATTGGAAACCATGATGTAATGCGCGTAGCTTCACGTTGGGGCTCTGCAGCGCATGGAGTTGCACAAAGTAAAATGTATAACGCTTTGCTGGCTTCATTAAAGGGTAGTATCTGCAGTTACCAAGGTGAAGAGCTTGGTTTAACCGAGGCTGATATTGCCTATGAAGATTTACAAGATCCATACGGGGTTACATTTTGGCCAACTTTTAAAGGGCGTGATGGTTGTCGTACACCAATTCCTTGGTCTTCTCAGGCACGTAATGCAGGTTTTTCACAAAGTGAAGAATTATGGTTACCGGTTAGCCTAGAACACCAAGAAAACGCAGTGTCGGTGCAAGAAACGGATAATGAATCTGTATTACATGCGTATCGTACTTTTTTACATTGGCGTAAGAAGCAACCTTGTTTACTTTATGGTGATATTAACTTTCTTGAAAGTGACGACAATAAGTTAGTGTTTAGTCGTCAATACGAAAATAAAGAAATACTAGTTGTGGTTAATTTCTCAGCGTTACCGACAGAATATAATTTACCTTCATCTAACTACCAACTCATGGATGGTCATGGGTTTTCACAGGCTAAGTTGACAAAGAGTGAACAGCAAACAGCTGTATCGGTTGAACCTTTTCAAGTTGCCTATTTAAACCGATAAAGTGTATTCACGTCAAAAAGCCATCTAGCACAGACAGTGCTAAATGGCTTTTTTTGTTTAGGTTGGGACATGCCAATTTTATCTGACAGTTAGTTTAGAGCAAGCTAGGGACGTTCATGTGTACCTCTTTTGTATAAATTAACTTGGACAAGTCCAATATATTAAATTACGCTTTATTATCAGCAGGATGCTTTGTTTTAAATAATGTGTAACTTTTGTAATGTCTCAATTAATCGTTTCTTACTGCTTTTGCTAGTGTTGTCATTTAGCTTAAGAGCTGAGCTTATTGTTCGAACTGAGCTTTCAAACCCTATTGAGATAAGCCTAAACGACTATGAACTTCGAGGAGGCTACCCGAGAGGTAAAGGGTTTGTGGTAAATGTAGTTACTATTCGTAAACCTAATAGTGATTCAATTCCGCCTCCAATTGAGTTTTATATCGAAGAAAATGATAACACTCTGTCATTGAGCAAACGCGAAAGCGATGGTGGTTTGGTTGTAAATAGTCGTGGTCGCGGAAAGTTGGTTGGTTCCAATTCCTATGTGTTTATTTCTAGTAAGATACCTAAAGATATACCTTCGCTTGAACCTAAAGGCTTTGATGGGCCTTTAAAAGGAGTTTTGCAATGGAATAATAGGTTTATCCCTTTACCACAAATATTGCTTAGGACTTTTACAATTAATAATGGCGATATAAATGCCTATTATTATCCTCCGGGTAACAACTCAAACTTAATTCAATATAAGCTCACTGGGAATTTTTCAAAATCCATCCTGAACCTGTCTGATGTTTATCCAGATATGCATACAAAATCGATGCAACTTTATACCGTTAGAAATAATGTATACCTTGGCGGGAATGGTGGATTAATACGTATCATTAACAACTCAAATAATATCGAATCTAATTTGAATTTTTTTGACGATGATTTTTCAGAGGTCATTCCTTTAGATGATAATTTGCTAGTAGCTCACCGACCATCTTGTATGTTTTACCTTTGTAAGGCAAAGCTAGTTACCTATAGTACTTTGCAAAAAACTCTTACGGATAGCTTGGAAATTCCTTTCAGGCTATCTGGTTATTCATATAAAAAAGGAGACGGACTTTTCTTACTAGTAGCAGCGGCCATGCCTTCTGAATATGACCAAGTTGTGTTATTGATACAAGATGATGGAAGTATTATCGAACTTGATGAACCGAGAATCGCAGGTGTATACGCATATAACCGACTCTTGAAAAAATTCCTAGTTAGTTTATATGACTCAACGAAAGATAAAGCTATATTCGCATTCTTAAGTGTGGAAATGATGAATAGACACCAATAATCTAGACATCCTACGTTCATTAATGGCTCAGACCGTCAGATTTGATCAAAACTAAGGCTTTAACAGATAATGTCTTACACGCTACTAATTGAAATTACCTCAGTATTCTGCCACCATCTTTCTTTTAGCGATTAATTTTATTATGAAGTTAGTACTTACTTTATTTTTACTTCTTTTTATTTCGATACCTATACACGCAGAGCAGCTTAGGATTGCTGTAGCTTCTAACTTTATTTTGCCGATGAAGGCGTTGATAAAAGCCTATGAAAAAGAACACAATCATCTTGTACAAGCCTCTTATGGTTCGTCTGGTAAGTTATTCGCCCAAATAACCCATGGCGCCCCGTTTGATATTTTTTTATCTGCCGATCAAGAAAAACCGCGTAGTTTAGTAGAATCTTCTTTTGCTGAACCTTCTAATCACTTTACTTATGCGCAAGGTAGTTTAGTGCTCTGGTCTAAAAAACGTTTTGCAGAGAAATCGTTAACTGAAATACTCACAAGTGAAAACTATTTAAGGATCGCCTTAGCAAACCCAAAAGTTGCACCTTATGGAATGGCTGCGCAGAGTGTTTTAGACAAACTAGCATTGACAGAAAGTACAAAAGCTAAATGGGTAATGGGCGAAAATATTAGTCAAGTATTTAGTTTTGTCGCCTTTGGTAGTGTTGAACTCGGGTTTGTTGCGAATTCTCAACTCATTGGGAAAAATAGCGGGGGACAGGTTTGGCAAATTGACGCTGCATTGTATCCTCCAATTAAACAAGATGCTGTGTTACTTAATAAGGCGAAAGATAAGAACACAGCAATTAAATTCTGGCAGTTTCTTCGTTCAGACAAAGCAAGAGACATCATACAATCCTTTGGTTATGTGACATTTTCTCCGCGATGACGCCGTTATTTTCACCAGAAGATTTGGGTGCAATTTGGCTAACAATCAAGCTTGCATCAACGGTAACGATACTTTTACTTATCGTTGGAACGCCAATTGCGTGGTGGCTCACTTATACAACAAGTCGCTTTAAAGCAATCGTTGCAGCAATTGTCGCGCTACCGTTAGTTTTACCGCCAACGGTGATCGGTTTTTACTTGCTCATTACAATGGGGCCAGAAGGCACCATTGGTAAAATTACCCAAGCGCTTGGTTTAGGTTTATTACCCTTTACTTATTGGGGACTTGTGATTGCTTCAATGATCTATTCTTTACCATTTGTGGTGCAGCCATTACACAATGCAATGCAAGCTATTGGTTCACGACCACTCGAAGTTGCTGCAACATTGAGAGCAAGCCCGAAGGATCAGTTTTTTACCGTTGTTCTGCCTTTAGCTAAACCTGGGTTTATCAGTGCTGCAGTGCTAGGTTTTGCTCATACCGTAGGTGAGTTTGGTGTTGTGTTAATGATTGGTGGCAACATTCCTGCAGAAACAAAAGTGGTATCCGTTCAAATTTACGATCATGTTGAGGCTCTGCAATATTCTCAGGCTCATACATTATCACTAGCCATGGTTTTATTTTCTTTTATCGTCTTATTATTATTAAACTCGATACAACGCCGCTGGGTATCAGGGCTCTTCTCCTCAAAAGGAGACTCTTAAAAAATGACCAACAAAGCGATGATTAGCGGTGCATTTTCACTTGTTAGAGAGCAACAAACGTCTCGACAGAGTTTCGTACTCGATATCGAGTTTTCAATACCTTTTAGTGGTGTTACTGCTATTTTTGGGCATTCTGGCTCAGGAAAAACAACATTATTGCGATTAATTGCGGGCTTGGAAAAATGTACCCAAGGTCAGTTAGTCGTTGACCGACAAGTTTGGCAACAAGCAAGTACCTTTTTACCGACACACAAACGAGCTATTGGTTATGTGTTTCAAGAACCGAGCCTTTTTGAGCACTTAACGGCGACACAAAACCTAGATTATGCCGTTAAAAGGGCGGAACAGCCTGTAAGTGAAAGTTTCCGAGAAGAGATCACCAATATACTTGGTATTGAGTCTTTATTAACGCGTTATCCTGCGCAATTGTCGGGCGGAGAAAAACAGCGCGTCGCTATCGCTAGAGCAATATTAGTAAAGCCTTCATTACTGTTAATGGATGAACCGCTTGCTTCATTAGATGATGTAAGAAAAGCAGAGATCCTGACGTACCTAGAGAGATTAACAGCGCTAATCAATATCCCCATTATTTATGTTACGCATTCGGT
Organism: Thalassotalea sediminis; assembly: GCF_030295915.1. Taxonomy (NCBI): domain Bacteria; kingdom Pseudomonadati; phylum Pseudomonadota; class Gammaproteobacteria; order Alteromonadales; family Colwelliaceae; genus Thalassotalea; species Thalassotalea sediminis. The sequence goes on along the minus strand of NZ_AP027361.1, from coordinate 3,271,313 downwards.
CGAGGAAATTATGCATCTCGCTGATAATGTCATGGTCATGTCAGAAGGTAAGCTATGCGCTCAAGGGAGTGTTTTTGACGTTTTCTCTCGTTTAGATGTGCCATTAGGTGCAGATAAAGGCGTTATATTGTCAGGTAAGGTTGTTGAAATAGATACTAGATGGCACTTGGTAAAGTTTGCATTTGCAGGCGGCTTTCTTTGGATTAAAAATAAAGACTTTTCTCTAGAGCAACCTTTGCGCGTACAAATTAAAGCCGCTGATGTTAGTATTGCGGTTACTAATCATGAAGATTCTAGTGTGCTTAATCGTTTACCTGCAACTATTACTGCCATTGAACAACAAGACAGTAACGCTATGGCACTAGTGCAAGCTAAAGTAGGCGCAAGTAGTGTGCTCGCCCAGTTAACGCGAAAATCTGTTTCGAGTTTAGCATTACAGGTAGGAAATGATGTTTGGTTACAAGTGAAATCTGTTGCAATTGTGCGCTAATACTGAAAAAAAAGCACCGTTGTGGGTTTATCGATTGTTAACTAACTACTGTGCAATCGACCAATTAACAAGTAACTACGTTGGCTTGGTCTGGTTTTTTAAGTCGATGCACTTTATAGTGGATACCAGTTCGCAACCAGTGGTCGTGAATAATTATATAATTAAAAAGTCCAAAGAGTATTTTATGAAACTTACACACATTACCTCAGCAAGTTTATTATCACTTGCGATGTTGACTGCATGTGGTCAACAAGAGGCTAAAAAAGAAACAACTGTTGCTATTCAACCAGAACAAGTTGATGCTGAACGCATTAAAGCGCATGTTGAGTTTTTAGCTGACGATAAACTCCTTGGTCGTGATACTGGTAGTGATGGCTATCAGATAGCGGCAAACTATGTGATCTCAAATTTCAAACAACTTGGTTTACAACCGCAAGGTGAGCACGATACGTTTGAACAAGAAGTTACCTTCCGTAAAACATTTTTAGAAGAAGGCTCTGCAACCATGAAGGTTGAAACGGCTTCAGGTGAAACAGCGTTAACGTTTAAAGATGATTTTCTAGCGTCTGGTTCAGCGATTGAACAAGAGTCTTTTGTTCAAGCCGAAACCGTTTTTGTTGGCTACGGCGTTATTGCGCCTGACTTTGGTTATGATGATTATGAAGGTGTAGACGTTAAAGGTAAAATCGTTGTGGTACTTACTGGCCGTCCAGATGATTTACCGTCTGAAGAAGGTGCTCATTTGGGCTCAGGTCGTGAAAAAATTCGTCATGCTGCTGAACGTGGTGCGGTAGGGTTTATTACCGTACATACACCAAAACGTAATAAAGTGCGTGATTTCTCAGTGTCAGCGAAATATGCGAGTGCACCGCGTTTAAGTTGGGTTGGTAAAGATGGTAAGCCTCATGGTACATATGAGTCTATTAAAGGTGGCGCCTATGTAAATCATGAAGCAGCGGCTGTGCTGTTTGAAGGTGCTGAGCAATCTTTAGCATCTGTATTTGAAAAAGATACAAATAATGAAGCAATAAAAGGATTTGCGTTAAAAAGTAAAGTAACGCTTGCCAAAAAGTCTCGTCATGAAGAAATTACTAGTCCAAATGTTGTTGCAACATTAGAAGGTAGTGATCCTAAACTGAAGAATGAATACGTTGTGTTCTCTGCTCATTTAGATCATATCGGTGTTAGTAAGCATCACGGTGACCATGAAGAAGGTGAAGAAGGTGAAGAAGTTGATACAATTAACAATGGTGCGTTAGATAATGCATCTGGTGTGTCAATTTTATTAGAAACAGCTCGCTTACTTGCTTCTCAGCCTGCGCCTAAGCGTTCAGTGTTATTCGTTGTTGTTACCGGTGAAGAAAAAGGCTTATTAGGTTCATCTTACTTTGCCAACAATCCTACAGTACCAGCAATGCAAATGGTTGCTAACGTAAACTTAGACATGCCGTTAATTTTATATCCTTTCGCTGATGTAATTGCTTTTGGTTCAACACACTCGAGTTTAGGTCCTATTGTTGAGTCGGCGGCGGGTAAAGTTGATGTAAGCTTAAGCCCTGATCCAATGCCGGAACAAGCATTGTTTACACGTAGCGATCATTACAGTTTTGTAAAAGCAGGTATTCCATCTGTATTTTTAATGACAGGTTTTAAGTCTAAAGATCCAGAGATTGATGGTGGTGAGATGTTTAGAGATTTCTTAAAAAATCACTATCACCAGCACAGTGATCAAATTGATCTACCTATTCGCTGGGATGCAGCAGCAAGCTTTGCTGAAGTGAATATGATGATTGGTTTAGAAATCGCTAATGGCGATAAACGTCCAACATGGAATCAAGGTGATTTCTTTGGTAAAACGTTCGCACAGTAACGGTTTTCCAGCCTAATCTGTATACAAACGCGGCATTTGCCGCGTTTTTATTTTCAACAAGTAAATAAACACGTTACACTCAAATGAAATAACTACAAATGAATTGTGCTTATGAATGCTCATGATTATGCAATACAAGCAAATGGATCTTTTGCTTTGCCCGATGCGTGCTTTAAAATTAAGGCGCTAATGGAGGACGAGTCTTCTTCCATTGAAGACTTTGCCAATGTGATCAGTGTTGACCCTTCGCTAACATCAAGATTATTACAGATCGCTAACAGTGCTATTTATAGTTTTCCGGGTGAAATTAGTACTATTTCACGTGCGATAACCATTATTGGCACGCAGGCGATTTATAATATGATGTTAGTCGATGTTGCCGCTTCAGCATTTAAGCATTTTTCTAATCAAGCTATTGATTTAAAACGTTTCTGGCGAATGAGTGTTTTCTGTGGTTTAGCGACAAAAAATTTGTCAATTAAAGCGGGTATTCGCGATATAGAACGCTTATTTGTTGCTGGGCTATTACAAAATTTTGGTGAGTTAATTGTTGCTAAAGTCACACCAGAGATTGCGACAACGTGTGAACAATATAATCAGAACAACTTGCCTTGGTCGTTGCAACAACAAGCATTAGGTTTTACTTATACCGAAATATCTGCGGAATTACTCAAAATTTGGCAGATCCCAGAAAAAATCATTTTACCTATTCGTCACTTTAATCAAGCGAAAGATATTCAAATTAACAAAGATGTGAAAGTGCTATATTTAGCGTCTCGTCTTGCACTGGTTGATGCTCACCCAGAAATATTTAGTTATGATGACACTGTTGATGAATCGTTATGTAAAAGCTTGGGAATATCAACCGACGATTTAAATCTTGCAGCAGATTTTGCTAGCCAAGAGTCAGAGCATATATTATCAATTATGGATGCAAAAAATTTTACAAGATAAGCTTTTGTTAAATAATAACTTATTGATGTGTTTTTTGCTGAGTGCACTGATTTTTATACATTTTGATAAAAATGATCCGCGAGTAAGTGAAGACATTCTCATCAAACCTTGATAGCATCTGGCAACTAAAAATTTGTCAAAGCGCATATAGCATAGCGTTACGGCATATTTTGCTTATTTAACCCTGTGATTACGTGCCTAAAAAAATATTATAATGAAGGACATTTATGACCGCATCTAGAGAACATTTTAGCTCACGACTCGGTTTTATCTTAGCTGCTGCAGGTTCTGCAGTGGGTATAGGTAACCTTGTTGGCTTTCCCGTTAATGCTGCCAAAAACGGTGGTGGCGCATTTTTATTAATGTACGCCTTATTCGTCTTTTTTATTTGCTTACCTGTGATGATTGCAGAGATGGCGGTAGGAAGAAAAACACAAAAAGAACCTGTTGGTGCGTATAAAGACTTAAGTAATGGCAGTAAATTATGGGGAGCTGCCGGTTTTCTCGGTGTGTTAACGCCTTTTATGATCGCTGTATTTTACATGGTGTTAACTGTTTGGCTCTTTGGCTACATTATATTAACCGTAGGCGGCCAATTAGACTTTCTCGCCAGTGGTGAAGGGTTTGGTATTTTTATTAATAGCCCTTATTTGTTTGTTGCTATGGCTGCGGTGGCAGGAATTGTTAACTATATTCTCGTCGCAGGTGTTAAAGACGGCATAGAGCGCGCCGCAAAAGTTTTAATGCCCGCACTTTTTGTCATGCTAATCATGATGGTTGTGTTCGTCCTATCGCTCGATAATGCGTTTGCTGGTGTTGAATTTTTTATCATTCCTGATTTTTCAAAAATTACACCGTCAGTGATAAATGGCGCGCTTTCTCAAGCGTTTTTCTCATTGTCATTAGGCATGGGTATTTTGATCACCTACGGTTCTTATATTAACCGTCAAACCGATATTGCAAATTCAGCAAAACTTGTGGCGATAACTGATACTGGTGTTGCATTTACGGCTGGCTTAATGATTTTACCCGCGGTATTTTCATTTAATCCTGACGTCAATCCTCAGGAATTGAGTGACAGTTCTGTATCACTTATCTTTACTTTTTTACCGAAAATATTTTTAGCGCTACAAACCTCTATCGGTTACATTGGTGCAAGTGTTGTAGCGACCTTTTTCTTTACCCTTGTATTCTTTGCTGCTATTACTTCTCTTGTTTCGATTTTAGAAGTTCCTGTGTCATATTTAGTGACTGAAAAATGTCATACTCGGAAAAAAGCATTGACGATTTTATTGATGACAGCAGGTGTATTAACGGTTTTCGCAACAGTGTCATTTGGCATGGTCGCGTTCTTTACCGAGTTCACCTCGTATGCAGGAGGCAATAAGTCATTTTTTGATGTTGTTTACGATATTTTCTACGACACAATTTTACCATTGAATGGTTTCTTACTGTGTATCTTTGTTAGTTATCGTTGGAAGAAGAAACAGTTAACCGAAGAGTTGTCTATTGGTAATGAAAACTATGCGGGCTCATGGGTAGAAAAATACGTTAACTTCTCATTAGGGACTTTCGTGCCTGTTATCGTATTGTTTATTTTTATTAATACCGTTATCACCAAGTTTTGGGGAATTAACCTGTTTGGTATTTAGTGAGCAAATTACAGTTGATAAAAAGGCCGTGTCAGTTTGATGCGGCTTTTGTTTTTTAAGGAAGCTACGTGTTTTTAACAGAAGTTGAAAAAAATTTAGCAGACGCAGATGTAAGTCAATGTCAGCGATTATTTCATGGCAGAGGGCATGCTTTTAGTGGCTTTGAGCATGTAAACATTGATTGGTTGTCTCCCGTTATATTGATCACCTTGTATCAAGAGATGGATGATGACTGGCTATTTAAGCACGCTAAAATGTTAATAGATGCTATTCCTTCGTGCCGCTCTGTACAGGTACAACGTCGATTTTTACCTTTCTCACCGACAGAGGTGTTATTAGGTGATGAAATTGCTGAAACAATCGTTATTGAGCATGAATTGCGCTACCACATCCAATTTGGTAAATCACAAAATATCGGTTTGTTTTTAGATATGGCCAATGGACGAAAGTGGGTAAAGGCAAATGCTCACGGTAAAAATGTACTTAATTTATTTGCCTACACTTGCGCGTTTTCAGTTGCAGCCGTCGCTGGTGGAGCGACAAAAGTTGTTAATATTGATATGGCAAAAGGTGCATTGGCTAAAGGGCGGGAAAATCATCGATTGAACAACCATGAAAATATAAACGTAGTCTTCGAAGGCGTTGATATTTTTAAGTCATATAATCGGCTAAAGAAGTATGGACCATATCAGTTGTTAATTTGTGATCCACCTTCCTTTCAAAAAGGCAGTGTTAATATTGAACGCGATTACAAAAAAATACTTAAACGTATTCCTCAATTATTAAGCCCTGGAGCAGAGTTGTTACTGTGTTTAAATTCGCCATCGCTAGATGAAAATTTCCTGATTAATGAAGTAGCAAGGGAGTGTCCGGCTTGTCAGTTTGTTGAAAAAATAGAGAACCCTGTAGTTTTTAAAGAAGCGATAAAAGGTAAGGGATTAAAAGCGCTAAGTTTTAAATACTTACCTTAATACATTTAATGAATAACGACGCGTGCAGCAAGCAAGATTAAGAAGGTGCCGGTTATTCTATCAATAATGTGACTATTGCTTTTAAGCTTCTCAAGTATGGGGCCACGTGAAAATAAAAAGGCGACGAGAATGTACCATAAGGCATCGATACAGCCTACAGTTGAAACCATAATAACCTTTTCATAAATTGTCGCTTCAGGACTCACAAACTGGCTAAAAAGTGCGAGAAAGAAAATTGCTAATTTGGGGTTTAAAAAGGCGATCAAAAAGCCGTCACGCCATCCGTTTACTGCTTTGGTGCTGTTAGTAACGGGGGCGGTTTCTAGGTGTTCATTATTAGGTTTACTCAATAATGCTTTAATCCCCAAATAGAGTAAAAAAGCTGCACCAGCATATTGTATTATTTGAAAAAGTAATGGTGATTGCACAATGATTACGGCAATACCCATAGTAGTAAGAGCAGCATAGAGCGCGACACCTAAACCGTGACTAATGGCGGTTGCATAACCTTGAAGTGCACCACCATTTAAGGTGTTTTTTACCACAACGGCAAGACTAGGGCCAGGTGAAAGTGCACCCATAATACATATTGCTACGAGTGATAACCATAAATGTAATTCCATCAAAAAATCCTACTATAAAGAGCGAATACGTAAGAAACTGGCAAATCTTGGCACACCTCGCTTTGTTTTACCAATATATTGATAAGTAATTGTGCTACCAACGTTAGGAGGTTGCTTACGTTGTGCGTTAGTAAACCCTGTACCTATGCGAAAGATAATTCCTTTGGGTGTTTGCACTTCAAGTGCGCCTAGCATACCAGCAAACTTTCCTTTGCCTAGTATGTGATTTATAACTTTAGCCTCTGCGTCTTGCTTACGCTTTAACTTCATCAGACTATTACTTCTACCTTTTTGATAATACGCATCTTTATGATGCAGCATTAACCCTTCTCCACCTTGCGCTATAATGTTTGTTAACCTGTTTTCAAGGGCGGGTAATGTCGATATCTTTACTTGTTGAATCACCTTAAGGTGAGGAGATTGAGTTTTGTTTACCAGTGCTTTTAGCGCAACAATACGTTCACTAAATGTTCCGTTGTGGTCAGGTAAATCAAATAGCATAAAAGCCAGTTGACGCCAGCATTGATGATGTTGCTTGCCTTGTTTCATGATGCAAGAAAGTGTCGTTTGAAATTCATTTCGAGCGAGCCATATTTCGCCGTCCAAACTGACTTTAGGCCACTGTTGAGTAAACCATTTTGGTGCATTTATTCGATTGCCATTACGTGTCAGTAATGTGGTACCAGTCCACCTTCCTCGTATACCATCAAGTTTTTCACTTACCCAGTAATCTTTAATATCTTCAGGCTTTCGATACTCGATACCATGTTGCAAGTTATTGGTTAATTCATGCCCTTTAAGGCTACATGTATAAATAAATAAAATAGAAATTAAATATTTTATGCCCATGATGAACATCCTTGTTCGTATATGGAGAGTGTTCTTAGAATCTTTAGATAAGCGTTAAAATTTTTGTAGAGTATAGAAGAGATCTAAATTTATGCGAATAAGCGTGATTTCTTGTACTAGACTCATTGGCAAGTTTATTGTCCAAAAGGAATTGGCATATGAAAACAGTACCTCTATTATTTTTGTTTTTAATGGGTGTAAGCCCGTCTGTCATAGCTAAAGCTAACTGTCAGTCATATTTAAATACTTTACATAATATTCAAGCAAAAATGCGCGCGGGCTATAGTGCTGCACAAGGTGTTAAATTAGCAAAGAAAGAACGTAATGCTTATGACAAATGGTGGGATTGTAAGCGTGGAAAATTAAAGAAAAAATCTTCACGAAAAATAGCAAAAGAAGGCAATAAAAAAGCGTTAAGTAACGCCAGAAAAAGAACGATTACGGTCCAAGATAATGCCTTTAAACCGTTAACAAGTAACGTCACTATTAAAGCAAAGTATCCTGGAATAAAACAACAAGCTTGGCTAGATTTTTATCAACCCAAAGCCGAATGTAAGTCACCGAGTAATCTTGCCATTTTTGCTGCTTGTTTACGAGATGAACAAAGACAACAAAGATTGTTTGAGCAGCAATGAAATGTGGCTAAATGATTAGTCAAAATGACTTATTACTTGTGATATTAACGATGTTTAATTGAAAGTGCTGTTTTTAATGTTATATTTTTCAATTGGTTAGTTATTGGTTCGATGTTTGCTTAATGTTAAAGATAATGCTGTAAGTATGTCTGGAGGTTGAGGTGAAAAGCATTAAGTCGTCATTATTTATCGTAAGTGGTTTTTTATTATGTGCCGTTGGTGTGTTGTTTATTTTGTTACCGGGACCCGCGATAATTTTTATTCCATTAGGGTTGGCATTGTTAAGTACGAAATATGTTTGGGCACAAAAATTATTAAAGAAAAGTCAGCGCACTATTCGTAATAAGGCCGTTAAACTCGATGGTTGGCTATTGAAAAAAAAGCATCGCGAATAAGGATAGAAAGCATTATTCGCGATTTTCGTTATTTTATGTGTTGACGTTTCTTATCAATATATACTTGAACGATGTCGTCTATAACTGCTTGCTCATAAGGACGTAAACCGCTTAATAGCATGTGTTTTTTTCCATGACCAATGACCGTTTCGCCATCGTATAAATTAAACATTAAGTCAGCGACGCCGCGTTTACCATCAATTTTTAAATCTGTTTTAGCTAAAACGAGTTTTACATCTTCAAATGACAGTGAATTTAAATGAATAGTCATGCTTTCATACATCACCATTGGTCGTGTTGGATTGATCATCACGTGGTTTTTCTTCATTAATTCTACGAGAATATGAGGAAATGTATGGCCTGAGAACTCAACGTAAGCACTGGTTAGCGCGGCGGTAATTGAGGTATCTTTAGTTTTTTCGCCACTGGCTTCTATGGTTAAGTATTCTTTGTTGTTGTCGTCAACAATCGCTGCTTTTCCTTCAATGTTACTTGGAAAAGTTAATGCAACGCCCTCAGAAACCATGCCCGAAAAGGTGAATTTCATTTCTTGAGATAAACCAGAAGTTTCTAGCGTTAAAGCAAACAATAAGTCGCCTGGTACACAAAACCTTTTCGCATCAACATCATGCAGTGGATTAAAATCATCCGCTATGTTTTTTGCGAAGGCACTTGCCTGTTCTCGGCTAAAACTTATTTTGCCGTCATGTTCATGACAATATTTTTCTAAATACATAGGTAGTTCTTCAGGTACTTCTAATAAAAAACCGACGCATTCTATCAGTATTGCATCGAAAAATCGAAAATTTTTATTAGCATCTACTAACTAAGCAGACCAGTAAAAATAAGGGTTGAGCTTACAGTTGTACTGTATTGTTGTTTTGGTATTGGCAAACAAGTAGCTCTTTTTTCTTTTTCGGAAGTTTTCGTAGGCTGTATTCCCGTTGGCAAGCTGCTTGACGATTAGCTGCATGTTCTACGTATGCTAAAGATACAGGGCGGCGCACACGTGTATACTTAGCTCCTTTATTGGTGTGGTTATGTTCATTGATTCTACGACTGATATCTGTTGTAACACCAGCATATAAACTGTTATCTGCACAGCGCACCAAATAAACATACCAAAGGGAAGGGACTGTCATTGTGAAATTCTTAACTTGCTATTGATTGACGGTTTTACTTAACATGTAGGGAAAATAACATAAATTGAAGATGGTTATGCAAATATCAGCGGGTCCGTTAAGAAAAATGACGGCGACACTTTCCAAACAGGGCAATGTAAGTTATCAATTACCTATTGGTGAGGAATTATTACCATTAAATGATGTTATTGGTAAGCAACTTACCATAACGTTTCATCAACATATTAGTTGCCAACATTGTGGTAGGAAAACTAAAAAAAGCTATTCTCAGGGCTTTTGCTTTCCTTGTATGCAGAAACTAGCGCAGTGTGATATGTGTATTATGAAGCCAGAAACCTGCCATTTTCATTTAGGCACATGCAGAGAACCTGAGTGGGGTGAGCAACATTGCTTTATTCCGCATTATGTTTATTTAGCGAATACTTCAGGTATAAAAGTAGGTATTACCCGGGAAACACAAATACCGACTCGTTGGATAGATCAAGGAGCAACGCAGGCATTGCCTATTTTTAAGGTTAGCTCCCGCCTTCAATCGGGGTTAGTTGAAGTAGCGTTAGCGCAACATATCGCTGATAAAACGAACTGGCGAGCGATGCTCAAAGGCGATACGGTAGAGGTTGATTTGCAACAAAAAGCGACCGAATTGAAACCGTTGATCGCAGAAAAACTTGCTGAGTTAGCATTAACTTACGGTGAAGATGCTATTGAATCGTTGAATGAGTCGGTGGTTGATTTGTCTTTCCCAATTATTCAGTATCCAACAAAGGTTTCTTCTTTTAATTTTGATAAAACACCTGAGGTTTCAGGAATATTACAGGGCATTAAAGGCCAGTATCTTATTTTTGATACAGGGGTGATAAATATCAGAAAATTTACGTCGTATCATGTCGATGCAAAAGTTGGATAATATCCTGCAGTAAGTAAAATTCGGTCTATAATCAAAGAAAGTGACAACTTATAAAACCAACTGGAGTATTTTGTTGTGTATATTGAGTGTTCAATAGTTAATTGTTTCAAAGGTGCAAGGTAGCAATATGGAAGCTTTAGATTACGCTGAGAAAGCTAATGAAATATTTGTTTTATCTGATTCCTTTGTCAGAATTAAAGAGTTAATCGATGACGAGGCTTCAACAATAGATGATATTGCTGACGTTATTTTATTGGATCCGGCATTAGCCGGCACTATTTTAAAGTTAGCCAATAGCTCCTTTTTTAATTACCCTGGAAAAATCGACACCATCTCTAAAGCCGTACTGGTACTCGGTATTACCGAAGTTTATAACTTGGTAATTGCGTATTTTACGACTAAAGCATTTAAAGACATTAAGGCAGAGCCTGAATTTCTAGATGCGTTTTGGGAAAGCAGTGTCGACTGTGCATTGATTATCAAATATCTTGGGTTTCAGCTTAAGCTACCGAATGCTGAAAGGTTATTTATTTTAGGTTTAATGCATAATCTAGGTGAGTTGGTCTTACAGCAGTTTGTGCCTGAACAAGTTAAAAAAGCTCGACATATTGCCTCGGGAGAGCTTCCTTGGCTAAAACAGCGTGATATGTTTGGTTTTAGTTATGCAGATTGTACAGGAGAGTTGTTGAAATTATGGCAACTTCCATACAGCTTAATTGAACCGATTCGCTTTCAAGATCAAGATGATTTTGAACACTGTACAATCGAAACCAAGTTACTTTTTATCGCTAAAAGAATGATGTTGCTAAATCATCAATGCAAACAGCATGATCGGGATAAAGTGTTATCAGATGCCAAAATGCATGAGATAAATTTAAATGCTAGTGTAATTGCAAGTGCTAATAATTTCTGTGATATGGAAAGATTAGCGATTTTGGCAATACTTAACCCGAGTGCTGCCATGATCTATTAACAAATACATCGTTTTTTTAATTACCCTAAGCCAGCACCTGCTGGCTTTTTTGATGTTTATTACTTTTAACTCTCAGGCAGTTAATCAGTGTGAAAATCCCGCTTGAGAATTAAAAATCATTGCATATTTCTTATTCAAATTTCTCTGCACCAAAAGCAAACTTATTGATAATTTCTGCGCACCAAGTTTGTGCAATTAGTTGCCATTTATTTTCTAACTTTTAGTTAAGTTATTGAATTTTTTTCTGTATTTCAGTTGGCACAACGATTGAATAATCATTAGCAAACAATAACTAGGGGTAATCAATGAAATTAATAAGCGCAATAGTCAAGCCCTTCAAGCTCGATGATGTTCGTGAAGCGATTTCGGAAATCGGCGTTGAAGGTTTAACCGTAAGTGAAGTAAAAGGTTTTGGCCGTCAAAAAGGCCATACAGAGCTATACCGTGGTGCTGAATATCAAGTCGACTTTTTACCAAAAGTAAAGCTTGAGGTAGCAGTTAACGATGACCAAGTGGAACGTTTAGTAGAAGCAATAACAAAATCGGCGTACACAGGTAAAATAGGTGATGGCAAAATTTTTGTTTACAACCTTGAGCAAGCCGTGCGTATTCGTACTGGCGAAACTGATGTAGAAGCACTTTAAGGGGTAAATAATAATGGAACAGAATATTTTTCATCTACAATACGCGATGGATACTTTTTATTTCCTCGTATGTGGTGCATTAGTGATGTGGATGGCAGCTGGCTTTTCGATGCTAGAAGCCGGTCTTGTTCGCGCTAAAAACACAACAGAAATACTCACTAAAAACGTCGCGTTATACTCAATATCTTGCATTATGTATTTGATTTGCGGCTATGAAATTATGTATGGCGGTGGCTTTTTATTATCAGGCATCGAAACCGTAGATGCTGACGCGGTATTAAAAGATTTTGCTGGTCGTGAAGATGGCTTTACTGGCGGCGCAATTTATTCTGCTGCTTCTGACTTTTTCTTCCAAGTTGTATTCGTTGCGACAGCAATGTCAATTGTTTCTGGTGCGGTTGCAGAGCGTATGAAACTATGGTCATTTTTAATGTTTGCTGTTGTATTAACGGCCGTTATCTACCCAATGGAAGGTAGCTGGACATGGGGCGGAAACGCGGTGTTTGGCCTATATACCTTAGGTGACCTTGGCTTCTCAGATTTCGCAGGCTCAGGCATTGTTCATATGGCGGGTGCTGCTGCTGCTTTAGCTGGCGTATTGTTACTTGGTGCTCGTAAAGGTAAATATGGCGAAAATGGTAAAGTTAACGCTATCCCTGGTGCAAACTTGCCTTTAGCAACATTAGGTACTTTCATTTTATGGATGGGGTGGTTTGGTTTTAACGGTGGCTCTGTGTTGAAACTTGGAGACATTGGTAACTCACATTCAGTTGCTATGGTGTTTTTAAACACTAATGCCGCTGCAGCTGGTGGTGCAGTTGCTGCGTTAATTTTGGCTAAAATTCTCTTTAAGAAAGCGGATCTAACAATGGCACTAAATGGTGCGTTAGCGGGCTTAGTAGCGATTACTGCAGAACCGTCAACGCCTACAGCATTGCAGGCTACAATCTTTGGCGCCTTAGGTGGTATTGTTGTAGTGTTTTCAATTGTTGGTTTGGATAAATTGAAAATAGATGACCCCGTTGGTGCAATCTCAGTGCACGGCGTTGTAGGTTTGTTAGGTTTACTTCTGGTACCACTTACTAACGATGGCGCAAGCTTCTCTGGCCAAATAATTGGTGCAGCGACTATCTTTGTATGGGTATTCGCAACGAGCTTTGTTGTGTGGTACGCCTTAAAAGCAACCTTTGGTATTCGAGTGAGTGAAGAAGAAGAGTATGAAGGTGTTGATAAGTCTGATTGTGGTTTAGAAGCTTACCCAGAGTTTTACCGTGGCTAAGCTTGTATAAAGACAAATTTGATAAAGACCAACACAGTGTGTTGGTCTTTTTTTATGTATCACTATTATAAAAATAGCGTTAAAATCGTGTACTATTAAGACATTAGCTTTTTTGAGAATCAATATAATGGCAAGAGAACAATTTGGTATTTGTGCTGAGCCTAGCCTACATGGTTATTATTTACTATTTAACGTGCTTGATGACAAGAATGCTCACATAAAACAAGCGCTCTCGCGATTACCTGCATTATTTGATAAATACGCTGATCGATTTTCCGAGGCAAATTTAACAGGGGTTGTTGCCATTGGCGCTAATTACTGGGATGAAATTTGGCCTCAAGCTCGCCCCCAAATGTTACGCTCTTTTGAAGAAATTAAATGTGATGATCGTATCGCACCTTCGGTGAATTATGACTTATATGTTGAGGTTCGCAGTGATCGCGCAGATGTTAATCATATCGTTGCTGAAAAGGTCTGTTCGCTGCTGTCTGACGGTGTAGAACTAGCCGAGCAGGTGCGTAGTTTTAGGTTTTTAGATGGGCGCGATTTAACGGGTTTTGTTGATGGTACTGAGAATCCACAAGGCAGACATCGCAGAGAAGTTGCACTAATAAGTAATGAGCAAGATGCAGATTTTGCAGCGGGCAGCTATTTACATATTCAGCGTTATAAACATAATTTAAACTTGTGGAATACGTTGAAAGTTAAGGAGCAAGAAGACGTTTTTGCGCGTACAAAAATTGATAACGAAGAGTATACTTCGGAAAATAAGTTACCTACATCTCATATTAAACGTACCAATTTAAAAGATGCCGATGGTAATAGTTTAGAAATTTTACGACAAAGCATGCCCTATGGGGATATGAAGCTTCAAGGCTTAATGTTTGTTTCTTATTGCCATACCCCTGAGCATTATGAATTAATGCTTAGAAGCATGATTGAAAGTGATGAAAATGGACACTTTGATCATATGTTAAAGTATACTCAAGCTGAAACTGGTGCCGCATTTTTTGCGCCAAGTTTGAACTTTTTAGCGTTATTAGCTGAGTAATTTTTCGTAATCATAGCTAAGCCTTAAGTTAACTTATCAATCAATGCTTGTAGCTCAGTAAAGTTAATTGGCTTAGTTGTATATTCGTTCATGCCTGCATCAAGACATCGTTGTCTGTTTTCAGCTGTCGCATCTGCGGTAAGCGCGATAATGGTCACCGGTTTTAATGTGGTTGCCTGTTCAAAGGTTCGAATAGCCTCTGTTGTTTGATAGCCATCAATACCTGGTAGCATGCAGTCCATCAACACGAGATCAAAAGGTGACTGCTGCTGAAATAATTTAAGCGCATTTTCACCATTTTCTGCCCATGTCACTTGGTAATGCATTGATGTTAGGTATTGTTCAATAACCTTAAAATTAATGCGATTATCTTCGACAACGAGAATACGTAGGTTTTTACATGTCGGTTCTAGTAGTTGAGATTGCTTGGTATTTTCTTCTATCGTGATAGCGTTAGACTTTTTACAAAAGCTTTGCGCTAATTTTTCTTCTAATACAGGTTTAAACAGTACATCAATAAAGCCAAGTTGGTAGCAGCGTTGGGTGATTTTGTCGTCATCAATTGAAGATAACATAAGGGTTTTTGTCTTTGATTTTAAATAAGGCACTAATCGCTCAAATAATTGAATGCCATCCATTTCTGTCATACTAAAGTCGAGGACTAAAAAGTCCACCTGTTGCGTAGTAAGTCGTTGCTCAGCAAACCACTGAATGGCGTCGCTAGGTTTATAAAAATTTATCGTAGTGATCCCCCAAAGCTCACAAAAGCCATTTACGACAGCGTGATTATCTTGAATATCATCAACAATGACTGCTAACTTATTTGCGAGATTTTTTAATGCGGCTGGCTTCGCCGTTGCTTGTTGTTCGCTCAATGGACATATTAGCGTGAAATAAAAGCAACTACCGATCGCAGGTGTTGACGTTACATTGAGTGTACCGCCCATTTCATCAACAATAGATTTAGACAGCGCCAATCCTAATCCTGTACCACCGTATTGTCGAGTCGTTGAATTATCTGCTTGTTCAAAGACATTGAAGATATATTTAATTTGATCTTCGGTTAACCCAATGCCAGTGTCTGTGACGCTAAATTTTAACACAGTTTGGCTAGCGGAGATTGGTTCTATGGGTTCACAACATACCGTAATGTGTCCTGAATCAGTAAATTTAACAGCA
Source organism: Thalassotalea sediminis (assembly GCF_030295915.1). Classification (NCBI taxonomy): domain Bacteria; kingdom Pseudomonadati; phylum Pseudomonadota; class Gammaproteobacteria; order Alteromonadales; family Colwelliaceae; genus Thalassotalea; species Thalassotalea sediminis. Next base: position 3,255,699 of record NZ_AP027361.1, on the reverse strand, counting down.
TTTGATACGAGGTTACCTAGCACTTGGCTAAGACGAATATCGTCAATAAGTACTGATGTTTTCGTAAGCTTCGCGGTGTTAATAATTATTTCTAAATTTTTCGTTTGCGCGTTTACATGATGCGTCATTACTACATCAGTTAAAAGTGCTGATATATCAGTAGGTACGGGGTGAAGCGTTAACTTATTGGCTTCAACTTTTGAAAAATCGAGTACATCATTAATGATGGCCATTAACAATTTGCCAGAATGCTCAATGGTACTCAGCTTTTCTTGTTGCGCCTTTTCTAATTTTGTTTTGCTCAATAATTGGGTCATTCCAATAACACCGTTTAGCGGCGTTCTAATTTCATGGCTCATATTGGCAAGAAATTCACTTTTCGCTTTATTAGCATGTTCTGCGCGTTCACGTGCGTCTATCAGTAGCTTTTCTTTGTGTGTGATTATGTTAGATAAATACTGAGAAATAACGACGGCAGTTAAACCGAAAATAACCAAGCTTATTAGGCTTACGATGATAATGTTGTCTACGAGTTCATTAACACTTTGATTAACAGTTTCCTCTGGTACTAGGCCTATAAATATCCAATCTAAAAAAGGGGAGGTGTATTGCGTGACGAAATAATTAACATTATTAATGGTTACTTTTACAGTTGTTGGTTTAGCAAGGGAAGCGGTAAACGACTTAAACACACCGCCTTCAATATCTTTAATAAACTTAAAGTTATTGTTAGGTTGACGAGTATCAGCGAGTATTCGCCCAGTATTTTCTATCACGAGCAATGAGCCATTATAGCCAAAATTTATATGACTTAGCATTTGAGTAAGTTTATCTAAAGATACATCTAAGCCGACGACACCAATCGCTTCACCACTATTATTTTTTATCTGTTTAACGGTAGAAATGATTGTTGAGTTATCTGCTGCCCAATAATAGGCAGGTGCCCGAACAACGTTGTTCTCGTTAGCTGTAGCTGTTTTATACCAAGGCCGATGTCGAGGATCATAATTTGCAGTAATATTACCTGCTGGCCATTGTAAATATCCGCCTTGATGACTGCCAAAATAGACGTAACTCAAATCAGTAAGACTTTCACCTACTTCTGTAAATAATTTAAAAAGTTCAGCTTCAATTTGACTATTTTCTAGCGGTGTTATCAAGGTTGCTGGCCTATCCATGTAGCGTGTGAGATCTTGGTGAGCAGCAATAAATAGAGGGTTCTTACTTAATAAGGTGACATTATCACCGATCAATTTGAACATTAGGCTAATGCCATTATCGATTTGCTTTACTTCGTTAATAAATGCTTTATTAAAAGAATCTTTAGCGAAAAATGTTGTTTCTTTCACGGTCAAAAATGCGGTGAAAAAAGCGGGAATGATGATCGCTGACAAAAAAGCAAAGATAAGCTTAGCTTTCAATGAACGCATAAAAAGCCTAAATTTTTCTGAGTGTTAGATTAAGTAAACTTATCTAACATTGAATATTATGTAACTATAGATAAATGCAGTAAGTTTTTCAAAATTAATCGAATATGGTGGCGCTGATCTTCTATAAACCAATCACGTTTACGTGATAGTTAATGATATATGTTATGAGCAAGCTTATCGCCTAAGTTGAGTGACCTTTAGTTACTTAGCGATGACGTTTTTGAAAACAGTTCTTCTAAACGTACCATCGTTTGCTTTATTTCTTTTACGCTAGTGGGAGCGATAAAAATAGTATCGTCACCTGCTATTGTACCCAATACACCGTCGGATTTACTTAAACTATCAAGTAAACGCGCAATTAACTGCGCAGCGCCAGGGCTTGTGCGAATGATGATCATCATTTCATTATTTTCAATATCAATGACCAGTTGTCTTAATGGGCTTTTTGCCGTAGGTACACCTAGTTCAGCAGGTAAACAGTAGACCATATCTTGACGAGCGTTACGGGTTCTAACGGCGCCAAATTTGCTTAACATTCTGGAAACTTTAGATTGACTGATATTATCAAAACCCAGTGATTTTAATGCTTCTACAATATCGCCTTGTGAACCAAATTGTTCTTGTTTTAATAAATCTTTAAAGGCGCTTACTAATGCTTCTTGTTTTTTTTGTACCGTTGTCATACTAAATAATCTTCTTTTTCGAGCAAATAGGCTTATTTAATACCTAAGTATTATTTCGTTGCTAGAATTATACGCTATCCTATTAACTCATTACAGGTTAAGGGAGGTTGATCTTTCCGTTTTATTTTTAACGCTTGTTACAGGTTAGTAAATTATGACTCTGTGTTTATTCAATCATTGTGTCAAACGCGAACAAGAATAGTGTACATAAACCCATTCTTTGTTGCGTTATACACATAGTGTTGACGGGGAAGTACGAGAGAATCTTTCGCTATAAATGTTATAGCAATATTAAGACGTTATACTCAATGAATCGTAATATAAACGGGTGTAAAAACGGAGAGATTGATTATCCCTTAATCATTAAACATTGTTTTTTGGCAGCTAATGCATTATCTTTTGGCGACCAAATTTTACGTAAATACTCAAATTTCGGAGAATTCCAATGAAAGTAGCTGTTCTAGGCGCAGCTGGCGGTATCGGCCAAGCGTTATCTTTATTACTAAAAACTCAATTACCAGCCGGTTCTGACTTAGCGTTGTACGATGTTGCGCCTGTTGTACCAGGTGTAGCTGTTGATTTAAGCCATATCCCAACGGCAGTCAATGTTAAAGGGTACGGTGCCGATGATTTAGCATCAGCTTTAACAGGCGCTGACATTGTAATCATTCCAGCAGGTATGCCTCGTAAGCCAGGTATGGATCGTGCTGATTTATTTAATGTAAATGCTGGTATTATTAAAACATTAGCCGAAGGTATTGTGGCTAATTGTCCAAAAGCATTAGTAGGTGTTATTACTAACCCTGTAAATGGTACTGTACCAATTGTTGCGGAAGTATTTAAAAAAGCTGGCACTTATGAAGCTAATCGCGTTTTTGGTGTTACAACGCTAGACGTAATTCGCTCTGAAGCATTTATCGCAGAACTGAAAGGCTTAAATGTAAGTGATGTTAAAGTACCAGTTATCGGTGGTCACTCTGGCACAACAATTTTACCTTTATTATCTCAAGTAGAAGGCGTGACTTTCTCTGATGACGAAGTTGCAGCATTAACGCCACGTATTCAAAATGCTGGCACTGAAGTTGTAAACGCAAAAGCGGGTGGTGGTTCTGCTACTTTATCAATGGGCGCAGCAGCAGCGCGTTTTACATTATCACTTGTTAAAGGTTTACAAGGTGAAAGCGTTGTAGATTACGCATATGTGGCAGTTGAAAATGGCGACGCAGCGTATTTTGCTCATCCAGTACGTTTAGGCAAAAATGGTGTTGAAGAAGTATTACCTTACGGTGAATTAAGTACTTTTGAACAAAAAGCCAAAGAAGATATGTTAGCGACGTTAAATAAAGACATCCAAGAAGGTGTTGACTTTATTAATGGTTAATTAATATTTAGCTTTGAAAAGCCTGAACAGTTTGTTCAGGCTTTTTTATGCCACGCGCTTTATTTTATGTAATTCAATCATTTGTGCTGTTTTGGTCGTTTCTGACCAATGTATCACTTCTAATTTACCGTGATGATCTTCTACGATAAAAGTACAACTCTCTATCCAGTCACCATCATTACAATAAAGAATGCCATCTTTTTCTTTGATGTTTGCATGATGGATATGACCGCAAATAACACCATCAAGCTGCTTTTTTCTTGCCAGTTCAATAGCGGCATCCTCAAACGTTTCAATGGCTTTTTTTGCTTTTTTAATGCGTACTTTCAGGTACTTTGCAAAAGACCAGTAGCCATAACCTAACTGCTTCCTTATGATATTTGTCCAGCGGTTGAGAAATAGCAACAAGTCGTATGCGCTATCGCCGATGTATTTATTAATGCGACTAAAACGAACTACACTATCAAGCTCGTCGCCGTGGATAACAAGTAGTTGTCTTTTATCGACTGTTTCGTGAATAAAAGATTGATGCACTTCAATATTGCCAAAAATATGCCCAGAAAATTCTCTAAAGTTCACATCATGATTGCCGGGAATGTAAATAACACGGCATTGATGTTTAGCCATATTCATTAATTTACTGATCACTTTATTGTGTTGTTCAGGCCAATAAAATCGACGAGATAGTGACCATACATCAATTATGTCTCCTACGAGAAATAGTGTTTCGCATTCTAATCGTTCAAGAAATTGTAACAAGTATTCGGCTTTACAGTCTTTGTAGCCTAGGTGTACATCGGATATCCACGCGGTACGTGCTAAAATTTTTTCAGGTAATGCTGCAGTCATGTCTGTGCCTCTTTTTATTTTTATTAACAGCCTATGAAACACAGGTTTCAAAAAAGCGACAGAAAGATGAACATAATTTTACAGACACGATACTTCGTCTGTGTTGATTTAACGCGTGTAAGCGATGAAAAGTGTATTATACTTTTGGTAAATACGTTGCCTTAGGTGTTATCGTGAAAGCAGCAAAAATTATATTGATAATGCTCACTTTATTTTTTTTAAAGAATAGTATCGCGCAAGAGGTTTATACGTTTTGTTTTGAACGCTGGAAGCCTTATAGTTTTAATAATCAACAAGGAAAAGCTGTTGGTGAAAGTATAACGTTAGTTAAACGGGCAACTGACTTTCTTGGGGTTAAAGCAGAATTCAAAGAACTACCTTTTGCTAGGTGTTTGGCTTCAGTAACATCAGGCAAAATTATGTTTGCTATGCATACGGATGAGACGGAATCCTTACCCTATATTGATACGCCGATTAGCGATTGGCAATTAGCTTTAGCGGTTACTTCTGACAGCCATGTAAGTGACTTATCCCTGAAAATGTTCAAGTCACTGAAAGTGCTAGTCGCGAGATCATATCAATACCCTGACAAGGTCGATGAGTTTTTAACTCACATTAACGCTAAGGTAAAAAAAGCAAACTATTATACGCAAAGCGATGAAGATACAAGAAAACTGTTTAACCATTTAATTTATGGTCGTGTTGAAGCGATGATTGTTGATCGTGTTTGGGCGTCTAAGATGAAAGATGAACTTAATTTACCGATTAAATTATTAACACAAGATCTTTATGTGCAGCCGCAGTATATCGGTTACCAAAATGGGCAAGCAAAAAGAGCGCTTAAGCTAAAAAGCGCATTAGATATGGTGATCAAAAAAACGGTTGAACTGGATTAGTGACTTCTATTTGCTGCTATATGCGCAAGGGCAATAAGCGCCTCTTTATATTCTGATTCTGGTAGAATCGCAATAGCGTTTATTGCTTTATCTGCTTCTTGTTCCGCTATTTTTTGCGCATAGCTTAACGAGCCTGTTTCTTTCATCGCTCGTAATATTTCGTCTAGATTATCCATGCCATTACAATGCTCGATGGCGGAGCGGATAAGTTGACGCTGCTCACTACTTCCGTTGTGCATGGCGTATATGAGTGGCAATGTTGGCTTACCTTCAGCAAGATCATCACCAACGTTCTTCCCCATCTCTTTAGCGTCGGCAGTATAATCCATTATGTCGTCAACTAATTGAAAAGCTGTGCCCAAATACTTACCATAATTGAGCATTGCTTGTTCAATATCTTTAGGTTGATCGGATACGACAGCTGCTAGGCGCGTTGCTGCTTCAAATAGTTTTGCTGTCTTGCAATAAATGACTTGCATGTAGCTTTCTTCACTCGTATCTGGGTCGTTACAATTCATTAATTGTAATACTTCACCTTCAGCGACAATATTGGTGGCGTCAGATAGTATGTCCATAATATGCATGTTATTGAGCTTGGTCATCATCTGAAATGAACGGGTATATAAGAAGTCGCCAACTAAAACACTTGCACTGTTACCAAACAGCGCATTAGCGGTTTCTCTTCCACGTCTCATGGAGGACTCATCGACGACATCATCATGTAATAGTGTTGCCGTATGAATAAACTCAATAATGGCAGCAATATCGATATGTTCATCTGATTGGTTATTTAACGCTCTTGCAGCTAACACTGTAAGCATTGGACGCATGCGTTTACCGCCAGCATTAACAATATAAACGCCAAGTTGGTTGATCAAGGCAACATCAGATTGAAGTTGTTGATAAATTAAACCGTTAACGGCGGCCATATCTTGTTGCGCGAGTGCTTGAATTTGTTGAAGTTCCATAAGAGAAAACTGACAGACTTGTCTTTAATAATGTTACTTTATTTAATGACGCCAAGTTTACACTAAAATAGCTAATAAAGAAGGGGGATATTACCGCCAATCGCAATTAGTCAAAAAAGTGTAAATAAGCTTACAATTATACTTGCGATCATTTTGCTCTTGGCGTAGAATTCGCGCCCTATATTTTTAAATTTATGCGTCATACCCTAGTTAGGCGCAGTACGGAGTAGCAAATGTACGCGGTATTCCAAAGCGGTGGTAAGCAGCACCGTGTTTCTGAAGGACAAACGGTTCGCTTAGAAAAGCTTGAACTTGAAGTAGGTGCTTCAGTAGAATTCGATAACGTTTTAATGATCGCTGATGGCGAAAACGTAAATGTAGGTGCACCTTACATTTCTGGCGGTAAAGTAACAGCTGAAGTTGTTTCTCAAGGCCGTGGAGACAAAGTTAAAATCGTTAAGTTTAAACGTCGTAAGCATTCACGTAAGCAGCAGGGCCATCGCCAATGGTTCACTGAAGTGAAAATTACTGGTATCAACGGCTAATTTAGGAGCATTCTAACATGGCACATAAGAAGGCAGCAGGTAGTACTAAAAACGGTCGCGATTCAGAAAGTAAACGCTTAGGTGTTAAACGTTTTGGCGGCGAAACAGTATTAGCAGGTAACATTATTGTTCGTCAACGTGGTACTAAATTCCACGCTGGTGACAACATGGGTATCGGTAAAGACCACACTTTATTCGCTTTATCTGACGGTAAAGTTCAGTTTGAAGTAAAAGGTCCAAAAAACCGCAAATATGTAAGCATTATTGCTGAGTAATCAGGTTTACCTATTTGAAAAAGCCCTGCTGTGTAGCGGGGCTTTTTTTATGGAGCAAGTAAAATCTCTTATTGGTATTATACTATGACTGTGTAATCTAATTAGCACTGGAGTAAATAAATCCTCATGAAATTTGTCGACGAAGCAGAAATCCGTGTAGAAGCAGGTGATGGCGGTAACGGCTGTGTCAGCTTTCGCAGAGAAAAGTACGTAGAGTTCGGAGGCCCAAACGGTGGTGATGGCGGCGACGGCGGCGATGTCTACTTGATCGCTGATGAAAACCTAAACACTTTGATAGACTATCGTTTCGAACGTTTTCACCGCGCACAACGTGGCGAAAATGGTAAAAGCCGAGATATGACAGGTAAACGTGGCGAAGATTTAGTGCTTAAAGTGCCAGTGGGTACACGTGCTGTAGATGTAGATACAGAAGAACAGTTAGGTGATTTAACTACCCATAAGCAAAAACTGATGGTTGCTAAAGGCGGTTGGCATGGCCTAGGTAATTCACGTTTTAAAAGTAGTACAAATCGTGCGCCACGTCAGAAAACAGATGGTACATTAGGTGAGATACGTAGCTTAAAGCTGGAATTGTTGTTACTTGCTGACGTTGGTTTATTAGGGTTACCTAACGCTGGAAAATCAACCTTAATTCGCAGTGTTTCTGCTGCAAAACCTAAAGTTGCAGATTATCCCTTTACAACGCTAGTGCCTAATTTAGGTGTAGTACGACTTAATGCACAGCGTAGTTTTGTTATTGCTGACATTCCTGGTTTAATTGAAGGTGCCGCAGATGGAGCAGGTCTAGGAACACAGTTTTTAAAGCATTTAGAGCGTTGTCGCGTGCTATTACATGTTGTCGATGTTATGCCTATTGATGGCTCTGATCCGCTCGAAAATGCGCAGACCATTATCAACGAATTGGAAAAGCATTCAGACAAATTGGCTGATAAACCTCGTTGGTTAATATTCAACAAGGTCGATTTAATGCTTGAAAAAGAGGCGAAAGAAGTTACAGAACGCATTATTAAAGGGTTAGACTGGCAAGATCGCGTTTTTGAAATATCAGCCTTTAATAAGCAAGGAACAGAAGAGCTTTGCCAAGAGTTAATGACCTTTATTGAAACGCTTCCTGGTGAAATTGAAGAAGAAACACCAGAAGATAAAGCGGTTGAGTTTAAGTGGGACACTTACCATCAAGAAGCCATTGATGAAATTGATGATGATCTTGATGATGAAGACTGGGATGAAGATGATTATGACGTAGAGGTCGAATACCGACGTTAATTAAATCTACACGAATTTTAAAAAAGCGAGCGTAATGCTCGCTTTTTTGTAAAGTTAAAATACAGTTTGTAATTAGGCCAACTCTTCGTTATTTATCTTACTTTGAACGACTTTCGTTGGTTGTCTTGCGAAATAAAGATAAAAGCCAGTCACTAGAAAAAACACTGGCGTTAAGCTGATGATTAACCAAAGTAGTTTAATAGGCCAACCAATGAATTCCCCAACGTGAAAGGGGTATCTAAAGTTCCACACTTGGGTAACCACATTCGTCTTACTTGCATCAAAATGCTTAATTGGAACGCCTGTTTCTGGTGACAACCAAACCCACGAATTTCCGTGCGCTTCTTCAGGTTGCGTGTACCGTAAACTTATAGGTTCATTCGGCTTTATCGGCAAATATATGCGGTATAATGTTGCCTGTGGAAATGTCTTTTGACCGTTAATTAGCGCATTATTCAGCGCGACAATGGTATTCTTTTGCGTTTTAACTTGTGGCTTAATAGACGATTGTATTTCATCGACAAACAATAAATTTAGCGTGAATTTAATCTGATCCTTCCAGTGAAAGGCCATGCCTGAAACAGCAATTAATAATAAGGGTACAAATAGAATAACGCCCATTAAGTTATGTAACTGAGCATATTTTATTTTATTGTTTGCTTTCCACCTTACTTTTAAACGTCTCAGTGGCTTTTTGGGCTTTAACCATAAATAGCCTCCTAAAAATAACTGTAAAACTAAACAAAGGCTTGCGATCGACATAACTACTTTTAGGGGCTTATTCGTATTATCAAGAGCTAGCCAGCGATGAAATGCCATTAAAAAACCGTAAAATGTTGAATAATAATCGTATTGATGTATAACCGAGCGAGCTTCTGGATCAACATTTAGATAGTTACCGTTTGCCAGTCTAACTTGCCACGGTGCCGTTGTTTCTTTAGGTAAGGTAATGAACGCAACCTTTACATTATATTGCTGTTCAATTGAGCCTATTACTTGTTCAACGTTAATTGCAGATATAGATTCAGGGATTGTCCACTGTTGAGGAAATAGTGAACTTTGAATGTCTTTTGCATAGAGTAAAAGTGCGCCGGAGATAGATAATGATAGCAGAAATAGTGCACTTGTTAGTGCGAGCAGTAAATGTATCCGACGCAGTATTAATTTCATGATAATGTCTACCGATAAGTAACCCTTGCCAAATATGTCTCACTACTTGGCAAAGGGGCAACTTAAAACTTGTAGTTAACTCCCATGGTTATAGTGGTGCCAAGCCCTTTTAAGTTATAGCCATTGTAACTATACATTTGTGAGCGCGTTGGATAGTAATCTTTGTTAAATAAGTTCTCTATACCGCCAAACAATTGCCAATCTCCAATTTGATGACTTGCTGAAAGGTTGATCGTAAAGTAACTGTCAATTGGTCCTTGATCTCCAACCCACTGGCCATTTTGTTGCGTAAATTTATTTCTATCAGCAACGTAAAGCAACGTCGCCATTAACTGAGTTTCTTCATTTGGTTGCCAGTTTACCTGCATACTCGCCTTTGGGGCACTTATTTGCTTTCCACCTAAATGTTCATTCGTCGCGGTATTGGTTCCTTCAACTTTACTTGCCGTTGCATGTACGTTCAATGCATCACTGATACGGTAGCTAACGGCTGTCTCTAGTCCCCATATTTCTTGTGGAGCGCGAACTGGCATATAAACACCGGTAACGGCATCAAATTTATTGGTTGTACCTAATTCTGAAGTACTCCGGTAAGCTGAAAACTCTACACGTAAATCGTCAAAATCACTAACAAATCCAACTTCATAGTTGTCAATTACAGATGCTTCTGTTCGAATATCGGCGATATCTGTCACTGTTGCGGTTCTAAGTAAGCGACCAATATCTGAAATATCTGCACCTTGAGAGTAACTGATAAACGGTGAAAAAGTATGATGGTAGTTGTACTTTACCGCTACGTTATAAGTGGTTGCGTCGTACTCTAAAGTATCACCTGTTACTGGCATTGCTACTGAGCATTGGCTTGGTGTTCTACATAGCTTAAGGGTTTGATAATCATTAACTTGTAAGTCAATTTGTTCACTTCTAACACCTGCTTTTACGATTATATCGTTATTGAAATGCCACTTAGATTGAAGGAAAAAAGCTTGGTTTTTCATATCCATTTCTGGCACCCACATACGTCCATCTAGCAAAGGTTGTGAGGTAATATCTTGCAACATGTCAGTGCCGTAAATGAATGTGGCTTCTAGGTTGTTAAAATCAACGACTGTATTAAACGTAACGCGCATCCCTTCCTTTTCGGATTTAATCATTGATTGACCGCCGTCATAGCCTTCGTCTTGATTAGCCAAGTTTGTAGAAAAGAAAAAGACATTTTCAATATCTTGTTTGTATAAATCGAGCGTAAGTGCAGTATCGGCAAAAATATTGTCGTCAGTATACTTCAACATAATATTATGATTACCGAGAGGTCCTTGAGGAGAGCCAATTAATCGTTCACCGTTAGGTGACTTAATAGCATATGTTTTTTCACCACTATTAATGCTTCCTACCACGTCAATTAAGTCAGTTTCTTGTTGCGATTCATAGTAGTTATAGGTTAACTGAACACTTTTTTCATCATCAAAATAGTAGTTAAACTTGGTAAAAATGTTTTCAGTGACGGTATCACTCAAGCCATATTTTAAACCTAATATGTCTCCTTCCGCATCTCGTTGAACGCCATTTTCTTCATAACTCCCGCTAACCACATAAGACAACTTTTCAAGTTGGCCGTGGATAGTTCCTGTAATGCGTTGTCCAGCACTATTATCTAATTTAACCGCACTAAACCTACTTGAAAGACTTATTTCGCCCGCTAATGTTTTATCTGTAACCGCCTTTTTAGTGATGTAATTGATAATGCCTCCTGCAGCACCATTACCAAAAATGGACGTAGCACCTTTGATAACTTCAATACGTTCAATCACTGAAGCATCTAAGGATCTAATACCGAGTGAACCGTTTCTAAGAGGAGTGGATTGTGGCACTCCGTCAATCATTACCAGTGGATTGCGTCCACGAAGGGTTTGACCTGAGTTACTTGAGGTACCTGTCGTTGGCCCCATACCAGGAACAAGTGCCGCCAATATATCTTGTAATTCAGGCGTTATTTTCATTTGTTGAGCAATTTCTTTTTTAGAAATGATAGTGACGGTAGCAGGCACTTCGTCAATACTTTCTTCTATGCGACTACCGGTTACGATTACTCGTTCAATTGTTTTATCATCGAAATATTGATTAGTATCATAATTATTGGTGTATGCGTTAGGTGATAAAAGAAATGCAATAATAGTGAGAGGAAAAGGTAATGTTTTCATGATTATCCGAATTCAAGTAAAAAATTTCAAACGAATAGTAATGAAAATCGTTATCATTTGCAACTGTGCTTTAGTGAATCGGGTGCAATCAGCACAAAATATGAAATAACCTTAACGTTGAAGCCATTCGTTATGGCACATAGATGGGAATGTAAGGTAAACTTCGCGTTCATTGTAATAATAGGATTAATTATGACCGTGCTTTCAATGATTGTCGCACATGCGGCTGATCGTGTTATTGGTAAAGACAATGATATGCCTTGGCATTTGCCGGCAGATTTAGCTTATTTTAAAAACACAACACTAGGTAAACCAGTGATCATGGGAAGAAAAACCTATGAATCTATTGGCCGTCCGTTACCTGGTCGATTAAATATCGTTATCTCTCGTGATGATAACTATAAAGCCGATGGCATTACTGTTGTTACCTCGGTAGAGCAAGCGTTGCACGAAGCTGGCGATGTTGAGGAAATTATGGTGATTGGTGGTGGTGCTATTTATCAACATTGCTTACCAAGTGCTCAACGTTTGTATGTCACGCATATTGATGCAGAAATTGATGGAGATACACAGTTTCCAGACTATAGTGAAGGTTGGCAAAAAGTCAGTAGTGAATTACGTAAAGCTGATGAGAAAAATGCCTATGATCTCGATTTTTGCGTTTATGAACGCATTTAATATCAATTGTGCATAAAAATTAAATACTGGTATTACGATGTATCCGTTAAAATATATTGAGCCTGTTTTTCGACCGCCTAGTGAATGGAAAAGCTTAATTCTGCAAGTCACCAATGGCTGTTCATGGAATAAGTGTACGTTTTGTGAAATGTATACAACGCAAGCAAAACGATTTAAAGCGAAAAAGCTCGCAGATATAGAGCAAGAGATTATTACTGCAGCACAATCACCGTTAGCGCCACATCGTATATTTCTCGCCGACGGCGATGCAATGATGCTGCCATTTCGGCAGCTTAAATCAATTTTACTCTTGATAAGAGAGTACTTGCCTTCTGTAACACGTGTTTCTAGTTATTGTTTACCCAGAAACTTGGGGAACAAAACCGTAGAACAACTGAAAGAATTGCAAAGCCTAGGGTTAACCCTTGTCTACGTTGGCTGTGAAAGTGGTGACGATCAAGTACTGGATCTAATTGAAAAAGGTGAAACCTTTGAATCGTCTTTAACTGCGTTGAATAAGCTAAAAGCGGCCAATATCAAAAGCTCTGTGATGATCTTAAATGGTTTAGGTGGCACTCATTACTCAGCTCAACATGCTATACAGTCTGCTAAATTAATGAATGCAGCTCAGCCGAATTACTTATCAACATTGGTCGTTTCCTTTCCTTTAGGCATAGAGAGGTTTGCTGCTGGATTTAAAGGTAACTTCAAGATGTTAGATCAGCATCAGCTATTTGAAGAAATGCACTTATTGTTATCACACCTTGATCTTGAGAAGACCATTTTTCGTTCCGATCATGCATCAAATTATTTGGTGTTAAAAGGCATACTCGGCAAGGATAAAGCACTAATGTTGTCGCAAGTAGAACAGGCAATGACAAAGCCTAATACCGTACCGCTAAGACAAGAGTGGCAGCGCGGCTTGTAACGTATTGACGTATAAATACTAAAAAGGCACCTTAGCGGTGCCTTTTTAAAATTTTTAACATGTAGATTAAAGTTTAAACTCTCTCACTGATTGTTGTAGCTCTTCGGCAAGTTGAGCAACTTCGCTACTTGATTGCGCTGTTTGTTGAGAGCCTGATGTGGTTTGCTCTGCAATCGCTACAATTGATTCTAAGTTTTCACTAATTTCATGTGCAACAGTGCTTTGCTCTTCAGCGGCACTGGCAATTTGAGAACTGCGGTCAAACGCTTCATGGACGGCATGTGTTATGACTTCTAGCGCTTTTTCAGCTTCACCACTTTGAACTACACATTCCGACGCCTGCTTCTTACCGGTCTCCATTACTGCTACCGCTTTTTCGGCGCCAGTTTGCAGCACTTCAATCATGTTTTGAATTTCTTGGGTAGACTCTTGTGTTCTACTTGCTAATGTTCTTACTTCATCGGCAACTACCGCGAAGCCACGGCCTTGTTCCCCTGCGCGGGCGGCCTCAATTGCAGCGTTCAATGCTAATAAATTAGTTTGCTCTGCAATTCCTCTGATCACGTCTAAAATGCCGCCAATAGACGCACTATCTTGTTGTAACTTATTGATCACTTGCGAGGCATCTTCAACTTCATTGGCAAGTTGTTCAATGGTCATACGGTTACGGTTTGATATGCCTTTAATTCTTTCAGCTTCATCATCTGCTTGCTTAATTTCACCTAGTGCATCATTGGCACTTGAAAGTACGCTTTGCGAAGTGCTACTCATTTCTGTAGTAGCAGAAGCTGCTTGTTCAACTTGAGTGCGCTGTTCTTCAATTGCTGTTGTACTCTGAGCAGTTACTGCTGACGTTTGTTCTGCTGCTGTAGCTAATTGTGTTGAACGACTAACAATACCATTAATTAGGTCACGTAAACTGTCAATCACGGTATTACAATTACGCGATAGTTGGGCAAATTCATCTTTACCTGAATCATCCAGTTTGCGAGATAAATCGCCTGAAGCAACGACATTTAAAATGTCATTTACGCGGGTAAGTGGACGGGTAATACTAATTAACACGAAGAATGCGATACCAGCGGCTAAGCCAATAGAAACTAGCATAATAATCCAAGTAACGGTTGTACCTGTATTCACAGATTTTTCAACTAACGTACTTGCTTCACTCGTTGTTTCATTTGCTAGCTCTACTTGAGTTGCTAACACTTTCTTCGCCAGTGCAATATTTGTATCGGCTTCTTCGAGTTGAGCTGTAGCTTGAGCAATCGCACTGAGTTGGGCGTTCTTAATTGTGAAGATACTAGCGCTGCTTAGCAGTAAATCATCAAGGTTATTTTCAATACTTGTGAGTTCATCAGCAATGTCATCCGCATTATTTAATGCCAGTTCATTGTTAATTTCTCGAATCACACGTTTCGCATTTTCATAGCCGTTTGTAATTTGGCTTTCAACTAATTCAGTCGCTTGAATATCTTTTAGATCTCGGTACTCGAAAGATGAAGCTACCATGCCATTTAGTTGAGATTCAAGCTGTTCACCTAATGATACAGCGCGTTGTAATTTGGTATCGGCTAAATCATGGTCAGCTAAATCTAGCATTAATGTTGCAGCATCATCTGCTTTTTCTTCTAATACATCTACGGTATCAAGCGCAATATTGTATTGCTCAATTGCCGCTTTACGGTTACTAAAAACGGCATTAATGTTTGCTTGAACGTTATTGTGAATATCTTCGATTTTTGCAAGGTTGTTTAAGAGAACCTGTTCTTTACTCACAATTGATTTTAATTTTTTATGCTCACTAATAAACTCCTGATTAATGGCATTAAAACGTTCTAAGTTATCAGCTAATCCTACTAATTCTGTTTGGTAGTAGCCTCGCAACGTTAACCCGCCAATTTGACTTAGTTGGTTCGCTAATGCGGTACTTGAACTTAACGTTGGAATTGCAAGCGTGCTCTGTTTGAGTGTTGCATGGTGAATGTTGTTTAGATTACTTAAAGAGATAACGCTTGTAATTATGAGTAAAACAGCAATGATGGAAAATCCACCAATAATTTTTACTTTTACAGTCAAATTCATTGAGACCACCAGTAAGTTTATTTAGGGTGTTGAAACAAAAAAGCAGGTATTTTTTATTTATTGTTTAACGTATATCGGCAAGCAACCTACTTTCTTTAACTGCTAGTATAACAAGCTTGAACTGAATTTCATCTTTACTTCAAGCTTTTATCGTATTCTTTTTGAAATTTATACTGATGTCGAGTTAATGGTTATTATAGTGCTTGCTGAGTGATATATTTTTTATCATGCCAACGCAGCAAGGTCAATTGCCCTCCCCAAACACAACCTGTATCAAGTGCATAAATATGCTTTGTTGTAACTTTACCTTCTAACGCTGCCCAATGTCCGAAAATCCAATGTGCTTGCGTCAGTTGTTTTTTTGTTTGGGTGAACCACGGGCTCAATTTTTTCGGTGCGTTGCTTGGGGAAGCTTTGCAATCAAAGTCTAAGCTACCATCAGCATAGCAATAACGCATGCGGGTAAATGCATTAATGGTAAATCGAAACTTGTCTTCTTTGTTTTTCACTTTTAGCCAACTATTTGGTTTTTCACCGTACATAATTGATAACCAATGACGCCTTTTTTTGCCTGAAATTTTAGCTTCTGCAAATCTAGCACATTCAATTGCGTCTTCAATTTGCCATTCAGGGGATAGTCCAGCGTGTGACATATAGACACTTTCGTTAGGTAATTTTCTCAACAATGGTTGCTGCGCGAGCCAGTTGATAATTTCGTCGATATCTGGTGCATCTAATAGTTCAGAGAGTTGGTCTTTGGCCTTTTCTTTTTTGATGCCTTCATAAGTCGCTAATAAGTGCAAATCATGATTACCTAGAATAGGTTTAACGGCATCTCCTAAAGAGATTAAAAATTTCAACGTTTGATATGATGCTGGACCGCGAGCAATCATATCACCAGCAATCCATAACTGATCTTTGCTAGGATCAAACGAGGCTTTATCAAGTAATAATCTAAGTTCCTGATAACACCCTTGAATATCGCCGATAAAATAAATAGCCATCGGGTTAATGCAAGATATGAGGTGTCGCTAAACGAAAAACTGGAATATCAACTTTTACAGGGACATTTTGGTTATCAATCATTTGATAGTGTCCTTGCATTGTACCTACTGGCGTTTTTAGCGCACATCCACTGGTATACGTAAAACTTTTACCGGGTTGAATAGTGGGTTGCTCACCAATCACACCTTCACCTACGACGGTTGATTTTTCATCGTTAGCATCGGTGATCAGCCAGTAGCGAGACAATAACTTTATTGGTATTGAACTATTATTCGTTATGGTAATTGTGTAACTAAAAACATAGCGTTGATCTCTTTCGCTCGACTGGTTGTCGATATAATGTGTTTCAACACTTACTGTAATATCAGTTGGTTTAATGTTCATTTTTTTTCTGATCAACCAGGTAATTAGCTAACGCGATGTATTGATCTAACGTTATGTTTTCTGGACGTAAACTTGCATCAATCCCTAAAGATTCTATCGCAGTAATATCAATTAACTTTTTGAAACTATTACGGATAGTTTTTCTCCGTTGATTGAATGCAGTTGTACAAACTTGATTTAGTGTCGCTAAGTCCTTAACAGGATTCGCAATAGTTTTATGTGGTACTAAACGAACAATGGCCGAATCTACTTTGGGGGGCGGTTGAAAAGCCTCTGGTCCAATTTCCATAACGGGGATTACCTGACACTGATATTGAGTCATGATGGATAATCTACCATAGGCTTTACTGTTAGGCCCAGCAGCCATTCTCTCTACAACTTCTTTTTGCAACATAAAATGCATATCTTTTACTGCGTCACGAAAACTCAGTAAATGAAAGATAAGAGGTGTTGAAATATTATAAGGTAGGTTACCAAATATTTTTAATGGCTTATCTTCACTACATAGGGTAGTGAAATCAAACTTCAATGCATCTTGTTCATAAATGGTTAAATGTTTCGCCAAAAATGGATGATGCCTGAGTCTATGGGCAAGATCTCGATCAAGCTCTACCACTGAAATATCACCAGCTCTTTCGATAACTGGTTCTGTTAAAGCGCCTAAACCTGGACCAATTTCAACTAAATTTTCACCAGGCTCTGGATTAATTGCGTCGACAATTTGACTTATAATGGCTTGGTCATGAAGAAAGTTTTGTCCAAAGCGTTTTCGCGCCTGATGGCCTAAATGGCTATTTTTACTCATTGATGTAAAAGGTACCTAATTTCTAGCGTTTTGATTATTTGCGAGCTCAATAGCGGTAGATATTGCTTGTCTAAAGCTTCCAGCGTCTGCGTTATTCGTACCAGCGAGCTCGACAGCTGTGCCGTGATCTACTGAGGTTCTTATAAAGGGTAAGCCTAGTGTAATGTTTACAGAATTACCAAATCCTTTATATTTTAAAACAGGCAAACCTTGATCGTGAAACATAGTTAAAATGGCATCAGCATCTTGCAAATACTTTTCGTGGAAAATCGTATCGGCTGGTAATGGTCCGATCAAATTCATGCCTTGTGCGCGCATTTCATCAAGAGCAGGGTTCATTACTTCGATTTCTTCTCTACCTAAATGACCATCTTCGCCAGCATGTGGGTTGATACCACAGACATAAATTTTGGGTGATTCAATACCAAATTTTTCAATTAAATCATGGTGTAGTATTTGAGTTACTTTTTGCAGACGTTCATGCGTGATGGCTTTTGATACATAGGCAAGCGGAATATGCGTAGTTACGAGTGCCACTCTTAGCCCTTCTGTTGCTAACATCATGACAACATCGGAGCAATTTGCTTGATGCGCAAAATATTCAGTATGACCACTAAAGGCAATACCTGCCTGATTAATTAGCCCTTTATGTACAGGACCGGTTACTACCGCATCAAAATCACCATTGATATTTTTTTCACAAGCAATTCTGAGCGTCTCTACTACATAGTGTCCATTTGCTGGGTTTAGTTGACCCGTGATGCATGGCTCTTCGAGTTCCACCGATAAAATTGTCATCGTACCGGCCTGATGAGTTACTGCCGGTAGCGTGTCATCATAATCTAAGAATTCAATGTCAACATTAAGCTCTTTAGCACGAGCCTGCATTAAAGACTTTGCGGCTACGACTACAATTTGTACTGGCCAATCTTGCTGAGCAACTTTGATCATTAAGTCTGGTCCGATACCGGCTGGCTCGCCTGGCGTTATCGCGATACGATTTACCATTGTTTAGCTTACTCCAGAATTTCGATGTACGCTTCGTCGCGCATTTCTTTTAACCAACGAGCACTTTCCATCGCATATTTACGCTTGTAAAGAATTTGATTAGCGCGGTTCTCATTCATTTGTTGCGTGGCATCAAGTGTACGTCTGCCTGTTAATTCTGCTAAATGCCAACCAAACGAAGAGCGAAATGGTTGTGATACTTCATTAACGTCTAATTTAGCTAACGTATTGGAGAATGCAGGATCAAATGAACTTGGGTCTGCCCAGCCTAAATCACCACCTTTAACAGATGTAGGCCCATCAGAGTGCTCTTTCGCCAGCTCTGCAAAATCTGCTTCACCTGAGATAATCTGCTCTCGCAAATTCATTAACATTTCTTTTGCTTTAGCTTCACTTAAAATAATTGTCGGTTCTATGAGAATATGACGAGATTTTACTTCTTCTACTTCTACGACTTGACGACCGCGAATATCCTGTATTTTCACGATACTGAAACCTAAGCCTGTTCTAATTGGGCCTAAGATTGTGCCTTTGTCTTTACCGTCAACAAGTTCAGAAAATAGCGTAGGTAATTCGTTAATACCACGCCAACCTAAATCACCGCCTTCGAGTGCATTTGAACCGCCAGAAGAAGCGATAGCAATACGTGTAAAGTCTGACCCGTCATTGAGTAAAGCTATGACTTTTTCTGCACGTGTTTTAGCGGCATTAATATCTGCTTGTGATGGTTCTGGTGGGAACTCGATGAGAATGTGCCCTAATCGATATTCTACATCATTGTTTGTTTGCTCTTTCATCACTGCGAGTAAGTTAGCAGTTTCTTGTGGTGATATATAAATACGACGACGAACGGCATTGCGTGTTACCTCACCGGTAACAAGTTCTTGGCGTGCATTTTCACGGTATTTTTCATAATCGAGACCTTCGTTAATAATTGATTGACGAAATTCTTCGAGTGTTAAGTTATTGTCTTGAGCAATGGCTGTTAAGGTATCGTCTAATTGCGCATCACTGATTTGAATGCCCATGCGCTCACCCAATTGACCTACGAGATTGTCGTCAATGAGCTTTTCTGTTACCTGTACGCGAAGTGCAGTGTCACTCGGTAGTGTTTGGTTGTTCTTTTTAGCTTGTTGCCTGATTTTACTCAGTAAGTCCTGAATTTCAGATTCTAATACCACACCGTCATTGACGATTACGGCTACACGATCAAGCTCAACTTCTTTCGCTGATGTATAACTGCTTATTAAGGCGCATGCCAATACAAAAGATTTAAATAAGGTTTTCATTAAATTATGTTTCTTCGTTTAATTGTTGAGAAAATATGGGCGCTTATAACCAAAAATACTGTTGTTAAACATTTCTGTTGTATCTATTGGTTTTCTATTACCACCTAATCCTTTTATGATGAACTGTATCATGAATCCACTATCAAATTCATCGCGGTTTTGTTGAAATTGATTTTGTTCATCAATATTCGAGTTTATATGCCTATGGAAAGCAAAACGAACAGCCCAACAACAGCTCTCGTATTGCAAACCCGCATAGCTCTCTAAGCTTCGTTTATCTTTCAAGTCTTGCGTAACACGACCAACAAACTGCCAGTTTTTATTTATTGCAACGTTAGTTAACAGCGAAACTTGTTCGAGCTTAGTATCTGAGACATTTTTGCTATAGCGATGGTTCAATTGAATTGTATTATTGTTATCAAACAGAAAATCTAAAGAACTTTGGCTTCTATTGGTTGTGTTCTCTTTAGTGTTATATTGAATATCGCTACTAAATTGCCAATTACGATTGAGGCTAATGTATAGTTCACTCGCTAATGCCGACTCACCTGATGAAGCGATTTGTTGATTGTTGTGGCTAACGTGGGTGTTATTTAAATAAACAATACGTCCTAAACTAATGCGAAATTTTTCGATGTTTTCTTTATCTAATAAGCGGCTGGTTATGCCCCAAGAATATTGATTTGCTTGCGCTATTCTGTCTAGTCCACTAAATCTTCTATCCCTAAAAAGCCCGTCATAATCGTCCTGTAAGGTTGTTGTATCATAAACGGCTATATTAGATTGGTCTTCATCTGGTATATATAAATATTGTAATTGAGGCTCTAAGGTTTGTGTAAATTGTTGACTGAAATATTGTGTTTGTCTGTCAAAGTTGATACCACCATGCATTCGAACCTTTGGTAATGTGCGACTGACTGATTTCTCGAGTTTAGTGAAATCATCTATACGCGTTTGATGATAGTTAGTTTGTAGAATTCTAAATTCTGAATTAAGAAACCAAGCTGGTGTTGAAATAGGAAAGGTGAGGCCAGCTTCAACATGGTACCTATCTGCTTCAGGTAAGTCTCTATTGTTTGATGTAAAACGTGTCAGTTCTGAATAAATATCGAACTCACCATTGAAAAAGTTAAGTTGAGCAAAGCGGCTAAACTCGATATGCGGTAGTGTTTGATAACTCGTTTGGTGTTCACCTAATACTTCAAAATCTTGCAGTTGAAGTTTGGTGTACCAATTTTCACTAAAATATGCAATTTCACCTATTTGATATAAATAGGCATCATTAGAGTTATATTGTTCACTTCTTATATCAACTAAGTAGTTGTCGTCGCTAATGGTCGTATAATCAACATATGCGCGAAAATTCTCAGAAATAGTGCCAACGTGTTGTAAACGCGCTAGGTATCTACTGTCATCAACCTTTAATTCATCATCTTTATTTAAATATTCTATGTTCAATTGACCATTCTGCTGGCCCGATAAATATCTGAACTCTGTTAGTAACTGCAGACCACGCTTTGACATATATTTAGGTGTTATTGTTGCGTCCATGTTAGGGGCAATGTTCCAATAAAAAGGAGACTCAAACTGAAAACCTGTGCGTTGTGATGATGAAAATTTAGGATATAAAAAGCCTGATTTACGTTTATTCGATACAGGGAATGAGAAATAAGGCACGTAAAAAACAGGCACACCAAACAACTTAAAACGTGCATTGTATGCTTCGCCATGATTTTCGCTTACGGAAATACTAATTTCACTTGCTTGAATTTGCCAATCAGGTACTTCTCCGTAACAAGTTGTAAAGTTTGAATCGACAAGCGTCAGGGTTCCATCTCCCGTTACTCGAATATTGCCCGCACTACCATGTCCTGGATTTCCGGCTAATTGATATGAGCTTTCTGACAATTCTGTGAAACTTTGTGATTTACTGGCATTTAATGAAGATGCGAAAATATCTACATTTGGGTTTTGAAAGTGTATATTACCTGCCGCAGATAGCATTGATGTTTTTCTGTCTACAAATAATTCGTCAGCTGAAATAGCTTGTCCTTGACCAGATAACGTCACTCCGCCTAGAAACTTGGCATAGTGTTCGCGTTTTATATCAGTTGTTTTTGACCAAATATTATAGGCGTCACTATTTTGTGAATAGGTGTTTTCAGTAATACTTGGGTACGTAGGAAGAGGGCAACTGGTATTCGCATTAAGTAATGTCGTTGCCTCTTGCGCTAAAGCGTTATGACAAGCTAAATACGTTGATGAAATGACCAACAATGTCCGGAGAAAATGCATTAAAGTTCCGATTTATAGAATTGATTGTTAGGTATCATAAAAATTCGTGTTATTTTAACCGCAAAGTTGTTAATAATATAGCAATTTTCTGTAATGAAACATTATTAATCAAAAGCTTTGTAGTCCAAAGCGATAGGAGAAGTTTTTGCTCGACGATAGACTCGCACCGTTAACCGCATGGCTAATCGAAAAGTATGAAGATAAAGGCATTGTATTACAACCACTTAGTGGTGATGCTGGTTTTAGGAAGTATTTTAGGTTTCACAGTAAAGGGCAGCATTATATCGCTGTTGATGCACCAAACCGCTATTGTAACAATCAAGCGTATGAGATGCTCGAAAAGCGTTTTGCAGTAGCCAATATTCCAAGCCTTACCATTTTACATGTCGACCAAGATCGTGGTTTCTTTAGTTTGAAGGATTTAGGTGATACGTTATTGGCCGACATTCTCACGTCAGAAACTGTCATCGAAAGGTACCAAGAGGCGATTGATTTATTACCTGAGATAGCGATGTTGTCGCGTGAAAATTTGCCAGAATATGATCGAGATTTTGTTCAACGCGAACTGAATATTTTTATAGAATGGTTAGTCGAACATCACTTAGCGCTAACTGTCTCTGATCAAGAACGCGAAGCATTGCAATGTTGCTTTAATATTTTGATAGAAAACATACTTGCACAACCGCAAGTGTTTATGCATCGTGATTTTCACAGTAGAAACCTGATGTGGTATCAAGATAAGTTAGCGGTTATTGATTTCCAAGATGCAGTTGTAGGACCTGTTACCTATGACATTGTGTCGTTGTTGAGAGATTGCTATGTAAAATGGCCAGTGCCGGTCGTTAATGAAGCATTTCGTTACTTTGTAGAAGAATTTGGTGAACAACTCATTGGTGAAAAGCTGCCAATGTCGCAGTGGCAGCGATGGTTTGACTTAACGGGTATACAACGACATATCAAAGCTGCGGGTATTTTTGCACGGCTAAAACACCGTGATAATAAGCTCGGCTACATGAAAGACATCCCTTTGACCTTAACGTATATTGTTGAAATATGTCAGCATTACCCAGAGTTAACGCCGTTGAAACTTTTTGTGGCTGAAAAAGTGCTGCCACACTTTACTGAGGAAACGTTACAAAAATGAAAGCGATGATTTTAGCGGCGGGTCGTGGCGAAAGAATGCGACCTCTCACTAATACTTTGCCTAAGCCAATGCTTATAGTAGCGGGAAAGCCGCTGATTTTGCACCATATTGAAAGGCTAAAGAAAGCTGGGTTCAGTGAGCTTGTTATTAATATCTCTTGGTTAGGAAATAAAATCATTGAGTTTTTAGGTGACGGTAGTGCCTTCGGGGTTTCAATTCAATACAGTAATGAAAATGATAAAGCATTAGAAACAGCTGGTGGCATTTATCAAGCTTTATCGTTGCTTGATGACAACAATGCACCATTTTTAGTGGTCAATGGTGATACTTACATTGACACGAATTTTGATGGCATTCCTGAACTCCCAAGCCATATTCAGGCACATATATGGCTTGTGAAAAACCCTAACCATAACCTTTCGGGAGATTTTAATTTAACGCGAGGTTTGGTTAAAAATGACGGTGATATTAGTACTCGATATACATTCAGCGGTGTTGGCCTATATCGCGCTAGTTTGTTTTCTTCTTGTAATACAGGCCAACCAGTGCGACTAGCGCCCTTACTAAGGCAAGCCATTGACGAGCAAGCTGTGACAGGTAGTTTATTATCCGGGCATTGGGTAGATGTCGGTACACCACAGCGATTATCAGCACTTAATAAAGAATTAGAAGGTTAACTATTCATGCGTATCTGGGGTAAAGTTCTTGGCTTTTTATTTGGTTTTATGTTGAGTAAGCATTTGATCGGTGCATTACTCGGTATGTGGCTAGGACATCGATTTGATAAGGGAATGGGCTTCGATTTTGATCGGTTTGCAGCGCAAGATGAAGATAGTCGACAACAAACATTCTTTTACACAACATTCACAACCATGGGCTATATTGCGAAAGCGAAAGGCCGTGTAACTGAGCACGAGATTGCTTTTGCCAGTGCTTATATGCAAAAGCTTGGCTTAAACGCTGAAATGAAAAGGCAAGCACAAGACGCCTTTAGAGAAGGTAAGCTCGCTGGATTTCCACTAGAAAAAGAATTGGATACGTTAAGAAAGCGTTGCGGTCATCGACAAAATTTATTGTTAATGTTCTTGGAAATTCAGATTCAAGTGGCTTTTGCTGATGGGAGTTTGGATAACAGCGAACGTGAAGCGCTGCACGTTATCGCACAACGTTTAGGTTTTTCTGCAAGAGATCTAGATAAGCTGCTAGAAATGATTATGGCGGGTGCACAATTTCATCAAGGTGCACAACAAGGTCAATCTCATCAACAACAGTTAGATAATGCCTATAAATTACTTGGCGTTTCGAAACAAGATTCGCAGCAAATGATTAAAAAGTCTTACCGGAAGCTTATGGCGCAACATCACCCAGATAAACTAGTTGCCAAAGGGTTACCGCCTGAAATGATGGAATCAGCTAAACAGCAAGCGCAAGATATTCAAGCAGCATATGAGTTAATCAGTAAAAGTAAAAAATAATCGTTTCCCTTGGTTACATTATTACCAACCGATTGATGTTAACCAACCATTAATTTGTTTTATTAGGGCATCGTTATCGTAATAGCCGGTGTTAAAGTTAAATAAGCGCGTTTGGCGGTATTGAGACTTCGCCATTTGTTTTACTTTTTTATGGCGTACAGACGCGTTTTGGGGAACTTTAAAATGATCTGCCTTAAGGTATAAATCGAACACTGGCAACGACAAATTAGCAAGTTGATTTGCTGAAGCCGTGATCTCTTCATCTGTCGGCATGTAAGCACTAAGCATGATAAATGCGGCAGGGTTGTCAATTTGATTTTGTGCTAACAGTGTAATGACTTGCGCCGCATTTTGTCCTTGGGCAACAATAATTATTATACCTGGGAAGCTTTTAGCTTTCTCCAACGCGGCAGTTAACAGTAGTGCCAGTTGTTGTCGATATTCAACCAGAGCTTGTTTGTTCTCGGCAATTTTTGCACTTTTTTCTGTTGCTATTGAAGGATAGTTTTCAGGCTTAGCTATGGGCTGTAGGCTGATCGTTGTCCACCCATATTTTGGTAAGCGCTGGCGTAGTTCATTTATTGCCTGAGGACTGGTAGCTGGTTGCTGCCATTCAGGGATTAATATGGCAACTCCCTTTGGTGCCTGACTATCATGGGTGTTAACCAACGCAAGGTGGGTATCTGAACCTACCATTAAGTTGTCAAAATTATCGTCGGGTAAATAGTGTTTTAAATCTAATTCGTATATTTCTTTAAGCGCCTTAGGTAGCATAACAACAGGTTTCTGATTTTGTGCTTCTTTATCCTCCTGTGGTTGCTCCTCTTTTTCAGCTGCTTTAACTTTCTCTTCTTGTTTTACTGGCGTTGAGTCATTACTTTCTTGCAGCGCAAAATGTGCAAATACACTCGTGCTAGTAACAAGTAAAAAAATAAACAACAATGCTTTATGCCGACTGATCATTATATGCCTTAGAGTTGTTATTTATTTTATTTATCGACACTTTAACGAAAAACTGTTGTAAAAAACAGTCACTAAAAAGGGCAGGGAGCAGTAATTTCTATTTTTTGCTGACTAACTGGGTGATGAAATGTTAACGCATAAGCATGTAACATTAATCTTTTACTCATTGCTAGCGCTTTCGCATTAGCATAGAGCCTGTCACCTAAGATAGGGTGCCCGATATGAAGCATATGCACTCTTAGCTGATGTGAGCGTCCGGTAATTGGGGTTAGTTTTACAAGGCTTGAATGTTGATCGGTTGAAATAACTTGGTAATAAGTAAGTGCTTTTTTACCGTTGTCATGATCTATTTTTTGTTTAGGTCGATTTGGCCAGTCGCAAATAAGTGGTTGTTCTACTGAGCCTTGTTTTTGCTCAACCTGTCCAAAAACACGTGCAAAGTAAGACTTCTCTGTTTGTCGCTTTTCAAACTGGCGACTGATATCTACATGAGCACGTTTATTGAGCGCCATTAACATTACGCCAGACGTTGCCATATCAAGCCGATGCACTACCGTAGCTGTTGGGAAAACGCGTTGAACACGGTTTTGTAAACAATCTTGATGTTCTGGTAATCTGCCTGGCACTGATAATAATCCGCTGGGTTTATTCACCACAACAATATCGTTATCTTGGTAGAGTATTTCAAGATATGGTGTTTGCGGCGGTGAATAAACAAAGGCAGGATTAGCAGACATTATTAGTGAGTCACCACTATCATTCTAACTGCTTCAAATTTTAGCTGAGCCTTTTTAATGTAGGTATCTAACTCTTGCTGTTGTACTTTTATAAAATCTAGCTCTTCCTGTCTAACACTTGGATTAATTGCTTTGAGTGCCGATAAGCGTTGCCACTCTTGTTCAAGCTTTTCATTCATAATGTTTTCAGCATCATTGATTAATGCGTTTACCTGTGACGCAGCATGAGATTCTGCTTTCTCAACTAACGGTGCTACTTGGCCTTTTAATGCTTTAACAAGTTGCAAAGCCACTTGCTTTTTCACGGGCACGAGTTGTTGATCGAGAACTTGTTCACTGACTTTATCGGCAAGGTTATTCGCGTTTTTGTCTACTAGCACACGAATAGGCGTGGTCGGTAGATAGCGTTTTAATTGCAGTTGGCTTGGCGCAGTGGCTTCAAGTGTGAACAAACACTCTAAGAAAAATGTACCTGCAGGTAGCGCTGGATTTTTAAGCAAGCCAATACTCGAATTTCCAACATCATCTGATAATACGAGATCGATCGCGCCAGTCACCATTGGGTGATCCCACGTCAGCAAATGGTAATCCTCGCAGGCTAAGGCTGTATCTCGATGAAAGGTCACTGTTGTGCCGTCATCAGGTAGACACGGGAAGTTACCACTTAACATATGCTCGGTAGGTTGCAGTGCAATTGCATTGTCGGCTTTATCATCTTGTGCAATACCAAATACATCAAATACTTGGAACATAAACTGAGGAAGGCTAGTGTGGTTATCTTGCTTGATAATATCTTCTACCAATGTCTCTGCTCGGCCTTGACCAGAAGAGTTTAGTTCTAATAATTTATCTCGACCTGTCTCTAACTCTGCTTTCAATGTTAAGTGGAGTTGATGACTGTCATTAACAAATTTTTCGATGGTTTTCTCATCGACAACAGGTGAGAATTTAAGATCTGTCAGTTGCTCAGCATAGGCTTCGTACACTGCTCTGCCTGTTACGCAGGTATGTTCAAAGGCATTAAGGCCTTCTTGATACCATTGAAATAATGCGCTTTGCGCTGACTGTTCAAAATAAGGTACATGTAGATTGATTGTTTGCGTTTGACCAATACGATCTAATCGACCTATACGTTGCTCCAATAAATCAGGGTTCATTGGCAGATCAAAGAGCACTAAGTGATGAGCAAATTGGAAATTTCGACCTTCACTGCCTATTTCTGAACAGAGCAATACTTGAGCGCTGTCTTCATCTTGCGCGAAATATGCGGCTGCACGGTCACGCTCAAAAATGCTTAGACCTTCATGGAAAACAGCGGCGCGCATACCTTCTTTAACACGCAAAGCGTTTTCGAGTTCAATGGCTGTTTCCGCATGTGCACAAATAACCAGTACTTTTTCTTTGTTAAGTGTTTTTAACAAAGAGATTAAGTAATCAACACGGGGATCTATTTCATACCAAGGTTTGATAGACGCTAGGTCAAACAAACGCTCTGGGGTGTGTAAGTAATTTGCTTGTTTTTTCTCTAAAAGGTTGTCACGCGTATCAGATAGTAAAAAGTCTTCAATGGCTTCTTGATATGCTTCTGGCATTGATAATGCGGTTGCATGGAGTTTTCTTTCTGGAAAGCCTTTAATTGTATTGCGGCTATTTCTAAATAAAATTCTGCCAGTACCATGTCGATCTAACAGTTGATTGAGTAATGTTTTGCGTGCGTTAGCTTGTTCATCTTCGCTTGCCGTCAATTGCGACAACAAGGCACTAATATCAGATTCAGCTAATAGCGTTGTTAACACTTCTTGTTGTTGAGCGGTTAAAGGCTTATTAGCAACTAATGCATTGGCAGCGTCCGCTACTTCAGTGTAGTGAGTTTCTTCTTCAATAAAGGTTTGATAGTCATAAAATCTATCAGGATCGAGTAGACGCAAACGGGCAAAGTGGCTTTCATGACCTAATTGATCTGGTGTCGCTGTTAGTAGCAATACACCAGGGATCGTTTGAGCAAGTTGTTCTATGCATAAATATTCAACGCTGACATTATTAACTTGCCAGTTTAAATGATGGGCTTCATCAACGACCATTAAATCCCATTCTTCGGCAATTAATGCTTCGTACCATTCAGGATTATCTTTAATAAAGTTGAGATTAACTAATACTAATTGTTCGGCAGAAAATGGATTTACCGCTTCATCTTCATCACTTGCATTCGCGATCTCTTGACAGCGTGTTTCATCAAAGATACTAAAATGTAAGTTAAAACGTCGTAGCATTTCTACTAACCATTGGTGGGTTAGCGATTCCGGTACAATGATGAGAACGCGCTGCGCTCTACCCGTTACAAGCTGTTGGTGAATTATCAAGCCTGCTTCAATTGTTTTACCTAAGCCTACTTCATCGGCTAATAAAACGCGCGGTGCAAATCTGCTACCCACTTCATCGGCGATATATAACTGATGTGGGATCAAACTAACACGGCCACCAGTTAAGCCTGTTAATGAAGATTGCTGCTGTTGATATTGGTGTTTTAAACTGTCTTTTCTTAATCGAAACCAATCTAGCCTATCTACTTGACCATTGAGTAATCTATCATGTGGTTTATTGAATTTAATAAAGTGATCAATCATCACTTCTTTAAGGCTAGTTACTTCATCATTATCGACACGTGTGCCGTGATAAGTGAGAATGCCATCTGTGTCTTCGGTATCAGTAATGACTAACTGCCATCCTTCATGGCTAGGGATGGTATCGCCTTTTTGAAAGATAACTCGTGTTAATGGGGCGTTGTCTATGGCGTATTTTCTTATATCACCCGTTGCTGTAAACATGATAGAAACGAAACGGTTCTCAACACTCGTTACTGTGCCTAATCCTTGATCTGATTCTCCATCACTAATCCAACGTTGGCCCGGCTGAAACGACATAGAAATACACTCCGAAAATATGCGATGTAAAAAAGGGGCGCTATGGTAACGTTAATCATAGCGCTGATCATCTAATTTTTCTGAAAAATACTGAAATTTTCTTAGTGTTTAGGGGTTGTGTTTTATTTTACACCAAGTTCTTTTAATCGCTCTAATAAGTAGCTCTTTTGCGTATGTCGTTCAGATAAAACAACTTCATCGCGTGGATGTAAGAAAAGTGGCAATGATATACGAGATTTCTTAGCTTCTTCACCCGAAGGATTTATAACGCGGTGACTGGTCGAAGGAAAGTAACCGCCTGAAGCTTCTTGCAGCATATCACCAATATTAATGATCAATTGACCAAAATCAGCGGGGACATCAAACCATTGGCCGTCTTTTAATTGCACTTGTAAGCCAGGTTCATTAGCTGCTGGTAAAATCGTGATGAGATTAATATCTTCATGGGCTGCGGCTCTTTCTGCACCTGGTTCTTCATCACCTGACAAGGGTGGATAATGCAGTACACGTAATAGCGTATTTGGTGTATCTTTTATCATTGCTGAAAGCGGCTCTGAGTAATGCTTTGCTACGTCTTCAGGACTATATTTTTCAATCCAATCTAGCAATTCAGCTGCAAGGGCACTTGCTAAGTTATAATATTCGAGGATTTCTTCTTTTAGTGCTTGGGGAATTCTTCCCCAAGGATAAACGTGATAATACTCTTTTATATCTTTTTTTTGATGACCTTTAGCGGTTTCCGAAATTGCAGGTGCAAAATAGCCATCTTGGGTCTCAGGATCAAAAGCATAGTTTTCAGGCTGCCCGTTTTGAAAAAAATCATACCAACGCTGGTATATTGATTCAACCAAGGCTTGTTTAATTGGATGGTGTGTTAAAACACCAAACCCTGTGTCTCTCAAACTTTGCACAAAGCGCGCTGGCGCGTCTTTATCACGGTAGTCTACTACTTGAACTTGCATAACTAAAACCCATCAATATTTTGTACTTTGATCAGTATATCAAAACCTGTCTAATTGGTCAGGTAAAGATTTTTATAAATAACAGCTTAAAATGTATCGACAATAAAAAACGCCGCTATAATGAAAATATAATACATTGAATTATGGAAAGAAAAATATAATGAAATTACCTTTGTCATTGGCTTTAGGGGTTAACGTTTTATTGTCAGCGTGTTCAAGTAATCAGCAAACGTGTGAAGATATTACTGTTGCTACAGAACAAATTCAGCAATGCCAATCATTGCAGCGTCAAATTGTGGCGGCTAAAGATAAACCTATTATCCGTACAGAACTTGAACGACGCTATCAACAAGATTGTGTAGAAATTCGTTACTACAGAGAAAGCCACCAAGATGCAATTTGTGGTAATAAAAAAGAAATGCAAACACTAAAAAAAGAAGGTGTAGATAACTAAAATATGTAACGTTTATAAAGCACTAAAGCTTCTAATGCATTCTTTATTCACTGCTAGGGATTTTGTTAAAGTTGTGATAATTTAGAGGTATATGACCAATAAAACATCAAGTGATACTAGTTCACTGTCTACAAATGATTATGCTTTAGCGAAGGAAGCGTTGTCGATGCTTGATAAGTATCGCAAGCTTGAAGGGCGGTATACTGCACTTTTTACGCTTAATCAGCTTTCGCACGAGTGTGCTGATCTCAATACTTTTTATCCTCAGGTTCATCAGGCTATTGCGTCGATCATGAAGGCTACCAATTTTTATATTGCCTTGTACGACCAAACCTTCAATACGCTAGATTTTGTTTATGATGTCGACGAAAAGGACAGCTTTCCTCCTGGGCCTGTTGACTATAACAAGTTTGAAGGCTCAATGACTTCTTACGTCATTGAAACTGGCGAGCCTTTACTCGTTACTCCCGAAAAAATGCAATTGATGGAAAAAGCAGGTTCTATAAAGGCGTTAGGCACGATAGGAACTGATTGGTTAGGTGTACCGTTGATTTTAGATGGCATGGTCATTGGTGTCATGGCAGTGCAAAGCTATAACGAAGAAACGCGTTACCAAGAGCATGATTTAGAAATGCTTACCTTTACTGCTCAACATATTGTGACGGCGATGACACGTTTACAAGATAGAGAGCGCCTGCAAAAAGCCGTTGATGCACGTACAAGAGAGTTAATGGATCAGATACGTGAAAGAGAACGCTCTGAACTATTACAAGAGTCATTGTATCGGATTTCAGAATTAACCAATGACGCCACAATTGATATTGATAAGTTTTATGCGATGGTTCATAACATTGTAGGTCAACTACTTAACGCAGAAAACTTTTACATTGCTAATTATAATAGCGCTGAAGATTTGATTTCGTTTGTGTATTACTCTGAGCAAGATTCAGAAAATTTGCAATCTAAATTTGCGCCTCGTAAGTTCTCTAATGGTTTTACAGAATTAGCAATTACTCGAAAAGAAACCATTTTGCTAAATCGTAAACAAATGTTCGAGCTTCATGAATTAGGGCATACGGCTAAACCGCAAACTAAAACACAGTCTTGGCTAGGTGTACCACTTATGCAAGAAGGTGAAGCCATTGGTGCTATGGTAATTCAAAGTTACCACGCGAATGTTATTTTTAATGATAACGATGCCGAGTTACTTAATTTTGTTTCGCAACATGTCGCTACAGCGATTAAAAGGCGTGAACTTGCATTATTTGAAAAGCAGACACACGAGTTATTGGAGCAACAAGTTAAACTTCGTACTGTTGAACTTGAAGATGAAATAAAACAGCGTAAATCAATTGAAGAGCAGTTAAAGCATGCCGCTACACATGATGCATTAACAGGCTTGCCTAACCGTACCGTATTTTTGGATATGTTGAATCATGCTATTGCCTGTTGGACCAGAAAGCCCTCGTTGCAGTTCGCGATTCTGTTTTTAGATCTTGATCGTTTTAAAGTGGTTAACGATAGTTTGGGTCATCATGCAGGTGATGTGTTATTACAAAAAGTCGCTGTAGGGCTCAAAGAACTTGTCAGAACTAAAGATACGGTGGCACGTCTTGGCGGTGATGAATTTGTAATACTTATCGAAGATCTTGAGCAGAAAAATGAAGCTTATGACGTTGCTGAACGAATAACTGAGTTTCTCTCTACGCCTTTTTTAATTGAGAATCAGCCTGTGTTTATTGGCACAAGTATTGGGGTTTTGTTTAACGATGAGCGTTATCAAGACGCTGAAACCATGTTGCGAGACGCAGATATTGCCATGTATCACGCAAAAGATATGGGTAAAGGTCGTTATGAAGTATTCGATTCAAGCATGCACAAAAAAGTACAAAATGCGATGACCCTTGAAGCAGATATTCGAGAGGCTATAGATAACAACGAATTCTTCCCTTATTTTCAACCCATTGTGCGTTTAGATAATCAGAAAATTGTTGGCTTTGAAGCCTTGGCAAGGTGGCATAGCGAGACTAGAGGTTTTGTAATGCCCAATGATTTTATTTCACTTGCTGAGGAAACAAACCTTATTTTAGCCATTGATTTACAAATTCTACAACAAGCATGTCAGCAGCTTAAACGGTGGCAAGTTGCCTATAATCGTGATGATTTATACGTTAGTTGTAATTTGTATGGTAACCACTTCTTTGATCCTAAGTTACCTGACAACATTGAGGCGATATTGTCTAACCTTGATATTAAACCAAAACACTTACGAGTAGAGTTAACCGAACGAGCATTATTAGAAAATAGTGAAATGGTGCTTAAAAACATGATGGCACTTAAGAAAATGGGGGTAAAAATTTTACTCGACGATTTCGGCACCGGTTATTCAAGTTTAAGTTACTTGCATAGGTTTCCGATTGACGTGTTAAAAATTGATCGTTCTTTTGTGAATAATGTACATGAACATGAAAACCATCGTGCAATTATTAAAACCATCATTGACCTCGCAACTAACCTTCAAATGGGAACCGTTGGTGAAGGTATTGAGTACTTGGCCGATGCGAAGTTACTCTCTGATATGGATTGCATGTATGGACAAGGTTACTATTTTTATAAACCGATGCCCGCCAATGCTATTGCACAATACCTTATCAGTTCAAATTAGCTAATGTTTGCTCTTGTGTTAGCCATTTATTTTGCAAACGCGATAAAGTGCCAGCACGTTTCACTTTTCGGAAAGCTTGGCGAAACTGTTGTAACAAAGCAGGGTCAGTGCCTTTAGAAAAGGCAATACATAGGTCGTTATTAAGCTCTTTTATTTCGCGCACTTTTACCAGTTCATTGATATTCAATCCAAACTTTTCAGCGCGACTAGCCACAGTAAGATCTGTGGCAATAATTAAATCTACTCTACCTTTGTACAACATCAGAATATTTTGATCATCTTTATTAAGTAGATATATCTTATTGTATTGTCGATCCTGTAGATATTGTGCAGCATTTGATTTTCGTGTTGCTGCAACACGAAAATTGTGAAAGTTTTCTTGTTTGTTTCTTAGTAGTGCTTCGTTATTTTTTACCGTCCAAAAATACAACTTTTCTTTTGTTAAACTTCCAACCCAAAGAAAATTGTCATCGCGCTTTGCGGTATGTGCAATCGAATAGATTAACGTATTTGGCGAATGTGTTGCTTCTGCATAAGCTCTTGCCCAAGGCATTACGGTAATATTAGGTACAGTGTTTGTTTCTTTAAACATCGCGCGAACAACTTCAGTCGCAAAACCGCCTAATTGACCATTTTGTTGTTTTATTTGATAGGGTTCAAAGTATTCCGTCACAACTTTAATTTGAGATGTGTTACTTTTAGCCATTGAATATAAAGGAAAAAGTAATAAAAAGAATAAAACGAATACAACTTGATTACTCAATTTATGGTTACTCATGTAGTGTGTGATTCCTGTAAGGAAGAGACAGAAAGTCTAGCGCTGATTTTTAAAGGCGCGTATTTTACATGAATATTGACTATTTAGTAATCTATTTTGACAAGCAAATAAAAAAAGAGACATAATCTATGTCTCTTTTTTGTACAGAAATGTTGACTTAAATCGTTATTCACTTAAGACGAAATCTAAAATACCTAATGCTGCTTTTCTTCCTTGATCAATGGCGGTAACCACGAGATCTGAGCCAAGTACCATATCTCCACCGGCAAATATATTTTTTGCAGAGGTTTGTAATGCAAACTCGCTTTCCGCGCTCGCAACTACACGGCCTCTATCATCTAGTGATACGCCTGCATCTTGCATCCACTTAGGTGGACTTGGCAGAAAACCAAAAGCAATGACAACAGCGTCAGCTTCCATAATAAATTCACTACCGGCAATAGGCTCAGGGCGTCGACGCCCCGCAGAATCTGGTGCACCTAGCTGGGTTTTAACAAATTTCACACCACATGCCTGACCATTTTCATCTACGGCGATATCAAGTGGTTGGATATTAAATTGAAAATTTACACCTTCTTCTTTGGCATTTTGTACTTCACGTGGACTGCCTGGCATATTGGCTTCGTCACGTCGATATGCGCAAGTCACTTCCGTTGCACCTTGACGTATTGAAGTGCGAACACAGTCCATAGCGGTATCTCCACCACCTAACACAACAACTTTTTTATCAGCAAAGCTAATATAAGGTTTAGCATTTTCAGTGATGCCCATAATATGCTGAGTATTGGCGATAAGGAAATCTAACGCGTTATACACGCCTGGTGCTTGTTCATTATCAAAGCCACCGGTCATATCTGTGTATGTACCCATGGCAAGAAAAACCGCGTCATAATTATCGGTCAGTTCGTTAAAGCCGATATCTACACCAACATTAACATTGAGTTTAAATTCAATGCCCATGCCTTCCAAAATAACACGGCGACGTTGAACAACTTCTTTTTCTAATTTAAAAGAGGGAATGCCAAACGTCAGTAGGCCACCTATTTCTTGATGTTTATCAAAGACAACACAATCAACACCGTTACGCGTTAAAACATCTGCGCAAGCCAGGCCAGCAGGGCCAGCACCAACAATCGCAACTTTTTTACCGGTAGCAATAACGTCTGAAAGATCGGGTTTCCACCCTTGTTCAAAAGCGGTATCGGTAATGTATTTTTCGATATTACCAATGGTAACTGCACCAAACTCGTCATTAAGCGTACAGGCAGACTCACATAACCTATCTTGAGGACATACGCGACCACACATTTCCGGCAAACTGTTAGTTTGATGACATAAATCAGCAGCTTCAAATATCTTACCTTCAGTGACTAATTCTAACCACTGCGGTATATAGTTATGTACAGGACATTTCCATTCACAATACGGGTTTCCGCAATCCAAACAACGATCCGCTTGCCCTGAACTTTGTTCACTACTTAAAGGGTTGTAAATTTCAACAAAGTCTATTTTACGTTCGTCAATTGGCTTTTTAGGAGGCTCAATTCGATTTACGTCAATAAACTGATATACATTTTTACTCATAATAATCTTCCTCTCCGCGTCCTAAATTTACTGTGCTTGAACGCGAAGTTCAGCAGAAGAACGACTACGATGACCTAATAAGGTTTTCACATCAGTAGCGCTTGGCTTAATTAATTTAAACATTGGGGCAAACTTATCAAAATCGGCTAAAATCTCTTGTGCGCGAAGGCTGCCGGTTTCTTCAAAGTGCTCATTAATAATGCCACGTAAGTGCTCTGTATGAATGTTGTAATCAGATACTGAAAGCATCTCGATTGATTCATTGTTCATACGTATAGCAAGGTCGTCAGCTTCATCAAGCACATAGGCGAAGCCACCTGTCATACCTGCGCCAAAGTTCACACCTACTTGACCTAAAACAGTGACAATACCACCTGTCATATATTCACAAGTATGATCACCTGTACCTTCTACAACCGCTTGGCAACCAGAATTACGCACAGCAAAGCGTTCGCCTGCACGGCCGCATGCATACAAATTGCCACCAGTAGCACCATATAAACAGGTATTACCCATTATCATGGTTTTGTGACTCTTATAAGCAACACCCTTTGGCGGCTTAATAGTAATTTTACCACCAGCCATACCTTTACCGACATAATCGTTAGCATCGCCAGTTAATGTTAATTCAAGTCCACCAGCATTCCAGACACCAAAACTTTGACCAGCAGTACCTGACAGTGCAATTTTTATTGGTTGTGCCGCCATTCCTTGATCGCCATGCTGCCTTGCAATTTCACCTGATAAAACTGCACCGACTGAACGATCAACATTTTTAATACTGAAACGGAAGTTACCACCAGTACTATGTGCAACAGCATCACGAGCTGCTTCAAGTATTTGCTGATTTAACTTACCTTCATCAAATGGAATATTTTGTTCCGTTTGATGCACTGCAGTATTTTTTGTTGGTACTACAGGAGCAATAATTGGCGATAAATCTAGCTTCTGTTGTTTTGCACTAATACCCGCTAGTGGCTCTAATAAATCAGTTCGACCAATAATAGCGGTTAAGCTCTCAACACCAAGCTGCGCGAGTATTTCTCTAACGTCTTGCGCCACAAATTTAAAGTAATTCATGACTTGATCAGGCAAGCCTTTAAAAAATTGCTCACGAAGCACGTTATCTTGCGTAGCAACACCTGTTGCACAGTTGTTTAAATGGCAAATACGTAGGAATTTACAACCAAGTGTTACCATTGGTGCGGTACCAAAGCCAAAACTTTCCGCACCTAAAATAGCAGCTTTTACAATATCTAAGCCCGTTTTTAAACCGCCATCTACTTGTAGGCGAACCTTGTGACGTAGTCCGTTAGATACTAACGATTGATGCGCTTCAGCTAAACCCAATTCCCAAGGGCAGCCGGCATATTTAACTGACGTTAATGGGCTGGCGCCTGTACCGCCGTCATACCCTGAAATGGTGATAAAGTCAGCGTAAGCTTTAGCGACACCTGAGGCAATCGTGCCAACACCAGGGCCAGATACGAGCTTAACTGAAATAACGGCCTTTGGATTGACTTGTTTTAAATCAAATATTAGCTGTGCTAAATCTTCAATAGAATATATATCATGATGTGGAGGCGGTGAAATAAGCGTGACGCCAGGTACTGAAAAACGTAGCTTGGCGATGAGCGGCGTTACTTTATCACCAGGTAGTTGTCCACCTTCTCCTGGTTTTGCACCTTGTGCAACTTTGATCTGTAGTACATCGGCATTTACCAAATAATGTGGTGTTACACCAAAGCGCCCTGATGCAATTTGCTTAATTCGTGAATTTTTAACGGTGCCAAAACGGCGTTCGTCTTCGCCACCTTCACCGGAATTGGAAAAACCACCTAATCTGTTCATGGCTATTGCTAATGCTTCATGAGCCTCTGGACTTAGTGCACCAATCGACATCGCTGCACTGTCAAAGCGTTTAAACATTTCAGTATCAGCTTCAACGCTATCGATACTTATAGGGGTAGTCTCTTGTTTTAACGCTAAAAGATCTCGTAATGCTGCTGTAGGGCGATTATTTACCGTATCTGCAAACGTTCGATAGTCTTGATAATTACCAGTTTGCACGGCATTTTGAAGGTTTTTAACAACGTCAGGATTATATGCGTGATATTCTCCTCCATGCACATATTTAAGCAAGCCACCATGGCTCAGTTTTTGATGAGGCATGAATGCTTTACGTGCAAGGTTGATCGTATCCTGTTCAATATCTTCAAAGTCAGCACCTTGAATACGACTTGGTAAATCAGGGAAGCACAGTTGCATGATGTTTTGGTGCAAACCAATAACTTCAAATAACCCTGCACATCGATAACTTGCGATGGTTGAAATCCCCATTTTAGACAGTATTTTCAATAACCCTTTATTAATACCGTTGCGATAATTTTCTACGGCTTCGCGTACTGGTAAATTAATCTGTCCTTGTTCAACTAATTGTTCAACTGTTTCAAGGGCTAGGTAAGGATAAATAGCGGTAGCACCTAGGCCAAGTAGCACCGCAAATTGATGCGAATCTCTTACCGAGGCTGTTTCAACAATGATGTTAGAGTCACAACGTAATTGCTCGTCAACTAGACGTTTCTGAACTGCACCGACAGCCATGGCCGCAGGGATTGGTAAAAAGCCTTTTTGAATTTGACGGTCAGACAATACAAGGATTACAGTATTTTTGTTACGTACAAGTTCAACAGCTTCATCGCAAAGACGCTTTATCGCCGTTGCTAAACCTTCATTTACGTCGTAATTCAAAGACAATGTGTCGCTACGGTAATGCTCTGGATCCAACTCTCGCAATTGTTTTAGACCGGTATACATCAACACAGGTGTATCAAATAAAATGCGATCAGCATGACCTGTTGTTTCGTTAAATACGTTATGTTCTCTACCTATACAGGTACCAAGTGACATAACATAACGCTCACGAAGTGGATCTATTGGTGGGTTGGTGACTTGCGCAAACTGTTGTCTGAAATAATCATATAATGTACGTGGTTGACTCGATAAAACCGCCATAGGGGTATCATCGCCCATTGATCCTGTTGCTTCTTGTCCGTTTTCCGCAAGTGTTTTTACTACTTGTTGAATTTCTTCATAACTGTAATTAAATAGTTTGTGATATTCAGCAATACTTTTGTCGTTAAAGACGCGCTGACCTATTAATTCAGCGTCAAGCTCTTCAAAAGGCACTAATCGGCTAATGTTATTGTTAAGCCATTCGCGATAGGGATGGCGTACTTTTAAATCATTATCAATGTCGCTAGAGTTAAATATTTTACCCGTATATGTATCTACTGCGAGCATTTCACCGGGGCCAACACGGCCTTTTTCTACAACCTCATCTTCACCATAATCCCAAATACCAACTTCTGAGGCTAGGGTAATAAACCCATCGCGTGTAATGACATAACGTGCTGGACGCAAACCGTTTCTGTCTAGATTACATGCGACGTGACGACCATTGGTCATCACGATACCTGCTGGTCCATCCCATGGTTCCATATGCATTGAGTTAAATTCATAAAAGGCTTTTAGATCATCATCCATTAAAGGGCTATTTTGCCATGCTGGTGGCACGAGTAAACGCATAGCACGGAACAGATCCATACCACCGGCTAAAAACAATTCAAGCATGTTATCTAAAGATGAAGAATCTGATCCTGCTTCATTTACAAATGGTGCTGCGTGTTGTAAATCGGGTAAAAGAGGGGATTGAAAACGATATGTACGTGCTCTTGCCCACTGCCTATTACCTTTAATGGTATTAATTTCACCATTGTGTGCTAAATAACGAAAAGGCTGTGCTAAATGCCATTGTGGTGACGTATTGGTAGAAAATCGTTGATGAAAAACACAGATCGCTGTTTGCATACGAATATCAGCGAGATCTAAGTAAAAGTTAGGCAAATCTACAGGCATCATCAAGCCTTTATAGATGGTCACCAAACACGATAAGCTAGCGACGTAAAAACGTTCGTCTTCAATACGTTTTTCTGCACGACGTCTTGCCATATATAAGCGACGCTCAAGATCTCTATTTCGCCATCCTGGAGGCGCATTTACAAAAATTTGCTCTATTGTTGGTACATTGCTCGCTGCAATATCACCTAAGATTGATTTGTCTGTTGGTACTGTTCGCCAGCCAACTAAGGTTAGCATTTCTTGCGAAAGCTCTTGTTCAAGTATTTCTTTGGTTTTTGCCGCAATGACGGGATCAGGGTTTAAGAAGATCATGCCAACCGCATATTTACGGCCAAGTTGCCACCCGTTTTCTTCTGCGACTGCTCGGAAAAAGCTGTCTGGCTTTTTCATTAATAATCCACAACCGTCACCGGTTTTACCGTCAGCGTTAATACCGCCGCGATGTTGCATTCGGTCAAGCGCTGATATTGCGGTTTTTACAAGCTTGTGGCTGTTTTCACCATGTTGATGTGCAATTAAGCCAAACCCACAATTATCTTTTTGAAAGTTGGGATCATAAAGCTGCATGTTTTCTCTCCTAAAAAAAATACCTGCTTGGCACCAAAGTAGTTAAAATTAGAATAAAATTATGTAAAAAATGCATAATTACTCTGGTTTTTTATCCAAGGGGAACCCCTAACATTAAACGCAATCTGCATAAAGGTCAATAAAAATAGAGTTTTTGCTCGTAATTTTTTTACATTTACATAAGTTGCTGTTAAATAATTGTTTTATTTGTTTATTGGCGTTTTTATTGCTGTTTTGATAATGATAATTATTTTCATCAAGTGTGTTTTTGATCGTGATACGGACGAGTTATGTAAATTTATTACATGAATATTAAGGCTTTTCGCGAGGTTTAGGTTGTCGGCTGTTTATGCAGTAATTTATTCACCTTAAACAATAAAAAACTAACGTATATAAAATTACTCTTAAAAACGGGTAATAATACATTGGCTAACATGTAAAAAGACTAGCAATTGGTGATATTTAGCTTGGAAAATGTTTCCTATAAGTGGAGAACGTTGTTACATGCTTCGCAGGTATAAAAAAAGCAAGTGCTATACACTTGCTTTCTATGAGGCTTTAATGAGCGGCTTATGGTTGATAGCCGCCAGCAACACCTTTTGTAGTAACACTAACTGCATCATGCGCGTGTAACGATTCTAAATGATTTATCTTTAGCCAAAAATCTTGGAATAGCGGAACTTGGTTCATTGCATGTTGCAATTTACGCGCAGCATCTTCACAAAACATTAAATTTTGACCATTTAAACGCGCAAACTCTTGTTCATCTTCGCGTTTTACTGCTGCTTGTACAGGCGTTTTTAATGCATCTTCCGTTAAATCTACAATATCCTTAAGTGGGAAGTCGATTGCTTCGTTACCAAGGTTCACTTTAATTTCAGCAACTGAACGTTGGCTGTGTGGTGTGGCAACAATACCATCAGTTGTTCCTAACCATTCGTATACATCATTTAAATTGAGTGATTTTTCACTAAATGACTCTTTAAAGGCTTGTTGAATCAGTTGCCTTGCAAGTGCTGCTGAGCATGGACATGTAGAGGAATAACGAACATCTACGGCAAGCTCAACGCTGAGTTTACCTTGGTTCAAGCGTCCTGTAATTGTGACAGGATAAGCTTTCCAGCCTTGCTTTCCACTGATAAGTGATTTCCTTCTTAGGTGATAATCAAAGCGGAAAACAACTTTTGCGTTGTCACTTAGATCTTGATGACTACTAATAAAACCATCAAGCAGAGCAACTAAGCTTTGGTAGTTAAGTTCATTACTCGTTGATAGTTCATCTAGTAATAAATATAAACGAGACATATGAATGCCTTTAGCTTGTGGTTCTTTTAAGTTCACAAAGGCATCAACAAATGCGGAAACCATTCTAGGAGACTCATCCTTGGAAGATAACATTATTGGCATTTCAATATTGCTCATTCCAACCCAATCGAGTGTTCCTTCGGTTTGGGCAGTAGTATGGTTGGCAATATCAGGCATTAAGGTAGACATGGAGACTCCGATTTTAGGAAGTTACGTAAAGGGCTAGGCTTTCCCTAACTTCAGTCATAACAAGGTTAATGCTTTTAAGCGTATTTTAGTTGCGACGCTCAGTATAAAAGGGCGGCTATTTTGAATGAAAACACGGTTAAAAGCAATATTAAGGTACTTACGAACATTACTGAACTGTCAGATAATTTGTCCAGTTTACATGGTACTGGGAGTGAAAAAGTGTTTAAGCAATAAGGAATGACTTATACGGATGACAAAATAAAATTGCCTGTTACAATGATACTCTATTCAACACATCAATGAATCTTTAATAATATGAAACAGTTAGATACTGAACTTCTTGCAGGTTATCTTGAAAACCTAGGTGTAGCAGTCGTTACACAAATGTTAGATCTTTATGTTGAGCAATCTAAAGTGTATTTAACTGAAATAGCACAAGCTGTAATGTCGAAATCCCAGAATGATTGGCAAGAGCGCTGTCATAAAATGAAAGGCGCAGCGGGTAGTGTTGGTTTACTCACTGTTCATCAGCAATTAGTTGCAATAGAAAAGTCTTCTGAAAGTTGGCAGCAAAAAGAGCAATATTTACATGCTTTAAACGTCGAAAATTCATCTGCAATAGAAGCATTTAGCTTATGGATTAGCCAGCAATAATCCATTACATCAATAAAAAGGCTAGCAAATGCTAACCTTTTTATTGATGTAATTTCATCCGTTACGGCTTATATAGTCGCAGTAAAGGTTTTTTATTTATTCCACTTTACCGACAAAGCGATAACCTTCACCATGAATGGTGTTGATCAATTCAAGCTTTTTATCAAACAATTCAAAATGCTTTCGTAAACGGCGAATAGTAACATCTACCGTTCTATCATTTGAACGTAGATCACGCCCTGTCATTTCTTTTATTAATTGTTGACGCGTCACAATTTGACCAGCATTGGCTATTAGTAATCTTAGCGCGCGATATTCACCTCTAGGAATTGATATTTCTTCACCATTTGGCGCCGTCATTTTTCGTGAGTTGCCATCAAGCTTCCATTGGTTAAATTTGATAATAGCGTTGTCAGTATCACTTTTACCTTGCGTGATTCTGTTTAAGATATTACGCGCTCTAATCGTCAACTCTCTTGGGTTAAAAGGTTTGGTTAAGTAATCGTCTGCGCCGATTTCTAAACCTAAAATTTTATCAATGTCGCTATCACGCCCTGTAAGAAAGATTAAACCTAAATCACTGTTAGTGGTTAATTCTCGAGCTAAAAGTAAACCATTTT
The DNA here is from genome assembly GCF_030295915.1 of Thalassotalea sediminis. NCBI lineage: Bacteria > Pseudomonadati > Pseudomonadota > Gammaproteobacteria > Alteromonadales > Colwelliaceae > Thalassotalea > Thalassotalea sediminis. The sequence continues at coordinate 3,212,598 of NZ_AP027361.1, read as the reverse complement.
TACCCGGTAGATTTATGTCCATGATTACTAAATTAACGACATTATTTTTTAATTGCTGCTCCATTGCTTCACCGTTTACGGCTTCTGAAACAATGTAACCTTCTGCTTCGAATAAGTTTCGTAAATTAAAGCGAGTGACTTCTTCGTCTTCTACAATAAGTATATGAGGTTTTTGCATGCGTTTTTTCCAAATAAATACAGTATTTATTAATACTAATTATTGTTGTTGTTCGATGTATAACAAGAGTGGTTAAATACTTGCTTTACATCTTAATAACAATTTTATATACCCTAATATAAAATAACAAATAATCCAATGGCTAATATCTCGCCAGTGTAAAGCTTTTGTTAATCTACCAACTGTTTTATAACAGCTGTTCACTAATAGGAAATTTAATCTCAAACGTTGCGCCTTGTTTAGGCTTACTGTCTAGTTTGATACTGCCTCCTAATGCTTGTGTTACTAGGTTATACACCAAATGTAGTCCTAAACCACTACCGCCTTCACCACGTTTTGTTGTCGTAAATGGTTCAAATACCCTGTCTTTAATTTCACTAGCGATACCTAATCCATCATCGCTGTAGACGATATGTAGCGTTTCGCTTTGCTTTGAAATTACAACATTAATGTTGCCATGATCCAGACCATCGAAACCATGTGTAATGGAATTTAAAATGAGGTTTATCAATACTTGATTAATAGGCCCTGGTTTACTAACAACAATGAGGTCTTCAGGACAGTCGAATGAAATCTGATATGGCGTGTTTTTAATCTGGGGCGCTAGTGTAAACAAAATTTCATTAAGTAATTCGCTGAAATTAAATTGCCTAAATTCTTCACTAGATTGATCTACAGCTACCTTTTTAAAACTTGAAATTAATTCTGCTGCTCGCTTTAAATTGCGGTAAATAATACCGACATTTTCTTCTCCCTCACTGAGGAATTTTTTCAATTGACTTGATTTAAGCGATCTATTTTCAAACGCAGTTTTAATATCTCGTAAACGATCAGATAGTAGTGTCGACGCTGTAACACCTAGCCCTATTGGTGTATTTACTTCGTGCGCAACACCAGCAACCATATCGCCAAGTGAAGCCATTTTTTCACTTTCAACAAGTTGGTCTTGAAACTGATGCAGTTTTTCTAAAGTTGATAATAATTCTTGATTAGACTCTTTTAAGGCGTCAGTGCGTTTTGCAACTTTATCTTCTAATTCGATATTAAGTTCAAGGCTTTGTTTTTCAGCAAGACCTAACTGCGTGACATGGCGTTCGGTTCGATTTAAGAAGTTATTAATGTTAGCAGCAACCGCATCGGCTTCCTTGTAGGGTAATCTTGAAATTCTTAAGCTGTAATCTTTGGTTTGAGAGATCTTTAATAATTCCGAACTTAGTGTTCGTAAAGGGTTAACAATTAAGTTCTCTAATCGTAAACTAACGAAAAATACGCAGCAGATTAATAACAAGAATAGAAGAATAAAAATAATTAATAGATGCGTTTCAAAGGATAGACCCTGTTGCGTATCTAATTCGACATATACATACCCAAGGTCTTGATCTTGTGAGACTACAGGCGTTACAAACTTTACAATATCTCCCTCTTTTTTTGGGGTCAGGTATAAATTTTTTTCCTGCGTGGTAATTTTATCCCCCATCGAACGCGCACTTTTTAAGTAATTGTAGCCAGCGAAATATTTAAAGTTTTTAGATGTGTCTTCTATTGCATAAACATCAATTTTTTGAATCGCATCATTACTTGCGAAAACCTGTAGCTTATCTTCTAAAGCAAACTTATCGCCGTTGCGTAAATCATCTGATGCCAGTTGAACGACATAATTGGCCCATTGCATGGTGTTTGTTTCTAATTGCCGTTCAGATTCATTAAGAAATGTTTTTGTCATGTACGCACATGCAATTAAGACAAAAAGAGAGATAAAGCCGACAACACTGATCAGAATTGCGCTACGTATCGATTTTATTTCTTTTTGAGATGGCATCTAAATATTATAATTTGTATCACGTATAGAATGATAATTGTTGAATTTAGGTTAAATTGCAACTCAATTGTGTAAATTTCAACTACTTAACCTACTTTTGCCGCGGGCAGAATATACCGTAAATCCCTGCTGAATACCTAGTACTGATACATTCATGAAACATTTTTCCATAATTGGTTGGTATTTTAGAAAGCTGTTGGCCACTACTGTTAATGAGCCTTCTGGCTTTATATGGCGATTAATTCCCGCCAAAAAGGTCTCGGTCGCCGCGTAATGTGTTTTAGTACCTTGATGGAAAGGCGGGTTTGTGACGACGTGATCGTATTGCGATGAAATAGCAGATAGACTATCCGTGGCAATCAGTTTTCCCGTTAATCCGTTAAGACTTAGTGTTTTTTCAGCTGAAGCGAGTGCTAATGCACTTACATCTGCAAGGGTTAATGCGATATTCGGGTTGCTTTTGCCGAGATAGGTGGCGATAACACCGGCGCCTGTGCCAAAATCTAATACTTGGCCTGAGAGGTTACTGGGTAAATAATTAAATAGCACTTTAGTACCTTTATCGAGACCATTTTGGCTAAATACGCCGGGTAACGCTGCAATAGTACACGATTGATTATTAATGGTAATGTGGTACGTTTTATACCAGTCTTCTAAGGTGAATTTGGGCAACGTGGTAATCGCCATTTCGAATAAAAGACAATGTCTAGCAGCATCAATTTTTTCCACAAATTGGTGGTAAGATTGTGTCAGTTTATGTAGCGATTTAATCCCACTTTTGTTTTCTCCAACCACTAAAATTCGCGCATCTTCCGTTAAACTTTCACTTAGCATTGCTAAGATAAAGTTTAATTCAGCTTTACTTTTAGGAAATGTCATTATCACGAGGTCATGTAAATGTTCGCTTTTATAGCAACTTGAAAAAACAGCGTTCGCGTATGAAAAAGACTGGTGAAATAAGTGTGCGTCGTACTGCGTGTCAAAAAATGTGATATCACTATTTTGAGATAATTGTTTTAAATGATCAGCAAAATTATCTTGTGGCATATTGACTAATAGTGTTGATGAAGCATGCAGCAAATCATCATTGCGGGTTAATACTTGGCTAAGGTTTGTTAACAACATGGGGTGCTCTTGCAAATGGTATTAAACGCTGACAGAAATTTACGCTAATTTGTGTCATAATTGGCGTGTATATTACCTTATTCTTCTGGCAGTACCAAGGCTTGGCCCGATACGGCAGTAGGCTAAATAACACGAGGAGTGCGTTATTAATAAATGGCTGATGCAAATTAAGGCCTGGTGGTTTAGAAGTGAACTTCTAGAACTCATGCTTAAATTTAAATACATAACGCTTCCTAAATTGCTGGGAAAACAGTTATGTGTAGAAGTCTATGTAGCACTACGAGATCCGCAAAGCTATATGTTGGTGCAAGCATTATTAAAGTTAGAACAAGGTTATCATATTAACTTTAAGCTATATCTCGTTTATGAATCGTTACCTGGACTCAAAATTTACCCGCAAATGGCTCAGCGTTGGGTATTGAATGATGCCGATGTAATTGCTAAACGATATGGTTTAACGCCAATTAAGGCGGTACCACTTGAGTCTCAATTATTGACAGGGCAGCAGTTATGGCAGTTTTCTGTTAGAAGTGTTGCTGATGCCGTTGAGCTTTTTGATAAGGTGTGGCAAGAAAAATTTGATTATATTTGTCAAACATCAACGCCCGCTATAAATTTTCAAGTAAAAAATCAGCAACGTTTAGTTAGTAAAGGTCATTATTTATCAGCAACAACCTATTTTGCTGGCGAATGGTTTGTTGGTGTTGATCGATTGGTGTATTTGGAGCGTCGCTTACGCAATTTAGGGTTGAATAAAGATGATAAGCAATATTTTCAACATGACAACTTAACCGAGTTAAGTACTGATGCGCCTAGCCAAAACCAAAACATTGGTGGTGAATTAGAAGTATTTCTATCGTTGCGCAGCCCATATTCTTATCTCGGATTTGTTAAAGCGTGCCGCCTAGCCAAAAAGTATCAATTAACATTATGTATAAAGCCCATCATGCCTTTAATGATGCGGGGATTAAAAATGCCAGAAAGTAAGCAGAAATATATGTATAGAGATGCTTACCGTGAGGCAAAAACAGCGAATATTCGCTTTTCAAGTTATGCAGAACCTTTTGAGCAAGGGGTGATAAATAGCTATCAAATATTTGCTTATGCATTAAAACAAGGCAAATCAGTTGATTATGTTGAGGCCATTTTTCATGCAATTTTTGTTGAAAATATTAATGTGAGCGATGAGAGGGCCATAAAGTCTATCTGTGACCGCTTGGATATCAATTACGAGCAAGCGTTATGCTATCAAAAAGAGTTTGATTGGCAGGTATGGACCGAGAAGAACTTTAATGAACTCGCATCAATAGGCTTATGGGGAGCTCCTTGTTTTAGATTCAACGAAACGTACTGTTGGGGCCAAGATAGATTGTTTCTAATTGAAGAAGCCATCAAACAGGCATCAAATTATCCTGACGATAACCTGTTGAACGTATCTATGTAAGCTAGTCGGTATTGCTAAGCACATCTCAGTAATGGCAATGTTGATAAGCGCAGTGAGAGTGCTTTATTCACACTATATTCTTCCCATAATTATTTATCCAAGCTTGCGGCATTTTAGAATAAATGTTCTAATATGTTGTCCCTTTTTATCGTAGGTGGGTATTATCGGCCTACGCAAATAGGGCCAGAAGAGGAGCGTTTACTAGGTAGTTAATGGGAAGAGATCAAACTCTTATGAACATTAACGAGGGAGTATAACGCCGAGGTAAATATATTTTTGATGATGTATTTGTCGGTTGCTCAGGCTGAATCCTGACAACTGTCACCGCAAGGTGGAGAGCTTCTGGCCTTTGTCAGCTTTAGCTACTCCTCCTAGTTAGCTACTCGTCTGCAAAGCCTTTAGCTTTCCATTTAATTTACACGTTATCACGTGACCTTTTTGTTTGGTTACGCGTTTGAACAGTTAGTTTTTTGGAGATTTTTCGAAGTGAGTTGGCAACAAACCTTAGCAGAATTAGAAGCAGGCACCATAAGAGCAGCCAATAAAGATGAGCATGGCACTTGGCACGCTAATGTTGCAGCGAAAGAGGCGATTTTAGCGGCGTTTAAAGCCGGAGAAAATATAACATTTACCGGTCCATACCAAGGGTTTGTAGACAAACATAATTTACCTGCCAGAGAAATGACTGTTGCTGATGGTGTGCGCTTAGTCCCTGGAGGTTCATCTATCCGTCGCGGTGCTCATGTTGCTTCAGGTGTTATTGTTATGCCTCCCGCATATATCAATGTTGGCGCTTTCGTGGACACAGGAACTATGGTTGATAGTCATGCGTTGATTGGTTCGTGCGCACAGATTGGCAAAAATGTTCATGTATCTGCTGCCGTTCAAATCGGTGGTGTGTTAGAGCCCATTGGTGCTAGCCCCGTTATTGTTGAAGATGATGCTTTTCTTGGTGCAGGTGTTGTAGTGGTTGAAGGAATCGTTATCCGAAAAGGCGCTGTACTTGCACCAGGTGTTAACCTTTCTGCATCTGTGCCCGTTTATGATTGCGTTAACCAAGTACAATTAGCGAAAGGTGCAGATATACCTGAACGCGCTGTTGTCGTACCCGGCACTCGACCGATGTCAGGTTCGTGGGCTAGTGAAAATGGCTTAAACATGGCGTGTGCGCTTATCGTTAAATATCGTGATGAACAAAGTGACGCGTCACTAACACTCGAATCAATACTTCGCTAGCGGGAGGGGATATGCAGCAGTCATCTGATTCTGAACGTCCAGTATCTTGGCATCAACAATTTCAGCAAAGCAAGGCACTTGAACAAGCGCTGTTGAACCACGTTAGTGATAATATTGATGAACTTGCTTACTTTGTTTATGACTTAAACGCCTTAAAAAGCCATTTACATTTTTTACAAAATCAAGATGTTGTAAAGCTGTGGTATGCCGTTAAAGCAAATCCGCTTTCGCGTATTATTCAAACAGTCGACCAAGCCAGCATTCAATTTGATGTTGCCAGTAGTGGTGAGCTTCAACAAGTATTAAACCAAGGTGTTGATGCAAAGAGAATTTTAAACACTGGGCCTGCTAAGTCACGCGCGCAACTTGCAGAGTTTTTGGCGAAAGGAGTGAACACTTTTGTTGCCGAAAGCCCTAACCAACTTAAATGGTTAAATGAATTAGCAACAGAGTTTTCAGTAAAGCCTGAAGTATTGTTACGTGTACAATTACAATGGCCAGATGGCGAAAAGAATCCTCTAGGTGGTAATCAAGTAACGCCTTTTGGTATGTCTGTTGAGGCATGGCAAAAATATCATGTTTCTCAATTTCCGCAGTTAAATATTTGTGGCTTACATATTTTTCAGTGGGGAAATATGTTGTCTAACAAAAAAATGTACGATCTGTGGCAACAAATGGTTGAGCCTCTCGTGACATTATCGCAATCCATAGGCATGACACTTAAAGTCTTAGACCTAGGTGGTGGCCTAGGAATAGATTACCACGAACAAGGTGAACAGCTAGATTGGCAAGACATTATTGCTGATTTGGCGAAAGTAAAAAAACAAGCCAATGTCGAAGAGTTATGGCTAGAGTTAGGGCGATATGCGGTAGCAAATTGTGGTTATTATGTCACCTCTGTTGTTGATAAAAAGGTTAATTTTGATCAACAGCAATTAGTCTTATCGGCGGGCATTAACCATTTATTGCGCCCAGGTATTACCGAGCAACCTTTCCCTGTAAGGTTGCTTCGACCCTCTATGGAAGTCAATGCCAATTTTGATTTGCATGGTCCCCTTTGTACTAGTTTAGATAAGCTAGGCTGCCTGCCATTACCAATAGATGTAGATGTTGATGATCGATTACTTTTCGGTTACGTCGGTGCTTATGGGTTTACCGAAAGCATGCCTTTTTTCCTATGCCATCAAACTGCAGCGGAGTATGTATTTAGTGGGCATGAATTAATACTTGTTCGTGAAGCAAAACCAGCGCAATGGTATTTGGCATAACAATATGAAAGAGAAGAAAATGACAAATTTTACAAAAGGCGTAATGTACGTTGGGGAAATGGCAAGTGGCGCTGCACTGACTGTACCCGTTTATAAACTTAAAGGCGATTCTGCTGCACCTAGTGTATATATTCAAGCAAATATGCACGGAGCAGAGGTACAGGGTAATGCGGTAATATTTCAATTACTGGAGTTATTGAGAAAAACACAGGTAAAGGGCGATATTACCTTAGTGCCTTATGCTAACCCTGTAGGGTGCAATCACAAAAATGGTGAATATACACTCGGTCGATTTGACCCGATAACGGGCGTCAATTGGAATAGAATGTATCACTTTGCACCGGAAATTATTAAACCCTTTGTACGTGAAAGTATTGGCAAAGACGATAAAACAATTGAGGCCAACTTTAAAGCATTAATGATTCAAAGTATTGAGCAGAAACTAAATCATAATATTTTTGGTTTAACCACAGGCCAGCGTATTGCATATCAGTTGCAGCGGTTAGCTCATCAAGCAGACTTAGTGTTAGATTTGCATACAGGACCCATATCAAGCAAACATTTGTATTGCCCTGAATATGCAAAAGAAAGTGCTAAACATTTCGATATTCCGCATACATTATTGATTCCTAATCAGTTCGATGGTGCCCTTGATGAAGCAACATTTTGCCCATGGTGGCACTTACAAGAAGCATTTGCAGATCTTGGTATTAACTTTTCTATCAGTTCCAAAGCCCTCAATAAAGAAAGCTTTACTGTTGAGCTTGGCTCACAAGAGCAAATTGATCTTGATGTTGCTTTAGAAGATGCTCAAAGTATTTTGAGTTATTTACAATATAAAGGGGTGATTGAGGCACCAGAGTATCAAGCACAAGAGATGACCCGATATGCTTGTTATTTGAAAGACTATAAAGCGTATTATTCACCTATGGGAGGTATGGTGGATTACTTAGCTGAATTTGGTCAACCATTACCTGCTGGGGAACCTTTAGCGAGGATCTTGCGAATGGATAATTATGGCGATGGTGCTCCTTTACACTATTTATCACTTGATCAAACAGTTCTCCCTATTTTGCATTTTGCTTCTGCAAGTGTAAATCAAGGTACTGAACTTTATAAAGTTTTTACTAACTACTTTACGTTATAATGAAAGAGGTATCGCGGCTTCCGAGATACCTCTCTAAATAACACATACCCTTTTAAATCTTGCGAAGAAAGTTGACGCTTTGGTAAATAAGGTGCACATTTAATGTGCAACTTAAAAGGGAAATGTTATGAATAAAAATAAAATCACGCTCATTTCTGGGGTGATGGCTATGTTGCTTTCTGCATGTGGTCAACCTCAAAAAAGCCAAGATACAGCGCAACAAGAAGCGACAGAAAAGCTTACGGAACAAATTGTTGAACAGGCAAAAGACGTTGCAACCATTGCCAATTTCAACGTGCCAATTGATTACTACAGCCTAGACAATGGCCTAAAAGTAGTATTGTCGCCAGATAAAACTGCGCCGACAGTAACGGTAGCGGTTTATTATAATATTGGTTTTCGCAATGAACCCAAAGATAGAACGGGGTTTGCACATTTATTCGAGCATATGATGTTTCAAGGCTCTGAAAACCTAGGCAAAATGGAGTTCATCAAGCTTGTAAATGCCAATGGTGGCGTGCTAAATGGCTCGACGCGATTTGACTTCACTAATTACTTTGAAATTGTACCTGCACATAAATTAGAAACTTTTTTATGGGCAGAGGCTGACCGTATGAAAGGACTAGCGATTACCCAAGAAAACCTCACTAATCAACAAGGTGTGGTAAAGAATGAAGTTAAAGTAAATGTGTTAAATCAGCCATATGGTGGTTTTCCGTGGTTAGATATGCCGCAATATGCCTTTAGTAATTGGTATAACTCTCATAACTTTTATGGTGATTTAGAAGATCTAGACGCTGCTAGTTTAGACGATGTTGCTAACTTTTTTGATATGTACTACGCACCGAACAACGCTGTACTTGTTGTTGTGGGCGACTTGGATATAAATGAAACTAAAGCTTGGGTTACGGAATATTTTGCAGATATTCCCGCAAGTAAATTAGCGCCGCAACCTGATTTAACAGAGCTTAGACAAGAAAAGGAATTAGTCTTCAATAAGTTTGATAAACTTGCGCCTAAACCTGCTTATGCATTTGCCTATAAAATGCCTGAACGGGATACACCAGAGTATTACGCAATGGGGATTATCGACCAAATACTCGTGCAAGGTGAAGATAGCTTGCTCTATCAAGAACTCGTCAAAAACAAACAAATTACCGGTAGTGTGAGTGGCGGTATTAATTATCTGCTTGGTAATATGTTTAATTATAACGGCCCAATGTTGTGGATGAGTTCGTTTACACATGATGAAACGGTGACTAATAAAGAAATTTCCGATGCGATTGATAGTGTTGTTACACGACTTATTGAACAACCTTTAACACAAGAAGAATTAACACGGGCAACGGTTAAAATTCGTTCGAGTTTATTCGACTCACTTGATGGTTTTTATGGCTTTGGTAAAGCAGATTTACTTGCGAGTTTCGCTTTGTTTGACGATAACCCGGCCAAAATAAACCAGTTAGAACAAAAGTTTAAACAAGTAACGCCCGCACTTATTAGCAAAACGGCACAGGAATACTTACGAGCCACCAACCGTACGGTATTGACCGTTACCCCTGGTGAAGCCCCTGCTACAAAAGCTGTTCAAGGAGAATAACATGCACTCGATGAAAAAATCTTTAAGTTTATTTATTGCCACAGTAGTGTTGGTGTCGAGTGTGAGTACGAGTGGCTTTGCCAAAGAACAGCCACCGACAGGAGCTACCCCAAAAGCATTTCAAGTGCCTGCTACAGAATCTTTTTCGTTAGAAAATGGTTTAAAGGTAACGTTTATTCCTTACGGAAAAACACCCAAAACAACGATTAGACTAATATCTACCACGGGTAATATTGACGATGGAGAACTTCCTTGGTTAGCCGATATTAGTTATCAAATGCTACGCCAAGGAACGAAAACAGAGTCAGCAAAAGCAATTGCTGAACGAGTGGCGAGTATGGGGGGACAGATTAACTCTTCTGTTGGTATGGATGTTAGCTGGCTTGGTGTCGATGTATTAAGTGAATATGGAAGCGATGCGTTAACTGTTATTGCTGATATGGTGCTTAACCCAGCGTTATCTGACACTGATCTTGCGCGTATTAAAACGGACCAAGCACGTAATTTAAATGTGCAGCTATCTCAACCGGGCAATTTAGCTAATCAAGCTTTTTATAAGGCGATATATGCTAACCATCCTTATGGTAGTTTATACCCAACTGAAGCAAGCTTAAAAAGTATAGAACGAGCGGATATTAGTGGCTTTGTAAACGAGAATATTAGACCCAATAATAGTCACTTGTATATATCGGGAGTGTTTAATCAGGCTAAATTAACCGCAACGATAAAGTCTGTATTATCGACTTGGCAGAAGGGAGAAAGTAAACCGTCAAAAGCGGTATTAAGTCAATCGGGCCCTAAATTGATTATGTTAGAACGAGAGAATTCACCTCAATCTACGATACGTCTAGGGTTAGCAACAATTAGCCCAGATCACCCTGACTATATGAAGCTTAGTATGATGAACACGTTGTTAGGTGGTGCTTTTTCAAGCAGAATTACCAGTAATATACGTGAATCTAAAGGCTATACATATTCACCGTATTCAGCGTTAGTTAATCGCATTGGCACAGGCCTTTGGTATCAAGCTGCTGATATAACGATTGAGTCCACAGGGGCAGCGCTTACCGAAATATTTAATGAAATAGCCTTACTCGCTAAAGAGCCACCTTCGGCTGATGAACTTGCAGGAATACAAAATTACTTAGCGGGTATTTTTGTCTTGCAGAATTCGTCTAGGTCGGCTGTGATTAGTCAATTATCATATGTTGAACGCTATAACCTAACCGAACAATATTTACAGGATTATGTAAAAAGCGTATATGAGGTGACGCCTGAAGAGATCAGTCAAATGGTGAAAAAGTATCTAACACCTGAAAATATGGTACTTGTTACCGTTGGTGATAAAGAGGTATTAACACCACAGCTTAAAGCGGTAGAAGCCTTAGAAGGTTACTGGTAATAGACTTTAATGATGAAAAACGCCTACTTAATAATTGTAGGCGTTTTATAATTGTTCACTCAAAACTATTTGCTATGAAAGTGGATTATTTATTTTAATCGCTTACATACTCTTTAATGTAGTTAAATAAATCACGATGAGATTTACCTGGTTTTTCGGCATTTATTTCTTTACTTGCTTGCCTTACAAGCTGCCTTAATTTTTGACGCTCCATTTGTGGGCAATTTTGCAGCATTTCTTCTATTTTATCATTGCCTTGTGCGATAAGTTCGTCACGTAATTGCTCTAAACGTAAATGACGCGACGTATCTTGTTGATGCTTATTTGCCATAATATCAAGCGCTTGGTTGATATCTGTTAGATCGGTTTCAAGTAAAACTTTACTCATAAACCTTACATGTCGACGTAATGCTTCTGGCTTGTTTTTTATTTTATCCGCTAATGTTAAGGACTCTAAAAGCTCTTCCGTGAAGGGGACCTTTGCGCGTTGAGCTTTAGATAGCTTAACCAACTTCATGGCAAAGTCTTGCATTGCGTGCATTTCACGCTTTATTTCTGTTTTACTTTTATAATCTTCATCGAATTCATCGATATCGTGTTCGTACTGAGGCATAATAACGGAATCATTTAAAATTTTAAGTATTATACAGCAAGCGAGTACTTGCCTCTAGCAGTGAGACCGTTTGGTTGCAACAAAAGAGCTATATCAACGTATGACCGAAATAAAAACTATCCCTGAACAAATGAAACAAGTTGAAAAAACTGTCGCAGATGCCTTAACGTTGGCAAAGTCTCTTGGTGCTGATGGTGCAGAAGTTTCAATGAGTAGGCAACAAGGGTTGAGTGTAACTACACGATTAGGTGATGTTGAAACGGTAGAATTTACCAATGATGGTGCACTCGGTATTACTGTTTATCAGGAAGGCAGAAAAGGTAGTGCTTCGACCGCTGATTTATCTCAAGAGGCATTAAACCAAACAGTACAAGCAGCTGTTAATATTGCGAAATATACCTCTGTTGATGAATGTTCAGGGTTAGCAGATAAAAATTTATTGGCGATGAAGCCACAAGATTTAGATTTATATCACCCAAAAGAACTCAGTACCGAAGAAGCAATAGCGTTAGCAAAAACCTGTGAAAATGCGGCTTTAACATCAGACGAAAAGATCACCAATTCAGATGGTGCGACTTTAGCAAGCTTTGAAGGGTTTAAAGTCTATGGTAATAGTCATGGGCAATTAGTTGGCTACCCAAGTACTCGACACAGTTTAAGTTGTGTCGTTATTGCAACTGATGATGATGAAATGCAACGTGACTATGCATATAGTGTAAGCCGTGATTTCGCTCAGTTAAATTCACCAGAAGCGATTGGCCGAGAAGCTGCTCAAGAAGTACTAGCGCGAATGAATGCGAAAAAGTTACCTACGGGCAAAGTACCTATTATGTTTCGTGCTGATATTGCGAATACTTTCTGGGGGCATTTTATTGCTGCTATTAGTGGTGGAAATTTATATCGTAAATCGTCGTTTCTCTTGGATGCATTAGGCCAGCAAGTTTTCCCTTCGTTTCTAACCATAGAAGAAAAACCTCACCTTTTAAAAGGGTTAGCGAGCAGTGCTTTCGATAGTGAAGGTGTAAAAACTCAGGATACTAACATTATTAAAGATGGTAATTTGGCAACGTATTTACTAACTAGTTACTCGGCTAGAAAACTCGGTATGACAACAACTGGGCATGCAGGCGGTATACACAATTGGCATGTAAGTGCCAATGGCGGAGATTTTAAAGCGATGTTGAAAACCTTAGGTACAGGGTTCTTAGTAACAGAACTAATGGGGCAAGGTGTTAATGTTGTTAATGGTGATTATTCGCGAGGTGCTGCTGGTTTTTGGGTAGAAAATGGCGAAATTGCCTATCCTGTTTCAGAGGTAACTATTGCTGGTAATTTACAGGAGATGTTTAAAAATTTAGTCGCTGTAGGTGATGATTATGACCTAAAAGGGGCTATTAGAACGGGATCAATTATTATTGAACAGATGCAAGTCGCGGGAAATTAATGATTTTTTATATCATATATTATCTGTTTATCGAAGTAATAATGTTGCTGTACCTAAAAATGCAAAGATACCAACAACATCTGTAATTGTGGTAAGGATCACACTACCTGCTAGTGCTGGATCTATGTTCATCCTTTTAAGCATAAGTGGAATTGTAACACCTGCAATTCCCGCGGCGGTCATATTCATTAACATTGCAAAAGCGATAATACCCGCCAAGACAACGTCTTGTTTCCATATACCGACAACGGCGGCAATGAGCAGTGCCCAAATAATACCGTTTAAAAAGCCAATGGCGAGTTCTTTATATAACAATACGCGAGAGTTACTATCGCCAACATGGCCTAAAGCGATACCACGAATTACGAGAGTAAGTGTTTGATTTCCTGCGACACCACCCATGCTTGGTACTAAGGTATTTAGAATTGCTAAGATTGTGAGTTGGCTTAGAATGTCTTCAAACATATTGGAAACAACTACGGCGAGTATCGCTGTAACTAAATTAACGCCTAACCAAATAGACCGGCGTTGAGTACTTTTTAACACAGGGGCAAAGGTATCTGCCTCGTCGTCTAGACCTGCCATACTCATCATCGAGTGTTCTGCTTCTTCACGGATAATATCGACGATATCATCAACTGTAATACGACCTAATAGCCTTCCTTCGTCATCAATTACGGGGGCTGAAAACCAGTCATAGCGCTCAAAGAGTTGCGCTACTTCCGTTTCTGGCATTTCTACATTGACCGCTTCAACATCAGCATGAATCAGTGTTGATATTGATACTTCTGGCTTGGCAGTTACAATTGCTGCAAGTGATACAGCGCCAATAAACTTGTCATTTCTATCAACAACATAGAAGGAATCTGTGGCAACGGGGAGCTCGCCTTTTAAACGTAAATACCTCAATACAACGTCAACGGTTACATCTGGACGTATTGTGATGGTATCTGTATTCATGATACCACCAGCAGTGTCTTCTTCGTAAGATAGTGCCTGCTCAACGCGGCTTCTATCTTGTGAATCCATAGAATTTAGTACTTCGTTGTAAACGGTGTCTGGCAAAGTTCTTAATACTTCAGCAAGATCGTCAACATCCATGCCTTCGGCAACTTCAGCAAGTTTTTCAGGTCGAATATTCTTTAATATTCCTTTACGTACTTCTTCGCTTAATTCTTCGAGTACCTCACCGTGATGATCTGGATCGATAAGTTGCCATAGCACAGCACGGCTTTTAGTAGGAGAGGACTCTAGTAGTAAGGCCAAATCGTAAGCGGGCATGTTTTGCAGCAGCTTTCGGACATAGACAAACATACCACTGCCAAGTGCTTCATTAACTTGCTGTAGGCGTTGTTGACTTTGTTCTTGTTCTGACACTTCCGGCATTATGCGACCCTTTGCCGTTTACATGCTATAAGCATGTAACATAGAAAAACATGAGGCGATGTTTGATTATTATCACCTAGACATCTGAATAATAGTTTATCTCAACTGATTGGTTTTAGCAGCTTTTTTATTAATGTAATCAGTCAATTTAGTTTTTGTGTTTGTTTTTTAAACAATGCGTTCGCAAAATTTAAGGTTATCAAAACATTGAACAGAAAGGATCATAAGGCGTAACTTTTAGATAAGCTACTCTTCTTCATCAAATTTATTGGTAAACAACTGACAAACTTCATCCATCGCTTGTTTTGCGTCGGGTCCATCGGTATGCACGGTAACTGTTTTTCCTTGGCTGCCGGCTAGTAGCATTAACCCCATAATGCTACTAGCATCAACTTGTTTATCGTGAAGCTCTATTGTAACTTTGGCCTCAAATTGTTGTGTAAGTTGCGCTAGTTTAGTTGCTGCACGGGCATGTAAGCCGAGTTTATTGGTAATAACAATGGGGCGTGAAAAATCAGACATCTTTAGTTAACCGTCTCAAGTTTGGTCGTGTATTGTTCATTATAGTAAGCGAAATTTACTAAAAGCTCTCGTATTTAATGGACTTAAAGAAACTTTATTACACAATGAACAACATGCCTAATAATGAATTATGTTGTTGGTACTTTTAAGTCACGGTGGCGTGCCTGTACGTCTTTTCTTTCTTTTTTTAAATTTGCAGCAAGTAATTCAGCAATATAAACGGAACGATGTTTTCCGCCAGTACAGCCTACCGCAATGGTAATATAGCTGCGATTATTTCGTTCAAGGTGAGGCAACCATGTCATCATGAAGCTGTTTATTTGCCATATAAACTTAGTAACAATGGGTTGGCTGGCAAGAAAATCTCTAACTGGTTGATCTAACCCTGTAAATGGCTTAAGTTCTTTCTCCCAAAAAGGGTTTGGTAAGAAACGAGCATCGAACACAAAGTCAGCGTCTTTTGGTAATCCATGTTTAAAACCAAAGGATTCAAACACCACGACCATAGAACCACTTTTTTTCCCTAGCACTCTTTCTCTGATCAAATCAGCGAGCTGGTGTGGTGTTAACTGACTGGTATTAATATACAAGTTGGCGCGAGCAGCAATGGGTTCTAATAACTTTTTCTCAAGTGTCATTGCTTGGTCTAGCGCGATATTTTGGCGTATAAGTGGGTGTAAGCGACGAGTTTCGCTAAAACGCTTAATAAGATCACCATCATCAGCGTCTAGGTATACAATAGATAACTCAACAGCACTGGGTAAGTAATCTAATATTTCTGGCACATCTGTCGGTTCTGCAGGTAAATTCCTGACGTCTAAACTTACCGCTACGGTTTCATAATCATTGATCACGGTATGCGTCAATGCGGGTAGCAAATTAACGGGAATATTATCTACACAGTAGTAGCCTAAGTCTTCCAAAACGCGCAATGCGACCGTTTTTCCAGAGCCGGAGCGGCCACTTACAATGGTAAGTTTCATTGATGAAATCCTAGGTTAGTGAGCAGCAGATTTGAGAAGTTGATATAACTCATGACTGTTATCGCACTTGCGTACTTGCTTACACATTTTCTTGTCGCTAAATACTTGTGCAATACTTTGTAATGTCGATAAATGTTGTTGGCATTGATCTTCTGGCACGAATAGGGCGATAAATATGTCAACGGGACGATTATCAATGGCATCAAACTCTATTGGCGCTTGAGCTGTGGCAATAACAATCATAACTTTATCGGTAGAGGTTAAACGTCCATGTGGAATAGCAATACCATTGCCAATACCGGTCGACCCCATTTTTTCTCTTAGCATCAAACTCTCTAATAAGTTGTAGGTACTTACTTGATCGTTTGTCTCTGCGGCTTTGCTACAAAGAAGTTCAAGAATACGTTTTTTGCTTGTAGCCTCGACTGCACATAACGTGCAGTCTTCTTTAATGATGTCGGTAAAATTCATAGTGGATATTAGTAATCAATAAATCTTAGTGTTGATTAATTTTTCCCTTGTATTTAAGTATTTGTTTATCGAGCTTATTTACCAGGGAGTCTATGGATGCGTACATGTCGTCGTTTTCCGCTTTAGCATGCACTTCAGTGCCATTTAAATGCACAGTTGCTTCTGCAATTTGGCTAAGTTTTTCAACGGTTAATACGACATATACGTTATTAATATGATCGAAATGTCGCTCTAACTTAGCAAATTTTTTGTTCACGATGTCACGCATTGGGGTAGTAATTTCAACATGATGTCCGGCAAGATTAATTTGCATAAGCTGTATCCTTCTACTAGAGAGTTAAAGTAAACTTTTACGTTGGTTAGACGGAGGAATACTTAGCGATTCTCGATACTTAGCTATAGTCCGTCTGGCAACATTGATTCCCTGTTCAGCCAATAGTTCAGCCATTTTACTGTCACTAAGAGGCTTTGCAGGTACTTCGGCAGCTACAAGCTTTTTAATTAAAGCGCGTATAGCTGTTGAAGAACATTCTCCACCATTTTCTGTACTGACATGGCTGGAGAAAAAATACTTAAGTTCAAAAATTCCACGTGGTGTATGCATATATTTTTGTGTAGTAACACGTGAAATCGTTGATTCATGCATATCTACTGCTTCGGCAATATCATTCAGAACCATAGGACGCATAGCTTCGGGCCCATGTTCAAAAAAACCTTGTTGTCTTTGCACAATGCAGTTTGATACTTTTAATAGGGTATCGTTTCGGCTTTCTAAACTCTTAATAAACCATTTTGCTTCTTGTAAATTTGAACGAATAAATTGACTATCATTCGAATTTTTCATTGACCGAGCCATAGAAGCATATTGCTGGTTAACCGCTAGTTTAGGCGCAGTATCAGGGTTTAGCTCTACAACCCAACGACCATTTTTCTTTTCAACAGAAACATCAGGTATTACATACTGATCATCACTTTGAATAACAGAATCACCAGGGCGAGGATCTAATGATTGAATTAACCGAATAACTTCACGTAATTGATCTTCTTTTAAACGTGTTTTACGCATGATTTGTCGATAATCACGGTTACCAAGTAAATCAATATATTCATTAATCACGATCTTACTTTCGTTAACCCAAGGGGTATCTTTATCAAACTGGTTTAACTGTATCGTTAAACATTCTGCAATTGAACGCGCACCAACACCTATAGGGTCAAACATATTTATACGTTTTAAGACCGCTTCTACTTCATCTAATTCAACGTCATCGACGCCAACAGACTCTAGGATTTCTTCAGTTGTAACCGTTAAATATCCAGCGTCGTCAATGGCATCAATAATTGCCATTGCAATGGCTTCATCGGTTTCAGAAAATGGGGTTAATTTCATTTGCCAACGCAAATGATCTTGAATGGAGTCTGTGGTTTCACCTTGATAAACAAAATCATCTGAGGCAGGGGCGGCACCAGTATTAGATACACCAGCACTGTAACTTTCGTCCCAAGTCGTATCAATATTAAGCTCTTCAGGAATGTCTGATTTATCCATCGCTTCAGTGGTGCTGATTTCATCAACGGTTGGTGTTGAATCTTCCGAGCCATCACTAGTATTATTTATTGTCTCGTCATTAGTTTTTGCGGAAAAGGCTTCTTCTAAGTTATCGGGTTGGTTATCGTCTGAAGACGAAGCAGATTCGTCCACCTCTAATAAAGGATTACTTTCTAATGCCTCTTGAATTTCTTGTTGTAGATCCAAGGTGGACAACTGCAATAACTTTATCGCCTGCTGGAGTTGCGGCGTCATTGTAAGTTGTTGTCCAATTCGGAGTTGCAGACTTGGGCGCATTAATTACTTCTTATCCTTTCAAGTAAATCTTATTTTTTCTAAAGCATATCATAACTATAACGTGAATTGTTCACCGAGGTATACATCTCTTACCTGCTGATTTGCAAGGATTTGATCTGCATCACCTTGGGCGATTAATTCACCATGACTAACAATGTAAGCATGCTCACAAACATCGAGTGTCTCTCTAACGTTATGGTCGGTTATTAATATGCCAATGCCTTTATTTTTTAAGTGTAGAATAATTTTTTTTATATCACCTACAGAAATTGGGTCAACGCCAGCAAATGGTTCATCTAACAATATAAATTTTGGGTCAGCTGCAAGTGCTCTGGCAATTTCAACACGACGACGTTCACCACCAGATAGGCTCATGCCTAAATTTTCGGTAATGTGCCCTATGTTAAATTCTTCTACTAAATGTTCTAACTTCTCTTCTCGTTCTATGTCTGTTAATTCTTTTCTTGTTTGCAATATTGCCATGATATTTTCGTAAACGGTTAACTTACGAAAGATCGAGGCCTCTTGTGGTAAGTATCCTATACCTCGGCGCGCACGTTCATGCATAGGTAACAGTGTAAGGTCTTCGTCATTTAACGTTATTGTACCTTTATCGTTATTTACTAACCCAACAATCATGTAAAATGACGTGGTTTTTCCTGCACCATTTGGACCAAGTAAACCTACAATTTGCCCTGCGTTAACTTCCAAACCAACATTTTTAACTACCATACGCCCTTTATAGGACTTAGCCAAGTTAGCGGCACTTAATTTTGCATTGCTCATTTATTCTTTTTTTCCAGGTGCTTAGGCTGTAATACCGTTTTAACGCGCTGATCATCTTCACCATTAGCTAATACTTGCTCGGTAATAAAGTTGTAAGTAATAACACTACCGTTTACTTTACTGCCTTCTTGACGGAGCTCCGCATCACCTGAGATAGTAACGGTATTCTTAGCAGGCTCATACTTAATTTCATTCGCCTGTAAATAAATGGGGGTACCATCTTCAAGTGTTTGCTTAAACGTAGCGGGTTTTCCTTTTGCTATATAGGTTTTTGTATCTGTATCTGATGCTGTGATAACTTGCACAAGATCAGCTTTTATTATCAGTGAACCTTGTTTAATTACAACATTGTCGATATAGCTAAATATTTTGTTTTTTAGATCCGCTGCTTGTCTCGTTGCATCAATACTAATTTCTTGTTTTAAATCAATTTCAGCGGCATAAATGCTAGCCATACTACTAACATATAAGCTTACAAATAAAACACTAGTGTGTAGACGGTTGATAAATAGTTTGTTCATGTTGTGTGAGAGTTACCTGTTTCGTGTTTAAGTCTATTATTAAGCCAGTGCCTTGCATAGCAAAATCTACACCTTTGATTCTTATGCTGTTCTCGGAGCTAATAATATTAGTATTTAGGTCAAGCTCTAAATACTTTCCATGAATTTCTCTAATTAAACTGTTTTCATCCGTTGAAATTAATAATACTTTGTTTTCCAGTTTTACTCGATTGCTGTTATAAAGTGTGCCTTCATTGGCGCTTATTTTCCAGGGAGCGTCGCTATCTTTTGGGTATAACGTATATTTAGGAAACTCAAAATGTGTGACCGCTAATTCACTGTAATGTTCCATACGCGACGCATCGATGCGATACGTTAATAGTCCTTTTTGCGAAAAAGCTTCACTTTTTAAGGATTCCGCAATGAAGTCCGGCGTAATGTTGTTTTCTACCACTTGGATATCTTCCTGTTTTGTGTGATGCCATTCAAGAATGCTATAGGCTGTGACCGTCAAGACAAAGAATAATAAGGAAAATATCTGGGTGCGACTCATATACTTGCGCCTTTGGCAAACTTTAACGTATTTTGACTTTGCATGAATAAATCACAAACTTCACGAACTGCTCCAAAGCCTCCATGGGTATATGTAGTATAGTCGGCAATAGCTAAAATACTTGGGTGAGCATCTTTTACTGCGATACTTAAGCCAACATAACTCATACACTCAAAATCTGGCATGTCATCACCAATATAAGCAACCTGTTCAGGAACAAGCGATAGGCTGGCTATCATGTCTTTTAATGTTGGCAGTTTGTTTTCTTGCCCTTGTACGATATGTTTGACGTTAAGTGCAGACATTCTTGTTTGCACTATATTAGATTGTCTTCCAGTGATAACGGCAACATCAACGCCACTTGCGCCAAGCGCTTTAATACCATAACCGTCTTTAGTGTGAAAAGCCTTGAGTTCTTCGCCGTCATTGCCAAGATAAATACGTCCATCAGAGAATACGCCGTCGATATCACACACAAACAATTTTATTTTTTTCGCTTTTTCAAAGACTGAAGCAGGTACATCGCCATATAAGGTATTCACCATTAAAGTACTCCCGATTTCAATAAGTCGTGCATATTCATCGCGCCAATGGGGGCGTTGTGTTGGTCAACAATAATTAAGCCATTAATTTTCTTATCTTCCATAACTTTAAGAGCTTCAGCAGCTAACATATCTTTTGACGCCGTTGTAGGAGCTTTCGTCATCACTGTCGCGATTTCATCGCTGTGAATATCTACTCTTGCGTCTAATATGCGACGTAAATCACCATCGGTAAATAAGCCAATAAGTGAACCATCAGAATTTATAACAGCTGTCATCCCTAAGCCTTTGAGTGACATCTCTACTAACGCATCTTTGATTTTTACCGATTGGTCTACAACAGGCAAACGTTCACCAGTATGCATGATATCTTGCAATCTCAATAGTAATCGTTTTCCTAAGCTGCCACCAGGGTGAGATAATGCAAAATCGTCAGCGGTAAAGCCTCGTGCATTCAACAGTGCTACTGCAATAGCATCACCCATGACCAAGGTTGCTGTCGTACTTGACGTTGGCGCTAAACCAAGTGGACAAGCTTCCTGCGTTACCTTGATACATACGTGCGTATCACTTAGTTTCGCTAGCGTCGATGTTGGGTTGCTGCTCATTGCAACAAGTTTTGCGCCAATACGTTTAATTACAGGCAATATCGCGAGCACTTCACCTGTTTCACCTGAATTTGAAATCGCCAGTACTACATCTTGTGCTGTGATCATGCCTAAGTCGCCATGACTGGCTTCACCAGGGTGAACAAAAAATGCAGGTGTACCTGTGCTAGCAAATGTTGCAGCAATTTTTCCGCCAACATGGCCTGACTTACCCATGCCTATCACAATGACGCGACCCGTCGTTTGCATCATTAATTGGCATGCTTTTTCAAAATTACTATCGATATATTGCGCAAGCTCATTTATGGCTTGAGATTCAATATTGATAACGTCTTTGGCTATTTTACTGAATGAACTCATAGTAACAATCTAATGCTTTATTTGGCTAAACAATAACAATTGATAAGCGACAAAGGAAATAAGTAACATGACACCTTTCATACGTGTAATTCGAAAATTGCCAAGTTTTCGGGTAAAACAAAGTAAAAATAGTAGCAACGTTACACCTAGCATATATGGAGCATCACGATATGAAGCCTCTGGATCTATTTCTCCAGGGGCAATCAAACCTGCGAGTGATAAAACAGCTAAAATATTAAAGATATTAGAACCTATAATATTACCCAGCGCTAAGTCATCTTCTTTTTTGACAATACTCATAATACTTGCAGCTAACTCAGGTAGGCTGGTACCAATTGCAATGACGGTTAAGCCTATGACAAGATCACTAATGCCGAACGCCTTAGCAATGAAGACCGATGATTCGACTAAATAAGAGGCGCTTAGTGGTAACAATATAATACCGATGACTAACCAAAAAATGGAATTAGACGTAGGTATCGCTTCTGGGACTTCCTGTTCGGCCTCTATAAGCATAGCATCATCAAGAGGGTGCGTTTTAGAACGACGAAGGGTAATGAAAAGTAAAGCGAGTATATAAGCAAAAAAGCCAATAATAAGAATTAGCCCTTCCCAGAAGCTTAAATGGCTATCGGCGACAAACCAATAAGCAATAGCTGTAATACCTAAAACAATAGGAAGCTCGCGTTTGATCGTGCTTGATGAAACAGATAGTGGATGTAGTAATGCTGTTATACCTAGTACTAAGGCAATATTCGTAATATTAGAACCAATAGCATTGCCGATCGCTGTGTCTGGGTTGCCTTGCAGTGAGGCCGTACCCGCAATCATCATTTCTGGGGCCGAAGATCCCATAGCCACGATTGTTAGACCAATAATCATTGGCGATATACCAATATTTCTAGCGAGAGAAGAGGCGCCTAAAACAAACTTATCAGCACTCCACACTAAGACAATTAAAGACACCAGCAAAATAAAAATCTGTAATAACATTCATCACTCCAAAATTAAGGGGTAAATTGTCGCCCGTTGTAAGAGAAAAAAAAAGAGTTATTGCTCGAAGATTGATAAAAAAGTGTCATTGATGATGAATTTTTACAAATATTGACCAAATTAAGCGTCTTAATGATGGCAATGTTAATGTATTTAATGGATTAATGCTTGTAGGTTTGGTTGATTTTTGTTCAATTCTTACACTTTCTTACGATTACCAACATTTACTCACGTAATTTAGACAGATTAATTTATGAATATCGGATGAAGTATTTGTTGCAGTCAGGTAGAATTACAGGCACTTAAAGTATGGATAGTTTAATAGAAAAATAAACCATGTCAGATACGTTGGTCGACATCAAGAATATGACTTTTAAGCGTGAAGAAAGAGTCATATATGATGAAATAAGTCTACAGATTCCAAAAGGGAAAGTAACGGCAATTATGGGGCCTAGTGGTATTGGAAAAACCACCTTGTTACGATTAATTGGTGGACAGCTGCGCCCAGAATCTGGGCAAATACTCTTTGATGGCAATGATATTCCCACATTATCTCGTAATGAACTTTATGACGTGCGTAAACGCATGAGTATGTTATTTCAAAGCGGCGCGCTTTTCACCGATATGAGTGTTTATGACAATGTTGCCTTTCCAATGCGTGAACACAGTAAATTGTCTGAGCGCATTATTGAAAAAATGGTGTTGATGAAGTTAGAGGCGGTTGGTTTACGAGGCGCGCGTCATTTAAAGCCGAGTGAGCTCTCTGGTGGTATGGCTCGTAGAGCCGCACTTGCACGTGCTATAGCGCTTGATCCTGAACTTATTCTTTACGATGAGCCCTTTGCGGGTCAAGATCCCATTTCAATGGGGGTTATTGTACGATTAATTAAGTCGTTGAATGACGCATTAGGTTTAACATCCGTTGTTGTTTCTCACGATGTACCAGAAGTCATGAGTATCGCCGACTATATTTATATCATTGCGGAACAAAAGGTTATTGGGCAAGGTACGCCTGATGATATTCGTCAACAAACATCGCCGCTAGTTCAACAGTTTGTAAAAGGTGAGTCTGATGGCCCGGTTCCATTTCATTATAAAGCTGCGTCTTATCAAGAAGAACTTATTGGAAAAGGAAGTAATAAATGAATTGGCTCCAATCGTTAGGGCGAAAAGTTATTGGTCGCATTAGCGCACTAGGTAGGGCTATCATCATGTTAACTTCTGCGCTTGCTCATGTACCTAATATTAAGCGTGGCTTTCCGTTATTAGTTCAGCAGTTATATGCTGTTGGTGTGCTATCTCTCATTATTATTGTTGTATCGGGTACCTTTATCGGCATGGTGTTAGCATTGCAAGGTTACACTATTCTTGTTGGTTATGGTGCGGAAGCAAGCCTAGGGCCAATGGTTGCCTTGTCTTTATTACGTGAATTAGGCCCAGTGGTTGCTGCACTGTTGTTTGCTGGCCGAGCAGGATCTGCTTTAACGGCGGAAATAGGCTTAATGAAAGCAACTGAGCAATTATCAAGTTTAGAAATGATGGCTGTAGACCCTTTACGTCGTGTTATAGCACCAAGGTTCTGGGCTGGTTTTATTTCTTTACCATTACTTGCTGCAATATTTTCAGCGGTCGGTATATTAGGCGCGCATTTAGTTGGTGTTGACTGGTTAGGCGTTGATAGTGGTACGTTTTGGTCAGTAATGCAAGCGCAAGTTTCTTTGGAAAAAGATATATTAAATGGTGTTATCAAAAGTATCGTTTTTGCTTTTGTTGTTACATGGATAGCTGTATATAAAGGCTATGATTGTGAACCAACATCGGAAGGGATTAGCAGGGCAACAACAGCGACGGTTGTGCAGTCTTCATTGCTAGTATTGGGTTTAGATTTTATTTTAACTGCATTAATGTTTACCAAATAATCTTGTTCAGGTTTGGTTAAGCGATGATTATGTTCAATGGGTGGATGACATGGTGTCAAAAAAAGTAGAAATTTTGGTTGGTCTATTTGCAGCAATAGGTATTGCGGCATTATTAATGTTAGCGTTAAAAGTTGCAGATAGCGGTATTTCAGGTAATGGTGAAACATATAAATTGTATGCTAAGTTCGATAATATCGGTGGCTTAAAAATACGTTCGCCCATAAAAGTCGGAGGCGTTGTTGTAGGCCGCGTTAGTGACATTAGTTTAGATGAAGATGACTACACGCCTTTAGTGACCTTAGAGATAGATGCTCGTTTTCAAAACTTTTCTGAGGCTACATCAGTATCTATTTTAACAGCAGGGCTGCTGGGCGAACAATATATTGGTTTATTACCTGGGTTTATGGATGAATCTATCGATACGTTACAAGAAGGTGACTATATTGAAGATACTAAACCTGCGTTAGTATTAGAAGAATTGATAGGGCAATTTTTATTTGGCCAAGGAAGTGGTGATTAATGACTGGGAGAAAAATGAAAATGTTATCGAGAAATATCGCGGTGCTATTATCGTCGTTGATGTTAGTACAACACGCGTCTGCTTCAGATGCGCTTACCTCAGATGAAACGAATAATAATGTGCACTTCTATGTTGCTGAAAATAGTGGTTCTTCAGCGATAAATACTACTGACCCCTTCGAGATGATAAAGTCAGTGGCGGATATTACGTTTAAACGTTTTGCCAATGAACAAACTGAAATTCGTAAAAACCCTAATTTGCTGAAAAAAATTGTCCGTGAAGAACTCGTTCCGTACATTGATTATCGCTATGCTGCTTTTAAAGTCATCGGTGCGAAAAACTTTAAAAATACTACCTCTGAAGAACGTGACGCTTTTGTACCAGTATTTTTGGATTACCTCGTTACATCTTATGCACAAGTCTTTACCTTGTATAACAGTCAAGAAGTAAAGTTTGAAAAAGCACGGATCTCAAATTCAGGACGTATTGCTTTTGTTAAAACGTTAGTGATTGAGCCGGGTCGTGAGCCCATTGATATTTCCTTTTCTACACGAAAAGGAAAAAATGCAGACGAGTGGAAGGCTTATGATATGGTTGCTGAAGGCATTAGTATGTTAGACAGTAAAGAGGCCGAACTAGGCAGCTTAATTCGTCAAAAAGGCTTGCCCCATGTGACAGAGTTATTGAAAGAAAAAGCAGCGAAAGACATTGTTTTTAAATAGGAACATAGCGTGACAACATTAGAAGTATTGTCAGTTGACAATCAATTGATGCTAAAAGGTAACCTAACACGTGAGTTTATTACGCCTAGTATCGAAAAGCAGTCGTGTCGTCTATTGTCAAAAAGTATTAGTCATATTAACTTATCGCAAGTGAACATGGTTGATACTGCGGGCCTCGCGCTATTGCTGTTGTTAATAGAGGTTGCGAATAAGGCGAGTCTATCGATTAATCTCGTTGATTTACCTGACGACTTAGTTAATTTAGCAAAATTAAGTGCCGTATCGGCTTTCTTGCCAGTTCAATAAGCCCTATAATCCCAGTAACTTTGTTATTGGGAGACCCTTGTGGAAGTTTCTGAAATTGAAAAATTGATAAGCGATGCTGTTGAGCTTGATGAGTTACATGTAAAGTTTGATGGTTCGCAATGTACGGTTATTGCTGTTGCTGATTTCATTGGCGATTTATCTAGAGTCAAACGTCAACAACTTATCTTTGCTCCTTTGTCTCAAGCGATTAAGGAAGGTGCTATTCATGCGGTAACTGTTAAAACCTTTACCACAACGGATTGGCAGCGTGAGAAAATGTTTAATTTACCCCTGTAATAAAAAGTAAGAAGGTCACCTTGGACGCATTTAAAATTAATGGCGGTAATCCGCTCGTGGGAGAGGTCTCCATTTCGGGAGCAAAGAACGCTGCTCTACCAATCCTTATGGCATGTCTATTGTCTGAAACACCCATTACAATCAGTAATGTGCCTAAGTTAAACGATATTCATACAACACTTAAATTATTGAGTGATTTGGGTGCTAATATTTCTTGGTTATCTGAAGATCAAGTATCAATTGATGCGTCAAAGATTGATAACCTTAAAGCGTCTTATGAGTTAGTAAAAACCATGCGTGCATCCATTTTAGTATTGGGTCCGCTGTTAGCGCGATTTGGCCATGCTGAAGTATCGTTACCTGGTGGTTGTGCTATCGGCGCCCGTCCTGTGAATCTTCATATTCATGGTTTAAAGCTGATGGGGGCAGAAATTGATGTTGAAAATGGTTATATAGTGGCTAAAAATCACGGTCGATTAAAAGGTGCTAACATTTTCATGGATACAGTTAGCGTAACTGGCACTGAAAATTTGATGATGGCGGCGGCATTGGCTGATGGCGTTACTGTTATTGAAAATGCCGCTCGCGAACCTGAAATTGTAGACTTAGCAAATTGCCTAAATGCAATGGGCGCAAAAATATCTGGTGCAGGTAGTGATACCTTAACGATTGAGGGGGTTCCGCGTTTAGCAGGCCAACAATATCGTGTTATGCCTGATCGTATTGAAACGGGTACTTTCCTCGTTGCCGCAGCTGTAACGCAAGGAGACGTTACCTGTAAAAATACAGATCCAGGTGCGCTTGAAGCTGTGATCAGTAAGTTGCAGGAATCCGGTGCTGAAATTACCACAGGCGACGATTGGATTCGATTGTCTATGTCTAGTCGACCTAAAGCAGTGAATATTCGAACTGCGCCTCATCCGGCTTTTCCAACGGATATGCAAGCACAATTTGTTGCATTAAATGCGATAGCTGAAGGAACAGCCACGACAATTGAAACGATTTTTGAGAATCGCTTTATGCATGTGCCAGAATTACAGCGTATGGGCGCAGATATAGCGTTAGAAGGAAATACCGCAATTTCTAAGGGCGTTGATATGTTAACCGGCGCTCGCGTTATGGCAACGGATTTAAGAGCTTCTGCAAGTTTGGTTATTGCAGGCTTAGTGGCTACTACTGAAACACAAGTTGATCGTATTTATCATATCGATCGCGGTTATCAAAAGATTGAAGATAAATTACAAGCGTTAGGCGCAGATATCGTCCGCGTAAAGGGTGCATAGCCGTTTAGATAGTTTCATATAAAGAATCCACCTGCATAGCAGGTGGCTTATTTACTGCTTACTTTCTAATATGGTAACAGGAATATTAAGCAGTTTGTTGCCACGATATACGCTAAACATAACCTCAGTACCAGGGCGCGTTTCAGCCACTAAATCGAGTGCTTGAATCGTTGAAGTAATCGGTGTATCACCGATTTGAGAGACAATATCACCTGGCTTTAGCTGAGCAACATGTGCAGGACTATTTTTGATAATTCCACTGATAACAAAACCACGTGGATTTTGACTAAACACTTGGGTGTCAATGCCTAGCCAACCTCGAATTACTCTACCGTTCTCAATTATTTGTTGCATCACTTTATAGGCAAGTTGGTAGGGGATAGCAAAGAAAATCCCTTGAATATCAAGTTGTGGGTTTATTTCTCGAAACAGTCGTGAGTTAATACCGACTAACGTACCGTTAGTATTTACTAACGCGCCACCAGAGTTGCCCTCATTGATGGCGGCATCCATTTGCAAAAACTGGGTATGATTGGTGCTACTTAACCCGGTACGCCCTGTGGCGCTGATAATGCCTTGAGTAATAGTTTGGCCTAAATTTAATGGGTTACCAATCGCAAGAACTACGTCACCAGCAGAGACGGTAAGGTCTAAATTTTGTGGAATAACGGGTAAATTACTGGCTTCAATTTTTAACACAGCTAAGTCTGTATAAATATCATAACCGATGATCGTTGCAGGAAATCGCTGACCGTTTTGTAAATCAACAGTGATTTGTGCGGCATTCTGTACGACATGATAGTTAGTTAGCATGTAACCGTTAGGATCCATTATTACACCGGAACCTAGTCGCGAAACGCTGCGGGGTGCTTGTAAATAGTTTACGCTATTCTGAATTTCCTCTGAGTATAAATTTACGACGGCAGGTCCCGCGCGTTGCACTGCATTGGCATAAGAAAGTGGGGCAGGATTGGTTTTTTGCGGTCGAAATATATTCCACCAGTTGTCTCCTTTACCACTGAGTTCAGGATAAACTACAAGGATAACGACGGCGAATATTACGCCGTAACTAACGGCGTTAAGAACATATTTTACAGAGTCTATGAGTTTCAAAGGCGTATCTAAAGATTATTTTTTTTAAAGATTAACACATGTGTAGACAATAAAAAACGGCTCACTACATGAGCCGTTTTTTTATTTAATACCTATTACGTTAGTCACTAACGTATACGAATATACAAGTTAGAATTTCCTCGAATAATGTGCAGCAAAGAGATGCCATTATCTTCTTTTAATAACTCCCTTAATTCACCAATATTACTTACGCGGTTACGATTTATACCACGAATAATATCGCCTTTGCGCAAGCCTATCATGTTTGCAGGTGAACCATCTTCTATGGATGAAACAAGCACACCTAAGCCTTTGGCGTGATTTTCAAGTTCAGCGCCTTCAAGCATACGATGAATAGAAGCAGGTTCTACATTAGGACCGTCGGCTTTCTTTAACACTACCTTATAGGTTTTTTCTTTGCCGTTGCTTTTAATTACCGTCAGTTTAACTTCGTTTCCAGCGCCAATAGCACCAATTTTCCCACGAAGTTCAGAGAATGAACGTATCTTCTTACCATTGACTTTGGTAATAACATCTCCGGCTTCAATACCTGCTTCGTCTGCTGCAGAGTCGATGGTGACCTGTTCAATGAAAGCGCCTTGTGCTTCTTCAAGCTCCATTGCTTTCGCAAATTCACCGGTAACACTTCGACCTGCTACACCTAGTACGCCTCTACGCACTTCTCCAAATTCAATAATTTGATTTACAAGGCTTTTAACCATATTACTTGGAATGGCAAAACCAATACCTACATTGCCACCACCCGGTCCAATGATTGCGGTATTAATACCGATTAATTCGCCGCGTAAATTAATTAATGCGCCACCAGAATTACCACTATTTATCGCTGCATCTGTTTGAATAAAGTCTTCAAAATTATCGGCATTCAAACCACTTCTTCCAAGGGCACTGACAATACCAGAAGTAACTGTTTGTCCTAAACCAAAAGGGCTGCCTATTGCGACAGCAAAGTCACCAACGCGTAACTTATCGGAATCGGCAATGTTTACTTCCACTAGGTCCTCTGCGTCTACTTGCAACAGAGCAATATCACTGTTTTCATCTGAACCCATTTTTGTCGCTTCGATTTGGCGGCCATCTTTCAAAGTTATTTGGATCTCATCGGCTTCTTTAACGACATGATAATTTGTGACGATATAGCCTTTTTCAGCATCAATAATGACACCAGAGCCCAAACCTTGAAATGGACGCTCTCGTGAAGGCGCTTGGCGTGGGTTGCCAAAGAAAAATTTAAAGGCGTCAGGTACACGTTGTTGTACTTCTTGCGTACCTCTGACCGAAATTAACACCACCGCAGGCGTCACATTTTCGAGCATTGGGGCTAAGCTAGGTAACTTCTGTCCATCAATTGATAATGGAAGATTCGCGTGGACAGGCATGCTTGCCATGGCAATGCTACCAGAAAGTAAAATGCTACTCATCAACATAGACATTTTTTTCATAATAGAGGTTTCTCCTACTTTCAAACGGATATAAATACCTAAATACTGACTAGTGATTTAGCGCTAAGTTCCTATTTTTCAACATCGCTATTTGTAACAGCTTGTGTCTGATCGGCAAAAAGACCGCTTGCTGTTCCTGAGTAATCTAATGGTGCTTCAGTCATCGCTTCCTTTTGCTCTCGTGATTTTTTTTCATGGCGCAATGCGACTGTCTGAGCGAGCTGATCTTGGGTTTCTTTTGAGAAAAACGGCATTACAACTTCTTCGGCCGGAGTGGCTTGTTGCAATAATTTTGTACTTTGTTCCATTTGCTGCATAGCGGTTTGACAGGTCAAATTCATTTGTTCAAGTAATTTCGTTGAATTATCCAAATGCTCTGCCACATCCATTTTATATTGGGCAAGCGAGGCTTCAGCTTGGCTTGCTTTTTCCGCAAGGCTTGCACTATTTTTGCTTGAGGCCGACATAAGCTTACTCGCGACAACGCCAACAATGGCGCCGACAATAAAGATAACAATACCAATAACAATATTCATAACATAAAACCTTATTTATCAAGCCGTACAAATTGTATTAACGGAAAAAATTGGTGAAAATAGAGATTAACACACAAAGCCAAATTATCTGAAAATTAATATGTATGCTAAATTAAATTTTTCAAGCGTACGTTATTAACGATAAATAAATAAAGCCCGAATGATACATTTATCTCCTATAGACAAGTATAAACAAGATCTCGAAAGAGACGATTTTCAATATGATAAAGCCCAAGAAAACGCGGTAAAACATTTACAACGGTTGTATGAGGATTTACAAAACAAGCCTTTACCTGTTACTGGGTTTAAGAAAGTACTCAATCGTTGGAAGCGGGTCGTTGCTAAATCGTCAAAAGCACGTGCGCAAGGACTTTATTTTTGGGGAGGCGTTGGCCGAGGGAAAACATATCTCGTTGATACTTTTTATGACTGTTTGCCGTTTGAAAATAAGATGCGGATTCATTTTCATCGTTTTATGCATCGAGTTCATGAAGAGCTAGCAACACTTGCAGGACAATCTGATCCATTAAAAGTGGTTGCAAAACGCTTTGCAGAAGAAACCTGTATTATCTGCTTTGATGAGTTTTTTGTTTCTGATATTACCGACGCAATGATTTTAGGCACATTGTTTGAAGAATTATTTGCCCACAATGTTACCCTAGTAGCAACTTCTAACATCGTGCCTGATGAACTTTATCGCAACGGCTTACAGCGCGCGCGGTTTTTACCCGCCATTGCATTAATCAATGAACATTGCGATATTGTCAATGTAGATAGTGGTATTGACTACCGATTACGAACTTTAGAGCAAGCGGAGATCTACCATTATCCGTTAGATGAAAAAGCTTCACAAAACTTACACCGTTATTTTTCTCAGTTATCAGTAGAGGCTGGAAAATCAGCGGCAATTATTGAGGTAAACAACCGTCAGTTAACATCAATTGAAGCGTCAGACGGTGTGGTACATTTTGATTTTTCTGTACTTTGTGAATCAGCGAGAAGTCAAAGCGATTACATGGAATTAAGTAAAGAATATCACTCGGTATTATTAGCGAATGTTAAACAAATGCATGCTGATTGCGATGACGCGGCTAGACGTTTTATCGCATTGGTTGATGAATTTTATGAACGGAAGGTAAAGCTCATTATCTCTGCAGAAGTAGCCATGGAAGATTTGTATAGTCACGGCGGGCTGAGCTTTGAATTTAAACGATGTTTAAGTCGACTTCAGGAAATGCAGTCGCATGATTACTTGGCATCTGAACATTTACCTTAATGGTAAGTAAACGCAATTAAAAATAACAATGAAAGGGGTTACGATGAAACCACTAATTACAGTTGTACTAGGGATGTTATTCGTCTCAAGCGCAGCACTAAGTCAAACTGAACAAATAAGTCATGATGTTAAACAAGATTATAATCAACATCTAGGTGCATTGTGGGAGCATTTTCATCGAAACCCTGAACTTTCGTTAATGGAATTCAAAACCGCTAAGCGTCTTGCGAAGGAGCTCGCTAGCGCTGGCTTTACGGTTCATGAAAAAATTGGTGGTACCGGTATTGTCGCCTTGATGGAAAATGGCGACGGCCCATTAGTTATGATGCGGGCAGATATGGATGGTTTGCCGGTTGTAGAACAATCTGGATTGCCAATGGCATCTACTGTGAAGACTACTGATTGGGACGGTAATGAAGTTGGTGTTATGCATGCATGTGGCCATGATGTACACATAACAAGTTTGGTTGGTACAGCCCGTTATATGTCAAACAACAGAGATGAATGGTCAGGCACATTGATGTTGATTGCTCAACCCGCAGAAGAAAAAGGGCCAGGCGCCAGTGCTATGATGGCTGATAATATTTGGCAGCGTTTTGGACAGCCAGATTACGCTTTTGCGTTTCACGTTTCTTCTGGCGTAGAAGCGGGGAAGATCACTGTCGATGAAGGTTCACCTTACGCAGGAGCTGATACTGTTGATATTATTGTTAAAGGCGTAGGGGCACATGGTGCTTATCCTCATAAAGGTAAAGATCCAATAGTTATTGGTGCGCAAATAGTTACTAACCTTCAAACTATTGTTAGCCGTGAACTTGCTCCAAGAGATGCAGGCGTTATCACTGTTGGTGCTTTTCATGCAGGTACCAAGCACAACATTATTTCAGATCGTGCCCATTTGCAATTGACTGTAAGAAGTTTAAATCCTCGAGTACGTGAGCAGTTACTTACTGCTATAGAGCGTGTAGCTATCGGTACCGCAAGAACGGCAGGTTTACCTGAAGATAAGTTACCTGAAGTCACTGTTAGTGAGTTTGCATTCCCGCCGACCTTTAATGATAAGAAACTTGCTCAACGTGTCAAATCAGTGATCAC
This sequence comes from Thalassotalea sediminis, assembly GCF_030295915.1. Lineage (NCBI taxonomy): Bacteria > Pseudomonadati > Pseudomonadota > Gammaproteobacteria > Alteromonadales > Colwelliaceae > Thalassotalea > Thalassotalea sediminis. The sequence goes on along the minus strand of NZ_AP027361.1, from coordinate 3,179,242 downwards.
AACCACAATGGGAAGTGATGCTCTTGTACCGCCGGTAAATCTAGGAATGGGAGCCGAAGATTTCGGTTTTTTTACGACCACACCTTTTATACCTAGTGTTTACTTTACTGTCGGCGGAACGCCTAAGGCAGATTTTGAACGTGCTAAGCAAGGTGGGCCTCAAGTACCTAGTCATCACAGTCCGCTATTTAAGATTGCACCAAAACCTGCTGTAACAAAAGGGGTTGAAGCAACGGTAAATATTTTATTGGATGTACTGAAAAAGTCTTAGTTGAAATAATGACGGAACACGATTATTACTCTGGTGTTCCGTAATCATTGCGGTATTGCTCAGCATCTAAGTGATGTTTATTCAACAGTTTGTAGAATTCTGTTCTATTTCGTTGCGCAATACGCGCTGCTTGAGATACGTTGCCTGCGGTAATTTTTAGTAACTTAGATAAGTAATCGCGTTCAAAATGCTCTCGTGCTTCTTGAAAAGAAGGCAACTGAGAGGTTCTGTCTCTCAAGGCATTGCGAATTAGCGCATCACTGATAAGTGACTCCGTTGCTAGGGCAACACTATGTTCAATCACGTTTTGTAACTGTCTAATATTACCCGGCCAAGGTGCGCTGATCAGTACTTCCATTGCTTCTTTAGTAAAACCATTTATTTCACGTTTTGTACTTGCCTTACTTTTATTTAGAAAATGTGTCGCCAGTAACGGAATATCTTCTCTGCGCTCTGCAAGTGGTGGAAGTGCAAGTTCTACTACATTTAACCGATAATATAAATCTTCGCGAAATTCATTGTTAACGATTGCTTGCTGCAAATTTTGGTGTGTTGCTGCGATAATCCTAACATCGACCTTAACTGAACTTGTGCTGCCTACAGGACGGATTTCTCGTTCTTGTAAAGCACGTAATAACTTAACTTGAAAGTTCATTGGCATATCGCCAACTTCGTCTAAAAATAACGTACCGCCATTAGACGCCTCAAATAAACCAACATGGTTTTGCTCTGCCCCAGTAAAGGCGCCTTTTCTGTGACCAAAAAGCTCAGATTCTAATAGTTGTTCTGGGATTGCCGCACAATTTATTGCTGTAAAGGTATTGTCTTTGCGTTCACTTGCTAGATGAATAGCTTGTGCTAAAAGCTCTTTACCTGTGCCGCTCTCACTATGGATTAAGACACTAAAATCACTTTGTGCAACTTGCTTTGCTTGTTGTAACAGCGATGACATTACTGCACTTCGGCTAATGATATTTTGTCGCCATTGGTTAGACTCGTCGTCTTGTAAGTAGCTGTCTGAGTGAGGCTGTAAATGAATAGCTTGTTTTGCTGTGTCGAGTAATTCTTGACTTTCAAAAGGCTTTGTCAGAAAGCTAAATACGCCTTGTTTCGTTGCGTGAATAGCATCGGGAATGGTGCCATGTGCTGTCATAATAATTACGGGCAAATTTGGTTGTATAGTGCGTATTTTTTCAAACAACGCCATGCCATCCATTCCTTCCATTCGTAGATCGCTAATGACAAGTTGAATCGAGTTACTATCGACAATACTCAGGGCTTTTTTACCATTGTCCGCAGCATGCACATTATAACCCGCAGCACTTAATCGTATGCTTATTAATCGTAATAAACTTGGGTCATCATCAACCACTAAAACATTTAATTTTTCTTTGTTATCAGAAGTGTTGCTCATTGATTTAACTCTTGTGGTTGAATGTCTCGTTCGATACTTTTTAACTGATTTATTTGTGTTGTTAACTTTTTAACCTGTTCGTTAATCTGCACATTTTTATCGGTTATACGCTCTAGCTTTTGATTGGTTAAAACGTTTCGGTTCAACGCAATGATCTGCTGATTTAATTGTTCTGATAAGAGTTCGACAAAGGCGAGATCATCAGCTGAAAAGTAGCTCTTATCAATTTGATTTAAATGTGTCTTTGCCGTATATGGGTTGTGCTGCGGCATGCGAGGTAAAGCAAATAAAAGCGCTAGTTTTACACGTTTGGTATCTGTAAATGCACTGTTTTCTGTTTGCTGATTAATAATGGATAACTCTGCTTTTAACGCTTCAGTTGATAGAGATTTTATCCATAAATAATAGCTTGCAAAAGTTTGTGGTTGCGCACTAAAAGGCGTAATTTTGCAACCACTAAAAAGACTGATAACAATCACCATAAGTATGCATTTACTCATTGACGTTCGCTTATACGTGTTAAGGCTTTTGTTGTGTTGTACCTTGTTCATGTTATTCATTGTCCAATTTATTAAGGGTAATAATCGCAACTAAACCGCTTTGTTTTGACTGATTTTTCAATAAAATACTACCATCTAGTCGTTTTAATAACTCTTTGACAATAGTCAGCCCTAGACCGCTGCTTCTAATTTGTGCATTTTCTGGCGGAGGTCCTTGATAAAAAGCATCAAAGACTTTATTTGATAAGGCTTTGTTTATACCCGGCCCTTGATCTGTAATGGTGCAAATTAATTGCTGAGACTCCACATATGCCTCGATGGCTATTTTACCATTGTTCGGTGAATACTTAATTGCATTTGAAAGTAAGTTATCAATAACAACAGAAAGTTGTTGTTTATTGGTCGTGAGTGATATTTCTTGTAAATTTAGGTCAATCGAAATGGCGTTCGCTTGAAGTTCTAATTTTCGAGCAGTGAGGCATTCTTCAATGATGTTGGCAAGTCGCACAGGTTCAGCTGTCAACAAACTTGTTGAATCTAATACGATATTGAAGTCTAGTAACCCCTCGATTAATGTTTGTAGCCGATTCACATTCGAGCGCATTATTTGCGTTACTTCTTGTTGGCCGTCATTTAACTCGCCTAAGCTATTGTCGTACAGTAATTCTGTTCCTTCTCGAATGGCTGCCAGTGGCGTTTTTAATTCATGTGAAATATGTCGTATAAAACTCGACTTTTGTTGTTCTAATGTATGCAGCCTAAGTCGCATTTTTTCGAGGGCTTTCGCGATATCTTGTACTTCAGTTGCGCCTGAAAAGCGAATTTCATCATCAAACTTGCCTTGTTCTAATCGTTGAATTTTTCGTTGCAGCGATTGTAATGGCTTTAAAATCATTAATGAAAATAGAATGGCGATTACAATGCTAATGGGAATGATAAATACGCTATTTAGCAATACCTTTTGCGTGTTTTTGGCACTTGATTGCACTTGAATAACTTGGCGTTGAATGTGTGCTTCATTCTGCGCACCTAGCTCACTACTTAAGGTGTTCATCGATTTAAAGCTAGTTTGTAAATCGTCTAAGGTTGGCTTTTCAACTGCGGTGATCATAGATAATGTTTGTTGAACTTCTTGTCGTAGTTTTTGACTGATTAAATTGATAGCCGCAGAAGAAGCTTGCTGTTTATGCTGCTCTAATAAAACATCTATTTGTTGCTGCTGATTATAAACACGATCGAGTAACTCTTTTTCTTCTAACACAATATATTGGCTTGCTGAACGCTGTAATAGGTTTAAGGACGTACTGAGTTGACGATCGCTTGCAACCGTCGTTGCAACACGAGCAATACTCGAAGTACTTTGCTCCGCAAGTTGGCGTAACTTTTGGCTACCGTACAATAAGGTTAATACGAGTGGCAGAATAACCAGTGTAAAGCCAAAGATGGTTAAATGTTTTATTGAAAAATTTCGAAGTGCAAAACGCAAAGGAGCTCGCCTAACTTTTATATAAATAATGACTATCGAATCAGTACGTATTTTTACGGTATTTCCTCAGGAATTCAATACTGTCTTCAATTGGCGACAGTCTTTTAATCTTATACGATAATTGTTAAGTTTTTGATTTTATTATTTAAAAAAGAGGTTGCTAGGTCATGGTTACGGTAAGAAATAATTTAGTCTTTTTATACTGTCGCCAATTAGCAACAGTTTTTATGGGGTTTAAGATGTTTTTTTTAAAATAAACCATAAAATACAATTAGTTATAAACTTGGTGCATTGATTGCATTAGATGTTACGAACATTCCCTAACACGTTTTTATTATAATATTTAGAAAGGAAAAATTTATGGAACCAGTTAGTTTAAAAAAAGTATGTGCCGTTGTAGCTTTTTGTACTACAGGAGCATTTTTAGTCAATGCAAACGAAGCACCTAAGCAACCTGAGCTTGAAAAAGTTAAAGAAGCTAAGTCTGCTAAAAAAGTAACGTTCGACCAACTATTGAAAACGAATGACAGCGATAAAAATGGATTATTAAGTCAGAAAGAACTCGAAAATGTTCTAGATACTGGTTTATTGAAAGCTTTCAATGATATTGATAGCAACGCTGATCAAGCAATTAGTGCAGATGAATTCGCAACTTATGTTGGTGCAACTGCTAAAAACTAGGAATTAGGGGCTGTTGATTTTAGGCTTGCTGTTGCTAAGTTAACGTGATTTATCAAAGTTTTGGCATATTTTCTGGTCGCGCCAAACTGTACAGTGAATCAACAATCAGCAGCCCTTATGCTTCCGTTGTTTATGTCGGCTGTCTTCCCAACCCTCAGTCGGCTTTTTTCATTTTGAAATAGGTACTTACATGAAAACAATGCCGAGATATGTACATCACAACAACTGGATATTCGAAATAAAAGCCGTAAGGGCACTACGCGTTGACAATTATGGCGATCCCTATAGTGCTATCGCGTCACTTACACTAAATGGCGATAATGCTTATTTTGATGGATTACTTACCCGAGAAAATGAAGCGTTTACCCGTGATGATTTTAGAACATTTAAAGAGTTTTGTTCACAATTAGGCGTAACTAACGCCAACTTCGATCGATTTAAGCAGTCGTCTATGGTCAATGCGCAAGTCGATATCCCAACATATCAACCACCAGTAAGTAATGTATTAAAGCTAGTAAAATAGCTCGCTGTATATGGTTTTTAAACAAGCTATTTGGCGTTGTAATTATTGGTAATTATCGCGAAATTGAGAGGGGAGCTCACCGAATAGCTGTTTAAACTTTTTACTGAAATAACTGTGATCACTAAAACCTGCTTTTTCTGCAACCTCGGCGATAGGTGTTGTTGTTTCAACGAGTAATTGTCTCGCTTTTTCTAATCGCAAATCATTGATAAATTGCTTTGGTGTTTTCTTTAAATATTTTTTAAACCGCCGCTCTAGTGCACTTACAGATAGATGCGCAACACTAGCGAGTGTTTCTATAGATAATTCTCGATGATAGTTTTCTTTTATGAAATCTACAGGCACTTTTATTGCCTCTAGTCCTGTTAGTACCATCGCTTGTTTTGCCAAGTGCCTTGTAATGCCATAAGAGCCGACAATCGCTCCTGATTTATCATACAAAGGTCTTTTTGTTGTACTATACCAAGCCATATTTCCAGAAAGATTAATGTTCATTTCGAGCCTTTCGGTAACACTTTCACCGGATAGAATTTTTGCATCATCACGAATGAACTGTTTTGCTATATGAGCGGGGGCAAAATGATAGTCTGTTTTCCCAACAACTTGCTCAATCGATTTTACTCGTTGATGTGCAATAAAAGCTTTATTTGCATATATAAATTGATGCTTATCGTTTTTAATCCAAAACAAAATATCGGGTAAAAGATCGAACATCTTTATTAGCTGTAAGGTATCTATTTGCGCAAGCAAGGATCTATCAACACTCATACTGTCAAGTAAGTTAAGTTATTAAAGGTGACGTAGATATTAACATCAGTACGCCGAATATGTTGCATTAAAAACCGATTTATTAATAACACTTTGATGATGTTAAGCCTATATTAAATAGCATTACCTATTTTGTATTTGGATTGATGATGAAGAAACTCCGCATGGGCATGGTTGGCGGCGGTCAAGGTGCCTTTATTGGTGCTGTTCACCGAATGGCTGCATTTTTGGATGGTAATATAGAACTCGTTTGTGGGGCTTTTAGTAGTGATGCTGAGCGAAGTCGTCAATCAGGAGCCGCTTTAAACGTTGATGAACATCGATGTTATGCCAGTTATGAAGACATGTTTAAAAAAGAAGCGTCTCTTCCTGCAGATCAGCGAATGGAGTTTGTGGCAATCGTTACGCCTAACTATTTACATTTTCCTGTTGCTAAAATGGCCATTGAGCAGGGGTTTCACGTGCTTTCAGATAAACCCGCCACTTTCGATTTAAATGAAGCCTTAGCTCTCCAAGCGTTAATTGAGCAGCATAATACTCTTTATGGCTTAACACATACTTACAATGGCTACCCCATGATCAAGCAAGCTAAACACTTAGTTGCAGAGGGAGAACTTGGCAATATTGTTAAAGTGGTTGTTGAGTATAGTCAAGGCTGGTTAGCGTCAAAAGATGATGAAGAAAGTAAACAAGCAAGTTGGCGGTTAGACCCGAAAAAATCTGGAATTAGTTGCTGTATGGGAGATATTGGTGTCCATGCAGCAAATTTAGCTGAATATGTATCAGCATTAACAATTGATGAATTATGTGCTGACCTTACTTCAACGGTTTCAGACAGACTGCTTGATGATGATGGCACCGTTTTATTACGTTTTTCAAATGGTGCCAAAGGCGTATTACTTTCTAGTCAGATTGCGGTTGGTGAGGAAAATAACCTTCGTTTACGCATTTATGGCGACAAGAAAAGTCTCGAGTGGTGGCAGATGGAACCAAATACCTTGTGGTTAAAATCCGCTAACAAGCCTACGCAAATGCTACGTGCTGGTATTGGTGATATGTGTGAACAGGCGCAAAATGCATTGCGCGTCCCAGCAGGACACCCTGAAGGGTATTTGGAGGCTTTTGCAAACGTTTATCAAAATTTTGCTCGACAAATTCACGCGTTTCAACTGGGTGAAGATGCAACGAATGAAACGCATGATGTTCCAGGAATTAAAGAGGCAGTACGAGGTATGGCCTTTATTGAGAATACTGTTAGAGCCAGTCAGTCAGAGACAAAATGGCACAAATTAAGCCTTACATCGGCGGAATAGGAGTTACTATGACACAAATTAAAGGGCCAGCGATTTTTCTCGCACAATTTTGCAATGATGACGCGCCATTCAACAGTTTATCAAGCATTTGCCAATGGGCTGCGAGTTTAGGTTATAAAGCAGTACAGATTCCAACATGGGATAAACGTCTTTTCGACCTAGAAAAAGCATTTCAAAGTCAAGCTTACTGTGACGACATTAAGGCTACAGTTGCCAATGCAGGGTTATCGATAAGCGAGCTGTCTACTCACCTTCAAGGGCAACTTGTTGCGGTTCATCCTGCTTATGATGCGCAGTTTGATGCGTTTGCAATACCAGAAGTTCGTGATGATCCGAAAGCGCGCACTGAATGGGCCATTAAGCAGGTGACGATGGCCGCTAAGGTTAGCCAGAGACTTGGATTAACTGAACACGCTACTTTTTCAGGGGCACTGTTATGGCAAACGGTTTACCCTTGGCCACAAAGGCCTGCGGGGTTAGTTGATGATGGTTTTAAAGAGCTTGCTAAGCGATGGTTACCCATATTAGATGCCTTCGATGAAGCTGGTGTTGATGTGTGTTATGAGTTACATCCAGGCGAAGACTTGCACGACGGGGTAACATTTGAGCGCTTTCTTGCTGAAGTAAACAATCATCCGCGCGCAAATATTCTTTACGATCCAAGTCATTTTGTTTTACAGCAATTGGATTACTTAGCATTTATTGACATTTATCATGATCGTATCAAAGCATTCCATGTCAAAGATGCTGAGTTTAGACCCAATGGCCGTAGTGGTGTATATGGCGGATATCAAGATTGGCAGGAACGCCCAGGCCGTTTTCGTTCGTTAGGTGATGGACAAATAGATTTCGCTCAAATTTTTAGTAAATTGACTCAATACGGTTATCAGGGTTGGGCTGTTCTTGAATGGGAATGTTGCTTAAAACATCCAGAAGACGGTGCTCGTGAAGGTGCGCCATTTATCGAAAAACACCTCATTCGAACACCTGAACACGCATTTGATGATTTCGCTTCTAGTGGTCAGGATGAAACTTTAAATAAAAAAATATTAGGCTTGTAAGGAAAAAGCATGAAAACAATAAATAAAAATACGCTTTTTATCGCCTGTTGCTTAGCATTAACAGTAACAGCGATGACTTTTGCGATTAGAGCGGGGATTTTAACGCAGTTGAGTCAAGATTTTATTTTGACAGATACTGAGCTCGGTTGGATAAACGCCATGGCATTTTTAGGCTTCCCTGTTGCAACGATGTTCGGCGGCTTACTTTACAATTTACTAGGTGCCAAGAAATTGGTGATGATCGCCTTTGTCGGCCATATTGTCGGCCTGTTATTGACTATCTCTGCTGACGGGTTCTGGACATTACTAATTTCGACCTTTTGTATTGGCTTTGCTAATGGCGCAGTAGAAGCGGGCTGTAATCCATTAATTGCGGATATGTACCATAAAAATCAAACGACAATGCTTAATCGTTTCCATGTTTGGTTCCCCGGTGGAATTGTTATTGGTGCGTTAATTTCTAAGTTGTTCACTGATGTTGGTATTGGGTGGCAAATGCAAATTGCCGTCATGCTTATTCCAACCTTAATTTATGGCTTTCTTATGTTTAGACATCAATTTCCAGAAAGCGACAATATTGAAACATCCACAGCAACGAACATTAAAGGGTTATTCTCTCCGTTGTTTCTTTTTATGGCCTTCTGTATGACGCTTACTGCGACAAGTGAGTTGGGTACACAGCAATGGATAGAAAGAATATTAGGCGCGTCTGGTGCTTCTCCAATGCTTATTATGGCGATGATCACAGGGGTGATGGCGGTAGGTCGTTATTTTGCTGGTCCTTTGGTACATCGTTTAAATCCATCTGGGGTGTTATTGGCATCTGCTATTATTACAACAATTGGGATATATGCGATGAGCTTTGCAACAGGTGGCGCGGTATATGTGTGTGCCTTGATATTTGCAATAGGTGTTACTTACTTTTGGCCAACAATGATTGGCTTTGTTGCCGAAAATATACCGCAATCAGGCGCGTTAGGCATGTCTATAATGGGCGGAGCAGGTATGTTTGCCGTAAGTATGTGGAACCCCATTATTGGTCAATGGATTGATGAAGCGAGACAAACTGCGCTTGCAACTAACCCTGATCCTCAGTTAGCTGAGTTAGTTGCTGGTCAAGCCGCACTTTCTAATCTTTCAATTTTTCCAATTATTCTTATCGCTGCATTTGCTGGTTTAACGCTTTATATGCGTAAGAGAAAAACTATCGCTTAATAAGCGATTAACTGGGGGGATATATGAGCAAAAATGTATTAGCTAAAACAGCGAATAAACGACAGTTTTTAAAAGGGTTAACAGCGCTAATGGGGGCAAGTGCCGTTACGCAACTTACCGCAGGTAACGCGTTAGCCGCTGCGTTTGAATATCAACAAAAAGATAAGGCCGCTGAACGACGCCTGTTTAGTCAGGAGCAGTTCGCTACGCTTTACGCTATCTGTGAAACTATTATACCTGAAACAGATACCCCGAGTGCTGCGCAACTTGATGTGCATGGTTTTGTTGATCACCAATTAGTTGTTTGTCATAGCAAAGCGGAACAAACAGCTTCGTTAGCTATTGTTACTAAGATTAATGATATTGCTCAGTTACAGTATAAAAAGCTGTTTGTATCTCTTCCTAAAAAGCAACAAACACTGGTACTTGAAAAACTAGAAGCTGGAGAGTTTGGTTTTTCAATAACAGATCAACAGCAATTTAAAACGTTAAAGTCACTGATCGTTTTTGGTTATCTAACGACTGAGATTGGCGCTACTCAAGTGCTGGCTTACCAAGCCATCCCCGGTGGTTTTAAAGGTTCTGTACCTTATGAATCCATAGGAAAGGCTTATGGTTCATTAGCTTACTATTAAGCCATTGTCGCTTTAGCGGTTTTAAAGAAGAGGTAAACTATGCAGCAAGATTTATACATTCAACAAAGCGAACAAGAATATGATGCCCTTGTAGTCGGTTCAGGTATTAGCGGCGGCTGGGCGGCTAAAGAGTTTTGTGAACGAGGCTTAAAAACACTCATGATTGAGCGCGGTCGTATTGTTGAACATCAAAAAGATTATCCAACCGAAGGAAAGGGCGTTTGGGAGTATCCAAATCGCATGAAGGTGGATAATTTGTTGGTTGAACAACAATATAAAATTCAACAGCAATGCTATGCATTTCACGATGGTACCAAGCATTTTTTTGGCAACGATAGAGATTTACCTTATCAGACAGAAAAAGGAACTAACTTTTCTTGGATCCGTGCAAATCAACTCGGTGGAAAATCATTACTATGGCATCGCCAGTCATATCGATTTAGTGATCATGATTTTAATGCTAACAAGCTAGATGGCCACGGTAATGATTGGCCGATAAGGTATGATGATCTCGCTTCGTGGTATTCACATGTTGAGAAACATGCAGGTATTTCGGGAAATTATGATGGCTTGCCGCAATTGCCTGACAGTGAATTTCTACCGCCTTTTGAATTTAGTTCGCCAGAACTTTTGTTGCAAAAAAAGTTTGCGAAGTTATTTCCAGATCGCCCGATGATTATGGGGCGAACAGCGCATTTAAGCAAATCAACTGAGCTACATTTATCACAAGGGCGTGTACAATGTCAGGCGAGAAATGAATGTCAAAAAGGTTGTTCATTTGGTGCTTATTTTTCGACACAAAGTTCAACGTTACCTGCGGCAGCAAAAACAGGGAATCTGCATATTGCGCCAAATAGTGTCGTTCATAGCCTTATCTATGATGAGAAAACGAATCGTGTAAAAGGCGTCAGAGTAATTGACAATGACGATTTATCTACACGTGAATATTACGCAAAAGTTGTCTTCTTATGTGCGTCTACACTGGGGTCAACGCAAATCATGCTTAACTCAACCTCAAAGAAATTTCCTAATGGTATTGCCAATAGCTCAGGTGTACTTGGTCATTATTTAATGGACCATAATTACAATGCTGGTGCTGTAGGGCGTGTTGAAGGTTTTGAAGATGAAACTGTGTCGGGTAGAAGGCCAACGGGCATTTATATTCCAAACTTCCAATTTGAGCCTAAGCGTTACCGAGAAGGGTATGTTAGAGGGTATGCGCTCGCTGGTGGTGCAGGTAGAGGAGGCTGGAAAGGTAAAGCAAATACCAAAGGTATCGGTGTCAGTTTTAAAGAAAACCTGACTCAAGCTGGAGACTGGTATTTTAACTTGATGGCACAAGGTGAAATGTTGCCACGTTTTGAAAATCACGTGGCATTGCACAAAACCAAAAAAGATAAATGGGGAATTCCTCAATTACATATTGATTGTACATGGTCAGAAAATGAAATATTGATGATGGCTGATGCTGAAAATACCGCTAAAGATATGCTTGAAAAAGCAGGTCTTAAAGACATTCGAAGCTACAACTCTATTGATGGTGCACCACCAGGACTTGCAATTCATGAAGTTGGTACTGCGCGCATGGGACGTGATCCAAAAACATCAGTATTGAATGGTTTTAATCAAACGCATGATATTGCTAACTTGTTTGTTACAGATGGTGCGAGTTTTTGTTCTTCTGCTGTCGTAAATCCTTCATTAACTTTTATGGCGTTAACCGTAAGGGCGGTTGATTTCGCAGTAAAAGAAATGAACGCTAAACGAATTTAAATGATAAGGAATAATAAAATGAAAAATAAGCTTTTAACGTTGCTTTGTGCATGTTTGCCGTTTGTTTCTAATGCTGCATACGCGAATGAAAAACAAAGCGTGCTACCTAAATTAAGTGTACAGCTTTGGTCGGTAAAGGATGATGTTAACGCCTCATTCAAACAAACATTGTCTTCGCTCGCAGAAATGGGATTTCAAGGCGTTGAATTTGCAGGTGCTTTTGGCCCGTTTAAGGATGATCCAAAAGCATTAAAAAACTTTTTATCGTCAAAGGCACTTGAAGCAAGCGGTGCTCATTTAGGTTTCGACCAACTTAATGAAGAAAATTTTGCCAAAACGGTTGAGTTTTACAAGGCTATTGGCGCAACAATGTTAATCGTGCCTTGGGACGAGCGAGCTTGGCATCCAGACGGTGTTAAAGAAGTTGTTAGTTTACTAAATGACCTAGCTATAAAATTAAAACCACACGGAATGCGTATTGGCTTTCATAATCATGATCAAGAGTTTAATAACTTTGAAGGTACAACATATTGGGATTATATCGCCACTAATACCTCATCAGATGTTGTATTACAGCAAGATGTTGGTTGGACAACATACGCTGGTAAAGATCCTGTCGAGTACGTAAAACGTTATCCAGGTAGAACGTTAACGACGCATTATAAAGTGCGCTTACCAGAAGGTACCACGGGTAAATTGCCTATTATTGGTAAAGATACCATTGATTGGTTGGCGCTCACTAAAGCAAATATTGCTGTTGGGGGAACGTTATGGATTGTTGTAGAACAAGAAGAATATCCTAATGGCCTTACACCAATGGAAGCGGTGTTAGCCTCAAAGCATGGTCTAGATAAAATATTAGAAAAACTATAAATGATTATATAAGAGCAAAAAAATGATAATAAAAAAGACCTTACAAAAAGCAACGAGTGTTATAAAACCCTTATTACTATCAAGTGCTTGCCTTATCGTATCAACGGTGGCTAGTGCTCAGGGTAGTAATATGTTAACTGAGCAAGAAAAAGAACAAGGCTGGCAACTGTTATTTGATGGTAAAACGGCAACGCAATGGCGTAATTACCAACAGTCTGCTTTAAGTGAAAAGTGGCAAGTAATTGATGGTGCGCTAACGTTAACGGGTAAAGGTGGTGGCGACATCATTACCAAGTCTAGTTACGAAAATTTTGAATTGAAACTCGATTGGTTAATTTCAGAAGCTGGTAACAGTGGCATTTTTATTCGTGTCGATGAACAAGAAAAATACGTATATTCACGCGCACCCGAAATTCAAATTCTAGATAATGAACGTCATAGTGACAATAAAAACCCAACGCACCTTTCAGGCTCGCTTTACGATATGATTTCATCGCCTGCAAATTCGCATAAAGTGGCAGGTAAATGGAATAAAATTCGTATTCGTTTGGAAAACGGACATCTTCAAGTTTGGCAAAACAACGTAAAAACTGCAGATATTACTATTGGCAGTAAACGTTGGCAGTCGTTAGTTGCCAAAAGTAAATTTGCAACATGGCAAGGGTTTGGTCAACAAACAAAAGGCTTCATAGGTTTGCAGGACCACGGTGATGTTGTTGCTTTTAAAAATATAAAAATTAAAGAGCTGTAGCGATGAACGAAAATAAATATCCGGTAATAGTTGTTGGTTCTGGTGCTGGCGGCGCGATGGCTGCTTATGTATTAACCAAGGCTGGCCATAAAGTATTGATGTTAGAAGCAGGTCGAGACTACGATCCCAAGACTGAAACACCCATGTTTAAAACTAATGGTGAAGCACCGCTTATGGGGTCTGGTAATGTCGACAAAGATTTTGGTTTTTATGACGCGACTGTTGATGGTGGCTGGAGTGTGCCTGGTGAACCCTATACAACAGGCGAAGATTCAGAGTTTTTGTGGTGGCGTGCACGTATGCTTGGTGGACGAACCAATCACTGGGGGCGATATTCGTTGCGTTTTAGTGAGCATGACTTTAAGGGGAAATCGCGCGATGGTTTAGGTGCAGATTGGCCGTTTGAATATCATGAACTTGCTCCTTGGTATGATAAAACGGAATCGCTCGTTGGTGTATGTGGAACCAATACAGGCCTTGATGATATGCCAGATTCATCAGAAGGGGTATTACAGCCACCACCGAAACCACGTGTTCCTGAATTGTTAGTGGCGGCTGCAGCGAAAAAACTAGGCATTCCAACAGCACCAATGCATAGAGCTGTATTAACGCGGGCTAAAGATGATCGCCAAGCATGTTTTTATGCAACCCCTTGTGGACATGGCTGCTCTATTGGTGCGGCCTTTCAAACGACAACTTCACTAATTCCCATGGCAAAAGCCACTGGAAACCTTAAAGTCGTAACCGATGCCATGGTTAAAAATGTAACGGTAGATGATCAAGGTAAAGTGACAGGTGTTACTTATATTGATAAAAACTCTCACGAAGAAGTAAGCTTGCAAGCTAAGGTTGTTATTTTAGCAGCGAGTGCCTGTGAATCAGCGCGTATAATGATGAACTCTAAAAGTAAACATCATCCGAAGGGGCTTGCAAACTCAAGTGGTCAGCTCGGACGTAATATAATGGATTCAACGGGCACTGGGCTTGGTGCATTTATTCCATCGTTAGCAGGGCGACCTAAGTATAACGAAGATGGGCATACAGCAAATCATCTGTTTATTCCATGGTGGGGACATAAAGCACATGCTAATAACGAACTAGATTTTCCACGAGGCTATCATTTTGAGATCAGTAGTGGTTTTAAACAGCCAGGCTCAGGCGTAAGTTCTGGACTGCAAGGTTATGGTTCTTCATTAAAACAGCAAGTTAAAGATAAATATGGTGCTTTTGTTTATTTAAGTCTGCGTGGTGAAATGCTACCTAATGAGCATTGTTATATGGAAATTGATGAAGACGTTAAAGACAAATGGGGGATCCCCGTTGCGAAGTTTCATTGGAAATGGTCTAAACATGAATTAAACCAAGTAGAACATGGCTTAAAAACGGCAAAAGAAATATTAGAAACGATGGGGGCGACTATAAACCACCCTCTCCCGTCTGCTGAAAAAGCGATTCTAAAAGGTGGGCAAATTATTCATGAAGTTGGTTCTACTCGCATGGGGGCATCACCAAAAGATTCGGTAACAAATCAGTGGGGACAAACTTGGGATTGTGACAATCTATTTGTTATGGACGCTGGTGTATTTGCTTCAAATCCACATAAAAATTGTACGTTAACAATTATGACATTAGCGATGAGAAATGCCTCATGGTTATCTGAACAAATGAAAAAGGGAGCGCTATAATATGACGGAGAAATATGAAGTTAAGTTATCGCGCCGCGAATCGTTAAAATGGCTAGGCGCGCTTTCAGCGAGCAGTCTGATACCTGCCGGCGTTGCGTTTGCTGTTGAGACAGAACTCACCAAGGGTATTGGACATTGGCCAACGTTAAAATTGTCACCAATTACTGCCAAAGGATACGGCAAAGATCCAAACTTAATTATTCCACCTAAATCACCTTGGCCAAAAACACTGACTCAGTCACAGTTAAATTTAGTGGCGACATTGTCCGATATTCTCGTTCCACGCGAAGGAGAAGTACCATCTGGAAGTGAAGTGGGCGTGCCTGATGTTGTAGATGAATGGGTAAGTGCTCCATACAGCAGACAACAGCGAGATAGAACAACTATCCTATCTACATTGCTGTGGATTGGTGATGAAGCCAAGTTGAGGTTTGGTAAAACCTTTAATGAGTTATCTTCTGCAGAGCAGTTAATGATTATTGATGATATCGCCTATGACAAAAATGTTAAAAACGAAGAATTTGCACAAATTATTCCTGCTTTTTCTCGTTTTAGATCATTAGTATTGGCTGCATTCTTTTCTAGTCCTGCCGGAATGAAAGATATTGGTTATATAGGCAATGTGCCTATTATGGGAGACTACCCTGGGCCAACAAAAGAAGCGATGGTTCACCTTGAACAAGTCGTTAAAAAATTAGGTTTAACGTTGTAAATGCAAGCCTTGGTTAGGTAATATTATCGCTAACCAAGGCTATTTATAGCCTTTTGATAATGCATGAAGCAACCTATGTTTGGATGTTTATTCTATTAGAAAGTCTATATCTCGTTCTCTCTCTCCTTTATTCAAATTTACTCATAGCCACCTAGAATGCTGAGTTCTGGTGTTGTCATACTGACTGTGGTAGAGTAGCCGCAATTTTTATGGTGCCTTAAATTTTTACCGACAAAATGTGTAAAAACACCAAGGCTTAAAAGGGAATGTGGTGTAATTCCACAACTGTTCCCGCAACTGTAATTAGGGCTGAGTTTTAAAACCACTGGTGTTAACACTGGGAAGGTAAATCTTGGGACATCCCTAAAAGTCAGGAGACCTGCCATGAAAAGATATTTACTAACTGTGCGGGTAACATAGTTAAGTTATTATCAAGCATCGCTATTAATAACCTGACCTCCGCACGCATACTCATAGGTAATGGTGTTTTGTTACATTTAAGTGCGGAAAATCTCGTTTGGTCTGTTGATGAAAAATTGATACTTAAAGGTATTAATTTCGCAGTGAATGCTGGCGAAACTGTTGGCATCCTCGGACCTAATGGTGCAGGTAAAACATCTTTTTTAAAATGCCTTTATCGAGAGTATTTTCCTCAATCAGGTTCTATTTCTCTTATAGACACACCGCTTGAAGACTTCAGTCGACGCGAAATTGCACAAAAGATATCGGTGGTAAGTCAACACCGAGAGTCTGTATTCAATTTGACCGTATTTGACGTGGTTAAAATGGGTCTTATTCCACACAAGAATTATTTTGATTTGAGTACTCAGGCTGATCTAACAACCTTACGTCAAGCAATAGAGCGTGTGGATTTAATTGATAAGCAACATCAGGCTTTCAATACGTTATCTGGCGGTGAGCAACAACGATGTTTAATTGCACGTGCGATTGTTCAACGGCCCGAAATTCTGATTATGGATGAGCCAACAAACCATCTCGATATTTTTTATCAGCATCAAATTTTATCTATCGTTAAAGATTTGGGGTTAACCCTAGTGATGACCATACACGATCTAAATCTGGCTGCCTTGTACTGCGAGCGTATTATGCTTATGTCTCATGGCGAAGTGATAGCATTTGATGTGCCTGAAAAGGTGTTGCAGGCTGAACTGTTAACACAGGTTTTTCAAATGGAATGTTTGGTTGATAACAACCCCATTACCGGGAAATTACGGGTAACCTTTGGTGGGCATTGCTAATGAATACGCGTATACCTTTTATGCCTGGTATCTTGGTGCTATCTATTATTGTACTGCTATCACTGTTATTTTCTATGGGGTTTGGTACAACAGAAATTGGTTTTTCTCAGGTTTGGCAATGTGTAAGTGCGCAATGCCAACAGCCAATCTATCAAACTATTTTACTTGAAATTAGACTACCTAGAGTTTTAATGGGCTTATTAGCTGGATTTGCCTTAGCAGCTGCCGGGGCATTAATGCAGAATGTTACTCGAAATCCCTTAGCTGATCCTTACCTTTTTGGTATTGTCGCAGGCGCTGGACTCGGCGCTACAATCTCAAGTTTGTTACCTGAGCACTTTCAGACATTTTCTTTACCGCTAGCGGCATTTTTAGGTGCACTTAGCGCTGTTTTTATTGTAATGACTATTTTAATGAACAATAACTGGCGTCGCGTTGAGCACTTATTATTGGCTGGCGTCGCTGTTTCTTTTTTGTTAAGTGCCATTACTAGCTTTATTTTGTACTTCGGTGAGGCATTTGCCACGAATCGCGTTATTTTTTGGATGATGGGATCATTAGCAAGGTCGAATTACGATGCGTTATTTCTAATCGCACCGGTTGTCGTTATATGTACTTTGATTGCCATTATTTTTTCAAGGCAACTCGATGCGTTATTACTTAGCGATGAAGGCGCGAGAACACTGGGCGTCAACGTTGCGTTTATTCGTATGCTATCACTGTGTATTTGTGCTGCGATGACCGCTGTTATCGTTGCATATTGTGGAGGTATTGGGTTTGTAGGGTTGATGATCCCTCATATTGTTCGGCCCTTCTTTGGATTAACAACGGCAAAGTTGATGGTTTGTGCTGGCTTAGTGGGAGGGGTCTTCTTGATTTGGGTCGATGTTGTCGCGCGCACTATCTTGTCAGGCCAAGAGTTACCGATCGGTGTTATCACTTCTGTTATTGGTAGTGTGTTTTTTCTATTTCTTATGAGAAGGATGTAAGAATGTTTGAGGTGTCTCCGGTTTCACAACAATATTCGTCAGATATACAGGCTAAAATAGACCAAAAAACAAAACCGCTTGGTGCATTAGGCGCGATTGAAAAGCTCGCGGCTAAATTAGCGAATATACAGGCCCAACGTAATGGTCAGTGGCAACAACTAGACAAATTAACGCCGAGAGTTATTGTTTTTGCAGGAGACCATGGCATTGCTGCAAAAGGCGTTAGTATTGCACCAAGCGATGTTACTTTTCAAATGGTGGTTAACTTTCTTAACGGAGGTGCTGCGATAAACTGCTTTTGTCGGTGTCATAATATTGATTTTCAAGTGGTAGATACCGGCATGTGCACACCGCTACCCGCTGAGTTACAAGCTCAACACCATAATTTTATTGAATCAAGAGTGGGTGCAGGGACGCATGACCTTAGTGAACAGTCTGCAATGACGTTAGCGCAAGTAGATGCTTGTGTTGCTGCTGGTGAAAAAATCTCATTACAAGCTATTGAGCAAGGTTGCAACCTGTTCATGTTTGGTGAAATGGGCATTGCTAATACCAGTGCTGCGTCTGCGATCACTGCTGCTGTGCTTGGTTTATCTGCACAAGAATCAGTAGGGTTAGGCACTGGCATTACGCAAGCGCAATTAAACCTGAAAAAGCAGTTGATCCAACGTGGGCTTGATCGCCTTTCATTGAACGAGAAAAAGCATCAAGCCTATACTCAGCTTGCAGAATTAGGTGGCTTCGAAATTGCCCATATTGTAGGTGCAATGCTAGCGAGTTCAAAGCAAGGAGTGCCAATTTTAGTCGATGGCTTTATTGTAAGTGCGGCTGCACTATTGGCAGAAAAACTTGCGCCTAATATTCGAGATTACCTTATTTTTGCGCACCAGTCAGATGAATTTGCACATCAAAGAATACTGGCTAATTTCAACGCGCATCCACTATTAAAGCTAGATTTACGTTTAGGTGAGGGAACTGGCGCAGCTTTAGCATATCCGTTACTACAAGCAGCAATGAGTTTTTATAATGACATGGCTAGCTTTGAAAGTGCTGGGGTGACGGTGTAATGTCTTTAGCTTTCGTGACTAGACAATGGCGCATGTTTCGAATGGCTTGCCAGTTTTTTACACGAATACCTGTTGGTAATATAAGCCACTTTCAAGCATCAGAACTGAATAAAGCGACACGCTACTTTTCGCTTGTTGGCTTGTTAGTCGGCACTATTTTATTCGCTTTTTATCTCATGTTTTCACTGTTTTTACCCGTTAATGTCGCCATAGTATTAATAATGATTGTTGGCACATTGCTTACTGGCGCCTTTCACGAAGACGGTCTTGCCGACATGGCTGATGGTATGGGAGGTGGTTTTACCGTTGAAGCTAAACTCGCCATTATGAAAGATAGCCGATTAGGTACGTATGGCGCTATCACTTTGTTTTTAGCACTGATGCTGAAATTCACTTTATTAACGCAAATTGCAGATACCGCTTTTATGGCATTTGCATTGCTGTTTGCTCATGGTTTTTCAAGGGGCATTGCTGCTAGCCTAATAATAAGTACACCTTATGTATCAGAGGAAAAAGGCAGTAAAAGTAAGCCGCTAGCACAACAGCAAGGTCTGCTAGATTGCTTGATAGTGCTTGTAGTCGGAGTTCTTCCTTTAATCTTACTTCCTGAAACTTTAGCGAATCTCGGATTTATAATGACCATGTTTGGTGTTTTGTGGTTATTTAGAGTCTTGTTTCGACAGTGGTTGACGTTGAGACTTGGTGGTTTCACTGGTGATTGTCTTGGCGCTTGCCAACAAATAGCAGAGCTGTTCATTTATCTGATTATTGTTGCATTTACCATGGGAGGTAATACGTGATCCATTTAGTGTTAGGTGGCGCGCGAAGTGGTAAATCATCTTTTGCTGAACGCCGTACGTGTGAATATGCTGGCAACAGTAGCCCTTATTACTTAGCGACCGCTCAGGCTTACGATAATGAAATGCAAGCGCGTATTGCTAAACATCAAAAAGATAGGGCACAACATTATTGGTTGTTAATTGAATGTCCTCTTGATATTGAACAAGCGCTATTGGAGCTTCCTAATCATAGTACGGTATTGATTGATTGTTTAACGCTTTGGATAAATAACGTATTAATGAGCCTAGATAGCCTCGACGCAAATTATGAAAATAAATCGCAGCAAATTACTGCACGTATTGCTGATTTATTGCATGTGCTCAGTGAACACAGTAAGCGTTTAACGATTGTTGTCGTTGCTAACGAAGTTGGCTTAGGGGTTGTACCTTTGGGTGAACAAACAAGGTTATTTGTTGATCATGCCGGTTGGCTTAACCAGAAATTAGCTAAAGTAGCAGAGCAAGTTACTCTGGTAACAGCGGGGTTACCCTTGACACTAAAAGGCAGTGAACATGGCTAATATATTTTTAATGCGACACGGTAAAGTACAAGGTGAAGCTGCGTTATATGGCCATACAGACGTTGGTGTAGATGAACAAGAAAACAAACAGTTGGCAGCATTAGTAGGTTATTTCTTTAACTTGCAGGAGCGTATACCTGTTGCTGTTCTTAGTTCGCCGCTAAGACGTTGTAGCACGCTAGCAGATCAAGTGTCGACTGAACTTTCGTTACCCAAACCTATGCTGCTACCGACTTTAAAAGAAATGAATTTTGGACGTTATGATGGCGTAAATTTTGATGAGCTTTATCAACAGGTAGATCCTTGGTGTCAATTGGAAAGGTTTTGGCAAGATCCTGTGCAACATCCATTACCGGATGCAGAATTACTAACTGGATTCGTATATCGAGTGAATCAAGCTTGGCAGACGCTGTTAAAGCAGCTTGAAGAGAGCCAAGGTGATTTATTCGTTGTCTGCCATGGTGGCGTTATTCGCATGATACTCGCGTTAATTCTAAACATTAATGTACGCAATCCCAACTGGTATACACAATTATCAATTGGTTATGGTAGCTTGACTAAAATAGATGTTTTAGCCCAACAAACGCGCGTTAAATATATTAGCCGACCGTTAAGTACAGTAAATGACCGTGTAACGAAACCAAGTTCAGATGTCGATTTGGAGTTAGGCTAATGGTGTCAAAAACAATTATGGTGCAAGGGACAACAAGCGACGCTGGTAAAACCACATTAGTCGCTGCATTGTGTCGAATATATGCACGAAGAGGCTTAAACGTTGCACCCTTTAAACCTCAAAATATGGCATTGAACAGCGCCGTTACGCCAGATGGTGGTGAAATTGGCCGAGCACAAGCAGTACAAGCCCAAGCTGCCAACGTCCCTTTGTCAGTAGATTTTAACCCAATTTTGTTAAAACCTCAGTCTGATAAGCGTGCACAAGTGATAATCCATGGCAAAGTTTTTAATAGTATGGACGCTGACCAATATCATGATTATAAAAAAATAGCGCATCGAGCTGTAATGACTTCACACCATCGTTTAGAGCAAGATTTTTCACGCGTTGTTGTTGAAGGTGCAGGGAGCCCTGCAGAAATAAATTTACGCGAAGGTGATATTGCAAATATGGGTTTTGCGGAAGCTGCTGATTGCCCCGTTATTCTTATTGCTGATATTGATAAAGGAGGTGTATTTGCGCACTTAGTCGGTACATTAGCGTTGCTGAGTGAAACCGAGCAACAGCGAGTTATTGGCTTTGTCATAAATCGCTTTCGTGGCGATATTAAGCTATTAGAACCGGGGTTAACTTGGCTTGAAAACTATACGAACAAGCCTGTATTAGGTGTGTTGCCTTACATTCATGGTTTGCATATTGCCGCTGAAGATGCCGTTAATAATGTGCAAGATACTGAGAATGTGAAACTAAAAGTTATTGTGCCGGTAACACCAAGAATGAGCAATCACAATGATTTTGACGCATTAAGAATACATCCTGAAATCGACTTAACCTTTATTTATGCTTCGGAATGTACACAAACAAATTTGCCTGACGCTGATCTTATTATACTCGCTGGCAGTAAAAATACGCGTGATGATTTAGCTTTTATAAAAGCACAAGGCTGGGATCAACAAATACTTAAGCATTTGCGTTACGGAGGTAAATTGTTTGGTATTTGTGGCGGCTTTCAAATGCTCGGACACTCTGTGCAAGACCCTCTTGGATTAGAGGGAGAAGCAGGCACTTCTGAAGGACTTAAACTCTTACCAATTACAACACAATTACAACCCAGTAAAACATTGGTTAATCGAGCGGCAAGTCTGCATTTAATCGAGGAGAGTAGTGATATTACGGGCTACGAAATTCATATAGGTACAACCACTTTTCTAGCCGATATACAACCTTTGATGACTATTAACGGTGAGCCACATGGGGCAATTAGTGATGACAAAAACATTGCCGGCGGATATTTACATGGTATTTGGGATTGTAAAAATGCTATTGCACAATTATCGAAGTGGTGCAATACGACATTACAAGAAGCGACGTCACTAGAAATAATACAAGAACAGGCAATTGAGCGACTAGCTGATACCTGCGAACAGCACTTAGCATTAGATAAGATAGAAGACGCATTAACACATTGGAGAGAACAATGAATGAACAAGAAAAGCAAGCAAAGCATAAAGCCCGTCAACAAAAACTAAAAGAGAAAGTTGACCAGCGAATTGCTGCTGCACAAGAAGATAAAGGGTTGCTGTTAGTTATAACGGGTAATGGTAAAGGTAAATCAACCTCTGGGTTTGGCATGATAACCCGAAGTGTTGGTCATGGCCTCACTGCTGCTGTTTGCCAGTTTATAAAGGGCACATGGGACTGTGGTGAACGAAACTTATTAGAAAAATCTGGCGTTCCTTTTTATGTGATGAAAACGGGTTTTACGTGGGAAACACAAAATAAAGAAGCTGATATGGCGGCGGCAGAAATTGTCTGGCAGGAAGCCAAAAGGTTGTTAAGTGATCCGAGTATAAACACCATCTTACTTGATGAGTTGACCTATATGTTGAGTTATCGTTATCTCGATATTGATGAAGTGCTAGATGCGATTGCGAATAGACCAGCGGGGCAACACGTTATTGTTACAGGACGTGCAGCACACAGACGCCTAGTGGAGATGGCAGATACTGTTTCGGAAGTGCAATCTTTGAAACATGCGTTTGAAGCAGGCATTAAAGTACAAAAAGGTATTGATTGGTAATGAATATGAACACTATGTTGTTATCACTTTTTGTAGGGATTTCTGTACTTGTTAGTGTTAACGCCGCACACGCCGAAGAGTCAATAGATAAACCGGCTAAACGAATTATTGCCTTAGCGCCACATATCGTTGAAAACCTTTTTCAAATAGGTGCGGGGGATCTTATTATTGGTACGACTGATCATGCCGATTTTCCTTTAAAAGCAAAAAATATTCCACGTGTTGGTAACTATGCAACACTTAGTATTGAGAAAATACTCGCTGCTAACCCTGATCTTATTATTGCATGGAAATCAGGTAACCCAGCGGATGATCTGGCGAGATTAGCAACATTTGGTATTCCTATTGTTTACTCTAACCCTACTACCTTGGAAGATGTAGCAAAAGAATTAAGAGATTTAGGGCAATGGACAGGGCTATCACGTAGCGCAAACCAGCAAGCAGATAAATATTTGGCACAATTAGCGACGCTAAAAGAAACCTATCAAAATGCTACGCCAATATCATTGTTTTATGAGTTATGGCCTAGACCACTGACGACAATTGCAAAAAACGCGTGGTTACAACAGCAAATACAAGTGTGTGGTGCAACAAACCCTTTTAAAGAAAGTAAAACAGATTACCCTCAAATTAATATTGAACAGGTGATTATTAAAGCACCGCAAATCATTATACAGCCATCATCACATGGTAATCAGTCGCCCGATAAAATTAACTGGCAACAATGGCCGGATATGCCAGCAGTGAAAAATAATGCGTTTATACATCCTAACGCCGATATGCTTTATCGCATGACCTCAAGGTCGCTAGACGAGTTATCGTCACTTTGTGAACTCATTGATAAGCAGCGAAAGTAATATCACTACGACTGACATTTCGGTCGTAGTATTTAACCCTCTGATCGCCTTTGATCAGAATGATACAAAATCTAAACACTTAGCGAAAAACTAAGTAAGAAGGGAAACAAGTGAAACGCTTGTGCTGCCCCCGCAACGGTAAATTGACAATATTCAACGGTAGTTTTTTCGTTGACCGTCAAAAGCCCGGAGACCGGTTTAGATTTTTAATTAAGTTTTACCAATGCGGTGGGCTTTGGTAGCGAGGAAAAAATGAAACATAAACTTATCACGTCGTCTATATTGGCGGCACTTGCCATATCTCCTGTAACTTTTGCTAATACACCTGTGTTAGAAGCAGATGAGCATATTGTCATTACAGCAAACCGAGCGGCAACTAACGCTGAAGACGTATTAGCTTCACAAGTTGTAATTACCCGTGCTGATATTGAAGAAATTCAGGCTAAATCTGTTTTAGATATATTAGCAACCGTTTCGGGTATTGATATTTCCGCGAATGGAGGCCGAGGACAAAATGCTTCAGTATATATGCGAGGAGCAAACTCAGGACATACCTTGGTTTTGATCAATGGCATTCGAATTGGCTCGGCAACTTTAGGTACTACAAATTTAAATGAAATTGCACCTGAATTAGTTGATCGCATTGAAATAATTAAAGGCCCACGAGCAGCGCTTTGGGGGTCAGACGCTATTGGTGGTGTTATTCAGATATTTACCCGTAAAGTAGACGGTGGTGAATACTTTGCTAGTGCGACTTTCGGCAGTGATAATTATCAAAAATATAGTGCAGGTTTTGGTTTAGAGCACGGTGACGGTTCAACGAGCTTTAGTGTTAACCATGAAGAAAGTGACGGCTTTGACGTAAAAGATGATGCAGAGTCAGATGATGACGGATTTGACTATGATTCTTTAGCAATCAATGGTCAACAACAGGTAAATGAGGCATTGGCACTAACGTGGCTAGCGCAAGTAGATCAGGGCGATACAGAATATGATAGCGCTGGGCATAATGAATCTGCGGTTAATAACCATATGTGGAATATAGCTGCCGCTTATCAAACAACGCTAGCGAGTTATGCCAATAGTACGCAACTTTCTATAGGGCAGAGCCGTACCTCAAATATTAGTTATGGTAATGGTACAGCAAAAAATGAAGGCAATGTTTTTGATACTCGCCGAGACCAAGTGTCGTTGTTAAATCATACAATGTTTTCTGCTAACTGGCAGGTAAATGTTGGTGCTGACTTTTATGAAGAACAGCTAAGAGGTTCAAGTGAGTTTGTTGAAACGCAACGTGATATCGCCGGTTATTTTGCTCACACTGTTTATAACCAAGATAAATTCAGTTATGAGTTGGCTTTGCGTTATGATGATGTGGAAGATGTAGACTCAGAGACTACTTATAACGCAAGTCTGGGGTACCAAATAAGTGATGATACTCGTGTTGTATTGTCAACGGGAACGAGCTTTAAAGCACCAACGTTTAATGATCTTTATTATCCATTAAGTTGGGGATATGTTGGCAATAAAGACTTATCTTCAGAAACGTCTGACAGTGTAGAACTTAATATCACCAGTAAATTTGACTCACTATCACTGTCATTGAATGTGCATAAAACAGACATTGAAAACTTAATTGCTTGGAACGGCACTAATAGTGAAGGGCATACCATGCCTATTAATATTAATGATGTTGAAATTGAAGGCGCTGAGCTAGGTTTAAATTACGCGGCACCATATGGACTTCATCAATTTAATATCAGTTATGTAAATGCCGAAGATACTGGTGCAGAAGCAGGAGAGGATAAGCAGCTTATTCGCAGAGCTAAAGAGTTTGCTAACTATAAGTTCAGCACAGACGTTGCTAATGCCGATGTCTACTTTGAATGGCAATACAAAGGTAAAAGATACGATGATGTTTGGGGTGTAGGTAAAGTTAAATTAGACAGTTATCAACTGATTAACTTAGGCACGAGTTATCCTTTATCAAGTAACTTAAAAATTGAAGCGAAAGTAAATAACGCCTTCAATGAGCAATACCAAACAATTAATGGTTATTTTTCTCAAGAAAGAACGATATACCTTGGTATCAGCTATCAAAATTAATCGCGATGATTAACCATAAATACCATTGGTATTAATGTAAAAAAATCCGAATATTTATTCAGTATAAAAACGCTATTCTAATTTGCAGAATAGCGTTTTTTGTGCATTGCAAAAAGTTACTGAACTAGGCTAATTGGTGCTTGCAAGTCAACTCAGATGGTGTCAAAGTGAAAGTGCTTCATTCATTTATGTGACGTGAGGAGGGTCAAAATTCAACTGAATATGTTGATCATATTGACAGCGGTAAATCGTGGTTAGTTGCCAATTTGATTGATGCAAGGTTTTCATTTTATAGGAAATTTGTGTATATGACTGAAGATAAAACGATTTATATATTAGATACTAATATCTTGCTCCATGAACCCTTTGCCTTTTTATCCTTCCAAGAACACGATGTGGTAGTGCCGATGACGGTGCTTGAAGAGCTCGACTCTATTAAAGATCGTAGAAAAGATGTTAGCCGTGATGCCCGTGTTGCGATTAGAGCTTTGGAAGATACCTTAGCAAATGCAACCCCTGAAGAAGTATTGGCTGGTGTTCCTTTACCCTCAAGAGAAGATGCAACAAAAATAGGAACACTATCAATTTTTAATGATTATACCTTAGCACAGGCTGTTGGTAAGTTGTCTTTTAATGAGAATGACAATCGCATCATTAATACTGCTCTGCATATTCAAGATCATCAAAAGAATAAAAAGGTAGTATTAGTTACAAAAGACATCAATATGCGTTTGAAAGCCAAAGGTGCAGGGTTAAAGCATGTTGAAGATTATCGAACAGATCAATTAATTGATGATATTCAGTTTCTTACTAAAGGTTACCATAAATTTTCAGGAGATTTTTGGCAACAAGTGAAAAACTGTGAAAGTGAATCAGAAGGGCGTAATACCACGCATTATATTGAAAAGTCTGTATTTCCCAATGCCTATATGAACGAATATTTGATTGATGATAGTGAGCATTTCGCAGGCAAAGTAATGGGCTGGGATGATGATCGTTTAGCAATCGCTGATTTAAGTCGTGAACGTTTAATGTCGAAGCAGGCATGGGGTATTACCCCGAAAAATATTTATCAAGGTATGGCAATGGATGCTTTACTTGATCCGAATATTGATCTCGTTATTCTGACCGGGCCAGCAGGTTGTGGTAAAACGTTATTAGCGCTGGCGTCAGCATTAGAAATGGTCATTGAGCGTGGAATGTACGATAAGGTTATCGTAACAAGAAGCACACCTGAAATTGCCGAATCTATTGGCTTTTTGCCGGGTACCGAGGAAGAGAAAATGGCACCGTGGCTGGCAGCTATTACAGATTCTTTAGAAGTGTTACACAAGCAAGATGAGAACATGGAAGGAAGCCTTAACTATATAATGGATAAGGCGAATATTCAGTTTAAGTCTGTTAATTTTATGCGCGGTAGAAGTATTCAGAATGCCTTTGTGCTCTTGGACGAATGTCAAAATTTAACGGCTTCACAGTTAAAAACCATCATTACCCGTTGCGGTGAAGGTACTAAGCTAGTGTGCTCTGGTAATTTATCGCAAATTGATAGTAATTATCTTACCGCCTTAACCTCTGGATTAACGTATATTGTAGAACGTTTTAAGGACTTTCCAGGGAGCACTACTGTAAACTTAAATGGTGTTGTGCGCTCAAGGTTAGCGTCATTTGCCGAAGAGAATTTATAAGGTTTACGATGTAGAATGAGCAGGGGGAGCATTCCCCCCTGTCTTTATGTTAAATATGGCCTGTTTCTAAAATTGGTGTTACCCAATACCTAATACCAGACATGTTAAAAGACATAGCAAGGCTATCTTTTATTGCCTGTAGGTTTTGTTGTTTTATCAGTACTTCGAATTGGCACATATGTTTATAACCCCTTACTTGTTCCTCAATATTAAATGAGCTGTGTTCTTGGCTATAACCTAATATTGGCGTTAGATTAAAGCCAGAAGCAAATGGGCTTTTAATCAGAACATCTGTAACGTCATCTTTGATTTTTTTAGGTACAACAAAGCTAAATAAAAGCATTGAATTAACCATATTTTTTCTCCAACATCCGATAATAAATAGGCAGTAAATACAATGTTGTTATCGTTGACGTGATTAACCCACCAATAACGACAATGGCTAGAGGCTTTTGTATTTCAGCGCCTGGTCCTGTGGCATATGCGAGTGGCAGCAAACCAAACATAGCGGTTGTTGCTGTCATCAATACTGGACGAAGTCTACGTGTTGCTCCGCTAACAACGCGGTCGGTTAATTGCGGTATTAATATTTTTGTTTGTTCAAAATAACTGATCATAACAATGCCGTTCAATACAGCAACACCTAACAAGGCAATAAAGCCAACAGAAGCTGGAATTGATAAATATTGACCAGAAATAAACAGAGCGGTTACTCCCCCCATTATCGAAAATGGTATGTTTCCAAGAATAAGCGCTGCTAATGGTAATGATTGAAAAGTTGTAAATAGAATAATAAAAATCATCAATAGCGATAATGGTACGACAAAAATGAGGTTATTCATCGCTCTTTGCTGATTTTCAAATTCGCCACCAAAAATTAATGTGTATCCGCTAGGTAGTGGTAGCTTCGAATGCACTAGATCTTTCAACTCATCTACGAAGCTCACCACATCTCTGTTAGAAACATTGGTGCTGATGGCAACAAATCTTTTGCCATTTTCTCGTTCAATTAACAACGGCTCTTCTTCCATCGTTATTTCAGCGACTTCATTTAGTGGCAGCAAATCATTACTTGGCGTGAGGATCGACAACGTATTTAAATCTACTATTGAATTTATGTTTGAGCGTGCATTTTTAGTACTTGTTGCAAAGACAATGGGGGTATGTTTGTTTACGTCATTTAATTTGGATATATTTCTCCCCTCTAATTGAGGCTTGAGTATCTGTGTCAATGCGTGGGTAGTTAAACCATATTCATTTGCAACTTCGTTTTTAAGAGATAAGCGAATATATTTTCCACCAGTAATCAGTGCTGTTTGAACGTCTTCACTGCCATTTACTTGCTCTACAAGTGTTCGCATATTATTTGCTAGGGTAGCTAAGGTGGTTACATCATCACCGAATATCTTTATTGATACATCGCCCGTTGTACCAGTAAGCATTTCCGATACACGCATTTGTATTGGCTGAGTAAAGTTAATATTCATACCTGGGTAATTGCTCAAAACAGCTCTTATTTCTTCAATGAGTTCTTGTTTGGTATTAAAACGCCATTCACTTTGCGGCTTTAATTCCATAAAAACATCTGTTTCATTCAGGCTCATAGGATCGAGTCCTAATTCGTCAGATCCTGTTCTAGCAACGATTTGTGCAACCTCAGGTATTTGTTTTAGCAACGCTGCTTCAACTTGTTGATCAACTGCTATCGAGCCTGCAAGCGTTATTTTTGGCGATTTTTCTAATTGTACAATAATATCTCCTTCATCTAGAGTAGGCATGAAGCTTTTACCAAGTTGCGTAAAGATAAAAACACTAATACCTAAGGCGATAAAGGCAATAATCGATAAAAACTTTGGCTTGTTTAATGCTTTTTCAAGTGACTTTTGATAGTGATATTGCATGCTTTTAATTAATTTAGGTTCACTTGCTTCACTTTGCTTTAGTAATACTGATGCCAATACAGGAACAAAAGTGAAGGCAAGCAAGAGTGCAGTTAGCATGGCAAAGACTATTGTTAATGCCACAGGTGTGAATAATTTTCCTTCAAGTCCTGTAAGAGTCAGTAACGGAGAAAAAACAATAACAATGATTAATGTGCCTGAAACCGTAGGTATGGCGACTTCTTTACATGCACGATAAATCGTATGTAATTTAGGTAAATATTTGTTTTCGGCAAGTCTGTTGACCGTATTTTCAACGACGACGACAGAGGAGTCGACGAGCATACCAATGGCAATGACTAAGCCGCCTAAACTCATCAAGTTGGCCGATATTGAGAAGTAACGCATTAAAATAAATGTTGAAAGTGCCGCCAAGGGCAGGGAAATCGAAACAATTATTGCCGCTCTAATATTTCCAAAAAAGAGTGCAAGTAATATGATCACCAGAATTACTGCTTGTATTAAGGCATTAACTATCGTGTTAATTGCTGTAGTTATTAGATCTGAGCGATCATAAAATACATTTATCTCAGTGCCTTTGGGTAAAGAATGTTTAATTTCGGCTAAGGCCTCTTTTACGTTAGATATTACTTGCGCGGTGTTACTATTTTTTAATGCAATGACTAATCCTTGAACTGATTCTTCACTATTACGTGTTACCGCGCCATAACGAGTTAGATGACCTTCACTGACAGAAGCAACATCAGATAACCTAATTGTCGTATGTTGAGTGGATGCAATAACAATCTGTTTTATATCATCTATTTTCTCAAATTGTCCTTGTGTACGAACAACAATATTGTCGTTACCTTTATTAAGGCGGCCAATACCACCATTAAAATTGTTTTGCGTAATTGCGTTTTCGATATCTAATAAAGTGATACCGAAATTTTTCATGTTTAGTGGTGAAGGCGTTATTTCATATGTTTTAGTGAAGCCTCCTAAGCTGTTTACATCTGCAACACCTGATACTGTTCTTAATGCTGGTCTTATTTGCCAATCGAGTAATTCACGCTTTTGTTGTAATGTAAGTGAGGGGTTTTCAACGGTAAACATAAACATTTCACTGAGTGGTGTGCTCATGGGGGCTAATCCTCCAGATACATTATCTGGTAATGCCGACCACACATTCATCAGTCTTTCATTTACTTGTTGTCTGGCCCAATAAATATTAGTGCCTTCCTCAAAATCTAATGTAATATCGGTAATTGCGTACTTAGTTGTTGAACGTAAAATACTTTGAGATGGGATGCCTAAAAGCTCTGTTTCGATAATACGTGTGATTTGCGTTTCAATTTCTGACGTAGTCATCCCCGGTGCTTTTAGTACAATTTTTACTTGTGTTGGTGAAATATCAGGAAAAGCATCAACTGGGAGAGTTAACCAAGCTTTTAAGCCTAGTAGTGCTAAAAATATAGTAGCAAGTGCGATGAATACTCTTTGGATTAAGGAGAACCTTATTAAAAAATCGAGCATTTTTACTCTCCTAAGCCCATAAAAATACCTTGGGCAATGCTTGTAGAAGAAACCAAAAGTAGATCTTGAGGTTGCAGGTTATTAGACCTTACAATGAATTGAGTGCCATCTTTGCCAATTATTTCTATTTCCGTCAAAATCAACTGCTCGTCAATTTTTACAGCAACATAATCTTTGTTGTGTAATTCAAATACTGCTTTGGGATCAACTGAGTAACCATTAGCCTGGTACAAAGGCGTGAGCAATAACTGCGTGCCAATCGGTAACGCACAACGAGTAGAAAATTTACTTCTGATTGTTTGTTTATACTTGTGAACAAGAGGGACAATAACATCAGTACTTAATGAGCAAGCGCTATTTTCTATTTTTAGTTGCGTAAGGCGCCCAAGGTTGTTAACTGGTAATGATGTTTGTACATAAATACTTTTTTCCGGAATAACTTCAAAAATATAAGGGCTTTTTTGAGTAGGAATGTACAGAATTCCGCTTATTGGACTTATTAAGAAAACTCTCCCTTGTTCGTCTACGTTTAATTGTTCCCTAACATGTGAAAGGTGTTCATAGTTGAGCTTAGCGGCATGATAGGCCTTTATTATCGATAACCATTCAGTGCTTTTTATCGTGTTTGAACTGGCGTAACTTTTAACGCGATTCAAATGCGTTTTACTCTTTAAATAGATGAGTTCTGCTGATGCTAGTTCATCAAAGTAATGGTTAACTTCTAAACCATCAACTTTCGCAATAACATCACCTTTTTTTATAGAACTACCGTGTGTTTTACTAAACAGCAGTTGTTGCGGTGTAAAGGGTAAGGTAACTTTAAATGACGCCTCTGAATGATAAGTTACTAAACCAATAGTTGAAGAACCTTGCAGGACGTTTGTAGGCGTTGCTTCACTGTAACTTAAATCAAACTTACCCATTTGTGAGAGTAATATTTTATTTAAAGTGGGCTGGTCTCCAATTGCATTTACATTGAAAAAACAGATAAATAAACAAAGACTAATTTGTATTAATTGCGAACGAATACCATACATTTTAAACCTAACTCTCCTATGCCAGATTTAACAATTGGCATTTATTTAATAGTTGTTTGATATCTTATAAACTATGCATAATTTATCATCGGTCATATGCAGGTAAGTCATCAGGCATATGTACCATGTTTTTGCTAACCTATTGAGAAATAAATGAAAGACAAATTTATTGCTGTGCTACTTGGGATCATAATGGTACTTAACTTTTTTGATGTAATTACTGATATATCTTTAGGTGTGCCGACTTGGCACATTATTGAAGAAAGTATGATCGTGTTAGCGTCAGCAATCGGCTTCGTGTTTTTGATTATTGAAATAAAAAGTCGAACTCAGCACATTCAGCATTTGAAAGCAGAACTGGTTAATTCAGATATTCGAATACAAAATATTTCTGACGAAATGAAATATGCAAGAACGAAGTATAGTGAGCTTATTTATAAGCAATTTAACGAATGGAAATTAACGAAAAGCGAACAAGAAGTGGCAATGTTATTGTTAAAAGGGTTAAGTTTTCGGGAAATAAGTGGTGTGAGAGATACGAAAGAGAAAACAGTTCGCCAGCAAGCTTCGAGTATCTACGACAAAGCGAGTATTGATGGGCGCCATGAATTTTCAGCGTGGTTTTTAGAGGACTTTTTACAGACTCATCCTTAAGGTATTTTTCCAAGTGCCGATCTAAAAAGGTTGGCTATTCGTTATATTGTCGACTCGTTGTCTTTTTCTGCCTTTTCAATAGCGATATCTACAAGTTCTAGTGTTGCCGACTGAGTGGTCATCGCAAACTCATAAGCTTTATGCGCTTCACCTTTTTTAATGGCGTCGAATAGATCTGCATGTGCTTGGTATTCCCGCTCGGTTACGGGCTTAATACGATTGGTGTAGCGTAAATTTACTTGTAGCGCAATTTCTATAAAATTTTCTAACTGAATAAAAAAGGGGTTTTTGGTGGCGTTTAAAACTGCCTTGTGAAATTTTACATCTGCATGATGTGTTGCATCAGCATCATTATTCACTTCAGCAAGTTGCATGTTAGAAAGGGCTTGCTCAATGTTTTCAAAATCTTCTTCTGTGGCATATTGTGCAGCTAAATATGCAGCTTGTGCTTCAACAGGTTTTCTAAGTTGTAAGAAATGTCGTAGCATATATAAATCGGGCTTACCTACTAAAATCCAACCGAGTACATCGGTATCAAAGAGATTCCATTTGTTCTTTTCAACCACTTGGATTCCCTTACGGGGGCGAGAGCTAATCAACCCTTTTGCAGTTAACATTTTGACAGCTTCACGGGTGGCGTTACGGCTAATATCGTAAATTTCACCAAGCTCAGCTTCAGAGGGTAGCTTGTCGCCTACTTTATATTTACCTTTAAGAATTGAACGCCCAAGCTCGTGTACAAGCTGTTGAGTTAAGTTTAAATGTCTAGCGTCCATGTGTTACCTTCACCAAATATTAAAGTAGAATGTATTCTGCATAATTTGTTGATCATAAATGAGTAATTTACTTTACTCCAGCAATAACTTTCGATTATTACTAATTTATCCCATTAATAATAAAAATATTATTATATAACAGGTGTTTACAAAATAATCGAATAAAAAGGGTTAATTGGGTCTTGTCTGATATTTTGTATATTGTAGTATAAATAGTACAAAGATTTATAGGTTTACCA
Source organism: Thalassotalea sediminis (assembly GCF_030295915.1). Taxonomy (NCBI): domain Bacteria; kingdom Pseudomonadati; phylum Pseudomonadota; class Gammaproteobacteria; order Alteromonadales; family Colwelliaceae; genus Thalassotalea; species Thalassotalea sediminis. The sequence continues at coordinate 3,145,380 of NZ_AP027361.1, read as the reverse complement.
TAATGTTATTAAAGCAATTATCCAGTATCGCATTATTTTCAGTGTCGGTGCTAGCCAATTCAACGAGTGCTAATGAAGTAAAAGAACCATGGCGTGATCATACCGTGTTCGCTATTAACAAGCTTGAGCCTCGTGCGTCGTTATTTCCATATCAAAGTGAGCAGGCTGCATTAGTTGATCAAAAAGAACTAAATAGTAATTTTATGTTACTTAATGGCTTATGGTCTTTTGATTGGCAAAAATCGCCTCAAAACGCCCCTAAGTCGTTCTATTTACCAAAGTTTGATGATAGCCAATGGGGGACCATTCCTGTACCAGGCAACTGGGAAGTTGAAGGATATGGTTACCCAATATATTTAGATGAAAGATTTCCGTTCACTACAAAATGGCCAGATGTACCAACGGATTACAACCCTATTGGGTCATACCGTAAACCATTTGTTTTGCCTAAGAACTGGCAAGATAAACAAGTCTTCTTGCATGTAGGTGCAGCCAAGTCTTCACTTGATGTGTGGCTAAATGGCGAGAAAGTTGGCTTTAGTCAAGGTGCAAAAACGCCTGCTGAATTTGATTTAACGCCTTACTTACGTGCAGGTGAAAACGTATTAGCTTTTCAAATAAGACGTTGGACTGACGCAAGCTTTTTAGAAAGTCAGGATATGCTGCGAATTTCAGGAATTGAACGTGATGTATACCTGTTTGCGACACAAGCACAACATATCTTTGATTTTCATGCACAACCACGTCTTAATCAAGATTTTACACAAGGTAATTTTATTTTAGATGTAACTGTTGAAAACTATCAAGATGATAAAAACGTCGCCCAGGTTGAATATAAATTACTTGATCCTCGTCAAGACATGAAATCGGTACTAAGTGGTGAAAAACGTGTGCAGCTTGCTGGCGCCAAATCTACTGAAGTTTCGTTGCAAGGTAACCTCGCTAACCCTGCGTTATGGTCTGCTGAAGCGCCTAATTTGTACACTTTAGTGATAAACCTTAAAGATCAAAAAGGTAATGTTTTAGAGTCTGTTAAAGATGAAATTGGCTTTCGTCATATCGAAATTAAAAATGCGCAACTTTTGGTAAACGGAAAACCCATTTATATTAAAGGGGTTGATCGCCATGAAACAGATCCTCGTCGCGGCCATGTTGTTGATAAAGTATCAATGGAGCGTGATATTCAGCTAATGAAACAATTTAATATTAATGCTGTGCGATCTAGTCATTACCCTAATAACCCTTATTGGTATGATCTGACTGATAAGTATGGTTTGTATGTTATTGATGAAGCAAATATTGAATCACACCCACTGGCAACCAATAAAGCAACACAAATTGGCGATGAAGAGAGTTGGATACCTGCTCATATCGAACGTACACGTCGTATGTACGAGCGTGACAAAAACCATCCATCTATTATTATTTGGTCGTTAGGTAATGAAGCGGGCGAAGGTAAAGTGTTTGAAGCAACATATAAATGGTTAAAAGATCATGACGACACACGTCCTGTGCAATATGAACCAGCAGGTACTGAACATTACACCGATATCTTTGCACCAATGTACCCTTCAATTGAACGTTTGGTGGAGTATGCGCAATCAAATCCTTATAGACCTGGTATTATGATCGAGTATGCTCACGCAATGGGTAATTCTGTCGGTAACCTTAAAGATTACTGGACGGCGATCGAAAAATATCCTTCACTACAAGGCGGATTTATTTGGGATTGGGTTGACCAATCATTGGAATACGTTAATGACAATGGTCAGAAGTACTATGCTTACGGCAAAGACTTTCATCCTGACTTACCGAGTGACGGTAACTTCTTAAATAATGGATTATTAAACCCAGACCGAGTACCTCATCCGCATGCTTATGAAGTAAAAAAGGTTTACCAAAATATTAAATTTACTGCTGTCGATACTAAAGCAGGTACTTTTCAGATTGAAAACCAGTTTTTCTTTACCAATATAGAACAATATCAACTGCAATGGCTGGTATCAGCTGATGGCCAGAAAATAGCAAGTGGTCAACAAGCTATGCCGTCAATTTCACCTCGTGATAAAGGTAAAATAACACTTCCTATTAGTCAGTATCTAACTGAAAAAGATAAAGAATATGTGGTAACGTTAAGCGCAGTAATTGACAAACAGCAACCTTTACTGCCTATTGGTCATGAAATAGCGTTTGAACAATTTATTATTACGGATAAAAAACAACAGAGTGATTTTGCTTCAGCAACTAAAGGGCAATTGATAAAGACTGAAAATAAGCAGTTTGTTAGCTTTAAAGGTAAAGAGTTTCAAGCGAGTTTTGATAAAAACACGGGTTATTTGAGTGCCTATCAATACGGTAATGAACAATTAATACTAGAGCCATTAAAGCCAAACTTTTGGCGAGCACCGACAGATAATGATCTAGGTAATAATATGCAGACGTGGGCTGCAATGTGGCAAACAGCTGAACAGGGGTTAACGTTAACCAACTTTAAGGTTGAAAATGCACGCGTTATTGCAACGTATCACTCGCCAGATTTTGAAGGTGTTTATAGTGTAAATTATGACATCGCAGCTGATGGAAAACTACAAGTAACATCTACACTTAATTTAGCTGATGGCCAAACGTTACCTAATATACCGCGTTTTGGTATGCAGCTTGTTATGCCTGGTCAATTTGAAAATATAACATGGTATGGCAGAGGGCCTCATGAGTCTTACTGGGATAGAAAAACAGGTGCCAAAGTTGGTTTGTATAAAGCGCGTGTTGACGAGCAAATAGAACATTATATTCGACCTCAAGAAAACGCGAATAAAACTGATGTTCGTTGGTTAAGCGTTACAAATGATAAAGGTGTAGGCTTTAAAGCAACAGGTGAGCAGGTATTAAATGCGAGTGCTTGGCCTTATTTACAAGCTGATATCGATTTTACCAAAGGTGACGCCTCAGCGTCAGCATCGGGATTAGTACCCGTTACGACTAAACACGCGGTTGATGTGCCTCGTCGTGACCTTACCACGGTGAATATTGATCATTTACAAATGGGTGTAGGTGGTGATACTTCATGGGGACGTCTCGTGCACGATGAATATACGATAAAGGCGAAAGACCTAAGTTATCGTTTCATCTTAGCGCCTATTGGCACCAAATAATTTATTATCGCAAACCTTGTTATTACAAGGTTTGCATTTGATAACACAGCAGAGAGTAGTATGAACTCAGTGACGCCAAAATTTACTGTAGAAGCCTTATCAACGCAGTTGCAACATTATTATCAATTGACGGGGCAGCTTTCTCCTTTAGCAAGCTATTGCGATCAAAACTTTCTATTAGATACAGGTCAACAGCGCTATGTTGTTAAAGTGGCTAACAGTGCTGAATTGAAAATAGGTCTAGCGATGCAAAATAGTGCCATGAAGCACCTTGCAGAAAAAGGCTTACCTGTGCCTCAGGCACAAGAAAATATTACTGGATTAGGCATCACCGAAATTAATGATGATGAAAATAATACCTTTTATCTAAGAGTGCTTTCTTATTTATCTGGAGACTTTTACGCACAGGCCAATAGTGAAGTAATAACACCACCATTGTGGCAAAACTTAGGTCAGTTCATGGCAAAAGTTACAATGGCGCTCACTGATTTTCACCATCAAGGGGCTTACCGTTATTTTGATTGGGATTTAGCCCACGGTTTTGCCATTTGTCAGGATAAAAAACAGAACCTAAGTGCAACACAGCAGGATGTTGTTACGCATTTTTTAACGCTATACCAAACGCAAACAATGCCAGTGTTAGCCAAGTTACCGCGCAGCGTTATTCACAATGATGCTAATGATCACAACTTATTGATTAATAATATTGAGAACCCTAATAGCATTATTGGTTTAATTGATTTTGGCGATATGGTTTTTAGTCATACAATTAATGAGCTGGCGATAACTGCTGCCTATGCCATGATGGAACAATCAAATCCAATCGAGACACTTAAACACGTTGTTGCTGGATATCATCAAATTTATCCACTGAATAATGATGAATTCGACGTGCTAGTAAGTTTAATCATGTTGCGTTTATGCACTAGCGTTTGCAATGCGGCGTTGGCAATAAAACAACAGCCAGACAATAACTACTTAAAGGTTTCAATAGCACCTGCTTGGCAGTTACTGGATTATTTTAAACAACAAAACTTATTTGCGATCACATGCCAGCTAAAAGCAGCTTGCGATATTAATCCTGATCCCGGAAAAAGTAAAAAGGCGATAAAAACCTTTCGTGAAAAACATTTAGGTAAAACCCTAAGTTTAAGTTTTAAAGAGCCACTTAAAATTGTGCGAGGACAGGGCGCTTATCTATACGATGAGCAAGGGAATGGTTACCTCGATATGGTGAATAACGTATGCCATGTTGGGCATTGTCACCCTAGAGTGGTTGCCGCAGGCCAAGCACAAATGGCAAAACTTAATACGAACACCCGCTTTTTACATGACAATTTAGTGGATTATGCTGATAAGTTGCTAGCCACAATGCCAGAACGATTATCAGTCTGTATGTTTGTTAATTCCGGTAGTGAGGCTAATGAACTTGCTTTTCGGTTAGCGCGCAACTACACAGGATCGGAAGAACTATTGACGGTAGAAGGTGCGTATCATGGCAACACTAACGCTTGCATCAATGCCAGTCCATATAAGTTTGATGGTCCTGGCGGCGAAGGGGCAAAAGATTATGTTCACAAAGTTATGCTACCTGATCCTTATCGAGGGCAGTTTCAAGGTAATAACGCAGCCAGTGCCAATGCATATGCTGACGATGTGCAAAGGGCCATTGCTAATTTATCGACGCAAGGCAAAAAGCCAGGAATGTTTATTTGTGAATCTTTACAAGGCGTAGCTGGGCAAATCATTATGCCTGATGGCTATTTGCAGGCTGTTTATCCTCAGGTAAGAGCCGCGGGAGGTGTCTGTATTGCTGACGAAGTACAAGTAGGTTTCGGCCGAGTGGGAACGCATATGTGGGCCTTTGAAACGCAACAGGTAATACCTGACATTGTTACTCTAGGTAAACCCATTGGCAACGGTCACCCAATGGCAGCCGTTATCACTACTCAGGAGATTGCCGACGCTTTTGTAACCGGCATGGAATATTTTAATACTTTCGGGGGGAATCCAGTCTCTTGTGCTATTGGCATGGCAGTATTAGACGTGATTCATGAAGAAAAACTCATGGAAAATGCCAAAGAAACAGGTGCTTACCTCAAAGACAGGCTACTAGCATTAAAGCAACATTATGAGGTGATAGGTGATGTACGTGGTTTAGGCTTATTTATCGGTGTAGAAATGGTAAAAAATAGGCAAACGAAAGAGCCTGCTACAGAGCTAACAGCCAAACTTGTTGAATTTGTCAAAACACAACAGATAATTCTCAGTACTGAAGGACCTTTTTATAACGTTTTGAAAATAAAACCACCTATTGTTTTTAACAAAAAAGATGCTGATAAATTTATATTGGCGCTAGAATTAGGCCTAGAAACAATCGATTGTTAATATAGCAAGTGCTTATGTATTAAGCCCGTAAATAACGTATTTTGTGCGGCGAAACGTGATATTCGTTCCCGCACATTATTTTGATACACCCTCTCTACGTTGAACAATGCCTGTATCCATTATTTGGCATTGTTACCTGTTATTGACCTACTTTTTATTAAACCGTTATTGGTTTTGAACATTAGCCCCTTTAGTAAAACACAACATCAATGTGAACCGCTCGATAAATAAAAAATAAAAAACCTTTAATAACATGTTGTTACAAGTTTTGTATGCAATATATTTGTTTATTTTCTCTTCTGCCGTTTACTTTTCGTCAATAAATATACTATTATCTGATTTATACTATAAATACGATAGTAGTATAAGTGTGCAGTAAGACACGCGTTTAAATGACATGACTAACAGAGGAATAGATATGAAAAACGGCAAGCCATTCAAGCTCAGCTATTTAACATCTCTACTCATGTTAAACCTTGGGGTATCAGGTATTACATGGGCAGATGCAAATCAAGCGGAAGAAGATAAGGCAGATAATGACACTGAAGTAATTACTGTTACAGGTATTCGCGGCAGCTTAATAAATTCCGTAGGAATTAAACAAGACTCGAGCAATGTAGTTGATGCAATATCTGCAGAAGACATTGGTAAGTTTCCAGACCAAAACGTCGCTGAATCTCTACAGCGTATTACAGGTGTATCAATAGATCGCAGTGGTGGTGAAGGTCAATTGATTACGGTTCGTGGTATGGGACCGGAGTTTAACTCGGTATTACTGAATGGTAGAACATTAGCAACAACCAGTGGTGGTCGTGCGTTTAGTTTTGATATTCTTGCGTCTGAGCTTATTAATGGTGCAGAAGTATACAAAACGCAAAACGCATCTCTACAAGAAGGTGCAATTGGCGCTACTGTTGATATAAGCACGGTTAAGCCAATGGATTTCCCTGGATTTAAGGCTGTTGGTAGCATCAAAGGGATGTATGACGACATGACAAGTAAGGTAAGCCCTCAGTTTTCTGGGCTTATCAGCAACACCTTTGATGATGACAAATTTGGTGTGTTAGCCTCTTTTTCTCATTATAAACGTGAAAGTCGTTATGATCAGGCAAATACTGCTTATTATTACAAAACCGAAAATCAATTAGACGGCCAAGATTATGGCGAAGTTTATTTTCCTCAAAACTATGATCAAATTGCGCAAACGGAAACACGTGAACGTAATAGTGGCACGTTAGTCCTTCAATACAAGCCGACAAAAAATGTTACGGTAACAGCCGATGCATTATATTCAGATTTCAACGTGCAGTATCGCCAAGATGTATTTCCAATGTGGTTTGAAACTGGAAATGTAAGAAACCCTGTGCTTGATGAAAGCAATACTTTAGTAAAAGCAGATTTTGTTAATAGTTTTATCGAAACCTTAGTACGTCAATCTGATGCAGATAACAAACTAAAAGCCTTTGGTTTAAACCTTGATTGGCAAATAAATGATAACTGGGGATTAACTGCTGATATTAATACGTCAAAGGCGGAACATGATCCGGGTAAAGGGTGGTCTGATGTTGTTGCTGGTCGCCCAGGTGAATATACGTACGACAGAACATCGGGTGATCTCGTACCAACAATGACGTTTGAAAATTTCAAAGATGGTGATGTGCTTACTGCGGGCTGGGCTTCTTTACAAGGAACGCGTGTCGAAGATGAAGTGTTAGAAGCTAAAATAGATAACGATTACTTCTTGGAAATGGGACCATTAGTTAAAGTTGGTTTTGGTGTACATTACTCAGACCGCACGCTTGGCTCTACATATGCCGAAACAGAAAACCCACTACCGTGGATATATGCTGATAATAGTTCCCGTATTCCTTTACCTGCAGATATGCTTTGGACATATAATGCTGATGGTTTTCTATCAGGTGGTTCAGGTAACCCGACAGAATTTTGGCCGACATTGAATTCAGATGATCTTTTTGCCTTTTTAGGTACTGAAGACGCAATTTCTCAATTAGATGACCCTGAAGTGGCACGTGAGATATTTGCGCGAGCAGGCTTTGGTATTGTAGATGATCCAACAGCTTACGAAGTGAATGAAGAGTTAATGTCTTTGTACACTGACTTTTACTTTGAAGGCGAAATGAATGACATGCCTTGGTCGCTAGTTGCAGGTGTACGCTATGTAAAAACTGACAGTACTTCAAAAGGTAATCAAGTTGCATTACTCGATTTGATTGAGTCTAACGAAAAGCCAGGAGAAGTGCGTGCGATTACCTCTGATGATTATGTTGCTGTTGAAGTAGGGCATAGTTATAGCAATGTATTGCCGAGTTTAAATGGTAAATTGGAAATAACGGATGAAATCATTGCCCGTTTAGCATGGTCAAAAAGCTTAACACGTCCGGAATTAGCTGAGATGTCTCCACTTTCTAGCTATGGTGATGGACCAACAGACCAATTATTTGGTTCTGGAAGCAACCCTAAACTTAATCCTTTTGAATCTACAAACATTGATTACTCACTAGAGTGGTATTACCAAGAAGGTAGCTATGCTGCAATAGCAGGTTTCACTAAAGATGTAGATGGTTACTTAGGTTATGGTGAAACAGAAGAAACAGTCACTGTACCTAGCGGTAGCTATACTTACAAAATGTCTCGCCCTATTAACGAAGATAGTACCAAAATTGACGGTTATGAAATTGCGGTACAACACATGTTTACCAGTCTTCCAGCACCATTTGATGGTTTAGGTGTGATTGCTAACATGACCTTTGTTGATAGTGAATCAACAGCAGATAAAGGTGGAGAAAAGCTACCATTAATTGGTTTAAGTGATTCACAAAACCTTATTTTATTCTACGAAAAAGACAATATTCAATTCCGTATTGCCTATAACAACCGAGATCGTTTTATGCAGTCTAAACCGCAATCATGGCGTGATGGTCATTACGTAGACGATTATAAGCAAGTGGATATTAGCGGTAGTTATGACTTGACTGAAAACCTAACCGTTTTCTTTGAAGGTATTAACGTGACTAATGAGTTGTATATCAAGAATGCGGAATACGCCAATCAAACGTTAACAGTAACAGAAACTGGCCCTCGATATTCTTTGGGTATTCGTGGCAAGTTTTAGTCACTGCATCAACTAAATCAAAGTTAATCAGGTACTCAATAGTAGCTTGGGTGTCTGATTGACTTTGCCATCACATTGTTTTTGACATTTATCAACGAGAAGTAATTATTTTTATGAGTCAGACACATCTCTGGTTACGTGCCGAAACTAAACCTCATGAACAGCGCACTGCCCTTACGCCTAGCGGTGCAAAATCGCTTATTGATACCGGTTTTAAGGTGTCAGTTGAACAAGGGCCACAAAATATTTTTCATATAGAACAGTATCAAGCGGTTGGCTGCGATATTGTTCCACAAGGCAGTTGGCCACAAGCGCCCAAAGAAGCCTTCATTCTGGGATTAAAAGAGCTGCCAGAAGATCGTTTTCCTTTGATTCATAAACATATTTATTTTGCTCACGCGTACAAAGCACAAGCTGGGGCTGCGCAAATATTATCTCGCTTTACCCAAGGTAAAGGGGAACTTTACGATTTAGAGTTCTTGCTTGATGAAAATAATCGCCGTATTGCGGCATTTGGATATTGGGCTGGATTTGCAGGCGCAGCACTTGGTGTGTGGGCTTGGGCAAATAAAGCACTTGGCAAGCAAGTAATGGCGCCAATAAGTTCTTTTCCTGATCAAAGTAAGTTAATCGAAACCGTTTCGTTATTGCTCTCTCAATGTGCGAGTAAACCAAAGGTCATGGTGATAGGGGCGAAAGGCAGAAGTGGTTCAGGCGCTATTGGCTTAGCTAAGGCATTACAATTAGAAACGATTGAATGGGACATGGCGGAAACAGCTGTAGGTGGTCCATTTACACAGGTAAACGATGCTGATGTGCTGGTTAATTGTGTATTAGTAAACCAAGATTTACCGCCTTTTGTCACCTTTGATTCATTAGATACCGCGTCTCGTAAACTTAGTGTTATCACGGATGTCAGCTGTGATCCATATGGCGATTATAACCCGATACGAATATATGAACGTTGTACTACCTTTAACGAACCAACGATCGAAGTATTGTCAGGCAGTAACAGCTTGCATCTTATTGCAATTGACCACTTACCGTCATTATTACCAAAAGAGAGTAGTGAAGACTACGGTCAACAGCTTGTTCCTTACTTAGCAACTTTAAATGATTTGCGCTTACCCGTGTGGGATAAAGCGCTCGAATTCTTTCATCAAAACACGACACATCTATAAGAGAAACCTAACTATGAACGCAACTATTCATTGGCTTGGCGTTGGGCTATCTGCCACGCCAGGTATCAAATACTTAGCTAACTCATCACATAACCTTTTAGTTTGGAACCGCCGAATTGATAAAGCGCAAGATATGTTAAATGACGCAGATATTGAATGTCAGTTGATGCAACTCGATTGGTCAGTACTAGCAAACAAGGTAAAACCTGGTGACGTGCTAGTATCGATGTTACCCGCAAATATGCATGTTGAAGTAGCGAACTTATGCCTTGAAAAAGGCGCACATTTTGTATCAAGCAGTTATATTTCACCTGAAATGAAAGCATTGGATGCTAAGGCTAAAGCGAAAGAATTAACCTTTATTAACGAAATTGGTTTAGATCCTGGTATCGACCACTTATTTGCGCATTTATTGGTGAATCGATTTAAAGCGAGCGAAGCGTGTAACCCTAATACTAAGCTTTATTTTCGCTCATATTGTGGTGGTTTTCCAAAAACACCAAATGACTTTAAATATAAGTTCAGCTGGTCACCACTTGGTGTCCTTAAAGCGCTGACATCACCGGCAAAATGGCTTGAAAATGGAGTTGAGAACACTTCAAAAGGCCCATGGGAAGCATTAAAAGATATACATATCAGTGCGGTAAACGAGACATTTCAGGCCTACCCTAACCGCGATTCAGTGCCATTTGTTGAGCAATACGAGTTTGAACCAACATGGCAAATTGAAGAATTTGTGCGTGGTACGCTACGTTTAAATGGCTGGTCTCAAGCATGGCAATATCTTTTTGATCAAGTGGGTGATCTTCAAGGTGAAGATGGTTTAGCAAAAATGGAAGCGATCAGCCAAGATTTGGAAGAAAAGTACAGTTACGCAGAAGGCGAACCCGACCGTGTAGTTATGTCAGTTGAGCTTGAAGCAAAGCAAGAAGACAACACCGTTTGGCATCAACGTTACTATATGGACGCAGCAGGCAATAATGAGGGGCAAGCGATGGCACGTTTAGTGTCTATTACCGTCGCAATTGGTATTGAAGCGGTTATCAATGGTGATATTCCAGCAGGCGTACATGCAGCACCTAGCCAACCTGAAATTGCACAAAAATGGTTAGATAAACTCTCGGAACTTGGCCAATCAGCACACATTGAACAACTTGTTTAATTGTTATTTCCTTGGCTATGTATTTGTAGCATTGGCGCCCCTTAGGTTTATCTAAGGGGTTTTTTTCTGCCAACAGATATGTACAACAAACATCGATATTTATTATCATTCCATGTTTAATTTGTTAGGCACTGTGTGATCACGCTGTTTGTTTTTTTTCGGTTAATAGCAAATTACCATCACCTAAAAACGTCAGTATTATTTGCTTAGCGGGCCGGTCATCGTCAAATAGGTAACTGTATTTTTCAACAATTCTATCTCGGTCTGCTTGCGATCTTGCAGTCGACATTTCATCTCGAAATGGTTGTCCTTCCATGATACCTGCATAATGACTCGCTAACGCCGCAGTCGTTCGTAATGCATTTTCTACATTAGGGTTTTCTGATAATGCGTGTTTTAACTGTGCTGTATATGGATAGTCTGCAGGTAAAACTAATTGTCCTTCGGTATCAAACTCGATGGTTTTTGGCGGTGTTGATATATTATATTGCGATAAAAGGTCTTTGAATTGTTCTTGAGTATACTTTGATAAGGTATCAATGTTATGTGCGGTCGGCAGCAATAGTGGAATATCATTTATATTAACTGAGGAAGACTGAGGGCCAGGCGTTAAATAGTCATCTAGAACGATATTTTGTTTGCCTTGATTTGTATTCATAACATACGTTTCAGCATTACTTGGTGTTACCTGATCTTTGTTCGATATCGCCGGCTGATAATCTGCTAACACTTGCGCAAAATTATTATTGCTTTTAAGCATGCTTGCTGGTTGTGTATTTTGAGTATGCTGTCGAAAAGTTACCTTGGATATTTCCATTTTGCGTGCCACCTTATCGCTGTAAAACTAACTTGCTAAGAAAAGGTATAGCAATAATCACTCCACTTTTGGGGCGTTTACGATATTTAAATTAATACTTGGTCCATTAATGCCTGCAGACAGCAGCAACCCAAAAAATTACTCACTAGAAATGGTTAAGGGTCTTGTCAAGGCTGCCAGATTATTATGTCTACGGCAAACTGTTGCCGATAATGAATAAGGTGTATAAATGGAAAAAATAAATGTTTTAACTTTAATAACTATTAAAGTAGCTTCATGCTGCTCAATATATAAATGAGTGGCAACTAACACAAATAACAGCGCAATGTTGTTTAATTTGTTGTTAATTATCTCGTTGCTGATTTTCTTGTGCGATTAGTTTTGGCACATGCTGCAAAGACGACTGAATCAGTGCCAGCTGTGCGGTTATATCCGGAGAAAAGTATTGTGATGATGTTATTCGCTGCCATTTATTTTGCTGCAAAACATATAGTCCTTTCATCTTTATGACGGTTTCATCGTTTAAGGTGATGTCTAGCTTTACTGGTTCAAAGAGCTCGTTATCATCTAATGGCGTGAACGCTTGCTTTAAGTCAACATCATCATGTGTTTGACTATGATTATCATGCTTTTCGTCTGAATTTTGATGTTCACTTAAATGCGTTAAATAAATTGGTACAAATGCTGAGTCTTGTTTCTTGAAGAATATCGGATACTGATGGCAAATATCTTCTAAATGATCCAATCTTAAGTATTGCCATTGTTTATCAATATCGCTTTTATTTACATCTATGTTTATTTCACGGTTTAATTGTCTTATTTCGTTAAGTATTTCGCGATTAGTTGGTAGTAGGGGCGGCATTTTACGTCGTCGAGTTTGTACTCGTTGAAAAGCGTCGTTTGCTTGTTTAGCTAATTGATCTTGATTGCCTAACATATTTTCTTGAGTGACAAAGCCCATACCATAAAGGATATATTGATAACTTGCCGCTGGAAAAAGATCATAAGGGCTCAGAAAGCCATTATTTTCAGGAGCTTGGTATTGCCACATTGTTAGCAACTCTTTTAATGAATCTGGGACTGTTTTTGGGTCACGGTTATCATGCCAAAATTCACTATCTTCTCGTTTGCTTAATACGTAATGTAACTTTAAAAAGTCGATTATACGTTGCCAGCGAAAGAGCATATTCTTGTTATATTGGCGAGCAACTACATCCATAGCTTCACGGCTGGCAGGCATTTGTAATGCAATAGTTTTTGCCGCCAGCTCCACCATAACTAATGCAGACGCTTCCAGTGGCTCTAGAAAACCTGCGGCCATGCCAACTGCGACACAATTTTTGTGCCAAAAACATGCCCGATAACCTGGGTTAATGTCTAACGTTCTAAACGACAACTGTTCTACATTATCTACCGTTTTTGCTAAATAGGTTTTTAACTGTTCAGTAGCCCGCTGATGTGAAATATATTTACTGCTATATACATGACCAACACCACGTCTTGTTGGTAGGCCAATATCCCAAATCCAACCAGCTGTTTGTGCGGTTGATATTGTCGCTGAAGCAACATCTGAATCAGCTGACGCGTAGGGGACTTGTACGGCAATTGCTTTATCGATAAATAAGGTATCTTTTTTACTGATAAATGGGATTTTATAGTGATCACCAATTAATGCCGCAGCTTGCCCAGAGCAATCAATGAAGAGATCGCCATTAATTTCGCCATGCTGTTTAGTTATTAGCGAGGCGATGTCGCCATTGCCGTGGCTGTTAACCGATACAACGTCGTCAAGAATATGTTTAATGCCTAATTTTTCGGTGCCATGTTCAGTGAGTAATTGAGAGAACTTGCCCGCATCAAGGTGGTATCCATAGTTCTCTATTGTTTTGTAGTCACCAAGTTTAAGTTGTTTGGGCGCACGATTTTGCTGGCAAAGCTTAGCTTGCAGACTAACTACGTCGGCAAATTTTTGCTTATTAGATTGCTTTTGCCAAGCGTCGACTAAACTTAGTGTTTCAAAGTCTTGCGGTGGCGTAAAAGGGTGGTAATAGGCGTCACCGGGTTGCATGTCTACCCAATCAACAAACTTGGATGCTTGTTTAAATGAGGCATCGCAACGCTGCATAAAGGTAAGTTCACTGATGCCAATTTGTTGTAAAGTATTCACCATAGTTGGCCAAGTACCTTCACCTACGCCAATCGTTGGGATATTGGGTGATTCAATAAGTGTGACAGTAAAAGGGGAATGACGATTGATGTGTTTTACCGCGATCAGGCATGCTGTCAACCACCCCGCACTACCACCACCAAGTACAACAATTGATTTAATCATTTACTTTCCCCTTAAAATGTGAAGAATATAAAATATATAGTATAAATGGGATATTATAAAGTGATAATGAATTTGTACAGTAGTTTTTCGCGATTACTGCAGGTACTAAGTAGTTTTAAAAAGAAGAGGTCTTCATGAAAAAGTCTTTGTTTATCTGTTGTTTACTGCTTTTTCTTATTGGCGTAGGGCATACAAAACAGCGCACTGATTATCAGAATTTGATCAATAGGGTTGGTACACCTATGGCACATCAAGATTTCGATCAATATGGCAATCAACAATATAATCCATTCTTTGACGCCGGTAGTTGGCATGGGTATTTACTACCAGAAAAGAAAACAGAACTTGGTGGCTTTAATGGTCCTATGATTATTGCCGAAGAGTATGGCGTATTTATCGCAAAGCAACTTGAAAAGCTAACGTTAACAAACAAGCGTACCGGTCAAATATTTAATTGGGCTTCGTTTGAACACACGCAACAAGCATACCCCGGTAAACTGATTCAACAGTATGAAAATGACCAATTAATTGTACGACTGATGCTACAATTTGTTGGTAATCGTACGGCACTTATCGCTACAACGTTGACAAGTAAATCGACCAAACCTTTAGCGCTTGGGTTGACTTGGTCTGGAAATCTATTGTCAAAGTGGACGCCAGAACAAAAAATTTCAACGCAGTTTCCTGATTGGCAAAGAAAGTTATCAGCCTCACCTGATGGAATTAACATTGATTTTGGTCGATTACGCAGTACTTGGAATATGATGTTTTCTGGTCGTTCTCGTTATGCTATTTCACGTTCGATAAGGTCTGTGACATCAATTGAACAACAATCACATGCTTACAGGAGTGATGCATCATTAACGCTTGCCGCCAATAAAAGTCAAACCTTATACACAACGCATAGTTATTATCACAATGAACAAGAGGTTATAGAAGGTGAGGCCTTAATTAAGGATATATTGGCGTCGCCAGTGACGTATTTAGCCGCATCGGAAAAACGCTGGCAACAATACTTAGCGCCAATTAAAAGCATAGTAGACACAAAGAAACAGCGAGTAGCGGCTAAATCAATTGTTACATTAATTGGTAACTGGCGCAGCGCTGCAGGTGAATTACAGCATGATGGTGTAACGCCATCAGTAACTGCTCGTTGGTTTAATGGTGTTTGGGCATGGGATACATGGAAACACGCTTATGCAATGGCTCACTTTGCGCCAGAAGTCGCAAAAAACAATATTCGCGCCATGTTTGATTATCAAATAAAAGCTAGCGATCAGCTTCGACCACAGGACACAGGTATGGTAATTGACGCTGTGTTTTTTAACAAAGACAGTGCTCGTGGGGGAGACGGTGGCAACTGGAATGAACGTAATACTAAGCCCGCACTTGCCGCATGGGCTGTCTGGGAAGTTTATCAAGCAACGAATGATGTAAATTTTGTCGATGAGATGTTTGAGCCGTTACTTGCCTATCATCATTGGTGGTATCGAAATCGAGATCACAACAAAAATGGTTTAGTTGAATATGGCGCGACACGCCACCGTTTTCATAATGATGTTAATGGTAATATCAGTTTTAAAATGCGCACCAATCAACAGGCAAAGTATTTAAAACACTGCCAACAAAGTAACGATGAGTGGTTAACGTGTCGAGGTTTAGCGTTATACGAGCAAGTGCTAGCCGCGGGAGATTATGTCGAGTTAGACATCGGTGCTCAACATGGTGCTGGTTGGGAATCTGGTATGGATAACGCGGCGCGCTTTGGCTTTATTAACCAACAACAGCTCGCTAAATATGCAAAAAATCATTATCAAGGAGACATTCAGCGTGCTAAACAAGATTGGCAAGTGAGGTTTTTTGAAAATCGTGAAAGTACAGGTGAATTATTAGGGTTTTCAATTGATCAAGAGTCTGTGGAGTTAAACGCTTATCTAGTAAAAGAGAAGAAAATACTGGCCAAAATGGCGAAGTTGCTTAACCGGAATAAAACCTACGATACCTTAAGTAAAGACGTTGATGTGTTAACGCAATTGATAAATGATTGCTTTTTTGATGAAAACACTGGCTTTTATTACGATCTGAAAATAAGCTCAAAAGCCTTAAAACCAATGCAATGTGAGGGAAAATTACTCACTGAAAGAGGCATGGGACCTGAAGGATGGAGCCCTCTTTGGGCTGGCGTTGCTCAACAGCATCAAGCTGAAAAAGTGGTCAGTAATATGATGTCTGAAAAGCACTTCAACGCTGTTATTCCTTTGCCAACTGCAGCGTTTACCAATCCTGCTTATGATCAAGATATATACTGGCGAGGCCGTGTTTGGTTAGATCAATTCTATTTTGGTATAAAAGCGTTAGCCAATTATGGTTACAATCAACACGCTAAAGCGCTTACAATGAAGCTTTTTAATAATGCACAAGGGTTAGTGTTAAACGACCCAATTAGAGAGAACTATAATCCAGAAACAGGAGCAATGCAGGGCGCGACTAACTTTAGTTGGAGTGCCGCTCATTTATACATGCTATCTGTGGAAGAAAATAAATAAGCCATCGGCAAAACAATAAAAAGTATTCAATACTTTAGGGGAGAAAGAATGAAGTTAGCAACATTAGATATGGGCGTGTTTATCGCGTATGTGCTAGGTCTATTGATCTTAGCACTATGGATATCTAGAGAAGACAAACAAGGTGGTAAAAATACTGAGGATTATTTTTTAGCGAGTAAAGCGCTTCCATGGTGGGCGATAGGTGCATCACTAATCGCATCAAATATTTCTGCCGAACAGATTATCGGTATGTCAGGATCGGGTTATGCGCTGGGATTAGCAATTGCTTCCTATGAATGGATGGCTGCAATTACGCTTATTTTGGTTGGTAAATTCATGTTACCCATTTTTTTGAAAAATGGCATATATACCATGCCTCAGTACCTTGAACAGCGTTTCGATAACCGCGTTAAAACAACGATGGCAATATTTTGGTTGGCCGTTTATATATTCGTCAATTTAACGGCTGTTTTATGGTTGGGTGGTTTAGCAATTGAAACCGTTGCTGGTGTTGATTGGATGTTTGGCATGATATTCCTTGCCGTTTTTTCAATTGCTTATTCGTTATATGGAGGCCTAAAAGCTGTTGCATATACCGATATCCTGCAGGTTGTTTTATTGGTTTTTGGTGGTTTATTCTTAAGTTACCTCGCGTTAGACGCAGTGTCTGGAGGCGAAGGTGTATTAGCTGGTTTTGGCGTACTTACCGAAAAAGTGCCTGGTCATTTTGATATGATCCTGAGTAAAGATAACGAACATTACATGAGTTTGCCTGGGATTTCCGTGCTTATCGGTGGTATGTGGGTAATGAACTTTAGTTATTGGGGGTTTAACCAATACATTATCCAACGAGCACTTGCCGCTAAAGATGTAAAAGAAGCGCAAAAAGGGATCGCTTTTGCCGCATATCTCAAATTGTTAATGCCGGTAATTGTGGTACTTCCAGGTATTGCAGGTGTCATTCTTTATCCGCAACTTACCACGCCAGACCAAGCCTATCCTTCTATGATGGCACTAATGCCAGTTGGTATAAAGGGGTTAGTCTTTGCGGCACTTGTTGCAGCGATCGTTTCTTCATTAGCGTCCATGACAAATAGTATTTCTACTATTTTTACTATGGACATTTATGCGAAAATGAAGCCTGGTAAAAGTCAGCGACATTATGTTCACATTGGTCGAATAGCTGCGCTTTTATCTTTGGCAATTGCACTTATCGTTGCAGAACCCTTGCTAGGCAAGTTTGATCAGGCGTTTCAATATATTCAGGAATTTACCGGCTTCTTTACCCCTGGTATCGTGGTGATTTTCGTCATGGGTATGTTTTGGTCAAAAGCGAGCTCTGCTGGTGCGCTTTCTGCAGCAATTGGTTCAGCGGTATTTTCACTTACGTTAAAATTTGCTTGGCCTGAGTTACCATTTATGGATCGTGTTGGATTAGTATTCTTAATGTGCTTAGCACTGTGTGTTGCTGTTTCACTGTTCACAGATAGTAAAGCTACCAACTCAAGTGTTAACCTAAAAGAAGTGAGCTTCTCGACTGAAAAAGGGTTTAATATAGCGACTGTTGGCGTGATTATTATTCTGACCGCGCTCTATGCAACATGGTGGTAAACATCTGTGTTGTACTGGTATAAAAGGCCGCCAATAGCGGCCTTTTTGCCATGAGTACAGCGATAACAAGCACGGCAATGCCAATTAATTCTTTAGTTAATTGTTTCTATTGTGTACAAGACATGATTTTTAATTTATTAATGTTTATTATCCCAAGAGTTATTCTTTTTACTGGGCGTAAATGAACCTTAAATCACAAGGCCAAAATCAAGTTGTTACACGTTATAAACTCTCTATTTTTGGCGTGTTTTTGGCGATCTTACTTGTTGCGATAGCAGTGGCGAGTTATCGTTATTTTTATGAACTTGAAACACACGAAGTTAGTGAGTACAGAAAGCTCGAAAATAACAGCCAATCATTAAATGAGACGTTAAAGCAAGCCATTAACTCTGTACAATCTATTCAACGATTTGCAAATTACTCTCTGAACAGGCCACAGCAATCCCCTTTAACAATGCCATCACTTGTGCAAAACAAGGACAGGTTTTACTTGGCTCAAGCAAAGCACGACATTATTGAGCAACGTCAGCAATTAAGCGTTAATATTACCGGTGTCGGGGATATTGATAAGTTAACTGACAATGAAAAGCAAGAGTTAGCAATGGCATATACGTTAACGCCTGCTTTTGTTAATGCCCAAAGCACCAATAGTACTGCTAACTGGTTTTACTATGTGTCAAAAAGTAACTTTGTCAGCATCTATCCATGGATAAGCCACGAAAATTGGCAATTTTCGCCGCCATTATTAGAAAATGAGCAGATCGAAAAGTTAAGTCAAACAAGCTACTTTAATAATAATTACCTTTGGTCAAAGCCTTATTTAGGTTCATCAGCAACTAGTTTGTATAGCTCGGTTGCTGCGGCCGTGTTTCAACAGGAAGTGTTTGTTGGTGCTGTCGTGATAAACATAGATCTTGAAAATATTCATAATATGCTGTCAATTCAAGCTGAGGATAATCATAGTTATGTGTTATTAAATGCTGAAGACCAATTATTAGTGCATAAAACTGAAAATAGCGACGCAATTAATGAAGTGAGTCAATGGCAAGCTTCAGTACCAGAAGGGCTATCTGACTTATCATATGAGAACTTACAAAAACGTTCTGCTTCTTTTCAGCACAACCAGTGGTTAGTGCAACAATACTTATTACCATCAACGAACTGGGTGGTCCTTAGATATCAACCATACCAACAGTTTGTAGAGCCAGTCTTTACTCGATTTATTTGGTATTTCTTACTATTGTTCGTCGGACAAAGCGCCTTATTAAGTGTCGTGTATTTTGTTACACGTAAAACATTTATTAAGCCTACTCAAGCGTTTATTAGTCATATTGCACATAGTGCTCAAGGAGATCATGGCAAGGTAACCCCGCCAACAGGTTGGCAGCATTGGTTTAATATTGTCGGAGATATCTTTAGTCAAAATAGAAGCTTAATGCAGCAACTAAAAGATCAGAATAATATCTTAGATTTGCGTGTTATAGACAAAACACAAGCATTACTTGAAAAGAGTCAGCAACATCAAAGAGACTACGCGATATTGCGCTCAGTAATGAATGCAATTCCTGATTACCTTATTTTCAATGATTCAGATGGTCACGTGATCGGGTGTAACTTAGCTTTTGAAAAGTTTGTTAAATTATCTGAAGTGAAAATACTGGGTAAACAAGCAGGGAAGTTGATCGACAACGAGCTAGGCCAAGCTTTATTAGCATGTGAGCGCGGTGAAAATGTCACCGAAAGCTTGCATGGGATATTTAAAGTTGTTGAAACGGTAAACAATACGTATGAGCTTTTCTGTTCGAATTTTTACGACCAATCACAGCATGTACTAGGTACAATCATTATCATTCGTGATGTTACCGAACAACATGCAGTAAATGCCGCGTTAGAAAAAGCAAAAGAACAAGCTGAACAAGCAAACAAAGCAAAAAGTCAGTTTTTGGCAAACATGAGCCATGAAATAAGAACGCCGATAAACGCGATTCAAGGTATGCACTCGTTACTATCAAATACCATGCTTACCTACCAACAGAAACAACATATTGTAAATGCACAAGATGCATCTGATACCTTATTACATCTTGTCGATGAACTGCTCGATTTAGCGAAGATAGAATCGGGTAATATGAACATCGTAAAAGACAGTTGCAGCTTAGATTATATTGTTCAACGTGCTATCAAACTAAATATTGATTTAGTAGTAAAGAAACAGCTTGGTTTGCAGGTAGATATTTCACCGTCTGTACCTGAAGAAGTCTTGACCGATGATATGCGCCTAGTACAGGTGTTAAGTAATTTACTGAATAATGCTGTTAAATTTACTGATCACGGAAGTATAGCGCTAAAAGTTGATACCATTGCTAACAGCGCAAGTAAAAATCTCGTGAAATTTACTGTTAAAGACACTGGTATAGGCATCGCGGAAGATAAGCAGAAAACCCTGTTTGAAGCATTTATTCAAGCTGATGAATCTATGACGAGAAAATATGGTGGATCCGGCTTAGGATTATCGATTTGCCAGCGTATCGTCAATTTACTTGGTGGTGAAATTAAAATAAAGAGCAAACCGTTAGCCGGTGCAGAGTTTAGTTTTGTATTGCCCTTTGATGAACCCAAAAACCAAAGTGAAAAGGTTATTGCTAATCCCGTAAAGGTTGAATCATTTGGTGCAATACTGCCCAATTCATTTGTTGAGTTGCTAGACGCACTCGATTATCAATATCAGCGACTCGATGATTTCAAGCAACACCAAATATCTGAGAATAAGACATGTTTTTTATTTGTTCGTGTCGACGTTATTACGAAAGAAAACTGTCATAAAATTGCTGAGTATTTCTATCATGGTACAACTCAGACTTCTGGTGGTTTTGTCTTGGCCGTTTATCAACATACAAATGTGGCTCAATTACGTGAAACTTATCAACTGCTAGATGAAGCGAAAATACCTTATGTTATTTGCGACGCTCCTTTATATCGATATACCTTGAGACAACTCCACTTAGCATTGCAAAGCCAACGTTTTCAGCCTGTCAGTGAGCCAACAGAAAAAAACGTTAATAGCCCCACCCCGAGCTCTCTTGCTAAGAAACAGCAGCTAAAAGGGGTTAAGGTTTTATTAGTTGAAGATAACCTGGTAAACCAACTCGTGGCCAAAGAGTTACTTAACGTAATGGGG
The DNA here is from genome assembly GCF_030295915.1 of Thalassotalea sediminis. Lineage (NCBI taxonomy): Bacteria > Pseudomonadati > Pseudomonadota > Gammaproteobacteria > Alteromonadales > Colwelliaceae > Thalassotalea > Thalassotalea sediminis. The sequence goes on along the minus strand of NZ_AP027361.1, from coordinate 3,123,880 downwards.
GCAGATGTGATTGTGGCTGAAAATGGCGAAGTTGCACTGACGCAACTAGACGAAAGTACTGTTGATGTTGTGTTAATGGATATTCAAATGCCGGTGATGGATGGTTTAACAGCGACTAAACTAATTAGGGAAAAACAGCAATTTGAATCATTACCTATCATTGCTATGACTGCTCACGCAAGACAAGAAGATAAAGATAACAGTATTGCCGCTGGCATGAATTTACACATCGCTAAACCCGTAAAAGCGCAGGTGCTTATGGAAAGTATACGATCAGTTTTAAGGTAGGTTTTTGGACACTAACTACTTAACTACGTTTTAAGTCTCGTTTTTGGTTAATCGCTCGCTTTGCATTACCAACTTTTTCATCGCATTATCTAAACTCATTTTTTCTTCATCGGATAAAACTGAGAGTAATGCTTGTTCTTGTTGCTTAACAATAGGAATTAATCGCTCAAATAGATTGATACCTGTTTTTGACAAAGACAGCAGATGTACACGTTTATCATCTTTGTCTTGTTTCTTATTGACCAGCTTCTGTGCGATAAGCCCCTTAATTGCTCTGCTTGTTGGCATTTTATCTAAATCTGCGTGTAAACCTACTTGTTTAGCATTGATAGGCGCATGAGTGGCTAGAATTGCCAATACTCGCCATTGTTGTCGGGAAAGCTCGAATTCTCCTTGGTAGACTTGTGCAATAGATTGGCTGACGAGCATTTGCAATCTTGCAAGTTGATAAGGAAAAAAAGAAGTTAGCGTAAATTGGTTAGTATTCATATCAATAAATTTAATGCGTTTTGGAAGGGATTATAACGAAGAATACAATGAAGCCAATAAAGTTATTCATCCTTAAGTGTGGGGATGAACGCTCAAGCAGGGCTGGGGGAGAACCAATCCTGCTTGAGCAAAAGCGAGACAATTGTGAAAAATTAAACTAAGCGCACCAACACCCCTGCAACTGCACTGCTTTTTACAACGTCCATCATCGCTCATTTGTCCTAGAGGTCAACCAGGACAATGTAAGACTAGCAGAAGCGTATTAAGTTAACAAAAAAATAACAAATGTTTTTCAGCACATTTTAGTGTGGATTTTGTCCAAGTGTACAAAATGTATTACACGAAACGAAAGTAAAGTATTGGTTTCATTTCGTGTAAAAAGTATCTGAAAGCAATTGCGATGAAAATTGCACTGATATCTTTATTTTGCAGTTTTAAAGTGAGTCATTAATGACTCCAATTTATCGGTTAATTGAATAAGTACAGAGGTTGCATTTTTACCTTTATGCGCAAGTTCAGCAGCATCATGAGAGCTTTCTGCAATCATATTAATGCGTCGTGAAATATCATCTCCTACCTTGTTTTGCTCATCGGCAGCTGTGGCAATATGATTATTCATCTCTGTTATTGAACTTAATGCCTGTGCAACTTGATTAAGTGCTATGGCAGCTTCTTGAGTTTGACTAACGGTACCCTCACTTGACGCTTTGCTCATATCCATTGTTTCAACGCCGCGCACAGAACCTGACTGTAAACGTTCAATCATATTATGGATTTCTTCAGTACTATCTTGCGTACGTTTCGCAAGGTTACGCACTTCTTCGGCAACAACGGCGAAGCCTCTGCCTTGTTCACCTGCTCTGGCAGCTTCAATGGCGGCATTAAGTGCCAGTAAGTTTGTTTGATCAGCAATACCACGAATAACGTCTAGTACTGACACGATATTAGTCACGTCATTGCCGAGTTCTGTTATAACGACACTCGCTTCGTCTATTTGCGTAGCCAATGTTGTAATTGATTGTACCGCTGAATCTACAATATCGTGGGCTTTAATGCCTTGTTGATCTGCTTCTGTTGTTGATAAGGCCGCTGCATTAGCATTATCGGCAACCGTTTGCGAAGAAGAAGACATTTCCGTCATCGCCGTAGCAACCATATCAATTTCACTGCGTTGAGCTTCGAAAGTGTTGTCGATCTCTAATGTGCGTCGATTCGCATCTTCCGTTTCTTGACGTAATTGCTTAATCGACTCTTCAATACTCCCTAAAATTGCTGCTAATGACTCACGTAGGCGCAATATCGAACCTAAAATTGAGTCTTCTCGCGTGTTAGAACTTGAATTATTACCCGTTAAATCTCCAGCCGCGACTTTTTGCACTATTTTAAGTACAGCTGAAGGTTCGCCACCAAGATCGTCTAGTAATTTACGGGTAAATAATAACAGTAGCACCCCTAAACCACAGGTTAATGCTAAGCAAATAAAGACTTGCCAACTCGCATTAGCCCAAAAACGTGCTTCTACTTCTGCAAAGCCAATGCCTGTACCGACATACCAGCCCCAGCTAGGTGTTTGACGAGCAATGGAAAGCTTCTCTTCTATAGAACCATCCGCCTGCTTTTGTGTCCATTCGTATGTAGCAATGCCTTGTGGGTTATTGTTAACAGCATTTTGTAGTATTTTACCGACGCTTTTGCCTTGACCATCTTTAAATTCATGAAAGCTAGTACCGTGTAACTGAGGATCTAAAGGCGCGGCGACAAAATTAAGGTTTTCATCAGCAACGTAGACATATTCAGATTTGTGATATTTGTTTTCTCTCAGTAGTTGCGCTGCTAAAGCTTTTGCTTCTTTTTCCGACATTTTGCCACTTGCAACGTATTTTTCCATTTCTACAACGATGTTATATGTTGATCTAAAGAGTTGTTCAACTCTCGCTCTATTATCATCGTTGCTCGCAAAACGGAGTGCTGTCAGGCCGACAACCATTAACATTAGAAACGAGATCAGTATCAGTGCAATAAGTGCGCTCACTTTAAAGCGTAATTTCATTCTTACCTACCCTTAAGATTATAGAAATGAGGTCAATTTGGTATTTATTTCCTTAAAAACTTACTTCCTATCACATCGGTTAACTTTAATATCACAAGCTTATTGATGTTGACAAGCATTAGTGATTTTTAATTTATTGCTTAACTTCAGGCGAGCAGGAAGATAGGTAAATAGTAAACGCGCAATAAGTGCGCAATACTGGGCAAGTAAGGAGATTTAAGGCCGAGATGCTATTTTTTATTCATACCTCGGCAATATAATGTAGATTTAAATAGACTAAAAAGTAAGCAAATTAAGTGCTTGTTTGACTTACAATACGACTGAGCTCTTCGCGTTTACTTTTCAACAATTGATACATGTTAATTTGGTTTAATGCCCTATCTAAGTTGTGTGTATTATATTGGGTATGAAAGTAACTATCGCCGTTCAGGTAATCTGTTAAAAACCGTACGCCAATCATAAAAGGTAATAACTGTGCGCCAATCACCAAGCTTTGCTTTTCAAGCTCAGACAGTTGACCATTAAAACTTTCAATATAGCCTTGAGATAATCCCTTGAAAATATCCATAGAAATGGTCATTTGGTCTAAATTGGTACCATCTTCGGGTAAATTAGAGCAGCAAGTTCTCACCATATCGCCAAAATCATGCATGACGAAACCAGGCATACAGGTATCTAGATCAATCACTGCAATAGGTTCGTTTGTTGCTTTAGCAAAGAGTAAATTATTTATTTTAGTATCGTTATGCGTTACTTGAATAGGGAGCTGAGTAATAATGTCAGCAACTTCTGAGATAAAAGCTGTTTCTGCCAAACACGTGGCGACTAATTCATGACATTTGGTTAAACGTTGATGAGAATTGTTTTGTTTGGCTGTTTTTAACTGTGTGATGCGAGCATCTAAGTTGTGAAAGTCAGTGATAATTTCGCTTAACTTTTCCGCTGGAAAATCACTTAACGCACAAGTAAATGCACCGAATGCCCGGGCAACTTCACGTGCTTGTTTAGCTGAGCTTACTTCTTCAACAGTATAACAATTAGGAATAAACTGAATGGCGCGCCAGCTATTATCTTTATATTGAACCATTGAGTTGCCATTACTACTTTTTACCTGCCATATAGGTTCAAGCTGGTATTCGCCTAATTGCTTTTTATTATAAAGATGATCGTTGATTAGATCTGCATTATTGATCACGTCGTTTGGTTGGGTAAACACGTGGTGGTTGATACGTTGCAGCACAAATTTTCGTGCTGGGCTAGAAACAAGGTACGTTGTATTGATCAAGCCGTTCCCTAACGGTGTAACTTTACTTGTTTTTATATCGCATAAGTAAGCCTCTAACACATGACTTACCTGCACCTGATCAATATTAATGTTCATAATGTACCACTGTCCCTCGATTTATTATGTTAACTATGGCTGTCGAATGCTCCATTATTCGACAAAGATGTAATTGCACTTTCAACGGATGGAGAATCGGCGGCATATGTTACGCCAAACCACGCATCTTGTGAAGCTAAAAGCTCAACGTTGGCCTGAGTTGCAGCGATAAGTGCGAAAACTGCATCGGGTAAATAGACTTCTTTATTTAAGTCAGCATTAGCGTGTTCTTGAGTTGTTGGAAAATGCTGTTGTAATAACGCTTCTATTTGTTGAAAAATTGCCGGGGTTAATCGCCAAAAGTTCATTGATACGAGCTGTGCTTTCGACATGACGATTGCTGAACCATCACACATACCTCGACAATGGTTAGCATCAATTTCGATAATATCGATGACTTCTTTAATATCAACTAATTTCGATTGTGAATGTTGACAAAAGCCTCGGTTAACGCCGCCATGCGTAGAGAGCGTTTTTCCCAATTCAAAGGCCACTAGCCCACAATTAGCGGGGGCAATATGCTGAATTTTTCTAAACGCTTGTTCACCGTAATAATCGTCGGCGTTGATAACAATAAAGCCCTGTTGCAAATATTGTTTAGCGCACCAAAGTGCGTGTGCGGTACCTAAAGGCTTAACACGTGAAGCTTCTACTGCACATTTAGCAGGCAAATTGTTCATGTCTTGTAGCGCAATGGACGTTTTGACGCCTTTAGGTAAATGAGGAATAACTTGCTGTTCTAAGGATGCTTGTTGTGACGCTTGGGTAATGAATACAACATGATTTATGCCGGCTTTAACGGCTTGAATGATGTTGTATTCCATCAACGTCTTTTGTTTAGCGCCAAACTGCGCAAACTGTTTAGCACCGCCAAAGCGTGAACCTTGGCCCGCTGCGAGAATGACTAGCGTTGAAGTATTTATATGGGATGTTGTCGACATAGCACATCAATTTACGAAACAATGGAAAGTGGCGTTGCATTTTTCCATAAACCACGGGTAAAGTCAGGAATATCTTTGCTATTACTGCGGTCGGCAACTGAATCTGCACTTATTGGGGCAATAACGGACCATGCAGCTGCATCATATACATTTTGATCTAATGCTTCACCATTTCTTAAACAGTAGATCATACGCCAAAGCATTAAGAAATCCATTCCGCCATGTCCTCCATTCTTTTCGGCTTCTTTGCCCATGCGAATCCACAGAGGGTGATCAAAATGTTGTTGCCAAGGAAGCATATTTTTATCCCATTGATGAGAGCTGTGCCGTTGTGGTTTGCTACCTATCTTTCCTTGAGTTTCCCATGCATTAAGTGCTAATTGATATTCCTTCTCGAAGAACGCTGCTATTGCTTTTGGCTTTTGTTCGAGTGCGATTCGGTTCGGGTACCCTGAAAAAACACCGTTGGTACCTTGAATGTAATTTAGACGTGTATAAGGTCGAGGTGTTGTCGTGTCATGTTTAAGCGTAATTGTGCGTCCGAGTTTAGTTTTGATGACTGTTGTATTCATATCCCCTGCAATATAGTTTACTTTATTTCGCTCATGTTCAGGCGGAAATGTTCGGGCAGCATAAGATTGTCTACCTATTGCAGGTGAACTCGTTGACGTTAAAAAATCAAACTGATCACCTCGATTAATATTCATATACTGTGAAATGGGTCCAAGGCCATGGGTGGGGTATAAATTGCCATTGGTTTTGGTATGCCAATAAGTGCGCCAAGAGCCTGTGTGCCTATCAAGGTTTTTCATCTGTGATCTTAAATCATGGATGTACGCAGCTTCGCCATGCAATAACTCGCCAAATACACCTTGCCTGACCATGTTTAGTACCATTAATTCATCACGGCCATAACAGACATTTTCCATCATCATGCAGTTTTTTTGTGTACGTTCTGCGGTGTTTACTAGTAACCAGCATTCTTCAACCGTTGTTGCAGCAGGTACTTCGACGAAAGCATGCTTGCCACTGGTCATTGTGTCTACGGCCATAGGCGTGTGCCAACGCCAAGGTGTCGATATAATGATAATATCGATATCGCTACGGTTTAACATGTCTTTATAGGCAAACTCACTGCCGGTATACTCATCTGGTCGAGGACGTTGTTGCAGTTCAACTAATTGACATGCACTGTCGATAACATCTTGATGAATATCACAAATTGCTTTTATCTCAACCCCTTCGATGTGACAGCAGTGTTGAACATGCCCCAAGCCTCGCTTTCCTACGCCTATAAAGCCAATTCGAACCGTTTCCATTTTAGGGACGGCAAGGCCAAAAACAGGATTATGTTTAAAGAGTTTATTAGTTGAAACGTTAGTAAAGGTATCAGCATGTGAAAGAGCAATACCACTTGCTGATAATGCAGCAGCAGATTTTAGAAAATGTCGGCGTTTAGTTGAGGTCATAATACAAGAGGTGATCAGATAGCATTTAACTAACGTTACTTGTATCGATATATGAATGCAAGCATGCAAAAGGCATAGTGTTAAGCGCACAGCCAATTACAATTGCATCAATTATGTTGTTTGAAGCTTAATGAGTAAGCGGAATGGCTAATGTGAATTTAGCGCCGTGAAGATTCGTTGAAAACCCAGCTGAAATATCACCTTTGTGCCAATGAGCGACTTTGTGGCATATCGCCAAACCTAAGCCAAAATGACCTTGCTCGCGAGAACGATCAACATCGAGTTTGACAAAAGGATCAAAAATAACGGTAAATTTTTCTTTTTCAATGCCTTTACCATCATCTTCTATGACGATTTGCAATTTTTTTTGTACAACAGTTGTTGACATTAATACTTGTGTTTTCGCGTAATGAATCGCATTGGTCAGTAAATTCTGAAGCGCTCTATTTAACCAATATTGGTCGGCATTTATTACGGCATCATTAGTCATATTTTTACATGTCAGCGATACTTTATGTTGCTGTGCTAATGTTTGAAATTCACTACAAATACGGTCAACAAAGGCTTTTGCGTTAATGGGCTCAAACTTTAGGTGTATTCCTTGTCTTTCCATACTCGCATACGATAAAAATGCTGACGTCATGTCTTCCATTCTTGTTAATTCGATATCCATACGTTTGAGGTAGCTATTCTTTTTGTCAATACTGTCTGAATCGAGTGCTGCATCCATGCCAAAACGTAAACAGCTCATAGGTGTTCGTATATCATGTGATAAGCTTCGAGCTAGCAATTTATTGTCGGCCATTAGTTTTTCAATTTGAGCCGCCATTTGATTAAAACGACTTTCCAGCGGATATATATAGGAAAAACGGCTAAGGTTAACACGTACATTTTGCTCCCCTTTACCTATGCGCTCAGCAGCGTTAGTAAGCAAGTACAGACGTCTCGCTAAAGGTAAAAGCCACAAGACGATGATACTGCCGACGCCTAAGTATAAAATGGCAGTGAATAATGCATTTAAACGAAGGTTTTCTTCTTGTTCAAAGGGGATTTGCAGCTTTACTAGAAATTGTGGTGTGTTTGCAAGTCGTTTGAGCAAATAAGCTTGTTGTTCAGATGCCAACAGTAAACCACCTGGTTCAGATAATTGTGAAAACAGTGGTTCAGGTAATGCAATGGCAGCGGTTTCTTCTATGCTTACTGTTAAAGCGTAATGTTGTGCGATTTTGGCTAATTTAGTATTAATTTTCTGCTCTGCTACTAAATCAAGCTCTTGTGCGACACCTTCGATAAGCTGTTGGTAAATTTTTATTTCAGGTTGTTCTTCGTTAGTCGCATTTTTTTCAATTAACATATCTAGTCCCCAGCCGATTAAAAATAACGAACCAAAGACAGCAAAAATAATGCTAATGAAGAGTCGTTTCATCGCTAATCGTTCCAAGCATCAGCAACGAATAAATAGCCTTTACCCCAAACAGTTTTGAATTTCTTTGGGCTTTGAGGGTCATCGTTAAATATTTTTCTTAATGTCGATAACATGACATCAAAGCGGCGATCTTGCCCATCATATTCGCGACCTTTAAGTGTTTTGAAAACACTGTCTCGATCAACTACTTCACCAGCATGACTTGCCAAATACCACAGAAATGCGAATAAGCTTGTAGAAAGTTCAACCTCTTCACCTTTATAAGTAACGCGGTTGGCCTCCCCGTTAATGTGAAGTTTACCTAGCTTTATAGCACTCACATCTTTAACTTCAGTAGGTTGGTGTTTTAAGGCGCTGTGTATTCTTGCTAACAATGCTCTTGGTCTTACGGGTTTAATGACATAGTCATTTGCCCCAGCTTCAAAACCAATAACTTCGTCAAATTCATCAGCCCTTGCTGTAAGCATAATTATCGGTACATTAGATTGCTGCCTCAATAAACGACATACTTCTATCCCACTTAATGCGGGCAACATAATATCGAGGAGAACAACATCTGGCGCATAGCGTATAAATTCGTCGGCCACTTCATCACCGCGGGCAACATGTTTTACATGGAAGCCTTGTTCTTCAAGGTATTCTTTTACCCAATCAGCCAATGATAAATCATCTTCAACTAAGAGTATTTTTTGTGAATTTAACATGACGTTTCTACCTTGTTAAAAGAGTCGCCAGCGACGTTTTCTTGGTGTTGCTTTGTGTACCCAACTTACGTTCACGCTTGTCTCTGCCAATACGGTTTGAGCCTCAAGTGTAACCAGTTGATAATCAACTTTTTCACGGGCTTGAAACTCAAAAGTCCATTGATTTTTTTTACTATTACGCCAACATTGTAACGTTTGACCAGACGCTTTAACTTGCAAGCAATAGTTGCCTACCACTTGCGTTTGCCAACGCATATTAACTTTAGCGTAGCATGTGCGCCCCTGACGAAGCGTTACACAATTGTTAGGGGTAGTTGTCAGTAATACTTGCTTATCTGGTACTTCTTGTGCGTTTAATAGACTACTGATAAATAACAATATGAGTAATAACAACCATGCAGTTCCTTTGCTGTGGTTAAAATACATAGAGCACTCCTAACATCGCAGTAACACTATGAGATTTTTCTATAATTGGGCTGTCAGAAAGGTTATCGGAATATTTGCTAAAGCTAACCCCAGCATTAAAGGTCCACGATTCTGAAATAGGGCGTTGAACAAATGCTTCTAGTTGGCCTTTGAGAGCACCACTTGCTTGGTATAAAGGCCTAATTGCTGATACTTCATGACTTCTTATTCCATAATAATAATCCATCATGGTCTCAGGGTAGTAGCTTAAACTTGCGTTCAGGTAAATATCCCAGTTTCTATACGGCACAAGGTGGCTATAAAATGCTTCAAAAAGCCAACCTTTAGCGTCGCTTGGTATCGCTAAATTTGCAACATCTATTGAAAGCTGACTACTTTGAAAATATCGGGTATATCGTAATCCGATACCTTCACCAACATCTCGCTTGTCGAGTCCTTTTATGCTGGCAATTTCTTTATCTGCAAGGTCCATTATTTTACTGGGTGATATTCCGGTAATATAGGCCTTGCTAATAATATCGAGCTCCCAATCATCTTCAACGATGAGTTGATAACCAAGCTCAGCACCAAGGGCAAAGCTTTCCGAGCGACGATGGTTCGATTGAATGAAAAAGCCTTTATAATAGAAATCAAAAAGAAACGGTACAGTAAGGTAACTCTTGAGGTCTGATTGTTCGACGTCGGTTAACAAAATATCAGTATAATAGGCGGATAAACCTAACTGTGCTTGCCAGCTAAAGGTTTCATTAAATACGGTACTTTGATTTTCTGGTTTTTTTTCGTTAGCAACTACATTTGCGCACATCAAAAAGGCGATAATGGTGATGAGCGTTCTCGTCATGTGGGGCGTTCCTATGATGCTTAATTTGCTTCTATTTTTTATATTGAATGTGCGCTTTGAACCACACAATGGCCAAGAAAGGCAGCATGTTAACAAATTGTAATACTGAATGGCAGTATACTGAATGACCAAAATGTTTAAAAATTGTAAGAAAAAAACTCGGGCAAATGTTCAGTATGTGCATGACTGACGATACTTTTAAGGCTGTTAAGCAAAGGGGAAGGCGTTTGATATGCCAAAACAATTTCTCGTTTTAGATTTAGGCCTTGTATATTTTTGAAGCAAAGATCAGCTATTTCGATGACTTCTTTATGTGCTGGCACAATTGCACCGCCTAGACCCGCTTTTACTAGACCTATAGCATAATCAATCGTTTGTATTTTCGCGCGAATACGTGGCGAAACTTTTGCCAGTGATAATTCACGCGATAATGTTTGCCAAGCACTACAAGGTGTTCGTTGTATTAAATCTATCTCCTGTAAATCAGCTAGGGTAACGTTACGCTTTAATGCAAGTGGATGATTAAGAGGCAATGCGAGTACGAATTCTTCTTGCCATATTGTTTCATAACTTTCAGTAGAAGTGAGCTCATCTTTTGTGATGATCCGTGCGTGACATTGCGCGTCTTGTGGTACAAGCGTTAATGACATATTGGTTTCACGCGAAATAAATGTTTTTAGTAATTGACTCATTCGCGCTACTCCCAATCCTTTGGTAACGCCCAGTGCAAATTCAGTTTTTGTATCTTGTTGGGTAAAACTCGATTTAATCGCTTGTGCCTGCCCAAGCAGTTGTTTTGCCATAGCGTAAAGTTGCTTACCTTCGTCGGTAACACTTACCCCTGTAGACTGGCGAATGAATAAAGGGTGTTGCAGTTCAGCTTCTAGTTGTGCAATTGCTGTTGATATGGATGGCTGCGCGATAAAACAGGCTTTTGCAGCAGCATTGAAACTACCGTTTTCATAAACAGCGGTAAAGTATTTCAGTTGTTTTAAGTCCATAATATCCTACAGAAGGTGACTAATAGTTATAGTTTATATCTATAACAGGTAGAGAAAAACTATATTTTAACTTTAACATGAAATTACGTATGCTGCGTATCATGAATGATTATTGTTGTTGTAGTTGTACTAAGTGACCTGAGTACTTGTGTTAGTAAGCTAAACAATAATGCTAAGGTATGAGTGATGAAAGACATGAGTTTTAATTGGCAGGATCCATTACATTTTGATGAACTTCTCTTAGATGAAGAGCGTCTTATTCGAGAAACAGCACAACAATATTGCCAAGAAAAGTTGATGCCACGAATTATAGCAGCAAATCGAAGCGAAACGTTTGATGTTGAAATTATGCGCGAACTCGGCGCATTAGGTTTACTCGGCTGTACTTTGCCAGAAATATATGGATGTGCCAACACCAATTATGTCAGTTATGGTCTAATTGCGCGTGAAGTTGAGCGTGTAGACAGTGGCTATCGAAGTGCTATGAGTGTGCAATCTTCTTTAGTTATGCATCCTATATACGCTTATGGAAGTGAGGCACAAAAGACACAGTATTTACCGAAATTAGCAACGGGTGAACTCATTGGGTGTTTTGGCCTAACAGAGCCCGATTCAGGCTCTGATCCTGCCAGTTTAGCGACACGCGCAATAAAAGTTCCTGATGGTTACCGTATAACGGGAAATAAAACATGGATAACGAACGCGCCTATTGCTGATATATTTATTGTTTGGGCTAAGCTGGATGGTGAGATCAGAGGGTTTATTCTGGAAAAAGGTATGGAAGGTTTAACTGCACCGAAAATAGCAGGTAAGTTTTCATTGCGAGCGTCTATAACCGGTGAAATTGTTATGGACAATGTATTTATTCCCGAAAATCAAATATTACCGAAAGCACGTGGTTTATCAGGTCCATTTGGATGTTTGAATAAAGCGCGATATGGCATTTCATGGGGAGCTTTAGGTGCGGCTGAGTTTTGTTGGCATGCATCTAGACAGTATACGTTGGATAGGAAGCAGTTTGGTAAGCCACTTGCCGCCACGCAACTGATCCAAAAGAAACTTGCAGATATGCAAACGGATATAACAACAGGCTTATTTGCGGTTTTGCAAGCCGGGAGACTGATGGATACTGACAAGTTGGCACCGCAAGCGATTTCGTTGATCAAACGTAATTCTTGCGGAAAAGCACTTGATATAGCGCGTACCGCAAGAGATATGCATGGTGGTAATGGTATTGCTGATGAGTTTCATGTGATTCGTCACGTGATGAACTTAGAAGCTGTCAATACGTATGAGGGGACTCATGATATTCACGCGCTGATTCTGGGGCGAGCACAAACAGGCATTCAAGCTTTTTATTAACATGCTTACTCATGATAGGCGTCTGTATTAAGTAAGTCTGACACGGTAACAAATTGATATCCATGCTCGGTATAATGATTGATAATCGCAGCTAACGATTTGACTGTGTTTTTACGATTTCCGCCGCCATCATGCATCAGTATAATGGCTTCAGGGTGCATATACTGAGTAGCCGCTTTAACTAAATTATTGACCGAGTTGGTTTGCTCATTCCAATCTTGAGTGTCGATAGACCAAATAATTGTTTTTATGTTTTGCTGCGCGAGAAACTGGACTTGTTGTGAAGAAATACGACCAAAAGGTGGCCTAAATAATCGTGGTGTTTTACCTATAATTTTTTGCGTTATCTTAATTTGCTTATTAACTTGGTTTTGCCAAAACAAATCGATATTTTTATAGTTAAGCATATCGTCATGATCCCAAGAGTGATTAGCAATTTCATGCCCGTTATTGACGACAGATTGAACAATTTTAGGGTATTGTTGCATTTGATTCCCTAACATAAAAAATGTTGCCTTAACGTGGTGTTTTTTTAACACATTAAGTAGCGATAGTGTGTGTTCAGAGGGGCCATCGTCAAATGTTAATGCAACGGTTTTGTTGTTAAATGGGCCTTCGATAATGTAATGTTGAGGAAATTGTTGTGCTTTGTTCTCATGATCGCCAATAATTACCGTTTCGCCACGCCTTACATGTGAAGGCTCTGTCTTTTTTGGCATCGTTTTCGGATGCTGGCAACCAGAAATGAAGAGTAATAATATCATTGAGGACAGTGCGATTTTTATCATGTTTTGCCGTATGTTATTTTAAAATCAAGGCATACATTAATGCACACATCAGCGGATTACAATTAAACTGTATAAATATTCACTGTCGGTTAATATTTATCTTGACCAACGTGGCAACTATTCAGAACTATCAAGTGATAGAACTTATAAAAAGAATGAATAAAGTAAAGGACAACCAGCTAAAAACTCGTTAAAATATCAATAATTCCATTTATAATTGATGTAAGAAAGATAATGACATCTATTCGCAAGAAAAACGAAGCTGAATTAATTACGGCCTTTAAAACATTATTGAAAGAACAATGTTACGGTTCACAGGGACAACTTGCTGCTGCACTCGCTGAGCAGGGTTTTAAAAATATGTCTCAGGCAAAAATCTCGCGTTTGTTATCTAAGCTTGGTGCTGTAAAAATGCGAAATGCAAGCAGCCAAGTGGTATATATTCTTCCAGATGAATTGGCGATCCCTAAATCCCGCCAAGCGATCCAATCTGTTGTCGCCAGTGTTAAACACAATAATATGCAAATTATTGTTAAAACAGGTATTGGTGGTGCACCGTTGATTTCTCGTATGTTGGACAGTATGGGAGAATCTGCAGGCATTTTAGGTACGTTGGCTGGTGATGATACGATTTTTATCGCGCCAATGGATGTTAGTCGCATAGATCAAACGACAGAAGATATTAAACGACTGCTTGATGTCTAAATAGAAGAAAAAGCGCTAAGCGCTTTTTTTTTGCTTTAATTTCAACTAAATATAAAATGTGACACCGAATGTCATATGACAATTTATTGTCCTGTCATAAGCATGTCGCAGATCAAATAACGTGTTTATGGTGTACTTGTTTTCGAAGTGACATTACAACAGGAAATGCAATGAACAACGAACATATGCAAACGGATATGAGCGGAACAACAACCCCCGAAGTGGGCTATCGAAAAGGCTACCATTTTTACTGTACGATAGATGAACATCACATTCATGTGCATTGTTCAGCGTTATCGGGAAAGGAAAATATTTATGTTAATAACGAATTAATTGTTTCGCAGCGTAGTTTACGACGGAAGTCCTGCCAAACGTTGAATATCGCAAATCGTGTGGTAGAAATAGAAATAACGATGGCGAATTTGTTGACGGGCAAAGTGCATTGCACATTCATTGCTGATGGGACGCATGTGGCGACGCAGAAGCAAGTGCTGAAAAAGCGTTATCAACTTAAAGATAAAACATTCTTACCTTGGTTGTTACTTTGCGGGTTAATAGGCGGGGTTATTGGCTATATAAGTGTTGATATGATCACAACGCTGTTTTTGTAAGCAGGGTTGGAACTAGAGTATATTTATGGATATTAACGCAGAGAGAATTAAACAATTACGCACAAGCAAGGCATGGACACAACAGCATTTAGCTGATGCTTGCGGTGTTAGTCTTCGTACGATTCAACGTGTTGAAAGGTATGGCAATAGTTCAAAAGATACCTTAATGGCTTTAGCCGCTGTTTTTGAGCAAGAACAAGCAACGTTGTTAGCGCACAAAAATCAGGTTGAAGTGATAGAGTGTATTGTCGATATTACCCCTCAGTATAAGCGAAAAGCATTAATGTTAGCAGGTGCTTGTGGCCTTGTTATTGGTGTTTTGATTACGCTTCTCGTACAAACATTATTTAAGTAGAGGTTTATTATGAAATCTTGGTGGAAATCATTAACAGCTGTTGAGCAATCAGCGTTGGCAACTTTAGCTGGTATTAGTGCGGTTATTTTTTTGTTTGCTAGTGGTATCGTTATTGGCGGTATGTTAGCAAAATTTTTATAAAAGAAAGTGTAGAACCGCTAAAAAAAAAGCAGCCTTACGGCTGCTTTTTTAGTGGAAGATGTATTAATCTGCGATAGAAAATTTGTAGCGCATTTTACTGTAAAAAGGTGCATCGGGTGTTAACAATGTATTATTAATATCAGCACCCGTTTCTAAGTTATTGGCACGTTGCGGCTCCAAACATAAGCCTGCACGCTGTTGATATTGGCAGTTATTTTTCCCGATATGACTCCCGTCAATATAATTAGCGGTATATAAAATCAGACTTGGTTGATCGGAAAACACAGTAAGCATTCGACCTGATGCAGGCTCTACAACTTGTGCAGCATATTTATTGTCGTGTTTTGCATCTTCATTTAACAGCCAGTAATTGTCGAACCCTTTGGCAATGTTTACTTGCGAATCATTGCCATTAATATCGTTTGCTAACATTTTAAGCACACGAAAATCATGAACGGTATTGGAGACGTTAACGATCTCTCCTGTTGGGTATGCATTTGGCGTCATGGGTAAAAAATGATCTGCGTTGATCGCAACTTTGTGTTGGTGAATATCGCCACTGTCATGACCTGCTAAGTTAAAATAGCTATGTTGCGTTAAATTTAGTAACGTTGTTTTATCGGTTGTTGCGTGGTATTCGACTATTAATTCATTGTTGTCTGTTAAGGTATAAACAACACAAACATCTACAGTACCTGGGAAGCCATTTTCACCATCTGGGCTAGTATACTTTAACGTTAAGCTTGACTGGTTACTATCGCTAGATACTTCACTTGTCCATAACTTCTTGTTAAATGCATGTGGTCCTCCATGCAGTTGGCTGTCTGGAGCATTCAATGCAAGTTGATATTCTTGATCATCGAGTGTTATTTTTCCGTCTGCAATCCTACCTGCATACCGTCCAACAATTGCACCAAGGTAATAAGTATCTTGCTCATAATCTGATGCATTATCGTAGCCTAAGACAATGTCAGATGCTCTACCTGTTTTGTCGTGGGTAAATATAGAGGTAATAATGCCACCATAATTTGTAATGTTCACTTGCATGCCGTTAGTGTTTGTTAAAGTAAACAATCGGGCTGCTTCGCCAGTAGATAACAAGCCAAAAGGTTGTTCGGTGATTCGAGATAAACTCAGGTTATCAGACATATATAACTCCAGATGACGGGAATGCTTATTTATTTTATTGATACCGTTTTTCTGTGCAAGGTACTAAATGTAACTCCGTATTTTGATTAAGAAAACGACATTAGGCAACATTTAACCTTCATGGTAAGTTTTACCGAAAAAGAATCAACAGTTTCCATATAACAAATTGAATGCATCAATATTGTTTAGTTGCAAATAGTGAGTTAGTTTGGGAAGCTAAATGGATACTTAGATAAATTACAATAGCCATGAATGGACTCACGCTAAGAACTGCAACATTAAATGATATTCCTGTTTTAAAATCACTAGAGCAGGGGGTAATAAGCGCCGAAAAACCCTTTGAGGCGTGCTTTAAAAATGAACCCGTTATTTATTATGATCTGGTCGACTTAATTGAAAGTGATGAAAGCACTTTAGTGGTAGCTTGCAAGGGGAATGAGATTATTGCCAGCGGCTATGTAAAAATAAAAGCTGCGAAACCATATCTTCAACACCGTTTTTTAGGCTATGTTGGGTTTATTTTTGTTCACGCTCAGTATCGAGGTAAACGGATTGTTGAGCAGGTTTTACAAGCGTTGGAAGATTGGTGCGTTGTACAAGGGGTTAATGTACTACATTTAGATGTGTTTGCCGAAAATACGTCTGCTATTCGCGCCTATGAAAAGTTTGGTTTTTTGCCTCATTTGATTGATATGAGAAAGGTTATCTAATTTTTAAACAAGGATGTAACAATGAGAATTATAATATCAACGATACTGTTAATGTTTACAACAGGAGAGGTACAAGCGAGTGACCTAGACCCACCGTCGTTAGCCAAACATCTGGGCACTGTTGAGGCACCAGTACCGATTAAACGCATTAACCCTAAATATCCTAAATCTGCTGCAAGGCAGGGAAGAACAGGTTGGGCGACCTTTAGTTTCGTGATAGAAAAAAATGGCTCTGTTTCAAACATCGTGAAACTGGATTCATCAGGCAGCAAAGATTTCGAACGGGAGTCGTTAAGAGCAATAAAACATTGGCAATATAAACCAGCAATGGAAAATGGTGAACCGATTCAACGTTGTGTGAATACCGTTCAGCTTAATTTTAAAATATCCTCTAAAGCTGCGGAAGACGGCGTTCGCCGACGTTTTATGAAAAAATATCGCTTAGCTCTAGAGGCGTTAGAAGAGAAAGAAATAACGGCTGTAGAACAGTATATCGATGAAATGTCGTCGTTTAAAAATCGCTATGCGTCTGAAAGTAATTTATTGAATTTACTAAAAGCAAAATACAACGAAGCAATCGATAATAAACAATTACAACTCACCTATTTATCAAAGGTTCAATTTAATTATGGTCAAGACAAAGGCGTAAAATATAAATTAGCGATCACCCATAATAAGCTCGTTTTAGCTGTGCAATTAAATCAATTAAATAAAGCGTTAAACTATGTAGATAGATTAACTGCAATGCCGTTAAACGAACAGCAAAAGATAACTTACCAACAGCTTAAGCAAAATATTCATAAAACGATAAAGAGTGACAAATCGATTGTAGTCAAAGGAACATTACATCAGGTGCCGTTTTGGCATTTTACCCCTGTGCGTAATAGTTTTTCGATATTAAATGTTTCTGGGTTACTGACTAAAATGGATGTACGTTGTGCTAATAAATACCATACGTATACCGTTAATGAGCAATCTACGTGGCAAATACCTGAAAACTGGCAAGGATGTAATGTCATTTTATATGGTCAATCAGGTACTACATTTGATTTTGTGCAGTTACCTGAAGCTGCCGACGCCGTCTAACAGTTTACTTCACATCGTTTGTTATATCGACAAATGAAAGCAAGTAATGAAAAAGTATTGTTTTAATGTTCAGCCAATGGGTAGAATAACGTTAATAATATCTGTAAATAACCACTATGTCAGACAACTTGTTTTTTCAAACGCAATATAAATTAGACAAAGCTTACTATTTAGAATGTTTTGAACAATCCATGCCTAGTCAACAAACTTGGCGAGATTATCGTAAAGCCATTATTTTGGCAGGCGTTGGCGCTTTGCTCATTTTATTGACAGATGTGCTGCCTTATGCCGCTTGGTTTTTGTTTATTTTAGGTATTGTAGAAGCGTTAAGCGTTAAATATAAAAAAATATGGTGGATAACCAGACAAATGTGGAGTCAAGCCGCTAATAATATTGTGCATCTGACTGTTGATCACCGTGGCTTTACAACAACACTAACTGGCGTTAAGCAACACATCGCCTGGAAAGATATAAAAACGATTAAATCAACAAGTAAAGGCTGGGTGTTGATCACGGCTAAAGGTAAACAGTACTTATCAGCACAATGTTTGTCAGAAGACGTAAAGTCTGTACTTGAGGAAAGAGCTGAATAATCTGCTCTACTAATTAACATTATGTCAACTGACAGTAATCCAATACGCTTAACGAACGGAAAATTTATTAGTCTGTTTCTTCTGTTCTGGTTCTCATTACTCTTTTTTTCCCCCCTAGATCTTACAGCTTTGTTTGACTACGCGTTGTTTAGTTTCTTAGGCATGCTAGGCGCAATTTTCGCGAATTCAACTGGTGCCGGTGGCGGTGTAGTATTTATACCCGCCTTTAATGAACTTGCATTTAGTGAAAAGCAATCGGTTGCGACCAGTTTTGCTATTCAATGCTTTGGCATGACAGCTGGCGCATTGACATGGTGGTTTCACTATAAACAAGAAAAAGTAGATCTTAAGCTATGGCAAGGGTTTAAACGTATCATTTTAATTTGTACGTTAAGCGCTATTGCAGGTATTTGGCTAGTTTATGGTAATAATTGGCAATCGCCTAATAGTTTACATCATAACTTTAGTTGGTTTTCGCTGTTACTTGGCTTATTTATTGTGCTCACGGTTTATTTTGTCAAACCAAGTCGAGATCACAGCTGTTTAACAATTTTTGATGCCATTGCGCTAATCGCAATAAGCCTAATCGGTGGTGTTATTACTGCATGGCTGTCTGTTGGAGTCGGCGAATTAATCGCTATTTATCTAATTTTACGTCGTTTTGACATTACCATGGCGGTTGCCGTTGCGGTAGTTGTCTCGGCATTCACTGTCTGGTCTGCTATTTGGCACCATACGATCGTTAGTTTTCAGGTTTACTGGCAGGTTGTGGTATTTGCAGGGCCCGGGGCAGTTTTAGGTGGTATTTTTGCTAAAACGTTAGTGAGTTATTTATCAGCGACAAAATTAAAACTTTTTTTCGCGTTTTGGTTGCTAGTAATTGGCGTTGTTGGCATTAAATAGCAATTATTCGATGTCAGGTTAACTAAATGAGAATAATTCTCAAAAACCTTGACTCATTTGGGGAATGTCATTAGTCTTGCTGACATTCTTATTTAGCTAAATTTATCTGCAGAGAACAAGTTATGTTTAAAACGTTATTTATTACCTTTAGCGCAGTTGCTATCAGTTTTCTATTACCTACGAAGGTGTATGCTGCGGACGAAGTTAATGTTTATTCTTATCGTCAAGCAAACTTGGTAAAGCCACTTTTTGATGTATTTACCGCGCAAACAGGCGTTAAGGTCAATGTCGTTTTTGCCAAAAAAGGTATGGCAGAACGGTTAGCACGTGAGGGCGAACATAGCCCAGCAGATATACTGCTTACAACCGATATAAGCCGTTTGGTGGAGTTGCAGCAAAAGTCATTATTACAAGCAGTAGACTCGGAACTTTTGCAAAAACATGTTCCTTCACACTTACAATCAGCTGACAATACTTGGTTTGCTCTTACTACACGTGTACGAAATATATACTCTTCAAAGCGATTAGGCGAAATTTCAATAAGTTATGAAGATTTAGCCGACCCTAAGTGGCAGGGGCGTGTTTGTACTCGTAGTGGTAAACACCCTTATACGATAGCTTTGGTTGCTTCAATGGTTGCAGAACATGGCGAAAAGAAAACGCTTGAATGGTTACAAGGGTTTAAAGCGAATTTAGCACGTAAGCCGCAAGGAAATGATCGTGGGCAAGTTCAAGCTATTCATCAAAACCTTTGTGACTTGAGTTTAGGAAACAGCTATTACTTTGGTAAAATGTTAACCAGTCCGACTCAAAAAAAGTGGGCTGATGGTGTTAATATTAATTTCCCAAATCAACAAAACCGTGGCGCGCATATTAATATATCAGGCGTCGCAATGGCAAAATATGCCCCTAATCGTGATAATGCGTTAGCTTTAATGGAGTTTTTAATTTCTGAAAAAGCGCAACAAATGTATGCGGAAACGAATATGGAATATCCAGTACGAAAAGGTGTTCCATCTTCAGATTTAGTCGCCTCTTGGGGAGCGTATAAAGCTGACGACTTACCACTAGTGACTATTGCACAACATAGAAAAACGGCAATCAAACTTATTGATCAGGCTAAATTTGATTTGTGATATCACGCGTTAACTATCCTTTATGGTCAATTTTCAGTTGGTTACTGGCTCTGGCGCTGATTGCGCCAGTGGCTGTTATGATCTTTTCAGGGGCTACGGCTAATAGTGAAACGTTAACGCATTTATGGCAAACGGTATTACCTGACTATGTGTTAAATACTTTATTATTAGCACTCTATGTCGTTGTGTTGGTGATTCTTTTTGGCGTACCTACAGCAGCATTTGTGAGCCTTACCAACTTAAAGACACGTGCTACTTTGCGTTGGGCATTATTACTACCCCTTGCTATGCCTGCCTATGTTATTGCTTACCTATATACTGATTTTTTTGATTATGCTGGACCTATCCAACGTCAGCTACGTTCAATGTTTAATTGGCAATCTCCCGCCGACTATTGGTTTTTTGATCTGAGAACCTTAACTGGCGCAGCGATTATGATCGCCCTAGTGCTATTTCCTTACGTTTATATGTTGGTGAGAACCGCGTTTGAACATCAAGATCCAAAACTTATTAAAGCAGGACGTTCGCTAGGGTTAAGTGAGTTGCAATGTTTTTACCGCATTAGTTTACCACTTGCTCGACCTGCTATTGCCATTTCGTCAAGCCTTGTCTTAATGGAAACCTTGGCAGACTTTGCTACGGTACAATATTTCGCGGTAAATACGTTAACCACAGCAGTTTATGATACATGGTTGGAATACGGTGAGCTTGCAACCGCAAATGCGATCGCCAGTCTGCTAATGATTTTAATATTGCTAGCAGTTGCTGCTGAATACCGTGCCAGAGCTCATCTTCGCCATCAATCACAACTTAACCATGAAGAGTTGCCGCTAATACAATTGTCACCATTTCAACACTTGGCGGGCAATTGTTATTGCTGGCTTATGGTTATTACAGGTTTTATTTTACCATTTCTCGTCTTACTTGATATGACCATTAGTCACCTTGAGCAGACAGAATTTACACAACTATTTATGTCAGGTGTTAATAGTGTCGAAGTAGCAGTTTATGTTGCAACAATTGCGAGTTTGATTTCATTAACATTGGTATTATATCGTCGCTTAAGCGGTGTAAAAAGTAATGGTAGACCATTGCAGCTATCAGGGTTTGGCTATGCAATACCGGGCACTGTTTTGGCCATGGCGATGCTAGCGACATTTGGCCCCCTAGATCATTGGATAAATGATCTTGCAGTATGGTTTAATGTATCAAAACCAGGGTTGATTTTATCAGGTAGTTTGTTTGCCATTGTTTTTGCATTAGTAACACGATTTGCTGCTATTGCAAACGGCACGATTGCCAGCGGCATAACAAAAATTCCTCAGTCGCTAGACCTCGCACCCGCGAGTTTAGGTGTGGGCAAATGGCATACTGTGTTTAGAGTTCATATCCCCTTATTGAAATCTTCGTTTACAGTCGCGTGGTTATTGGTCTTTGTTGAAGCAATGAAAGAGTTACCTGCTGTACTTATACTCAGACCCTTTAATTTTGATACGCTAAGCACTCAGGTATATCAGATGATTTCAGATGAAAGATTAGAACAAGGTGCTATTGGCGCTTTACTCATTGTACTGTTTGGATTGCTACCTATCATAGTGTTAAATAGAAAAGAGAAATTACATTGAGTGATATATTAACTATTGAGGGATTGTCTGTAGATATACAACAACAGACAATTCTTGCCAACATCAATTTATCGTTAACTTCAGGTGAAATACTTGGCTTAGTAGGACCAAGTGGCTGCGGAAAAACAACGTTGCTTAGTGCTATTGCAGGGTTTGTGTTACCGCAAGAAGGGCAGATTAATATTGATGAGTTAGTCATTACACAAAATAACCCAGTGGTTGCAGAGAAACGTAATGTTGGTGTTATTTTTCAAGATTATGCATTGTTTCCTCATTTAACTATCTGGCAAAACATCGCCTTTGGTATTAGTAAATTATCAAAGGGTGAGCAACAACAACGTACTGAAAAACTGTTAACCTTGTTGCGATTGACAGCGCAAAAGGACAAATTTCCACATCAGTTATCGGGTGGACAACAACAACGTGTCGCTATCGCACGGGCGTTAGCGGTAAGACCAAAGGTGTTATTACTCGACGAGCCGTTTTCTAATATTGACGCTAGACTGCGCAATGGTTTAATGATTGAGTTAAAAACTTTATTAAAATCACTCAATATTAGTGCGATTTTTGTAACACATAACAAAGATGAAGTGTTCTCGTTTGCTGATAAAATAGCGCTAATGCACAAAGGCCATATTCTTCAGTCAGGCACACCCAGAGATGTCTTTGACCATCCTAATTGCTGGCAGGTGGCAGATTTTCTGCAAATAGGCAGTTGGTTACCTGTTGTTCGCAATGGTGATCATGTTGATTCTGCACTTGGTGAATTGACGAATATGGCAAGTTCACTTGCCGGTAGTGAAAAACAACTTTTGTTAGTAAAGCCGCAATACTTAACGTTAGCGACTAAAAAGGCTAATTGTGTTGTCAAACATGTATCTGTGACTGAGCAAGGATACCACTATTCGCTATCTAGTATTGAGCAAGGTAACGAACTTGCGTTTGAAAACCTGAGTTTTTATAGTCAAACGTTATTAAAGATAGAGCAAGCAATAGCATTGGCACTTAAGCCGCACCTATACCAACTATACACCGCACCAAAAAGCGATTAATTTTCGGTGCGTTGCGACTGATTTAAGCACAAGTGTTTTTTAGTTGTCGCGTAATCGTTATACCACCTTTTTCAAGTAGCTGGTTTACTGACCGGTTTTTACTAAATGAAATTTCTGAGTAACAAAAATAGGTGTTTCGATTTCGCTTTTATCGTAAAATAGGTGCCTGTTAGTTTTATCGTGCTTCTGGGTACCCGCTTCTGGCGCTAAACTAGCACGGCACTGGTCGGCTTATTCACTTTAGTGACCTATTTCGCTCAGATAAGTTAAATATTTGGGCGAGAAAACCACAAAACCCCACAAAAACATAAACTTCCTTCTATGCCGCAATTTTATTGCTGATCACGTTGATCAAATAAGCAATTCTTTGCTTGACATACCTTTACTAGACTCACTAAACTGTATCAATGTGGAGAAAAGTGGGAAAAAGTGGATCTTGGTAGATCTACAAACTTAAAAGGCAATATGTTTAGAGGCACCAACGCAATCACGCTTGATAGTAAAAGCCGTATCACGATACCAACGAAGTATCGCGAAGAGCTTGTGGCTGATTGTCAGGGAAAAATGGTGTGTACAGTAGATATACAACACGCCTGTTTATTGCTTTATCCACTCCCTGAATGGGAAGAAATAGAATTAAAACTTTGTGGGCTTTCAAGTATGAACCCGCAAGAGCGATTATTGCAGCAAGTATTGCTGGGTAATGCGTCAGACTGTGAGATGGATAAGAGTGGTCGCTTATTAATCAATGGTCCGCTACGCAACCATGCTGGCCTCGACAAAAACGTGATGTTAGTCGGTCAGCTGAAAAAGTTCGAAATTTGGAGCGAACAAGCATGGCAAAGCCAAATGCAGCAAGGCATTGCCAAAATACAGTCAGGTGAAATTGAATTAACAGAGCGATTGCTCGACCTGTCTTTATAACAAAAGAAATTCATTACAACTAGAACGGCGTTTATTTAAAATGCAAACTGATAAGTCTCACATTTCTGTGTTGCTTGACGAAGCAATATCAGGACTCGCGATTAAACCCGACGGTATTTATATCGACGGTACATTCGGTCGCGGCGGCCACTCAGGACTTATCCTTTCCAAGCTCTCTGACCAAGGGCGTTTAATAGCTATCGATAGAGACCCCACCGCAATAGCTGCTGCAGAAAAATATTCTGCTGACCCGCGATTTTCTATCGAACATACTGGATTTGCAGACTTATTATCTATTGCAGAAAAAGAACAGCTATTGGGTAAAGTTGATGGCATTTTATTGGATCTTGGTGTTTCATCACCGCAATTAGATCAAGCAGAACGTGGCTTTAGTTTTATGAATGATGGACCGCTAGATATGCGCATGGACACAACACGTGGACAAACTGCAGCTCAGTGGTTAGCCACAGCAGATGTTGAAGACATTAGTTGGGTGCTAAGAACGTTCGGTGAAGAGAAACATGCATGGCGTATTGCTAATGCAATTGTAGATAGTCGCGACGAGTCTCCATTAACCCGCACGGGGGAATTGGCTGCATTAATCAAGAAAACTGCACCACAACGTGAAATCAAGAAACACCCAGCGACCAGAAGCTTTCAAGCCATACGTATGTATATCAACAGTGAGTTAGAGCAAATTGAAAAAGCGCTCGCCGCTTCTTTGTCTGTACTCGCTGAAGAAGGCCGATTAGTCGTGATTAGTTTTCACTCGTTAGAAGATCGATTAGTAAAGCAGTTTATGAAAAAACATTCACAAGGAAAACAAGTACCGCGAGGGTTACCTGTCAGTGAAGCAGAGATTAATAAGGGAAAAAAACTTCGGTTAGAAGGGCGTCAAAAACCTTCAAAACACGAAGTAGGTGAAAATGTGCGCTCACGTAGTTCCGTGATGCGGATAGCAACAAGGTTGGCAGATTAACCATGTCAACCAAAGTGATCTTGGCATTTGAAGTATGGCAAGACATTAAGCGTTATTTTTGGATGTACATATTGTTGTTAGCAGTCGTTTTTTCTGCATTTGCGGTGATTTACTTCACACATTTAAATCGACAAAGTACTAGTCACTTGGAAGTGTTGTTAACAGAAAGAGACGAATTAGATATTGAATGGCGTAACTTGTTACTGGAACAAAATAGTTTAGCGGAACACAGTGCCATTGAGAGTAAAGCAGAAAAAGTGCTCAATATGGAAAAGCCAACGGCTGAAAATGAAATTATAATTAGGTTGAAGTAATTCATGGCGAATAAGGTAAGTAAGTACAAACAAATGACGGCATCATGGCGATTTTATCTCGTCATTGGCGTTATTGTGCTTGTTTATTTAGGTTTAACTGCACGCACCGCATACATTCAAGTCATCGAACCTGATATGTTAAAACAACAGGGCGATATGCGGTCATTGCGTACAGCAGCGAATAAGGTGCACCGTGGCTCTATTGTTGATCGAAATGGTGTTGAGCTTGCGGTCAGTGTCCCCGTTGATACCGTTTGGGCTGATCCTAAAATTATTATGGAGCGCAACGCGTTAGCTAAAGTGGAGCATTGGCAAGCACTTGCTGATGTATTAGATAAAGATGTTAATACGCTTAAATCACGCGTGACCAAAAATCCAGCTAAACGCTTTGTTTACGTTGAGCGTCAAGTATCGCCAGCCATGGCTGACTACATTAAGCAACTTAAAATTCCAGGTATTTATTTACGTAAAGAGTCTAAACGATTTTATCCAGCGGGTGAAATTAGTGCCCATGTTGTTGGTTTTACTAATGTTGACGACAAAGGCATTGAAGGTGTTGAACGTGTTTATGATGACTTACTAACCGGCGAGCAAGGCAGTAAACGCTATCGTAAAGATGCAAAAGGTAATCGAATTGAAGTACTGGAAACAATCGATGCGAAGCCGCCGCAAGATTTGACTTTAAGTATTGATCAGCGAATTCAAGCGCTTGCTTATCGGGAGCTAAAAGGGGCAGTTAAAGCTTTTAATGCAAGCTCCGGTTCAGTTGTTGTTGCTGATGTTGATAGCGGCGAAGTACTTGCGTTAGTAAATAGCCCATCTTACAACCCAAATAATCGTACGAATGTTGCACTTCATCGCCTGCGCAATCGTGCAATTACTGATTTTTACGAGCCTGGTTCGACAATGAAACCGATGGCTGTGCTTGCCGCGTTGGAATTTGGTGACATTACCAAAGATACTGTTATTGATACAAGTAAACGCATTATGCGGTTAGGCGGTAGACGTGTAGGTGATCCACGTAGCTACGGAAAACAGACACCTGAAGATATTTTAGTGAACTCTTCTAACCTTGGCACGTCAATGCTTGCGTTATCGTTACCTAAAGACTTCTTTTTAGACCAATTTTTTCAAGCAGGCTTTGGCGAAAGTACTGGTATCGGCTTAATTGGAGAGAGTCACGGCATTATGCATACGCGTTCTCGCTGGTCGCAAATAGAACTTGCAACCTTATCTTATGGCATGGGAGTTTCTGCAACACCGATTCAAATGGCACGTTTTTATGCCGCAATCGCTAATGGCGGTGTAAAAAAACCATTGAGCATATTAAAACGTAAAAAAGTTGATACCTTTGACGAACAACGCATCTTTTCCAAAAAAAATACCGAAAGTTTATTGGGGATGTTAGAGCAAGTTGTTGAGCAAAAAGCGCATAAAGCCAAAGTAGAAGGTTATCGAGTCGGTGGAAAAACTGGCACAGCGTTCAAAGCGGTAGCGGGTGGATACGGGAATGACTATGTAGGTTTATTTACCGGTATCGCACCAATATCCGACCCTAAAATTGTTGTTGTTGTCGTCATTAATGAGCCTGGTGGTGATCTCTATCATGGTGGTGAAATAGCTGCGCCGGTTTTTTCTCGTGTTATGCAAGGGGCATTACGGTTACTAAATATAGAACCTGACGCCGGTACTCGTGTTGTTAATGCAAACAGCAAACGAGGAGGTGAACGTGTTTAATACTGACGCTGACTATGTTGAATCTATTCTGCAGCAATTTGGTATTAAGGTATCGCTTTCGTTGACATTGCAGGCAAGACAACTTTGTAATGACAGCCGCCAATTGCAAGCAGGTGATATTTTTTGTGCGGTTGCAGGCACACAACAACAAGGCGAGCATTATATTGCTGATGCACTAGCAGCAAACAGTAGTTTGATACTTGTGGAAACCAGTGACGTATCAAAACATGGATTGACTCACCAAAAGGTTAATCAAGCGGGAGACTGTGTTGAGATAATAAGTTTTTATCAATTGAATAAGTGTTTGTTTGCACTAGCAAAAGCATTTTATAAGTCCCCACAAGCTCACATGACGATGATTGGTATAACCGGGACAAATGGCAAAACAAGTACTAGCCAAATAATTGCTCAACTGCAAGAGTCGTTAGCGATGCCAACCGGTGTTATTGGTACTAATGGTGCAGGTAAAGTTGATGCACTAATCCCTATTGCTAATACAACGCCGGGCGCAACAGAGTTACATTCATTATTACAGGCTTTTGTTGAAAGTGATCAAAACGCTGTTGTTATGGAGGTGTCTTCGCATGCACTAGCGCAAGGCCGAGTGACTGCCGAATTATTTGATATCGCTGTGTTTACTAACTTATCTCGAGACCACCTTGATTACCATGGTTCTATGGCAAGTTATGCTGATGCTAAAGCTAAAATATTTGCTAACAATAACCTACAAGTAGCGGTAGTTAATGGCAATGATGAAACAGCGAAACAATGGTTAGCTGAAGGCAAAATTCAAAACGCGCTTGTTTATGGACGAGATCTAACCGTCAAACAGTTTGACAACTATGTGCATGCATCAGCAGTAAAAGCAACTAAGCAGGGAATGAGTTTTGTTGTTAAAACTCAAGATGATGAGCAATTAATCGAGAGTCCATTATTAGGTATTTTTAATGTTGATAACCTATTAGCGGCAATAAGTGTGTTACTTGTACGTGGTCATAGCTTATCTAACATTGCGACAGCCGTAAAAGAGATAAAACCGGTAATGGGTCGAATGGAAACATTCCAATCTGCAAAACTTCCTTTAGCTGTGGTTGATTACGCCCATACACCAGATGCATTAGCTAATGCTTTACAAGCATGCCGTGAGCATTGCTCAGGCAAATTGTGGGCAGTATTTGGTTGTGGTGGAGATAGAGATAAAGGCAAACGTGCCATTATGGGTCAGGTTGCAGAGCAATATAGTGACAACATCATTATTACTAATGATAACCCGAGAAGTGAACAGCCTGAAGCTATTGCTAATGATGTACTTTCAGGCTGTGTTAAGCCTGAAAACGTTACTGTGATGTTAGAACGTCAGCAAGCGGTGCTGCATGTGTTAAAAACTGCGACAAATAAAGATGTGGTGCTATTTGCAGGCAAAGGACATGAAGATTATGTCGAAATACAAGGCAAGCGCCATCAATATAATGAACGTGAGTGGGTTCGCTCACAATATACAACTGGTATCACGCAATGATTAAATTACAACTATCAGAAATTGCTCAAGCGCTAGACGGAAAACTAATAGGTGCAGACAACGCGATAAATGCGATCAGCACTGATAGTCGAACGATAAAAGCCAACGATGTCTTTTTAGCGCTGCGTGGTGCCAAATTTGATGGTCATAAATATGTTGAACAAGCTGCTGAAATTGGATGTTCAGCGGTCATTGTTGACCATGAGTGTTCAATAAATATACCGCAAATTATTGTGAAAGACACACACAAGGCATTGGGTAAAATTGGTGCTTATGTCAAAGCTAAGGTTGCGCCTAAAACGGTTGGTATCACTGGTAGTAGTGGGAAAACGACAGTTAAAGAAATGGTCGCAGCAATTTTAGCGCGCTTAGGTAAGGTTCTAGCGACAGAAGGGAATTTTAACAATGACATTGGCGTGCCATTAACGTTATTACGCTTAGAGCATGACCATGATTTTGCTGTTGTAGAAATGGGCGCTAATCATATGGGGGAAATAGCATATACCTCTAGCCTTGTTCAGCCCGACGTTGCAGTAATAAATAATATTGCTGCCGCACATTTAGAAGGTTTTGGTGATCTTTGTGGTGTTGCCAGAGCTAAAGGCGAAATTTACGAAGGGATGAAAAGTGACGGTGTTGCACTTTACAATCAAGATTGCAAATTAGCGAATAAATGGCAGTGGCGCCTCGTAGATAAAACCGTTAAAACCTTTTCTTGTTATAACAAAGCGGATTGTTACAGTAATGATGTTGTGCTTGATGATAATGGTTGTGCAAGTTTTAACCTAACGTGTGAGAACGTCGGATCTACATTTATTGAACTTACCGTTCCTGGCCGCCATAACGTTTGCAATGCTGTAGCCGCTGCCGCAATTGCTTTAGAGTTTGGTGCAACATTAGAAGATATTAGGCTTGGTCTAGCAGAAATGAACCCTGTTAAAGGGCGTTTGAACCTTCATCATTTAGGAAATAACTACAAATTAATTGATGACAGCTATAACGCGAATGTCGAGTCTATAAAAGCAGCAAGCGATTTACTCGCTAGCTATCCTGGAAAACGCGTACTTATTCTTGGCGATATGGGGGAATTAGGTACTAATGCGCGCAGTTATCATCAAGAAGTAGGTGAATATGCGGCAGGACGTGATATCGATGAATTATTAACGTTAGGCGTGCTAAGTCAAAATACCGCGGATGCATTTAATCAAAGAAAACCCAAGCATGGTAAGCATTTTAGCGAACGTTCAGCACTTTTAAAGCATTTACAACATGTACTGTCAGATGAACAACAAGAAGTCTCTATATTAGTGAAAGGGTCACGTAGCTCTCACATGGAATTGGTTGTACAAGATATTATTAAATGGCGTAGTAGCCAAATCCATGAGGAAATTGCTTAATGTTACTTTGGCTAAGCGAATATTTAACCCAGTATTACAGCGCGTTTAACGTTTTTTCTTACTTAACGTTTAGAGCGATTGTGTCTACGTTAACAGCATTGGGTGTTTCGCTATATTTTGGTCCAAAATTGATTCGTTATTTACAACGTATGCAAATAGGTCAAACCGTTCGTGATGATGGCCCAGAAAGTCATTTGTCTAAGTCTGGCACACCGACCATGGGTGGTATTCTTATACTGGCAGCCATTGTGTTTAGCATTTTACTGTGGGGCGATTTATCTAACCGTTATGTGCTGACCGTACTTTTTGTTGTGGTTAGTTTCGGTATCATTGGTTTTGTTGATGATTATCGAAAAGTTATTCGTAAAGATGCGAACGGTTTAATTGCTCGCTGGAAGTACTTTTGGCAAACCATTTTAGGCCTTGGCACCGCATTTTTCTTATATACAACAACTCAGCAAGCTGAAGAAACAGCGCTTATTATCCCATTTGTTAAAGATGTATTACCTCAGTTAGGTGTACTGTATATCTTATTAACTTATTTTGTGATCGTTGGTACAAGTAATGCCGTCAATCTAACGGATGGTTTAGATGGTTTAGCTATCGTCCCTACCATTATGGTTGCAGCGGCATTTGCAGTATTTGCTTACGTAACAGGTAACATTAATTTCTCTGCGTATTTAAATATTCCTTATATTCCTTTGACCAGTGAATTGGTTGTCGTTTGTACCGCCATCATCGGTGCAGGGCTCGGTTTTTTGTGGTTTAACACCTATCCCGCACAAGTATTTATGGGGGATGTAGGTTCACTTGCGTTAGGCGCTTCATTAGGGGTCATTGCTGTTCTTGTTCGTCAAGAGCTCGTGCTTTTTATCATGGGCGGCGTTTTTGTAATGGAAACAGTGTCGGTAATTTTACAGGTAGGCTCATACAAGTTGAGAGGTCAGCGTATTTTTCGGATGGCGCCAATACATCATCACTATGAATTAAAAGGGTGGCCGGAACCGCGTGTAATCGTGCGCTTTTGGATTATTTCTTTGGTGTTAGTGTTGATTGGTTTAGCCACCTTGAAGCTTAGATAAACAATTATAGGTATTTAGTAAACATATGAACCTTGATGTTTTAAAACAATATAAAGATAAACGCATTGTCGTGTTAGGTGCAGGCCTAACGGGTATGTCATGCGTGCGTTTTTTAAAACATCATCAGATCACGTGTTTGCTTAATGATAATAGAGAAGATGCAGTCAACGAACAAGAGTTCGCGCACGTGTTTCCTGCTAACCAACTCGTGCTTGGTATGTGGGATCTTGATGAAATTAGCCATGCAGATGTACTCATTGTTAGCCCTGGTATTGATTTACATGCAGAGAACTTAAGTCAGCATATTTCAACGTACTGCAAGGTTATTGGTGATATTGAACTTTTTTGCCAAGTAACGGCTAAACCGATTATTGCAGTTACTGGCTCCAATGGTAAATCAACTGTTGTTAGTCTGTTATCTCATATTGCCAAAGAACTTGGTGTAAACATGGCGTTAGCAGGTAATGTTGGAACGCCAGTACTTGAGCTTATTAATGCTGACGTTGATGGTTTCATTTTTGAATTATCTAGTTTTCAGCTAGAAACACTAGAAAGTATGGATGCGGAAATTGCTACAGTATTGAATATTAGTGATGACCACTTAGATAGACACCAAACACTTGAAAACTATGCCACTATTAAGCAAAAAGTTTATCAACAATGTCAATTTGCTGTTATTAATCGCGATGATAGAGCAAGTTACAATCAGCTTAATTTGCCTAAAGAAAACGTATCTTCATTTGGATTAGATACACCAACAGACGATAATTTTGGTTTACGTAATGTTGGCGAACAATGTTACTTAGCGCAGGGTGAAAAGTTAATTGTAAACCTTAATGAGTTACCATTAGCAGGCTTACACAATGCTTTGAATTACTTAGCGGTAATGGCAATATCTGCGCGCTTGAATTGGTCGTTAGCGGATGTTGCCCAAGCATGTAAAAGTTTTTACGGGTTAGAGCATCGTTGCCAACGTGTTGAAACAGCCGACGGTATTTGTTGGATTAATGACTCAAAGGCAACCAATGTAGGTGCAACAGTCGCAGCAATAGATGGTTTGTACCCAACGTTATCAAAAGGCAAAATTATTTTGAT
Organism: Thalassotalea sediminis; assembly: GCF_030295915.1. Classification (NCBI taxonomy): domain Bacteria; kingdom Pseudomonadati; phylum Pseudomonadota; class Gammaproteobacteria; order Alteromonadales; family Colwelliaceae; genus Thalassotalea; species Thalassotalea sediminis. The sequence continues at coordinate 3,091,601 of NZ_AP027361.1, read as the reverse complement.
AGCTGGTGGCGATGGTAAAGGTGCAGATTTTAACGAACTTGCCTCAGCGTTAGCACACAAGGTTGGTCAATTAATAACAATTGGAAAGGATGGTCCAGTTATAGCCAGACTTAAAGACCACAGTCTATTTGTAGCATCGCTTGAGGATGCTGTAAAAGAAGCTCATGCTAAGGCTGAACCTGGTGATATTGTTTTATTGTCTCCAGCTTGTGCGAGTTTGGATATGTTTAGAAACTTTGCTGAGCGTGGCAATGTTTTTGTCCAAGCTATTAACGCGTTACAGGAGGCAACATAATGTCTTCTACAACGCAATTGTCGCTATTCAAATTTCACCAATGGTTTACCCATGAACGTAAAACCGTTGCAACGTTCGATCGTGACTATGTGTTACTCGCCGCCGCTATGTATGCGATTGGCTTAGTGATGGTCATGAGTTCATCAATGCCTGTAGCTGAACGTTTGTTTGACAACCCATTTCATTTCTTTATACGTCACAGTGTATATATTGTGTTAAGTATTTGCATCGGCGCTATTGTAATGCAAATACCTATGTCTAAATGGCATCAATACAGTGGTCCTTTACTGTTATCTGCAATCCTACTCTTGCTAGCCGTTTTAGTGGTTGGACGCACCGTAAACGGTTCTACGCGTTGGATTGTTCTTGGCCCAATTACTGTGCAAGCAGCAGAACCTGCGAAATTGTATTTTTTCTGTTATCTCGCCGCGTATATGGTGCGCCGTAGAGAAGAAGTCATGGAAAACTTTAAAGGCTTTATTAAACCGCTAGTCGTTTTTGGTGTACTTGCCGTTTTACTATTATTTCAACCTGATCTTGGCACAGTAGTTGTCATGTTTGTAACTACGTTTGGTTTGCTCTTTTTAGCGGGCGCTAAACTTTGGCAGTTTGTGTCAATTGCGTCTGTTGGTTTAGCTGCGATTGCTGCTTTAGCTTATTTATCACCTTATCGTTGGGCGCGCGTAACAAGTTTCTTAGACCCGTGGGCTGACCCTTTTGGTACAGGTTATCAGTTAACACAATCGTTAATGGCATATGGTCGAGGCGAGGTGCTTGGTCAGGGGCTAGGAAACAGTATTCAAAAACTTGAATATCTTCCTGAGGCACATACTGACTTTGTCATGGCTATTTTAGCTGAAGAAATGGGTTTTATAGGGGTTGCCGTAGTTCTGGCGTTAAGTCTTACACTGGTATTTAAAGCATTATTACTGGGAAGAAGAGCCTTACTGAAAGAAAAATATTTTGAAGGGTTCTTTGCGTACGCGATTGGTATTTGGTTTAGTTTTCAAACAGCGGTAAACGTAGGTGCGAGCGCAGGCATCGTACCAACAAAAGGATTAACAATGCCACTGATTAGTTCAGGTGGTAGCTCAATGATCATTATGACTATTGCATTAGTCGTATTGATGCGTATTGATCATGAAATTCGCGTACAGAGCTTACAAGCGACGAGTAAAGGAGGAAAAAAATCGTGAATACGACTCATACTCCAACGTTACTCGTGATGGCGGGTGGTACTGGCGGTCACATTTTCCCTGGAATAGCGGTTGCTGAGCAGTTAAAGACACAAGGGTGGAATATTCATTGGCTTGGCACACGCAAACGTATGGAAGCGAGCATTGTACCTGCGCATGGTTTTGATATTTCTTTTATTAATATCGCAGGTATACGGAATAAAACTTGGTTAGATTGGTTTAAATTGCCTTTCAAACTGGCGCAATCGGTATGGCAATCTATTCAAGTTATTCGCAAGGTTAAGCCTGATGTTGTTTTAGGTTTAGGTGGATACGCAAGTGCCCCAGGTGGATTTGCAGCGTGGCTTTGTCGAAAACCATTAGTACTGCATGAGCAAAATGCTGTTGCAGGGATGAGTAATCGTTATCTCGCTAAATTGGCTACTAAGGTGCTTTGTGCTTTTCCTAATGCCTTTAAAGACAACGTGAAATGCACGGTCGTTGGAAATCCTCTAAGGGGGAATATTATTGCATTGGAGCAATCAATTCCTGAAACACCTTCGGCGACTAAGAAAGTGCTAGTGATCGGCGGAAGCTTAGGGGCAAAAGTATTAAATGATACTGTGCCGCAAGCGATCAGCCAGATTAAAAGGCAAAACATTCAAGTAATGCATCAAACGGGTAAGGGACATTTAGCATCTGTTGAAGCGCTTTATAAACAGTATGGTGTTGATACCTCACAGGTAATTTTAAATGAGTTTATTGATAATATGGCGGCAGCATATCAATGGGCTGATGTGGTGATATGTCGTGCCGGTGCTTTAACTGTATCTGAGCTTGCTATGGCAGCGAAGCCAGCAATATTTGTCCCTTTGCCTCATGCCGTTGATGATCATCAAACAAAGAATGCACTTTATTTAGTGGAGCGAAATGCGGCGAAGTTGATGCCACAAAAAGATTTAAACGGAACAAGCTTGGCACAGATGCTTAATAGCTTATTTATATCTGACAAAGTAATTCAAACAATGACAAAAGCTGCGCATGATGCTGCGCATGTAAATGCTACGCGAGATGTTGCTAATGTGTGTCAGGAGCTTGTTCAATGATGAGTAAAAATATGAACAAATTATCAAATAATTCTAGCGCTATCCCAGAAATGCGCCGCGTTAAATCAATTCACTTTGTTGGTATTGGCGGTGCTGGTATGGGAGGCATTGCAGAAGTATTGTTAAATGAAGGTTATCACATTACAGGCTCAGATATTGGTGAAAACCCTGTTGTAAAACGGTTAAAAGAACTCGGGGCCTCGATAAAAATAGGTCATCATGCCGACAATATTGCTGGAGCGAGTGTTATTGTTGTTTCCACCGCTATTAATAGCGAAAACCCTGAATTAGTCGCTGCACGTAATTTACGTATTCCTATCGTACGTAGGGCAGAGATGCTTGCAGAATTAATGCGATTTAGACATGGTGTTGCTATTGCCGGCACACATGGAAAAACAACAACAACAAGTTTAATTGCTAGCGTTTTTGCTGAGGCAGACTTAGATCCAACTTTTGTTATTGGTGGCTTGTTAAATAGTGCCGGTACAAATGCTCGTTTAGGCTCAAGTCGTTATTTGATTGCTGAAGCGGATGAAAGTGATGCTTCCTTTTTACATTTACAGCCCATGGTTGCCGTTGTTACCAACATTGATGAAGATCATATGGAAACGTATCAAGGTGATTTTGAAAAATTAAAAGATACGTACATTGAGTTTATACATAACTTACCGTTTTATGGTTTGGCCGTTGTATGTATCGATAATCCAGTTGTACGTGAAATTTTACCGCGTATTAGTCGCCAAGTTATTACTTACGGCTTTTCAGAAGATGCAGATGTAGTCGCCACCAACTATCGCCAAAGCGGTGGTATTAGTTATTTTTGTGTAGAGCGCAAAGGACATGCTGAATTAGAACTCAGTGTCAATTTACCAGGGCAACATAATGTATTAAATGCGTTAGCTAGTATTGCTGTTGCAACGGATGAAGGTGTTGAAGACAGTGCAATTGAAAGTGCATTGTCTCGGTTTGCAGGTATCGGCCGTCGTTTTGAACAGTTAGCCGATTTGTCGACAGAAGCAGGCAAAATGATATTGGTTGATGATTATGGTCATCACCCTAGAGAAGTGGCAGCAACCATTAAAGCGATGCGTAATGGTTGGCCGGAAAAACGACTAGTGATGATATTTCAACCACATCGCTATTCACGAACACGTGATCTATATGAAGACTTTACTGAAGTGTTATCAGAAGTTGATAGCCTGTTTTTACTTGATGTCTACGCAGCTGGAGAAACGCCAATTGCTGGTGCGGACAGTAAAAGCTTAGCCAGAAGCATTCGCCAACGGGGCCAAGTAGAGCCTATTTATGTTAGTGATTTAGAAAAGTTACCGGAATTACTTGTTAGTCATTTACGTGATGGTGACATGGTTATTACTCAAGGTGCTGGTAATATTGGCGCCTTAGCTAGATCGCTCGCGGCAAACTCTCAACTGGGAGGTAAAAGTGAAGACTAACATGCATATCGCAGTACTTCATGGTGGCGACTCTGCAGAGCGCGAGGTTTCATTGCGCTCAGGGCAAGCTGTGGCAAGAGGTCTAACAACCGCTGGTTATCATGTAACGTTAATTGATACAAAAGATTATTGCTTATCAGATTTAGCCACAGCAAAAGTTGACCATGTTTTTATCGCACTTCACGGTCGCGGCGGCGAGGATGGTAGTGTTCAAGGTGCGTTAGAGTATATGAATATTTCGTATACCGGTTCTGGTGTACTAGGCTCGGCTTTAGCGATGGATAAAATCCGTTCAAAACAAGTCATGCAATCAGCAGGTATACCTACAGCACCTTTTGCTATCGTGCATAAAGAAAGTTTTGATAAAGAAAGTGTGGCAGAGATCTTAACGCAGTTGGGCGGCAAAGTAATGGTTAAGCCTTCTCATGAAGGTTCAAGCATTGGAATGTCTGTCGCTGAAACGCCAATAGCGCTTACAGAAAGTCTTATTACTGCGTTTCAATATGATAAAGAAGTCTTAATTGAAGCGTGGATTTCTGGTCCTGAATATACGGTTGCCATTCTGGGTGGTGATGCCTTACCGAGTATTCATATGGAAACACCGAATACCTTTTATGATTATCAAGCGAAATATCAATCTCAAACCACGCAGTATCATTGTCCAAGTGGCTTATCAGATGTTGATGAAACGACGCTTAGAAAAATAGCGCTAAACGCATTTAATGCAACGGGTGCACATGGCTGGGGACGTGTAGATGTAATGCGTACTGAAAGTGGCCAATGGCAAGTGTTAGAAGTAAATACAGTGCCTGGAATGACTGAAACTTCATTAGTGCCGAAAGCGGCTAAAGTGCATGGGTTGTCATTTGTAGATTTAGTAACACGTATTGTAGCAATTAGTTTAGAGCAAAAAGGCTGAAATGAACGTGACAGTAACAAAACAAAATAAGTCGCCAAATAAAGCCCAAAACCAACAACTTCATTGGAGTTTTTGGTTTGGTGTTGGCTTTTTTGTATTAGTGATCCTGTCACTTTGTTACTTAGGTTGGTTAATGTCAGAACGATTGACCGCGCAAGAAACGGCGCCCGTAACATCTGTTGTGATCAATGGAGAAATGCCATACACGACAAGAGCCGATATTGAAAAAGCGATAGAAAGCGTTAACTTGGGGAATTTTTTCCAAGTGGATGTTAACAAGGTTCAACGTCAAGTGTCTGATTTACCTTGGGTTTTTTCTGCATCGGTTAGAAAACAATGGCCAAATGAGTTGAAGATATATGTGGTTGATCAGCAACCAGTTGCGTTTTGGAATGGTGACTTCTTGATTAATGCACAAGGTGTTGCCTTTCAAGCGGATACTTCTCGTGTAGAGAAGGCTTTACCGGCTTTTTATGGACCAGAGGGAAGTGAGCAAACCGCTTTAGAAAATTATACGAATTTAAGTGACATTCTTGCGTACGGCAAACTCAGTATTGATGAGTTAATGCTTTCAGAGCGTTATTCATGGCAACTGACATTAAACGATGGTGTATCACTAAATTTAGGGCGAGAAGATCGCGTACAACGTATACAGCGTTTTATAGATGTTTATCCACAAATCAAAAAAACGGCGAAAGCAAAGCAACAAATTGATTATGTAGATTTACGTTACGACACTGGCCTAGCAGTAGGCTGGAAACCTTTAACAGAGAAAGAAAGAGTTTAACTTAGATGGCAAAAGTTAATGACAGAAATTTAGTAGTAGGCTTGGATATTGGTACGTCCAAGATCTCTGTTGCTGTGGGTGAAATTACCCCAGATAACCAACTGAGTATTGTTGGTGTAGGCAGTCAGCCTGCAAGAGGTATGGATAAAGGTGGCGTTAACGATTTAAACCTTGTTATTCAATCTATTCAACGTGCGATCAATGAAGCTGAATTAATGGCAGATTGCCATATTACGTCAGTTTATTTAGGTATTTCAGGTAAGCATATTAGTTGCCAGAATGAAAACGGCATGGTGCCAATTAATGATCAAGAAGTAACACAAGAAGACGTTGATAATGTTATTCATACAGCACGTTCTGTGCCTCTTTCAGCTGAGCGCCGTATGTTACACGTGTTACCGCAAGAATACTCTATTGATTGTCAAGACGGTATAAAAAGTCCAATTGGCATGTCTGGTGTGCGTATGGAAGCGAAAGTTCATATTGTTACTTGTGCTAATGATATGGCGAAAAATATTGTTAAATGTGTTGAACGTTGTGATGTAAAGGCAGACCAATTAATTTTTTCTGCGTTGGCATCGAGCTATGGTGTGATCACTGAAGACGAAAAAGAGTTAGGAATCTGCGTGGTCGATATTGGTGCGGGCACGATGGATATCGCGGTATTTACCGGCGGAGCGTTGAGACATACCGCTGTAATTCCTGTTGCAGGTAATCAAGTCACCAGCGATATTGCGAAAATATTTCGTACGCCATTGAGCCATGCAGAAGACATTAAAGTGCAATATGCGTGCGCATTGCGTCAAATGGTGAGTATGGAAGAAAACATTGAAGTACCAAGTGTTGGTGGTAGACCTGCACGTTCCATGTCTCGTCACACGTTAGCGGAAGTTGTTGAACCTCGCTATCACGAATTGTTTGAACTTATCCAGGAAGAGCTTCGCCAATGTGGCTTGGAAGATCAAATTGCTGCTGGTTATGTATTAACGGGTGGTACGGCAAAAATGGAAGGTGTTGTGGAGTTTGCAGAAGAAGTGTTTCAAATGCCTGTACGCGTAGCCGCCCCGCATAAAATAGCGGGCTTAAAAGAGTACGTTAATGATCCTACGTACGCGACCGTAGTAGGTTTATTGCAATACGGCATGCAAGCTAATGAACAGAATCAAAATGAAGATAAATCAAGTGATGGCGTAACGAGTATCGGTGCTCGCGTACTTGCTTGGTTTAAAGGTGAATTTTAAAAGAGGTGAATACTCACCTCGTTATTTTTAAAAGTTTTGGTGGAACAAAACATAACAATCGGAGAGAAGAAAAATGTTTGAATTAATGGAAGATCATAACGAAGAAGCTGTAATTAAAGTTATCGGTGTTGGCGGCGGTGGCGGTAACGCCGTTGAACATATGGTTTGTCAAACCATAGAAGGCGTAGAGTTTATTACAGCAAATACAGACTCACAGGCACTGCGTAATTCTTCAGCAAACGTTACACTGCAAATCGGTGGTGATGTAACGAAAGGCTTAGGTGCTGGCGCAAATCCAGAAATTGGTCGTCGCAGTGCAGAAGAAGACCGCGAAACTATCAAAGATACCTTACAAGGTGCTGATATGGTGTTTATCGCAGCCGGTATGGGCGGCGGTACTGGTACAGGTGCTGCGCCAGTTGTTGCCGAGGTTGCACGTGAACTAGGTATTTTAACCGTTGCAGTAGTCACTAAACCGTTCCCATTTGAAGGTAAAAAGCGTATGAATTACGCTGACCAAGGGATTGAGTTTTTAGCACAAAATGTAGATTCTTTAATTACTATTCCAAATGAAAAATTGTTGAAGGTATTAGGCCCTGGCACTTCTTTACTTGATGCGTTTAAAGCGGCAAACAATGTGTTATTAGGAGCTGTTCAAGGTATTGCGGAACTAATTACACGTCCAGGACTCATAAACGTAGATTTCGCCGACGTTCGCACTGTTATGTCAGAAATGGGCACAGCAATGATGGGTTCGGGTATCGCATCGGGTGAAGATCGTGCAGAAGAAGCAGCAGAAGCGGCTATTTCAAGTCCATTGCTAGAAGACGTTGATTTAGCGGGTGCTCGTGGCATTTTGGTTAATATCACTGCCGGTATGGATATCTCAATTGATGAGTTTGAAACGGTTGGTAACGCTGTCAAAGCATTTGCGTCTGAAAACGCTACCGTTGTGGTGGGTGCAGTTATTGATCCTGAAATGACGGACGAATTACGAGTAACTGTGGTAGCGACAGGTATTGGTGCAGAACGTAAACCTGACATTACGTTAGTAAACCCAGCACCAGCAGTAGAGCCAATTGCTGTAGGTCAAGAGTTTACTGCAAGTCCACAACCAGAAGTAAACACGCAGTCTGCAGCAATGCCGGAAGCGAATGCTCAAGCACAGACACAAAAAGTGACTGCAGCGGCTATTGATGATTACTTAGATATTCCTGCTTTTCTGAGAAAACAAGCGGACTAATTAAGTCATCTAAAAATATTAATGCACGAATAGCGTGCAGGTAATTTGCTGATTTTTGATTTTGTTAAGCATTTTTGCTATATTATGCCGCCGCTCGAATAGTGGTGCCATATTTGGCAGTTATTTAGGCTTAAGAAGGCTATTTATGATTAAACAACGTACATTAAAAACTAGTGTCTCAGCCGTAGGTGTTGGTTTACACAAAGGTAAAAAGGTGCAGCTCACTCTCCGTCCTGCGCCAGCAAATACTGGTATTGTATTTCGCCGTGTAGACTTGGATCCTGTGGTTGATATTAAAGCCACGCCAGAAGCTGTTGGTGAAACTACGATGTGTACTTGTTTAGTGAATGAACAAGGTGTGAAGATTTCCACCGTCGAACACTTGTTGGCTGCAGTAGCAGGCATGGGTATTGACAATTTAATTATTGATGTCGATTCGCATGAAATTCCAATTATGGATGGCAGTTCCTTACCGTTTGTGTATTTAATTCAATCGGTAGGTATTGAAACATTAGAAACAGCAAAGCGCTTTATACGTATAAAACGTCCAGTGCGTGTAGAAGAAGGCGATAAATGGGCAGAATTGCGCCCACATGAAGGGTTTAAAGTTAATTTTGCCATTGACTTTGCTCACCCCGTTATTGCTAATACTACACAGCAAAAAACGATGGACTTATCAACATGCTCTTTTATCAAAGAGATTAGCCGAGCGCGTACTTTTGGCTTTGTTCGTGATATCGAATTACTACGCTCTCATAATCTTGCATTAGGCGGTAGCTTGGAAAACGCGATTGTACTTGACGATTTTCACATGCTCAATAAAGATGATTTACGCTATGATGATGAGTTTGTTACGCATAAAATATTAGACGCCATTGGTGACTTATTTATGTGTGGTCACAACATGTTAGCTGAGTTACGTGCTTTTAAATCCGGCCATGGGTTAAATAATATGCTCTTACGAGAAGTATTTAAACATCAAGATGCTTGGGAATGGGTAACTTATGAAGATTCATCGGTTTCACCGATAGAATTCCAAGAAGCAGGTGCAACGAGCTTCTAATAAATGTTAAAACCGAACATGTTGTTCGGTTTTTTCTTTTAGTGCATGTTAACGTGAGTTTATTTGTTAGCAAGTTTGGCGAGTCGTAATAGTTTTTGCTTTAGAGAGTCTGGAGCGCTAGCAGCTAGAGCTTCGAGTTGTTTAGCTGTATTTTGAGACAAATGTTTACGTTCTGTTGATGGCGAACTGTTGTTCGACATTTTATTTGCAAACGGTCGTACTTTTATTTCAATTTGGTTAAATTCGCCTTGGGTGATTTCACTGAGTTGACGACAAATGTTCATTCGTTCGAATTGCAGTCGTTGTGACCAAACAGCAGAAGAAACACCTAAAACACAGGTGTTTTTGTTGACGTTACTGATATGCCATACTTCGTCAGGTAAGTCAGGGCATGACTGTCGTATAATATTTTCTAGTTGCGACAAAAATTTGGTTTTTGCGGCAATTTGTGACAAAGTGCCTGCTGACGATTTTAGTAAGCTAGAAGCATCTGACGGTAATTTGTTTTTTCTAGCCATCGTAATAGTTTTAACAATATAAGGTGAAATTAGTAGTATGAGTTTAACACTACTGTACCGAGGAAAAAACGTAAGATTCTCTATGAAGCTGAATAAGTTTCATTGGTTATCTGCGCTTACGGTCTTTGGTATCATATCTGGTTTTGTTGTTCATCTTGTTATGTCTGCTGATGCTGTACCAAATTCTACTGATTTTATGGTGAAAACGCCTGAAAATGAACCTGAAGCGATCGCGGTAAGTAAGCAGCAGGTCACTGCGTTAACGATGAAGCTAGCTGAAATGCAAAGCCAAGTTTTACGTTTAAATGCATTAGGTGACAGATTGGCTGAAGAGGCTAATATTCCAGTAACAGAGTTTAATTTCCAAGCTCAGCCACCGAGTGGTGGCCCAATTGAAAGCGCAGTTTCAAGTCAGTCGAAAACATTAGCAGAGTTGCTTGCAGACATTACGCAAGTTGAATCATCTCTTATGTTTGAAGAAAAACAATTAAAATTGCTTGAATCTCTGACGTTAGGTCACCATATAGAAAATACCAGTTATTTATCAGGTCGACCTATAACGAAAGGCTGGCTTTCGTCGTATTTCGGTACGAGAAAAGACCCTTTTACAGGAAAACCTGCGATGCATAAAGGGGTTGATTTTGCGGGTAAAGAAGATGCAGAGATCATAGCAACAGCAGCAGGTGTTGTCTCTTGGGCGGATCGTCGCTATGGTTACGGTAATCTTATTGAAATCAATCATGGAAAGGGGTTAAAAACGCGCTATGGACACAATAAAGAAATATTAGTAAAAGTCGGGGATGTAGTTGCCAAAGGTCAAGTTATTGCACGTATGGGCAGTACAGGACGCTCAACTGGCCCTCATGTTCACTATGAAATATTGCGAAATAATCGCCAAATTAATCCAATTAAATACGTGTATCGAAAAGCAAAATAATAGAAAATATTATTAAGTTTCTGGTGATCGGCTTAGTCCGATCACTTTTATTTTTATCAGCTGAAGATTTTTCTTCTAACAATGGTTATACGAAATGTTTGTAAAGTTAATGACAAAGCTGTTTGGTAGTCGTAATGATCGACTTATCAAACAAATGCGCAAAGAAGTAGAAAAAATAAATGCTCTAGAGCCAACAATCGAAGCATTAAGCGACGAAGAACTAAAAGCAAAAACTGGTGAGTTCAAAGAGCGATTAGCAAACAATGAGTCTTTAAACGATATTTTACCGGAAGCTTTTGCCGTTGTGCGAGAAGCAAGTAAACGTGTTTTTGGCATGCGTCACTTTGATGTGCAAATGATTGGTGGCATGGTATTAAATGACGGTAAAATTGCTGAGATGCGCACTGGTGAAGGTAAAACCTTAACAGCAACGCTACCCTCTTATTTGAATGCGCTTACTGGGAAAGGTGTTCATGTTGTTACTGTTAATGATTACTTAGCAAAACGTGATGCTGATTGGTCTCGTCCATTATTTGAATTTTTAGGTTTAACCGTTGGTTGTAATATTCCGGGCATGTCTCATCCAGATAAAAAGGCAGCCTATGAATCGGATATAACATACGGCACAAACAATGAATTTGGTTTTGATTATTTGCGCGACAATATGGCTTTCTCGCCAGAAGAACGTGTGCAAAAACCGTTAAATTTTGCCGTTGTCGATGAGGTAGATTCAATCTTAATTGATGAAGCTCGTACACCATTGATTATTTCAGGTGCGGCAGAAGACAGCTCTGAACTTTACAAATTAATTAACACTATTGTCCCTTCACTCGACTTACAAAATGAAGAAGATAAAGATGAAGAAACAGGACAATCTGCAGACTTTGTTGAAGGTGATTACACTTTAGACGAAAAAGCGAAACAAATTTACCTTACTGAACGTGGCCAAATTCGCATAGAGCAGATCTTACAAGAAAAAGGTTTAATTGAAGAGGGCGACTCTCTGTTTTCAGCGAGCAACATTACTTTATTACATCATGTAATGGCTGCGCTAAGAGCACACAAACTTTTCCAAAAAGATGTTGATTACATTGTTAAGGATGATGAAATTGTAATTGTTGATGAGCACACTGGCCGTACAATGGAAGGTCGACGTTGGTCAGAAGGTTTACACCAAGCGGTAGAAGCGAAAGAGGGTGTAAACATTCAAAATGAAAACCAAACACTTGCCTCTATTACTTTCCAAAACTTTTTCCGTATTTACAATAAATTATCGGGGATGACAGGTACAGCCGATACAGAAGCCTTTGAATTTAATCATATTTATGGTTTGGAGACGGTAATTATTCCGACAAATCAGCCTATGGTTCGTAAGGATATGGCTGACTTAATATACCTTACTGCAGAAGAAAAGTTTGAAGCTATTTTAGAAGACATTAAAGACTGTGTTGAGCGTGGTCAGCCAGTACTTGTAGGTACTATAAGTATTGAAACGTCAGAATTCTTATCAGCGTATCTTAAAAAAGCTAAAATAAAGCATAAAGTTCTAAATGCTAAATTCCACCAGCAGGAAGCGGAAATCGTAGCACAAGCGGGTAAAGTGGGTGCGGTAACAATCGCGACTAACATGGCTGGTCGTGGTACAGATATTGTACTTGGTGGTAATTTAGATTCTGCAATAGCAGCTTTAAAAGACCCAAGTGAAGAAAAAATCGCAAAAACGAAAGAAGCGTGGCAAGAAGAGCATAATAAAGTACTCGAACTTGGCGGCTTGCATATCGTTGCAACAGAGCGTCATGAGTCTCGTCGAATTGATAACCAGTTACGTGGTCGTTCTGGTCGTCAGGGTGACCCAGGATCTACGCGTTTTTATCTTTCAATGGAAGATTCGTTAATGCGTATATTTGCCTCTGAGCGTATTACCAATATGATGCGAAAGCTTGGTATGGAACGTGGTGAGGCGATTGAACATCCTTGGGTAACGAAAAGCATTGAAAATGCGCAACGTAAAGTTGAAGGACGTAACTTTGATGTGCGTAAGCAATTATTAGAGTATGATGATGTCGCTAATGATCAACGTAAAGTTATTTACGAACAACGTAATGAGTTGATGGATGAAGCCGATATCAAAGACGTTATTGCGAATATTCGCAGTGATGTTGTTAATTCGGTTATAGAACAACATATTCCGCCTCAATCACTTGAAGAAATGTGGGATATTCCTGGATTGGAAGAACGTTTAAAAGGTGATTTTGCAATAGAAATGCCTATCGCAAAATGGTTAGCTGAAGACAGTAAATTGTACGAAGAAACGTTAAAAGAAAAGATATTAGAAAATATCGAACAAGAATATCAAAATAAAGAAGAAATGGTTGGTCCGGATGTATTGCGCCAGTTTGAAAAAGCGGTAATGTTACAAAGCTTAGATTCACACTGGAAAGAGCATTTAGCTGCCATGGACCATCTTCGTCAAGGTATTGGTTTACGTGGTTATGCCCAGAAAAACCCTAAACAAGAGTACAAGCGTGAATCTTTTGAACTTTTCTCTGAAATGTTAGAAAATCTTAAGCATGATGTTGTAGGCATATTGTCGAAAGTGCGTATACAGGCGGAATCTGATGTAGATGCTGTTGAAGAACAGCACCGTAAAGCGGAAGAAGTACCAAAAGAGTTTACGCACGAATCTGCAAGTGCGTCATCTAATGAGAATGCAATCCCTCGGGTTGGTCGAAATGAACCTTGTCCGTGTGGTTCAGGTAAGAAGTATAAGCAATGCCATGGCAAACTAACGTAGCATTTTCACGTTTTAGATTCTAGGGTCTGTTGATCTTTCGTGTTTATTTTTGCAGCAGTTTATTGGTATTTAGACAAGGCATTGCGATTAATATGTGGTTATTCCACATGAAAAAGCAATAACGACGTATAAATACCAAAAAACGCTGCCCTCTGGGTTCAGTTAAACGCTATTTCTTCATCGTTGTTCGCAATTTACATGGAATAACCATGCGACATTGCTCACGCCTTGAACAAAAAGCGTTTAGTTCGAACAAAATTTAATCTCAAAAGATCAACAGACTCTAATATAAAAGGGCTTTTATCAAGCCCTTTTTAATGGCTGAACGTTAGCGATACAAAGGGTAAGTATGAGTACCAAAGAAGTGCATGTTGCAGTGGGTGTTGTCATTAATAATGGTCAAATTTTTCTCACTAAACGACTTGATAATGTCCATCAAGGTGGCAAATGGGAATTTCCTGGCGGTAAGGTAGAGCATGGAGAAAGTGTCTACGGTGCTTTATATCGAGAGCTCCAAGAGGAAATAGCGATAGATACACTATCCTGTATACCTTTGATCAAAATATCACATGATTATGGTGATAAATGCGTATTATTAGATGTGTATATTGTCAATAATTACCAAGGAGAACCTCAAGCACAAGAGGGGCAAGAAGAAGGATGGTATGCCTTAGAAGAACTACAGGCGTTAGATTTTCCGAAGGCCAATGATGCCATTGTAGAAGCTGTTATTTCTTGGTTTAAAGAAAACCGTGTTGAGTAAGTGATGCCATCACTTACTCGGGTTCAATAAAAAATTTACTATGCTGCAATAATTCATCTTCTAACTGATCGAGCATTTCTTCACTAAGCTTTACATCTTGTTGTACTGGCTGTGAAATTTTATGATTTTCTTCCGCCCAATCACCAAGGTCGATAAGTCGACATCGATCACTGCAAAAGGGCCTAAATTTACTTGATGTTTGCCAAACTACTTCTTTATTACAAGTAGGGCAGTTAACTTTTAGTGTCATCGTTAATACCTCCAACATATTGACGGTATTATAATGCTTAAACGATGGAATGGATATGCAATTCGATTAACAGCGCGCTAAATCAAAAGGGATTGCGAGGTCGCAGTATTTTCTGCCTGTTTGTTCGCATGGACACATAAACCTTATAGAATAACGAAATTTATTACCACTTACTGTCGGGTAATACTCTGCGTCTTCTCGCACTTTAATGCGAAGTAATAACAGTCCTTCGCCACTTTCTTGGAAAAAACCATTATTTGTTTTTATGGTTTCAAACGTCCCTCGTTGGCGAATAAATTTAAGAATAAGTGCGAGAGCTTGTTGGATGTGTGCTAGCAAGTGTAACCACTCTGCTTGTTGTTTTTGAGCCTTTTGCGCTGGTTGAACCAACCAAAACTTAAGCTGTGGTAAGTCAAAGCTCGAACTACCACCTTGAATGGCAAAGCGCTGTTTTAAACTCGCTAAAAATTTATCATCTTTAAGTGTCATCCACTGGGGAGAGGGGGTTTTCAACTGGCAAAGTAATGCTACGGTTTCTTTTAATGTCTCTTGAAGTGCACTGCTATCTACATCTGGCGATTTAGACCATACCACTAAATTTTGTTCAAGCTTTTCTAGATCTTTAATAATGTCGCCACGAATGTCATTTCTTTCGAGGGTATCAATAATTGCAAATAGCGCATTAAAAAACACTTGATGGCTTAACGCGACTTCAAGCGTTAAGCACTCCTCCACTTGAACGAATAGTTGCTCGAGCTTTAAATAGTTTCGGATCCGTTCGTTTAAAGGGTGTTCGTATAAAATGCTAGTCATAATCACTTTTTACTGGATATCTAACCCCTTATCTTAACCATACAACTATTAAATGGCTAATTTTTTACTCAAATAGTTGAAATAATGTTTAATTTTTTGCTAGGGCAAGGTATTGATTGTGTATAGCCCCTACCTTATTTGCTAATTCGTCAAATGTTAAGTTTGAATTGTTAATAATGTCGTCGGCAAGTGCTTGTTTTTGCGTTCTTGGCATTTGGCTAGCAATAATCGCGCGAATTTCTCTTTCATTGCTGTTATCACGCTTTATGCTTCGAGCAATTTGTAGTGGTTCTTCTATATCGATTAATAGGTTTCTATTGGTATAGCGTTGTAAGTTATTCTCGAACAGTAAAGGGGCTGATAAGATGACATAAGGGCTGTTCGCTTGTTTGAGTTTTACCAGAATGTTTTCTCTAATTAACGGATGAAGCAGGTTGTTTAACCATTGTTTTTCTTCTTCATTGTTAAATACAATGTTTCTGAGCGCTTGACGATTCAGTTCGCCGCTTTGTGTTAGAATGCTCGAACCAAAGTGCTCGCTTATTCTTTTTAAGCCGATTGTATCTTTTGCGACAACATCGCGTGCGATAACATCTGCATCAACAACTTCGATACCATAATTGGCTAGTTGATTTGATACGGTAGTTTTGCCACTACCAATGCCACCTGTTAAACCGATAACGAACGCAGACATTAATGCAGTAACTCCAAATACCATTGCCAAATGCTTTGGCCCCATATTAAACATACCCAGCCGGCAATGGCGATGTAAGGCCCAAATGGAATCGCCTGACCGCGTTGATGACCCTTAACTAACATTAGCGTTATACCAATAATTGCACCTGCAAAAGAAGACATGAGTATTAATAAGGGTAAAAGTTGCCAGCCCATCCAGGCGCCAAAAACAGCAAAGAGTTTAAAGTCACCATGGCCCATTCCTTCCTTGCCTGTTACTAATTTGAATAACCAAAAAACACTGTATAGACTCATATAGCCAGCTACTGCGCCAATTACAGACTGCTCTAATGGTACGAGTGTGCCATTGATATTGATTAACAGCCCTAACCATAATAAGGGGTAGGTTATTTGATCGGGTAATAGCATATGATCAAAGTCTATCATGGTTAGACAAATTAGCCCCCAGGTCAACAATAACATGGCTAGCGTGATAGGCTCAAAACCGTAGTGGTAAGCAATAACGACACTTAATATTGCTGTAACGGCTTCTATAATAGGGTAACGTTTCGAAATGGCTTGTTTACATTGACTACATTTACCACCTAAAACTAACCAACTTAATACCGGTACATTTTCGTAAAATCGGATCTTATGTTGGCAATGAGGACAGCAGGAGGACGGTGTAGATAAGGTTATTTGTTTTATTTCTTTTTTAGGTTTACTGGAAATTTCATCGGCTAAGAATTCTCGGCATTCCTGATACCAAGTATATTCCAGCATTTTGGGGAAACGATAAATAACGACATTTAAAAAGCTACCTATCAGTAAGCCGAGTATACCTATGGTGATATAAAAGCTCAGTGGGTATTCAGTAAATAAAAGTTGGAAATTTTCAAACACAATAACACTGCCTTAGTTGAAACTAAGCACAGTGTAAGCGAATGCTTTTAAAAAGAAAACTAACAAGATTTTTTGTTATTAAACCACTTGGCCAATTTGGAAAATAGGCAAGTACATCGCAATAATTAAACCACCTATGACAACGCCTAACACGGCCATAATCATTGGCTCAAGTAAGCTAGTTAATGAATCTACGGCATCGTCAACTTGTTGCTCATATACCGTTGCTACTTTTGATAGCATGTCATCAACAGCACCTGATTCTTCACCTATTGCTACCATTTGAATAACCATATCAGGGAAGATATTACAGTTACGCATAGCTAAGTTCATTTGCATACCAGAAGATACTTCTGCGCGTATCTCCAATATTGCATCGCGAAATACGGCGTTACCTGACGCACCAGCGGCTGACTCTAATGCATCTGGCAAAGGAACACCGGCAGCAAAGGTAGTAGATAGTGTACGAGCGTAACGTGCAACTGCAGCTTTTTTTAACAGGTCGCCAATAACGGGCAATTTTAAAATATTTTTATCAACGGTATCCCGCAATTTTAAGCTTTTTCGATGAGCGCGTTTGAATAAGAAACCAGCGGCAAATAAAATACCTAACCCGATATACCAATAGGCTTGCATAAACTCAGAAATAGCAAGGACGAGTAATGTAAATGCGGGCAGCTCCGCACCAAAACTGTCAAAGATGTCTTTAAAAACCGGTACTACAAAAATTAATAAAATAGAAGTTACAATAGCCGCAACCACTAATACCGCGATAGGGTAGGTCATTGCTTTTTTTATCTTAGATTTTAGCGCTTCTGCTTTTTCTTTGTAGGTCGCAATTCTATCGTAAATGGTTTCTAGCGACCCAGATTGCTCACCAGAGTTGACTAAATCGCAATATAAGTCGTCAAAGTAGCGTGGGTGCTCACGTAAACAATCTGATAGAGGAATACCTGATTGTAATTTGTTACCTATATCGCCTAATAATTTTTGCATGTTACCATTGTTATGACCATTGCCGATCATTTCAATCGTCTGTACGAGGGGAACACCTGCGTTTAACATGGTTGCAATTTGCCTGGTAATTTCGGCAATATCTGCTGGGGTTAAGGCTTTATCACCACCCAGCCCAAAAAGGGGCTTAGGTTTCTTCTTTACGCGTCCAGGTGTGATGCCTTGCTTACGAAGTTGCGCTTTTAGCTCCATCATATTGACAGCAGAAAGCTCACCGTTAACTTTTTTACCTTTACGGTTTACCCCTTGCCAGATAAAGACATCGAGTGCTTTAGGGGCGGCTATTTTCGCTTGTTTTGCTGACACTGCCATATACGGTTCCTGCTATCGCTGAGTGTGGTTGCTATGATTTCGTAACCCTGTTAACTTCTTCCAAACTGGTGACACCTTGCATGGCTTTTTTTAACCCAGATTGCCGTAAATTGTTAAAGCCTTCCTTTTGACATTGTGCGGCAATATCTAAGGAATTTCCACCTTCCATAATAATGCTAGATATCTGATCGTTAATTTTTATAACTTCATATATACCGACGCGACCTTTATAACCGCCAGTACATTGATCACAACCCACAGGTTTATATAAGGTCATGTTATTAATTTGTTCAGGTAAAAAGCCTTGATTTAGCAATTCAGCTTCAGGTACATGCTCTTCTTCTTTACATTGTGCACACAAACGTCGGGCAAGTCGTTGGGCGATAATAATGGTTACAGAGCTGGCAACATTGTATGAAGGCACGCCCATATTTAAAAGACGAGTTAAGGTTTCGGCGGCGGAATTGGTATGTAGTGTAGAAAGTACTAAATGACCCGTTTGTGCTGCTTTAATGGCTATTTCTGCTGTTTCTAGATCGCGTATTTCACCTACCATAACAATATCTGGATCTTGACGTAAAAAAGAGCGTAAAGCACTCGGGAATGTTAACCCTGCTTTCGTATTAATTTGAACTTGATTAATACCTTCTAAGTTAATTTCAACCGGATCTTCAGCAGTAGAGATATTGCGTTCTGATGTGTTTAAAATATTTAAGCCAGTATAGAGTGAGACTGTTTTACCTGAGCCTGTTGGCCCTGTTACTAAAATCATACCTTGTGGCTGTGCTAGCGCATCCATATAAATCTTTTTCTGTTCGGGTTCGTAGCCGAGCATATCAATTCCTAGCATGGCACTGGAAGAGTCCAGAATACGCATTACGATTTTTTCGCCCCACATGGTGGGTAAAGTAGATACACGAAAATCAATCGACTTTCGTTTTGATAACGCGAGTTTTATGCGTCCATCTTGTGGAACCCTACGCTCTGCAATATCTAATTTAGACATCACTTTTAACCGTGCTGCCATGCGAGAAGATAAAGCAACAGGAGGCTTGGCAACTTCGGTTAAAATACCATCAATACGAAAACGGATGCGATAGGCTTTCTCATAAGGTTCAAAATGTAAATCGGAAGCCCCTTTTTTTATTGCATCTAACAGTATTTTATTAATATAAACAACGATAGGCGCATCTTCTTTATCACCTGAAGGTACGTCATCGTCATCTTTACGTTCTTCTTGAACGTCAATACCTGAAAGCTCTTCGGTATCAATATCACTGATATCAAGTGCGCCACTTTCTTCTTCCAATACTTTTTCTATGCAGTCATGTAAGCCTTTTTCATTGACTAAGACCAATTCCGTAGTAAAGCCGGTATTAAATTGTATTTCTTCTAAGGCATCCAAGTTGGTTGGATCAGAAATAGCCACATACAGTACTTTACCGCGTAAAAATAAAGGAAGAGCGTTGTGTTTACGAATTAACTTTTCGTTGCGGATCCCCTCTGGAACAAGGCTGGTATCAAAATGTGATAAGTCAATTAACGGGTAACCAAAACTTTTGGATAAAATAGCGGCAATATTCTGTGCATTAAAGTGCTTGTCTTCAACGAGGTAACGAACGAAAGGTTTTTTTTGTTGAATAAAGTCAGCACTGATTTGATCGACCATTTCAGTCGGTACTAAATCATGCTTAGATAAAGCTGATAAAACACTGGATTGTTGATGCAGTCCTTTCATAAAGCCTTGGTTACACTCATAAATATACTGTCAAATTACAGTGTAACGCATTTTTGAACGGAAACACAAAGAAGGTGGGAGATTTATTAACTAAAAATATAAAAAAACTGACTAGATCTTGACGTAAATATTTATACACTTGAACTGATTGATTTAGGCTTTAGCATAATCCTGATGCTACGCAGCCACCAGTGCCAGTTGTCCAAAGCACCCGACCACCATTGACATTTCCAATTAAGATATATGTATCACTTGAAGTAATCCCTCCTACATTATCAGGAGTTACTGTAATTGTAATTTGCGTGGCATTACCTGAAAACGTTACCGTATCGACTAACGTTGTTGCTGACCATTCAGGTTTTTCAGGTAAAGTGCTGCAATCTGCTACCATATCCGTTTGTACGCAGATATCGATTAATTTTCGTGCTGGATCCGCAGCGGCAACCACTGTCGCAAAACGTGCACGGTCAGAATAGGCTTGAAAGGCAGGAATAGCAATCGCGGCTAAAATACCAATGATTGCAACCACAATCATTAATTCAATTAAGGTAAAGCCGCTATTTAGTTTTTTCATCACGTAAGAAGCAAAAAGCTCCCGTAGGAGCTTATTTACTGATTAACATAAACCAGCCGCGACACAAGAGCCTGATGGATCCCATTGAATCGGTGCAGTAACACCATTAGGAGTTAAAATGTAAGTAACACCATTTACGTCAGTGGCAGTAATTACACCGTCAGTTACACTTACACTCTGAACTTCACCATTTGCACCAGCAGGACCGGGAATACCATTAGTACCTTCATCGGCATCTGCTAAAGCAGTTATTCTTCCTGTTTGTGCGGCAACTTCGAATGCACTTTTATAAGGTGTTACCGCAAGTACAACTTCTGAAAAAGCAGCGCGATCAGAGTAGGTTTGATATGCAGGCAATGCGACCGCGGCCAAAATACCGATAATCGCAACCACGATCATTAATTCGATTAAAGTAAAGCCTTGTTGGCCTTTTTTAGCTGTTAAAATGTTTTGTAGTGTCTTTTTCATAATAAGTAAATCCATACCAGTTATTACGGGGGCTAAATTCATACTGCGCCAAAAATTGAAAAATGTAAAATATTGTGTGTGAATTTTTTATAAATTTTCCAATATTTAACTTTTTTTCAGTAAAATCGATTGTTTTTTAACAACTTGTTAACGACAGTTGCTTAAAAATTATACATCAATAAGACTATAGCGCAAAATCTGCAAAGTGTATAAGTAGTTGGTATTGAACGATGAAAATGAAAAAATAAGTGCTAAAGGTCATGAGTTAACCTTTAGCACTTTTTTAAGAAGGTCTTAAACAAAACGCATTGATAAGTCGATAGCGTTAATATGTTTAGTAATAGCGCCTACAGAAATAAAATCAACGCCAGATTTAGCATAAGTAGTCAGTGTTTCGAAGGTCATATTGCCTGATACTTCTAATTTTGTTTTTCCTGCTGATATCTCTCGCGTTAACACAACCGCTTCATCTATCATTGCTGGCGAAAAGTTATCTAACATTATAATATCAGCACCGGCAGTTAAGGCTTCTGTCAGTTCCTCGAGCCCTTCAACTTCAACTTCTACTGTTTTCGTTGGATGGCTTAAACGTGCCGTTGAAATAGCTTTTGTAATACTGCCACAGGCGGCAATGTGATTTTCTTTAATTAAAAACGCGTCAAATAGCCCGATACGATGATTTACACCACCACCGCAGGTTACCGCATACTTTTGTGCTGATCGCAAACCCGGAACAGTTTTTCGAGTATCAAGTAATTTAGTCTGCGTTGTCGCTAATTGTTCAACATATTTAGCAGTAATTGTAGCGGTTGCTGATAATGACTGTAGAAAATTTAATGCGGTTCGTTCGCCAGTGAGTAGGGTACGTGCATTGCCAGAAAGCTCAAACAGGGTTGTATTGGCTTTTACCGTTTGACCATCATTTACGAACCAAGTGATTTTCGTCTTATCTGTCTCTGCGGAGTTTAAAGCTTCGTCGAGCAATTTAAACACCTGATTAACCCATTCAACACCACAAATTACACAGTCTTCGCGTGTAATGATATTGGCTACCGCTTTTTCGTGACGTGGAATAAGTTCAGCGGTTATATCTGATGATGAAGAAATATCATGTAAGGTGGAAACACCTAAATCTTCACATAATGCATTACTTACTGAATGGCTAATGTCATGAGTTAATTGCGCTGATAACATGAATAAAGTCTCTTATCTTTCTTTTAAAGTGAGTTGCGTGCCCGTTTGGGTAAATTCTACCTTTTTCAAGGCACTCATGCCTAATAGAATTTCATCCGATTTCATACCAGGGTTAATACTTGCTCTAACGTTATAGAGAAATAGATTGCCGATACTTAATTCGTCTAATTTAGTATCGTAGACGCGCACATTACCATTTGCCGTTTGGGCCAAATGGCTACCAAAAGATTGTAATTGCAATGCTTGGGCAATATGTGAGGGAATACTTACGTTAGTTGCACCTGTATCGAGTAAAAAGGTGACTTGTTGGCCATTTATTGTGCCTTCTACAACATAATGCCCAGCTTTGTTTTGTTTAAGTATAACTTCTGCTTTGCCACTATTTGATAGTCTATATTCGGGCGAAGTATTTGGATTCCATTGTTTATCAAGGATATCTTGGAAAAAGAAAACCAGCAGAGCAAGCGCAATTATCCAGGCTAGCCAAACAAAATACTTAGCAAATCCGATATCAGGTGGTGTTTTCTGGTTCAAAACTTTAAATCACTCCCTTGTATGAGTATGATGCGCTTATATGCATTTTATACGTGTAACACGATTATGGACGATTCATTATCGCAAAGTGAAGACAAGATTGTAAATGGATGGTACTTAGCTGCAGAAAAATGCCCGTCACCGCATTATGACGAGCGAGAACAATGTTCTCCGCAAGCTATTAGTTTGCTGGTCATACATAATATATCATTGCCACCAGGCCAGTTCGGCGGCTCTTATATCAGCGACTTATTTTTAGGAAAGCTTGATAAAAATGCACACCCTTCATTTAAAGATATATATCAACTTCGCGTATCGGCTCACTGTTTGATCAGACGCGATGGCACTGTCATTCAATACGTTTCTTTTAACAATCGGGCATGGCATGCTGGTGTTTCCTCTTATTTAGGAAAAGAAAAGTGTAATGATTTTTCTATAGGTATTGAACTAGAAGGTACTGATGATACGCCTTATACAACAGCGCAATATAATCACTTAGCAAGATTAACCACAGTAATAAAAAGCAACTATCGCCAAATAGGTGAGAATATTGTTGGACATTGTGATATTGCGCCAGAGCGAAAAACTGATCCAGGGCGTGTATTTGATTGGCAACGATATAAACAATTATTGGCATAAACCAACGGTAAGTCGCACATTCCATTGTGTTGTGTGGCAAAATGCAGGGTAAGAAAGGCAGAATTTACGTGTAAACGATGTAGTAAGTTAGTAATACATCGTTTAATAGTGTGCCTTAATTGGCACATTGGTCTATTAAAACAACGAGAAAATGGAAGCATGTATGAGCTTAATTAGTTTATTAATTGCCTTGGCAGCAGAGAAATATCTTTCTTCTTCTGCTTGGCAGTTTAGTGTTTATTATCAACGCTATTTGCAAATGTTTAAAAACCTAAAAGCATTTGGCGCGCCACAAAAATCGCTAATGGCAAATGTTGCTTTTATCGTATTGCCTACAGTTATTTGTTACTTATTATTGAGCCTAATTGATGATGGTATTTTACATTTAATCATTTCTACGCTTGTGTTGATTGTTTGTTTTGGTTGTATAAAAACACGAGATACTTATAAGCAGTATCTTATGGCGGCTTTTCGCGGTGAGCAAACGACATGTAGCTTATACCATCAACAACTCACTCAAGATAAAAGTTTACCTGCGCTAGGTTTCGGGCAGTCGCTGGTGTGGTTAAATTACCGCTACTTTATCGCTATTATGATCTTTTTCGTTCTTTTTGGTGCGCCAGGAGCGTTATTTTATCGTTTACTTACAAAGTTAAATGAATCACCTCAATGTAAACTTGAATGCGAAGACAAACTCATGAAAGCAGACTTAACGATTGACGGCGAATCATCAGTTAATGTAGATGATAACAATGAGCAAGATACTGAAAATAGTGACGATTGCAGCGAAGAAAACCAAGAAGTAAAGCGTTTTAACCAGAAGTTTCTGTTTATAGTAGATTGGTTACCGGTAAGACTTGTCGCCTTTGGTTATATGTTAGTTGGGCACTTTTCAAAAGCATTACCTGTTTGGTTAGAAAACTTCTTTGATGTTGAAAAATTACCACATAATGTTTTAGTAAGCGTTGCAGAAAAATCTGAAGATTTAATGATAGATCAAGATGATTGTACGGCCGAACCTTGTTTACTTGTTCGTCTTGCCAAGCGAACTCTACTCCTTTGTTTGGCCATTATTTCTATGTTGATCTTAACAGGTTTTATTAGCTAAAAACTCCCATAAGCTGCGCTATTATATAGTGCGGCTACCACATGAAACATAGTATTAAGCCCTCGCGATTTAACGCGAGGGCTTTTTTCATTTTACTTTATTTTAGGGCGTCTTACAGGTCAACCTGTGTAATGTTTTGCGTAGTTTGTGCCTGGTTTTCATAGTTGTTTTTTTCATCAACTAGGCTATGTTCTATTTACATCTACGCTGTTGTTTGTTATTTTTACATCAGTTTTTATATTGGTATTACCAATTTACCACTGAGGTTTTGACGCATATTTCGAATGAATAATGTGTGTTAACTTATTGTACATATGGATATTTATGGTGCTTCCTAACATCAAACAGCCGTTAAAACAGGCCAAACTTTCTGACGTGATCCAATCACAGTTGGAAACGATGATTTTAGAAGGAAGCTTAAAAGCTGGGCAAAAATTGCCACCTGAACGTGAATTGGCTAAGCAGTTCGATGTTTCTCGTCCGTCGCTAAGAGAAGCAATACAGAAATTAGAAGCTAAAGGCTTAGTAAATAGGCGTCAAGGTGGCGGCACATTTGTAAGTGATCAAATATTGAAGGGCTTTTCAGATCCTTTATTTGATTTAATGGCTGGTAGTACTGAATCACAATTTGATTTATTAGAATTTCGACATGGCATTGAAGGTATGTCGGCTTATTATGCTGCAATGCGTGGTACCGAAGCTGATTACGAGTTAATAAAAGCCAAACATGACGCTATTGGTAATGCGCAAATTGAAACGAACTACCGTGAAGAAGCGGAAGCAGTTTACGAATTTTATTTAGCAATATGCGCAGCATCGCATAACGGTGTTATTTTGCATTTAGCACGCAGTATGTCTTTGTTAGTTATTGATAATATAGAACAAAATTTAACGATTTTAGCTAAGCGTCCAGATATTTTCGCTAAGATCGACGAATATAGAACACGCTTAATGGATGCTATTTTAAGTGGGCAACCTCAAAAAGCATGGGGTGCTAGCCACCGCCATTTAGCGTTTATAGAAGAAGTTTTGCTGAATTTAACGGAAGAACAGAGTCGAATGGAACGTTCACTCCGGAGAATGCAGCGCATTTAAACCGTCGAGGTTATACGGTTAATGAGATAGCAGGTTAATGTTTATATGTATTGCTAACGAGTTAGCGTGCATCAATAAACGTTTACCTACAAATTTTACATTTATAAATAACAAATCGGAGACTAAGTAATACTATGTCTGAGCTCCCAGAAAACGTGGATATTGATTCACTAGAAACGCAAGAGTGGATCGAATCAATGGAAGCTGTTTTGGAAAATGAAGGTCCAGAACGCGCACATTTCTTATTGGAAAAATTAATCGATCAAGCACGCCGCAGTGGTACACACTTGCCGTTTGATGCTACAACTGCATACGTTAATACTATTCCACCAGGACAAGAACCTCACATGCCTGCGGATCAAACGATTGAGCAACGTATTCGTGCTGCAATTCGTTGGAATGCCATGGCATTAGTATTACGCGCCTCTAAAAAAGATTTAGAACTTGGTGGCCATATTGGCTCTTTCGCGTCTTCTGCAACGCTTTACGATGTTGGTTTTAACCATTTCTTTAAAGCAGCTACACCAGAAAATGGTGGTGACTTTATTTTTGCGCAAGGCCATATTTCACCAGGCATATATGCACGAGCCTTTTTAGAAGGGCGTTTAACTGAAGAGCAAATGGCTAACTTCCGTCAAGAAGTTGATGGTAACGGTCTTTCTTCTTATCCTCATCCACACCTTATGGATGACTTTTGGCAGTTTCCAACCGTGTCGATGGGTTTAGGCCCGTTACAAGCGATTTATACTGCTCGTTTTCTTAAGTATTTAACAAACCGAGGCATTAAAGATTGTTCTGAGCAACGAGTATACTGCTTTTTAGGTGATGGTGAGTGTGACGAACCAGAATCATTAGGTGCGATAGGCTTAGCGTCTCGTGAAGGCTTAGATAATTTAACGTTTGTTATCAACTGTAACTTGCAACGTCTTGATGGCCCAGTGCGTGGTAATGGGAAAATCATTCAAGAATTAGAAGGAACATTCCGCGGCGCGGGTTGGGAAGTAATTAAAGTGATTTGGGGTTCTTATTGGGATCCATTAATTGCACGTGATACGTCTGGAAAACTAGTACAGTTAATGAATGAAACCGTTGACGGTGAGTATCAAAACTGTAAAGCGAAAGGCGGAAAATATACGCGTGATAACTTCTTTGGTAAGCATCCGGAAACGGCAGCAATGGTTGCTAATATGTCTGATGCGGATATTTGGCGTTTAAACCGTGGTGGTCATGATCCCGTTAAAGTTTATGCAGCCTATGACAAAGCAATTAAAACGAAAGGTCGTCCAACTGTTATCTTAGCTAAAACCGTTAAAGGCTTTGGTTTAGGTCAGTCAGGTGAAGCACAAAACGTTGCACATAATGTTAAAAAGATGGATATCGAATCTATCAAACAATATCGTGATCGTTTTAATATGCCAATCGGCGATGATCAAATTGAAGATTTACCATTCTTTAAATTTGATGAAGATAGCCCTGAAATGCAGTACATGCGCGCGCGCAGAGAGTCTTTAGGTGGTTCATTGCCAGCACGTCGTGTTCAAGCAGATGAAGCGATTGAAGTACCGTCACTTAAAGCGTTTGACGCTATCACGAAAGGGTCAGGTGAGCGTGAAGTATCATCAACAATGACTTTTGTTCGTGTGTTAAATGCGATTTTAAAAGATAAGAAAATTGGTAAGCGTGTCGTCCCTATTATTCCTGATGAAGCGCGTACTTTTGGTATGGAAGGCTTATTCCGCCAAGTTGGTATTTACGCTAATGAAGGGCAAAAATACATCCCTCAAGATGCAGACCAAGTCGCTTATTATCGTGAAGATAAGAAAGGTCAGGTATTGCAAGAAGGTATCAACGAGTTAGGCGCAATGGCTTCTTGGGTAGCTTCGGGTACGTCTTATTCAACCTGTAATGCGACAACTATCCCATTTTATATTTATTACTCGATGTTTGGTTTCCAACGTGTGGGTGATTTGGCATGGGCCGCAGGTGATTCACAAGCACGAGGTTTCTTACTTGGTGCAACCGCAGGTAGAACAACATTGAATGGTGAAGGTCTACAGCATCAAGATGGTCATTCACATGTGCAAGCTGGTTTGATTCCAAACTGTGTTACTTATGATCCAACCTATGGTTATGAAGTTGCGGTAGTTGTTCAGGATGGTTTACGTCGTATGTATGAAGAAAACGAAAATGTTTTCTATTACTTAACGTTGATGAATGAAAACTACCAGCATCCGGCAATACCTGAAGATAAAGATATTGCTGAAAAAATAATTAAAGGTATTTATAAGCTTGAACGTGTAGAAGCAAAATCTGCAAAAGCTAATGTTCAATTGATGGGTTCTGGTACTATTTTGCTGCAAGTACGCGAAGCAGCGCAGATTTTAGCAAATGATTACGGTGTATCTGCAGACGTATACTCAGTAACTTCGTTTAATGAATTAGCGCGTGAAGGTCAAGAAGTAACACGTCACAATATGCTTAACCCTGAAGCTGAAGCGCAAGTACCTTATGTAGGTCAAGTGATCACTAAAGAGGCTGGTCCTGCTATTGCTGCAACAGATTATGTTAAAGCGTATTCTGATCAAGTACGAGCATTTATCGATACCGACTACCGCTGTCTAGGTACTGATGGATTTGGTCGTTCAGATAGCCGAGCCAATTTACGTCGTCATTTCGAAGTTAATGCATCTTATATTGTTGTTGCTTCATTATATGAACTTGCTAATCGCGGAGATATTGAGCGTAAGGTTGTAACTGAAGCGATCAAGCGATTTGAAATTGATACCGAAAAACTTAACCCGCTTTACGCATAATTAGGACTAGAGGAGAAGATTATGTCTGATGTTCAACAAATTCTAGTCCCAGATGTAGGTGGCGATGAAGTTGAAGTAATAGAAATATGTGTTGCTGTTGGCGATACATTAGAAGCTGACGAAGGTATTGTAACCGTTGAGACTGATAAAGCGTCGATGGATATACCCGCACCAATGGCAGGTGAACTTGCCTCACTTAGTGTAAATGTTGGTGACAAAATTAAAGAAGGCGATGTTATTGGTGAATTAAAAACAGCAGGTGTAAATGAAGCACCCGCTGATGAAGCGGAACCAAAAAGCGAACCTGAACAAGCGCCAACACCAGCTCCTGAAGCGGAAGAAAAACCTGCTGAAAGCGAAGCACAATCAGCTACTGCAGGTGGTAGTGAGGTGATTGACGTACTTGTGCCTGATATTGGCGAAGACGGTGAAGTTGACGTTATTGATGTCCTTGTTTCTGTTGGTGATGAAGTTCAAGAAGAAGATGGCTTGATTACGTTAGAAACAGATAAAGCAACGATGGATGTACCTTCATCGCATGCTGGTATTGTTAAAGAAGTATTCATTAGTGTTGGCGATAAAGTCGGCCAAGGCGCGTTAGTTGTTAAACTTGAAACCAACAGTGGTGCGCCAGCGGCGATAGAACAACCTGCTGCACCAGCTCCTGCTGAAGAAAAGCCGGCTGCTCCTGAACCAGAGCCTCAGAAGAAAAGTGCACCAGTACCTCATCACCCTTCTGCTGGCGAGTTTAAAGCAACGGGTAAAATATTTACCTCACCATCAATTCGTCGTATTGCTCGCGAATTTGGTGTTGATTTATCTCTGGTAAAAGGTACGGGACGCAAAGGACGTATTTTAAAAGAAGATGTACAGTCTTACGTAAAATATGAACTCTCTCGTCCTAAAGCAACAGGGTCAAATGCTGTTGCCGGTGGTACAGGTGGCTTACAAGTTGTAGCGAGTAAACCTGTTGATTTCTCGAAGTTTGGTGAAATTGAAACCAAAGAGTTATCGCGTATTCAAAAAATATCAGGGCCGTTTTTGCATAAAAACTGGGTAACGATTCCACATGTTACACAGTTTGATGAAGCTGATATCACCAATGTTGAAGCTTTCCGCAAAGAACAAAACGTTGTTTGTGAAAAACAAAAACTTGGTTTTAAAATTACGCCGTTAGTCTTTATTATGAAGGCAGCAGCAGATGCGCTTAAAGCTTTCCCTACCTTTAATGCAAGTTTAAGTGAAGATGGCGAAAGCTTGATCTTAAAGAAATATGTGCATATTGGTGTTGCAGTAGATACGCCGAATGGGTTGGTCGTGCCAGTAGTGCGTGATGTCGATAAAAAAGGCATTTATGAATTGTCTAAAGAGCTTCTTGAAATTAGCGTTAAGGCGCGTGAAGGCAAACTCAAAGCGGCTGATATGCAAGGCGGTTGTTTTACAATTTCAAGCCTTGGCGGTATTGGTGGTACGGCATTTACGCCTATCGTTAATGCTCC
Source organism: Thalassotalea sediminis (assembly GCF_030295915.1). Taxonomy (NCBI): domain Bacteria; kingdom Pseudomonadati; phylum Pseudomonadota; class Gammaproteobacteria; order Alteromonadales; family Colwelliaceae; genus Thalassotalea; species Thalassotalea sediminis. The sequence goes on along the minus strand of NZ_AP027361.1, from coordinate 3,061,677 downwards.
TGAAGTTGCGATATTAGGCGTGTCTAAATCTGAAATGAAGCCGAAATGGAACGGTAAAGAATTTGAGCCTAAGTTAATGTTACCATTGTCGATGTCTTATGATCATCGCGTAATTGATGGCGCATTAGCTGCTCGCTTTACTGTGCATTTAGCTTCTGTAATGAGTGATATACGAAAACTTATATTGTAATAGCTTATGGCAAATGAAAGTAATCAACATTATGTTGGTTACTTTCTGCTACTTTGGTCTTAGAAATTACGATTAAAGATGGCGATTTAGCTCGAGTTTAAGTAAACTTCGAGCCAGAAAAATCAAATGAATAAATACTTGTGGCTTTTTAGTATAAATTGAGTGGCAAGTGACCAAACAACAAGTGAATTGAGGTTAGCATGAGTAACGAAATTAAGACTCAAGTAGTCGTTTTAGGTGCAGGTCCTGGCGGTTATTCAGCGGCATTCCGTGCGGCTGATTTAGGCTTAGATGTAGTATTAGTTGAAAGCCGTGAGACATTAGGTGGCGTATGTTTAAATGTAGGTTGTATTCCTTCTAAAGCATTACTTCATGTCGCTAAAGTTATCGATGACGCAGCAGAAATGGCTTCGCACGGTGTTACTTTTGGTAAACCAGAAATTGATTTAGATAAAATTAGAAGTTGGAAAGAAAGTGTTATTGGTCAACTGACAAATGGTTTAGGTGGTATGTCTAAAGCACGTAAAGTTAAAACGGTAACTGGTTTCGGAAAGTTTACCTCTGACAAAACTGTTGAAGTAGAAGGTGCAGACGGTAAAACGACTATTTCATTTGATAATGCAATCATCGCGTGTGGTTCTTCAGTCATCGATTTACCTTTCATTCCAAATGACGATCCGCGTGTTATTGATTCTACAGGTGCTCTTGAACTTCAAGACGTTCCAGAAGAAATGCTTGTACTAGGTGGCGGTATTATCGGTTTAGAAATGGGAACGGTATACAGTGCACTTGGTTCTAATGTATCAGTGGTAGAATTTGCTGATCAATTAGTACCTGCAGCGGATAAAGATATTGTACAAATCTACACTAAGTACAATAAGAAGAAATTTAACATCATGCTTTCAACTAAAGTTGTTGCAGTAGAAGCTAAAGATGATGGTTTATATGTGACGTTTGAAGGCAAGAATGCACCAGAAGGTCAAGTTCGTTATGACAAGATCCTTGTGGCGGTTGGTCGTAAACCTAATGGTCATCTAGTAGGTGCTGACAAAGCAGGTGTTAACGTTGATGAGCGTGGTTTTATTAATGTATCAAATGAATTACGTACAAACGTTAATCACATCTTCGCTATTGGTGATGTAGTAGGTCAGCCAATGCTTGCGCATAAGGCTGTACATGAAGCGCATGTTGCAGCAGAAGTAATTGCAGGTAAGAAGCATGTGTTTGACCCACGTTGTATCCCGTCAATTGCATATACAGATCCAGAAATGGCGTGGGTTGGTATTACTGAACGTGAAGCAAAAGAAGAAGGTCTAAATATTGAAGTTGCTAACTTCCCTTGGGCTGCATCTGGTCGAGCTATTGCCTCAGCACGTACTGAAGGTAAAACTAAAATGATCTTTGAAAAAGAAACGGGTCGTGTACTTGGTGGTGCTATTGTTGGTATCAACGCAGGTGAAATGTTAGGTGAAATTTGCTTAGCAGTTGAAATGGGCGCGGATGCCGAAGATGTTGGTTTAACTATACATGCTCACCCAACGTTAAATGAATCAATTGGCCTTGCCGCAGAAATTTTCGAAGGCTCAATTACTGATTTACCTAACCCAAAAGCGGTTAAGAAAAAGAAATAATTGTTAGTTTCTTAGCTCATAAAAAAAGCAGCGTATTTACGCTGCTTTTTTTATGAGCTAAGAAAAGCGTGCAAAAGCAATTAGATACTGTAGTATGTTGCATAAATGTAAATTTATATTTCAAGGATGGAATAGGCAATGCTATTTCGAGCACTTATACTTTTAATCGTTATTTCCTCTAGCGTTCACGCTAAAAATACACTGACCTACAAAGAATTCGGTCATTTACCGATGATCGAGCTACCTTCGGTATCACCAAGCGGCAAGCATGTAGCTGCCGTTTTTAATTCAGACAATGGCCCTGCAGTTGTTTTAAGTGATTTTGGTAAGAATGACATTACTACTTTAGTACAACTTAAAAAATCTCGAGATCGTATTGAAGATATTTATTGGGTGAACGATACAAGGTTATTAGTTATCGCGAGTTATTCAGAAAAAATTGTTAATCGATATTTTCGATTTTCGCGTATTTTTTCTATTAATACCGATGGCACTGAGTTAAGAGAGTTAGTGGTAAAATCCCCTAAAGAATTAGCGCCTTGGGAAAAACGAGCAATGGGTGATATTGATTTAGTCTCTTTATTAGAAGATGACCCTCAGCACGTTTTACTGCAAACGTTTGATGTTAGAGACGAAGCTAATGTTGTCTATAAAATAAATGTATATACCGGCGATTACGAAAAGCTGTTTGCCAATACCTACAATGTGCATAGTTGGGTGGCTGATGAAAATGATAATGTCGTATTTGGTTATGGTACGGAACATGCGCAATCGGATGTAAGCACGATTTGGTACCGTAAAGATGACAAAAGCGAGTGGCAATTGTTGCACAAGCGTAAAGCGTTTTCCGGTGAGACTTTCTCTCCAATAACGGTTGTTAACGGTAAGCTTTATGTAATGACGGATTATCAAACCGGTAGACAAAGCCTATGGTTATACGATATTGCAACAGCAAGCTACGAAAAAATGCTTTATGGTCACGATAAGTATGATCTAGAGGGCGTTTTATATAACAGCAAACGCAGTAAAGTTGTCGGTGTATATTATTATGAGCATTTTCGTAAAAATCATTATTTAGAAGATGAAAATAACCAACTTTCAACGTTAGTGAAAAATACCTTTAAAGGGTTTCATACCAGTATATATACTTGGAGTGATGATAGAAAACAGATGCTCGTTAGCGCACAAAAAGATAATAGCCCGGGAAAGTTTTTTTGGTTAGACCTTGCCAAAAAAGCGGGCGGTGTTTGGTTTAGTCAATATCCATATTTGGAAAACCAGCCGCTAGCTAACGTGTTACCGATCAACTTTAAAGCGGAAGATGGTGTTGATCTAACTGGTTATTTAACGTTACCCAACACGTCTAGTAGTAAAAAACCGCCACTTATTGTCTGGCCGCATGGTGGACCAATTGGGGTTAGGGATTACATGTATTTTGATCCTTACGTACAGTTTTTTAGTAATAAAGGCTACGCAGTGTTGCAGGTTAATTATCGTGGCTCTGGTGGATTTGGTTCGAATTTTGAAGCGTCTGGGCACCTTGAGTGGGGCAAGAAAATGCAGCAAGATGTTTATGCTGGCGTGGATTGGGTATTAAGCAAAGATTTAGTTGACTCATCGAAAATGTGTTTTGCTGGATACAGCTATGGTGGATATGCTGCGTTAACAGCAGCGTTTCAGCAGCCGGGTAAATACGATTGCATAATTAGTATCGCGGGTATTAGCGATCTATATACGCTTGCTACAACTGATTACAAGTGGAAAGGTGGTATTAGAGCGCATATTGTTAATACCATTGGCGACCCAACGAATGAGCAAGTAGAAGCTGAATTAAAATCACTTTCAGCGATCAATAATTTAGATAAAATTAAAGCGCCAATTTTACTTTTACATGGCACACATGATACGCAAGTTAGAACAAAGCAATCTTCAGAGTTCTATGAACAAGCAAAAAGTAAAGGTGTAGATGTAAAATATGTTGAATACAAATGGGGCACACATTACCTTGATGAGCAAGAAAATAGGCTTGATGCTTTTTCCCAGATAGAAAGCTTTTTAGCAGAACATTTAGACTAATTTTGTTAGTTGATTACATTAAATAAGCCAGCGGTTTTGCTGGCTTTTTGCTATGCTTAATAATACATTTTGAATATTATTGTCGTTAATTTCTATGATTAAGTACTTTCTTTTTTGTATTGTGATTTTTATTACTGGTTGTGCAAGTAACACGTCTTCAAGTCAATTCGATTTCGACCACGGTGTTCATTTTGAGCAGTCATTACTTGAAGATGGACGTTATCATTTTGTGGTACGTGCTAAAGAGCATACGCACTTTAGTCGTTTGGCAACATTCCTTGTCAGAAAGTCGTTAGAAGTATGTAACGCCTATGGCTTTAAGATAGAGGTGTTAGCAGGTGTTGAAGAGTATGACGATAGAGTAGCACGCCCCAATTACATTATTCCTTCTTTGGCTGCAAATGTTGAGTGTCCGTCAAAATAATCGTTACTTTATGAATTGCCGTTTTATAACTATTACTAGTAGTACTAAGCTCTAAAGTTTATATTTTTGGTCGGCACAGGTTGGTATCGTGAATAGTGTAAAAATAAAGTGCTAAAGGGTGAAAGGTATAAATTATCATTGATGAGTGTAAGACATAAAAAAGGGTTGCTACTTAGCAACCCTTTTTAGTTTAAGTATGTATTAAACCGCTTTAACAGGAATGTACTTAGTGCTCATTTCTTCTGTTGGTGGTTCGAAGTTAGTTAAATCTATACCTTCAACAGCTGCTGTGTACTCGTCCATTGTTGGGAAACGACCTAATACCGTAGAAAGTACTACCAATGGCGTTGAACCTAGCAATGATTCACCTTTTTTCTCAGCGGTATCTGCTACTACACGGCCTTGGAATAAACGTGTTGATGTGGCGATTACAGTATCACCTGGTTCAGCTTTTTCTTGGTTACCCATACATAAGTTACAGCCTGGGCGTTCAAGATAAAGGATGTTGTCATATTTAGTACGTGCCTCGCCTTTTGGCTTGTCATCGTCAAACACAAAACCAGAGTATTTTTCTAATACTTCCCAATCACCTTCTGCTTTTAGTTCATCAACAATGTTGTAAGTTGGTGGCGCAACAACTAATGGCGCTTTAAATTCAACTGAGCCATTTTGTTTTTCAAGGTTACGTAACATTTGCGCAATGATTTGCATATCGCCTTTGTGCACCATACAAGAACCAACAAACCCTAAATCAACAGGTTTGTTTTTGTAGTATGAAACAGGGCGAATAACATCATGTGTGTAGCGCTTAGATACGTCGTCGTTGTTTACATCAGGGTCCGCAATCATTGGCTCTGAGATCGCATCTAAATCGACTGTAACTTCAGCATAGTATTTGGCATTGTCATCCGGTGATAATGCAGGTTGAACACCAGATTTAATCTCTTCAATACGTTTGTCAGCTAGCTTGATCAAGCCTGCTAGCATGTTAGCTTCGTTATCCATACCTTTGTTTATCATGATTTGGATACGGCTCTTCGCTAACTCAATTGACTTAATCAACGTTTCATCATTTGAGATACAGATAGAAGCTTTCGCTTTCATTTCTGCTGTCCAGTCAGTAAATGTAAACGCTTGGTCAGCCATAAGTGTGCCAATGTGTACTTCAATAATACGACCTTGGAATACGTTTTCACCGCCAAACTGTTTAAGCATTTGCGCTTGCGTAGCGTGAACAACATCACGGAAGTCCATGTGTGACTTCATATGACCTTTAAATACTACTTTAACAGAGTCAGGAATTGGCATAGCAGATTCACCAGTAGCAAGTGCGATAGCAACCGTACCTGAATCAGCACCGAAGGCGACACCTTTAGACATACGAGTATGTGAATCACCACCAATAATGATTGCACGATCATCTACCGTGATGTCATTCAATACTTTATGAATAACATCAGTCATCGCATGATAAACACCTTTTGGATCACGCGCGGTGATAAGGCCAAAGTTATTCATGAAGCTCATTAACTTAGGAATGTTTGCTTGTGCCTTACTATCCCATACTGACGCTGTGTGACAACCAGACTGGTATGCACCGTCTACTAATGGTGAAATGGTCGACGCGGCCATTGCTTCTAGTTCCTGACAGGTCATTGGCCCTGTTGTATCTTGAGAACCAACAATATTCACTTTAACACGAACGTTAGAACCAGCGTGAAGTGGTGTATCAGATGCTACACCAACCGCATTACGGTTAAAGATTTTTTCTACGGCTGTTAAGCCTTGACCTTCATGTGAAATTTCTTTCGATGGTGCGTACACTTGTGGTGCATCAATACCTAATGTTTCAGCAGCAAGCGTTTGAAGCTTCTTACCAAATGTAACCGCATAAGAACCACCAGCTTTCATGAATTCCATTTTTTGCGGTGTAAATGCAGAAGATACATCCACTAATTCTTCATCTCCTTTATAAAGCTTCTTCGCTTTTGTATCGATAGTTAGTATGGTGCCAGTTGCCACTGAGTATGCTTCTTCAAGTATTGGGTCACCATTTTTGTCAGTGACTGTATTACCATCTGCATCTACTTTCTTCACCCAGTTTTTAAGGTCTAGACCAATACCGCCTGTTACATCAACGGTTGTTAAGAAAATAGGCGCGATACCGTTGGTACCTGCAACAACTGGTGCAATATTAATGAATGGAACGTACGGAGATGCTTGCTCGCCTGCCCATAGCGCTACGTTATTAACACCTGACATACGTGAAGAACCAACACCCATTGTACCTTTTTCGGCAATAAGCATAACTTTTGCACCAGGATGTTTAGCTTGTAACGCTTTAATTTCATCTTGCGCTTCTGGTGTGATCATACATTTGCCGTGTAATTCACGGTCAGCACGTGAGTGAGCTTGGTGACCAGGAGAAAGTAAATCAGTTGATATATCACCTTCACCAGCGATATATGTTACTACTTCAATTTTTTCGTCAATATCTGGTAGTTTTGTAAAAAACTCTGCTTTTGCATAGCTTTCTAGGATGTCTTTTGCAACAGCGTTACCAGCTTTATAGGCAGCTTGTAAGCGTGAAGTGTCAGCTTCATAGAGGAATACTTGGCTTTTTAATACGGCAGCAGCAGGTGCAGAAACCGATGGATCATCACTCAATGCCAAATCAAGTAATACTTCAATTGAAGGGCCACCTTTCATATGAGAAAGTAATTCAAACGCAAATTCCGGTGTAATTTCGCTAACCGATTCTTGGCCGAGTATAATCTCTTTTAAGAATTTTGCTTTTACACCAGCAGCGCTAGTTGTGCCTGGCAATGTGTTGTAAATGAAGAACTTTAATGAGTCTTCACGATGCTCATGGTTTTGATCTTTAATTTGTGCGATGATTTCTGATAACAATTCTGCACTATCGATAGGCTTAGGTGCCAGCCCTAAATCGGCCTTACGGCTTTCAATTTCTTTGATATATTCTAAATAAAGACTCATTTAATACTCTCTTTAGCTTTTTAATTTGCCAATAACGTGTAATCAGCAGACAATTAATTGCCTATAGTTTACCTGATTTTTGCCTTACTTCGAATCCCTTGTGGCAATAAACACCATTCATCACATTTATAGTTAATAGAAACTCTAATTATAATGGTGATATTATCCACAATACATTGCAACTCATACGACCTAAACAGCGTCATCACGTGCGCTTATTATTAAGTCACTTAAATTTAGAACAATTCATTATTTTTTCCACTTGAGTTTTTGAAATGCAGGGTTGCTGCATTGTGAGCGTATTCGTGGCCTGATATTCAGTGTTATAATAGTTACTCTGTTAAGTGACTAACCTTTTTAAGAGATGTTCATGAATCATCAGTCGAACAATCCATTACACGGCAAAACGCTAGAAGCTATTTTAAATGAATTAGTCGAGAAAATAGGGTGGAAAGCGATGGGAGAAAACGTTGATATTCGTTGCTTTAACAATGACCCTTCAATTAAGTCTAGTTTAAAGTTTCTTCGTAGAACACCATGGGCGAGAACAAAAGTTGAAGCTATGTATTTAAATGTTTTTCATGGTTTTCGTTGGCCTGATACCAATTCGCATAAGTAATTAATTTCTTAGCAAGTGTTTAACGGCTTAGTGTCGAAACATTGATTTTAATTCGTAGTTTAGGGGATGTTTTCTTGCATTCACTAATAAGCTACATGCAAGTAGCGTCATTGTTAAAATCGTAATTCATTTTAAACGCTTTATGCGTATATTGTTTATAAAATACAAACTGTATAGGTTTTATTTTTAGTTTTTTGTATATGTTAGATTGTCAGGTGTTGGTTTATTGTATGACCTAATGTTAACCACCGCTGGATTTGAGAATGGAATTACTCGCACTTGCTCTTTTTGTTATATCGTCATCAGGTACGCCTGGCCCAAATAATGTGATGTTACTTACCTCAGGCGTAAATCACGGTTTTCGTAAAAGCTTACCTCATGTCTTGGGGATCAATATTGGCTTTCCTGTTATGGTTATTGGCGTTGGCTTTGGCTTAGTGGCGTTATTTAAGCAATATCCGCAGTTATATATCTTAATTAAAAGTATTGGTATTTTGTACTTACTGTTTTTAGCATATAAAATTGCCACACTTTCTACTCAACTTTCTGCACAAGAAAAGAAAAGACCTTTTACGTTCATGCAAGCGGCGTTATTTCAGTGGTTTAACCCGAAGGCTTGGGTTATGGCAGTAAGCGCTGTTATTGCTTTTTCTTCAGTATCTAACAGTGCTAGCTCAGACGTATTTTCAATTGCTGCCGCGTTTTTGATTTTTGGGTTGCCTTGCTCATTTTTCTGGTTAAGTGTAGGGCTAGGGATGCAGTCGATATTGAATAAACCGAGAATGGTAACTTGGTTTAATCGATTAATGGCATTAGTTTTAGTTTTGTCTATTATCCCAATGATAGAGTCGACATTATATACGTAAGTTGTTTGCATTATCTGCACGAAGGGCGTACAGATAATGCAATGTTCTAACGCTACTGCTTATCCGCCTACAGTAAGCTTACCACCTTTACCTAAACCACCTTCTACTTGTTGTGCTTTGTAGTTACGTAGTGATTTAACCATGTGGTTATATGAATCTGCAAACGCAGCAGTAATTACCTTACCTTCAGGTGTATCACTGTAGCCACCAGCACCTACTAGTGCTCCAAAGAAACCAAGACCAAATGCTTTGAAGTCCCAGTTTTGAGCATTACCTACTGATGAAGAAACCTGTACGCCTGAGCGGTTATCAACTAAAAGTAATGTTGTTGCTGCCTCATTGCTCTTCGCACCACCAAGCAAGAAACCGCCTATGCCACCAACAAGGCCGCCTAAACCACCAGTTCCTTTTTCGCTAAATTGAATAGAAGGTTGCATGGTATAATCAGCTGCAACTAATTGACCTTTACCAAAGTTGCTATTAGTGCGAAGCTCACCAGAGTTCATTAATTCACGTTCTTTCGTCATTGAACTCATCGCTTTACCGCGTTCAACTAGCACAAAACAGTTTGATTGCTGAATCATCGTGCGCAGAACAGGAATGGTACTACCAAGGTTTGGATAATGACGTCGATAATACCCCCACCAATCTTCATGAGTGTCTTCAAATATTGATAATGTACCTAGCGTTTCAGTACAGTTTTCTAACGCACTGTTTTGACCCGATGCAGAGCCACCAGCAGCACCTCCAGATACTGTATTGCCTGATGAACCACCCATAGTAGGTCCTGTACTCATACAACCTGATAGTCCAGCACCCATTGCTAGTGATAACATCATTGTACTAAGAATTTTTTTCATAATAGCTCCGTTAATTATTCTTCCTATAGCTTTCGGGGGCTTTCGCTGAACAACAATGAACGCGCCCAATTCTACTGCGTCTATATTAGCCTTATTAACCACTTAATCGCCAGTATTTTTTTTAGCAAAATTTATGATAATAAATCGTAGTAAAACAAGGTTATAAAGTCATTTTTTATAGGGAAACTATTTGGAACATCATTGGAAAGTATTTTCTTTATTCCCGCTTAGTATTTATCGAATCGACAAAAGTATCTTTACCATCAAGCGGAAACTTTTCAATAACGTTATTAAGCGATTATAAGTGTATTGAGAAGGTTAGTAATTTTACTTCCCCATTTTCTTTTTCAGCTTTTTCATGTGTGATTTAAATGCCTTGTCGAATTCTGAGGGACCACAATTAAAGCCCTCCCGTGACGTTAAGCCATCCATGCCGATAGACGTTAGATCGCGTTCGACAAAACAAGTGCCGTTGTCTCCTTTTATCATTTTTATGCCGCCGCCAAGTGTTTGCGTAGCATTTTTACGTTTCTCATCTTCACTCATTACCGCGGTAGAGTGGGGAACAAGTGTAGGCTTAGGGTTAAAAATGGAGCCCTTTGCATTGCCGGTATCTTGTTGTGTAAGACTATCGAACATTGCTTGGTCACGCTTTTTATTGATTGCATCAATGGCAGTAAATGTTTTTGTGCTTAGCGCACTCTCTAATACTTTTTTATTGGATAGTAAGTTTGATTCTTTACTGTCGGTTACGGCTTTAACATTTGTCGTTGAAGGTTTTTGCTCGATTGTTTCGACTGGTTTGTTAACTTGTTGGGATATTTCTTCGCCAATTTTTTTCTTTGTATTAACAGTATAATCTGGATCAACTGGTAATGTTTTATGCACTGGTTCTTTGTTTAATTCTGCATTACTTACTTGTTCTGCAACAGGAGCTTGGTATAAAAAGCTTTTAATCGGTGTTGTTTTTGTTTGAACATTTGATGTCGAAATCTTCGTTTGATTCAACATTACAAGTAATGCGATATGTACAACGATTGAAAGCCATAAAGCGGGGGAAATTCCTTTTAACACAATTACAGTATTCTCTAATGAAGACTCTTCAATAGACCCTTAATGCCTCGTTTTGTTCCACCTGAAGTAATAATAAGTTATTAACTGTCTATAAAATAGTCGGTTAGACTTTAACTACTGCCTTTTACGGTTAAATTGGTTAAAATACTACACGCTTTACAGCAAGTGACGGAAAGCAAAATAACGCGATTGTGTTGGTTTTCTTCTATACTTATATTAATTCTTTCAACGTGTGAGTTGGCAATGGAATACGAGTTTATTGATGATCCTATTACGGGTCAGGCGAGAGCCAAGTTTTCATTAGAACATCAACTATTAGGGCCATGGCTTGAAACAGAAATTGGCCATGACATTGATAAACTATCTAGCGTGTTGGCTGCTGTAGATGCGGTATCAAATGGTGTGGAACAAGAGCTTATTGTAACCGGGAATGAGTATTCGTTGACGATTAACCGAGATGACGCCATTGTAAATATGAATGTTATGCTAAATGGTGAAATTGTTATGCCCGATAACCTGACTGCAGATGCCTTACAGTTTGATTTTCAAGACGGGGTGAGTTGTGGAGTTGACGATTTTCGTCACTTATTATTGTCTTGGGCAAAATTTACCAAAGTTACTTAACCTTTTCTAATGTACATTTTGTAATTATCTTCTTAAATTAATTGATATTTTCACTCCTCAAGCGAATAATAAGCAGAGTTAAATTATTCCTAATATTAGAGTGTTTTATGTCTACTGAGCCTAAAACTCCGCAACGTGCGCCTCGTACGGTGCGATTACGTTATGTGTTATTACCTATTGCTATTATTCTAGCGGGTTTGTTTTTTCTGATCTTAATGGCCGTTCTGGCTCCTAAACCTGCGAAGAAACCCGTCGAAGTAAAACCACCACTCGTTCAGGTACAGGCCTTAAAAAAAGAAGATGTTATTTTCAATATTCACTCTCAAGGTAATGTTTTACCTCGCACGCAAAGTAATCTTGTTTCCGAAGTGAGTGGGCAAATTATTGATGTATCTAGTAAATTTAATGTTGGCGGTTTTTTTAAAAAAGGAGAGCAAATACTTGCTATTGATGACATTAGTTATCGAGTGGCGTTGATACAGGCGAGGTCTCGTTTAGATACAGCACATGCAAGCTTGCTAGAAGAGCAAGCTCGCGTTGAACAAGCTAAAGAAGAGTGGTTATTATCAGGTAAATCGCTAGATAAGGCGCCTGTTATTGCATTGAGAACACCACAGCTGAAAAAAGCGAAAGCTGAATTGGCAGCAGCGAAAGCGAATGTTGAGCAAGCGGAATATCAATTAGCGAAAACAAAAATTATTGCGCCATATGACTTGCTTATCGATAAAAAGCAGGCGGATATTGGCCAGTATGTGTCTATGGGCAGTATGTTAGCAAATGCTTTTGCTGTTGATTATGCGGAAGTTAGGTTGCCTATAAAGCTTCAAGATGCATTGTTTTTAGCGCTACCCAAAGTAGGTGAAACGGCAACAGAAGGTGCAGAAGTAACATTGACTACGAAGATTGGTGAGCACTCACTTATATGGAAAAGTTCGATTACTAGGGGAGAAGGGGTCGTTAATAGGCAAAATCGTGTGCAGTATGTTATTGCGCAGGTAAATGATCCTTATGCTATTGATACCGACACTTCACATAAAGTACTGCGCATTGGTACCTTTGTTGAAGCTGAAATTAAAGGTAAAATGCAACACGATATAATTACGATACCAAGATCAGCTATTAACGGCGCAAATACGGTTTATTTAGTGAGCGAAGACAATAAGCTGCATATTCAACCAATCAATGTACTGTATTCAGATGTCAATAATAGCTATACGCAAGACGATATTGATTTGTCGATGAGATTGATAACAACTAAATTGTCGTCGCCTATTGAAGGGATGACATTGCGTATTGATGAGATTGAAGCTGCGGGAGGCGAATAATGTCTCAGGAGCAAAAATATCACACTGGCACTATTGCTTGGTTTGCACGTAATGGTGTTGCCGCTAATTTATTGATGGCGTTTATTTTGATTGCAGGATTTTTCTCTTATCAATCCATCAATAAGAAAATGTTTCCTGACTTTAATCCAAATAGTATTCAAGTGATGGTGCCACATTTAGGCGCATCGCCTGAAGAGGTTGAAGAGGCTGTTGTATTAAAAATAGAAGAGTCTTTGGAAGATATTGACGGTATAAAACGTATTACTGCACGAGCTCAAGAAGGCATTGCTATTGTAACCATCGAGTTGCAATCGGGTGTATCTATGTCTGAGAAACTCGATGAAGTGCAAATGCAAGTCGATGCAATTACGACGCTTCCTGAACAAACTGAAAAACCAATTATCACTAAACAAGAGTTTAAAGGCCAAGTAATGTGGCTTTCTGTCAGTGGCAGTATGTCGCGTCGTGCGAGGCAAAACTTGGCGCAAGATATACGTGAAGAAATTATGTTGTTGCCTAATGTGAATAATGCACAAGTTGTCGGCAGCCGTGATTATGAAATTAGTATTGAATTGTCTGAATTACAGTTACAACAATATGATTTAACGTTTGATCAAGTGACACAAGCGATTAGAAAAGCTTCAATTGATTTACCCGGTGGACGAATTCGCTCTGAAGGTGGCGACATCTTATTACGCACTAAAGGTCAAGCGTACACAGGTAAAGAGTTCGCAGAAATTGTATTGAAAACAAATACCGATGGAACGCGCGTTAAAGTCTCTGATGTTGCGAATATTGTTGATGGTTTTGTAGAAATTGAAGATTTTGCTACCTTCGACGGTGAAAACACCACTAGTATTATGGTGCAATCTACTGGCGATCAAAACGACTTAGCAATAGCGGCAGAAGTTAAAAGCTATGTTGTTGAGAAAAATAAACAATTACCGCAAGGAGCACATCTAACGGTTTGGGGAGATACGTCTTATTACCTGTCAGAGCGACTTGATATGATGATATCCAATCTCATGTTAGGGGCCTTGCTCGTTTTTTGTGTATTAACCCTATTTTTACGCATAAAAATTGCATTTTGGGTAATGCTAGGTATTCCCATTAGCTTTTTAGGGGCCTTTTTATTAATGCCTTTAATGGGAGATTGGTCGGTCTCAATTAACATGCTGAGTCTCTTCGCATTTATTATGGTACTTGGTATTGTTGTTGATGACGCTATCGTAATTGGCGAAAGTGCCTATTCAGAAATACAACGATATGGACATTCAACGGATAATGTTATTCGCGGCACATTACGGGTCGCTATGCCGGCAACATTTGGTGTGCTTACAACCATTGCAGCCTTTGCACCTTTATTAATGATTGATGCGACATTTGCCGCTTTCTTTAGAGCTATCGCATTAGTTGTTACCTTTTGTTTAATTTTTTCATTAATAGAGTCAAAGTGGATACTGCCGTCACATTTGGCACATATGAAATACACTCCTCTTGATGAAAAAACAGCGAATAGATTTGAACGCTTTCAAATACGCTTTAAAGAAAAGTTAGAACATTTTATTCACCATATTTATCAACCAAGATTACGTAAAGCATTACAATATCGCTATAACACCATGGCGTCGTTCGTTGCTTTGTTACTGGTTTCGGTGTCGTTGATCGTAGGGTCATGGGTGAAGCTCGAAGTCTTTCCAAATATTCCGAGTGATTTTATTCAAGGCAATATCACCATGGTAGATGGAACTCCAGCGGCAGAGCGTAATAAAGCCATTGAACGTATTGTAAACGCTATAGAAACGTTATCTGAGCAACACAAAGTAGACGGTGTTAGTTTTCTTAAACATACCATGGTGTTTACCCAAGGAAATACTCAAGCGACGTTTGTATTGGAGTTAGTAAAGGCCGAAAAGAGAAACTTGGATGCTTATGAAGTTGAACGCATGTGGCGTGAAGAAATTGGCGAAATTGCAGGAACTAAGGAACTAAGGTTTTTTGCCGGTACAAATGTTGGTGGTGGTGCGGCGATTGAATTTCAATTGACAGGTAAAAACGATGCACAACTCGAAGCTGCTGCGCTTGAAATTCAAGATAAGTTGTCTGGCTATGATGGTGTATTTGATATCCGCAATTCATTTAGTCGTGGTAGCCAAGAAATACAACTGAGCATTAAACCTGAAGCACAAGTGTTGGGCATTACATTATCAGATCTTGCTAGACAAGTTCGTCAGGCCTTTTATGGTGATGAAGCCCAACGAATTCAGCGTGGGCGAGATGAACTCAAGGTGATGGTACGATACCCGAAAGAAGATCGGTTATCTATTAGTGATCTTGAAAATATGTGGATCAGAACGCCAAGTGGTGAGCTTGTTCCGTTTTTCCAAGTTGCTGATGTTGCAATGGGAAGAGGCTTTTCTTCAATCACAAGAATTAACCAAAAACGTTCAATAACTGTATCAGCAGATATAGACCCAGAAAAAGTTGAATCTAGAAAAGTTATCGCCGAAATGAACGGTAAGTTTATTCCCGACATATTATCTCATTATCCAAGTGTGCAATACGGCGTGGAGGGAGCGAGCAAAGAGCAACAGGATTTTCTTAGACAACTTGGTTTTGCTGCCATTGGTGCATTGTTTCTAATCTATGTGCTTATTGCCATTCCGACAAAATCATATACTCAGCCAATTGTGATAATGTCAGTTATTCCTTTTGGCATTATTGGTGCGATTATTGGGCATTGGATTTTGGGTAAAAGCATTAACATGATGTCACTGTATGGCCTTATCGCTTTAACGGGCGTAGTGGTTAATGATAGTTTGATTATGGTTGATTTTATCAATAAAGCGAAAGCATCAGGAATGAAGATGATCGATGTCGTTTGCCAAGCAGGCACGCAACGATTTAGAGCGATATTATTGACATCACTTACAACATTTTTTGGGATATTCCCGTTGTATTTTGAAACCAGCCTTCAAGCGCAATTCATTATTCCTATGGCGATCTCACTAGGTTTTGGTATTGTATTTGCCACAGTAATAACGCTATTTTTAATACCAGCGTTATACTTGATTAAAGAAGATATTAGGCATGTATTTAATAAAAATGCAGAAACTACGTCAACTAAGGTAACAAGCTAATGTCAGGTAAATTAGCATTGCTAACCAGTTTATTATTCTCGTTATTGATAGTAGGCCAGGCCAGCGCGTTTGACTCACACCCACTTGATGTTGACAAGTATGCAGGTAAATTTTCAACGTCACCTGTGGCTTCTGGTATCAACGTACCTTGGTCAATGGTGCAGTTGCCATCGGGGCAGTTGCTCGTTACCGAAAGGGCAGGTTTATTATATTTGGTGGATGTAGAAACAGGTAAAAAAAGCGAAATTTCTGGTTTGCCTGTTATTGATGCCAACGGGCAAGGTGGATTGCTCGATATCGCTTTATCACCAACGTTTGACCAACAACCATGGCTGTATTTGACTTATGCAAGCCCCGAAGGAAAAAGGCAGGGTAGCCATACCGCGTTAGCAAGAGCTAAGCTAAATTTGAATGCAAAAGCATTGGAAGAACTTGAAGTCTTGTATAAAGGCGAGAAAAATTCTGTACGCGGTCAACACTACGGCAGTAGAATAGCCTTTGATGATCAAGGATACGTGTACTTTTCAATAGGTGACCGTGGTGCTAGAGATATAAACCCTCAAAATATTGCCCTTGATGGTGGCAAAATATATCGACTACATTTAGATGGTCGTATCCCTAAAGACAACCCTTTTGTTCATGTCGATAACGCAAAAACAGCTGTTTATTCATTAGGACACAGAAACCCACAAGGCTTGTATTTTCATCAAGCAACAAAGCAACTTTGGTCACATGAACATGGACCACGTGGTGGAGATGAATTAAACCTGATCCAAAAAGGTCAAAACTATGGTTGGCCAATCGTTAGTTTCGGCGTGAATTACAATGGTTCTATTTTTACGCAATTAACCGAAAAAAAAGGGATGGTGCAGCCAACTTTATATTGGAAGCCGTCGATTGCACCTTCAGATCTAATTTTTGTTTCTAATGATAAGTATCCTAGACTGAAAGGGCAATTACTACTGGGATCATTGAAATTTGGTTACATTGTTGTTGTCGATGTTTTAACCAGTGCTAAGGTTAAACAATACAAACTTTTATCGAATTTAGGACGCGTAAGAAGTTTACTTGAAGGTATTGACGGTACAATCTATCTAGGTTTAGATGGTAAAGGTATATATAAACTCACCCTTAACGAATAACATTAGGACGTGGTCGTGGATGAATTGTCGTTAATACGAAAAGTAAGTCGACGTAATATTATTGCATTATGCGTTTTGGCATTGTTAGCAACTTCCTCCTATATTGTTATAAGTAAAATGATTGAACAGCAACAATATGATGCGCGCGTCATAAATATTGCTGGCATGCAACGTATGCTTTCGCAAAAGATAACCCTGCGAGTTCACCAATACATCAATGCTATTGAAAAGCAACAAGATCCCAGCTTCATTCTTGAGTCTCTGCGTTTAGCTTCTGAAAAAATTACTGATAATCAGCAGTACTTGACCAATACAATGTTAGCAAACGAAGCTTTATTTTCCTCGCAATTGCGAGCTATGTATTTCGAACCACCGATTGATTTAAATAAACGCATTGCTCAATTTACAGAGCATGCTGAACTTGTTGCTAACATCAAAAATAGTGAAGAAATTGAAAGGTTTATCAAGTTAAATTTTGCACCGTTAGCTGTTGAAGAGCTACTTAGTGATTTAGATCATGCGGTATCCATAGTAGAGCAACAAGCGCAACAACGCGTGAATACTGCCACAACCTTTGAAACAATTACTTGGTTCATCTCTATTATTGTTTTGATCATTGCCTATTTTATATTGTTTAAGCCTATTCAAGCGATTATTCAACGCAATTATATCGCGTTGTTGCGGGCAAAAAATGAAAGTGCTGAATTTCAATTTGCTATTGACCAGCATGCGGTGGTTTACCGCGTTGATTTAACGGGAAAATTGACTTATGTGAATAATAATTTCATCAACGTTTATGGTTATGATGCACGTGAAGCCAGCGGATTAGATGTACGTACTATTTGTGACAAGAGTTACACTGAACAAGAGTTTTCAGACATCTTTAACACCTGTAGGCGAGATAACTATTGGCATGATGAGTCGATCAACCTAGACAGCAAAGGACGAACCTTATGGTTTGATACAACGATAGTTGCGCTTAAAGATGCACAAGAGCAAATTATTGATTTTATTGTTATTCAAAATGATATTGCAGAGCAAAAACAAACTGAATTAGCCTTGAGCGAGCTACACAGAATCACCGCTAATACCGAATTATCTTTTAGAGAAAAAATCGACGAATTACTAACCTTAGGAACGCGATTATTTAACTTACCTATTGGTATCGTCAGTGAAATTGAAGATGAACAGTACACGGTTCTTCATTGCACCTCGCCAGGTGATGAATTAATTCCTGGCACAAAATTTACCTTTGCAGATACTTACTGTTGGCATACTTATTTAGCCAATACCCCGAAAGCTTTCCACCACGTGGGTACAAGTGAAATTCGTCATCACCCTTGCTATGAAAACTTTTCATTGGAAAGTTATATTGGTGTTCCTATTTATGTGGAAGGTAAGCGTTTTGGTACTTTAAATTTTTCAAGTCCAGATGCTTCGGCAAAACCGTTTAGTACGCGCGAATTAGAGCTCATTCAGTTAATCGGTAATTGGCTTGGCGCAGAGTATACAAGACAAAGACAACAAAAGCGTATGCTTGTTCAGCAAAGTACGATGGAACAAATGGCACAGCAAGCAAAAATTGGTGCCTGGGAAGTAGACTTATTGAACAACACTTTGCATTGGTCATCGATGACAAAAGCAATTCATGAAGTAGATGACAATTATCGCCCCAGTTTAAAAGCTGCGTTGCAATTTTATAAAGTAGGGGAGAGCCGAAATAGTATTGAAAAAGCGATGCAACAAGCGATATCTGAAGGCGGATCATTTAGTGTTGAATGTCAGCTTGTTACGGCTATGGGTAATGAAATATGGGTTGCCGCTAGAGGAACTGCTGAATTAGAAAATGGTACTTGTACTAAGGTTTTTGGCTCTATTCAAGATATCACAGAGCGCATAGGAGCTGCTGAAGAGATAAAACGCTATAACCAACGAATGACACTTGCTGCAGATTCGGCGGGTATTGGCGTTTGGGAATACAACATCACTTCTGAAGAGCTCAAGTGGGACGATTGGATGTACAAGCTCTATGATGTAAAACGTTCAGAATTCTCAGGTAATGTTAGTTCTTGGCGAGAGCGTGTACACCCTGACGATCTCGAACAAGCAAATAATGCCTTAGCATATGCGCTCGAAAACGGTAATCGATTTGATGTTCAATTTAGAATCGTATTAAAAAATAAAGAAATTCGCCATATTAAGGCCGCAGCAATTGCAGTGTATGACGATAGTGGCGCCCCTTCTTCATTGATTGGTGTTAATTATGATATTACAGAACGTGTAAAAAATGAGAATGCGTTGAAGCAAGCTAAACTTCAAGCAGAGCAAGGCGCAAAAGCCAAAAGTGAATTTCTGGCAAGTATGAGCCATGAAATTCGAACTCCAATGAATGGTATAATTGGTATGCTCGACCTATTACAAGACACCCCTCTTGCAGATGACCAATATCAACGTTTATCAATAGCGCAAGAAAGTGCACATTCATTGCTTACGCTAATAAATGATATTCTCGATTTTTCAAAAATTGACGCCGGTAAATTAGAGTTGGAACATATTGAATTCAACATTATTGATACGGTGAGTAGTTTTGTACAATCGATGTCTTTGCAAGCACAACAGAAAGGACTAGAACTGATTCTTGATGCAACAGGTGTTGAGCAATGCTTGGTGATGGGTGACCCAAATCGCATCCGACAAATTCTTATCAACCTTGTAGCTAATGCAATCAAATTTACAGATGATGGAGAAGTTATACTAACCGTGACATTAAACGACGTTTCTGTGCATCACTGGCAAGTATTTCTTTCTGTTAAAGATTCAGGTATTGGCATACCTAAAGCAAGGCAAGGAAGATTGTTTGATGTCTTTGAGCAACTTGATGCTTCTACAACGAGACAATACGGCGGTACTGGATTAGGTCTAGCTATCGTCAAGCGGTTGTGTGAGCAGATGAATGGAAATATTCGCGTTGTCAGTGAACAAGGTGAGGGCAGCGAGTTTATTTGTGAGCTTCAATTATCTAAAGCCAAAGAGATAAAACCAGTAAAGCCTGAATTAGAGCAACCTTTATTTGTACTAGTGGTAGATAATAACCGTTCAAATGGTGAAATGATTTGCCGCCAATTTGCAAAGTGGAGCATTGAAGCTGAATTTGTAAATAACGCTGAACAAGCAATGCTGAAATGTAATCAACGTATTGCAGCAGATAAAGCGCTTTTTGATATTATGTTGATTGATATTGAAATACCGCAGATTGATGAACATCACCTTGTTGAATTAATTGACGCTGATAGTCGATTTGATCAAATCAAACTAGTTGTTATGACGCCGATAAATATGCCAAGCAGTGTTATTTCACTGATGGCGTTAAACCTTCACAAACAGGTAACAAGACCGATCACGCCAAAAACGTTATTGTCGATTATTAGTAGCGAGGAAACGGTAACTGATGGAGGCTTTGAAAGTGAGTTATTACAGCTTAGTGACGAAGGTACAATTGAGGAAGTTGCGAATAAGTCTCCGATTCTGCTTGTTGAAGATAATCGAATTAATCAAGCTGTTGCAAAGGGCGTATTAACAAAGCTAGGCTATAAGAGTGAAGTTGCTAAACATGGCATTGAAGCGCTAGAAATGTTAAATAATCAAGAGATAAAATTCGGATTAATTTTAATGGACTGTCAAATGCCTGAAATGGATGGCTATCAAACTACTGAAGCTATACGCTCTGGTGAAGCGGGCGTGGACTATCAAAAAATCCCCATTGTAGCTATGACGGCAAATGCCATGGTGGGTGATAGAGAAAAGTGTTTAGCGGCAGGTATGGATGACTATATTGCTAAACCTATTAATCAAGAAAAAGTACAATTAGTACTAAATCGTTTTCTTACCTAAATAGGTTACCTCATTGCGTCTAAGCACTTTCTTGTAACGATAAGCTGTCTTCAAGTAAATCGATATACTGATCTTCTTCAAAGTCTAAACAAGCTAAGACGTCATTTTTAAGATAAGCCCAATCTGTTGTATCACGAAAATGCTTTTGCTGATAAATAATGTTTTCTGCCATTTTTAGTATAGAAAAATAAACCTGAGCGCAACGTTTATTATTGGACAATAAAAACGTGCGATCATGATGACATAAGATTAATTGGCATAGGTCTTTGGGTAAACGCCACGACGACGCGACATAATACCCTAACGTCGCATGGTTAACTTGATATAGCGAGTCTTCAATGTCCGTTAATGTTTCACTTGGTGTGTTATGGGCATATTGATATATCTCTGAGTAATTTTGGTACTTCATTGCCATGACAGGAATACCGCAGTCATGAAACAGCCCTAAAGAAAACAACTTATCTGTTGATATAGCCAATTTAATGTTTTTACCAATAAGTACAGACATATTGGCAATGTGTTGCGCGTTATCCCAGAACTCTTCTAACGCTATACTGGAGTCGCATTGGTTAAAGCATTTTCTCATGAGAATGCCTGTAACGAGCGTAGAAATACCCGTAATCCCAATATATTTTGCTGCTCGGTTAATGTCTGCTATTGATCGTGATAAACCATAAACCGGTGAATTTACGGTTTTTATAATGGTTGAAGAAACGGCTACATCTTGAGAGATAAGGGCTGAAATTTCATTAATATCTGGCTCCTCTTGGCTCATTAATTCTTGTAGGCGCAGTAATAGATCTGGTTGTGGCGGAACTGAAAAACCACGTTTTATGTCCATTAGTATTTTTTCATCAACTTGAAGCATAATGTTATTCTTTTGAATTGTTCTTGTTTTTAATATGCTTTTCCCCTCATTATGTCATGCATAATTGGAAAAACGCCTGTCTGTACAAAAAATCAACGTTTTACTATCGCTTATTATTTGTTTTGAGACAATTAAAAATTGGTGTTTTCTTATAAAAAAAAGTAGATAAAAGTAGCTAAAATATGAAAAAAAGTACCGAAAAACATAAACTTTATAATACGCTTACATGCTTAATAATGACGTTAGCACTAGTTTTTCCTGCCTATGGCGGTGACTACGATTGGCAGGTAAATACTTTAGCTAAAACTCCTTCGTTACGCGGTAGCGCATTAGTTGACGGTAAGATGTGGGTAACCGGCAGTAAAGGGAGCATATACACGAGTGAAGACGGTGGCCTAACGTGGTTAGACAAGTCTGTTGCACAGCACTCAGCGCTAGATTTCAGAGATATTGAAGTATTTGATCAAGATACTGCGATTATTATGAGCGTTGGTTCTGGCGATTCGTCTAAGTTATTTAAAACGCAAAATGGTGGCGATAGTTGGCAGTTGCTCTATCAAAATAAAGAAGCGGAAGGCTTTTTTGATTCGATTGATTTTTGGAATAAACAAGTAGGCTTATTACTTGGGGATCCTGTTGATGGCTTTTATGTAGTTAAGAAAACAGAAGATGGTGGTAAAACGTGGCGACGTATTACCATAAATAAGTTACCGGAACTTCGAGAAAAAGAAGCGGCATTTGCTGCAAGTGGTAATACGCTGCTTGTGGGTAATAATGGTAAGGCTTGGATCACAACAGGCGGATTTTCTGCATCAGTTTATGTGTCAAATGACTGGGGCGAGTCTTGGCAACGACAACCCGTTCCACTTTATCAAGAAACGCAAACGGCCGGTGGTTATGGGCTTGCTATTAATGCAAAGCAAGAATTATTTGTACTGGGGGGCGATTATCAACAACGACCCGCATCATATTTAAACATAGCGAGATTTAATAAAATTTGGCAACCGGTTGACGCAGGAAAGCGGGGCTTGAGAACAGCGATGAGCTGCTCGTCAAGTGTTTGTATTGCTACTGGCAAAACAGGCAGTGACTTATCATTTGATCAAGGGGCTAGCTGGCAGACATTTGACAATAAAACCGCTGAGAGCGGCGATCAAGGGTTCTATACCATTGCCAATGAAGGCGACATATTTATTGCAGCTGGTGCCAATGGTAAGGTCGCAGTAGCAGCATTTAAATGACCTCGTTTTAATTTATAAGTAGCTGCAATTAAGCTAGGGTCTGTTGACCTTTTGAGATTAAATTTTGTTCGAACTAAACGCTTTTTGTTCAAGGCGTGAGCAATGTCGCATGGTTATTCCATGTAAATTGCGAACAACGATGAAGAAATAGCGTTTAGCTGAACCCAAAGGGCAGCGTTTTTTGTTATTTATACGTCGTTATTGCTTTTTCATGTGGAATAACCACATATTAATTGCAATGCCTTGTCTAGATACCAATAAATTGTTGCAAAAATAAACGCGAAAGATCAACAGACCCTAACGTGAATCATGGTTAAATTGATTCACGTTTTCTTCGCCCTAATAGCTCAAGTACTAAGGACAGCAAGCTACAGATTAAAATTGCCAAATATAAATGTGGTTTATTCGGTATTTGCTCCGAGTCGTTTATGTAGAAGCTCACCGTGCGCTGCGCAGTTTCTTGGGCACTATTTTCAACTAACAATGAGAATGATATTGATGTCTTTTCAGCAAGAGAAGGGGCTTTGAACTTCAGGCGGTTATTCGTTGCTTGAAATTTTACACGAGGGCCTGATGTTTGTTGCCAAGTATAGCTAAGCGTTTGATGTTTGCTATTGTTTACCTCTGCAACAACCGTAACCGTTTGCTCCGTAAATGCATTATAAGCCTTGATTGAATGGATTGTTGGAATACTCTCTTCGCTGATGGCTAACGGTTTTTGACTATTGGTCTTAACGCGCTCTACCAGTAAACTTGCGACTGCTAATGTTAAAAAGCTAATTAATAAAATGCCAAATATACGTGTAAGATGATATTGGTAAAAGTTAGTTAACGTGTTTATTTTGTTCATAAATTTAGTTACTTTCTTTTGGTTAGTGTGTTTTGTTTTTTACAAGCTCAATTAAAAGGGGCCAGTAGTGTTCTTTGGATCGTGCCAATACGAATGCCAGATACTATTTCCATGTAAATAGTAAATATCATTTTGATGAAATATTGCGCGGTCATCCCAAGATGATGTATAGCGATGATGAGGTTTATTTGTGTTATTGCTAGGATAAATGCTGCCAATAACATTCAATTGTGCATTTGTGTCCTTACCCGTAATCTCAAAAAGAGATAAGTAGTTTTCTGGTGCCCAAATATCGATGCTTTCATTTTCTGTTGTTGTACTGGTCACATGCCACCTCTCAATCGGGATGCCAAACCGAAAACTGTTATCTTCACCATGTGTTAGCATGGTTAACGCATGATAATTGAATTCTACCGGCGTATAAGCGTTGGCATGAATAATTGAGTTTATTTCGATAGGTGCGTTAATATTACTGACGTCAAATAAGCTAATTTTTGCGCCTTCAATGACAGGTGTCTTATCAATATCGGTGTCGTTCTCTAAGCGGCTTGGATCGATATTTTGGCCAATACCAAGCAGTAGGTTCTCTGATAAAGGGTGCAAATATGATGAGTACCCAGGAACTTCAAGCTCTCCGCTGATGTACGGTGCATTCGGGTCAGTTAAATTTAGGACATATAAAGGGTCTGTTTCCAAAAAAGTGACAACGTAAGCAATATTGTCAACAAAGCGTACTGCCTTAATGTTTTCTTGCACAATACCGTTATCGTTAACCTTGCCAATTCTTTTTGGCGTCGTGTCGTTGGGTAATTGGGAAATGATTGTCAGCTCATTGTTATGCTTTTTTAAATCTTCAAGAATGAATAATGTGTGTTCAAACCCTTGTTGTGTATCACCTTGCGTTGTTATTACGCGTAACATCGATTGATATTCACTAAAACGTAAATTAGTCAGGTTTTGACCAAAACTACCAGGGAGCTCTTTAGAAGCTTGATAGTTAAATTGGTTATTATCAATTGAAAACTTATGGACGACAGATACATAGTCATTATGGGTGCTTGATGATTCTGGCGAGAATGTCGTTCCGTATAAATAAATTGCATTGGGCGATGCATAGAGCCCTTGGATATCGCTGTTTACACAAACAGAAGTTATATCGTTTGGTTGCGTAATATCAATAACGGTAAGCGTTACTAAACCATCAAAACCATCACTCCTTTCAGCCGATGCTGGAATGTAACATTGCTCCGTACTGACTAATGACTGACTGATCCCTTGACTATTGGTTATTTTGGGCAGTAATGCTTCAATAGGTGTTGATAATACTTTTCGGTAATTTTCTAGCTGTTGATCATTAGTTTCTGCATAAGGCAACCCCGGAATGTAGGGTGAATAGCTACTTACAAAATACAGTTTATTGCCTATTTGACGGCTATCAATGACGCGTCCATCAATAGTAAAACGATGCGTTAACTGAACGTTATTTAGGTTTGACGTATTTAATAACGACAACGTGAATGTTTGTTCGACAGGAAAAAATGACTCTTTAGCAAATAAATTCTCCGTTGTATAGATAGAATAATGCAGGCTATTAGCGAAGGCCGCTAAGTGATTATCATGTAAATAAATGCTATCAACGGTTGCATCTTTAAGCTTCAATGAAACATTAGCTTCGGGTGTAATATCACCTTGTGAGTTTCGTGTAAATACGCGAATTTGAGGAGAACTATTGGTTGTTGATTCTTCGCTATAATAGGGGTTAGTAGCAATAAAAAGTCGTTCACCGTCGTATTTTATTCTATCGCCTTCTTCAACTCCTTCTTCTTGAAAAAGAGTTGTCGAGTAATTTACATCTGTTCTTGAATGACTATCAGCACTTAGTGATTCTAAAGGGTATTGCTGACGACTTATACTACGCAGATAAATGCCATGGCGAAGATGTCTTTGAAAAAATCGATTGTCTACTTTTTTTAAAGGCGATGTTGCCATTTTGATTTCATTTAGCGTAGGTACTTTGTCTACATATTGCGTTACTTCAACTTGTGCTTTGTCGGTATCACAACCGGTAATAACGCTAATACTGATGATAAGTAGTAGTTGTTTAACCATGATGTTGTTCCTTGCTAACAGAATAAGAGTAACTTCTATCGTGCTACTATGACGTAAGTTACAATTTTCTACTGTTGCCAATTGCTAATAAATGTAATCAGGTGTAATCCACGCTAGTATTTATTAGCGCCTATGATAAATTGAGCAAAAATTTGGGGAGTTTGTCGTTGAAGTACCTGGCATTTCTAATTTGCTTATTTTCATTTTCTTCTGTCGCTGATTGTCAGCCAAACAGAGAATCTTGTGTGCCTGTTTCACAATGGCAGTTTTCATTAGCTATTGGTGGTGGTGTTCATACAAATCCGTTAAATGGCGGCGACAATATTCCGCTAGTTATTGTTCCCTCTTTGAGCTATTACGGTGAATCCGTATTTTTTGATAATGGTGTTTTAGGGTATGCCATCATTGAAAATGAGCACGTAGCTATTAGTGCTATTACCCAGTTTAATCAAGAAAAAGCTTATTTTACGCGTTGGCATCCGAAAAATATTTTCGTGACAAGTGCAATCAGTAATACATTCTACGGTGCAACTAAAGAAGCGATAGACATTGATCAAGTTGATAAACGTGACTGGGCACTCGATGCTGGCGCACAGTTAAATTGGTTTATTGCTGAGCACACTGATGTTGTTGCAAAATTATTGTGGGACGTAACAGGCGTTTATCAAGGGTATAACGCGTATATCAGTGTTAATCATCAAATAAAATTACCCTTGAACAGTTTTGCATCATTTGGTTTAGGCGCTCAAGTAAATAGCGCAGATCTGGTAAATTATTATTATGGTATCAAACAACGTGATGCCTTTTTTACCCAAGTAACCTTTAAAGGCAAAACCAGTATTAATCCGATATTTCGTGTTAAATTGACTAAAGTGTTGTCAGAACAGTGGCGTTTATCTTTCTATTGGAAACGTAAATTGCTTGATGCAAATACAGCCAATAGTCCACTTATTAATACTAAACAAGTTGATACTGTGTTTCTAGGGATGGAATATGAATTCTAAGCGCTGCTACAGCGTGTGCTGTTTCGTGGTTCTTCATATATTATTAATAGGCTTTGCTCGTGCACAACAGGTACAGTTATCTATTTCTCCTACGGTGTGTATTGTTAACAAAATGGGGCAGCCCTGCGCCATGAATGTCAAGGTAGCGTGGCGTACATCTCGCGTAGGTGACTATTGCCTGTTTCGGGATGAACAGCAATTAAAGTGTTGGCGTAACGCAGATAATGTGACGACGAACTTTGAAATAAGTTTGCAAGAAAACATGTTATTTACACTGCGAGATAAAGAAACCTTATTAGCGCAAAAGCAAATTAAAGTAAATGCGAGTGCCCCAAAAGCATATCGACGAAGGCTACGTGCAGACTGGAGTGTTTTTTAATGGCTAATATTTTATTGGTTGAAGATGATGAACGTTTAGCGAAATTAATTAAAGACTTTTTAAAGCAAAATGGTTTTGATGTTACGGTACTTCATCAAGGTGATCATGCGATTGATTATATTAAGAAAAGTCCGCCTGATTTAGCCATTTTGGACGTTATGCTTCCGAAAGTAGATGGTTTTTCAATATGTAAAGCAGTACGAACGACCTACCACCAACCGATATTATTTCTTACCGCGAAAGATAGCGATTTTGATCACGTGTTAGGGTTGGAAATAGGCGCGGATGATTATTTAATTAAACCGATTGAACCGCATGTATTGCTTGCAAGAATTAATACCCGGTTAAGACGGCAATCTTTGCCAGAACAACCCATTGAAAGTTTATCTTTTGGTGAATTGTTTATTGATAAAACCGCCAGAAAAGTGATGCTGGCTGAGCAAGATATCGAGTTAACGAGTCATGAATTTGAATTATTGTGGTTACTTGCAGAGCATGCGGGAGAGCCTCAAAGTCGTGATTTTATCCATCAAAAAATGATTGGTCGCGAGTACGATGGATTAGATCGCAGTGTTGATGTTAGAGTTTCGAGGCTCAGAAAAAAATTGCATGATAACTTAGCACAACCTTATCGGATAATTACCGTATGGGGTAAGGGGTACATGCTAAGTAAAACCGCATGGTAATCTCAAATACCGTGATTAACTATGTGTTAAAGCACTAACACTGTAAGGGTAATTTTGAACCGTCTCTTTATTCATTTATTTGTTGTTATTGTACTTGGCCTCGTTTCAATTAATTGGCTTTCTGAGTTTTTATGGCAGCAATTGCATTCCGGAGATAATCTTGAACAGCAACAGCTTGCAAACACGTTATCTGTAATTGTTAGCCAACAAAGTCAGTTAGAGCGATCGCCTGAGGTTTTATCAAGTCAACTTGGATTTAACGTTGAAATCATGTCAATTGATGATGTTGCATGGTTACCAGAGCAGGAAGATAAACTTCGCCAAGCAATCCCTGTTGTGACTTATACCGTTGATGATCAATTAATGCTTTACATCAAGGATAGTAACTCTTCCATGGTATATGCATTTGGGCCTATCCAAACAAATGCGAGTTTGCCTCAAAAAAACTCGTTAAAAGTCCTTTTGCTTGTTCTATCATACCTTATGTTAGCAGGCATTATTTATTTATGGACCAGGCCACTATGGCAAGATTTAATTAAACTAAATCAAATGGCGGCGCAAATAGGGAAAGGTAACTTTGTTATTTCTCTGCCAGATCATAAACGTTCACCGATCAGCAATATAGTGATGACTTTTCACACCATGGCTGAGCGAATTATTCAATTAATCTCTGATCAACGTCAGTTAGTTAATGCCGTTTCACATGAACTACGTACACCTCTTGCTAGATTAAGCTTTTCTTTAGAAATGCTTAAAAACGTGCCAAAACAGCAACAAGTCGACATGAAAAAAGATGTTGCTGAAATGTCTACATTGATAGATGAAATGCTCGGTTACGCAAGGCTTGAAAATATTGATGAGCATACGAACAAAGAAACAATAGATCTGGTGAAACTCATTCAAGCGAGTGTTGAAAAAAGCCAAAGGCTAACGACTAAAACAATTGATTGTCACTTACCAGACATGTTCAGCTATCAATGTAATGAACAATTAATTGAAAGGGCAGTGCAAAATTTATTAAGTAATGCATTACGGTATGCCAATACTCGCGTTTTAATCAAACTGACGAGCCAAAATGACTCGCTATATATATGTGTTGAAGACGACGGAGAAGGCATTGCGCCAGAAGAAAGAGATAAAATATTTGACGCATTTTACCGTGTTGAAAAAAGCCGAAATAAAGATCTTGGTGGTTTTGGCTTAGGGTTAGCGATTGTTGATCGTATTTGTCGCACTCATAAGGGGAGTTGCCACGTAAAAGACTCTTCATTGGGAGGGTGCAAATTTACCATCACCTTACCTTGCTAAATGATATCTTTGTGATGAACAAGTTACGCTTCTTCAATGAGACAATAAAAGTCGAAGGCGTTGGCCGCACGTTCGCCATTTGATATATAGGTCCCTAAAATAAACTCGTAAGGCATGTATAGGTATCCCGATAACCCAAACTCTGAACCATAAGAGTTACGAATGAGCAACGCTTGTTTTTCGTCGTCAAAGCCTACGGCACAAACAGCATGGCCGCCAATACGTAATTCATCTTCACTTGGCATTGGCATAATGCCTGAAGATGGAATTTCGAAGAAACTACGGGGCTCCATAAAGCCAAATATTACCGGTGTTTGGTTACTCAGGGCGTGTTTAATTTCATCTATACCATGCTCAATGCTTAAGCGGCAGTATTTAACTTGCCTAAATGTTTTTGCTTGTTCAATTGCCTTTGGAGACGGTTTCTCATTCATTAATTTTCGAATGATCGCTTGCTTTTCTGTCAGTACTAACTCAAGGTTTTCTGTGATCTCTTCAAGAGATGCGGTTTTTATTAATTGATATAACGATTTAGGAACATGCGTTTCTGGATAGGGCCATAAGTCAGCGCAACATACACCAAAAAGCTGTAAAGCTTGAAAACCATCACTTATTAATACCGGCGTATTTTGTAGTTCTTTGCCTGCCAATAAGCGCTCATGATAGTAAATATACATAGCAGACGCTTTAGATATTTGACTGCAATCATCGAAGAACTCGTTGTTTTGTCTATTTAGGGTAATTTCCATCGCTGCTGATAATGCACAACCAGTACAGGCATTCAGTAGCCCTTGGTCCATAACCGGTGACAAAATAAACTCCCGAAGGTCAACGCGATCTTGAGTACTTGCTTGCCATTGGGTTGAATGACAATGTTGTTGATATAATGGCGAAGCACAGCATTTTTGGTTTGGCACGACACTTCGGCAGTATAAATGTTGCATGGTATTTCCTTATGTTGAATTGAGCGTGGATCCGAATCAAAGCGATATTTGCTTTGCTAGAGTTAACATACACTTGCTAATCATACATTTTTTTATCTCGACTAAACAAAGATCACTTTAATGAATAGTGGATGTTTTGTAGTTCTTATGTTGTATTATAATCTTTGAAATTCAAAATATTACACTAAACAAGGATCGTAATTGAAATCGTTTAACTTTAAATTGATATACGCACTTGCATTGTTTACGCAAGTGTTTGTCGTTCATGCGGCTGATTTTCCAACTAAGCATGAGCGGGAAGCCATTGTTAAAAGTTTATTGAATGGTATAGAAAGTGTTGATGGTGTAACAATTGAATTACGCGATAGTACGCGCGTAGTTAAATGGGAGAACTTCAAAAAAATAGCTACACGAAATGTAGTGTCGGCATCTGATTGGAGTAGCTTGTATAGTGCGATTAATAATATTCATGATGGTATTATCAATCGCCATTCTTATATTCAAGTTGAAGAAGGTATCAGAAAACATGTAAAAGCCATTGCTAAATGGCCACGTTATAAACTTGGTTATACCTGGCCACACATTACCTTTTTTGACTTAGATAATAAGCAAACGATTCTTTCATTAAATGGTACTTCGGTGATTGATCTCTTCGATGAGTTTTTTAACTTATATTGTAATGACGTGCATGATATTGGTTGCTTGAAGTTATTCTCTGTTGCAATAGGGCGCGGTTATCGCTTCAAAGACAATGCTGAAAAACTAGATGTTACTTTTAAAGATGGCAGTAAAAAACAAGTTTTAACACCTCAAAAATTAAAGAAAATTGCAAAAAAAGGTGAGCCAAAACAATGCGAAAACTTATATACCAATTTACCTAAAAATCTTGTTTTTAAAGGTGATCAAAGTTGTTTATTTGAAATTGATAATCACTATTTATTGAAGATTAGATATTTTGGTCGTTGGGGTACTGAGCAAAACGATATTTATTGTCAAAAAGTTACCACAGAAGGAATGTGTTCGGATATTTTGGCTATTAAAAATATACTAAGCCAGCAAGCTGCTAAACCTTTGATTATAGACCTTCAAAATAATGGCGGTGGCTCTGAGAATACACCATGGATTGCTGCATTAACTACGAATGGATTCATGGACAATGTCGTTTTATATAGAAATTTAGCGCTTTTAAAAGATAAAGACATTCGAAAAGATTCATTTTATGACAATGAATATGCCGAAAATTGGTATCAAAAAATTAAAGTCAATATGAGTGAACAACACAGATACTTGCCGCCACGCGCAGATTTTTGCCGAGGTTCTAAGGAGTGCGCACTAGAAAATATTCCTTCAGCGAAGTTACCGATAAAGTATCGTGCTTTAACTTTAGTTATAAATGAAGCATGTGTGAGTTCATGTGATGATTTTGTGTGGCGAACAAGGCGATATGCTCAAGCGAAAACTGTTGGGCAACTGCCTGCAACGGATGGTGCTTACGCGAGAATTAAAGGGTATATCTATGTTGATAAGCGAGGCAATATTGGTCATGCGCACGTTGGTGAAAGCCAAGACGTACCTGCTGAGGCTGAAACACTTTTAGTGAGCTATCGTATTCCAATATCTAAAACTATTGATGTAGATGGCAATAACTTAGATGGGGCAGATAATGTTTTGGATGTCGCCATTCCAATTACTAAGGAAAACTATAATAACATTGAAGATATCAACGTTAAGTTTGCGTTGGGCTTGTGAGTACACTTACAAGCCTCGAGTGATATAACAGTAAAATGACCAATATCTTATGCTGTTATCTAGTTTATCCGCAGTTTGCCGATATAATAGTACAAATGCAGTGTTGTTTTTGAAGTGGTAACCTCCTTGTATCAGAATATCAATGTTGATCACTTACCTGTGATCTCAACAACAGTAGAAGTCACAGGATTTAATTACTCTCCAGATATTATTTGGATATTTGATCTAGACCGTCATGGTTTTTGGTGGGGGAACACACGAGCGCTTGAATTTTGGGGGCTAGAAAGTGTTGAACAACTGATCAATAAAGACTTGTCAGATGATACAGAAGGGGCTCGCAAACGCACGGAACAAACGTTTGTAAAAGCAGCCGTTGAGGGGCAAACACAAGACCCATGGACGACGTACCCCAATGGTCAACCCAAGCTAATGTTAATGCGTCATGTCGCTGTACTATTAGGCGAAGAAAAACATCGAGGCATTATTGCCTTCATCAGTGAGCAACTAGACCATAATTTGCAGCCTGAAAATTTGCTTTTTGCCGAAGCTGTGCGCTATACGTCAGCAGTGGTCAGTTGTTATGACTTAACTGGAAAACGGCTTTTTGAAAACCCGGCTTTTACCTCATGTTATGACACGGCAACGCCGACACAATCTGTTAATGATTTTGTTGTGCGCTTTTGTGATACGGCTCAAGGAGAACAAAGGTTAAAGCAGGCACAGCAGCAGCAAGATTGTCAGCATGAACATTTAATGCAAACTAAACAAGGCCTTAAACGCCATAATGTTGATGTAAGATCGAGTCGTCATCCATTAACTGGAGATTACGTTTTCTTAGTAACAGAATATGATATTACCCAGCTTCACGATACGATCACCGAGCTAAAGCAAACCAAAGCGACACTTAAACAATTAGCACACTATGATCCATTAACATCATTACCAACGGTATGGTTGTCACGTGAAAGGTTACGAAATGCTTTAGTAAAAGCAAAGCGCGATAAAACAATCGTTGCAGTTATGTTCATTGACTTAGATGGCTTTAAACAAGTTAATGACAACTACGGCCACGCAACAGGGGATAAACTGCTTACGCTTGTAGGAAAAAGGCTTGCTAGTATATTTAGGGAGTCAGATAGTGTCGGTCGTATCGGAGGCGATGAATTTCTTGTATGTCTTCCAGAACTCTCTACAAAAGATAATTCATATGACTTAGCTAAAAAAACCATTGAAGAGTTATCGCGTGAATTTAACATTTTTGACGATAACGGGCGTAGCCAACATGCAAATATTAGCGCAAGTATCGGTATCGCTTTTTATCCGGATGAAGGGCAAGATGTTGACTCATTAATTAAAGTGGCTGACAAGAAAATGTATCAAGCGAAAAATAATGGCAAAAATAAGTTCGTTGTTTAGTGTTTAGTTGCTCATATTTGACCTTGTACTTTTAAAGAATAGGTTTGTATTTCACCTGACAGGCAGTTATGAGCGAAAAGCAGACCTTAAAACCTCGTTTGTGAGTTGCACTCCTTATCTCGCGTAGGGGCATAAAGGACAACCTCTTCGAATTTCCTTAATTTATTGGTTTGCACGAAAGCAAAGAAATTTAGTATTTGGGTAAAGACGCTTGTGGAAGTAAGCTACTGATTGAGTCGTCTTGATCACTAGTTGAACTGAAGTTGTAGTTTTCTGTATGTATAGCTTATTGTAGTGGCAAAGCGCACGCTGTTTAACCATTTACGTCGATTGTCATGGCTTTATGAGCAAAAGAAAGGCCATTCTAGTTGGACAGCCTTACTTGGTGATTATCGACTACGTTGGAAGCAACGGTACTTTGGAGGGCACCCGTCTGCTTATTTATGTGATAACAACGCTTTTGCTACGATGATAGATGACGCTTACGACGTAATCCTATCGCGACTAACGACACAGCAAACAGCAAGGCTGTCGCAGGCTCGCTGACAGGCTGGGCTTCATTGGCAGGCTTGACTTCGCGGACTAACCACGTGCCTGTCGCTGCGTAGGTAGATTTCACATGCGAACTCAAACCAGTGTTAATTAGATCGAAGTTAGAGTCGCCGCCCAGATTGCGGTAATATCCGTCGAAAACATTCGCTGCTTCGTTGTACCGACCTGATTGGAGGGTAAATGAGTGGCTGCTCGTGCGTCCATATGTGTACCCACTGTTCTTACTTTGCGGATACACGTCCACGGGGCAAGAATTAGTATCATTGCAAAATCCTTCGTGGTACGTGTCGCCAAAAGCTTTTATAAAATCATTTACTATTTCTACGTTCCTATTGAAGTTATAGATTTGATCGTCAACTAACGAAAGACCGAAAAAACTATTGAACATGTTAACGACACTGGTATCTGAAACGGTACTCCATCCGCCTCGATAGCTATCGTACAACCCGATAACATCTGCCACAGCACCTGCGCTACCGTTGAGGGGGGAGGAATTGTCTAGTAAATTATTATCGGCTAGGTCGGCTACTAATGATTTGTACGAAATACCATTGGTTACGGTTAAATCTAACCACTGCCACACAGAGCCGTCTTCGCGACTTTCGTATACGGTTGGCCCAAAATTTATGAAATTACCACTAACACCAATCATGGTTGAATGCGCTGTACCCGAAACGATTAAGCAAAGCGCGGCTATCATTTTTTTCATCATAATGACTGAGTCCTTATTGTCTTATTAGGCATGAAAATACATCCCTTTATTGAGTTTTATACCGCAGTACCAGTGATCTAAACAGTAAATTGCTTGTCCGGAAATGCAATTGCAATGCCAAGGTGAAAATTGATTTGTATAACAGCCTTTTATCAAATCGCTGGACGTGCGGATTTGTATATTTGTAAAGTATACCGACAGTTTTTATCCCATACATTAAGTTAGGGTCTGCCTAAGCTTTCACAAGACGAACAAAACAAGGTGCAATATTCCATATTCTCAAAGTCCGCTTTGTGCCTAGGGACTCATACAAGCAATGTTCATTGACGATCCGCTATATCGCAAAAGTGATCATTCGACTACAGGTTTCTGATTGTCCGTTACTGGCACATATGCGACAGCCAGATTTGATTGATTTCTATAGATCGAGTCTGTCAGTTCAAGTAATAACAGATTCGTTTAATGCTGATTAGTTCTAATGCAAACAGATTTTCACTAAAGTTTTGTTAATTCGGAAATTTTTCTTAATGCTTGCGCTTTAAATGACTTACCAATATTGATCTCTCGTTCATCGATTAACGTTATTTTATTTCCTTCAATAAAACGAATATGTTCAAGGTTTACCATGGCCGATTTGTGCACTTGTAAAAAGGACGAGTCTTTAAGTTGCTCTACAAAGCTTGACAGTGTTCTTGGTGTTAAAACGCTTTTACCATCACGCCAAATCTTCACGTAATTTCCGTAAGCTTCAAAACAACTAACGTCTGCTAAGTTTATTTTAAGTTGCTTTTTATCTACTTTAACAAATATCTGCTTTATGGTTTTGGGATTATCTGTGTGCGTTGCTTGTTGAACTAATTTATAGTGATTAAGTGATTTGTTGCAAGCCTGAAGAAAGCGTTCAAATGAAAAGGGCTTTAAAAGGTAGTCACTTACATCTAATTCATAACTTTCTAATGCATGCTCTTGATAGGCACTAGTGATAACAACCTGTGGTTTTTCTTTCAAAACTTTAAGCAAGTCTAGACCCGAAAGCATTGGCATATTAATATCCAAAAATAGCAGGTCAACCGATTGCTTGGAAAGAAAGTCAAGCGCTTGGGTGGCAGAATAACACTGTCCAACAACGTTGATAAACGGAACGTTGTCACAAAAGCTCTGTAAAATATCGTGTGCTAGGGGTTCGTCGTCAATGATTAAAGCGTTAAGCTTATCCATTATTTTCTAACTCCACAGTTAAGGTTACTAAAAACTCATGTGGTTGTGCCGAAATATTCAATTGATGCTTATTAGTGTAATCAAGCGCCAATCGACGTTGTAAATTTTCAAGTCCAAGGCCACCGTCTATTTGTTTTTCTTGTGGTTTTGATTGACTGTTATTCAGTCTTTCATCAATGGAGTTATGACATTTTACACTAAGCTCATTGCCCTCAAGTGACAAATCGACAGATAACCAAGCGGGCTTATCCGTTGCATCAATACCATGTTTAAAGGCGTTTTCTATGAGTACGATTAAGAGTAATGGAGCTATTTTAAATTGGGTATTCTCTGCTAGTTTTTGGTCAATATTAATGGTTAATGTCGCTTTATGGCTGACGCGAATTTGTTGTAGTGCAATATAGTCAGTTAAGTAAGCAATTTCGTCTTTTAAACTTACACGATGATTACCACCTTTATACACGACAAATCGCAACAGGTTGGATAACTGTAGTATACATTGCGGTGCTTGCGCTTTTTTAGTTAACACCATTGAATATAAGTTGTTGAGGGTATTGAACAAGAAGTGAGGGTTAATTTGTTGTTGTAACCACTTCAACTCTGCCTCGGTATTTTGCTGTTTTAATTTCAGTACCTCAGCGACTTGGTGTTGCCATTTAAACGCCAATATCAACGGTAAACTAATTGCCATGATAATAAATGCTATGCGTAAATTCCAACTATCAAATGGGTCGCTGTTACCACTGGGCAGTAAAGTAAATTGCGTGCTATTTATGGGTAAAAACAGCGCGATTTGACTGAGTAAAGGCGAAGCAATTAGGGTAAAAATACAGGCAGTCCATAAATAGTGAAATACGCCAAAACGGGCCATTACTTTGTTGATCAATACATGGTGGTTAACCCAGTAGAGGAAATAGCCGCATAAATAAAAGCTAAGAAACTGTATAAAATACGCTAATAATTCATCAAATCGCAGCAAGTTTCGCTTTAAATCAATGATAACGTGAATGGGTTGGTTCTCCATCGGATTATCTACCGAGTTAAATACTAATGACCAAAATAAACTAAAAAGTATGACAATGGCTAACAGGATGTTGTCCATGGTGAACTTATCTTTAAGGCGAGTTAAGTTCATTGGTTTAATGTATCGATTTAGTAATGTAATCGCTTCTATTGCAAGCAAACAAACAAATATTAGTAATGTGTTAAAAAAGGTCGCCGCATACGCAATGTAGTTCTCGAGTAAAATAATATGTAGCAGTGGCAGGCCAATGAATCCAACTACCCACCAAGTATATGCTACGACTTTACGGTGCTTTAAGCTTTGATACTTACATAACAGTGCAGGTGAAATGAGAATCGTCAATACGCATACTCTTTCAGTAAAGGTTATCCAATTAAGCTCGTTAACGGTTAAAAAGGCATAAGATACGATAAAAGCAAGGTAGAGACTAAACGGCATATATGGAGAAAAAAAATAAGAGAAGAATGTTTTTGAAAAGGAACGAGAAAACATAGCTGCCTGATAGAATAAGTATTAATAATAAACCAAACATTAGTTTGCGCTGTTCTTTGCTATATGTCAGTACATAAATGACAAAAAGCACTATTTTGATGTTCAACGCACCAAGGAGCTCGGTTACTGTCGATTTTGACATTCATCATTAAAGATTCGACCTTGGTCATTGTTTGCTCGCAAAGTCCGTAACAGTTAATAACAATAACGCCATGTAACACTGAAAGTGGCGAATATATGCTAACAATAACTGACTTATGTAAGACTTACGCAGAGAAAAAGAGTCAAAATATTCCTGCATTAGATCATGTAAATTTATCAATTGGTTCTGGCATGTTTGGACTTTTAGGGCCGAATGGCGCTGGTAAGTCGAGCTTAATGAGGACTATTGCAACCTTGCAAAAGCCTGATGCTGGCACGATAACATTTGCCGGCGAAAATATTATTGAACACCCTGAGTTTATGCGTAAACAGTTGGGTTATTTGCCTCAAGATTACGGTGTTTATCCAGGAGTATCTGCTTATGAGTTACTTGATTACCTAGCAAAACTAAAGGGCGTGACTGATGGTAAAAAGCGCAATGCTCAAATCGATAAGTTACTAACACAAGTCAACCTGACACAGCATAAAAGTCACGCCGTTAGTCGATTTTCAGGGGGCATGAAGCAACGTTTTGGTATAGCACAGGCATTATTGGGCGATCCTAAAATGCTGATTGTTGACGAGCCTACAGCAGGGCTTGATCCAGAAGAACGCAATCGCTTTCATAATTTACTGGTTGAAATAAGCCGCGACAAAGTGGTGCTGTTGTCAACGCATATTGTTGAAGATGTCAGTCATCTTTGCCCAAACATGGCGATACTTGCCGCGGGAAAAATTGTTAAACAAGGCTCTCCTGCACAATTGATTGAACAAGTTAAGGGCAAAATTTGGCAGATAAAAACCAGTAAAGCTAACCTCGAAGGCGTTATTCCCAAGACGCAAGTCATCAGTCAACGGTTATTCGCTGGAGAGGCGACCATTCATGTTTATAGTGAGCATCAACCTAGCCCCGACTTTCATCAAGTATCACCTGATTTAGAAGATGCTTATTTTGCAGCGTTACATTGCAATACTTCTGAATTACAAGACATTTAGTAAGGAATTAAGTATGAAAAGTTTACTAATTGCCGAGCTAAAATTACAACGTCGCCACTGGCTTTGGTTGCTTGCTATGGTGTTATCTTTTGCCTTTGGTACTTTTGTTATAAATAAGCAAACACCAGATATGGATATTCAGATCAGTGGCGCATATTTTCTGATCAAAACGTTTGCTATTCAACTTTTACTATTGCCTGTTTTGGTCGCGATATTTTCAGCGCAAGCGACTATTAGAGATTTTGAAAGTGATATGGCAGGTATTGTGTATGCAAGCAGCACTAAGCTAACACAGGTACTTATTGCAAGGTTTATAGCGTTTTTTCTTCTCTGTTGGTGTGTTTATCTGAGTTTTGGCGTTGGCATTTTCGTTGGTTTAACAACGCAACCGTCCATTTCTTTAGTCTTACCTCTTGCCAGCCTTGGTTGGGCGTTACTTGTGTTAGCGTTACCTAACGTTTTATTTGTTTGTGCAATATTTTTTGCGATTGGTCTATATGGTAAACGCAGTATTTATTTGTATTTAAATGCGTGTTTATTATTCTTTGCCTACCAATTCTTTTTAACCATCAATGGTTCACCGTTAATGGCTAGTAGAGTCGCTGTTTCTGCTGAATTGGCTTCATTATATTCGTGGATAGACCCTTTTGCTTTAAGTACCTATTTTGAGCAAGTAAAGCAATGGCAGCCTTCAGACAAAAATACGCTTTTGCCAACTTTTGACAAGACTTTAGTTACCAATCGTCTACTGGTTGTTTTCGCCGCGTTGGTCGTCACGGTTTATACCATAATGCATCATGTGAGAAATTTTAAAATAGATGCGATGAAAGATGAAAGCATGTTGATACCGAATTGGATAAAGCGCTTGACGTTTTCTTTAACGCGTTCGTTTGCGCTTCCTTTTATTGCTCGACTTCGAGCTAAATTGCCCGCGTATAGTGTACTTACCATCGCACATAAAGAATGGCAGCTGAGCGTTAAAACCAAAACATTTTTTGCTATGTGTTGCGCATTAGTGTTTTTAATAACGAGCGAAGTCTACTTTGGCTATATACATCTTGAAAACTTAGGCACGTCGGCAATTGCCTCTACGATGATCACCGTCAATCGATATATTGCCGATATTTTACCGCGGTTTGGTGGTTTATTTATGTTGTTTCTTGCTGCTGAATTGTGCTGGCGTGATCAGCAAAGTAAGGTTAAATCACTCATCGATAGTACGCCTGTCAGTAATGCAGCGTTGTTTTTTGGTCGTTTAATAGCGCTGTGCTTTGTCCCGTTATTTTTTATTACTTTGAGTATTGTTGCTTCCATCATTATGCAGTCTGCTCATGGTGGAGACATTAGTCTGAGTGTGTATTTGTCGATGTATTTTTATTTTGGATTGCCGATGATTTGGTTAGCAACGCTTTGTGTCGTGATACACGCATTGTTACCCAATAAATACTTAGCACTGGGTATCACCTTTGCCTTATTTGTCTGTTTTGAAACTAGCATGCTGCAATCTTTTGGTTTAGAGCACCCATTATGGACACTCGGGCAATTGCCGCTCTTAAGTTTCTCTGAGTTTGTTGGCTTTGGTGGTGAAATCGATGCATTAGTTGGCTACTTAATTTTTAGATATAGTTTACTTATTGTTTTATCACTTATTGCGTTTAAATTTTTCCGTCGTGGTGAGGAGTTATCATCGGCCTTTACTTCGCCTATGTTATGGCATCGTAATGAGAAAGCGATATTCGTTTGTTGTTTAGTGGCTATTGTTATAACGCTTGGTAACATCGTATATCAGACTTGGTACATAGGTCATTACCAATCAAGTAATGATCGGCATGTGTGGAAAGCAAGTTATGAAAAAAAATATGCTTACTTAAAAGATCAAGCGTCACTGTCTGCCGAACAAGTTACAACAGTGGTTGAGTTGATGCCTAATGAAAGACGTTTGACAATTAATGCTGAATACCAGTTAGTTAATCGTAGCGAAAACGCTATTACGCAGTTGGTATTTTCTACTCCTTTGCCTTTTCATTACCGAAATATTCAAGTAGAGAATGCTAAGCAGATGTCGTATGACCAAGCCCATCAAACACATATTTATGCATTTTCTCAGCCGATTCAGCCAGGTCAATTTACTCAGTTACGTTTTACTGCGGATTATCAGCAAAATGGATACTTAGGTGTACCTGGAGATAACTTTTTAACCCGTAATTACAGTTATATTCGTTTCTTACGCTATCTACCATTTTTTGGCTATGTTAAGCACTATCAATTAACCAATAAGGGTTTACGCGAAAAGTTCGCTTTACCTAAACTTACGCATACCACACTTGAACAAGATCTTGAAAAATATCAAGGTGATATGTCAGAGCTTTATGATTGGGCAATGTTAGATACTACCATTGTAACGAATGAAGACCACATTGCATTTGCACCAGGAAAATTGGTTAAACAATGGCAAGAGGGAAGCAAAAAAGCGTTTCAATATAAAACACAAGGAAAAGTGCGCAATATCGGGCATATTGTTTCGCACAATTTCCCCGTTAAAACGGAAAAAGTTGCTCATACAACAGTTGACGTTTACTACCCCGAAAACAAAGAAGACTATGCCGAACGTCATTTAAGTGCTATTCGTGATGCCTTGCATTATGGTAATGAACACTTTGGCTCAATAATGACTAATAACTTGCGTTTAGTGCCTGTTGCAGGTTTTTTCCCTTCTACTGGTTATGCGTTACCGCATACTATTTTCATTGGTGAAGGCGTTGGATTTCACGTTGATTTAACGAATAAAGCGGGCTTTGACCATTTATACCGTCGAACGGTGCATGAAGTCGCGCATCAGTGGTGGGGACATGGCTTGAATGGCGCTGCAACAGAAGGAGAAGCGGTATTAGTAGAAACACTGGCGAAGTATACGGAAATGGTATTATTAGCACGTAAGTATGGTGACGACTACGTAAAGCAGCTTATTAAGTATGAGCAACAACGTTACTTTTCAGGTCGTTCGCGTACGAATATTAATGAATTGCCCCTTTATCGAAGTGATGAAAATTATCTCATCTATTCAAAAGGTGCTGCTGCTATGTATGCACTTAAACAGCAACTGGGCGAATCGGCGATCAATAAGGCGTTAAAAAAATTAGTCGCGTTACATTCGTATCCAAATAAACCAGCAACTACATTAGATTTTATTGCCTACCTACAGGAAGATAAAACCGCTGAACAGCAGCAGTTGATAAATAATTGGTTTAAAGAGGTCATTGTTCATGATGTTGAAATTACTAAAGCAGAGTTGAGCAATGCTGAACATGGCTACGTTGTCAGTATTTGTTTGCAAGATAATAAAGCAGCGCTGTCTCGGGTAAATGTAAGTGTGTTTACTGGCAAGGAAAAACAAATAGATAGCATGAATATTGCCACGAATATTAAGAAAGGGGTTAACACGTGTGTTAAGTGGCAACTAGCAACAAAACCACATTATATTGAGCTTGATCCATCGCTGTTATTGCTTGATAGCAATAGAGAAAATAATCGGTATATTTTTGGTTTGAAGTAATAAAGGTAGCGCACACCACTAAAATTAATTAACGTGGTGTGGCTATTTCAAATAGGGTACCAGTAGACGCATTGCTTACTATTTATTTTATTAGTAGGGGCCAAGCGATTAAGCCAATTTCTGCTACAGATAGCAGTGTTTCTTTTGATGCGCCATCACGGGCTTGAATAGACATCCCTTGTTGAAGGGTAATGTAATACGTTGCAATAGCAAGACAGTCAATTTCAGATTTAAGTCTACCGTTTTCAATATCACGCTTTAGCAAGCTAATAAGGTTTTCTTTACTTTCTGCACGACACTCTTGCAACAAATGATGTATGGGTAGGTTTGTGTCATCTGGATTCATTGCACCTAATATAATCAAACAACCTTTTGGCTTATTTGCTTGGGTAAATTCCTCTGCACTCAATGTTAATAGCGTTTTTATGGCTGCTTCGGCAGAACTTTCTCGCATGGTTTCCTGCCATATTTTACTACCCTCTGATGTGCGATATAGCGTTATTACCTCATTGAACAATGCTTCTTTAGATCCAAAAGTTGAATAAATACTGGGGGTGTTAATGCCCATAGCGGCTACGAGATCCGCCATGGAAGTATTATCGTAACCTTGCTGCCAAAAAGTCATCATTGCATTACGTAGAGTTTTTGTTCTATCAAATTTACGTGGTCTTCCTCGTGTACTCATACTTTAGCTCTTAAGATTTAAAAAAATATTTACATAATGATCGTTACAAAAATAAAAGCAAGTGCTAGTATATGTTTTTGTAACGTTCGATACATATATATTAACAGATAATAGGAAAGAATATGCAACGATTAAAAAATAAAGTAGCACTTATTACAGGGGGAAGCCGAGGAATGGGCGCCGCCATTGCCGAACGATTAGCTCAAGAGGGGGCTAACGTGGTGATTACCTATGTAAATAATGAAGAAAAAGCACATGGTGTAGTGGCTAAACTGAGAGATATTGGTGCTAAAGCGATTGCGATTAAAGCTGATAATGCCGATCCTCAAGCAATAACATCTGGAGTTGATGCAACAGTCGCAGCGTTTGGTCAGCTTGATATTTTAGTGAATAATGCTGGCATTTTTAATCCTAAACCAATAGAAGCAGTGACATTAGAAGATATCAATCAAATACTAAACATCAATGTACGTGCAGTAGTGCTCGCTTCTAAGGCAGCCGCTGCGTATATGAAACCAGGAGGTAG
Organism: Thalassotalea sediminis; assembly: GCF_030295915.1. NCBI lineage: Bacteria > Pseudomonadati > Pseudomonadota > Gammaproteobacteria > Alteromonadales > Colwelliaceae > Thalassotalea > Thalassotalea sediminis. The sequence continues at coordinate 3,018,365 of NZ_AP027361.1, read as the reverse complement.
AATTATTTCTATAGGCAGTAACCTTGCAGAACGTGCAGTAATGCCAGGGTTAAGTTTATACAGCCTCAGTAAAGCTGCGCTTATTGGATTTACTAAAGGGCTAGCACGTGATTTAGGTCAACAAGGTATTACGGTGAATATTGTTCATCCTGGTTCTACAAATACAGATATGAATCCGGCAGATGGTGAATACAGTGATATGCAACGCAATGCTATGTGCATACCACAATATGCTGAGCCTGATGATATTGCGGGTGTAATCGCATTTATTGCAAGTGAAGAAGGGAAGTGTATGACAGCTTCTGAGCTAACTATTGATGGTGGCGCAAACGCGTAATAGCGGCAGAGGTGATTAAAGTGAGAAATCAAACAAAAGTAATGCGCCATAATAAATTCGCGCTTTTGAACCTTCTTGCTTTTTTATCTTTTGCGGTCGTCACAACAGAATTTGCCATGGTAGGTTTTTTGCCTGAAATAGCGGTACAGCTAGATATTTCATTGGCGAAAGCGGGGAAGTTTGTAACTTGGTTTGCATTAGGGGCCGCGGTGGTAGGTCCTTGCTTAACGTTATTGGCAAAAGCATTCGATGCTAAGCGTGTGTTAGTGCTTGTTGTTATTGCTTTTACCTTGGCGAATGTTGTTATTGTTACATTGCCCCACTATCAGGTGATTGTGGTAACTCGATTTATTCAGGGCGGTTTTTTACCGGTTATTTTAAGTATTATAGCCATGATTGCTGTTGATACTTTCGGTGATAACCGTCAATACTGGGCAATCTCACGTGTAAACGTGGGGGTGGTGATTGCTACTGTAATAGGTATTCCACTTAGTGCTTTTTTGGCGTTGAAATATAATTGGCAGCTTATTTTTTTGCTGCTGTCAGTATTGGGTTTTTTTGCCATTATTGGTGTTGTTATTTACTTGCCACACGTAACACCAGAAAAACAAAAAACTAAAAAGAATAAATCGCCTTTAATTCTACAACCTTTGTTTTTATTACACCTTTTGATATCAATGTTCTTATTTACGGCTTTGTTTACCGTATATACATATATAACGCCTTTCATCTTAGCTATAACAACCTTTAATAATGAAGCAGTTGGATGGTTGTTGTTTATCTTTGGCGTTGCTGGTGTGGTAGGTAATTGGGTGGCTGGACAACTCTTTTTTCAGCGAATTATCCAACCAAGCGTCTATCTTAGTTTACTATTCTTTTTAGTTGTTATGCTATTTACTCACATCGGCGCATACTGGAAATTTTCAGCGCTATTTATTTTGGCGTTATGGGGCGCAGTGCATATGGCAGCGTTTGTGATCACACAGGTTAGAATAATTCAGGTAGCTCACGAAGATAAAGCGTTTGCATTATCACTTAATATGGCAGTATGTAATTTAGGCATTGGTTGTGGGGCTGTTGTTGGTGGCTGGGTTTCTAGTCAATATGCTGTAGATAAGGTCGGTAATGTAGCGGCAAGTATCGCATTGGTAACTGCCTTGGTTGCATGGTTATGTCAAATACAGAGAAAATAACCAACACTACGTTACCTCTTTTTAGTTTCTTTGGGTAAACTATATTCATCAAACGTGGTGCGGCGAGTCGCTAATATTTGCTTTGCTATTCTGAGTCTGTAAGTACTTCGGTTAAACATTTGCCATTGTTTTTTGCTTTATATAATGCAATATCTGCTTTTTTAATAGATTCGTTAATAGGCTGCTTTAACATCACTTGGCAAATGCCAGCTGAAAAGCTGAAAGGAAACTCGTGATTGTCAATTATTACCGGTTGCTCCTTAAGCATGGTGCGTAATCGCTCAATAACAATATAAGCCTGACGTGCTGTTTTATGTTGAAAAACAACAATAAACTCCTCGCCGCCAAACCGACAAAAGAGGTCTTCAGTTCTGATTGTGTGTTTCGTTAGTGTAGAAAAATGCTTTAATACCTTATCTCCGCCGTCATGTCCCAAGTTGTCATTTATTGCTTTAAAGTTATCAAGATCTAACATGGCAATGGCAAGAGGGGCTTTAACGCGGCTGTGTAAACTTATCACTTTATCAATTGAGTTGAAGAAGAAGCGACGATTATAGGTTTGTGTTAGATCATCCAAAAATGCCATGTTTGTCAATTTATCTTCTAACGCGGCTTGTTCTTTGGCTTTGAAACGGTAGGAGCAGCAATCAGCGAGTACTTCGGCAAAATGTACTTCATGCTTCTTCCATTTACGTAGTCGTTTTGTTTGTTCACAACACACCACACCTGCGGGAAAGCCATTCTCAAAGATAATGGTATCTAGCATAGACTTTATATTTTGGGGTTTTAGGTATGTTTCGTTGAATTCTAACGTACGTTGGTCAGTTGTTGCATTATTGGCTATGATAGCTTCGCCGAATTTAATGGCATCGAAGTAGGCGGGATAATCTTGTTTTAGTAAAATAGGAAGTTCGCTTGGTACTTCACTTTGATGCCAGTCGGTATTTGCTACACACACTAACTTTTTTGGTTTTAATAACCAAACCGTTATTCTGCTAACATTTAATACTTGTTGTGCCTCATGTAAAATGTCTTTCATAAAGACATGAATGGGTGATGTTAGATCAACTTTTAATGACGCCATTCTCCGTATTAAATGGGTGTTTGCTTGTAATAACTCGTTGCTGAATTTAGTCAAGTGTAATTGAGTACCCTACAAACAAATGATGAGTCTAAGTATAATCATCATTTGCTGTTTTGTTCAAATAAATCAGTTGATGATGAGTTATTTATTAAAGCGTTATCGTTAATTGTGATTATTGGTGTAATGAAAGCAGCGTCTTGTTTTGTGTCATACTAAACTGCTTGCTCTACTGCTAATGGTGGATCTGACCGCATTACTTTGTTTCTGCCAGAAGATTTTGCTTGATATAGCGCTTTATCTGCAGCATCAATAGCTTTTCTGATGGTATCTGCTGATAAGTCTAGTTGATGAACACCAACGCTCACGGTAAAACTAATGGCGTTATTTTGATCATTGATAATCACTTCTTCACTTGCTGCTTGTCTAATGCGTTCTGCGACTTTCCACGCGTTGTTGGCGTCACACCCCGGTAATAGTAACAAAAACTCTTCGCCACCATAGCGACAAGCAATATCGACATTCCGCTGGTGTTGTTTGATCAATGAAGCGAAGTTGACAATAATTTCGTCACCCAATAAGTGGCCATAATTGTCATTAAATGCTTTAAAGTGATCGATATCAATCACCATAATGCTGATAGGTGACTGTTGTTGTTTGGCATCATGTACTAATTGTTGTGCCGCCGTTTCAAAATAGCGACGGTTAAATAAACCCGTCATTGGGTCGGTATCAGCGAGTCGTTTAAGCTCCTCTTGTTTCCCCTTTAGGCGTTCCAACTCTTTAATACGATAGGAAAGTACAAAGGCCATCATTAATGCTTCGAGCAGTATGCCTATACCTACGCCGTGACTATTAATTTGGTTGTAATCGCTTAACCCTTTGTAATAAAACACTGCCAACATGTTGAAAATAATAAACATTGAGTGACCTAAAAAGAAATATTTCGCTAAGGGTTCACGTTTTCGCCATAAAGAAATTGATACCCCAAAGGTAATCAACATCATAGTGGCGGCAAGTGTACTCGCGGGCTTTAAGGCAGCAGTGATATCAAATAAACTATATATAAAGTCGCCAACGAGCAGTGCGAGTAATAAACTTAACGCAAGGTGTTCTTTCGGGTATCGTTTTCGCGTGTCAAAAATAAGCATAATAAACAAGACAAGAAAGCTAGGCATACTCAGTACGTTGGAATTTAGCTGGAATACTTCAGCGCTAAAAACACCAAAAAAATTAGCGGCGACACCATAAGATAACGCAACCCAAATAGTGCCTGAAATTAGGTAGAACGCATAAACAATGTTTTCTATTTTACGTGCAGAAATATACAAGAAAAAGTTATAGATCATTAACGCCAGCATCATGCCGACTAATAGAGCAATGTATTTACCAGTGCCTACTAATGCTTGTTTAGAAGCTTGTTCATCAAATAAGCTTAATTGGTACCATTGATGGGAAAAAGAGGTGTTTTTTACATAAATAGTCTTAGTTTCTTGCGGCGCAAGTTGAAATGGAAAAACGGCTGTTCCTCCATACATTAATGGTTTATCGCCCGACTTATGTAATGGGATATCAATATGATTTATTAATTGTTTTTGTTGGGTTTCATAAAAGCTAACATGTTTTAAGTGGTACGCATGTGGGTGATGTATATAGAGTTTAAGTGATTCATCTTGTTGATTGCTTACCACTATTTTCGACCATGTTACCATTGCATTTGTGCCTAACGATAACTTACTCAGCGATGGGGTAAATTGCTGGTTAATAACGTCATCAAAGTGCATTTTTTCAGAGCCGTCAACGTAGTAACTCATGGGGAATTCTGCTAATTCGACCTTTGATGTGTTAATGTTAACCGTTTGTTGTTGGTTATCGGTTTCGGCATTAGCTAAGGGTAAAGTAAGAAAAAACACCAATAACAAAATGAAATACCACTTGATGCTTTTTGTTTGAACGTCCATGACCTTTCTCTATTATTTAAGTTTTTATTTACAATAAGAATTTTCACCGTTTTATCTGCTAAAGTCGAGCATAATATGTTCGTTTAACCAGAGAAAGCGAGAGAAAACGAGGTTAAAGGTCGTGTTAAGTATAAGACACACTTTAGATGGGTAAAAATAGGTATGAGGGCAAGTATCTCGGGTTGCCGTTGCGTAGTTATGATGGCTGCGTGTTATAGTTTAAATTGACTTACCAGTTTACTTAACATTTCATATTCTTTCTCCACAGCATTACAACAGTCAGATGCTTCTTTTACTGAGTTGTTATTGTCTTCGGCAAGTACGTTTATTTGTTCCACTTGTTCTGCCATATCTTTTCCTACCATTGACTGCTCCATCGTAGCAGAGGCAACTTGGCTATTTTGCACTTCAATACTGGCAACTTGCTCAGAAATCATTTGGAATGTTTCACTTACCGATTCTGCACATATTAATGTTTGTTCAACCATATCTGCAGCACGAGTCATTACAGATACTGATTCATTTGAGCCTTGCTGTAATTCTTCAATAATGGTTTGTATTTCTAACGTTGATTCCTGTGTACGTTGTGCCAAGGTTCTCACTTCATCGGCAACAACCGCAAAACCTCGCCCTTGTTCACCAGCACGAGCAGCTTCAATAGCAGCATTTAATGCAAGTAAGTTCGTTTGCTCTGCAATGCTTCTAATAACATCAAGCACGGTAACTATATTTGTTGCTTGTTGCGCAACCTTCTTAACGGTTTCTGTAGATGCTAGAACAGTACTTCCTAATTCTTTTGTAACCGATAAGCTTTGTTCGAGTGTATCAGTACCTACTTTCACTTGTTCTACAGCAATAGCACTAGCTTCACTAGACAATGTCGCTGATTCTGCAACACTTTCTGACGTTGTAGACATTTCTTCAATCGCTGCGGAGAGTTGAGTTGTTTTATCAGATTGCTCTACTGACTTTTGCTCAACCCAATTAAACTTTTCTCTTAAGCGTTGGACTTGCTCATCCAATATGTCAGAGGTTTTTCCCATACTGGTTAAAGTTTTATGCATGATATTCATCATGCTATTAAAAGAGCGTGAAACCTGACCTATTTCGTCATTTTCATTTTTATCACCTGTTTCTTTAACACGGCGCGTAAAATCAAGTGTTTCAGCGACTTCATTAACTGATTTGTTGAGGCGTAAAATCGGTTTAGCCAAATAATTTCCAAGCCATAATGCGGTCAATATACCTAAAGCCACTAAGACTAATGTACTGCTGAGAGAGGTAAAGACTAGCGATGAGCTTAATTGTTCAGACGCGAGAAATGCTTCATGTTGATCAATTTCACTTAAAATCGCCCACTTGTTGCCTGCAACGTCAAATGCAGCATAAGCTGATGCAACGATTACTCCTCTGTAATCCTCTATTAAATCAAAACCACTTTGACCATTTATGGCTGCTTTTACCGCTTTAGAATCAATTCTTGCGATGCCTAATGCTGATTTTTTTGCTGAAATTAATGCGATATCTTTCGCTGGAGTTCCCGCTTTTTTCAACGCCATTAAATAATTGTCAGTATCTTCTAATAAAAATCGACTTTCACTGCGCATGAGGTAATCGCTTCCAACTAAGTAAGTTTCACCTGACTTACCTAAACCACGTGCGTCCCATTGGCCCTGATATGTCATAATGCTATTAATTTTATCTATCGGTGCTTGAAAGATAAGTGCGCCGATAGTGGCATTATTCACGACGATAGGTGAAGAGAAAAAAGCAGCGGCGCTTTCGTATGAAGGGGTATAGGGTGAGAAATCTGTCATGATAACCTCGCCTTGTACCGCAGTAATAGCTTTGTTATATGCTTGCGCTAATCCAGATGTTGAAAAAGCACCATTTGCTAGCGATGTTGCGTAATCAATTTCTTTAAAAACAGAGTAAACAACATTTCCTGTTAAATCGACGATAAAAATATCGTAAAAGCCAAATTGTTGTAAAAATTGTTGAAACTTAGGGTGGTATTTAAGGTGAACCTGATCATATGTAGAGCCATCATTAAGCGTCGTTAATTTATCTTTCTCACCCAAACCGTATTGGCTTGCTGCAATATACCGATATTGTAATGCTAGCCCAGCATCCGACAGTTTATCAACAAATTGTGTTGTATCTAATTGACGTTGTTGATTTTCAGTTTGATATTTTTTTGCGAAATCATGTTGATAAAACGATGATAATTGAGCTTGTTGCTGCGCCTTGCTTGGTAAAGTAGATTCTTCAGTATAGCGTTGAAAACTGCTGATAAACGCCGTGGTGGCATCTTCTGTCATACTTGAATTGGCCAGAGAAACAACTTGTTGGCCAATGGTGTCAAAGTAGTCAGAAATTTGCTCTTTTTTGGCGTCTCGTAAGCCTATTAAACGTTGTTCAACTTGAGTATAAAGTGCCGATGAAACATCAGTTGTAGCAATATAGGTAAGTAAAGCTGAGGTTAAAATTAACGCAACACTTACGACACCACCAACATTGAGAATAATCTTGTTTTTTAAACGCATTAAGAAACTGCCTCACAAAAAAACACTCCTTGTTCAGCAATGGTTATTACTTCAATATTAGGACAAAATTCAAATTTTGTTAGAAATACACCGGTATTTTTCTAAAATTGACAATAGAAAAACAATACTGATGTTTTTAATGTATTGGGTATGACTACTTAAATATTTCATTGCAATATTTAAGTGTTCATTTGTTAAGAAAATGTAAAAAAATTTACTATGAAAGCCAAACTGTGTAAATTAGCGAAAATGTAAGTACTCTCCAAAAAAGGATGTTCAATGAAGATTAAATTCGCCAGTATTGCCATTGCCACACTATTACTTTCCGCCTGCGGTGGAGGTGGAGGTTCATCGTCAACGCCTAAGCAAAATATTAATCCACCACCAGTAAATAATGGACCAGATGCGCCAGTATGGACAGAAGGGGAGTTTTTAGGCGCTAGTGGATTTAAAAATTACTGTGAAGCGCCGCGTTCAGGGAATGGTTTTAGTGATGTAGATGGTACGTCTATGCATGAAAAAATGTGGATTCGTTCATGGAGTAACGAAACCTATTTATGGTATGACGAAATTGCAGATGTCGACCCTACAAACTATGAAGTATTAGCCTACTTTGATACACAAAAAACAACCGATACTACATCTTCTGGTAAACCTAAAGACCAATTTCACTTTACTTATGATACAGAAGAATGGGAACAACTTAGTCAATCTGGTGTCGTGTATGGCTATGGTATTGAGTGGGCAATTATATCGCCTACTGTCCCACGAAAAGCAGTGGTTGTTTTTACGGAACCTGACACAGAAGCCCGCACTAAAAATATAACACGTGGTAGTGAGTTAATAGAAATAGACGGTATCGATTTTGTTAACACAAACTCACAAAGCGATGTAAACGCAATTAATGCGGCGCTATTTCCAGAAGAATTAAATCAGTCGCATACCTTTAAATTTAGAGCTGTTGATGGTGAAGAATTTACAGTAACTATGTCTTCTGCTTCTATTGAAACCTCGCCAGTATTAACCACTAAGGTAATTGATACGCCTACTGGTAACGTAGGTTACATGCAATTTAACTCTTTCATTGCCCCAGCTGAAGAGCAACTTTATCATTCATTTGGTGAATTTAAGCAGAATAATGTTACCGATTTAGTACTCGATTTACGCTATAACTCGGGTGGTTTATTGTATATGGCTTCTCAGCTTGGTTACATGATTGCCGGTGACAATACTAACGGTTCGCTCTTTTATCGTTTTAAATTCAATGACAAGATAAATAGTGAAGTAATACCATACTCTACAACAACCTATGGTTTTGCTGATGGCTTTCAAGCCGGTTTAACACTTCCAACCTTAAACTTGAATCGAGTATTCATTTTGACCACTGATTCTACTTGCTCAGCAAGTGAAGCTGTGATGAATGGACTGTTAGGCAGCGATGTTGAAGTGATTCAAATTGGTGGCACTACTTGTGGTAAGCCTTATGGTTTTACAGGAGAAGATAATTGTGGAACCACATATTTTACCATTCAGTTCTCTGGTGATAATGCCATGGGATTTGGTGATTATGCTGACGGTTTCTCTGCGATAAACTCGTCAAATCCATTTGCAGATCCAAATGCGCTTGTTGAAGGTTGTGAAGTAAGTGATGACTACAGTAAGCCTTTAGGTGATGTGTCTGAGCGTTTATTGTCTACCGCATTATCTTACCGAAATAACGGTAGTTGCCCTGTTCAGCCTGTAGGGGCTCCTGCGAATTACCAACGTGCAACGTTCTCGAATCAAAAAATGATCAAAGACAACAGAATTAGTACGTTATTGCGCAGCAATATTATACGAGGAATGTAACTAATGAATAAACTGATTAGTCTAGTCTTCATAATGGTCACCATAGCGGGCTGTGAAACGACATCTAAAGAGTCACTTAAGCCAGCGGTACTTGCTAAAAGCAATGCTGAAACAGTAAGTGTGATAAAAACTGCGATGAAAGAACATTTTAATGTGCCAATCAAAACGCTAGCACCTGATGTATTTTCTACATCTAGTTGGTTAACGCTAGAAAGAGCAAACAACGCTGTCTTAGGCGTTGTTACTGAAATGCCGCTTAAATTGCGCCTAATGACGGATAACCAACAAAATTGTTATCTATCAAAACAAGATGAAGAGAAAACCGTTCAACTCTTTCAACTAAGTTGTAAGCTTGAGAGCGATAATAATTAACGATAGAGTTGGCGACTAACGATTTACTTTTCTCTAAGTGCTAATAATAACATACGCTTAGTGCCCCTTTAATAATAGGTGTGCTAAGCGTATTGCACTTAAATCCCTGCTCTTTTTTATAGAAACTAAAACGTTATCAGCCATAATGTGGCTGATAACGTTTAAAGGGTTGATTCAATATCTGTTTATTGTTGCACTAATAATTTGGTAATTAATTCGCTGGGCTTGGTTTGGTCATAATCAATTTGAATATCTAAAGTAGAGCGTTCTAAATTATGACCTCCTTTAGGTCGACTCAGCAAAAAGCGAGGAACCACTGCCAGCAAGTTTGAATGCGTTAATGTAAGGTATTGCGTGCCACCAGTTTGGCCACTTTTTCCCCCCGTTTTATCACCAACTAATTCGCCAAAGCCATAATCTTGTATTACGTTCATAAACAAAATTGATGATGAATAAGTATAGGGGCCAACCAATACTGATACTTTGCCGTTAAACATTAACGGATTGTCATGTTGAACTTGTCGTATCGTACTTATTTCACCTGTAACCACATCGCCAGCTTTTTGCCCTTCTTTTTCTCGCCCCGCTAATACTTTAGCTTTGTAATTGGAGCCTGTGCGCCATGGTTTATCGGCAATATTAGCTAATATACCTTTTATCCAAATATTATCGTCTCCACCGCCGTTTTTTCTGATATCAATAATTAAGTGGCTTAGGTTTTGTTCTTTAATTGTTTGAAATGCTGATTGCAAAAATTTAAATACTCTTGCTTCATCTTTCCTCCAACTGAAGGTATTAAGCGTAAGCAGGGCCGTTTTATTGTCTAACACGCTAAATTTAAAGTTAGCGTCAAAACTATCTTCATTGCTTTTAACTTCATTACTAGCGTCAATGGTGAGGCTATTTACGCTATGTTTACCTTGGTTAACCTCTAGTGCGAACTTTTTGTGTTCACCAAAATACAGCCAGTAGTAGAAATAAAATCTAGAGGCAAGTAGAGCCTTTCGTTGATTGTTGCTATCTCCATGAGTTCGCTTAAGTAATTGCGATAGTATCGTATCAATGGCAATGCCATTTATTTTGGTGATCACATGGCCAGCCAAGTTTGACGCTTGACCATTTAGTTTTTCCTTAATGAGCAATTGTTCATCTTGAAAAACCACCTGAAATGGAAAAAAAGTGCCATCATTTTTTAAGTAGTCATCGATCAATACTTTTCTTTTAGAAGGGGTTAGCGAGACATGCCCATCAGAAATAATGCTATTGTAGGTCATCATTTCTAACCAAAATTCTCGCACAGAAATGGGCTTATTTATACTGTTTTTGAATTGGTTAACTTTTTGGTAAAAAGCATCAATATCTTTGGTTGTGTATGATAAATCAGGGTGCGTTTTATCAATAAAATCCAACCATTGCTCAATATCTTTTCTTACTTCGCTTGGTTGTAACATCGAATGATACTGTTCAAGTGTTGTCGCAAATAGGCTGCTAGAGTTAAGCACGACTAACATGATGATTAATCTTTTAAACATTCTTTTCTCTTTATTTTTGAGTTTATACATCAGTAACAATGAAGCCATTGTACTTAATGATAATGTGGCATAACATTAATCTAAACTTACTTTAAAGTTAAGGTTTGACTTAATGATTAATAGCGATGATCTGCGTTTTTTTCAAATGATCGCGAGCCACACCTCTTTGGCTGCCACAGCACGCGCGATGAATGTAACACCGCCGAGTATCACTCAACGTTTACAAACAATTGAGCAAAAGTTGAAACTAAAGCTAGTGGAGCGGCACGCTCGAAATATTACCTTGACTGACGAAGGGATATTGTTAGCGGATCGAGCGGCGATTATTCTTGCGGAAATGGATGATCTTAATGAGTCATTATATAGTCAACGTCATGAAGTAGCAGGCTGTTTAAAGGTTTTAGCGCCACTGGGATTTGGCCGTGATTACATCGCACCATTATTAACTGAGTACCAACTACAATATCAACATATGTCGGTAGAGCTTGAACTTTCTGACAATCCAGACTGGGCGAGCAAGCATTCTTGGGACATTATCATTTACATTGGTGAGTTACGGGATTCGTCACTAAAAATGCTAACACTCAGTGAAAACAGACGCTTTTTATGTGCCTCGCCAAGTTACCTTGAGAAATATGGTGCCGTAAATAAACCTGCCGATTTACGTCATCATCACTGCCTTGCGCTAAGAGAAAATGCTGAAGATGTAACAATGTGGAAGTTTTATAATGCAGATGCAAACATCACTGAATCAATTCGAATCCAACCTAAACTTGCTTGCAACGATGGACAAGTGATCAAACAATGGGCACTCGATGGCTACGGTATTATGTCTAGGTCTGAATGGGACGTTGCTGCTGAAATTAAAAGCGGTGCCTTAGTAAAATTACTGAGCCAATATGAATTACCAACGGCCAATATAGTCGCTTTATTAGGCACAGACCAACGTTCACGATCTGGTAGAACGACGCGGTTTTTAGAATTGATCAAAGAGAAAATAGGTCAGAAACCTTGGTACCAGTGACTCAGTTGAGCTTTAGTGAAAACCATGGCTAGCCACTGATTACTCACTAGAGTATTTCAGTTACATAAGGACAATAAACTAGATTTATTTAACCAACGCGGGAATTCCATTTACCAATTGCACTCAAAACAGAATTTCCTATGTTTAATTGTCACCGGTTCTTTTAATTACAGCTGAAAAATTTGCGATAGGATCGGCGCTAAAAACTCTGTTCAGGCTAAACGCATCCTTTATGGTAAATGTGCACTCGAGCTGAATAATGCTGCTTGGCTAATCACGCTGAAAGTATTGAATTAAATGGTGGCCCCTCCTGAACTGATCAAGGAAATTGATATCTGTTTTATTACTAAGTAAGTATTCAGTTTGTTTTGTGGTTGGCTACAAAATAAAAATGCTAAGGAGTTACTGAGTTTGTTTATTGTAACTTTATTGAGTATTACTCAATGGATTGTTATGAGGTAAGCATTAGCGTTGATTAAACCCACCAAATTACAAAAGGGTTCAGGTTCTCAATTAGGGAAAACGGGAACTTGCCATCCCTTGTGTATAAAGGGCTCCACACCAAATAGCCTTTTGAAGGGCACATTTCGACGTTATACAACAAAAGAGGAAGCTGAGCATGGCTGAAGTTGAAGCGATTAAAGAACTTGACTCTATTAAGCTAATCAGTCACTTATTAGAAATTAGATGCAGTAAGCAAATGTCTGATATTTGGAATATTGGCTTGAACCTAGCATTACGAATATCTGACTTATTGTCAATAAAGTTTAGTGATATCCAAGACGATCGATTAGTTATTAAAGAAGCTAAAACAGGAAAACAAGCAAACATAAAACTAAACAATAAAGCTCTTAAATATATAAGGAGAATTCAACAAGAGCACCCAATGCATATTTACTTATTTCAATCGTACCGAAACCAACAGGCCATTAACGGAATGCCAAAACCATTATCAAGACGGTCAGTAACCAAAGCGTTTGCCTTGGTGGGTGAAGAACTAAACCTTAAGCTAGGCACTCACTCGATGCGTAAGACTAGGGGGTATCATCTATATAAACAGACCAAAGATATTGGCAGGGTAATGAAAATGCTTCGTCACGGAAGCGAAGGAGTTACTTTGCGTTATATTGGTATCACACAAGACAACATCGATAAAGACTTTGTTGAACTCGAAATTTAAGAAATGGGGGGAGCACCCTCCATTCTATTTTTTGTAACCATAGCTATCCCTAAAAGCGAAAGAAGAGGCAGAAAAGGGCGCAACAGTTGTCATGCTAGTACCAGCAAGAACAGATACAAGTGCTTTTAATGAAAGCTTAGTAGGCGGAGAAGTAAGGTTTATTATAGAAAGACTTCAGTTTCAGCAAAATGAGTAAGAGAAAGGCCCAGCTTCATTTCCTAGTATGGCTTGTATCGTGGCTCCTGAAATAAAGCCTAATATGAGGATGGTTAGTAGGGATAATTTGAAGTAAATAAAACAATATTTGTCTAGGTTTTTAATAACCTAAACTTTATGCCCTTTAGTGCAGTTTTATATTGGTGAATTTTTATTTCTAAGTATTACATACCTAGACTAGGTCAATAAAATTTAACTTATCATGCCCTTACATTGGCTTTGTAGTGTTGTGCAATATGATTCTAAAACAAAATATGTTAGATTTCTTATTAGGAAAACATTTTAGTAAACACCGAAACATGGAGATATTATGGCAAGGGAAAAGAAGTTAGTTGTTGGTGCTATAAATATCACTATTCAGCCTCATAGTCCTCAAAAGTATTTAGAACTTTTTAAAGACACATTTAAGCTTAAAAACACAGTTAATATTTCAGGTGATCAATATGGCCTATTGGCAAATATGTATAAAGTTGATAGAGATCAGAAAGAACCTGGACCTATAACGGGTGATATTTTTAAATTTACAAATATAGATAAAAATGCTCAATGGTTTAACATTTCAACAAATGACTTTGCTAGTGAAGATGATGTTGATGATGTAAATATCCCTGAAAACTTGAAACCCAATTCTTCACGATTCTCATACATTTTTTTTCCTGAGCAACATCTTTTGTTTTATGAAGGATATTATGATGGAAATTCATTTGGCCCATCTAATGCCGAACGGTTTATCAGTAGATTATTCAATGTAGAATCTATCATTCAGAAATACGGCAAAATTGATGTTACTCATGTGCCAGAAGCTAACGCGTTATCAGAGGCTTTAAAATTACCATTTAAAGAAAGAATAGAAATGGTTGTGAAGACCCCTAATCCTGACAATCACGCTGATGCTGAAAGAAGAGTAATGCAAAGGATGCGTGCTCAAAATGTAGAAACTTTTGAACAAAAATTTAAAGCTGTTCAAGGTGAATCTATTGAAATGGATACTGATCTTGAAACTATGGCACATATATCTGCAAAAAATGGTAGCTTTTTCATTAAAGGTAAAGATCATAATTTTAAGCCTATAGAGTTCTCTACAGTTAAGCATCCTTTGAAAATAACGGAATATTATGATCCTGATGTCGAATCAGCATTTGCATTATTTCTAAGGGTCGCTTCTTCAATGAAAGATGTTGTGACTACATGGTTTAGAAGATGAACGAGAGTATCCTCAATAGATATTGGCGTACTTATGGTGGCTTTTCAGCCCTAATAAAAAGCTACTATCTTTGGATTTCTGTTGTTATTACAGCAGTACTTTTTCCGCATTGGTCATCAACTAATTGGTGGGATGATGTTTTATCTATAATGCCTAATTTATTAGGATTCTCATTAGGTGGCTATGCTATGTGGATAGCCATAGGGGATGATAACTTTAGAAAGCTCATAAGTGGTGAAGATGATGATGGTCAAGCATCGCCATATATGGAAGTGAATGCAGCATTTGTGCATTTTATAATATTACAAATATTATCGATGTTGCTGGGCCTAACAGCCAAAGCGTATTCTTTTTCAGTAGAAAATGATAACTCAGTGGTTATATTTTTTGGCGAATATTATGAATTCTTATGCCTTGCGGGGTATAGCTTCTCATATTTCATTTTTATATATGCATTACTGTCGGCTCTAGCTGCAACCCTTGCTCTGCTTAGGGTTTCTTCGTGGTATGATAAGTTTCAAAGTCAAACTCCTGAAACTAAATTAAGTACAGATGAAGAAATATTAAAAGAATTAAAAAATATTTCTCAACAACTTAAAGTCAAAAATTAAATATAAACTTAATAACAAAGAAGAAGCTAGTAAATTAATGAATGGAAAAAATAAGTACTTGTCAAAAAAACTCATCTTTATAAATTTTGATAGCAAGAGTTTTTATAAATAAAATGGCTCTTTTAAGTAATAAAAAACAAGGTTTTATTTCTCTTTTCTCTGGTTCGGGTGGATTAGATTTAGGGCTTGAAACAGCTGGTTTACATCCTTTGCTTTCCGTTGAAGTGGATAATATTTGTCAAGAAACACTTAAACTAAACAAGCCGAAAATTAAATTATCTAGCGAAGGTGATATTTTTAATATCAGCTCAAGTCAAATAATGAAAGAAGCTAAAGTAAAACGTGGAGAACTTGCTTTGCTTGCTGGTGGACCACCTTGCCAGCCATTTTCAAAATCTTCTTATTGGGCAAATCCGAATAATTCAAGGATGGATGATCCAAGAGCTAATTGTTTAATCGAATTTATGCGAGTTGCAAATGATTTGCTACCACAAGTAATACTTATCGAAAATGTAACTGGTATTGGCTACTCAAATAAGAATGATGGTTTAAATTTCATTTTTTCGGAGTTTAAGAAAATTAATGAACGAAATAGTACAAACTTCAAACCGGTAATAGAAACATTAAACACTGCTGATTTTGGGGTTCCACAAGTACGAAAAAGAATATTCATAATTGCTTGTCGTGATGGAGAAGAATTTAAATTTCCTGAACCTCGATTTAAAAGTGATGATAGTGATAATGCAAAATTACCTAACTACCGTACCGCGTGGGACGCTATAGGTGATTTGGACTCAGATATATATCAAAATGATCTTAAGTTAAAAGGAAAATGGGCTGACCTACTCCCGTCTATACCTGAGGGTAAAAACTATCTATGGCATACGGAAAAAATGGGAGGTCTACCACTATTTGGCTGGAGAACTCGTTACTGGTCATTCTTGTTGAAACTTGCGAAACATAAACCCAGTTGGACTATAACTGCTTCTCCAGGTCCTGCTACAGGTCCTCTTCATTGGAAAAATAGGTACTTATCTGTTCGAGAGCTAGCTAGATTGCAGACATACCCTGATACTTATAAGTTTTTTGGAAGCTATAGAGAACAACATAAACAAATTGGTAATTCCGTTCCTCCCGCAATAGGTGAATTATTAGGGTTAGAAATTAGACGTCAGGTGTTTAAACGACAAGTCAGAAGAAGTTTACGGCTTATCCCAAAAGCAAGAGAAGCTAGCTGTCAGACAGTTAAAACTAGTGATGTTCCAGGTAAATATCTGGATTTGATAGCAAATCATCAAGAACATCCCGGAGTTGGCAAAGGACCAGGGGCTGTAAAGGCAGTGAAATAAACTTAAGTATTTTAGGCGAATTTAGTGATAGAAAATTGCTTCATAATGAAAATGCCCCTCAAAATTGCCCCTAGAACTTGAAGATGTATTTGGTCGCTGAGAGAAAAGAATACCCTCTAAAGTGGTAAAGGAACAAAAACAATTATAGTGTGGGTTATAAAATGGAACAGAAAAATATTACATTAGCTTCCTTAGCATGGAAAATTGAAATATCTGAGTTTGAAAGGAAACGAATTAGTTGTTTATTATCAAATATAGAACATCCAGCTTCGAATATTTTTAAAGAATATATTCGTAAATACAAACCTTTTCCTAGAATTGCTAGATCTCTTCAGAAAGAAATAAATGGTTTTCGTGTAGGTTCAAAAAATTATCATAAAAAAGCTATAGATATCATTTTAAAAGAACTACAGAGCGGAGTGAGTCGAAAATTATCATGGGAATTGTACCTTAGAAGCATTGCCGAGTACTTTTATGAAAAACTTTCAGCCTTTAATACATTGATGCAAGAAGTCAAAGTAGAAGTAGATTCGCCAATAGACTCAATGTTCATTTTAAAGGAAATATGTAAACATGCGAGTGAATTTCAAGTTGATGAAAAAGCAATTACAGAAGTTTATGAGCTTTGGCCTTTTGAGCGTCAAAATAACATCTCTGAGATTTTGTCTGAGATTGGAAAGCATGCTGAGTTAGGGGAAGTACAAAGGGGGTTAAAAGAACTTTCTCAAAAACTTGATTTAATTAAAAATGAACTTCCAGCAAGGATTAAAAAATCCGTCACCTATGAGTTGAAAACTAAAAAGCTTGATGAAAATCACATTCATTTTGAAGAAAAAATAAATAAGTTAATTCCTCTACTTTTTCAAAAAGAGTTTTCAACTATTCAGGAAAGTACATCCAACCTCGTAATTAGGATGGATA
The DNA here is from genome assembly GCF_030295915.1 of Thalassotalea sediminis. Lineage (NCBI taxonomy): Bacteria > Pseudomonadati > Pseudomonadota > Gammaproteobacteria > Alteromonadales > Colwelliaceae > Thalassotalea > Thalassotalea sediminis. The sequence goes on along the minus strand of NZ_AP027361.1, from coordinate 3,000,990 downwards.
AGTTAGAAAAAGAATTTTCGGAAAGTACATCTAGTATCCAAGAGTCACTCTCTGATATTTCAGATTCAGTTGAAGAGCATGTTGAATCATTTACTAATCATGTAAAAACTTTGGATAGAGACGTTCAAAAATTACAAAAGATTGAAAGTGCTACTTCAGATAACCAACCAGTAAACACTCCTTATTACGTATCTCCTAATACAATGCACTTTAAGTGGTTTAATAATAGAAAAGAAAAAGCACTTATAGAGAATATTGATGAGAAAACATTTGTAAAACGATTTTCACAGGCGTTTGATGATGTTAACGCTATGCTACCTGTTAATTACCATTCATTATTGGCATCGTCTCCTGTTATTGTTCTTAGTAATGGTGAAGTGGCGGATGCTTGGATAAATGCATTAGGCTGGGACAGTTATGCTTATCGAATAGCAGCATCGCCGACTTGGAGTTCTGTTGATGACTGGTATGAGGGAGCTGAATTTATATTTAGTGAGAAGAGTAACAAACCCAAAATACTATTGATCTATGATTTTGATTTAGGTTTAGTTGAAGGGTACTTACTTCCTATATTAAAAGTATGGAGGGCTTCTGGCTATGGTCGACCTTATGAAAAAATAATATTAATATCTTCGAATGAGAATGTTATTGAGAATAATAACTTACATGAGCCTGTTATTTGGTTACCAGAGAAGAAACTAAGCGTTGACGGTTCAAATTCTCCTTTCCTTCTAAAGCAGGCTCAATGCTCTCAATCAGGTGCTGTCTCTATAAAATCATTTGTCACTTGGTTAGATGAAAAAAATATCAAATGCTCAAGTAAACTAAGACAAAAAATGCACCAATTTTTTAAAGAATTAAAAAATATCGAAATTCAGCTTCCTTTGCATATTTTTAGAAAGAGTGACTTTTTATTAGAGCATTTGACTAAAAATGGAAATAGTAATAAGGAAATTATGGCTATTGTGTTTCAATCGCTTATTTTTCCTTGGGTTACTGCTCATTATGGAAAAGAAAAAATGAGAGAAGTTGGTGACTATTATGCCAGTGAATATTCAAAAGGATAGTCATTTACTTAATGTTGTGATTGATTTGATGGCATATTACAAACTAGGTGATTTGAGCTTATTTCATCAGTTATGTAGTAAAGTCCTTTTATTTCTAAATACATCTTATTCAGTTGAGCAAGAAAAAAAGTTTCGCCGCTTGGTACTAAGCCGTTTAACAGCTTTTGGCATCGTAGAAATATCAGCCGAAAATAGTTTAAGGAAATGGCGTTTGATCAACAATGGCTTTATCGAAATTGACAGCAATAGTTTCCTTGTTATTGGCAATATTAGCTTTCGAGAGCAAGTAATAAGTTCACTTGAAAATTGTGAGCTATTAACACAGCTTGACCAACATAAATTATATGAATTTCCAAAAGAATTCGGTGTTGGAATAGTATTAACTCTTGTCAAAATAAACATAAGTGCAGCTATTTTAAAGAGAATAGCATCAAAGCTAAATTCTTCAATATTTTGGTTAGAACAACGTACATTAGATTTGTTGTTACCACCACTGAGTTCGGTAAAAAGTAAGTTAAGTATAGAGAACTGTTTTGACGGGGTTACACAATATTCCACCTATAAAAAATTTGATTTCGAAACTTGTAAATGGATAAACATAAACGGCTCTTTAATTGAAGAGGAAGGATATTATCAATTGCCTCACTTATATGGAAATTACCGTAATATATGTATCAGAAAAGAAATGGGAGTGATGGTCACTTACGATATGAATTCTCGTAATTGGACTTATTTGCTAGCTTTATCTGTAATGCACCAAAAAATATATTGGCGATATAAAAGCAAAGTAAACAAACTATACATTCCATCTCAACAGTTTGGATTGCTACCTACTTTATTCAAACGGGCCATGTTAACAAAATCATTTAAATGGCCTAAGCATGAAAATGGCTATTATGTGGTTACAAAAATATCTTCAGATGATGTTGAATTAATACTAGAAAGATATTCGATAATAAGGATTAGTTATGAGTTTTAAGCGATTTGTAGATGTTAACAAATATATCAAAAATGATATCTTGTCTTATATAAATACGGCTTATGAGACCAACGATGATGAGTTTAATAATGCAAGAGAAGAGTTCCTAAAAAACTTCGAACATAGTCCTATTTTTAGTGAGCCATTATTGGAATTTATCACTCGATATAAATTATCACCAACATCACTATCTGAGTATCTGAAAAGCGAAGTTTTTTGTAATTTAAGTGATATTAATAATAATGAATCTAATCAACTATTAGCCATTTTTGAAGAATTATTACAGACGCCTTATAGGCACCAAATTGAATCAATATCCCAAACAATAAATGATAAAAAACACATAGTCGTAACTACAGGAACAGGTTCGGGAAAGACATTTTGCTTTGTTTTGCCTTTATTAATTAATATTTTTATGGAATCACTGGGCTCTGGTGGTAGGCAGCGTTGGGATGGACGAGGGGGCGCGTTTAACCCTCCTTGGTGGCATCAAGATGAGCCAAAAAAGTATAAAGCATACAGAAAAGTAAGCAGAACACCTGCTGTTAGGGCGCTACTGGTTTATCCTCTCAATGCACTAGTACAAGATCAAATTGAAGGTTTACGTAAAACACTTAATGGTGATCTTGCTCAACAGTTTTATAAGCAAGCGTTGAATGGCGATCGAGTTTTTTTTGGCCAATATAATGGTTTGACTGAAGGCAAGAGCACCCCAGGTGATAGGAGAGAATTACAATCTTGTGCGCGTTACTTATCAACACTTGAAAAAGAGCGAGGCAATATAGACGATAGTCTTTCACATCGAGTACAAGATCCATCCAGTAATAGTGGCGAAATGTTGCTTCGCTGGGATATGCAAGAAACTCCACCAGATATATTAATCACTAATTTCAGCATGTTATCTATCATGTTGATTAGAGATAAGGAACAAGGAATATTTGATAAGACTCGTCAGTGGCTGGGTGAGAGCGATGAAAATGTCTTTTATCTTGTACTAGATGAATTACACAGCTATCGCGGTACTGCTGGTAGTGAAATCTCATATACAATCCGTTGGTTATTAAGTCATATCGGCTTGCATCCTACACATAAGCAATTACGAATTATTTGCACATCAGCCTCTCTGGAGGGGGATGAATTGCAACAAGGATACGATCCTACGTTTTTATCTGAGTTTTTTGGCACACCTGAAAAATCTAATTTTTTTAATATTATTTCAGGTGAACAAATTGATTATTCTAATTCAGGCATTGAAGAAATTAGAGAGCTGGCTGATAAATTTTCAAGCTATTATCAAAATGGTACAAATGATGTCGATTTTAATTATTTAGCAGACACATTAAAAAGTAAGCTTGGGGAAAGAGGTTTTGGCAATGATTCAGATCTTTTTGAAAATGTTTTAAATAAAGTTAGTCAATCTATCGATACTTTATTGAAAAATGATGATTTGGCAATATCCCCATTTAGTTATCAAAATATTGCTGATGAATTATTCTGTGGAAATATAAATTCTGCTTATGGCTTAATTCACTTCATAGCCTCTAGCGAAGATGACAGCAAAAATGTACAAAGTAAAGCAAAGTTACGGCAACATATTTTTGTTAAAAATTTATCTGGTATCAGGCGGGCAATGACAATAAATGGTGGCAAGCTAGATCAGTATTTACTTTACGATAACTCTGTAGCTTATTGCCCCGAAACTCAAACCGTTACATTAGACAGTTTATATTGCCAAGTCTGTGGTGAAATTTACTATCGCGGATATGCTATGGAACAAAATAATATGTGTTTTGTCTCCAATGATATCGTTGATCACCGTATTATTGACCCTGTATTGCTCTATTTACATTTTTCAGCTGAACAAAATAATCTTGATTCAACCAATAATAAAGGATGGGAAATTCTATCCTTTAATGGCTTTAGTGGAGAAATAAATTCTAAGAAAAATTTTGAGGAGGACAAATCAGGTTGGGCAAAAGTGGATGTTTTCCAATGTCTTCAGTCAAAACCCCCCACTACTTGTCCTTGCTGTGGTACAAACTGGGCAAGTCGAGGAGATAAAATTAACTCTCCAATCCGTACTATGGGTACGGGTTATCAAAAGCTGAACCAAGTTATCATTGAACAACTTATGTGTTCGTTATCCGAACTCCCCTCAAAAACTAATGAAAGTAAAAATAAATTAGTCGTTTTTAGTGACAGTAGAAGAAGTGCGGCCTTAGTTGCGGCAGAGTTAGAATATAACCATTATCGCGATGCTATTAGAGCAAATATTGAAGCATTAATTAGATCTGAAATTCATTCAAATACAGACATTGAAGAATATCTGGTTTTATGTCGAGAGAGTGATTTTTCGGGTATGAGCCAACATGCATTAAGCGAGGAAGACATTCAATTGGCTCGCGATATTGAGTGGTATACAAATGGTCGATTGGGAAGCGATACGGCCAATTACGAATTAATAAAAAGTGTTGCTTTAGGTGTTGATAATAAACTTGTACATACGGGGTGGCTAGTCGACAAATGTCTAAGCTCATTTGTAGCTTCTGCTATCAATCCAACTGGTTTGTCTTTTCCCAATTTGGCTGAAAACTTATGGCCTCTTTTGTTGAACAAAAGTAAAAAAAGACTTTCACCTGAAGAAAGCGATGTACATAAAAGAATAAAAGGCTTGTTAACAAATGAAATCAGGAAAGTCATCACTGATTCTATGGCGAGAGATTTTGAATCACTAGGTTTTGGTTGGCTAACTTTCGATAGAAACAAGATTCCAAGTGCTTACCAATATAATAAAGAACACTATATTGGCTTTATTGATACCATTATTAGGTTTTTATCTTTTTATTACAAAACCAGATCAGATTATAGTGATGTTTCAGGTTGTGAGTCACTGCCAAAATACTTTACCGATTGGTTGAAAGAGCACTTTAGTCAGTTTGGTTTAGTTGGTTCAGCCGAAAAAGTATCCGAAGAGATTAAAACCTTTTTAGAACCTTATAACGTAATTAATAGGCGTTTTTGTGTTCAGTTTGATAGCCTTTATATTCATAAGCCTGGAGAGTACTTTTGGCAGTGTGATAAGTGTAGAGCTGCCCACCTTTTTAATGTCTCAGATAAATGCAGAACAATAAAGTTCAGAAATGCTTGCTCAGGAAATTTAATAAAACGCCCTTATAAAGATTTATCTGAACGTAGTAACTACTATAAATCTTTTCAATTAAATAACCGGCATCATTCTCCACTTAGAACGGCTGAGCTATTAGGTCATACCGATAAAGATGAACAGAGAACACGTCAGTTACTTTTTCAAGATATTCAATTAGGTAAATTAAAATCACTTCTACCTGACAATGACTTAGCAAAAAAATACTTGGGATTAGATGTGTTAAGTGTGACCACAACTATGGAAGCAGGAGTTGATATCGGCGGCCTAAAATCTGTATATATGGCCAATATGCCACCTCGACGTTTTAATTATCAACAAAGAGTTGGTCGTGCTGGTCGAAGAGAAGATAGACTATCTTTAGCATTTACTTTTTGTAAAGGGCAAAAACATGATGAATATTATTTCTCTAATCCATTATTAATGGCTGCTGAAAAGACTTCGCCGCCAAAACTAGATCCAACCAATACCTCAATTATTCAAAGAGTAGTCAATAAATATGTACTGGTTTATGTAATAAAAAAACTAGTAATAATTGAGGCATTAGCTTTATCAAAAGTAAATGGCAGTGAAACTAATGGTCAATTAGGTACGCTACAAGATTTTGATAATTATTGCATTGATTATTGTAATGGTATTTTAAAATATAGAGATCAACTTATTGAGCCATTGAATAAAATATTTACCTCACTTTCAAGAGAGGCTCTGATAAAGCATATTGAAAAAGTTGCAGATACAATAGCTACTCTAAAAAAGGTGAAATTGCAGTCATGCATTGGTAAGTATGGCTCTCAATATTCTTTAAGTGAGGTACTAGCTTTAGAGGGGGTATTTCCTTTATATGGTATGCCTATTAGGAATGTCTCTTTGGTTCACAACAACCCTAATAACGCTCCTAACTATGCAAAATTTCCTATTAGAAAATCTATTATAGATCGTACTGCCGATATAGCGCTTTCAGAGTTTGCCCCTAAACAAGAGCTTATCAAAGACAAGAAAAAACTAAGTTGCGATGGGTTGGCTTGGTATAAAAGGGAAGGGGATGGGATCAAAGCTAAACCCGTACCTAGGTCATCGATAGAGCCCTTTTTAATTTGCCGTGATTGTGAGTCTTTATTAGCTCAGGGTATCGAAAAGTGTGAGCATTGCAGTTCTACTGAATTGTTTCAATCTACCGGTTGGATGCCTGAATATTATATAACTAATTTTGAACATCGTTCATATGATGGTCACATTAATTCAGTACCACAATACATTATACAAACAACTACACCCGATCTCCTGAATATGGAAAACTATTGGGGAGCATGCAAAATTGAAAGTAACGCAGGTCATATTACACGTATTAATACCAATAATATGTCAGGATTCAATTTTAAAGTAATAACAGAAGATTGCTCAGCTAAAGGACTTTATAAAGTTGTTTCAGAGGATGATGCTGTCGATAATGTAGTATTGTTTTCACGTCAGTATACCGACTTTTTTAAACTATCTTTAGCTGATATTCCCTATTACTTTAGTGAGTATAGGGATGATAGTGACACATTGACCGCGATCAGAGCCGCTTGGTTATCTGCGGCTGAGTTATTGAAAATAGCAATCATGACTATAGAAGATATTGAACCGAATGAACTGGCGGTAGGAGTTATTCGTGAACAATCAGAAAATTTCCCTCAGTGGCATATATTTATTTCTGATACTTTAGACAATGGCGCTGGGTATGCGTCAAAATATGCTGAAAGTGCTACTTTTCAAACTTTATATGATTTTGTTACACAAAGTTTCAGTAAAGACTATCTACAATCAGATAAACACAATGCTTCTTGTCTTTCTAGTTGTTATCGTTGCCTAAGGAGTTACGAAAATCGACTACATCATGCGAACTTGGATTGGCGGTTAGGGCTTGATTTATTGTCAGTTATGGATGGTGAATATAGTGAAAAAATAAACTTTCAACTTTATTGGGAACCAATTCTTAAAGTACAAATTCCTAAATTACTAACTCAATTATTGGGTAATAATCCGTTGGAGATAATGTTATTTAAAGGAAGAGTTATTTATCACTGTGATGGAAATACTCTCATTGTTCCATTACATCCTTTTGAAAGTCGTGGTCGTAATAAAAACTTGTTGTTTGATGCGATTAAAGCTGAATATCCCAATTGTATTGTTGTTGATATGTGTCCGTATACATTTATGAGAAAGCCTTTTACTGAAAAGCAAAATATTGCTGTTAAATTACGGAAAAGTAGATACTAGTGGAACTATTACAATGGAATGAAAAACTGTGGACATATATCAAAAGTCACTATGTTGATGGTCGTGATATTTATCTAGCATTCGATAAGCACATATTAGAACAATTATACGATGCAGATGACACTGAAGACTCTACTGAATCGGCATCACAAGACCTATTCAATGCATGTCGTAGTGGTTTTATATTTGGTCCTTCTAGGGTCAGGATGCAGCCTTTTGTATTCACAAGTCAAAGTGATAATCCATCTTTGGTTTTACCTTTTGCTGTTCAGCAAATAATTGCTGCTGAAGAAATGGTAAGTGGCAGTGATTACTCAGCAGATTCTTATTATCCTCATTATTGTGAAGCTATTGGTGAAGGTATTATTAACCTTCATCAGTGCCCGATTAGTTATAGAGATTTTGAAAGAATATGGTCAACTTTAAAGTCTGAGCTACTTACTCAACTTAAAACATCAAAAAGTTGTATTACTTTCGATTATGGGATTGGTAATAAAAATAAGTATCGAAATTTTCCTCTTTCACAAGCGTTATTAAATATTGACGATTTATCGGGATTATCAGAAAGACTAAATTCTTCTGATTTAGTTAATGCTCAGTATTTAATGACCAAAGTTAGAAGGTGTTGTTATTTACTTTCAAAACGCGGCCAGAAAAAGGTACATGTAGAAGCTTTAGCAAATCCAATTGCTGAGCAAGTTATTGACTATATGTCATCTAAATTTGAAGTTCAGGTCAAACGTAAAAGAACGATTAAGAAAGTAGAGGGGAAATTTTTTCTTTATACCGAAACCGATGGTTGGGACGAAAACTATCTCTTGTGCTACTTCGATTTAGATGAAAAGCAATTGTCTTTTGCTCAATGTAATACTGCTTTAATTCAATATATAGAAACATATACTGTAATGGCTTTTACTCCTGATAATAGGGGGAATTTTTCTATACAGCAGGACTTATCCTACGACTTGTCTAGCGGTGATTTGTTATTGTTATACCCTAAGGACTTAAACTCTCGTTTTTTAGGGGATCTTTGTGCTAAATTCCCGGAAATTGATGTTAATTCAATAATTAATCATGATATTAATGATGATTACATTTTGAAATCATTTTCAGGTTTTCCTCAAGAAACTTATTTAGCTGATATTTTGCCAAACAAAATAAATCAAAATAACAGCTTGGACATGAATAAACTTTCATTTGAAGGTGGTTTAGTAGTTAATCAACAAACAAGATCATATCTTGTAGGGTACCCGCCCACTAAAATATATTTTAATAGTACTCAAATACCTCTAAATGAACTTATAACCGTTAATTGCCAAAGCTATACTATAAAAGAGTTTTTGCAAGAACTCATTTTAAACCGAATTGACTTAGCTCTACATATTGATTATTTAGGAGCGAGCATTTCTTTGAATATGGTTGTAGACAGAAAAATAATGAATGATGTGTTTATTGGTTACCCTGTCATTAATTCTAATATGGATAGTGATTCATGCTGTCTTATGGATTCTAATGTAAGTTATTTTTCACATGTCTCCTGGTCTAATTCTAATATTCATTTGAACAGACTATTGAAATGTATCAATGATATGGATTTTATTAATCTAATGAAAACTAGTACAAAGTCATGGATTACTTCAACATCGGAAGAATTGAAAATAGTAAAAAATTTAATTGATAGTCAGGAGCAAAGTAGCAATTTAAATAGTTACCTTAGTTATAAAATTAAGATTTCACGAAAATTACCTGCATCTATAGTTCAAACAATCAGAGGTTTTAGTTCAAACAGTATCAAATGTTGAGTTTGAATCAGAAATAGCATGTTTAGAGTTTGTTCAAAGTTGGTTGAACTTTGCAGTAATGAGCAGAGTTTCATTATTCTAGGTGGTTATGGTGTAAGATGTTGATTTGTAAGTTAATGAAGTGTAAATCGTTAAATGTGTGTGCTTCATAACCGAGTTTGTTTTTTTATATTGAGTCAAATCAATCGCTTGTTATGTAAAGCTCATAAGCGTGCCAACATAATATCCAAGTGTACAATCCAAGGTAGTAAAATTTAATGCTGAACTTTGTTTTTCAGATAATGCCAATGAAGCATATTATTGATGGCAAGGATTCTCTATTTGTTGCCAACTACTTTAAGCCCTTTAAAACTAGCTACAGATAAGTTTCCCATTGATGCTTGTTGTATATGCTCACTCCACCAGGACATTAGTACTCGTCTGCGCTCAATGTATTCTGCGCGATTGTAAGCTCTTCTTACCTCATTTTTATCCACGTGTGCTAACGCAGCTTCTATCACATCAGGGTCAAACCCTTGCTCGTTTAATGTGGTGCTAGCAAGCGCTCGCAAACCATGAGATACGAGTTCACCAGCGAATCCCATGCGTTTCAATGCCATATTTGCTGTTTGGCTATTTACATGACTTTTAGGGTTTCTATGGCTAGGGAACAAATATTCACGATGACCTGATATTTCTTTTAGTGTTTCTAGCAAACTTAGTGCTTGCGGTGTCAAAGGGATGGTATGAGGTTTTTTCATTTTCATCCTTTCTTCTGGGATTATCCAAACCTTATTTTCTATGTCTATATCTTGCCAACGTGCAGTTGCTGACTCTATAGGCCTCGTCATAGTATGTAACTGCCACTCAACTAAACAACGGGTTATTTTCATAATGCTGGCGTTGTTAAGTGCCTGCATTAGCTCAGGTAGCCTATCTGGAGTAATTGTTGCCATATTAGTTTTTTTGGGGGCAGCAAATAGCTTAGTAACATCACTTAAGTAATTTACCTCGATAACTCCTTCAGCTAACGCTAAGCGCATTACCTCATTAATAACCCTGCATAGCCTTTTAATTGTTTCTAAGCTGCCTTTAGCTTCTATAGGCTTGAGAATTCCAATAATAAGTTTTGGCTTTATTGTTTCAATTGGAACATTTTTAAGAGAGGGGAGTATATGTTTGTCTAGTGATTGAAATGCTTTGTTTGCGGTTTCTTCCTTTACTTGCTGCCTTTTTAACTTCAACCATTTATCTGCAAATACACCGAAGGTATTTTCGAGAGCTTCTTTATTTTTTTTGATTAATTCTTCTTTGTGGACTTTAGGATCGATATCCTTAGCTAATAGTTCTCGTGCTTCTTTTCTTTTTTGACGAGCGTCAGCCAGTGAGACACTAGGGAAAGTACCAAAACCAATATTGGTTCTTTTTTTTGTATAGGGCTTTGAATAATTAAATATCCAAAATTTTTGCCCGTTAGGCTTTACTCTTAGTGCTAAACCTTCGCCATCTGCTAAATTGTATTCTTTCTCTTTGGCCTTGGCTTGCTTGATTTCAGTATTGGTTAGAGGTCTTGTAATATTCGCCATTGTAACAACTCCCTTGGCTCTTTATCGCCGTTGTTACATTCAGTGTTACATTAAATTGCGGATGTTACAATATCGTGGTGGACGCCAATGGACTGAATAATAGGCATTTTGAACTTATTTACTGGCTTGCAGGCACAAAAAAAGACGTACACGGACGTCTTTAGATGATGAAATGGTGGCCCCTCCCAGACTTGAACTGGGGACCTACCGATTATGAGTCGGGTGCTCTAACCAACTGAGCTAAAGGGCCATTTATTTGAAGGTGATTGTGAATGCTTTCACAAATCGGCGTGCAGTATAAGCATTTTTTATTTTAATGTCACCACTGAAACTTTAAATTTTATCAATGAACGGTTTGTTAGCTTATTTGTTGAGCAATGTGTGTCCATTTTTACATAGCTCAACATCAATTTAGTGCTTTATTCCGCGTGCTATAGAAAGTGGTACTAATAGAAGCATTAGCCAGAACCAAGCGCCGCCGCCACTGCTTCCTCCTGAATTAGGTTTAGTAACCGTGGGTGCAACGACTGTTATTGAAACACTTTCGGTTGTCGCTTCCCCTCTAAAATCGGTTGCGGTAAAGCTAAAGGTTAAGGTAGTAGCACTACTAGGCGCTATAAAGCTAGCTTCAAGTTGGTCTGCATTGGTAATTTCAACATTAGCGCCGTCAGTTTGCTGCCATAGATATGTCATGTCATCGTTATCAGCATCTTGAGCACTTGCGCTTAAATTAACCGTTTGCCCGGTATTGACTTGAAAATTCTCTCCTAAGGTTACCGTTGGTGCATTGTTGGTTTCGTCATCTACGATGGTTACGGTAACTGTGCCATTTGTGCCTATACGGCCATTGGCAATTGTGGTTAATGTGATGGTAAATGTTTCTGGCTGTTCTTCAAGGTCGTCATCGAGCAAGATAATATCAATATATTGTGTGTCGTTATTACCGTCAGCCCATGTTAATTGGCCTGCTGTAGCTAACACATCTTCATCTATTGTCGCTTCAATGCCTTGAAGTTGATATGAAAACGATATATCGCCTTGTGAATTACCCAAACGATTAACGGCGATAGATAATGTTTCCTGCGTTTCAGGGACTGTTGTATTTGCTAAGGCAAATGATGCGGCACCGTAATCAGGTTCACCATTTATGGTCACATTTATGTAGCTATTGTGGCCTAATGATGCGCCATTTGTTGGGTTGTAAAGCTTTATGAAGAAAGATTCATTATTCTCTATCTCCATGTTGTTTGCGGTAATATTAATATCAATTGTCTTGGCTGCAATATCGTTTTCCGCCCATGTAAGTTTGCCATTAGATACTTGAAAATCATTATTAGCTTCGGCACTGCCTGGTATAACAATATAATCTACGGTAACGGCTTCATTAGTAGGTTCAGCACCTTCACGTTCAATAGTTAATGTTAGTGTTTCATTGTCGTTTGTAGACACTTTGGCTTGATTAAAAGCCAGAGTACCTTGTGCTTCGTTTAGGGTATTATCTTTAAAAATGAATAAACCACTATTGATATCGCTGACAAGAATATTACCTGACGGTAAATAAGGGTATACACCCCAAGCGCCATTGAAGCTGGCGTTATCACTTGGTGTAAACGTATCAAAATAGCCCACAAGTTCAGGTGATGATGGGTTGGTAATATCTAATATTGTTAAGCCTCGTTCATAATTTGACATATAATAACGATTCCCTCGAACAAAACCGTTATGATCTATTGCACTTGTGTCACCTATCCATGAGCCTACTTGTGTTGGGTTCGTTAGATCCGTAATATCAAAAATACGTAACGTAGAGTTTATCCCTAAGTTTACTTCGTCGAGTTCATCATGAACGAAGACATAGTTATTGTCTTCTGTTGACCATCCTGAATGTACGTATTGTGCGCCTGAGTATGTTGCACGTCCCAGATCTGTGGTTTTTGTGGTATCTGTGATATCCCATAATAAAAACTCTGATTCATTGAAATCGAAAAAGACTGTACAAAATGCTTGAGCATTGACGCAATCGGTATCTTTTCGATCGTCAGTGATGGTCATTGACGCCGCATCATGGGTATATGGACGTGAACCTGTTGACTGATCTGATTGATACGTATCAGTAATTTGAGTGAGTGTTTTAGGATCACTTAGATCGTAATTGAGAAATTGCCCTGAACTTTTATTTGTTCCTGCTAAATGCAGTATCGGTGTTGTACCGGGGTTAGCAATATTGAGCGTGTAATCAATGTTAGAAATATAGACGTTATGTGCGCTGTATACGGTTTGGTTTTTTTCAACAATATTAATAGAGTGGGGCAAATTATTTAAATCGATAATGGTGACATATTCTGTGTTGTTAGGTGATGCACCATCAAGTGTTACGTAAGCATAGGCTTGCCACAAACCAATGTTCTTATCAAAATATTGGTATACTTTGATATCTCGCCATACAACAGCTCTACCACTTACTGCACCTACCTCTGTTGGGTTGCTTGGATCACTTACATCGACCACTGATGTACCACGCTCTAGTCCAATAATGGCATATTCTTTACCTGTATTTAAGTCAACATGCCCCCAAATATCGCTACCTGCGCCGCTATTAGTCGACAATGCACTTAATGGTAGGTGGCCTAATAAATCGACGTTCTCGCACGAATAACTACCTGCTTTACCATTATCACAGCTCACATTTTGCTGTACGCTTTGCATGCTTTTGTATGCGGCAAGCTTGGCTTTTAACCTATCGTCTTGTTTAAGTGCTTTACGGTCTGTGATGATGTTAAAACCATTACTTGCAAGTTCGCTAGCAAACTCATGAGGAATGCCAACAAGTGTAGAAATATTTGTGGCTGGGCTTTGATTTTGAAAGTGATCAAATTTATTGTACCCACCGCGAATAGGAACAATTTTACTTTTTAGATAAAATAGCTCGTTAGCATCATTGATATGATATTCTCCACTGGCAACGAGTACCTTATCGCCTTTATTCGCTTGTGTTACGGCATAGGCAATTGACTGACACGGACGCAAGGCGTTATCGCATTTGCCAATATCTTGACCGTCAGGGGCAACAAAACGTGCTCTGTCATGCTCTGAGTGCGCAAGTATTTGGCTCGAAAACAATGCTGTTATTAACACCGCAATAGCGACTAAGATAGATCTCATCGTAGAATATCCATGTTTAATTTGAATTCACTTTCTACCTTATAACGTAGCAATAATTGTGACTACTTTTAACTTAAATACGAAATTAAATGTCTAAATTGTGTATCAAATTGTTGTCAATCATGACGGTATTCACGCAATAAACGACTTAAGTACGCACTGGCTTTTTTGATGTTAATTACTGATAATGCCAATGTTTATTTAACTATTCTTGTCGCGTATATAGGAATTTTGATGAAGCATTTGTCTTGGTTATGTAGTGTATTAATGTTTATCTTAGTGGGATGTTCTCAAGCTGAAAAAAAGCACGTGATAACCGTAGAGGTTAATTTTAATGGCTCGCCATTTAACTGTAATTCGATTGTTGCAGAAAAGTGGCAATTATCACAATTGTATTTTTATTTAACTGATATTGCCTTTTTAAATGAACAACAAACATGGCAAGCTGTAAATCTCACTGAAACATCTTCTCAACATCAAAATGTTGCCTTACTAGGCATAAACTGTGCAGATGAAAAAAATGCTACATGGCAGTTAACACTGCCAGATGATATAAATGGCAAACAATTAAAGGCTACGGTAGGAGTGCCTTTTGCTTTAAATCATCAAAACCCAATGACACAAAAAAGCCCACTAAATGTGCCCAATATGTTTTGGGTTTGGCAAACTGGCCATAAATTTATGCGCTTTGAGATGCAAAGTCAGACTGAAAATTGGCTGTTTCATCTAGGTTCAACGGGCTGCTCTTCCGCAAGTGCTTTAAGAGCACCTGATAGTAAGTGCTTGCACCCTAACACTGTGACAATGCCTTTAGGTAATGTTAAACAAGGTATTGTAACATTGGACATTGGCCCTTGGTTTACTAAAGTCATTTTTGGAGAGCCAAGTAACTGTAAAAGTGCTCGCGACAATATCGCTTGTCAGCTCATCTTTGCCAATATAGCCCGAGCGACACAACATTGACCATGAAAAGTAAATACATAGGTTTATTGTTGTTTTCACTGTTGGCGGTAATAGCCTGCGAAAAGCCAGCAAAGCCTCCGGTTTACCACTGGCCAATCGTTGAAGGCTTTCCTAAACCTCAGGTTCCTGCTGATAATCCAATGAGTGATGCTAAAGTAGCGTTAGGACGGGTGCTATTTTATGACAAGGCATTGTCTTTTAATCAGACACAATCTTGTGCGAGTTGTCATCAACAACAATTTGCGTTCGCTGAACCCTTGCAAACATCTATAGGCTCAACAGGGCAGGAGCACAGACGTAACGCTCTTGCGCTGGTGAATATCGCTTATAATAAAACGCTGACCTGGGCACACGACGGTATTACATCGATAGAACAACAAGTCCTTATTCCAATGTTTGGTGAAGCGCCAATAGAGCTCGGTATTACGCAACATGAAAATGCTGTACTTGTTCGTTTTAAACAAGAAAAATATGCGGCTTTGTTCGATAAAGCTTTTCCAAATGAGGCGATATCATTTAATACGATTTCTAAGGCATTGGCGAGTTTTGTTCGCAGTTTGATTTCATTGAACGCGCCCTTTGATCATTATGCCTATCAAGGCGATGATAATGCTATTTCTGAGGCTGCAATTCGTGGCATGAACTTATTCTTCTCAGAAAAGTTTGAATGTCATCACTGTCACGGTGGTTTTAATTTTACGCAATCAACCACTCATGAACGGCAAATTTTAGATCGTCGTCCTTTCCATAACACAGGGCTTTACTTTGTTGAACGGGACAATGGTTATCCCAAAAAAGATATAGGTCTCGCTGAAGTTTCAGGGCTTTCACGCGACAATGGCCGTTTTAGAGCACCAACGTTAAGAAATATTGAAGTTACCGCGCCGTATATGCATGATGGTAGTATCTCAACGCTAAGTGAAGTATTAGATTTTTATGCCGCTGGCGGTAGAGCATTAGTACAAGGTGAATTTGTTGGCGATGGCAGAGCAAATCCATTAAAAAGCCCTTTTGTACGAGGCTTTGAAATGACAGAGCAAGACAAACAAGATCTCTTGGCTTTTCTTGCGACACTTACCGATGAGGCATTCCTCACAAATCCTGAATTTGGCCCTCCCTCTACAGACCATTAAACAGTCGTTAGATGGGAATTGTAGGCAAAAAAAATCCAGCCAATTGGCTGGATTTTAATATCTCTACTAGTGACTTATTCGCCGTCTAAGAAGCTTTTAAGTTGCTCAGAGCGAGAAGGGTGACGAAGCTTACGCAATGCTTTCGCTTCAATTTGACGAATACGCTCACGCGTTACATCAAACTGCTTACCAACTTCTTCAAGTGTGTGGTCGGTATTCATATCAATACCAAAACGCATACGTAGCACTTTTGCTTCACGGGCTGTTAACCCAGCTAACACTTCATGTGTAGCATCTTTTAGATTTTCAGACGTCGCTGAATCTACAGGTAACTCACCACTACCGTCTTCAATAAAGTCACCTAAGTGGGAATCTTCATCATCGCCGATAGGTGTTTCCATTGAAATTGGTTCTTTCGCTATCTTCAATACCTTACGAATCTTGTCTTCAGGCATAATCATACGTTCAGCTAATTCTTCAGGTGTTGGCTCGCGACCCATTTCTTGAAGCATTTGTCGAGAAATTCGGTTTAGCTTATTAATGGTTTCAATCATGTGTACAGGAATACGAATTGTACGTGCTTGGTCAGCGATTGAACGTGTAATTGCCTGACGTATCCACCATGTTGCATACGTTGAGAATTTATAACCACGACGGTATTCAAACTTGTCTACCGCTTTCATTAAGCCGATATTACCTTCTTGGATAAGATCTAAGAATTGTAGACCGCGGTTGGTGTATTTCTTCGCGATTGAAATTACCAGACGTAAGTTCGCTTCTACCATTTCTTTCTTTGCACGGCGTGCTTTTGCTTCACCGATAGACATACGACGGTTAATGTCTTTTATGCCATGTACGTTTAAGAAGGTTTCTTGCTCTAAGTGACCTAGTTTTTGAATACAACGTTCTACATCTAATTCAACATCGGCAAGTTTATCTGACCATGCTTCGCCAGCAGCTTGTTGTGCTTTGAACCAATCTTTAGATGTTTCATTGCCTGGGAACACTTTGATAAATGTTGCTTTAGGCATACCAGCACCAACAACACAGTGCTTCATGATTAAGCGTTCTTGTACACGCAGTTTATCCATAACTTGGCGCATGTTTTTAACAAGCTTATCGAATACTTTTGGTACAAGACGAAACTCTTTGAATACTTCAGCTAGCTCATCAATTGCCGCAATAGCATCTTTGTGACCACGGCCTTTAGCATCAATAACCTTATTCGCTGCTTCATATTTTTCACGAAGCATGCCGAATTTTTCGCGAGCAAGTTCAGGATCTGGCCCTGTATCTTCTTCCTCTTCGTCGTCATCATCGTCAGATTTATCATCATCTTTTTCAAGATCATTGTCTTCATCATCCAACTCATCTTCAGAAAGCTCTGAACCTATATGAGTTGCTGCTGCTGGAATTTCATCTTCTTCAGCATCAGGATCAAGAAACCCTAAAATGATGTCGCTTAAACGACCTTCTTCTGCTTCAAAGTTATCCCATTGTTCAAGCAAGTAATTGATTGCAGGGGGATACTCAGCAACAGAACGTTGCACTTCTTTAATACCTTCTTCAATACGCTTAGCGATAACAATTTCGCCTTTACGCGTAAGAAGTTCAACCGTACCCATTTCACGCATATACATACGTACAGGGTCAGTTGTTCTACCAATTTCACTCTCAACAGTCGCTAATGCCTGTGCCGCTGCTTCAGCTGCGTCTTCATCAGTATTAGCTTCTGACATCATTAATGTATCGCTGTCAGGGGCATGTTCAAATACTTGAATGCCCATGTCATTAATCATTCTAATGATGTCTTCAACTTGATCTGAATCTATGATGTCTTGAGGAAGATGATCGTTAACCTCGGCAAAAGTTAAGTAACCTTGTTCTTTACCCTTGGTTATTAACTCTTTAAGTCTAGATTGTGGGGCTTGATCCATTGACGAGTGTCCACCTTTTTTGACGATAAAATACGAACAGTAAAGCCGAAAATTTTAGCAAATTGATTGCAAAATTACCAGCGATAAAATCTGTCGGTTTGTACAATTATGTTTTAATTATAGCAAGATTACTGCAGGAAAATGCGCTTTTATGCATTTAACAATATTTGTAACTCTTGCTTCTCTTGGGGCGTCATGCCATCCGTCCTGGCTTTAGCCAGCAAATATTCCGTTCGTTGTTCTACAAATTGATTTAGTAGCTTCTCAATACTATCTAAAAAAACCTGTTCTGCTGCATCATCAACAACGTGATGTTGCCAGCACATTAATTTTGTTAATTGTTCACCTTCAGTGGTACCACGAAAATGCTCAAGTATTTGTGCACTGTTCGCCTCTGGGTTTCGTGAACACAGCATAATTAGCTGGTTAAGCAAGGCTACACCCGGCAATTCCACGCCTGCTAACATGTTGAGATCTGGCAATGCTTTTACTATATGGGGATGCTCAAGCAATATTGCAATAGCCAATCTTACTGGGGTGACTTTTGCGGGCTTCGACGCGGCTTTTTTAGCATTGCTTTTAGTTCTGTTTTGTAATTCTCGTAATCGTTTTTCACTGGTGATGCTAAAACGCGACGCCATTTCTTCTATTAAACTGTTTTTGATGACGCTATCAGGCATTTTATTGAGCAAAGGTTGCAGTTGCTCAACGAGTGCCGCTTTCTCTTCGTGTGTTTGTGCAGGATTGTCCGCCAAAAATTTATCAAAAATAAATTGAGATAAGGGTGATGCGTTAGCCAATACCTTCTCAAATCCTTCTTTACCAAGTTGCCGTACTAGAGAGTCAGGGTCTTCACCGTCGGGAAGAAATACAAATTTTAAGGTGACGCCGTCTTGAATAAGCGGAAGGGCGTTTTCCATTGCTCTCCATGCCGCATCTTTACCTGCTCGATCCCCATCATAACAGCAAATAACCTCTTTCACGGTGCGAAATAGTGTTTGAATTTGTTCTGCTGTAGTCGAGGTTCCTAAAGAGGCAACGGCGTAATTAATGCCGTGTTGTGCTAGGGCTACAACGTCCATATAACCTTCTACTACAACTAATTGTTGCAATTGTTTATATGCTTGTTTCGCTTCAAATAAACCATAGAGTTCTTGTCCTTTATGGTAAATTCGAGTTTCCGGTGAGTTTAAATATTTAGGCGTGCCATCACCTAAGACTCGACCACCAAAGCCAATGACTCTGCCGCGTTTGTCGTGAATAGGAAACATTATACGACCACGAAACCTGTCATATGGTTGGTTGCGATCGCCCTGAATTGCCATTCCTAGATCTATGAGCTGCTGACGTGTTTCCGCAGATTGGCCGAAAACTTTCATCATGCCGTCCCATTGATCACTGATGTAACCAATGCCAAAGTTTTTGGCAATTTGGCCACTTAAACCACGGCCTTTTAAATAATCAATTGCAACTTGTTTATCAGAGGCAACTTTTAATTGTTGCTGAAAAAAGCGACTAATGTTGGCCATTAGTTCATAGTCGTTTTGTTTTTGTTGGTAGGCTTGATGTTGTTGCTTTAGTTGCGCTGGTGTTTGATGCGTTTGTTCGCGTGGCACATCCATTGAGTAGAAACTGGCGAGTTCTTCAACTGCATCTGGAAATTCTAATCGATCAAATTCCATTAAAAATGAGATAGCATTACCGTGCTCACCGCAACCAAAACAGTGGTAAAACTGTTTATCCGGACTTACTGAAAAAGAGGGTGATTTTTCGGTATGAAAAGGGCAGCATGCCTGATAGTTTTTTCCCGCTTTTTTTAACGGCACACGAGCATCAATAATTTCGACTATATCTGCGCGAGCTAATAAGTCGTCGATAAATTGTCTCGGGATCATCCCGGCCATATCGAATGTCCTCGTGTAAAATGTCTAAGCGGCGCCAAGTAAATAAATGGCGACATGTTTGTCAGAAGTTAATACGTTATCTTAAAAAGTAAGTATTTTCACTTACGAAGATAAAAAAACCGCAAATGTTGCCATTTACGGTTTTTACAAAACTTGCGTGATGACTAGTTGTTTAAAGCAGCTCTTACTTGGCCGCTTACTGCGCCTAAGTCAGCCCTACCTTGCATAGCAGGCTTTAGTACTCCCATAACTTTACCCATATCAGCCATTGAGGCTGCACCAGTATCAGTAATGGCTTTTTGAATTAGCGCTGCTATTTCTTCATTACTGAGAGCTTGAGGTAAAAATTCTTCGAGGGTAGCTACTTCTGCTTGCTCAATTTCAGCAAGTTCTGTGCGACCACCATCAGTGTACATTTTGATAGATTCTTTGCGTTGCTTAACCATTTTGGTCAATATCGCAATAATGTTTTCATCAGTAGGTTCTGATTTGTGGTCAATTTCTGCTTGTTTAACAGCAGACAACGCCATGCGAATAACGCCAAGACGATTTTTGTCTTTGGCACGCATAGCGTTTTTCATTTCGGTCTTGAGTTGTTCAAGTAGGCTCATGCTACTTACTCAGATATGCAACTAAGGTAGCTTAGTACATACGAACGCGACGTGCGTTCTCACGAGATAATTTCTTAGCAGCGCGCTTAACAGCAGCGGCTTTCTTACGCTTACGCTCCCAAGTTGGTTTCTCGTATGATTCGCGACGGCGAACTTCTGATAAAATTCCTGCTTTTTCACAAGAACGTTTGAAGCGACGTAGTGCTACGTCAAATGGTTCGTTTTCTCTAACTTTAATTACTGGCATTGTGCCTCTTACCTTAGTTGTATCTCTATAGATTTGACGAAAAGCTTTACGTAATTTAGATTAAAATCACCTTACTTTCGCCCACTCTGTTAAAAAATGGTGCGGTATTCTACTGCCACCAGACATGGAAAGTAAAGGTTAATTTTGCTTTTCTCTGGTGAAATGCGTAATTGCTAGGTAAAATCGCCGCCATAAATTACTCTTTCTTAACAATTAACGTGGTAAATATGCGAATTTTAGGTATTGAAACCTCCTGCGACGAAACTGGTATTGCTATATATGATGATGCAAAAGGTATTTTATCACATCGTTTATATAGTCAGATTAAGGTGCACGCAGATTATGGTGGTGTTGTGCCTGAGCTTGCTTCTCGCGATCATGTAAGAAAAACACTACCACTTATTAGAGAGGTATTTACTGAAGCAGGTTTGACACCGCAAGATATTGACGGTGTTGCTTATACATCTGGACCTGGTTTAATTGGTGCGCTCTTAGTGGGGTGTTCTATAGGACGTAGCTTAGCCTATGGCTGGAATTTACCTGCAGTGCCTGTACATCATATGGAAGGGCATTTATTGGCACCTATGCTAGAAGACGATGTGCCTGATTTTCCATTTGTGGCCTTGCTTGTGTCAGGTGGACATACGCAACTCGTACGTGTAGATGGTATTGGTAAATATGAACTGCTTGGCGAGTCTGTTGATGATGCGGCCGGTGAAGCTTTTGATAAAACAGCAAAGCTCTTAGGGTTAGATTATCCTGGGGGGCCAGTACTGGCGAAAATGGCGGAAAGCGGTAATGCAGGGAGATATAAATTTCCAAGACCAATGACTGATCGTCCGGGATTAGATTTTAGCTTTAGTGGCTTGAAAACCTTTACCGCGAATACGATTCGAAAAGAGCAAGAGGCTAATAATTTTGATGCGCAAACTCGTGCAGATATTGCCTATGCTTTCCAAGAAGCAGTAGTTGATACGTTAGCAATTAAATGTCGACGTGCGCTTGAACAGTGCCAATTAAGTCGCTTAGTTATTGCTGGGGGGGTTAGTGCTAATACTGCATTGCGCGAAAAGTTAGGCAATATAACGCAAAAGCTTGGTGGTAAGGTGTATTATCCTCGACCTGAATTTTGTACCGATAATGGTGCTATGATTGCTTATGCGGGTATGCAACGATTAAAAGCGGGTGTATTTGCAGACTTAACTTTTAAAGCAACTCCTCGTTGGCCGCTTGATACGTTACCTGCTATTTAGTCGATATATTAAAGCATTTTCTTACGACTAATTTTAGGCTCAGTGCCTTTAATGAGTCGTATAATATTTTGTTTGTGTCGAAAAATAATTAGTACAGATAACATTAATACGGGTAACGTGTATAACGGTTTAAGTAACCAAGTATATAACGGTGCTAAGCTAACAGCACATATCGCTGCAAGGCTTGAAAATTTTGTTACTCTGGCAACGCTATACCATGTAAGTATTAATAAACCACCAAGATCTAAGCCTATCGGTAAAAGTGCACCAAATGCCGTTGCAACGGCTTTACCGCCCTTAAATTGAAAAAAGATAGGGTACATGTGTCCTAAACACGAGGCAATTGCAATACTGGCTAAATACAACGGTTCGATGCCTAAAAAGTAACTTGCCCAAACAGGAATAGTGCCTTTTAATACATCAAATATAAGTACCGTTGCCGCCGCTGCTTTTCCACCAATTCTTAGTACATTTGTAGCGCCTGGGTTTTTAGAACCTTGTGTGCGTGGATCGGGAAGCTTGAGTAATTTGCATAATAAAATTGCACTGGACACTGAACCCAAAAGATAGGCAAATACAACCATGACGAGTGTCAAAATTACCATCTGACGCAATTTCCCTGTTAAACAATCTCAAGTATTGCTCATTGTGCCTTTAACAAACTAGTTTTTCTACTCTTGTGCAGGTAAACTCGCCATTTAATTTAGAATAATTAAGTTTTGACTCTAATGGATAAGGTTTTTATTAGTGGCTTGTCGATTCAAACGACGATAGGCTTTTACGAGTGGGAAAAGCAAATTAAGCAAACATTGGTGCTCGATGTAGAAATGGCATGGGATATTCAACCCGCGGCGCAAAATGATGAGTTAGCAAAAACGCTTGATTATGCAGAAATATCTCAAGCGCTTGAATCGTTTGCTAACGAACACCCCGTTGATCTAATTGAAACACTTGCTGAACGTATGACGACATTTTTAATGAATCAGTATCATATTCCGTGGGTGAAGTTACGTATTCATAAGCCTAATGCTGTTTACAATGCTCATTCCGTTGGTGTTGAAATTGAACGAGGGCAATGTAATTAATGGCCAACGTTTATCTCTCGATAGGTAGTAATATCGAACGACAAAAAAACGTTGAAAGCGGTCTAAATGCGCTGGCATCATTGTTTGGAACCTTAACGTTATCATCGCTTTTTGAAAGTGATGCTGTTGGCTTTAGTGGTTCACCTTTTTATAATATGGTTGTTGGCTTTACCACGACAAAACCATTAAATAAACTTACTGAGGTGCTAAGACAAATTGAGTATGCGCATGGGCGAGAGGTTGATGCTAAAAAATATAGCCCAAGAACGCTAGATTTAGATATTCTGCTTTACGATGATCTTGTGTGTGAACAGCCCGCGCAATTACCACGTGATGAAATTTGCTTTAACGCCTTTGTTTTATGGCCGTTAGCTGAGATTGCACCTGATATTAAACACCCCGTTGAACATAAAACGATTGCTGAAATGTGGCAAGCGTTTGATAAATCCACTCAAAAGTTAGAAAAGGTTGCTTTAAACTGGCAACAATCGCAAAAGGACATGACGACATAATGACATTTTTAGAAATTTTTTGGTTAGCGTTAATTCAGGGCCTAACGGAATTTTTACCTATTTCTAGCTCCGCACATTTAATTTTACCGTCTGCTCTTTTGGGTTGGCAGGAGCAAGGCTTGGGATTTGATGTTGCCGTTCATGTTGGTACCTTGCTAGCTGTTGTAATTTATTTTCGTAAAGAAGTAGGCGCGATGACAGTAGCATGGTTTGGTACCTTAGGTGTTGGTCCCGCAAAGCATGATGGTAGTTCGTTTGACGGCAAGTTAGCTTGGTGGATAATACTGGCTTCTATTCCTCTTGGGCTTGTTGGCTTTTTAGGAAGTGATTTCATAGAAACGCATTTACGGTCAGTGGCCGTTATTGCTGCAACAACGCTTATATTTGGTGTATTGCTAGGTTTCGCTGATGTGAAAGCGAAAGAAAATGTGTCGGTTGAAAAGCTTGGTTTTAAAGGTGCTATGTTGATTGGTTTATCGCAAGCATTGGCATTAATTCCTGGTACCTCTCGTTCTGGTATCACTATGACAGCGGGTATGATGCTTGGTTTAAGTAAAGAAAACGCTGCACGCTTTTCATTTTTATTGTCTATTCCAGGTATTATGATGCCAGGTGGCTATTTAACCTATAAGTTTGTGACCAGCCCTGACACTATAGATTGGCAAATTCTAGGCTTAGGTAGTGTGCTTGCCTTTATCTGCGCGTATGCCTGTATTCATTACTTTCTCATTATTGTTGGTAAACTCGGCATGATGCCATTTGTTATCTATCGCTTAGTGCTTGGTGCAGGTTTGTTGTGGTTTATTTTCGTTTAATGCTCGGAAGGTGATATACGGTTAGAAAACGTACCTTGTGTGCGTTTTTTTTACGCAGTAATATTGTGTTTCAGTTAACGTAAACGTTAAATAAACTCGTGTTTAAACGTTTATTTTTGTATAGAATAAAAAGAAATTAAAATTCGCCTAACACTATAGGGGCATAGCACATGAATTTATCATTAACTGAAGAACAAATGATGATACAAGATATGGCAAAGAAATTTGCCGAATCTGAGTTAGCACCTGTTGCCAGTCAATTAGATGAAACACCTGATCAAACACTATTTTTATCAAATTTAGCCAAGCTTTCTGAGTTAGGTTTTATGGGGCTTAATATTAACGCTGAATATGGCGGTGTAGAGGCCGGTACGGTTGCTTTTAGTCTCGCTATTACCGAATTGGCCAAAGCGTGTGCGTCAACGGCGGTAACAACGTCTGTAACCAATATGGTGGCAGAAGTGATTCAAGCGGTAGGAAACGAAGAGCAAAAACACGCATATTTACCTAAATTATGTAGCGGTGAGTATCGCGCAGGTGGTTTTTGTTTAACAGAAAACTCTGCTGGCTCTGATCCTGCGGGTATGAAAACGTCAGCGGTTAAAGATGGCGACGATTTCATAATCAATGGTAGTAAGCTATATATTACTAGCGGTACTTTCGCCGATGTCTTTGTTGTTTGGGCTGTCACAGATCCAAATGCTAAAAAAGGTAAAGGCATTTCTTGTTTTATTGTTGAAGCTAATACGGCAGGCGTAACCATTGGTAAAACAGAAGACAAAATGGGCCAGAAGGCTTCACCAACCAATGAAGTGCATTTTGAAAATTGTCGTGTACCGGCTTCAGCGTTACTCGGTGAAGAAAATAAAGGATTTGGCGTTGCTGTCGGTGAACTTGCAGGTGGTCGAATAGGTATTGGATCACTCGCTTTAGGTATTGGCATCGCGGCGATGGATTATGCACGTGAATATTTGATTGAGCGTAAACAATTTGATCAGCCGCTAGCCAATTTTCAAGGGTTACAATGGAAGCTTGCAGAACGTTATACCGAACTTGAAGCCGCTCGATTGTTATTGATGCAAGCTGCCTATACTAAAGAGCAAGGTTTACCGTTTGGTAAGCAAGCGTCGATGGCTAAATTATTTGCTGCGGAAAAAGCCAATGTTGCCTGTTATGATGCATTACAAATGATGGGTGGTGCAGGTTACATTAAAGAATATCCATTAGAGCGTTATGCGCGCGATGTTCGAGTGACTTCAATTTATGAAGGAACAAGTGAAATTCAGAAGGTCATTATCGCACGTGAATTGCTAAACGAAGTTAAATAACAACGCGATAGATTAAGTAAATAAAAAAAGCGCTTACAGGCGCTTTTTTTACGTTTTATGAGCATACTGGCTCATAGGGTTGAAAGCGCGTGATCACTCAATAATGAATATGCTGTCTTTGCCTAAGCCTTTCGCTTGATACATGGCATTATCTGCAGCGATAAACCATTGGTCTGCGTCTTTATCGTCTCCAAGTGGCGCAATACCAATACTACAAGTAGCGTTTGGTAACGTATCAGTTTGATTGCTTAATAACAAAGCTTGAAATCGTTTTGCAATGATTTTTGCATCTTCAACATCTGTTTCGGGGCAAAGCATAACGAACTCTTCACCGCCCCAGCGGGCAACAATATCTACTGATCTCGCTGATTTAGTTAACAGCGTGGCAAAATTCACCAACACGTCATCCCCTACTTTGTGACCAAAATTATCGTTGATTTTTTTAAAGTCATCGATATCTAAAATCAGTAAACAAGCGCTTTTCTTGTAGCGTTGTTTAAGCTTTATTTGTTGTTTTATTGCTTCTGATAAATGGCTTCTATTATAGAGTTTAGTGAGTGGGTCTCGAATGGCTAATTCTTTTAGCTGTTTGTTTTTTTCGTCTAATTGTTGTCTGGCTAATTCTAATGCGTTGTTTTTTGCTTCTAACATATTTGCATTGTTAACTGAGCGCCAATAACCAAATAATAAGCACACAATTACGGCAGTAAAAGCCATCGCAGACTTAATAGCAACACTATGGTCTTTTTTTGATGTTGTTTGTGAATTATTTAAATATGAGAACACTTCAGCATGTTGTTCTGGGGTTATTTGGTCAATTGCACGATTTAACTCAGGTAATAAATCAACAAGGTTTTTACTTATGCCAATTCTAAGGAGATCTTCAAGTTCTGCGATGCCAACAATACGTAAGTGACGAAGTGCATTATTCTTAATATATTGGTTGGCGGCATGAAACGAGCCAACATAAAAATCAATTGCTTGATTTTCAACTTTGTTTAACCCTTCCGCTTCATTAGCTACCGTAACCAAACGCATTGTCGGGAAGGTTTGTTGTAGGTAATTATGCATTCTATAACCCTCTACAACCGCAACCGTTTGTTCTCTAATACTTGCTAAGTTACCAACGAGTGGCTGATCATAGTGTGCGTAGAGTGCGTTTGGTGCTCGAAATAGCACTTTACTAAAACTAAGAAACTGTTCTCTTTCTTTAGACTTATTGAGCATCGGTAGTAGATCACATTGACCTGTTTTTACGTATTCGATAGTTTGTTGCCAATTATCAGTAGGCACTAACTTAAACCGTAACGTTGAGTTTTGTTCAATAAATGTGAGGTATTGTCTAGATAAGCCAATGTGTTGATTATTCTCGATAGATTCGTAAGGCGCCCAGTTTGGATCAACACAGTAACGGATAACGGTATCGGCCGCTTGTTTTGCAACCAACGTAAAGCTAGCAAAAATGAATATAATATAAAAACTTATAGCAGCAGCGTGTTTCATCATATTTTGTATTATTAGTGTAATAATTACGCCGACAGCCATACAAGCGCTTTGGTTTACTATATCTGCAATTTAAATAAAAAGAAATTTGTTTATTTTTGATAACGTCACATGGTGTTGTTCTATATAAAATATTGAATAGAAAATAAGATTTAGCAATAGGTGGTCTCTTGTACAGAGGTAAATGCATTTATTTAGATATGATCGTGTCATTTTCACTATGCTAGTACTTGTTAATTTATTCTGTGCCCCCACTTCTAACATAAATAATCAGACGGGGAAGAAATGTGTCAAATGTAGCCGTTGCCATGACAATGGATAATTTTCAGAAAATTGTCTTAGAAGATTCAAAAGAAAAATTAGTGTTAGTGACCTTTTGGGCGGAACAAGTGCCAGAAAGTGTTGAACTTCGAGACAAACTATCTAACCGCTTAATGGGCGCTGAAGAGCATATTTTGTTGACGACCGTAGATTGCCAAGCAGAACAACAAATCGCCATGCAATTTGGTATTCAAGGGGTTCCTACTGCTGTGTTAGTCAAAGATGGCCAGCCGATCGATGGTGTTTCTGGACCGCAAACAGACGAAAGTATAGAAGAGTTTGTTGGTAAGCATTTACCCAAGCTTGAAGATGAATTATTGAGTCAGGCTAAAATGTGTTTAGCTGAAAATGACGTTAACCAAGCATTCGGTGTGATCACGCAAGCACACCAACTAGCACCTGAACGCGCAGATATTAAGTTCGTTTTAATTGATGTTTATTTACAAACGGGTAAAACATCCGAAGCTGAAGCTTTACTGTCGACGATTAAAATGGTTGATCAAGATAGTACCTATGCAGCGCTTGTTGCCAAACTGGAATTAGCGAATGAAGCAGCGGATTCTCCAGAAATAAAAGCGCTGGAACAATCATTAGAACAACAGCCTGATAATATTGAGCTAAAACGAAAACTAGCTGCACAATATAATCAAGTTAACCGTAATGAAGATGCGTTGGCGATTTTATTTCGTTTAGTGCAACAAGATGCAAGTGATGCAGATAGTAAGCAGTTACTTTTAGACGTGTTAAAAGCGTTGCCAGATGGTGACCCCCTAGCGACTAAATATCGACGCAAGTTATATACTTTAATGTATTAGTTAACGATAAAAAAAGCGCTTAAAGCGCTTTTTTTATTTTAATTTTTCAACAAATGTTTTTCTAAATTTAGCTAATTTAGGTGACACAACGGCCTGACAGTACTGGTTTTCCGGGTTGTTCTTGAAGTATTCTTGATGATACTCCTCTCCGCAATAGAAAGTACTCAGTGCATTTATTTCCGTAACGATTGGTGCAGAAAATGTTTTTGAATCTATTAATTCGTTAATGATGTTTGCTGCGATCACTTTTTGTTCATCATTATGATAAAAAATAGCAGAACGATATTGCGTACCTATATCGTTACCTTGGCGATTCAGTTGAGTTGGGTCGTGTAGTGTGAAAAATACTTCCAAAATATCACGGTAACTTATTTTTGAGCTGTCGTAGGTTAATTGCACAACTTCAGCATGACCAGTATTACCTTCGCAAACTGCTTTGTAAGTTGGCGCATCGACATGCCCTCCCATATAGCCAGACTCTGCTTTTATTATCCCTTGCAAGCTATTAAAAGCTGCTTCGATACACCAGAAGCATCCACCTGCCAATGTTGCTTTTTCAATAGTTGAAGTCATAAATAAACCATTATGTTAAGACCAGATTGTGCATTATATCGTGCCTTATCATTTTAAAAAGCCCCTTTGTCTGGTTATTGGTTTATTTATGAGACTTAACAATTATTATGGCTTGAGTTAGTAGTTATAGGCAGTATGTTGATGGAATCTAACGGTTAACTCTTCTTTTTCTTGTGGCAGTTCCAACTCTGTGGCAAGCAACCTTATGGCTTGTTCGATTTGATTTAAAAACCGTCCATAGCCGTGTTCACTGCGATTGTCTTTTGTCGCCACGAATATTAGCTGTACATTATCGGAAAGCTGATCTGCTTGCCATTTACTGATAATACCACAAGGGCTTTGTTCGGGGTTATATCCCAACATCTGCAATTCGCCAATTGCAGAGACCGTTTCGTGTTCACTGAATCTAACAATCGGGACTAATCCATTCGCGATCATGGCACCATTATTGAGGTTAAATCGTTTGGCAACAAGTGAGAATGTATCTGTTAAGTAAGTATATAGTGGGTTATAAGGATCAACTGATTGCGGGTCGATATCAACCATATTTAATAGTCGGTTATTGATGGTTAAATTGATCACGGCATAGGTAATGTTTGAGCTGTCTGCGGGAATCAAGATTCCTTGATTTGCATAGCGTTTACTAATCGTTCTTAATTTATGTGCAACAACGCCGGTGCAGCCTTTGTTTCGAGCAAAAATATCATAGGTAAGGTGCTGATGGTCGCGCACTCGAATTGTATTACGTGGGATCTTCAATTGTTGTTGAAAACACTCGAGTAATTGAATCACTTTATGATGGAATTCGGCAGCATTTTGCCTTATTTCATCGCCTTCGGCTAAAAATAACAGCGTTACTTTCTGTGCTCTTACATTGGCGTCAAAAAATGTATTTTGTAATTCATGTGTTTTTGGATCGTAATAGAACAATATTTGTTGTCCCGTTTGCCATTGATGCACTTCTTGACTGTACCGAACACGCACAAGTTTATCATTAGCGACATATACGCAGTTTTTTATCGCAAAATCGTTGCAAAGTGTAAACACCAGTTGCGACATACTTTGATAAAACTGGAAATACGCTTGCCTATTTTGATCACAAAAATCAGGCGTTAGTGTTTTAATTAACTCATTAGTAATTGGAAATTCAGCTAAAATATACTGGTTATCTCTCGCGTTAGCAGGAATATAAGCTTTGTGTGATGCACTGCGTTTACGGACTATAGACATTGATGATCCCT
Source organism: Thalassotalea sediminis (assembly GCF_030295915.1). Lineage (NCBI taxonomy): Bacteria > Pseudomonadati > Pseudomonadota > Gammaproteobacteria > Alteromonadales > Colwelliaceae > Thalassotalea > Thalassotalea sediminis. The sequence goes on along the minus strand of NZ_AP027361.1, from coordinate 2,970,752 downwards.
GTCTGTTGGTTAATGATATATTCGCGGCGATTATAAGTGGTAGATATGACAAATTTATGTCACCTATACTGCTAATTAATGAGCCTTTATGAAACTTTTATGACTATTTTTGTATTAACTAGATGGTTTTATTTACTGTTTTATGGGCTTATCGCTCCTTTTTAGCATCTAGTTTGATTAACTGTCTGTGAGAAATATGACAAAAGTTTAACGCGTGTATTCATAGGTAAAATACATTTTATTCAAACCTCAAATAACGTCAGGCCTAATGAATTTTATTTTTAATAGAAAAGTGTATGATGCTGTTTTTTGTTGTGCGAAAGGGCATTAAATGCAAATAGATCACCAAGCAATGGTTGCGGCCATTAACCAAACAATGCCATTTGGCAAGTATGCAGGTCGAAAACTGTTACAACTACCTGAACCCTATTTAGTTTGGTTTCACAGTAATGGTTTTCCTGAAGGTAAACTTGGTCAACAACTTGCGCTTGTTTATGAAATTAAGCTAAATGGTTTAGAGAAAATGTTAAAGCCATTATTAGTCGATTAATACAAAGCTCGTTTAAATGAAGTTTTTATATAAATTTTAATTTTAATTTCTAAAAGATCTATCAATAAAAAAATAACAGAATGAATTTCAGGTGTTTATATTTCCATCAAAAAAGTGGCATGAAAATTATTCACTATTACATGTTTTTGTGACGTTATGATGACACTTTTATGCTTGCATTAAAAATCTAAATAATCTTAAATGAAGTGGTCGATTGATATTCGCTGTCAGTCAAAGTGGTTGAATAAAAGTTATATATTACAAATGATTACGGAGATTCATCTATGAGAAGACAAAAAAGAGATCGTTTAGATAGAGCGTATTCAAATGGTTATCAAGCAGGGGTTTCAGGTAAAAATAGAGAAAACTGTCCTTATCAAAATACTAATGCAAAATCGGAATGGTTAGGCGGGTGGCGTGAAGCAATGTCAGACAAAAATGCTGGATTATTTAGGTAGTGTGTAACCTAAACTTTTAATAGTTCTGGAAATAATTAAAGAAAAAGCCCTCCGTTGAGGGCTTTTTTGTTGCCAACTTTAATCCACCTTCTATAGTGGTGGATTATTTACTAATAATTAAAGGCGGCAACAAATTGGACAGTTTTGTTGTTGCTTGACTGAAATATATTGCCAATTTTGATGTAGGCCATCATACAAGGCTAAGCGATTTTGCTGCATCGTTACGTTTGTTAATAACTTTATCGCTTCTATCGCTTGCGTACCGCCAATAACAGCAAGTACTGGACCGATTACTCCAATAGTCTGACAGTTTTCGACTAAAGCATCCTCAGTTTTTGGAAAAACACATTGATAACATGCGCTGTTTGGTTTTCTCGGATCGATAGTCATTTGTTGACCATCAAACCCTGTAGCTGCACCTACAATAAAAGGCACGGTACATTCAATACATGCTTGATTTACTAAGTAACGAGTAGCAATATTGTCACAGCAATCAATAACAAGATCAGCCTGTTGTACATAATAATGTGCTAATTCTGCGTCGAGCATTTCGTCGACTACTTCAATGTCGACATCAGGGTTATTCAAAAGGAGTTTATCTGCAGCAGTATCCGCTTTATTCTGTTCAAGGTCGTGCTGATTAAAGAGTATTTGACGTTGTAAGTTTGTTATATCAACGCTATCACCGTCGGCAATAATAAGCTTGCCAATACCCGCTGCCGCGAGATACATAGCAACTGGGTTACCTAGTCCCCCCATGCCTACTATAAGTACAGTGGAGTTACGTAATGTTAATTGGCCGTCTTCTCCAATTTGTTTAACCATGATTTGTCGGCTAAAACGTAGTTTTTCATTTGCAGTTAGCATCTTAATTTATTCACCGTGTAACATTACCAATGTTGTGCTTTTTCATGGTCGGTCGATTTCGCGTCTAACCATTTACTTTGGCCATCTTGTGTAAGTTCTTTTTTCCAAAATGTCGCTTTTACTTTTAAGTGATCCATGATGAATTCGCATGCTGCAAAAGCGTCTTGCCTGTGAGTGCTGGTTACGCCAACAAAAACAATTTGCTCACCCACATTTAACTGTCCGATACGGTGGATAACTCTTACTCTACCTATTGACCAACGCTGTCTTGCATCATCAATAATGAGGTGTAGTTGTTTTTCAGTCATACCTGGGTAGTGCTCAAGGTACAACCCCGTAACCGCTTTGTTTAAGTTGTTATTACGCACGCGACCACAAAAGGTTACAGTTGCGCCATCGATATTATTATTAACATGTAATTGTTCACATTCATGCGTGAGGTCAAAATCTTGTTCTTGAATGTTTACCGCGGTTTTAACTAGCATATTAACCTCCGGTTACCGGCGGAAAAAATGCGACTTCATCACCGTCGTTTAGTGCGTCATCTAGGGTTGCCATTTGTTGATTAACCGCGCAAAGGACCTGGCCACTTAAGGTTTGTTTCCAAAGAGGTGAGCGTTCACTTAAGTGTGATATTAACGAAGAAACCGTCTTTTGCGTATCTACGTTGATTTGATGGCAGTCTAACTTTTCTCTTAGCGTTGCAAAAAATAATACCTTTATCATCAACGTTTCCTTAGCTTTCTGCTTGCCACTGTCCGGATTTACCACCGGTTTTATTGAGTACACGAATACCAAATATTTCCATATTGGGATCTGCGGCTTTGCACATATCAAAGAGCGTCAAACAGGCAACTGATACAGCTGTTAGCGCCTCCATTTCAACGCCTGTTTGTCCCGTTAGCTTGCAAAGGCTTTCCACTCGAATTTGATTCTTTTCACGTTCAATTGAAAACTCTACTTGTACTTTGGTTAGCATAAGTGGGTGACATAAGGGGATTAAATCGCCACACTTTTTAGCTGCTTGAATGCCTGCAATGCGAGCGACGGAAAGGACATCACCTTTTTTATTTCCACCTTCAATAACTAAGTTGAGGGTTTCTTGTGTCATTTTAATAAACCCAACTGCAGTCGCTGTTCTGGTTGTTGTTGCTTTATGAGTAACATCAACCATATTAGCGTCGCCATGTTGGTTGATATGACTTAGCGTAGGTGTGATTGGTTGACTCATTATGCTCTCGTTCCACAAGTTTGTGTTGATAGGTTTAAATGAGGTACAAAGTTACACGGTTTGTGACTTGCATCGAGTTGCTCTGCAATGAGCTTATCCCAAGCTGTTTTACAGGCATTGGTTGAGCCTGGCACACATAGAATAACGGTATGATTTGCCATACCTCCTAATGCACGTGACTGTACGGTTGAAGTGCCTATTTCGGATAAGGAAATCGTGCGAAAAACTTCGCCAAAGCCTTCAATATTTTTATCAAATAAAGGCTGTAATGCTTCTGGTGTGTTATCCCTGTCGGTAAACCCCGTGCCTCCGGTAGTAATAATCGCATTAATTTTTTCATCAGCAATCCATTTTGATACCACGGCTCTTAGTTGGTAAACGTCGTCTTTTACAATCATTTTGTCTATAACCTTGTGTCCCGCGTTTTGGGCGCGCTCTACAAGTGCAGTGCCAGAGGTATCCGTTAATTCATCTCTGGTATCCGATACCGTTAAAATTGCGATATTTAAAGGGATAAAAGTATTGCTATTATGTTTGTTACTAGCCATGTGAAATCCTATTTTCGGCAAGTTTAGCATTAACTTGTTGCCAATCTTGCGGTGTATTAGCGTTAAATAATGCCTGCTTTTTCTGCAGTGGCAGTGCTTTATGAGGTAATTGTTGTAAAAGTGCTCTTACCGAGTAACCTGCATGTTTTCCATTGGGGTGATGAACGTTATAGTTTGTAGCAAAAAACGTATGACAAAAGGCCGAATTGGGTAAATATAACGGGAGATAATGGTGCTGATAATAACAGGCTCGATTGGTCAATTCGCCAATGGTCTTGAGCTGGCGTATGGTTTGTACGTCAATCAAGGGGAGATCGACGGGTAATATCAATAATGCCTTGGGGTGATGGTTAGCAATGGCGGTATAAATCCCGCCGAGTGGGCCGGTATTAGGTGCTATATCTTCTTCACCATGTGTTTTACCACTTATCATGATGTCGTCAACCCCGACATTTTTCAAAAGCGATGATGCTCGTAAGAGTAAGCTTTCACCTTGGACAGTAAGCAACGCTTTGTCTTGCCCCATTCGAGAAGACTTTCCTCCTGCTAAAACAACGCCTAAACAATTTACTGGCTGTTTATTCACTTTAGCCTCCGAGCATTGAGAGGTTTTTAGTGGCGCCCGTTAACTTTTTATGTAGAAAATGGCTTGCTTTTTTATCGTTTAATAAACTTGATATTGCGGCAATTAGCGGGGCAGGATCATTATTTTGTATATGTTCCCGTAGAGATAATCCTTGATCTGCGAACAAACATAAATGTAGTTTACCGAGTGCACTTATACGTAGTCTGTTACAAGAAGCACAAAAATCTTTACTGTAGGGCATGATCAAGCCAATTTTTCCTTTATAATTAGGGTGGTAAAATTCTTGAGCTGGCCCTGAGGATTTTTCTTTGATCACAGGCAACCAGCCATCGAGTACTAGCTGTTGTTTGATACGTGAACCTTGAACATGTTGCTTGTTAAAAAATACCTGATTATCACCGGTTTGCATAAGCTCGATAAAGCGTAACGTTACAGGTGTTTCTTTAACGAAATTTAAAAATGTGTCGATGTCGGAGCCATTATATTCGCGCATTAAAACGGTATTAATTTTTACTTGGGATAAGCCTAGTGTTACGGCTTGGTCAACGCCAGATAAGATTTCTTGTAGTTTGTTATGCCCTGTAATGGCATGAAATTGCCTCGGATCTAAACTGTCGATACTAACATTCAATGCGTCCAAACCGGCATCTTTCCAATCATGAATTTGGCTTGATAGCTTGTAACCGTTAGTGGTGATCGCTAGCTTCTTTATGCCGGGTGTTGTCTTACATGCTGCCAGTATTTCAGGCAAATCTTTACGAAGAGAAGGTTCGCCACCGGTAATGCGAATTTTTTCCGTACCAAGAGAAGCAAATGCTCGTGCAATTCGTTGAATTTCTTTAAACGACAGAAAGTCACGATCATGATCACACTGGTATCCCTCAGGTAAACAGTAATCGCAACGAAAGTTGCATACATCGGTAATAGAAAGCCTCAGGTAATAAAACCTACGGCCAAAATTGTCTGTTAACATTCCACCTTTCCAAATGTCGGGAGGCCAATAAGTTTCCCTATTAACCCTGGCGATTATTTAATAATCACGGCTAAAGTCACATGTTTACAATAAATTTAGCGACAGTAGCTCGGCGAAGATACGTTTAATAGTAATACATTATGTGCTTTGATGATAATACTATTATTTTAAAGTACAAATTTGAGTTGTATCAAAAGTTGACAAGATAAAGCATGGCTTCTTTTCTTTAATTACTTGATAATGCCTCAAAAAATAAAAGGGAAGAAGTTATGACTGATTCATGCTTTAGCACGGGTTTAGTGCCATTTGAGCAGGCTTTAAAGCGCATGTTAGTTGAGATAATACCACTAACTTCCACAGAGCTAGTGTCATTAAATAATAGTATTAACCGCGTTGTTGCGGAAAACATATGTAGCCCTGTTAACGTGCCACCAACGGATAACTCTGCAATGGATGGTTATGCTTTTGCGGCGAGTCATACATCAGATGTACCATTAAATGTCGTTGGTAAATCAATGGCCGGAGCGCCATTTCAAGGTACATGTAAGGCAGGTGAGTGTGTACGTATTATGACTGGCGCTGTGATACCAGATGGATGTGACACGGTGGTAATGCAGGAGCAGTGTCTGTTAACGGACGAGAAAGTACTATTACAAACAAGCGTTAAGCCCAATAAGAATGTTAGACATGCAGGTGAAGACGTTACGCAAGGCGATTGTGTCTTTACGATTGGCCGGCGACTGTCGACAATAGATATAGGGGTATTAGCATCATTAGGTATTGATACCGTTAAGGTTTATAAACCGGTGAAAGTTGCTTTGTTTTCTACTGGTGATGAATTAAAACACCCGGGAGAAACACTTAGTACAGGTGATATTTATGAAAGTAACAGCTATTACTTGCGTGCTATGCTAGAAAAATTTGGTGTTGAGGTTATCTCAATGGGCATTATTGCTGATGATAAAGAAAAAATTAGCCAGGCTTTTATCGATGCAGACCAAAGTGCTGATGTGGTAATAACCACCGGTGGTGTATCCGTTGGTGAAGCAGATTACACCAAACAAATATTGGAATCATTAGGGCAAATTAACTTTTGGAAAGTTGCGATTAAACCTGGAAAACCCTTTGCTTTTGGTAAACTACCAAATAGTTACTTTTTTGGGCTACCCGGTAACCCTGTTTCCGCTTTAGTAACAGCCCATCAACTTGTCATGCCTGCAATAGCTGCACTACAAAATTTAGTGCTACCTAAGCCCATTTATTTAACCGCGAAAACAATGTCTTCCCTGAGAAAAGTGCCTGGGCGGATGGATTTTCAACGTGGTATTATGCAAACGGATGAAACAGGTCAGCTTGTAGTAAGTTCAACAGGTAACCAAGGTTCAGGCGTATTGACAAGTATGGCAATGGCAAACTGTTATATTGTTCTGCCGCAAGAGGAAGGGCATATCGAAGCAGATAAGTTCGTAACTATTTTACCTTTTGATCAATATTTACAGTAATGATGGAAACCTTATATTTATTGCCTGGTACTATGTGTGACGAACGTATGTGGCAACCAATGTTATCGTCAAGCAATCAAGCATTTCACCCTGAATATTTAACGATTTCTAGCGCAGAGACTATTGATGACATTGTGTTAGATATTGCCAAACAGCTACCAGATGGGCCGGTAAACTTGCTTGGCTTTTCTTTAGGGGGCTACTTAGCTTGTGCCTTTTCTGTGCGTTTCCCCGAACGCGTAAAAACGTTGTATGTCATTGCTAACATGCCATGCGCGTTACCTGACAGTGAAGTTAAAGAAAGAACTCGCACCGTTAACTGGATTAGGGAACATGGTTATCGAGGTATCCCTACTAAACGAATCTTAAATTTATTATCGCCGTCAGCTCATCAAAATAATGAAATCGTGTCACTTATTCGAACAATGGATGCTGACTTAGGTGGTGAGGTGCTTATGCAACAATTATTAGCAACAACGCAACGTGTTGACTTATTTGAACAATTGTCTGCATTGACCATGAAAAAATATTTTTGTGTTGGGGTCGAAGATACCTTAGTGGATATAGCTCATTTACAAAAGATAAACGCGCAAGATGAGCACATGGAATTAACGCTTTTTCAGCAAACGGGACATATGTTGCCTTTAGAGCAGTCATTGCTTTTTAGTCAGTGGCTAAATGACCTTTGCCTACTAAATAAATAAACCTTGTGCTTAGCAGGTGGCGTTGACACTGCCCCCTGAAAGGGCGCTTATTTCTTTTAGCGATTACTGAGTTTTCACCCTAAAATGCTTTCATGTATTGTTTATCTTTGACAACACCTTATCACCCAGTTCAGCGAACTCTAACGGCCATATTTTTAGATTGTCATGCCTCTATGACAAATGCGCGTCCTATCGCGCGCCAGTGTTAACCAAGGATGGCTGACAAGTATTACCATTACCGTCTTAAAAAAATATTTGCTGTTATCGCTTCAATGGGAACGGCATACATCATACCTATTGCTAAATGACCAAGAGACATATCACCTTTAATAAACGATGCGACCATATTTGCCTGATTAAAAGTGTCTTTCCCTATACTATTTTTTAATAATATCCACCTACTAATGTGAGTGATTTATGAACGAACAATAAAAAAGCCTCACTAAACAAGCGAGGCTTTTAATTGAATTAACTGAGGTTTAAAAACTATAAACAAGCGTCATTGCAGTTTGCGTGTTTGTGTTTTCTTTATCTGCATCAACATCAGTATTGTGATCAACAATAAAGCTAAATTTCAACTGTAAGGTTTCTATTAACTTAGTGGTGATTGATGACTCAGCTTTATAGGTACTATTAGCGCCATTTTTAGGTGCATACTTAGCAACTAATAATTGCTTAAACTGTACATGTTCATTTATTTTTCTTTTATATAGAGCTTGCGCTTGAACAATAAACGCATCATCCGTTGTTTCACCGTGCTCATTTGGCTCTTTTAAAACATCACGTTTATAACCTGGACCAATATCAGCATCTAACGAGGCTTTTTCTGTTTCAAACCAACGACGACCCCATCCTGTTGAAATTGAACTTTGGTTATCAAAACTGCTAAAGCGATTATCTTCATATGAAGCATTACCGTAAATATAGTTTTTTCCATTGGGTTCAATGGTGTAATTGGTTTGAGAAACAATGGTCCACTTTTGGTCAGTGGTTTCAAACTTATCAGACGTAGTGCCGTCGTCATTTGTTACTTCTGATTCTGTTTTACGCACCAATACGTCGAAATTTAGAGAGCTGCGCCATTGAGCTTTTTCATAGTCAAAGTCTAAGCCAGCTTTTAAATCTCCACTCTTAGTGTCACCTGTTTTAAATAACGCACCAAATTCTGCTGATGCTTTAAATGGTGATGTTTCTTTTTGCTCTTCTGCATTTAATAAAAATGGTGTACAGCATAGTGCAGCAATAGCTAATTTACGATTCATTTGTATTCTCTTGGTTTACGTGAACAGATAATTGTGGGAATGGAATTTCGATTCCTTCGTTGTCCAATTCAACTTTAATTGATTGCATTAAGTCAAAATAAACAGGCCAGTAATCGCTTGTTTTAACCCATGGGCGTACGACAAAATTAACAGCGCTATCGGCCAATTCGTTTACACCTACGGTAATATCCTTATCTTTTAGTACAAGTTCATGAGCACTCACAACACGTGTTAATAGTGCTTTAGTTTTGGCTAAGTCCGCATTGTAACTTACACCAATAACAAGGTCGATTCTTCGTGTATCTTTCGTTGAGAAATTGGTAATTGTGCCACTTGTAATTGCGCCGTTAGGTACAATGACGGCTTTATTATCGGGTGTTTTTAATTTAGTTGAGAACACATGTACTTCTTCAACAATACCCGCTGTACCTGCAATTTGTACAAAATCACCCGCTTTAAATGGTTTGAAGGTAATGAGTAAGATACCAGAAGCAAAGTTAGATAATGAACCTTGTAATGCTAAACCGATAGCAAGACCTGCAGCACCAACAATGGCAACTAAAGAGGTAGTATTAAACCCTAAATGTGAAATAGCTGCGATAAATGCAACTAACACGAGTAGACCGTACGCAAGACTACAAATAAAGCTACTAACAGTATCATCAACTTGTTTATGAACTAATACTTTCTTTAATGCGGCTGTTACTAAACGAGCAACAATTCTACCAACAATAAAAATGAGTAACGCGATGACAAGATTGATGGCATAGCCATAAAGTAGTTCTTGATTATCCGTAAACCAACTTATTATATTTTCCACGAGATTCTCCCTAGATGTCATAGAATTTTTGTTGGGAGAAATTATAATAAATTTAACAACGTAAGCCCATTGTTATTTTTAATAGGGCGCAGGGGATATCTACTTCCCTGTAGATAACGCCAAACGATAAAAAGGGTGCGTTAGTTTGGCGATTTTTTCATGAAACGTTTATGCTAGCGTTTCGTTATTTTCAATCTCAGTTTTAGTAAAGCAATTAAGATTTAACTAAGGCGTCTAGCTCGCCTGTTAAATAGCGTTCAAACATTGCGTCAAGCGAAATTGGCTTGATTTTCGATGCATGACCTGCTGTATTAAATGCTTCGTAACGTGCTTTACAGATCTCATACATCGCTTTAGTAGATTCTGAAAGATATTTACGAGGATCAAATTCACTTTGATTATGTGCCATGAAACGACGAATTGCGCCAGTAGAAGCTAATCGTAAATCAGTATCAATATTAACCTTACGAACACCATTCTTAATACCCTCTTGAATTTGTTCAACAGGTACACCATAAGTTTCAGGTATTGCCCCTCCATATTCATTAATAATCGCTAACCAATCTTGAGGAACAGATGAAGAACCGTGCATAACGAGGTGAGTATTTGGAATACGCTGATGTATTGCTTTAATGCGATCAATAGACAAAATATCGCCTGTAGGCGGACGTGTAAACTTGTATGCGCCGTGCGATGTTCCACAAGCGATAGCAAGTGCATCTACTTGAGTCTTTTTAACGAAATCCGCAGCTTCTTCTGGATCAGTTAGCATTTGTTCTTGTGACAATTTTCCTGCTGCACCAACGCCGTCTTCCTCACCAGCCTCTCCTGTTTCTAATGAACCAAGACAGCCAAGCTCGCCTTCAACAGATACACCACATGCGTGTGCCATTTCTACCGTTTTACGCGTTACGTCAACATTATATTCATAACTTGAAGGTGTTTTACCATCTTCCATTAAAGAGCCATCCATCATTACTGATGAAAAGCCTAATTGTATCGAGCGTTGACATATAGCTGGCGACGTGCCGTGATCTTGATGCATTGCAACTGGGATATGCGGAAACTCTTCAATTGCAGCTAAAATTAAATGACGTAGAAATGGCGCGCCAGCATATTTTCTTGCACCTGCAGATGCCTGTAAAATTACTGGGCTGTCTGTTTCATCTGCTGCCAACATAATAGCGCGTACTTGCTCTAAGTTATTTACGTTAAATGCAGGGATGCCGTAATTGAATTCAGCGGCGTGATCTAACATTTGTCGCATGGAAACTAAAGCCATGAAAAACTCCTAAGTTACAATTTTTAGTTGAGGATATTGCGTTAAATTTCTTTCACATCGAAACAAGAATGTTTCATTGTGTAATTCTAACAGAAAGTTTTCACTCTTTGCATCATAGTATTTTTTCTTTTATTCATGATTATTATCGTGAATGGGAGGTTATTTGGTGAAATGGCAAAGAATTACGAAAATAAGTAGACATTTAGTACATGGTAGTGCAGTTTTTTGTAAGTTATTTTGGAAAGTTACAACAAATTTATTTTTTAATGGCATAAAAAAACCTTAGCTAAAACTAAGGTTTTTTATTATCTACAATGGTTATTAATCGTTTGCGCGGGTTTCTAACATAGCGACTGCGGGTAAAACCTTACCCTCTAAAAACTCTAAAAATGCGCCACCACCTGTAGATATGTAGGAAACTTTATCGGCAATGTCGTATTTGTCTACTGCAGCAAGTGTATCACCACCACCAGCAACAGAGAATGCATCGCTGTTCGCAATGGCCATCGATATCACTTCTGTTCCTTTAGCAAATGCATCAAACTCAAATACCCCAACAGGACCATTCCATAATACCGTGCCGGCATGTTTAATGATGTCAGCAACTTTAGCAGCTGTTTCTGGTCCGTAGTCTATGATGTCATCTTCTGGTTGAACGTCAGCTAATGCTTTAACTGTTGCGACAGAATCATGTTTCCACTCGTCAAAGCTATCGCGTGTTACGGTTACATCATTAGCAAAAACGACATCAGTTTTTTCACATAAACGTTGTGCTTCTGGGATCAAATCTTTTTCATATAATGAATTACCAACTTCATTACCCGCAGAGGCGACAAATGTATTTGAAATACCACCGCCAACAACTAGTGTATCTGCAATATTCGACAATGAGTCTAATACGGTCAATTTTGTTGATACTTTTGAACCACCAACAATGGCGACAAGTGGGCGAGCTGGGTTATCTAATGCTTTTGATAGTGCATCTAGTTCAGCAACTAGTAAAGGACCAGCACAAGCAACAGGTGCGAATTTAGCTACGCCATGTGTACTCGCCTGTGCGCGATGCGCCGTACCAAAAGCATCCATTACGTAAATATCGCAAAGCGACGCGAGTTGCTTTGATAAACGCTCGTCATCTTTCTTCTCGCCTTTATTAAAGCGTACATTTTCAAAAACAACCAGTTCACCGTCAGCGACTTCAACACCATCTAGGTAATCTTGGACCAAACGTACAGGGTTCGAAAGTGCTTTCTCTAAATAAGCCACTACGGGCTGCATTGAGTATTTTTCTTCATATTCACCTTCAGTAGGTCTACCTAAGTGAGACATGACCATTACTTTTGCACCTGCAGCTAGGGCGTGTTTTATTGTTGGTAGTGCGGCTTTTAAACGTGCATCTGAAGTCACTTTGCCATCAGCAATGGGTACATTCAAATCTTCACGGATCAAGACGCGTTTACCGGCGAGATCCAAATCAGTCATTTTAATAACAGACATGAGTTATTCCTGTAACGAGTTAATTATTTTAGACCTGCCATCACTTTAGCAGTATCTAGCATTCTATTTGCAAATCCCCATTCATTGTCACACCAGACTAGCATTTTAACTAATCGCTTGTGACTAACGCGCGTTTGGTTACCATCAACAATGGCAGAATGTGGATCATGATTAAAATCTATTGAAACTAATGGTTCTTCAGTATATCCAAGAATACCTTGTAACCCATTATTTTGTGCTTTAACTATGGCTTGGTTAATATCTTCTATCGATACATCACAGCTTACTGTTACGCTTAAATCCATTGCTGTAACATTCACTGTAGGAACGCGTACGGCAATAGCTTCAAAGCGTCCTGAAAACTTGGGTAATATGCGTTCAATACCTGCGGCAAGTTTGGTATCTACTGGGATAATTGATTGACTTGCAGCTCTTGTTCTACGTAAATCAGCGTGATAAGCATCAATTACTTGTTGATCATGCATTGACGAATGAATGGTTGTAATCGTACCGCTTTCTACACCGAATGCATCATCAATAACTTTTATCACTGGTACAATGCAGTTTGTTGTGCATGAGCCATTGCTAACAACACGATCGTCACTTGTCAGCGCTTTATCATTAATGCCATAAATAATGGTGGCATCAAGATCTTTAGCGCCAGGGTGTGAATAGAGTACCTTTGCAGCACCTTGATTGATATGAGCAAGGCCATCTGCTTTTGAGTTATAAACCCCTGTACAATCAAGAATGATATCTGCATTTTGTTGATGCCAATCGATGTTGTTAATATCCGCTTCATGCGTCAAATTAATGTCATCACCAGCAATATTTAAAAGGTTGTTATTGCGCGTTACGGCAAATGAAAAACGACCGTGGGTACTATCATATTTTAATAAGTGTGCAATACCTTCAGGATCCGCTAACTCGTTAATAGCAACAAGTTTTAAATCTTTACGATGGTTATTTTCGTATAGAGCACGTGCAATGCTGCGACCAATACGACCAAAACCATTGATTGCGATATTTGTAGGCATGTTTCAAAAAAAACCTTTGAATAAGGCACCACGTAAACGTGGTGCCAGTAAATTATAAGCTATTCACGGTGTTAACTACATTTTCGACAGTAAATCCAAAATGTTCCATAAGCTTATTGCCTGGTGCTGATTCACCAAACGTTGTCATACCTACTACTTTGCCTGCAAAGCCAACATACTTATACCAATAGTCAGTATGAGCAGCTTCAATCGCAACGCGTTTTGTAACGGCACTTGGTAATACCGATTCTTTATACTCAGCACTCTGTTGGTCAAAGATGTTAGTTGACGGCATAGATACTACACGCACATTGTTACCAATCGCTTCAGCTGCTTTTAGTGCCAGCGAAACTTCTGAACCAGTCGCGATAAGTATAACGTCTGGTGTGCCGTTACTTTCTTTAACGATGTAACCACCTTTTGCAATATTACTTACTTGTGCGTCATCACGTGAAATTGCAGGTAATCCTTGGCGTGAGAAGACTAAAGATGTTGGTGCTTGTTGGCGCTCTACGGCATTTTTCCACGCGACTGCAGTTTCTGTTGCATCAGCAGGGCGCCATGTCACCATATTAGGTGTTGTACGTAAGTTTGTTAATTGTTCAATTGGCTGGTGTGTTGGGCCGTCTTCGCCTTGGCCAATAGAGTCATGGGTGTAGACGAAAATATTTTGAATCCCCATTAACGCAGACATACGTACCGCATTACGCGCATATTCCATGAACATCATGAATGTGGCGCCATAGTTAATAAAGCCACCATGTAACGATATACCATTCATAATACCTGACATACCAAATTCACGCACACCGTAATAGATGTAATTACCTGCCGGATCGTCTTGAATGCCTTTAGAGCCAGACCAGAGCGTTAGGTTTGAACCTGCTAGATCAGCAGAGCCACCTAATAATTCAGGTAAAATTGCTCCAAATGTTTCAATTGTATTTTGTGATGCTTTTCTAGAAGCAATACTTTCCGCTTTTTGTTGGCACTCTTTAATAAACGTGTTGGCTTTTGCTTCAAATTCAGCTGGAAGTTCGCCTTTAATTACTCGACGTTCATACTCAGCGGCTAACTCAGGATGTGCTGATTTATAAGCTTCGAATTTAGCTTGCCAGCTTGTTTGCGCTGAATGGCCTTTGTCTTTTTGATCCCACTGGCTGTAGATATCAGCAGGTACTTCAAAAGGCGCATGAGGCCAGTTTAAAAACTCACGAGCAGCAGCTATTTCGTCATGACCTAATGGTGCGCCGTGACAATCATGAGACCCTGACTTATTTGGTGAACCAAAACCAATAATAGTTTTGCAGCAAATCATAGTTGGTTTATCGGTAATAGAGTGCGCTTGTTCAATGGCTTCTTTAATGGCGTGTGGATCATGACCATCAACGTCGGCAATTACATGCCAGCCGTAAGACTCAAATCTTTTTGGTGTATCGTCAGAGAACCAACCTTCAACATGACCATCAATGGAAATGCCATTATCATCCCAAAAAGCAATAAGTTTACCTAAACCTAAGGTACCCGCTAAAGAACATGCTTCGTGTGAAATACCTTCCATTAAACAGCCATCGCCTAAAAAGCAATAAGTAAAGTGATCGACAATATCGTGACCTTCACGGTTAAATTGAGCTGCGAGTGTTTTTTCAGCAATTGCCATACCTACAGCATTTGATACACCAGCACCTAATGGCCCAGTTGTCGTCTCAACACCGGGTGTATATCCATATTCTGGATGACCGGGGGTTTTAGAGTGCAACTGACGAAAGTTTTTAATTTCTTCAATGGGAAGATCATAACCAGACAAGTGCAATAGCGAATAGATAAGCATTGAACCATGACCATTTGACAGAATAAATCGGTCACGATCAGCCCAATTTGGGTCTGTAGGGTTATGCTTGAGAAAGTCGCGCCAAAGAACTTCGGCAATATCTGCCATGCCCATTGGGGCTCCTGGGTGACCTGAGTTTGCTTGTTGTACTGCGTCCATGCTTAATGCACGAATAGCATTAGCGAGATCTTTACGCGATGGCATAGTGGCTCCAACTATTTTATTTTTTCATTTGAGGGTGTTTTTTAGAGACGCTATTTTTACGCAGTAATGGCGCGACTGCAAATGTTATTACGCTATTTGTTATATTTTGTTGACAGGTGTCTTGTTTCTATTGCATATGCGATAAAATCGCGGGTTATTCGCAAAAATAAATAGGTAGAAATAACCAATGAAGTTTACGCAAAAGCAACAATTGTTTAAAAAATAGCTGATTTTTTAGATAAATGATTGAATTAAAGATACTTATCCGCTAAGTTGGTTGCGAAGTAGACAAATAACAATGATAAACCTACTAGGACTACATAATGAAACAGTCGTCTTCAAAAGGAATAAAACTGACAACCGTCATATTAGCAGTCTTTGTATTGGCATTAACCGCCGTACTGAGTAATACCTCAGTTGCAGACGACAAGGAAGTGGAAACAGAGTTAGCCAATTAGTACCTTTAGTACCTTTTGAGCAGATAAAATAAAAAAGCCGCTTTTTTGCGGCTTTTTTATTTTATCTTTACTGGCGTCCCCACCAGGACTCGAACCTGGAGCAGCGGCTTAGGAGGCCGCAGTTTTATCCAGTTAAACTATAGGGACATAAGCTTTCGTTATTTAAACGCTAAGTGTCCTTAAAATCAACTCACTTTAGTAACGCACAACTAAGTCATTTAACTGAATACTATCGATTATTGCACCATCAATTGTTTGGCCAACAGCATTAGATTGCGACACCTGAGTTACTTTAACTTTAAATGGGCTGACATTGAACCCAGCATATGAATGACCATTATCAGCAATAAAGTTTTGTAAGTGCAATAATGAAAATTCGTCACCAATTTGTACGCCATGCTGTTTACCAAGGTTAAACCGCACTTGATTTCCGGTAATTTGTACAATTTTTCCGCGTGTTGGTTGGCACATCATATTGTCGTCAATATCAGTAATAACTTGCATTAACACTTGATCAACAATTTGCCCGTACTGACTTTGCCAAAAGATACTGGCGTTTGGATCTACTTGTTCTCGCTTACCAAATTGCCAGGGGGCAGCATTACGGTAAGTTTTTTCAAATAAACCTTCACCATTGGTACCGTTAAAAATATGTACGCGAAGTTGAAAGTAACGTTGGAAGATATCTTCTTGCCAAAACCGCCAAGGATTTTCTTCATCGGTTGCGAACGATATATCTTCTATTTCAGAAAATAAAACATATTGGCTATCTGTCATATCTGCTAAAGACATTGAAATGGCTTTTATTTTATCGAATTGTAAGCTGTTGTTATATCGAGAAAATGCGCTACTCGATTTTACAGATAATTTAGGAGACAAATAGGAGCCATCTTGTTTTATATGATCAGATAATCGTTTCATGATGGCAGTATCTAATGCATAAATGCTACCTACATTAGCTTGCTCTCTATGAACCAAGTGACTTTTAGTGACTAACATTGATTTGCGGTAATCAGCGGAAAAACATTGCCGCGCTTGTGGGATAATATCTGCTCGAATGGTTACGGTGATAGTATTACCTTCATGCGTTTCATCGACAAGTTCAAACGCATTAATATTGCCCGTTGCTCGTATATTGATCTCATTTTGTGTCAATAATCCATTGACCACTTGTTGAACACTTGATACTGATGCACCGGCAACAAGTAGTGCTTTTTTTAACGCATTTTCTATTGCTTGAGTGCGCGCGGCTATATTATCGCCTTGGATAACATAGGCTCGACCTTGTGATTCATACCACTGGGCGTGTAATGGGCTCACTATCAAATAAAACGCTAATAATATTGTAAAGGTTAATAATCGCATTGCTCACCTTGAACTATCTTGGCCTTGATCCTGCATTTTATGTAATCTATTTGCTACTGCGTACTTAACACTAAGTGTAGTTATAAGACATTTCAATTGAAGTAGCTACTGAGTGTCAAATGCTCGACCCATACATGATTAAATTAAGCTAATGCAGGTTTTGTGCCTATACTTAATTTTTAACCGTGTTAATTCAAAGTTGGCGTGAATTGTGCTTTATGTTTCACAATAGAGTTTAGTGGTATTTGAGGGGAGCTCAATGAAAAATTGGTTAATGCTTATGTTACTGCCAGGGTTAGTGTCGTGCAGCACTATGACGTTAAACGGCAGTAACGAATCAGATGATGACTTTTATCAAGCCGCACATCGAGATAAAGGTCAAATCGACGCTTATCAACTGCCCAAACATGCGATTAATGATGTGGTAAAAGGATTAGCATTTCAAATGCTGCAAAGTAGTACCTTTGTTACGCCTAAAACACCGGTCGCTGTCGCGTCATTTGTGCACTTAGCTGATTTAGAGTCGACGAATTGGCTAGGTAACCAGCTATCAGAAAGCTTTGTTCACGAGTTACAACGTCATGGCTTAATTGTTGTTGATTTTAAAACAACAGGGCATATTCGTGTTACTAAAGAAGGTGATTATGTTTTTAGTCGCGACTGGAAGGAGTTACCTGAACGTCAGATTATTGACTACGTTGTTACCGGCACCATGATGAAACAAAATGGTGGTGTAATGGTAAATGCTCGTATGATAGGTATGCAGTCTCGTGTTGTAGTTGCAACTGCGCAATCTTTTATTCCTGAATGGGTGATTGGTGATGAGTTGCAACGTAGTGAAAACGTAAAGATAAAAGACGGTATGATTCTTCGTGACTCTGAAGCTATGCTGGAAGAAGCTAGAGCTGTGAAAATTCAACAATAGGCAGACATTATGAAACAACATACATTTTTCAAAGTACTATGTTTGAGCGCTTCATTAGTGTCAGTCGGGTGCAGTTCTGTTTACGACAAACATGTACAATGGCAGACGGTAACGCCTGATTCTTTTCCTGTAATTACCGCGATTGGTCAAGCGCCCATTAGTTTACAAAAGTCGTCAAATAAAACACAAAAGATGTTGATGGCAATAAATGCCTCGAAAGTTGCTGCATATGCTGAACTCGCCGAACAAGTTTACGGTCAACAGCTGTCTGGTAACACAACAATGCGTAATTTGATTGTTGAAGATCAGCACCTTAAAGCCTCTGTACAAGGTATTATTCGTGGGGCGAAGGTGGTCAAAAGTTACCCTGTAGGAGATACTTACACTACGGAGTTACATCTTGATTTTAAAGATGTTTGGGACATATATTTATCAAATAACAGACAAAAAGAAATTAAAGAAGTGAAATATTACTAACTTTATTTCGGACTGGATAAATTAAATAAAAAGGCCTGACAGATTGTCAGGCCTTTTTATCATTCGTACTCTTTACTATGCTTTTATGCCTAAGCTACTTAATCCACCAGAAGCTTTACCTTTTTTATCGTAGGTAACAGTTGATTTGCCATTTTGCTGAAGCAATGTCGTTTTTAAGCGTTCAACAGCCATTTGCGATTGCTGAATAATATGACCGTTTACTTGGTTTTTCTCTTTACAACGCAATAAGGCTTGTTCAATTGACGATAAAAGTTCGTCCAACTCGCCTCGTGCTTTTTGCTCACTAAACGCCATACTTTGTGAAAATTCTTGGTCTAACGTTTGAATTTCAAGCAATAATGTATTTTTTTGTTCGGTGATTCCTGTTAACGCGTCAGGAGAGTTGCTTTGCAAAGTAAGTCGCTCTTCGTCAATGATCGCTTCCAGTTGCTGCAATTGTGCAAACTGTTTTTCTAATAGTTGACGGTAATTTATGTTATCAGCCACTTACTTTCCTTAACATAGGTTACACTGACTCAGTCAGTTTAAATTCGAAACTAGCGATACTTGCCGCTAATTTTTCTGTATCTATTTTGTATTCACCTGAAGCAATTGCTTTTTTAAGCTCATCAACCTTTTTTTGGTTAACGACAGGCGCATCTTGGGCTTTCTTTTGCAATTCGCCAAGCTGCTTTGCTTGTGGTGTAATAGAAACAGAATCTTTACTTGTCGCTTTTGCTTGATCAGCATTTGCAATATTTTGCGACTGTTGCTGTTTCAGTTGAGATTGTTGCTCAACTTTTTGTTTTACTTGTCCTGTATTTGACAAGTTGTTGATATTCATAGCCATAATAAAACCCTATAGGCAATCAAATGTTGTGTCTATCTTTTTTATCGGCAAAACTATAAGTTTCTTTAATGTTTTTATTATAGATTAATCACTACTTGGTTTATAGTTTTAACTTCTGCTGTAATTACTCTGCCAGAACGGTTATTGCGAACCCTTATTTGTTGGCCTCTAACACCGTTCGCAAGCGCAGTTCCTTTCGTTTTTATTGTTAGGTTATCAGTTATTGCACTAATCACAACATTTTCCCCTTTACATACGACACAAAACATTCGTCTAGTAATAACGGCTCCGCTTGTGAGGCTTCTTCTACTTCGAGCGCCATGCACGATTGCAGGGTCGCGTATAATCTCTCCGCGCGTTTGATGTAAAGGGCGCCATTCAATTGCAACATTACTTTCATCAAGTACAGTACCTTTAGCTATTTTAATTTTAGCAACTAAAACAGGAATCTCTTCAGCGACTCTAACGGGAAGAAAAATGTTCCAGGGTGTTGAACTTTCGCAATAAATTTTAACATTGACGTTTCTCGTTGAGTAATTTTCAGGTATATTCGCTTGTAACGGAACCGAGCAAGGTTTTATGTGTATTCTTGGATCGATATCCGCGGGTGTAATGACTCGTTTGCTGCCTTGTGAGGTGGGTAAATGTTGCGCCACATAATTTTTAGCAAATAATTTAATTTCTTCGCGTGTAAACTCCTTCGCATTTAATGTGCTGAGAAGTAAGCTGCTAAAAATTGAAAAAGTGATAAATATCTTTAATTTGCTCATAAATTTTGTAATCTAAATACTAGGGAATTTGAAATACTCGTCTATGCTTAATAGTGAGCATTATGTAAGTTCTTTAGTGTCAATAAATAGGCACTAAACATGATAACTAAGTATACTATCAAGAATTATGCCTTTTAGCCGTTAAAGGTTGCAGGAAAATAATTAGAGGTTTTTATGGCAGGAATTTTAGACTCAGTAAATCAGCGTACCCAGTTAGTGGGACAAAATAGACTTGAGTTATTACTTTTTAAATTAGTGGGTCGTCAACGCTTTGGCATTAATGTGTTTAAAGTACGTGAAGTTATGCCTTGCCCAAAACTAACCTTATTGCCGAAACAAGATAAATTTGTAAAAGGTGTTGCGCACATACGTGGGCAAACAATATCAGTTATTGATCTGAGCAAAGCAACAGGGGGGCCTGAAATAGTGCCCGACGAAAATGCATTTGTTATCATTGCCGAATATAACAGAAGTGTTCAAGGCTTTTTAGTTGGTGGTGTTGAACGTATTATTAATATTCGTTGGCAAGATATAATGCCGCCGCCAGAAGGCGCTGGAAAATCAAGTTACCTAACAGCGGTTACTGAAATTGATAATGAAATGGTATCAATTTTAGATGTTGAAAAAATTCTTAATGAGATAAACCCAGTTTCTACAGACCTGAGTGAAGATGTTGTTGATTCTTCTGTTGGTGAGAGTATGGGAGATCGCGTTATTATGATCGCTGATGATTCTACCGTGGCGCGAAATCAAGTAAAAAGGGCGTTGGAACCGTTAGGATTAAAAATGCTGTTAGCTAAAAATGGCCAAGACGCGTTGGATCAATTAAATGCAATCGCTGAAGGTTGTGCATCTATTGATGAAAAAGTGGCATTACTTATTTCTGATATCGAAATGCCAGAAATGGATGGTTATACATTAACAGCGGAAATAAAAAGTAATGAGCAGTTAAGAAAAATGCCCGTAATATTGCATACGTCATTAAGTGGTGTTTTTAATAACGCAATGGTAGAAAAAGTAGGTGCTGAAGATTTTATCCCTAAATTCCACCCAGACGAACTAGCCACTGCTGTAAAAAAATGGTTAAAAGTAGACGAACTGAACTAGTACAAGCTTGTTTAGGATATAAAAAGTAGCATAAGGCAGGAAAATATAGTGTCAGCTAGACAGCTTGATGATAAAAGTTATCATCAGTTTAGAGAGTTTTTAGAGCAGCAGTGCGGCATCGTATTGGGCGACAATAAACAATATTTGGTTAAAAGTCGTCTAGCACCATTAATGGCTAAGTTTGACGTATTAACGTTAGGTGATCTCGTTACTCGAACGTTGAGCCCCATGGAAAGACAACTGCGTTCAGCGGTAATCGACGCCATGACGACCAATGAAACACTTTGGTTTCGTGATGAATATCCATTTGAGTTACTCAAGAAAAAAATACTGCCTGAATTTAAAGGTCAACGAACACCTGTCAAAATTTGGTCGGCGGCAAGCTCCTCAGGACAAGAGCCTTATTCAATAGCGATGTCTGCGCAAGAATTTCAGCAATCAAACCCAGGAAGCTTGCCTGGTGGTGCGCAGATCATTGGTACTGATATTTCAAATACGATGTTAGATCATTGCAAGTATGCACATTACGATTCGCTTGCCTTATCTCGTGGTTTATCGCCAGAAAGAAAACGACAGTTTTTTGAAAACGGTGACAACGGTATGCTAAAGGTAAAAGATCATGTCAAAAAAATGGTGAACTTTCGTCAATTAAATTTATTGGGTAGTTATAGCTTAATGGGGCGGTTCGATATTGTTTTTTGTCGTAATGTACTCATTTATTTTTCACCTGAGATTAAAGCGCAAATATTGTCGCAAATTCATGGCGTGTTAAATAGCGGTGGATACCTATTTTTAGGGGCTTCAGAGTCACTTTCTGGCCTTAACCAAAATTTTGAAATGTTGCGATGCCACCCTGGTATTGTCTACAAGAAAAAGTAAACTTCCTTTCCAATAAGTTTTCACTGGCATAATTTTTGAATGGCTTTCTACATTAGTATGGAGGAAGCCCCATGGCCATCAGTTTCGACAAAGCATTCGGTATTCACCCTGACAGTTTAAGGGTGAGATCACAAAACGCAGAAGTTATCGCTGGAAATATCGCAAATGCCGATACACCAGGATACAAATCAAAAGGTATGGATTTCAAAGCGGCACTTGCCCAGGCGGCAAGCCGGCAACAAAGCGGCATGTCTCGTACCCATGAAAAGCACTTTGATGTCCGTGGTGAACTTAACAATAATGTAGATTTTCGTGTTCCAAATCAACCAGATACGGGTGATGGTAATACCGTTGATGTACAAATGGAACGAAACTTGTATCTAGATAATTCAATGCACTATCAAGCGAGCTTACAATTTATGAATAGTAAGATCAGCGGCCTGAAAAAAGCATTAGGTGGAGGTAAATAATTATGAGTTTATTTAACGTGTTTGATATCTCTGCAACGGGAATGAGCGCACAGTCTGTACGATTAAATACTACGGCGAGTAATATCGCCAATGCTGACAGTGTTAGTAGTAGTATCGATCAAACATATCGTGCACGTCATCCGGTTTTTGCCGCTGAGATGCAAAAAGCTGCCGCAGGACAATCTGAGTCAGTTGGCGTCAAGGTAATGGGGATAGTGGAAAGTAATAAACCATTGAATGTCGAGCATGCTCCTGATCATCCAATGGCGGACGAAAATGGTTATATATATAAACCCAATGTGAATGTAATTGAAGAAATGACGAATATGATCTCAGCATCTCGCTCGTATCAAACAAACATTCAGTTGGCGGAATCAGCTAAGAATATGTTGAACAAGACAATTATGTTGGGTCAACGATAATTTCTAGTTTGGAGTGATTATGGAATCAGTAAAAGGCGGTAGCCCATTAGAACATATGCGTTGGCAGCAGGAAGACTATAAAAAAGCTAACGAAGATGATAATGGCATGCTTACCCAAGAAGATTTTTTTGCGTTGTTAACGAAAGAGTTGTCTCATCAAGATCCCACAAAGCCTGTGGAAAACAATGAGATGATTTCTCAGATGACCGCATTTTCAACCACGGATGGTGTACAAAAACTGAATGATAAATTTTCAGATTTTGCCGCTTCAATGTCTTCTAGCCAAGCTTTACAAGCATCATCACTTGTTGGCCGCAGTGTACTTGTTGAAGACAATATATTTGGTAAGGCTGAGGGGGAACCCGTTAAGGGTAAGCTAGTTACTGATGCTCCTGCTAGTAATGTAAATATATATGTTGAAAATACAGCCGGCGAAATTATCCAAACTGTACCCGTTGGCAATGTTCAAGCTGGTGAATTTTCATTTACCTGGAATGGTGAAAACTCAATTGGCGAACAAGCACCAGCAGGTGCATATAGATTTAGAGTCGCTGGTTTAGTTGATGGTGAAGCCAGTGAATTACAAGCGATGACGTATCGTAAAGTCGACAGTGTCACGCTAGCAGGATCAGGTGGCAATATTTTGCTCAACCTTAACGGTGGTAGCACCATGAAACTCATCGATGTTGTTGAAGTATCAGAAAGTTAATTGTGGCTTATAGCCTGATTCAGTTATTGAAAAAAATTTTGTAAAAGAGGTGAAGTTATGTCTTTTAATATCGCATTAAGTGGTTTGAATGCCGCACAAAAAGATTTGGATGTTACATCTAATAACATTGCTAATGTTAATACCGTTGGCTTTAAAGAGTCACGGGCTGAATTTGTTGATGTTTATGCATCGTCTTTACTAGCTGCGGGTAAAACTAAAGTGGGTGATGGGGTGTTAACATCTGATGTTGCTCAACAGTTCTCTCAAGGTAGTATTCAATTTACTAACAACGCCTTAGATTTAGCTATTACTGGTAATGGTTTTTTCGCTACAGTGCCTGAGTTAGATAGCTTAGAAACCTCATACACCCGAGCGGGCCAGTTTAAATTAAACGACAGTAACTTTGTGGTCAACTCACAAGGCCAGCATCTACTAGGTTTCCCCGTTAATGCTGACGGATCTTCGGCGTCAGTGAGTTTAAGTACCGCTTCTCCTATTCGTATTCCAACTTCATCTGGTGCGCCAACACAAACCAGTGAAGTGGATATTCGCATGAACTTACCCGCAGGTGATGCCATTATTACCGGTGCACCGGGTAATTTTGACCATACTGATCCATTAACTTATAACCATTCTACATCAGTCACTGTGTTTGATTCCTTAGGGGATAGTCATGTAATGACCTATTATTTTGTCAAATCTGCGGCAAATACCTGGGATGTATTTACTGGGGTCGATGGCACATTAGTACCGATTGAAGATCCTGCAGGTGGTAGTACTAACCCCGTTGGTGGTACCGTATCTGGTCCTTTAGCCCCTGGTGGTATTGTTGGTGCTCAGTTAACCTTTACCAATTCTGGTGATTTTGATTCGATGATACCAACACCTGCAGAAGGCGGCATTGTTACGCTTCCGTTAGGTGCTGGTATATTAGCTAATGGCGCAGATGCGACCCAAACCATTGCCATTGACTTTAATTTAGATCCGGGTGGCCCTAATGCCAATGAACCAACTCAGTTTGCCTCAAATTTTGAAGTTACAGCACTGGAACAAGATGGGCTAGCCGTTGGTCGATTGACTGGTATTGATATTGATACTGATGGTTTGATTCGAGCAACATACAGTAATGGTACATCAGAGCCATTGTCACGTATTGCACTCGTTAACTTTGCTAACGAACAGGGCTTAACGCAAATAGGAAATACTTCATGGAAAGAAAGTATTAGCTCTGGTGAAGCACTCGCTGGCGAAGCTGGCACAGGTACCTTTGGTACAGTACAATCGTCAGCCCTTGAGCAATCAAACGTGAACTTAACCACAGAGCTAATTGATTTAATATCTGCACAACGAAATTTCCAAGCTAACTCACGTTCGCTTGAAGTTGATAATCAGTTAAACCAAACGATTTTACAGATTAGATAACAGATTTTACGTTATTAATATAAAGCCCTTAATGTTAGTTAAGGGCTTTTTTGTACCTAATTCTCCTTGACTTTACTCTCCCTTCATTTTTATCCAGCTTTATTACATTAGTTGGCACTTTACTTGCATTTTGAAAGTATCACTTTTTTAGATTGGAATTTACCGTGGACAAAATGCTTTATATCGCCATGAGTGGTGCCAAGCAAAACATGAAGTCGTTAGCGATAAATGCTAACAACCTTGCCAATGCAAAGACGACTGGGTTTAAGGCTGACCTTGCCCAAGCACGTTCTATGCAAGCATTTGGCGAAGGTTTACCGACACGTGTATTTGCCATGACTGAAAAAGCTAGCCAAAACTTTGACAGTGGCTCTTTGCAAACTACAGGGCGTGATCTTGATATTGCTGTGCAAGGCGCAGGTATGATTGCCGTTCAAGCAAAAGATGGCCTAGAAGCCTACACACGAGATGGTCATTTAACCATTACCGAAGAAGGCTACCTTCAAACACCTAATGGTGATTTAGTCATGGGTGACGGGGGGCCAGTGTTTTTGCCATTACCTGTAAATAACATAAAGATTTCAAAAGACGGCACGATTATGGTTCAACCAGCTGGCGCGCCAGCATCAGTGCAAGAAGAGGTTGGACGTATTAAGTTAGTAAATCCAGACGTACGTTCTTTAGTGCGAGGTAATGATGGCTTATTTCGTGGTGAACTGGCTAATCAACAAGACGCAGATCTAGGCGTTACGATTCAAAGTGGCATGTTGGAATCTAGCAACGTTAATCCAGTGAGCGAAATGACACAGATGATCTCACTGCAGCGCCAATTTGAAATGCAATTAAAACTTATGAAAACCGCTGAAGAAATAGATTCAGCGAGCGCATCACTATTGCGTGCTTTTTAACTAATTATTGAGGTGATTTATGAACCCAGCATTGTGGATTAGTAAAACAGGTTTAGACGCGCAAACAAAAGAGATTGCCGTTATTTCAAATAACCTCGCAAACGCGAGTACTGTTGGTTTTAAAAAAAGCCGTGCAGTGTTTGAAGACTTACTGTACCAAACGATTAACCAACCAGGTGGTCGTTCGGCACAAGACACTGAAATGCCATCTGGTTTAATGCTAGGTGCAGGTACAAAAGTCGTTGCAACCCAAAAAATTCATACCCAAGGCGATATGATAACCACCGATAATTCGCTAGATTTAATGGTACAAGGCGAAGGTTTTTTCCAAGTATTAATGCCTGATGGAAGTTTGTCATATACACGCAACGGTCAGTTTACGATGGATGAAGAAGGCAATGTGGTAACACCAGGCGCTGGCTATTTAATGCAGCCGCAAATTACCATTCCACCCGATGCTCAATCAATTATTGTTTCACAAGACGGTGAAGTGTCAGCAACATTGCAAGGACAAGCAGAACCCGCTGTTATCGGTCAAATTAACACGGTTAATTTTGTTAACCCAACCGGTTTAGAACCTATTGGACAAAACCTTTTTGTAGAAACGGCTGTTAGTGGCGCGCCGCAAGAAGGTGTTCCAGGCTTAGAAGGCTTCGGTATGTTAGTACAAGGTGCGTTAGAAACATCAAACGTTAACACCACTGAAGAACTGGTCAATTTGATTGAGAGTCAACGCGTTTATGAGATGAATTCAAAAGTCATTTCAGCGGTTGATCAAATGCTTAGTTATATCAACCAACAGTTATAAAAGATAGGAGACGTCACATGAAAACAATTGCTCTGATAGTCGTAACATGGATGACGTTATCTGGCTGTGCCAGTGTAGAACAAGCGAAAGTACTACCGAATGATCCAGATTTTGCGCCTATTCAACCTGAAATGGAAGAAGCACCAGTCGTACCCACTGGATCACTGTTTCGCACTAACTATGTTAATAACATATATTCTGATTCTAAAGCACATCGCGTGGGTGACATTATTTCGGTGATTTTGAATGAAAACACTCAAGCCCAGAAAAATGCAAAAACAGAATTGAAAAAGGAAAATAGCAATACCTTAAACCCTATTCTAGGTTTAGGTGGCGCACCGGTTACTTTTAAAGGTGATTCAGTAGAATTTGGTTTAGACCAAGATTCAGATTTCAAAGGTGATTCAAAATCGAATCAAAGTAATAGTTTAAGCGGCAATATTTCGGTTCATGTCCTACGGGTATTACCAAACGGTAATCTAATGATCCGTGGTGAAAAATGGTTAACGTTGAATAATGGCGATGAATATATCCGTTTGACCGGCATTATTCGTCCACAAGATATTACGTCAGCGAACACAGTTATTTCATCAAAGGTAGCTAATGCGCGTATTCAATATTCTGGCACAGGAACTTTCGCGGAAGTACAAGAACAAGGGTGGTTAAGCAAATTTTTTAATAGCTCTTGGTGGCCTCTATAAATAGGTGATTAACATGACAGTTTTATTCAAACGATTGATAGTAGTATTCGCCTTAATTGCCACTTTTAGTTCGCAAGCACAGCGCGTTAAAGATTTAGCTGACGTAGCCGGTGTTAGAAATAACCAATTGGTAGGTTACGGGTTAGTTGTTGGTCTGCCTGGCACAGGTGAACAAAGTCCTTTTACAGAGCAAAGTTTCAAAACAATGTTGAGTAACTTTGGTATTACGATGCCGCAAAATTTAAAACCCAAGATTAAAAATGTTGCTGCCGTCGCTGTTCATGCAGAATTACCTGCGTTTGCTAAACCAGGTCAAACCATTGATATTACAGTGTCATCAATGGGGAGCGCACAGAGTTTACGAGGTGGTACGTTATTGCAAACCATTTTAATGGGGATTGACGGTAATGCTTATGCTGTTGCTCAAGGGAGCTTAGTGGTAAGTGGTTTAGGCGCAGAGGGTTTAGATGGGTCTAAAGTTATTGTAAATACTCCAACGGTAGGACGTATCGCGAATGGAGCTATTGTTGAGCGAGAAGTCGTCTCTCCTTTTGCTATGGGCGATCATATTACTTTTAATTTGCGTAACTCAGATTTTACGACCGCGAAAAATCTAGAAAAAGCCATTAATACTGAGTTTGCGAATCCTAATGATCCTGCAACATTCATTGCACGGGCAATTGATGCAACGTCTGTACAAGTCAGTGCGCCGCGCGATGTAAGCCAACGTGTTACTTTTCTATCAATGTTGGAAAACTTAGAATTTGAACCAGATTCTCCAGCAGCAAAAGTTATTGTTAATTCGAGAACGGGCACTATTGTTATTGGTAAAGATGTGCGTTTATTACCTGCTGCGGTGACGCATGGCGGTATTACCGTAACCATTAATGAAAATCCTGAAGTCACACAACCTAATGCCTTTGCAGAAGGCGAAACAGCTGTTACAACGACATCAATTGTTGATGTGAATCAAAATGACAATCGTATGTTTGTTTTTAATCCAGGCATAACATTAGATGCGTTAGTTAGAGCGGTAAACAATGTTGGGGCTGGCCCTGGCGATGTTATGGCTATTTTAGAAGCCCTTCAACAAGCTGGCGCGTTGCGCGGCGAGTTGGTCATTATTTAGTATATAGCGAGCGGCCTGATGAATACGCGAATAGGTGATGCACAAAATTATTTAGACCTAAATGGTTTAAATGATATTCGCCTGCAATCTAAGCAAACCAACAAAGAAGATAAAGATAAAGCTTTAACACAAGCTGCTAAGCAGTTTGAAGCAATCTTTATGCAGATGTTGCTTAAAAGTATGCGTAGCGCGCAAGAAGTGTTGGAGTCTGATAGTCCTTTTAATAGCGAATCAACGAAGTTTTATCGTGATATGCATGATCAACAATTAGCGTTGGAGTTATCTAATAATGGTTCACTAGGCCTTTCTGATTTAATTGTTCGTCAACTGGGTGGTGATTCAGAAAACTTTACGCCACAGTCACTATTTAAAGCAGGCTCGTTTGAAAATATACAAGCTGCAGGTCGCACTGTAACTGATAATCCGTTACCCAGCCGTCAAATTACTGACAACGATATATCACCTGAACAGTCAGAAGCGAAAGTTAATTCAACACCGTTGAAGTTCGAGCAACCTGAAGATTTCGTAACTGCGTTAACTGAGCCGGCAAAACTCGTTGAACAAAAGCTTAACGTACCCTTTGAAGTCGTTATTGCCCAAGCTGCACTTGAAACGGGCTGGGGGCAAAAGATTATTCAACAGCAAAATGGCGAAAGCTCTCACAATCTCTTTAATATCAAAGCAGACAAACGATGGAACGGCGATAAAATTCATAAAGAAACACTTGAATTCGAACAAGGTACTATGGTTAAAAAACGTGAACCATTTCGTGTTTACAATAATTTGATGGAAAGTGCTGTTGATTATGTCGATTTCCTTTCAAATAACAGCAGATACCAAGGCGCATTAAAGCAAGTTGGAAATGTGGAACAATTCCTGCATAGCTTACAGGGTGCCGGTTATGCGACGGATCCTCAATATGCATCAAAAATCATGGGGACATTACGTAGAGTAACCAGCTTATTAAGTAAATAATTTTATTAATCAGTAAGTTGTTTTATCTCTGTAGGAGTGTCAATCATGTCGTTTAACTTATTTCAAACTGGGGTTAGTGGGCTACTTTCGTCGCAGCAACAGTTAGCGACCACTGGCCATAATATTGCTAATGTTAATACTGACGGTTACAACAGGCAGCGAGCAGAACAAACGACTTTAGTGGGCGATAGTTTTGGTGGAAACTTTCTAGGCTCTGGTACCTATGTTGAAGATATAACTCGGTTATACAACCAGTTTTCTTATAAAGAACAATTACTAAATAGCACGAATTTAGGTGAAGCAAACGCTTTTCATGCAAGTTTAACGCAATTAAATGAGATCATGAGTTCTTCGGGTAATCAAGTATCAGGGTCCATTGAGCGTTTTTATACTTCAATTAATAGCATCGCTGATAATCCGAGCGATTTAGGACTACGTAATATTGCGCTAACGCAAGCTGAAATCTTATCGAGTGATTTTCGTTCTATCAGTAAAAGCTTTGATCAACTTGAAAACTCTACCAATAATGAAATAACTCAAGTAGCTGATAAAATTACAGAAATTTCCTTTGAACTTGCCAAAATCAATGAATCAATTTTACAAAACAAAAGCTTTGGTCCATCTGGTCAGCCTAATGATTTATTAGATAAGCGGGATCAATTACTCAGTGAATTAAGTCAGTACACCAATGTAAATACTGTTTCAGATTCCAATGGCGTGATGACGGTCATGATTGGCAGTGGCGCAACGTTAGTCGCAGGATTAACACCACTTAGGGTTAACGTGGTAGCGGGAAACCCAGATCCAAATAAAACTACGTTAGAAATCGCTGGTGTAAATGGAGCCGTCGCATTATCGCCTAAAACGTTAGGTGGCGAGCTTGGCGCTAAATTCGCTTTTCGTGATCAACACCTTGCGCAAACACGAAGAGATATAGATCGACTAGCAATGGCGATTTCAGAGACTCTTAATGCGAGTCAAGCAGATGGTTTGGATTTAAATCAAATTCAAGGTGCAAACTTTTTTACTGACATTAACTCAGCTTTATTAACTGCTTCACGGGTACTTACCCCTACGACAAATGCAGGTAATTTAACCGCTGAGGTGACGATTAGCGATATTGGCCAAGTGCCGACCGATGAATTTCAAATTAAGTTTGACGGTGCTAACTACCAAATGATGAATATGACTACCGGGACTATTGATAATTTAGGTCCTCCAGGTGGCGGTACATATACAACATCATATGGTTTTGAATTTGTTGAAACAGGTGGTGCACCTGCAGCAAATGACACCTTTATTATCAGGCCAACAGAA
Organism: Thalassotalea sediminis; assembly: GCF_030295915.1. NCBI lineage: Bacteria > Pseudomonadati > Pseudomonadota > Gammaproteobacteria > Alteromonadales > Colwelliaceae > Thalassotalea > Thalassotalea sediminis. Next base: position 2,939,708 of record NZ_AP027361.1, on the reverse strand, counting down.
AACAGTGCCGCACTAATGGAAGCGCAAATAACAGATGGTGCAGCTATTGCTGCTTCAACGCCTGTTGCAATTAGACCTTCTGACAATAATGTCAGTGCTGGCAAGATTGAAATTGTTAATATGATCGACCCTGTTGCTGCTCGTGCCGAAATGCCTATACGCATTGACGTGCTTGAAGATCCTGTTGGTACTTTTAATTACACAATAACAGATAAGTTTGGTGTGACATCTGCACCTATCCCTTATGTACCACCAACACCCCCAGCAACATTTACTGTAGATCTGCCACCATTGCCAGCTGCAGCATTATTTCAAGTAAATATTTCAGGTACCCCATCAGGCTCTGCACCTAATGCGCCTGAACAGTTTTTTATTGAAGATGCTTTCGGTATTGGTAATGGTAACAACGCAGTTGCGATGGCGTTTACCCAAGAACAAGGCGTTATTAATGGTGGCAAAGAGTCTTTTTCGAAAAGCTTAGGCGTTTCAACGGCTAATGTTGGTTCCAAAGCAGCATCGGCGGAATTGGTGGCTGATACAGCACAGGTAATGTTTACCCAAGCATTTAACCGTAACCAAGAAACATCAGGTGTAAATTTAGATGAAGAAGCTGCAAATCTACTGCGATTTCAACAAGCATATCAAGCGGCATCTCAAATTATTTCAACCGCCAATACTATCTTTGACACCTTGCTAGCAGCGGCTAGGTAGGAGGAATAATGCGCGTATCAACAGCACAATTTTATTATCAAAATAGCCTGCAATTAAGTAACAAACAGTCAGGTGTTAATGATCAAATCGGATATATATCAAGCGGTAAGCGTGTACTTACGGCAAAAGATGACGCAGTACAATTTGGTACGTTAACAGGGTACAAAGACGAACTTTCTAACATAGAAAAATACAAGCGTAATATTGGCCAAGCGGAAAACCGCAATAGCTTAATTGAAACGTCTTTCGATAACGCCACCAGTATTATGCAAGAGTTTAAGCAACGCTTTATTCAAGTACAAAATGGTACGCAATCAGACCAAGATCTGTTAGCACTTGCAGATTTAGCGAAAGACAATTTAGAACAAATGTTAGATATCGCGAATCTGAAAGATGAAACGGGTGGTTACATTTTCTCTGGTTACAAAATTGATGTTAAGCCGTTTAGCTTACAACCTGACAACTCAGTTATTTATCAGGGAGACAGTGGTGAGCGTCAGTTGCAAATTGCTAAAAGTGTTAATGTCGCCACGAGTTTAGCCGGAGATCAAGCTTTTGAAAAAGTGGCTAATGCGATAGGTGATTATACCCCCGTGTATAACACTAATACTTCAGGTATTCGCGTCAGTCGTGCAGAATTAATCAACCCAGGTCTTAATAACACAACACCAGGTGCAGGCTACCCGCCTGATTATAATTTCGATTTTGTTTCGGCAACCAATTTAGTCGTTACCGATGCTGATGGTGATGTCATGGCAAATATTGCCGGTTATACACCGGGGCAAATTGTTTCCTTACCTAATGGTGTAGAAGTGCAGATAGATGGCAACCCATTGCCGGGTGACAACTTTGATCTGACTCCTCAAGAAAATATTAGTGTATTTGAAACCATGAAGCAGGCGATAGATTGGATTTCACAAGGAAATTCTCCAGCAGATCCTACACAGCATAAAGTTGACTATGACAATATCCTCAGTCAGATAGATGCGACCTTAAATCACGTTGTCTCTAACCAAACTACTGCGGGGATAAGGCTTCAACTTATTGAAAATCAAGAAAATAACCATCTTGATTCAGAGCTTTACTTACAAACAGGGCGTTCGAATATTGAAGATCTGGATTATGCCAAAGCAATTGCAACCTTTGAGCAATCTAAGGTCGCTTTACAAGCTGCCCAACAAACGTTTGTGCAAGTGAAAAACTTAAGTTTATTTAATTATTTGTAATGTTGGCATAGCACCTGCAAGAGTTTGAGTGTCAATTTTTTTGATTATCGTGGTTCAGCACTTTGTTGTTATCAGCACAAGAACCACTACCTAACTAAATTTTAGGAGATGATAGCAATGGCTTTAGTAGTAAACAGTAACATCGCATCTTTGAATGCACAGCGCCAACTAAATGGCTCAACAAATGACCTACAGACTAACTTTGAAAGATTGTCTTCAGGTAAACGTATTAATAGCGCAAAAGATGACGCTGCGGGCTTACAAATTTCAAGTCGGTTAACAGCACAAATTAACGGTCTTAATCAAGCAGCTCGTAATGCCAATGATGGTATCTCTCTTGCGCAAACAGCTGAGGGTGCGTTAGATGAATATACCAATGCATTGCAGCGTATGCGTACATTATCAGTGCAGTCGTTAAATGGTTCAAACAGTGACTCTGACCGAAAGGCACTGGATGCTGAATTCCAGGAGCTTGAAACTGAGCTTACACGTATATCAACTGATACAGGTTTTGCCGGTGAAAACTTATTAGACGGTACTTATACAGGTAAAGTATTCCAAATTGGTGCTGACAATGGTCAAAACATTGAAATTAGTATTGGTATTAACTTTGCTGCGGCATCTATTTTATCAAGTATAGATGGTATTTCAGAAGCAAGTCATGCATCTGACGCGTTAGCAGCAATTGATAATGCTTTGGCAACTGTCACGTCAACACGTGCCGATTTAGGTGCTAAGCAAAACCGTTTTGCGTCAATTATTCGTAGTAATGACAACACCTCGCAAAACTTATCAGCATCAAGATCGCGTATCCAAGATACTGACTATGCACAAGAAAGTGCTGCATTAGCGAGAAGTACGGTACTGCAACAGGCATCAAGTTCGATGTTAGCGCAAGCTAACCAGCAGCCTCAAATAGCGTTATCGTTACTGCAATAACCACGTTAAGTTATACCTTATCTTTAATAAAAAGCCCTCTCTTGAGGGTTTTTTTGTATTTTTTATTATTATAAAAACCAATAGCTTAAAGATATTTTGTCAATCTTTTTACGTTTTTTCTTAAAAAAGTTTAAAGTTATTTTTTTATTTACCGATAAAGTTTTCAGAGAGGCTTGGTGATGAAACTAACCTCATAGATTAACCAACGAGAATGGGTTTCCCACAGGAGCATAATCATGGCTTTAGTAGTAAATAGTAACATTGCATCAATCAATTCACAGCGTCAATTAGCTAATTCAACAAATAGCTTAGCAACAAACTTCGAGCGTTTATCTTCAGGTAAACGTATCAACAGTGCAAAAGATGATGCTGCTGGTTTGCAAATTTCAAGTCGCTTAACAGCACAAATTAATGGTTTAAACCAGGCTTCACGTAACGCCAACGATGGTATTTCTTTAGCGCAAACAGCTGAGGGTGCATTAGAAGAGTACACAAATACACTTCAACGTATGCGTACACTTTCTGTTCAAGCATTGAATGGTTCTAACAGTGCAGCGGATAGAACAGCACTAGATTCAGAATTCCAAGAATTGGAAACAGAATTAACACGTATTTCAACAGATACTGGTTTTGCTGGTGAAAACTTATTAGATGGTACTTACACAGGTAAAGTGTTCCAAGTAGGTGCTGATAATAACCAAGGTATTACCTTAAGTATTGGTCAAAACTTTACTGCTGCTTCAGTATTATCAAGCATCGTAGGTGTAACAACTGCAACTGCTGCTTCTGCATCTTTAGCTAAGATTGATGCTGCACTAGTAACGGTAAACGACACACGTGCTGACTTAGGTGCTAAGCAAAACCGCTTCTCTTCTATCATTCGTAGTAATGATAATACGTCGCAAAACTTGTCAGCATCAAGATCACGTATTCAAGATACTGACTACGCTGCAGAAAGTGCTGCATTGGCAAGAAGTACAGTACTTCAACAGGCATCAAGTTCTATGTTAGCACAGGCTAACCAGCAACCACAGATAGCGTTATCTTTATTATAATCATACGGTGAGTTATAGTTTAGAGAATCAATGGCACTCACTATGAGTGCCATTTTGCCAATAGAAAGTAGGAGTAAATTATGGTTAAAGCAGTAGTTATCGATGCGCAACCATCAAACCAATTCTCTGAAATTGCCCAGCAGTCCCAGACAGTTAGTAAAGATGAAGAAGCTAAAAAAGCTGAGCTCAAGGCTATAGAGCTTGATTATGCTAAACTTAAAGAGATTGAAGAAGCTCAACAGAAAAAGTTAGAAGCACAAGCAAGTAAATCTGAAGAAGTTTCAAATGAAGAAATTCAAACTGCATTTGAAGAAATTTCAGAGTTTATGCAAATTTATAATCGCAATGTAAATTTCTCAATGGACGAACAATCAGAGAAAACTGTTATTAAAGTGTTTGATACTGAAAGTAATGAATTGATCAAACAGTTTCCATCTGATGAGCTAATTGAGTTAGCACAAAAAATTAAAGGTTTGCGTCAAGATATTGACCTTAAATCTGGTATATTTCTTGATGAAAAAGTGTAGATGTCTTTTTTTGTAATTTACGATTTATTTTAGGAGGGTAATATGAACATAACTTCTGCAGGTGTAGGTTCTGGTTTAGATCTTGAGTCTATCATTGAAGCATTTGTTACCGCTGAATCTATTCCCACTGAAATTAGATTACAAGAGAAAGAAGACAGAGTAAAAGCTGAGCTTTCTGGTATAGGTACTTTTAAATCAGCACTTTCTACTTTCCAGGCTGTTGCTGAGAAACTTGCTTCAGTAGATGATTTTAACCAACAAGTTATATCAACAAGTAATGAAGACATTACTGTTACCACAAATGGTTTTGCCAGTAACGGTAGCTTTGATATCGAAGTAATACAACTTGCGCAAGCTACTCGTATACAAACAGAAGATTTTGCAAGTTCTACCACAACAGTCGGTGCGGGTACTTTAACGTTTGGTGCTGGTGCGGATAGCTTTGATGTTACAATCGATGCAGCTGATGATCTTTCAGCTATTCGTGACAAAATAAACTCACAAAGTGATAATTTTGGCGTAACGGCTAGTCTAATTAACAGTGATTCCGGTACGTATTTAACTTACACATCGAAGAATACAGGGTTAGCCAACGAGCTTTCTGTTTCTACAGGTGATGCTGCACTCGACGGTTTAGCAACTAATGCAACAATTACCCGTAATGCACAAGATGCCATTATTGAAGTAGATGGTAATGGGAACTTTATCACCAATGATACCAATGAGTTCAAGAACAGCATTGAAGACGTTACCATTGTCGCTAATAAGGTCTCAGCGTCTGGCCCTGCGACCTTAGATATAAGCCAAGATCAAGAAGCTCCTAAGGAGTTAATTGAAGAGTTTGTTAGTGCATTTAACGAATTATCTAGCAGCATGGATGTTTTAGGTTCTGCTAAGTTTGGTAAATTAGCCTTTGATTCAGATTTGCGTTCAATGGATGGACAACTAAAAAGTATTTTGATTAATACTGTATCAGGCATGACCGGTGATATTAAATCACTTGGCGATATGGGGATACAGTTTGATGAATTTGGTGTGTTGAAAGTTTCTTCTGTTGGTGTTGGTTCAATGCAAAGCGGCGCTGAAATGCTTTCAGACGCTCTTGAAAATAATCTTAATGAAGTTGGTGCAATTTTTGCTTCTCCTAATGGTATCATCGATCAGTTAACCACTTTAATTGAAGGTTACAATGATAGCGATGGTACATTGACGCAGCGACAGAAGAGTTTGAACGAGAATTTGACAGATATTTCTGACGAATACGATAATTTGGAAGCGCGTTTAAGAAATTATGAAGATACTTTAAGACAGCGATTTGCTTTTTTAGATTCCACAGTTGCAGGTTACAACGCAACGTCAAGTTGGCTTCAAACTGCGCTTAAACCAGTAAATACTGGTGGTGGCGCTAGCAATTAGAAAGTACGTTGCACATAGAAAGTAATGTTGTAGGAGAATTGTCATGAGAAAGAATTTAAGTGCATACAAACAAGTAGATATTAACAGTAATATTTTAGCTTCTGATCCTCACCAGATTATTTTATTAATGTTCGATGGATTATTAAAAGGTGTTGCCACGGCCAGAGGGGCGATAGAAAGAAAAGATTTTGAACTTAAAGCCCAGTCTTTGACAAAGTCGATAAATATTTTAGACGCATTAATTCAATCATTAGATTTTGATAGTCAGCCTGAAATCTCTAAGAATTTTCAAGTGATGTACAGCTATTGTATAGACTGTTTGATGAAAGCAAGTACATCTTTAGATATTGCCAAGTTAGATGAAGTCGTTGATATGATCAAGCCTGTTAGAAGCGCGTGGTCTGAAATGCCGGAAGACGCTAAACAAGAAGGTTTAGACAAACTAAAGCAAAAAAATGAGCAAGCGACTACGGCTGTAGGAGCTTAATATGCCCTTTGCTGAGTTATATCAGCAGATAGACGATCTTTCTGCTGAAATAGCGACGTTAACAAAGAATGATAAGTTCGAACACGTAGAAGCTAAACTTTCATTGCGCTTGGAATTGTTGAAAACGCTTACTAAACAAGTGCGTGACACTAACAGTGAAAACTTAGAAAATGAACTGCAAGAATTTTTACGTAAGGTTCAAGCGCAGGATAATATTCAAGTCGAATTGCTGCTTAAAGAACGAGCTAAGTCGTTAGCAGATGGCCAAAAGCAATCAAAAAAGAAAAAAGCGGTTAATACCTACCAAAACGTTAGCAATAACTAGCTTCAAGACTAATGAAGCTAGTCTTATCTTTTAAAATCCAATAATATTTTCTTTCGCCGCTTGTTGACGTTCAGACAACAAAATTTCAGCTAATTTGAAGTCTAAATGATGGTCTATGTCAACAGAGTCTTCTCTTTTCATTATGTAAGAGAATAGCTTATCTTCTAGAAAAAATGTTTCTTGCTTTAGTAAATCCTCTACATTGGCAATATAGATAGCACCATTAAGGCGGTAATATGTTGGCAATGCTTGGCTTCTTGGATTTTTTTTAACAAAATTGGATAAGAAATTTTTCATGTTGCCATCTGGTTGTAAGGTATTACTCCACATTGGCGAATGATCACACTCACAGACACTGATCACGCCGGCGGCGGATTTATCTTTCAATAATTGTATTGCTTGTTGAATATTTTCCTTGGTTCTTAAAGGCGAGGTTGGTTGTAGCCAAACGATATAATCAAATGACTTCCCCTGATTTTTCAAATATTCAACTGTATGACTCACGACATCTATCGCCGTTGCTTTGTCACCAGAAATACTTTCGGGTCTAAGAAAGGGAACAGCAACGCCACATTGTTTTGCGATATCTGCAATATTTTCACTGTCAGTACTGACAATGATTTCGGAGATCTGTGGAGTTTGCTGTGCGGCTTCTATCGTCCACTGTACTAGCGGCTTGCCACAAAGTGTTTTGATATTTTTACCAGGTAAGCGTTTACTGCCCGCACGTGCTGGGATTATCGCTAATATTTTATCACCCATAGAATTTTCCGCCTTGCATTACATCTTTTTGCGCTTGATAAAAGTCGACCATTTTACCTATGTCTAACCAATACTCATGAACGGGAAACATGGCAACGAAATTTTTATTGGCTATGTAGTTTTCGATGAGATCTGTCATATCAACACGTTGATTTTTAGGTACAGCATCAATCATAGTGCGACTGACAACATATACGCCTGCATTAATAAAATATTTATGAGTTGGCTTTTCAACTAAGCTAGTGATTCTCGTTCCTTCTGCCTCTACTACGCCGTAAGGTACTTTATACTCTTCCTCGCGAACACACATAGTACAAACAGGGCTATATTCATTGTGATAATTCAACAATTGCTCAAAATCAATCTTTGTCAGCACATCGCCATTCATCATTATGATGGGTAAATCGGGTAAATCATCTGGTAGTAAACCTAAGCTGCCTCCCGTACCAAGCGGGTCTTGTTCATGAACATAATGTATCTTCACACCCCATTTACTGCCATCACCGAAGTGATTATGAATGGCTTCAGGCATATAGTGGGTTGAAATGTAGAACTGATGAAAGCCACTGTTTATAAAGCTATTAAGAATGGTTTCTAAAATGGGTTTATCACCTAATTTTAGTAAGGGCTTAGGACAGTTGTCAGTGAGCGGTCTTAGACGAGTACCAAAGCCTCCCGCCATCAAAAACACAGGGTTGTCGTATGAAGGTTTTTTAATGATGTCTTGAAGTGTTTCTAATCCTACTATTTTACCGTCTGAAATTAACGGAATAGCACCTAGCCCTTGATTATTCATCAAGCTTAATAATTTATTTCTTGAGGTATCAATATTAGCGACAAGCGGTGACTTGTTCATGACATCAGCAATTGGCGTTGTTAAATCTTGATGACGTATTAAAGCACGGCGAATATCACCATCAGTAACAACACCAAGTAGCGCCTGCTGCTCATCTACGACAAGTGCCAATTGCATAGCACCTTTGTCGATGACTGATATGGTTTGCTCCATTGTTGCAGTTGGCGGTATTAATACATCTTGCCAATTATGACTCATTTAATCCCCCTAATCATATACCTTGTATCGGCTAAAATAATGAATAGCTTTAATATTACTGTTAGCTAAAGCAAAAAGTACACCAAACGTATTGATTGTGCTAATTAATTATCGACTTTAATCTACTTTGATTAAATCACCTGCTTGAAAAGCATAATGTGCAGGTACATTTAATAATTGCCAGTAATATTTGGGATCAATACCTGAACCCGGTCTCATAATAGCGAGATTTTCTGTTGTTAAAAGCTCTCCTTTTTTTATGTCTTTTTTGGCAACGATACTTTTACGCGCGACTGATTTGTTAGCTAATTCTGAGGAGGTGGGTGCTTTTATAGACGAACCTAGTGCTTGCTCAGCAATACGAATACTTGTGATCATTTGTGTTAATTCACTGGGATCAATAGATGCTTTATGATCGGGCCCAGGGAGATTTTTATCCAAAGTGAAGTGCTTTTCAATGATACAAGCGCCTTTTGCAACAGCTGCAATCGGTACAACAATGCCAGCGCTATGATCTGAGTAACCAATGGGTAATGAAAAGTTTATGTTCATTTGCTCCATGGCATTGAGGTTAATTTCATTAAATGGTGCAGGGTATTCAGTCGTGCAATGAAGAATCGTAACTTTGCGTTTTAAAGCTTCTTGCCCCTGTTGGGATTTATAGGCGCGACTGAAAGCTGATAGTGAAGGTGCTTCTTCGATAGATAATAAGCCAAATGCAATGGTGCCAAGTGCAATTTCTATTTCTTCATTCGTTGCCATGCCTGTGGAAACGATTAAATGACAACCTGTCTTTGCGTGTGCGAGTACAAAGGGTAAATTGGTGAGTTCTCCAGATGGAATTTTTAGGCGTTTTAATGCCATGTCCTTTACTAAAAAATCTAAGCTTTCATCGTCAAATGCTGTAGATAAGTATTCAATACCGACTTGATGGCAATAGTTTTTAATTGCCATATGCGTTTCAAATGGTAACTCGAGTTCTTTTAGCAGTTGATACTGTGTTTGATCTACCTCGGTATTTACCGTTTGATATTGCGCTTGTTTAGCGCTTTGAGTAACTAGATTTGCTGCTTTAAATGTTTGAAATTTTACAATGTCGGCTCCCGCAGATTTAGCAGCATCAACTAACTGCTTTGCGAGCTTTTCACTTCCGTTATGATTGACACCTGCTTCGGCGATGATAAGTGTTTTTTTCGCTGTATCTGACATGGTTAGCCTTTTAAGTCATACGCAATGTCGTAGAATGGTTTAACACGTTTTAATATGTCACGCTCGATTAACGTTTTAACAATTTTTTCAGATGCTTCGCCATTACCGTATGGATTTGGTTCACTAGCGATTGATGCATTAAATTCGTTGGAAACCGCTTTTTGCAGAGCAGCAGTAATGTCAAGTTTACTTGTTTTGCAATGTATAACGCTTTTACTCGCAAGCCGACCTTTTTGTCTATCGCCAATATTTACGGTAGGAATGTTAAATGAAGGCGTTTCAATAATACCGCTTGAGGAGTTTCCTACCAATGCCACTGCGTGTTTCATCGCGGAAAGAAAATTCAATTGTCCAATAGATTCAAACAAATGCACACGACCTTCATTGTTTTGAGCATAAATTTCTAATTCGGTAATAATAGCGCGACCAAAGGTGTCGGCATTGGGATAAGTGATAATAACATTGTGATCTGCAAATTCGTCTAACGCATCCAGTAAACAAGTTAAGCCTGCCTTAGCATCTTGGCTTGTTAATGTTTCTGGGTGATATCCAACTAAAAAGTATGGCTTTGCTAAGTCGAGTGATAATTTTTCGCTAAGCGCTTGTTTTGATAATAACGGCAGCTTTTTAATATTATCGACGCCAGGCGCGCCTACATTGATTACGTTGTCAGGTTGTTCACCTAACTGGATAACACGCTGTCGATACACTTCGGTAGACGTAAAATGTAGGTGTGCCATTTTAGTGATAGCATGCCTAAATGCGTCATCCATCGCAGCTTCAGTTAACTCTCCACCGTGAATATGAGCGATTGGAATGCCTGAGATAGTGGCGGCACATGCAACAGCTAACGCTTCGAAACGATCCCCTAATAATACCAACAAATCTGGCTTATGGCGGTCAAAGCATTCCGCCGCGGCCATTTGAGCTAATGCCATTGATTTGTTGATGGCAACAGGTGTATCTGATGCTAATAAAAAGTCCATTTTATCGGTGACAGTAAAGCCATCGTTGATAATGTGTTTGATGGTATAGCCAAAATCATGTGCAAGGTGAGTACCGCCAACAAATAATTGTAGTTCTACGTTTTCGGCTTGCTGTAAGCCTTTTAGCGTAAGGTACAGTAAACCATACTCTGCTCTAGTGCCGGTAAATACTGCTATTTTTTTCATCCCTTAAAATGTTCCTACACGTTGTAAATTGAGTGTTTGTATTTCGCCAAGTTTTGCGGTTCAGTAAACCATGCAATAGTTTTAGTTAACCCTGTTATGATATCGACTTCGGGTGTAAAACTTGTTAATGAGTTGATAGTGGAATTATCACACCATAACCTAAAAACTTCTGATTTATCTGGGCGTAGTCTTTTCTCGTCAACGATAAACTTAACATCACTGTTCATAATGTCTTTAATCATATTTAATGTATCACCAACACTGATTTCAAAATTTGAACCAATGTTAATGGTTTTTCCTATGGTGTTTTCGCTGTTTGCTAATGCGATAAAGCCTCTGCAAGTATCTGTTACGTAGTTAAAATCTCTTGTTGGTGATACATCGCCAAGTTTAAGTTCTGACTCGCCATTAGCGATTTGTGTAATAATGGTAGGAATAACAGCGCGAGCTGATTGCCTAGGACCATAAGTATTAAAAGGTCGTGCAATAGTTAATGGCAGGTTAAATGCGTTAAAATAACTCATTGCCATTGCATCTGCGCCAATCTTAGACGCGCTATATGGGGATTGCGCTTGCAAGGGGTGAGTCTCGTCTATCGGAACGTATTGTGCGGTACCATACACTTCACTTGTTGATGTGTGAATAACACGGCTTACATTGTTATCAAGGGATGCTTGGCAAATATTTAATGTACCTATTACATTAGTGCTTACGTAGCTTTCCGGCGCAACATAAGAATAAGGAATGGCAATTAACGCAGCTAAATGATAAACAATATCAATGTTTTGTGTAATATGCCGACAAAAATGTGGATCACGAATATCACCTGAAACAATATCGAGGTTTTCCTGAGCAGGTATATCTTCTAACCAGCCCCAGTAATTAAAAGAATTGTACTGTGTCAACGCCTTGACATGATGCCCTTGTGCTAACAGCATTTCTACCAGGTGAGAGCCGATAAAACCATCGGCTCCAGTGACCAATATACGTTTGTTTTTATTACTCGCCATTAATGTTTACCTATACTACTCATGGTTAAGTTCTTTGGTTATTGTTGACTTGCTTTAACTCGCTAGCGGACCAGCTTCTTTTACGGTCTTTAAATTGAAGGAGAGTTTAGGCTGAATCATTGGCGATAACTCATGCTGCACCGGTGCCCAGTGTTTTTCAGATAAATCTAATAAACGTAGATCTTTTAAGTACACGATCTGTTGCAGCCCTAATAATTGCATAGGGGAAAATTCATGGCTTATCGTTGCGGTTATCTTACTCGCGTCGCCCAAGTCCATGATATAAGCTTCAAGATCATTATCATATTGCTCCATAATGGAATCTTTATATGCGTAGTACCATTCGGAACCAGGATATGCGGTTGCAAAATGTGGTTTGGCGGTAATGCCGAGTTCAACAAGCGCTTCAATGGTATTTCTAACACTTTCAAAGCTCTCTTCCGGAAAGCCAATGATGATGTTTGGAATAGGTTTAATGCCAGAGGCTAAGCAGGTAGCGATACTTTGTTTATTTTTACGGGCATTGGAGCCTTTGCCTAAGTTACGTAATACCGTTGGATCAAAAGATTCTAGCCCGTAAACTAAATGAGTACAGCCTGCTTCAAACATTAATTTTAATGTTTCAGGGCGGTGTAATCCTGCGTGAGAAGTGCCATTCCAATGCACACCTTTACAGTTTTCATCATGCGGAATGCCTTTTTGGCGACAAGTTGGCTGCAAACCGGCTTCTATCCATTTGTTACATAAATCTTTTAGCCAAGTACCTTTGCTTGCTACATCCATAGTCATCAAGTTTTCATCAATAAATGCTGCAAAGTCAATGTCATATTTGTCATGTAAATGCTTAACCATGCTGACGATATAATCGGCACTGTGATAACGGATATTTCGACCGTAGGTAAATACAACATCATTATCGCCATGTTCATTTTCTTCTACTAGCATATCGCCAGTAGTACCTAAGTGCCAACAGTACTTACAGGTCAACCCGCAACCAAAGCTGCCATTAATATCCATGCGCCTTTTCGAAGTAAAAGATTCTTCACTAAACAAGTTTGCTGAGTTAGCAAAATAAATATCTAGGGGAAATAACTCCCATGCCGGCCAGGGGAGGGTGTCTAAATCTTTAATGTTGGGTCTTACATTGGTTAAAAAGCTTTTACCGGTAAGATCACGATGAATAACACCTAACACATCGGCATAATTGAAATCTTTGTTATCAATTTTTGCGAGCACTTCAGGAAATGTTTCAAATGATTCACCGATACAACCGACATCTATTTCAGGTATCCATTCAAAGATTTCATGTGGCATTGATGTTAAAAAACCGCCACCAGCAATAAGTTGTGCGTTAGGAGCACTTTCTTTAATAAGCTTGCAGGCTTTTTTTATGTAATTATACGTAGTCGTTAAGCCACCAATACATACCGCATCCCAATCGTCGGCTTGGCAAACTTCAATAATAGTTTCAATGGGTAAGCGGTGTGCATTAGCGTCATATACTTGAACTAAATGCCCTTTTTTCATGGCGATAGCGGCAAGTAATGCGATGCCATAAGGAATATGACGTGGCACGTCTTCTTCGCGTACAACAGGGTTTATAAAAAGTATCTTCGCCATAATTTATTGCTCACTGTTGAGGAATTGACTAAAAGTAATGCACGGTAAATTTTCTGCAAACAATGTACCAGCTTCTGAACAGTTATAGGTTTTACCAGTAGCACGAGAGAGTAAATCCAGAAAGTTGTGTCGATACCAAAAATACGTTGGGTCGGTATAAAACTCTTCGTCAGACAATGGAAACGAAAACTTAGGAAATAGTTGCTCTAATTCTTCTCGTGTTTGCGCGAACTCGTGTAATTCGTAATAGGTTTGCGTCATTTCAATGGGAGTGTCGCTATGATAGCCGAGATCCATTCCTGTTAATGCTATTTTGGGGATCTTTAAAATGGCATTAGCAAACACCCAAGCGGCAGTACCAACAGTGCCGCCAGTATTCATACACGATTTTTTATTTATAGCGTAGATGCGGCGTGTTAAACTGTTAGGATCTTGAGGGCTATCAACTATAGGATTCCACCAATACATATCAAAACCAGCCTCAATTGCTCGTTTTACTACGTTTTTAGGGGCAGAAGAACAAATAATAAGTTTAATCTGTGGCGCATATTTATTGATAAGTTCAATGTTTGCTTGATTCTCTAAGATTGAGTTATTGCGAAACTCAACATCCAAATCTTGGCGCGAAAAATAGTCATCATTGCGCGTGTTTTCTTCAAAATTATCATCCCCAAACCAACGAACAATACGAGTTGGATGAGGATCTAACGTTAAGACGTAGTCAGGAATAATGCCATTTTTTAAGCATTTCACTAATGAACCGTCAATGGCTACAATTGAACCTTTGTAATGGCTGTTTTTTAATTTAGCTAATACATCGTATTTATGCAGACTTGGGCCGGCACTGATAATAATCGCAGAATCTTTTTTTTCTTCAGGCAAAGGCGGTAAGTCTTTAAAACTTTTTTCCATAAACGGAAGATTATTCAACGCGTTCGCGACGAGATCATCACTATGCCAATCTTTACCGATATCAGTAATTTTGGACACTACATCAACAAATTTTTCATTAAGGTCGTACTGCGCCATATTCGGTTCTCTTTTTATTTGCTACGCGATTTTTTATTCTTCACCGTCCCATGTTAAGTCGGTGCGTTCAACATAAACCATGCTTCCACCAATAGAGTTCAATGCCGCTTTTTTAAATTTTGTTTCTAATGAGTCTTCATTTGCAGTCTCACTTGGTGCAGATACCTGCTTTTTAGTCGTAAAGTTACCTTTTAGTAAATCACTCATAAGTACTCCTAAACGTATTGGTTAAATGTTTTATACCGTTGTTAAATTATAACAAGCAATTGTTGTCTTTATATCGTCAGTTAACGGTGAATCCTTTAATATTCAGAAAACTGCTTTATGTCGTTGTAATTTTACTAAGAAAGCTTTTCGCTTTTTTATCATCTGGTGCACTGGCTAAGGCTGTTTCAAACGCCAGTTTTGCAGCGTCTATTGCATTGTTTTCAAAATAAAACTCGCCAAGACTGTTCCATAAAAAAGTATTGCTAGGATCTTGTTCAATACAGTCGTTAAAGCAGTTTATTGCAACTTCTTCTTTACCTAAGAGTTTCAACAATTTAGCAAACTGGGGTAAATAGGTAATCGAGAGTGCTGCTAATTCCTGTAAACACGCTTGTGCCAGTTCGTAGTTCTTCATTTTGTAAGCTACGCTAGCAATTTGTTGTAGTTCATCTTCTTCTATTGATTCCGCGGGTAAACGCTCAAAATGATATAAGGCGTCATGATAGTTTTCCGTTAAAATAGAGTAATATGCAAGTCCTAAGTCATAGAGAATTTCTGCTTGTTCTTCGCGATCAATAGAGCTTTTAAGGCTATTGATTAATGTAGTGAGTGCATCGCTATTTTTTTGATGGAATAAAGTGATTATTTTACGCCTTACGCCATCTAAAGAAGCTTCTTCTTTCGCACGAGATAAATGCTTTGTTTCTACGTTGTGGATATCTGCAGCATGCAGTTTTGCAAAACGTTCAAAGGTAGACTTTTCTTCATCGGTTAACGTGGTTAGATCAATTTGAGTTTTTTCTAACCAGTGTTGTGCTCTACCTAATACTCTATCTTTCTCCCACTGTTCAAACATCATTGATAGACGTGGAGTGGGTTTTTGTTCTTCTATTCTACTATTAATTCTTGCTAATACGTTTTCGAGTAAAATGATCAGATTTTCACAGGTAACAATATAGGCTTGGTAGTAAAGTTGTCCTGTTTTTTCTACTTTATCATCAGACCATTCATCAGATGATTCCGCTTGCGCAGAACTAATGAATTTATCAATGCCAAAGTTTTTTATAAATTTTGAAGTACGCTTATACTTTGTATCCAGTTTCTTTTCAATCTTATCCATTTCAAGTTTAAACTTGAAATTTTCACTCTCGTTGCCTTTTTCTTTAAAGAGTTGTTCATTCGCGTTTAAGGCCTTTTCTGCAAGCCTTTTAATGTCTTTAACGTCTGTAAGAACCTTTTTAACATTTGCATTTACTACATTGTAATCATGTTGTATTTCACTTGTTGTCATTGTGGGAATACAGCTAAGCAGTTTATCTGCATAGTTTTCTTGGTCATGTGTAAAAGATAGTGCAGAAGAAGGTACGTGTTCAATGTGAGGTAAGCAAGCGGCATTTGGCGATAAGTTGTAAACAGCTTGGTCTGTTTTTTTCGCTTCTTCTGCTATTTCAGATAAACGCTCACCTGCCGTACCAAATACAATGAGTGTTTCAACGGTATTTCCCGCATAAGTTTTTACCCAAGTACCGGGGCGGCCAAGTGTCGGGCCTATGTTTGCTTCATTACTTCCAGAGGCATGAGTAACGCCTTTTTCTGAAAAGCAAAGATCGACACCCGATAATAAAATGTTACTAAACCCCATGTCTACAGCTGCTTTTAGTGCTGTATTTGTAACCGTAGGACCTGCAGATTTTAAATTTTTATCATCACCCTTTTCATCCCAAGGGTATCTTCTATTTAGGTATGCGCTTTTACCATGCCACTGAGCTAATAAAAATGGTGTAACGCTATTAGAGTGTAAAAAAAGCACATTGGAAGGGAACAATAACAATTCTTTACTTACATCGTAACTGATTTCATACGGATCAACAGAAACAACAATATGGGGTATAAGTCCTATTTGATTAAGTCTTCTTGCAATTCGCGATACAGCAATGATCACCAAATGATCTTTGTGTTTTTTTACCCATTCAATATCTTCATCTAATGAGGGGCCCCCAGCGAGAATGATACATGTATCTCCCTTGAATTTATTTTTAAATACTAACGCGGGTGTTTGATTCTCACAGATATTAATCAATTGTGGACTCATAAAAGGAGATACGCCAAGTGTTGCTCGTGTTATGAAGCGGTAACTTTGAAACTCTTGCTCGAATTGTAAAATAGCCGCATTGTATGCCGGAACATATGAATCGATGGCGGCAACTGACTTAATGAACTGACAGTAATCTTTATATAAATATAAGTCCATACCAAACGCAGTAGCGCTTTCTTTCCATTTATCAATGGTGGTAATCGTGATGTAGTCGGGTAAGTCGTCTAGTTTATTTTTAAGCTTTAGCCGTTCGATTACTGCGGGTAATTCAATAAATAAATAACGAGTATCAATAGGTTTTTCCAGTTGTTTAACATGATCGAGTAATAACCCAGAATCAGTGCCAAGAATTATGTAGAAGCGTTCTTCAGTATGTAGTTTTTCATCATATAGGGTCTCAAAGACAACGTGAGATGGTTGTTTTTCAAAAGCGTGTCTATTGATTAGGTATAAATACTCTTCGCCAAATTGAGAAGTTAAAAAACTGTCGTTTATTTCCATTTTATCGCCTCTGCTAATCAATATATGATGCGTTAATTACAATGAACTTATCTATTTGTAACCAAAGCAAATAACACGCCATTACTCAATATAAGCAAAATGTTACGCGTTATTTGTTAAATTTGCACGTCAACACCAGTAACTACCACAAAATAAAGCGCGGCAAAGTCAAAGTTATGACGCTAATGTGTCAAAATTTTGTTGAATAATCATGAATCCTCGCTACAATCATAGCTGAATCGTTTTAAAAACAAAGGTTATCAAAGGATTATGCAAGGTCAAAAACATATTCTTGTGGTTGATAATGACGTAGCGCGCGCTGAGCAACTTGCTACGATATTGGCATTCGTTGGCGAACATTACGAGTGTTATGCACAAGATGAAATAATTGATGTTTTACCACGTCAACAAAATACCTTAACGGTGATCCTTTGTGGTGAGATTAGCGATACCATCGTTGAACTTGTCAAAAAGCATCCTACTTGCCCATTTCTTTTGCATGATGTGCTTGATAACCAAAAACTCGCTAATTTTATGAATGTAATTGGCAACGTAAATACGCCATTGAACTATGCACAACTGACAGAGATGATTCATCACTGTCATCAATATCATAACAAATTACCTAATCATAAAATAAAGAGTGCTGGAAACTCAGCTTTATTCCGTTCGCTTGTCGGTGTAAGCGAACCAATGCAACATGTTCGCTTTTTGATTGAGCAAGTAGCGAGTACACAAGCCAACGTATTAATACTCGGTGAATCGGGCACAGGTAAAGAGGTTGTTGCGCGTAATATTCATAATTTGTCCGATCGTAGTAAGGCTCCGTTTGTTCCAGTAAATTGTGGTGCTATTCCGCCTGATTTACTTGAAAGTGAATTATTTGGTCATGAAAAGGGGGCGTTCACTGGCGCGATATCAACAAGAAAAGGACGGTTTGAACTTGCCGAAGGTGGCACACTCTTTCTTGATGAAATAGGCGATATGCCACATCCAATGCAGGTTAAATTGTTACGTGTGCTTCAGGAAAGAACCTTTGAACGTGTTGGTGGTGCGAAAAGCATAAAAGCGAATGTACGCGTGATAGCGGCCACGCATCAGAACCTTGAAGAGATGATCAAAACTAATGATTTTCGTGAAGATCTGTATTACCGATTAAATGTATTTCCGATTGAAACACCTGCATTACGCGATCGCAAAGAAGACATACCCTTATTATTAAAAGAATTGATGTCACGTTTCGAACATGAACAAGGCCAATCAGTGCGTTTTACGGAACGTGCCATTGCCTCCTTACAAGAACATGCCTGGGCAGGCAATGTAAGAGAATTATCAAACCTAATAGAACGCATGATCATTATGTACAACGAGCAAGTAGTGGATGTGACAGAATTACCGTTTCGCTATCGTCACATTGATGCAGAAGAGTATAATCCAGAGTATCCAGAAGAATTGCAAGAGCGTGAAGCCATTAACGAGTTGTTTGCTGGCTTTGAAGACGATGAAGACATAGATGATGACTTTAGTGAAGGCTTTGAAACTGATGATACTAAGCAAGTGAATGTGTTACCTGAAGAAGGCTTAAATTTAAAAGAATATTTAGCGGATCTCGAAGTTGCATTGATTACGCAATCACTCGATAAAAATGATTGGGTTGTCGCTCGTTCAGCTGAGTTATTAGGCATGCGCAGAACGACCTTAGTTGAAAAGATGCGTAAATACAGTTTACAAAAAAGCGATGATTAACGTCGCTAATTTACATAGTATTTTGTGTAATTGACAATCCTTTAAAATAAGATCACCACCCGATTGACAAATTATTGACTGCCTATAATTTGTTAATAAATCATACGGTTAAACAACCTTGTTACAGTTGGCATAATAAATGCTTTTTCTTGAATATTACAGTTATTCGAGAAGTGTATTATGGTTGTAGTCGTTGCAAATCAAACAAGTTCTACTATGTATCAGCAGAAGGTCTTTCCTTTTGCTGAGCAGCCATTCATTGCTAATCAAGAAAAGCTTGCTACTGAATCCTATGTAGGTGAGCTAGCGCTTTTACGACAACAATCTAATCAACTCGAAAAGCTAATTGACGTTATGCCAACCGGTATGATCATGCTAGATGGCGATGGTATTGTTGTTAAAATGAATAAAATTGCCAGTCAATTATTAGAAGAGCCAATATTAGGGCATCCTTGGTTTGATGTGATTAGAAGGTCGTTTAAGCCTCGCGCAGACGATTGGCATGAAGTTTCCTTAAAAGACGGGCGACGCGTTAAGTTAGAAATTACCGCGTTAGTTGACCAACCTGGTCAGTTGATCATGATCACCGATCTAACAGAGACACGCCTGTTGCAAGATAAGTTGAGTCAATTACAACGCTTATCTTCGCTAGGGCAAATGGTGTCTAAACTTGCGCACCAAATCCGTACCCCGCTTTCAGCAGCAATACTTTATGGTGCTAATTTAAAAAGTAAACACTTACAAACTGACGAGCGAAATAGCTTTCAAGATAAGCTTATGTCTCGCTTATCGGATCTAGAGCAAACCGTTAACGATATGTTGTTATTTGCCAAAAGCGGTCAACAACAAGTCGTTGAGGCGTTGTCGGTAAACGCGATTGTCAAATCATCAATACATGGTATTGAAGCGCTGATTGAAGAAGCAAAAGCTTCGGTAGATATTCAATATTGCCCAGATGACTGTCATATTCTTGGCAATGAAACGGCACTGACGGGTGCTATTCAAAATTTAGTACATAACAGTTTAGAAGTTATAGAGACGCAAGCAAAAATTAATATAGCGTGTTACAGCCAAGGCGGTAAAGCCTATATCAGCGTTAAAGATAACGGTTGTGGCATTGATGCTGATATAGCCTCAAAAATATTTGAACCGTTTTATACATCGCGTAGCCAAGGTACTGGTTTAGGGCTCGCCGTTGTTAAGTCTGTTGCAAATGCACATCAAGGCGAAGTACACCTTATCAGTAAGCCAGCAGAAGGTGCGCATTTCGTTATTTCTTTACCCTTGTTGCCAAATGAAACTGGTAACGAGTCGTTAGCTTCACATCAGGAGAGTAGCGATGAGTCAAAGTAAAATATTAGTTGTAGAAGATGATGCAGGTTTACGCGAAGCATTAGTTGATACCTTAAAGTTAGCAGGCTACCAATGCATAGAAGCAGACTCCGGAGAATCAGCATTACTACAGTTAAAAAATCATCACATTGATCTTGTTGTCAGTGACGTACAAATGCCAGGCATGTCGGGATTAAGTTTACTTAAAAACATTAAGACATCCTTTGCCAAAATGCCTGTTTTGATTATGACCGCGTATGGCACTATTGATGATGCAGTACAAGCGATTAAAGATGGTGCTTGTAATTACATGGCGAAGCCGTTTGCGCCAGAAGTGCTATTAAATATGGTCAACCAATATTTACCAATCATGAAAAGTGAAAGCTTTGAGCCTGTCGTTGCCGACGTGAAAAGTAAAGAGTTGTTAACGCTAGCAAAGAAAGTCGCCTCTACAGATGCATCTGTTATGGTGTTAGGCCCTAGTGGCTCAGGTAAAGAGGTACTCGCACAGTATGTTCATGGACATTCAGCGAGAGCGAATAAACCATTTGTCGCTATTAATTGTGCCGCGATCCCTGAAAATATGCTAGAAGCTACTTTGTTTGGTTATGAAAAAGGTGCTTTTACCGGTGCAATTCAAGCTTGTCCGGGTAAATTTGAACAAGCGCAAGGTGGTACCATTCTATTAGATGAGATCACCGAAATGGACTTAGGCTTACAAGCTAAAATCTTACGTGTTCTACAAGAGAGAGAAGTTGAACGCTTAGCAGGGCGTAAAACGATCAAGTTAGATGTTCGTGTGATCGCTACGAGTAATAGAGACTTAAAAGAAGCCGTAAATGAAGGGATTTTTAGAGAAGACCTTTATTATCGTTTAAATGTCTTTCCGCTAAATTGGTTACCGCTAGCTGAGCGAAGTGATGATATTGTCCCGTTAGCAAATCACTTAGTTTCACGAGTCTGTGAAAAAGAACAGCAGCCATTACCTGAATTTACCGCGGCAGCGTGTAGCAAGCTTAAAGCTTATCAATGGCCTGGTAATGTAAGAGAGCTTGATAATGTAGTACAGCGCGCACTCATTTTGCATAGTGATGGCGTAATAGATGCTGCTGATTTATTAATTGAAAATTTTGAAACGCCGGTCATTAATGAAGTCTCATCGGGTATGGCCACTGAAGATAAACTTGGTAATGAACTTAAAATGCAAGAACATCAAATTATTTTAGACACATTGCAAGCATGTCATGGCAGCCGTAAAGCGGTCGCTGAAAAATTAGGTATTAGCCCAAGAACCCTTCGTTATAAAATCGCAAAAATGCGTGATAGTGGTATTCAAATTCCCGCTTAAAAAATCCCTTTCAATAAACACCGAACTCTGTTTTGTTCCACACAGAGCTCGGTGTTTACCTCTATCTAACTGATTTTAAAAAATAAAAAACCATTAAACTTTTATTATTATTGTGGCATCAAGGTTGCATTAATCCTAGTAATAACTCATTTATCAAAAGTTTGACACTAGCGAGAATGCCATGGATATCAAAAGTAACTCCTTATACGCACAAATGCAGAATATGCAGCTTGAAGCGATGGGTAACCGCGCTTCAACAATCAAGAACGATAATATTATTAGTTCTGAGGTTGCGCCGGTAAATACTTCACAAAGCGACTTTGGTTCTATGCTTAAACAAGCCGTGAATACAGTCAACGATATTCAGCAAGAAGCAGGTGATAAACGCACACGTTTTGAACTTGGTGATCGTAGCGTCACGTTGGCAGATACAATGATCTCTGCGTCAAAAGCAAGCGTTGCATTTGAAGCGACAGTGCAAGTGAGAAACAAATTTGTCGAAGCATATAAAGAAATTATGAGTATGCCTGTTTAAATAACACAGTAAAGAGCAATGTGCGCGTAATAGTAGTTGAGCGGAGAATCTAAAGTGGCAGATACAACAAGTACAGCAATGGCAACAACAGATGGTGGTAGTGATCTTGTAGCCTCTGATAATGCAAACGATAATATCGAGGAGCAAAAATCAGGCTTGGCTGCGGCTATGGGCAACGTAGACGTGCTTCGTCAAGTGACACTGATCATGGCATTGGCAATTTGTTTGGCAATTGCTGTTTTCGTTATTATGTGGGCGAATCAACCTGAATACCGTTATTTAACTAAGTTGCCAACAGACCAGTTGATCAAAACGATGGATTTTCTAGATGCCAATGGTGTTGAAGATTATATCCAAGAAAACAATACTATCTCTGTACCTGCCGATCGATATCAAGAAATTAAATTGCTGCTTGCACGTGAAGGACTTACTGAAGAACCAAATGCACGTGAAGAAATTATAATGCAAGACATGGGCTTTGGTGTTAGTCAACGCCTTGAAAGTGAACGATTAAAACATTCTCGTGAACAACAACTTGCACGTACCATTCAAGAGCTACAAACCGTTAGTCGTGCAAAAGTATTACTCGCAATTCCGAGAGACAATGTCTTTGCTAAACGAGAAAAATCACCTTCAGCTACCGTGGTAGTAACGTTAAGAAAAGGTCGCTTATTATCTGAAGAAGAGGTTGATTCAATTGTTGATATTGTTGCATCAGCTGTTCAAAACTTAACACCTAACCGCGTTACAGTTACTGATCAAAATGGTCGACTACTTAATTCTGGTTCGCAAGATTCAATTTCATCTCGTTCACGTAAAGAGTTTGAAATTGAGCAAAAACGTGAGCAAGAGTACATGGATAAAATTGACACGATAATGATCCCTGTTGTTGGCTTAGGTAATTATACCGCTCAAGTCGATGTGACCATGGACTTTACAAATTCTGAAGAAACACAGCGTCGTTATAACCCAGATTTACCTGCACTTCGCAGTGAAATGAAAGTTGAAGAAACTTCCATCGGTGGCACGCTTGGTGGTATTCCTGGCGCATTGACTAACCAGCCACCATTGGATGCCAATATTCCTGAAAATGCGACAGGTACTAATAGTCAGCGTTCTACACCAAGTAGGAAACATTCAGAATCAACCAAGAACTTTGAATTAGATGAGTCTATTAGTTACACCAAGCAACAAACAGGTGTTATTCGTCGTATTAGTGTTTCAGTCGCACTTGACTATAACAACTCAACTAACGCTAATGGAGAAACAGTACAAACACCTAGAAGCGTTGAAGAACTTGCGAATATCCGTCGACTACTTCAAGGCAGTATAGGCTTTGATTTGCAACGTGGCGATGCCTTAGAAGTAGTGACTTTACCGTTTTCACGCATGGAAGTAGAAGAAGAAGTAGCGGTACCTTTTTATCAAGAGGCATGGTTTTTAAAAATTCTTAAACTATCGTTAGGTGCGGTTGTTATCATTATTCTGATATTATCTGTTGTAAGACCTATGTTGAAACGTTTGATTTACCCAGACCAAACACCGGAAGATTATGGTGATAAGTCACTTGATAGTCATGTAGACTTAGGCGATGAAACAATGGATATGTTAGCAGCGGATTTTGATGCAGGTGCAGTTGGTTTTGCACCGGATGGTAGTCTACAATTACCAGATCTACACCGCGACGAAGATATTCTAAAAGCCGTACGTGCTCTGGTAGCTAATGAACCAGAGTTGTCCTCTCAAGTTGTGAAAAGTTGGTTGATTGAAGATGAGTGATGAAGCACAAGAACTAGCAGCTGTACCGCAAGGGTTTGATGTCGATAAACTTGACGGCGCAGAAAAAGCAGCAATTTTATTATTGAGCTTGTCTGAAGAAGATGCAGCACAAATACTAAAACACTTAGAGCCAAAGCAAGTGCAACAAGTGGGCATGGTCATGGCTGCAATGGAAGATTTTACTCAAGAAAAAATTACTGCAGTTCATAAGTTATTTATCAATGAAATTCAAAACTTTAGTACGATTGGGTTCCAAAGTGAGGAGTTTGTACGTAAAGCATTAACGGCTGCATTAGGTGAAGATAAAGCTGGCAATTTAATTGACCAAATTGTGATGGGTGGTGGTGCAAAAGGCTTGGATTCCCTCAAGTGGATGGACTCTAAGCAAGTGGCGAATATTATTCGTAATGAACATCCTCAAATTCAGACCATTGTTCTATCTTACCTTGAACCTGAACAGTCAGCGGAGATAATGGGGCAGTTTGCTGAGAAAACGCGATTAGATTTAATGATGCGTATCGCAAACCTTGAAGAAGTACAGCCAGCAGCTCTGCAAGAATTGAATGAAATTATGGAGAAACAATTTGCTGGTCAAGCCGGGGCTCAAGCAGCGAAAATGGGCGGCTTGAAAGCAGCAGCTGATATCATGAACTATCTAGACACTAATATTGAAGGTGTGTTGATGGATTCAATTCGTGAGCATGACGAAGAGATGAGTCAACAAATTCAAGATCTTATGTTTGTCTTTGAAAACCTTGCCGATGTGGATGATCGTGGTATCCAAGCAATTTTACGTGAAGTACAGCAAGATGCATTAATGAAAGCGATTAAAGGTGCTGACGATACACTGAAAGAGAAGATCATGTCTAACATGTCAAAACGTGCTGCTGAAATGATGGTAGATGATCTCGAAGCTATGGGACCTGTGCGCATAAGTGAAGTTGAAGCAGCACAAAAAGAAATTTTATCGGTTGCTAGACGCTTATCAGATGCAGGTGAAATTATGCTTGGCGGCGCTGGTGGCGGTGATGAATTCTTATAACGTTTTTGAGGCTTAATAAGTTGTAAAAGCATGAAAAATTTTTCCGGCGTACATTGTGAAGAGAACATCATTAAATCGGAGCAGGCATCTGACTCTGATGTTTGGCCTTATCCTTCAGTAGAGCAAGATTTTGACGAAAGCACACTGCCGACAAATGCATTAGGTAAAAAGCCTACATGGCGATACGAACCTCCTGAAGAGATTGAAGAAGAAGTTCAGCCATTAACGGCTGAAGACATTGAAGAAATTCGTCAAGCTGCTTATCAAGAAGGCTTCAATCAGGGAAAAGAAGAAGGCTTTACTACGGGCTTTGAAGAAGGTCAAAAAGCGGGTCATGAAGAAGGGACAAAGGCGGGCCATATCGAAGGTATTGAAAAAGGATTAAGTGAAGGCCAAGCAACAATCGATGAATTAGCTAACCAATGGCAGGCATTAACAGAGCAGCTTCATCAGCCTTTGAAGGCGGTGGAAAAAAATGTTGAACAACAGTTATTACAATTAGTTGTGCAGTTGACAGAAGCTGTGACTTATCAAGAGGCTAAAACCAACCCCGAAATTTTGTATGACGCAATAACTAGGGGGATAAAAGCACTTCCTAGCCAAGACGCGCAAACACAAATCTTATTAAACCCAGAAGATATCGCATTAGTTGAGCATCAATTCACCAAAAAATATATAGAAGAACATGGCTGGCGATTACTGCCGTCACCACAATTACCTAGAGGCAGTTGCCAGATTGAAAACAATACATCAAATATTGATTTGTCTGTTAAAACAAGACTCACTGATGTGTTGGAATCGTTCTTGCAGGATGCTCTTCACCAGTAATTGTTCTTGGCTAGAGTGTCAAATATTTGATGATTGATGTAGAAGGCATTACCCAGAGGTTAACTAACAGCTTACAATTTGCACAACGGCAGCCGATTTCTGTTGCTGGTAAATTAGTGCGAGTTGTTGGTTTAACACTTGAAGCTGTCGGTGTTAAGGCGCAAGTTGGTAGTCAATGCTTAGTTGAAACGGCACAAGGCGACTTAATTGCGGAAGTCGTTGGCTTTGCTAATGAGATTACCTACTTAATGCCTGAGCAAAGTTTACAAGGCGTCTTACCGGGTGCTCGAGTGGTTCCTTTAGCAACCAAAGCACGTTTACCTTTATCGATGGATTTGCTTGGTCGCGTTATTGATGGTGTTGGAAAACCATTAGATGGTAGGGGCCCTATTAAAGCAGATAAAGACGCAAATTATACATCTAAGCCTATCAACCCTCTCGCTCGCAGAGCAATCACTGAACCTTTAGATGTTGGTGTCCGTTCAATTAATAGCTTTATTACAGTAGGTCAGGGACAGCGAATGGGATTATTCGCGGGTTCAGGCGTAGGTAAAAGTGTATTGCTTGGCATGATGACACGAGGAACGACAGCGGATGTTATCGTAGTCGGGTTAGTCGGCGAACGTGGTCGTGAAGTTAAAGAGTTTATAGAAGAAATTTTAGGTGAAGAAGGGCGTCAACGTTCAGTGGTTGTTGCGGCCCCAGCTGATAATTCGCCACTGATGCGTTTAAAAGGCTGTGAAACAGCTGTACAGATAGCTGAATATTTTCGAGATCAAGGGTTGAACGTACTGTTACTCATTGATTCAATCACCCGTTATGCACAAGCGCAACGTGAAATAGCGCTTGCTGTTGGAGAACCGCCCGCAACGAAAGGTTATCCACCATCAGTTTTTTCAAAGTTACCTCAACTTGTTGAACGTGCTGGTAATGGTGGTGATGGTCAAGGTGCTATCACAGCATTTTTTACTGTGTTAACTGAAGGTGATGATCTACAAGATCCAATTGCAGATGCCGCGCGGGCGATACTTGATGGCCATATTGTATTATCTCGTGAACTTGCCGATAGCGGACATTTCCCCGCCGTTGACATTGAAGGATCAATTTCACGTGTTATGCCAATGGTGACGAGTGAAGAACATCAAGAGCTAGCTAGGGGGTTAAAGCAGTTCTACTCATTATATCAACAAAACAAAGATTTAATTTCTATAGGCGCGTATAGCAAGGGAACGGATCCGAGAATCGATCAGGCAATTCAGTTATTACCGGTTATTAATTTTTTCTTGCAACAGAAAATGACAGAAATCGTTCCGTATGATCAAAGTTTAGAACAATTACAAGAAGTTATTGGTGCGGCACAGGCGCATGCACAGCAACAGAATACAGCGAATCAAGAATAACGTGATTGAAGGTAGTTATTGATGTCAATGAAGCAACTAAAAACGCTACATAAATTTGAGTCAGACAAAGAGCAGAAAGCTATTCAGCAATTGCAACTGGCTGAAAAAGATTACCAAGATAACGTAATGCGATTACAAAGCGTAGGGGAGTTCAGGTTGGAATATATGAAACGTCTCGATCAACGTGCGTTGTCAGGGGTTGATAGTGTCACGTATCGTCATTTTCACGCGTTCGTTGCTAAACTTGATAATGCTGCAGAGCAGGTTGAAATTGCTATTAAACAGGCGAAAGCCTTGATGGAACAACGTAAACAACAATGGATGTTACAACGACAAAAAGTGCAAGCTGTAGAAAAATTACAAGAAAAACAACAATTATTACTAACTAAAAAAGCAAACAGAGCTGAACAAGCAATGTTTGACGAAATAGCTGCCCAGCAATTCCTTAGACGTAATCATCATAGATAAGTTGTTTTGTATGTTGGTTAAGTATCAAAACACCCTATTTTCACTTTTTTATTATTAATTGGAATAGAATTTGCTTTATCTCTCTTAGGCTGTGCCTGAACCGTTTTGGGCAAGGCAACAACATCTAACTGATTAGTGAAGGTTTTTACGATGACACAAATGAACGTATTACCCGTAGAAGTTAACCAAGGTTCTGAAAATAAAGGATTATTATCTCATATTGGTTCAAATAAAGATTCAGGTGTAGATAGACAAACCTCAAGTTTTGCTGGTTACATGAACGAAAATCAAGCGAAGAATAACGGCAAAAAGCGGCAAGATCATGACCGTGACACTGTGGAAAGTCGCAAAAATAATGATGTATCGACCAAGCAAAGTGATCAAAAAGCAGATATAGATAAAACTGTAGAACAAAAAACAAAAGAAGATGCTGACGCTTCAACTCAAGCGGCGCAGAGCAAAGACAGTAATGAGCCTGTAAAGGAATCAAGCTCAGCAGAAGATGAAGCAATAACTAAAAATCAAGCGCAACAGTCTGAGCATTCTCAACCAGGTGAAACTAAAAAAGCATCGAAATTTGTTGATGCAGAGGTGCATAATACACGTGCTGAAGTGGCAATAAAGCTACTTGATTTTATCAATGCTTCTGAAGTTGTTTCAACAGAACACAGTAATGTTCATAAAAAAGCAATGCAAGAAGCATTAGAGGCTGCAAAGCAAATTAATGCGCAACAACAGCTTGAACAATCAGGTAAAAAGCCGTCAGAAACGGTTGAATTAGCGCATAAAGAACAAAAACTTGCCGCTGAAATTCAAGCGATATTGTCAGGTCGAAATAATAAAAACACATCAAATGAACAAAAACAAAATGAAGTTAATGTTGATGGGCAGATAAAAGCAATTCAATCTGAGGACGCAGATAAGAAAAATACCGACAAGCTTTTAAAAGCGCTTGCAGGCGAAAACCAACAATCAGATAAATCGACAACAGGTGTGAGTGATGCACAATTATCCGCTGAAACCCAAGCCCAGAAAGTAGCAAATACGATAGATAAAGAATCCCAGAAAGCAGTATTAAAAGGTGAAACCGCTCAACAGGTAAATGAGCAATTATCCGTTGTAAAAGAAGCGAAAACGATAAATGCGGATACTGAAGTAGATTTAAGTGTTAAAGGCAAGAGCGAAAACGTACAAGTCAATACATCAACATCTGTTGAACTTGATGAAGCAAAGAGCGAAGAACAACACATAGTGAAAGATGCGAAAGTTATCGTCAACCCAGTCGCCTCTGACTCACCGCAAAAAGCTGACAGTAAAGATGGCAATACGCGCGTTATAAACCAAGCTACTTCAACTGTTGTTAACAACACGGGTGGCGCGACTGAAAAACAAGCTGATAATAGCGAACAGCAGCAATTCAATGACAATGCGTCGGCGTTTGATAAATCTCAGTCTGAGCAAAAGTCATCACTTGCAGTAGAAAATGACAAAAAAGCCGTTGCAGATACGAAAGTAGAGCGTCATGTTAACTTTGCTGAACCTACACAATCAACGACAGCTTTATCTAAAGAAGAAGAGCAGGCAGCTCATGCAATGTTAGCAAAAGCTAATGCTGATAGTATATCTGTGCAGTCTACCCGTACCGCACAGGTTATTGCACAAGAAACAATTGCCATCAACCGTAAAGATTTTAGTGTCGCTGTTAAAGAAAAAGTGATGGTCATGATTAATCAAAAACTAAGACAGCTAGAAATAAGGCTAGACCCACCAGAACTTGGCAGTATGCAAGTTAAAATCAACATGCAGAATGAACAGGCGGCAGTAAACTTTGTTGTTCAGAACCCTCAAGCTAAGGATGCCCTCGAGCAACATATGGGGAAATTAAAAGATATGCTTGAGCAATCGGGCGTTGATGTTGGTGATGCAAATATCGAACAACGTGAGCCACAAAGCGATGGAGACACTGAACTTAATGGTGGTTCGAGCCAAAGTGGCTCAAACGAAGATAATGGGTTGATGCATGACGAAAGTATACCACCAGAGGCAAATTTGTATAAAGCTTCATCAACTGGTGTAGATTACTATGCTTAAATGCATAAAAGCAGTTGCGCATTCTTGAATCGAAGATATAGTTGCTGATATACAAGTATGATTGATAAGGGCTAATTATGGCTGAAGAAGGAAAAGAGCTAGAACTTGATAATTCTGGAAAAAAGAAAAAGTTAATTATCATCATCGCTGCTGTCGTTGTGCTCGCCGTGGGTGGAGGTGCAGCCTACTTCTTTATGGGGAGTGATAGTGGCCCAACTCAAGAACAACTAGATGCAGCGTTAGACTCAGGTGAGCCTAGTGACGCAATGGGCGATACAGGTGCTGCGAAGCCAGCAGGGGGAGCGAATTTAGGTACAGCTTTGTATGTGCCTATGCCAAGACCTTTTCGTTTTAATATTCCTGGGGCAAATAGAGATCGATTTGTCGAAATTAAGGTACAGCTTTTAGTCAGAGGTTCTGATAACGAAGAAGCGGCTAAAAAGCATATTCCACTGATTGAAAGCACCTTGTTGGCAGTATTTACGCAATCTAATGCAGATGACCTGGCGACTAGTGCAGGTAAAACATCATTAAAACAGCAAGCGCTGTCTGAAGTACAAAAAATAATGATGGATGTTGAAGATCAAAAAGTGGTAGAGCAAGTATTATTTACTGGCTTTGTCATGCAATAACGCAATAACTTAAAGAGATACCATCGTGAGTGATTTACTTTCACAAGACGAAATTGATGCGCTACTCCATGGCGTAGATGATGTCGAAGAAGACGAGGTCGACGAGGATGTACCCGCGCGAGAAGGTACGAGCGACTATGACTTCTCGTCACAAGATCGTATTGTCCGTGGGCGCATGCCTACGCTCGAAATGGTAAATGAGCGCTTTGCTCGCCATATGCGTATCAGTTTATTCAATATGATGCGTCGCACGGCAGAAGTATCCATTAATGGTATTCAAATGATTAAGTTTGGTGAGTACGTACATACCTTGTTCGTACCAACTAGCTTGAATATGGTGCGTTTTAGACCATTGAAAGGTACAGGGTTGATCACCATGGAAGCACGCTTAGTGTTTATCCTGGTAGATAACTTCTTTGGTGGTGACGGCCGATATCATGCGAAAATTGAAGGACGTGAATTTACCCCAACAGAACGTCGTATTATTCAAATGTTGCTTAAGTTAATTTTTGAAGATTACAAAGAAGCGTGGTCTCCAGTCATGGATGTTTCATTTGAATATTTAGATTCTGAAGTAAACCCGTCTATGGCTAATATAGTGAGCCCAACAGAAGTTGTGGTTATCAGTTCGTTCCATATCGAGCTAGACGGTGGCGGCGGAGATTTTCATGTTGCATTACCTTATTCAATGCTTGAACCTATTCGTGAATTGTTAGATGCCGGTGTACAAAGTGATAAAGAAGATACCGATATGCGTTGGTCTAAGGCACTTCGAGATGAAATCATGGATGTACCCGTAGAACTTTCCACTAAGTTCCTTGAAGTAGATATACCATTATCAAAAATTATGGAATTAGAAGCGGGTGATATTATACCCATCGAGATGCCAGAGCATATTACAGTGCTTATTGAAGAGTTACCAACGTTTAGAGCAAAACTAGGCAAAAGCCGAGATAACATAGCATTACAAATTCAAGAGAAAATTAAACGACCAGAGTCAGTGAAAAATGAATTGACCATCTTAACAAAAGGTGGCAAACGACTAGATAGTGACGCTGAACTTCACTTACTTGAAGATGATTTAGAGTATTAAAACCGAGGCTGATTATGAGTGATGAAAATGAAGACCTAAGTATGTGGGATGAGGCGATGGATGAACAAGCCGAAGCCGAAGCTGATGAAGGTGAAAACAACGCAGAAGCTGTTGAGCTTGACGAGTTAAGTGAAGATGCCCCTATCACTGGTGAAGAAAAGCGTAAACTCGATACTATTTTAGATATACCTGTGACTATTTCCATGGAAGTGGGGCGCAGCCAAATCAGTATTCGAAACCTATTGCAGTTGAATCAAGGCTCTGTTGTTGAGCTAGATCGCGTTGCGGGTGAGGCATTAGATGTATTGGTGAATGGTACTTTAATAGCACATGGTGAAGTTGTTGTTGTCAATGACAAGTTTGGTATTCGCTTAACAGATGTGATCAGTCAAGTTGAACGCATCAAAAAGCTTAAATAACACTATTATGTCTTTGATTAAGCAAACGTTATTGCCAATATTAGCGATTACTTTTTTTTCGTTTCAGTCGCATGCACAGGAGCAAGCTGTAGAAGTTGGCAAACATGCCAATGTCAACATGGATGCAGCAAGCATGATTTTGGCGCTATTGCTTGTATTAGCGCTAATTGTCGTTAGCGCTTTTGTATTGAAAAAATTCAATATGATCAATAAAGTGTCATCTGGAATGAAGGTAGTTGCTAGTTTGCCGCTAGGTACTAAAGAAAAACTGATAGTAGTACAAGTAGGCGATGAACAATTATTGCTTGGCGTGAGTCATCAACAGGTTAATTTAATAAAAACGTTAGAAACACCTTTACCGGAGTCAAGCTCGCTTTCAGAGCAAGTGAATAACCCGCTTCAACAATTTATCCAACAAAAAATTAAAAATAATAGAGAATAACATGAGCAAATTAACGTCCCGTAAACACACAATATTTCGCCCAATTTGGCTGTTAATTTTGTGTTTTGGGGTGATGTTAAGCGGCCAAGTATTTGCAGAGCAAGATTTATCTTTACCTGCATTAACGCTATCTACCAATCCTGATGGTAGTCAAGAGTATTCGGTAACCTTACAAATACTCATTTTTATGACCGCGCTGAGTTTTATACCTGCGGCTGTTATTATGATGACATCTTTCACGAGAATAGTCGTTATCATGGCAATTCTTCGCCAAGCGTTCGGTTTGCAACAAACACCTTCTAATCAAGTGATTATTGGTTTAACTTTGTTTATGACATTATTTATTATGACACCGGTTTATAATCAAATTAATGCAACCGCAATTCAACCTTACCTTGCTGAACAAAAAACCTCGGTAGAAGCCTTAGACAGTGCTAAAGTGCCTATTCGAGCTTTTATGCTTGAACAAACACGCTTAAAAGATTTGGATACGCTTGCGCAAATGGCAGGGATAACCCAAGTTGATCAGCCAACAGACTTACCTATGACTGTTATCATCCCAGCATTTATTATCAGTGAATTAAAAACCGCATTCCAAATTGGTTTTATGCTGTTTATTCCTTTTTTGATTATTGATTTAGTCGTTGCCAGTATACTTATGGCGATGGGTATGATGATGTTATCGCCTATGATTGTATCTCTACCTTTTAAATTAATGCTGTTCGTATTAGTAGACGGTTGGAACCTTGTGATCGGAACAATAGCGAGTAGCTATGGTATGGGAGCCCCATAATGAGCCCAGAAGTCTTTGTTGATATTTTAAGAGACGCTTTATTTCTCGTCATCGTACTTGTAAGTGCGGTTATTGTGCCGAGTTTAATTGTTGGTTTGATTGTCGCGGTATTTCAAGCAGCAACATCAATAAACGAACAAACGTTGAGTTTTCTTCCTCGTTTAATTGTTACATTATTGGCGTTAATTGTTGGTGGTCATTGGCTAGTACAAAAGCTGATGGATTATACCATTAGGCTTGTTAGTTCAATCCCCTCAGTAATCGCTTAATCGTCACTTATTATGGAATTTACTGATGCGGTAATAAACCAATACATGGCAGATTTTATGTTGCCATTTTCGCGTGTTTCCGCATTAGTAATGTCGATGATTGCGCTAGGTGCCAAAGCGGTACCTATGCGAATTAAGCTGTTCTTATCTTTAGCTATTACGTTTGCAATAATGCCTGCGATACCACCTGCACGCATTGATTCAATGTTTTCGTTTGAAATGGTATTACTTGTCGCTGAACAAACATTGATTGGCGCTATGATGGGTATGGTTACTAACTTAGTGGTAAATACTTTTACCATAGCCGGCCAAATTATTGCGATGCAAACCGGTCTTGGCTTCGCTTCTTTGGTTGACCCTGCCAGTGGTATGAACGTACCTGCTGTTGGTCAGTTCTTTTTAATACTTTCAACACTATTATTTTGGGCAATGGATGGGCATTTGGCTTATTTACAATTTGTCACGACGAGCTTTACTACGTTGCCTATTCCTTTAGAAGAGTTTTCGTCAACAAAATTTCGTGATTTAGTGGAATGGGGCGCATGGATGTTTGCCACTGCACTGTCACTTGCAATGGCCCCCTTAACGGCAATGTTATTAATTAATTTCTCTTTTGGTATTATGACCCGAGCTGCTCCTCAGCTAAATATATTTGCTATCGGTTTTCCTATTACCATGTGTTCGGGTTTGCTCATTATGTGGCTTACTATGGGCAACTTTTTATTACACTTTGAATTGCAATGGCAAAGAGCCTTAGATCTTACCTGTCATCTTATCGATTGTAGGGGAGCATAGTTTGGCTGAATCTGATTCTGGTGAAAAAACCGAAGAACCGACGGGGAAAAAGCTTTCAGACGCTCGAAAGAAAGGCCAGATTGCCCGCTCTAAAGACTTAGGCACCATGTTTGTCCTTGTTGGTAGTGCAGTTGCACTGATGATGACAGGTAGCGCACTGGTTACCAGTCTTTCATCGATAATGAAAAGATTATTCACGCTCTCACGAGAAGAAGTGATGGACCTCAATAAACTATTTGGCCTTATTGGCGATGCCGTTTATTCATTATCTGTACCCGTTGGCTGGATGTTTTTTATTATCATGGTAGCGGCATTTATTGGCAATATCTTACTCGGAGGCATGAATTTCTCCTGGGAGGCCATGGCACCAAAAGCAAGTAAGCTTTCTCCTATTGCGGGGTTTAAGCGTATGTTTGGTGTCAAAGCATGGGTTGAATTAATCAAGTCATTGCTGAAATTTTTTGTCGTTGTACTCAGCGCTTATTTATTATTAGTTGGATTGTTTGATCAAATATTGGCGTTAAGTATTGAAGCGATCCCACTTAACTTCGCTCATGCCGTAGATTTATTACTTTGGATGTTTTTGGCGTTGAGCTTATCTTTAGTTGTGATTGTTGCTGTCGATGCGCCTTATCAAAAATGGGATCATATACGACAACTAAAAATGACTAAGCAAGAAATTAAAGACGAGTTAAAAAACTCTGAAGGTAGTCCGGAGAATAAAGGACGAATTCGTCGCACACAATATGAAATGTCACAACGTCGACAAATGGCGGAAGTGCCAAACTCTGATGTTGTGATCACTAACCCAACACATTATTCAATTGCGATAAAATATGACACTGATTTAGGGGGCGCCCCTAGAGTCATTGCCAAAGGCATTGATGAAATGGCGATACATATTCGAACAATAGCCAAAGAACATGGTGTTGAAATACTGGCCTCTCCTGCACTCGCTCGTTCACTTTATTATACCGCAGAAGTAGATGAAGAAATTCCAGAAGAACTGTTTGCTGCAGTCGCACAGGTACTCGCATTTGTTTATCAACTGGAAGAATTTAGAAAAGGTAAAGCAAAGCGTCCAGTACCATTGGCGAAAAACCTGCCGATACCAGACGATTTTAAATACTAGTCCTTAGTAGCATCTGTTGACCTTTCGCGTTTATCAAACAAAATTTCATCGCTAAAGTTCACCAGACCCCTAGCATTAAAAAATAATTTTTCAACGGACGTTTTACTTGGTCTGAAATTTGCAAAATTGCGGTATGCGTCAAAAAACTATCGTGATGATTAAATGCAATTAGCAGCACATTT
Source organism: Thalassotalea sediminis (assembly GCF_030295915.1). Taxonomy (NCBI): domain Bacteria; kingdom Pseudomonadati; phylum Pseudomonadota; class Gammaproteobacteria; order Alteromonadales; family Colwelliaceae; genus Thalassotalea; species Thalassotalea sediminis. Next base: position 2,904,037 of record NZ_AP027361.1, on the reverse strand, counting down.
CAATCAATTAAAACAAAAGAAGTTTAGCGTTTTTGCCGGAGCGGGAACACCCCTTCTGGTTGTAGCGATTCTTGGTATGGTTATTTTACCCATGCCTGCAATGTTGTTAGATGTTCTCTTTTCTTTCAATATCGCGCTTGCGCTCGTGGTGCTTCTTATCACTGTTTACACTCTAAAACCATTAGAATTTGGTTCATTTCCTTCCGTATTACTTATTGCAACTATTCTTCGGTTAGCACTAAACGTAGCAAGTACAAGGGTTGTACTTTTAGAAGGTCATGAGGGACCAGATGCTGCGGGTAAAGTGATTGAGGCATTCGGCTCTGTTGTTATTGGTGGCAATTATGCGGTCGGCTTAGTGGTCTTTCTAATCTTGATTATTATTAATTTTATTGTTGTTACTAAAGGTGCTGGTCGTATATCAGAAGTAACAGCGCGTTTCACGTTAGATGCAATGCCAGGTAAGCAAATGGCAATTGATGCCGATCTTAATGCTGGCTTTATTAACGCTGAAGAAGCGCGTGAACGCCGTATCGAAGTAACTAGTGAAGCTGATTTTTATGGTTCGATGGATGGTGCAAGTAAGTTTGTAAAGGGTGATGCCATCGCCGGTATTCTTATATTATTTATTAATATTATTGGCGGGTTAGTCATTGGTATGGTGCAACATGATTTGACTTTTGATAATGCGGTTGAAGTGTATACATTGTTGACTATTGGTGACGGTTTAGTGGCGCAAATTCCAGGGTTATTACTTTCTGTAGCTACGGCAATTGTTGTAACGCGTCAAAATACTAGCCAAGACATGGGCTCTCAAGTAAGCAATCAGCTGGGCCAAGAAAAATCTCTTTATATCGCTGCTTCTGTAATGTTTGTGATGGGTGTCGTACCTGGTATGCCACACTTTGCTTTTTTAACCTTTGCAGTATTAATTGCTGGCGGTGCGTATCTCACTACTAAATTTAAGAAAACCAAAGCAGACGATGAAGCAAAAGCGAAAGAAGTTGCTGAAGTAGAAACGGCTCAAAAACAACAAGAAGTTAAAGAACTAGACTGGGATGATGTTAACCCAGTTGATATTGTTGGCTTAGAAATTGGTTATCGATTAATTCCACTTGTTGATAAAGGACAAGGCGGTGAACTATTAAATCGTATTAAAGGGGTTAGGAAAAAACTTTCTCAAGAATTTGGCTTCTTGGTGCCGGCTGTACACATTCGCGATAACTTAGACTTAGATCCTAATTCTTATCAAATATCACTAATGGGTGTAACAGTAGGCGCAGCAGAAATTCGACATGATCACGATCTTGCCATCAACCCTGGTCAAGTGTATGGAAAACTTGATGGTATCGCGACAAAAGATCCCGCGTTTGGTCTTGATGCAGTGTGGATTACTCAAGCACAACGTGAACAAGCACAAGCGTTAGGTTATACCGTAGTGGATTCAGCAACGGTACTGGCAACCCACTTAAGCCAAGTACTGACGAATAATGCAGCACAATTGCTTGGGCATGAAGAGGTTCAAAATTTACTTGATATGCTTGCTAAAAACTATCCGAAACTTGTGGAAGGGCTTATTCCTGAAGTATTGACGTTAGGCACGGTGGTCAAAGTATTACAAAACTTAATGAATGAAGGTGTTGCTGTTAGAGATATGCGTAGCATAGTTCAAACACTTGTTGAGTATGGACCGAAAAGTCAAGATACAGATATTTTAACAGCAGCAGTGCGTATTACATTACGGAAATTTATTATTCAAGACCTTGTTGGTTCGGTTCAAGAGATACCCGTCATAACTTTGTCACCAGAGTTGGAACAAATGTTGCACCAGTCAATGCAAATGGCAGGAGACGATGGTGCAGGTATAGAACCTGGCTTAGCTGAAAGATTACAAACGTCGCTTACCGAAGGTGCACAACAGCAAGAAATGGAAGGGGATACGCCAATATTGCTAACTTCGGGAATGTTACGCACTGTACTCGCTAAGTTTGTTAAATACACGATTCCAGGCTTACGTGTTATTTCTTATCAAGAAGTACCTGACGATAAACAGATTAAGATTGTCAGTTCTATTGGTCAGTAAGCACGTTTATTTGGATTGAACATCGTCGAAGCATTAACAATTTAGACAAGTAACGCCGTGATGTGTCGGTAAGGGGTCAACGTGAAGATTAGACGTTTTGTTGCAAAAGATATGAGAACTGCTTTAGAGCAAATAAAGCATGAGTTAGGTGCTGACGCGGTCATCATGTCAAATAAAAAAATTCCTGAGGGTGTCGAATTAATGGCGGCAGTGGATTACAGTCAACAAGTACCTACTGCACCTGAAGCTGTACCTCAATCTACACGTGAAATTTCTAACGATGTCGTGTCAATTGGCCAACAACAAATGAGTGAACAACGTTCAGCTACTGTTGCCCCACAAGATGTTGCTGAGTCATCTCAACCACCTGCTGATAGCCTTGCTGCATTGCTACAACGTCAGCAAAAGTCATCGGCCGGAAAAGCGACACCTGTGCAAACTTCTCCAGCACATCAACAGCAACATGCCTTAGATATAGAGCAACAATTAAAGAATTTTACCGATCGGTTAGAGCAAGGTGCACATCAAGTAGCCCCAACAGTAGAATCTGGTGAAAATGCGATGGCAAGCCAAACGTCTACACAAAGCGATCTCAAGGAAGCGCCAGCGGCGAACTTTAATAATGACGTTGCACCTGTTAATACACAAGCGAGTGTTAAACCGACGCATGCGTCTGATGAGATAGAAGCGATGCGTCAAGAAATGTCATCTATTCGTCAATTACTTGAACATCAAATTTCTGGGTTAATGTGGCAAGACATGGCACAGAAAAACCCAGCGAAAGCCTTTTTAGTGAATCGTTTAATGGCGATGGGCATTACAGAAGACGTTGCTGATCAAGTAGCAAGTTACTTACCTCATTATGAAAATGAAGCAGAAGCTTGGCAGCAAGCAAAACAATTACTTGCAAGTCAATTGCATACTACCAATAATGAAATCATTCATCGCGGTGGTGTAGTATCGCTTGTCGGCCCAACAGGTGTAGGCAAAACCACTACAATAGCCAAGTTGGCTGCACGTTTTGCGCAAATTCATGGTGCAGATCAAGTAGCAATGATTTCTACAGATAGTTATCGTATTGCTGGTTTTGAACAGTTGACGACCTACGGCAGAATTATTGGCTGCCAAGTTAAACTTGCGAAAGAAGGTGCTGAACTAGATACATTATTGCAACAATTCTCAAACAAGAAGTTAGTCCTTATTGATACTGCGGGTATGGGCCAAAGAGACATGCGCTTAACTGAACATCTAACTAACTTACTCGCAAGCTCTCGTGTTAGAATTCGCAACTACTTGGTATTATCAGCAAATACACAACAACGTGTTATGCAAGAAAATGTAGACCGCTTTAAAAAAGTACCACTAGCGGGTTGTATTTATACAAAACTTGATGAAAGCTTGAGCGTTGGTGAAATAATTGCAACTTCTATACAAAATGGTCTCGCAATAGGTTATCTTACTGATGGACAAAGAGTTCCAGAAGATATTAAAGTTGCAAATGCTGAAAAGTTGGTTACGCTTGCAGATAGACTTGCAACGAAATTGAATGGCCACAATTCGTGGCGACCAATGCCAAACTCAATGGCAGTTGGCATGTAAAATATTTTTGATGTTTAATTAGAGTAATGTGAATGATAGATCAGGCAAGTGGCTTACGAAAAATGCAACAGCAAAACCAAATAAAAGTCATAGCAGTTTCTGGTGGTAAAGGTGGTGTTGGTAAAACAAATGTGTCACTTAATACGTCTATTGCCCTAGCACAACTTGGAAAAAGAGTTCTCGTATTAGATGCCGATTTAGGCTTGGCAAATGTTGATGTAATGTTGGGTTTACGTGTAAAACGCAACTTGTCACATGTCATGTCAGGCGAGTGTGAACTTGACGATATAATCATAGAAGGCCCCGCAGGGATAAAAATTATTCCGGCTACATCGGGTACGCAATCAATGGTTGATCTTACGCCATCAGAACATGCAGGTTTAATTCGCGCCTTTAGCGATATGCAAACGCAGTTTGACGTTTTAATCGTTGATACAGCAGCGGGCATATCAGATATGGTGTTGAGCTTTGCACGTGCAGCCCAAGATGTATTATTAGTTGTCTGTGATGAACCTACCTCTATTACTGACTGTTACGCACTCATGAAATTGCTTAGCAGAGATCACGAAGTATTTAAATTTAAAGTTGTTGCAAATATGGTACGCAGCCCAAAAGAAGGGCAACAACTCTTTGGTAAGTTATCAAAGGTCTCGGAGCGATTTTTAGATGTTGCGCTTGAGCTTGTAGGGGTTATTCCCTTTGATGAGAATATTCGTAAAGCAGTAAGAAAACAGCAAGCTATTGTTGAAGCTTTTCCGGATTCACCTGCATCAAGAGCATTTACAGCGCTAGCCAATAAAATTATTAAATGGCCAGTACCGAATCATGCTTCTGGTCATTTAGAGTTTTTTATAGAACAGCTAATTGAAAGCTAACACGAAAGGTAAGCAATTTTGGTTAAAGCCAGTGCATACGGTTCGCAAATAGATAAAACTGCGTTGCTTGAACAACATAGCAGTTTAGTAAAGCGTATTGCATATCATCTCCTTGCTCGACTTCCAGCCAGCGTTATCGTGGATGATCTGATTCAATCAGGCATGATTGGTTTGTTGGAAGCTGCAAATAACTTTGATAATACCAAAGGCGCAAGCTTTGAAACCTTTGCTGGTATTCGTATTCGTGGTGCAATGCTTGACGAAATACGTCGAGGTGATTGGACTCCAAGATCAGTACATAAAAACAGCAGAATGGTGAGTGATGCCATAAAAACACTCGAATCAGAACTAGGTAGAGATGTTTCTGATGTTGAAGTTGCTGAAAAACTTGATATTTCGCTGAATGAGTACCATCATATTCTTAACGAAGTAAATTGTGGCAAAATCATTGGCATCGATGATTTGGGCGTGAGTGAAGACGCGGTCTCAAGCTTTGAAGATAAAAACAATGCTGATCCATATCAAGATATAGAACATGTAGTGTTTAAAAAATCATTATCAGAGTGTATAACTACTTTACCAGAGCGAGAAGCTTTAGTACTGTCTCTGTATTATGATGAAGAATTGAATTTACGTGAAATTGGTCAAGTCCTTGATGTTAGCGAATCTCGAGTCAGCCAAATTCATAGTCAAGCATTACATCGGTTAAAAGCGCGTATGCAATCTTGGCAAAGTTAAGTACAATATATTTATAAGCATTTTGAAATAAGTCCCTGGAGGGTGCCTTGGATAAAAATATGAAAGTACTTGTTGTTGATGATTTTTCAACAATGAGACGTATCGTAAAAAACTTATTACGTGATTTAGGTTTCACTAATATTCAAGAAGCAGATGACGGCAGTACTGCATTACCGATGCTTAAAGAAGGTGATTTTGATTTTGTTGTGACAGATTGGAATATGCCAGGGATGCAAGGTATCGATTTACTCAAAGCAATACGAGCAGACGCTAGCTTATCGCATATACCGGTATTGATGGTTACAGCGGAAGCGAAAAAAGAACAAATCGTAATGGCTGCACAAGCAGGCGTTAATGGTTATATCGTCAAGCCTTTTACTGCGGCTACGTTAAAAACTAAACTTGATAAGATTTTCGAGCGTTTAGGTTAATAACGAATTGTTGCGTAAGGACGTTGCATGAGTATAAATAACAGTGTCCATGTTTCATTGGAACAGGCAAAGCTGTTGGTTGAGTATTTAGAAACTGATCAACAAGAAAAAGCAGATGAATTGATTGCAGAAATTCAAAATCCAATCAATTCTGAATTGTTCGCCGAAATTGGTAAGTTAACACGTCAACTTCATGATTCATTGATGAATTTTCAATTAGATTCACGATTGAATGATTTAGCTACCGCGGATATACCTGATGCCAAAGAGCGACTTAATTATGTTATCAGTCGAACGGAAGATGCCGCAAATAAAACCATGGACGCGGTTGAGTCAATTTTTCCGGTGGTCGACACAATTCAACATCAAATTAGCACAGTAAAACCGCTGTGGACCAAGCTTATGCACAACAATTTAGATGTGGGTGAGTTTAAATCGTTATGCCATGATATTGATGCACTGCTAAAAACAACGGATCGTGAAACAACACGAATGCATGGTCTTATGACAGACGTGTTAATGGCGCAAGATTTCCAAGATTTAACTGGGCAGGTGATACGTAAAGTTATTGATCTTGTTCGTGAAGTTGAAGATAGTTTAATTAATATGCTGACAGCCTTTGGTGTCACAAGTGAAGGCATGGAAAATACTAGTAAACCGTCTGTGGGTGAAAACCTAGTTGAAGGCCCAATCGTCAATAAAGATAAACGCGATGACGTAGTTGCCGATCAAGACGATGTTGATGATCTTTTATCGAGTTTAGGATTCTAATAGGAGTTGCTGGATGTCATACGAAGCAGATGAAGAAATTCTTCAAGACTTTCTGATCGAAGCTGGTGAAATACTTGAAAGCTTATCTGAGCAACTCGTAGAGTTAGAGAATGATCCAGATAATGCTGATTTATTGAATGCTATTTTCCGTGGATTTCATACGGTAAAAGGCGGCGCAGGTTTCTTAGCATTAACTGAACTCGTTGACGTTTGTCATGGTGCGGAAAATATTTTCGATATTCTGCGAAACGGCCAACGAAGCGTAACGCCTGAACTAATGGATGTTATTCTGCAAGGCTTAGACACGGTAAACGATATGTTTGCTTTAGTACAAGCGCGTGAACCATTAGTACCAGCAGACCCAGCGTTGTTAGCAGAATTGCACCGATTAAGTGTACCAGAAGGCGCTGAGGAAGCTGCGCCTGCAGTGGAAGAACCCGTAGCAGCAGCGCCGACTGAACCAGAGCCCTCAGATGCTGCATCGTCGTCAGACGAAATGACCGAAGACGAATTTGAGCGATTATTAGATGAGCTTCATGGTGGTGGTTCACCCACAGCAGCAACTGAACCTGAAGCGCCAAAATCAAGCGCGGCAGGTTCTGGTGATGATATAACAGATGATGAGTTTGAAAGCTTATTAGACGAATTACATGGTCAAGGTGCGTTTGCATCTAATGTAGGCGCGAGTAAAGCGTCTACGAATAGCGACGAAATAAATGATGACGAGTTTGAAAGCTTATTAGATGAAATTCATGGTAAGGGTAATGCGCCGCAAACGGGCAATCAAAAACCTGTTGAAGCCGCAAAAACAGCAGCACCGGCACCAACGCCTAAACCTGTAGAAAAACCTACCCCTGCTGCTGCGGCTAAACCTGCAGCAAATGCGCCAGCTAAAAAGCCAGCAGACAAGCAAAATGCGCCACAAGGTGAAACTACGGTGCGGGTTGATACGCAACGACTTGATCAAATTATGAATATGGTCGGTGAGTTGGTGTTAGTGCGTAATCGTTTGACGAGCCTAGGCATGACAAAAGAAGACGAAGAGCTGACCAAAGCTGTGTCTAATTTGGATGCCGTAACAACCGATTTGCAAGGTGCGGTGATGAAAACCCGCATGCAACCAATTAAAAAGGTTTTTGGCCGATTTCCGCGCGTTGTACGTGACCTTGCTCGTAGCTTGAATAAAGAGATTAAGTTAATTCTAGAGGGTGAAGAAACCGATTTAGATAAGAACTTAGTTGAAGCACTTGCCGATCCACTGGTGCATTTAGTACGAAACTCTGTTGATCACGGTATTGAAATACCAAGCGTGCGTGAAGAAAACGGTAAGCCGAGAGAAGGCACCGTTATTTTATCGGCTTCACAAGAAGGTGATCATATTCTGTTAACCATTAGAGATGATGGTGCAGGGATGAATGCCGAAAAATTAAAAGAAATTGCTATTGAACGTGGTGTGCTCGATGCAGATGCTGCGGCAAGAATGTCTGATCAAGATGCATTCAATCTAATATTTGCACCAGGTTTCTCAACAAAAACTGAAATTTCTGAGGTCTCAGGGCGAGGCGTAGGGATGGATGTTGTAAAAACAAAAATCACTCAGTTAAACGGCACGGTTAACATTGATTCTGAACTTGGTATTGGTACGGTACTTGAGATAAAAGTGCCACTAACGCTTGCGATATTACCTACTTTAATGGTTGTTGTTGGTGAACAAACGTTTGCTTTACCGCTTGCAGGGGTAAATGAAATTTTCCATCTTGACCTAACAAATACAAATGTTGTTGATGGTCAACTTACCATTATAGTAAGAGAGAAAGCGATACCATTATTCTATCTTGATCAGTGGTTAGTTAGAGATTTTCAGGAAAAACCACGCGATAAAGGTCATGTTGTTATTGTGCAAATTGGCGCACAGCAAGTGGGGTTTGTCGTAGATAGCTTAATTGGTCAAGAGGAAGTAGTTATTAAACCCCTTGACCGCTTATTACATGGTACGCCTGGTATGGCAGGTGCAACTATTACAAGTGATGGTGGCATTGCCTTGATAATTGATGTGCCTAGTATGCTTAAATATTATGCAAAAAAATCTGCCGTAAATAAGAAATTGCGTTCATAATTAACGATAACAACACGCAAAAGAGATATTAAATGACCTATAAAGTTCTGGTTGTTGATGATTCAAGTTTTTTTAGACGACGAGTCACTGACATAATTAATAACGATAAGAACTTAACGGTTATAGATGTTGCTGTTAATGGCATCGAAGCGGTAGAAAAAGCAAAGACTTTGAAGCCAGATGTTATTACGATGGACATCGAGATGCCGTTGCTAAACGGCATTGAAGCTGTTAAGCAAATAATGAAGCATTCTCCAATTCCTATTTTGATGTTTTCTTCATTAACGCATCAAGGCGCCAAGGCAACATTGGATGCACTCGATGCAGGTGCGCTTGACTTCCTTCCAAAGAAATTTAACGAAATTGCTAATACTAAAAGTGATGCTGGTAGCGTACTCAGAGAGCGCGTATTAGAAATTGCTCGTAAAAGAGGCGGAGCTCGTCGTATTGGAGCTAGACCAAGCGCTAGAACACCGCTAGTCACACCCAGTACGACAAGCATAAACGCCAGACCAACACAGCCAAAAGCTACTGCTAGTGTTAGAGCGTCAGGTAAAGCATATAAATTACTTGCGATTGGCACATCGACAGGTGGTCCGGTAGCATTACAAAAAATTCTCACGCAACTACCTGCGGATTTTCCATTACCGATAGTGATGGTTCAGCATATGCCAGGCGCATTTACCAAAGCTTTTGCTACGCGCTTAAATAGTTTATGTAAAATAGAAGTTCGTGAAGCTGAAAATGGTGATGTACTCAAGCCAGGTGTCGCCTATTTAGCGCCTGGTGGTACGCAAATGTTAATTGAAGGTAAAGACTCGTTTGCCAAATTAAAGGTTGTCGTTGATGAGACAGATAGAATTGCATTTAAACCTAGCGTAGATGTAAGTTTTGGTTCAGCAGCGAAAGTGTTTTCAGGTTCCGTACTCGGCATTATTTTGACAGGTATGGGGTCAGATGGTCGTGAAGGTTCAAGAATGCTGAAAGCTCAAGGAGCAACTATTTGGGCACAAGATGAAGAAACTTGTGTTGTATATGGTATGCCTCAGGCAGTGGCTTCAGCAGGCATATCTACGTTAGATTTACCGCTTCTTGAGTTTCCTAAAGCCATTTTAAAAGAGATTCAATACGGATAAGTACTCAGGTGCTAAGTAGGTGATAGCTTGTTAGTTTGGACAGTTGCAAATCAGAAAGGTGGTGTTGGCAAGACAACATCAACGATTGCGTTAGGCGGGCTGCTAGCAGAACGCGGCAAACGCGTATTGCTTGTTGATACAGATCCGCATGCCTCTTTAAGCTACTATTTTGGTATAGAGTCAGAAGAGCTCGAACTCAGTGTATATGACTTGTTTGTTCAAGTGTCAACGAAAGAACAAATTATGCAGAGCCTTTGCCCTACGAAATATAAAAATATTGATATTTTACCTGCCACAATGGGGCTTGCTACTTTAGACCGAGCATTAGGTGCTAAAGGCGGAATGGGGCTTGTACTGAAAAAAGCGATTACACAATTAGAAGGTGAATACGATATTGTTTTAATGGACTGTCCTCCTGTATTAGGTGTGCTTATGGTCAATGCGCTTGCGGCATCGGATCGCATTATTGTACCTGTTCAAACAGAGTTTCTAGCACTTAAAGGGCTAGATAGAATGATGAAAACGCTCGAAATTATGCAAGGTGAGCAACAACAACCATTTACCTACACGATAGTTCCTACAATGTTTGATAAACGCACAAAGGCATCGCTGTTAGCATATCGAAAACTGCAAGAAGTTTATGGTGACACGGTTTGGCATGGTGTCATTCCTATTGATACCAATTTTAGGAATGCGAGTGAGGCACAACAAGTACCCTCTGACTTTCAATCTTCTACAAGAGGCGTAGTTGCGTATAAAAGTTTGCTAGACTATTTACTATCACTGGAAAAAAATCGAGGTCACCATTAGATGGCTTCTAAAGATAAAGGCTCGTTGGCTGCTAGCAAAGGGTTAATGCAAAATTACCTTTCAGAACTGTTAACTGAAGAAGAAATTGAGCCGGTTGAAGAACAAAAGCAACAACTCGATAAATTACTTCAGCAAGCAAGTGTTACCCATAATGTTGATGAAAAGCAATTAGACGTTATTACGTCGGCAAAATCTCTGAATAAACAACCAACAATTGTCGCCAAAACACCTATTAAAGAAAAAATAGAGACTGACACTGTTAAACCAACAGTACAGCAAGAAGAAACCACCTTAAAAACGAAAAAAAGCCAAGCTGAATTCGTCATTAAGAAAGAGAAAGATTACCGTAAAGGGTCTTTTCAGGCGATGTTTTTTGATGTTGCGGGGTTAATTGTTGCTGTACCGTTAATTGAACTAGGTGGCATTCATAACGTAGATAAAACCAATAGCTTGATGGGAAAGCCGTCATGGTTTAAAGGCGTAATGTTACACAGAGAAGAAAAAATTAATGTTGTTGATACTGCTCAATGGATAATGCCAGAAAAATGTACTGATGCCTTAATTAATTCATTGAACTATCAGTATGTTATAATGTTAAATAACAGTGCATGGGGACTAATGGCCGAAAACTTAATTGACACGGTAACGTTAGAGCAAGATGATGTTAAATGGTTAAAAGATTCTACTAAACGCCCTTGGTTAGCGGGGCTAATAAAAGATCGTATGTGTGCACTTATTGATGTAGAGGCTTTAGTTTTAATGTTAGACGAAGGTGCTAATATTCATCAAAGTGCTTAATGATGTAATATTTAATTTGATGTATTAACAAGGTAAATCTATCTTTATAATAGATTTTTAGAGAATTAACGCGAAAGAGGCGAGCAGTATGTCTGATGAAAGACGCAGTGCAAACGAAAATGTAGATACTAATGACGAAGTACTACAGTGGGTAACTTTTAAGTTAGATTGCGAAACATACGGTATCAATGTGATGCAAGTACAAGAAGTACTGCGTTATAGCGAAATTGCTCCAGTACCAGGCGCACCTACTTATGTTTTAGGTATTATTAATCTTCGTGGCAATGTTGTAACCGTAATCGATACGCGGTCTCGATTTGGCTTAGAGTCATCAGAAGTCACAGATAATACGCGGATTGTTATTATTGAAGCTGAGAAGCAGGTCATTGGTATTTTAGTGGACAGCGTAGCTGAAGTTGTTTATTTAAAAGCCTCAGAAATTGATGTAGCACCGAATGTTGGTAATGAAGAAAGTGCTAAGTTTATTCAAGGTGTATCTAATCGCGATGGCGAACTACTTATTTTAGTTGATTTAAATAAGTTATTAACAGATGATGAGTGGGATGAACTGAAACAATTCTAAGAGCTTGCCACTGCTTTTTAAGTGGCAACTCCCACAAACACTATGAATGAATTAAATAGCTACATTGAATACGCAGTCATTGCACTTTTGCTGTTACTCGTTCTCGTCTGTTTTATTAAGATTTCCAGGCAAGCAAAAAAGCTAAACTACATGACAACTCAGTTATCTGGCTTAGAAGTGTTAATCAATGACCTACAACAAGAAATTTTTAAAACGACTGACAGTGTAGACAAGTATCAGCAGCAAACTAAAGATTGGCAAGTTGAACAAGAGCAGGTGAGTGGCCAACTTACACATCGCACTAATACGCTAAAAGAATCTATTAAGTCGCTCCAAGATGAATTCTCCAATTTTCAACATCAACAGCCAGAAGATAAGTTATATTCTCGGGCTCAAAAAATGGTGCAGCTTGGCGCAGATGTTGATGAATTGATGACTGAATGTCAGCTACCTAAAATTGAAGCTGAAATGCTTATTGCTATGCATAAGCGCAATAGTAAATCGTCGAACTAATAGCTTCTTTCTTACAATTTTTATAAACTTTTCTACTACATTTCATACGTTAAGAGCTATATCGCTTGCATTTCACGTGGTAAACTTTGCTCGGAATTTTTTTAGCTTAGATTTTCTTAAGGAAAGAGTACCTTGTCACGAACGCTAATTCATCTAAAAAGTTTATGTATCGCGCTAACCACTATTTGGTTGGTAGGTTGTTCTTCCACACCTTCACAAGAAGGGGCATCGGGTGATCCTAAAGATCCACTTGAAACGATAAACCGCCCAATTTGGACGTTTAACTGGGAGTACGCAGATAAGTATGTTTTAAAGCCTGCATCAGAAGCATATGTTACCAATGTGAATGAAGATTTTCGTGCTGGTGTATATAATATGGCGTTAAATCTTAATGAGCCGTCAGCGGTTATTAACAATTTATTACAAGGTAAATTTAGTGACGCAGCTAAAAGTACTGGTCGCTTTTTACTCAACTCTACGATTGGTTTATTAGGTTTTTTTGACCCCGCTAGTGATTTTGGTTGGGGAAGGAAACATGAAGAATTTGGTGAAGTGCTTGGTAGCTATGGTGTTGGCGATGGTCCATATTTAATGTTACCTGGTATGGGGCCGTCTTCAGTTAGAGATGAAGTAGGTGATTTTGTGGACCGTTATTATTGGCCGATGGCGGTAATAGATTTTTGGCCAAATCTCGTCAGAATTGGTATCATCGCGCTTGAGCAACGTTCTCAATTAAAAGATCAAGAACAAATGCTTGAAAACTCTGCAGATACATACGAGTTTGTAAAAAATGCATATTTTCAAAATATGAAATTTAAGGTTTATGATGGTAATCCTCCCATTGAAGAAAGTGAGGACGATGAAGACTTTGAAGCCTTCATGGACGAGCTCGATACAATCGAGTAAACAACTGGTTTATATAATTAAAAAGTTAATTTCACAATGATCAAAAACATTAAGTTCACGCTATTACTCTTTATTGGTGTAATTCATTTAGCTGTTAATGCGGCTCAAATCCCTTCAAGTATCGATCCGATGATGCTTGAGCAATTTAGACAACTTTCACCAGCGCAACAAAGATCTCTAGCGCAAAGTATGGGGATTGACTTTACTGATCTACAAAAAATGTTGAATTCGACCGGTAAAGATAAAAAGTCGGCAAAAGAAAAAGTATTACCCCAGTATTTCCCTCGAGGAACTGAATTTAATGAATCAGGTTTGCCACTGCCATCTGAATATTCATTTTCTATGATTGAAGAGGAAGAAGAAGATACTGGTGAACCTAAACCTTTTGGTTATGATGTATTTGCCGTAGCGCCTAATACCTTTGCACCATCGATGGATATTGCTATTCCAGATGATTATATTGTTGGCGTAGGCGATACAATTTTTATACAAGTTTTTGGTAAAGAAAATTATTCCTATGAGTCGCCAGTTTCTAGAGAAGGCAAGATAGTTATACCTGAGTTAGGGGCTTATGTTGTCTCAGGCTTGTCATTTGCAGAATTGAAGAAGTATTTAAGCAACGTTATTAACGAGCAGCTTGTTGGAGCTGAGGTAATAACCACACTGACAGATCTGCGCTCTATACGCGTTTTTGTGCTTGGTGATGCATTCAAGCCTGGTCAGTATGTATTAAGTTCATTATCGAGTATCACCCATGCGTTGTTTTCCGCAGGCGGTATTAGTGACATTGGTACACTGAGAAATATCGAGTTGAAACGAAGCGGTAAAGTTATAGCGCGCTTAGATCTTTACGACTTATTGATTAAAGGTGATTCAAGTAACGATTTGCTTTTAAAGTCGGGTGATGTAATTTTCATTCCTCCTGTTGGTGAACGCGTTACTGTAGAAGGTGAAATTAATAGGCCAGGTATTTACGAGTTAAGCGGCCAAGAGTCTTTTCAAGATATTATAGATATTGCAGGTGGTTTATTACCAACGGCTTATTTAAAGTCTTCTATTGTTGAGCGATTTAATGAACGTAACTTAAGAACTGTTCAAAACTTAGATTTTACAAAGCCATCAGATTTAATGAAAAAAACCCAAAATGGCGATCATATTAAAATTGTTAAAACATCAGAAGTATACGACGACTCAATTACCTTGATTGGTGCTGTAACACGCCCTGGTAAATATCAATGGAAACCAGAAATGCGAGTTTCCGATGTAATTCCTGCTATTCATGCATATTTAGAGGAAGATGCGGAAGTTAACTATAGTATCGTTGTACGAGAGAAAGGCATTGGCCGTAACATCGAGGTACACCAATTTAGTATTCACGATGCGTTAACTGATCCTGACTCGCAAGATAATTTGGTATTAGAGTCTAGAGATAAAGTCATTGTTTTTTCTAATGTTGAAAGTGAAAATGTGGATGTTAGATCGCTTGAAAGTCTCGCGTTCACAAAAGCTGAGTTAATAGAAATAGAAAAGCAAGAAGCAGAAGATGCTTATGATGAAAAAACATTTTGGGAAACTTATGATGCCGATGCGTCTTCAATACAAACAGGTGTTGAGGATGAAACTGAAAAACAAGCGTTAGAACAAACATTTAATTCAATGGATGAAATAACGCGTAAAGATTCAGACACATTAAATATTAATACATTAGGTTACTTTTCTCGAAAAAGGTTATTGGCACCAATTATAGAGCAGCTTAAACGCCAAGCTTCTGCAGGTACACCGATCCAATTAATAGAAGTAGAAGGTGCGGTTAAATTTCCTGGTTTATATCCGCTGTCTAAAAATGCCAAAGTTACTGACGCTATTCTTGCTGCTGGTGGTTTAAAAGAATCTGCTTACCTCGGTAATGCTGAAATAACGCGAGATGATATTTCCCTTACCAATGCTTCTAAAAAGTCAATGAACATCGTATTAGGTGAAGCATTAGCAGGAAATCTAGACGAAAATATTACCTTGAAAAGTAAAGATAGAATTAACATCCATCAAATACCTTCATGGCAAGAAAACCACATTGTTGAATTGAAGGGTGAATTCAAATTCCCAGGAAAGTATACAATTCGTCGCGGTGAGTCACTTGGACAGCTTATAGAACGAGTAGGTGGCTTTACAGATTTTGCTTATGTACAAGCATCACTATTTACGCGAGAAAAACTTAAAGAGATGGAAGTACAGAATCTCGTTAAAGTATCTGAAAGCTTGCGTATGGAAATTGCGTCTAAAAATTTAGCAAATCAATCAGGGCCTTCGATCAATTATGATCAAGCGAGAAAATTGCTTGCAGATATTACCCAAGTGAAGCCAGTTGGCCGTTTGGTTGTCGACATTCCACGTATTTTAAAAGACGATACGTTTGATGTGTTATTAGAAGATGGTGATGTCCTTTATGTGCCAACCAAGCAAAACTCAGTCAATGTTATTGGTCAAGTACAAGTGGCAACGTCTCATATTTATCAACCAGGATTAGATGCCATTGAATATGTAAATCTTAGTGGTGGTATGAAAATACAGGCTGACGACGAAAGGATATATGTAATAAAAGCTAACGGCTCTGTTGAAATACCGGGTACAGACAGTTGGTTTGCTTCAAGTGGATATGAATTACAACCTGGTGATACTGTTGTAGTGCCACTGGATTCTTCTTACATGGAAAATATTCAACTTTGGAAGGTATCTACTCAAATTATTTATCAAGCAGCTGTTGCTATTGCTGCGATATCAGGTATTTAGAGTAATTTTATAGACAAAGAGTAATAGCCAATGGATGGCTGTTACTCTGTTTTAAATAAACTCAACGGTTAGTAAACATAATGGTTGAATACGTACGAGTAGAAGTACCTATTTGTTAATTCGTTGTGTAAGTTGTGTAATATTAGTACGTTAAACGTTAGCGTTTTGTGACTTGTTAGTGCATTTACCCAAATTTTATATGGCTAAATGGGCAATTTAGCACTATAATAAGCGCGATTTTTTTTATCATATTTTATTGGTGCCTTCATGCTTCAAATTGCACTTGCTTTAGTTGTTGCATTTTCAGTTTCTATTTTTACAATTAAAGTCCTTCTTCCTTTGGCTCCGCATATTGGTCTTGTTGATCTTCCTAATGAACGAAAAATTCACCATGGTGCAATACCTTTAATCGGTGGTATTTCGATATTTACAGGCGTTTTAATTGCCTCAACATTATTTATTGAACAAAGCCAATTATTAAATTTGTATTTTATTTCTTCTGCACTATTAGTATTCATAGGCACTATGGATGACATTTATGATTTAAAAGTCGCTCCAAGAATGATTTTTCAAGGCTTAGTTGCTTGTATTATGGTGTTTGGTGCAAACCTCAATATTTCAGAACTCGGTAATTTATTTGCTTGGGGAAATATTAACATTGGTAACTATGGCATGATATTTACGTTACTTGCTTGTATTACTGCAATTAACGCATTCAATATGGTTGATGGTATTGATGGCCTGGCTGGTTCAATTAGTATTATTTCTTTGATGGCAATTGCTGTGTTGGCCGTATTATCAGAATCAACGCATAACTTACTTTTACTACTAATTTTAATTGTCGCGACAATTCCTTATTTATTTTATAACGTGAGTACGAGAAACCCTCGAGGCAAGAAAATCTTCATGGGTGATGCTGGTAGTATGTTTTTAGGGCTAACTGTTATCTGGCTATTGGCGCTAAGTACTCAAGAC
The DNA here is from genome assembly GCF_030295915.1 of Thalassotalea sediminis. Lineage (NCBI taxonomy): Bacteria > Pseudomonadati > Pseudomonadota > Gammaproteobacteria > Alteromonadales > Colwelliaceae > Thalassotalea > Thalassotalea sediminis. The sequence goes on along the minus strand of NZ_AP027361.1, from coordinate 2,886,916 downwards.
ACAGTATACTCCGAAGCCTATTTTCGACCTGTAACAGCGCTCTGGATTATTGCGGTACCTTTGATGGATATGTTTGCAATTATGATCCGCCGCATTCGTAAAGGTGTTTCTCCTTTTAGAGCGGACAATGGCCATTTACACCATATTTGCATGCGTCTTGGTTTGTCTTCTCGACAAGCGTTATGGGCAATTAGCGCAGGTGCAATTGCTTTGGCTTCAATAGGCATATTTGGTGAAGTATACCAAGTACCAGAGCATATTATGCTAATGGCTTTCTTAGCTGTATTTTGTATTTATGCCTATTGTTTACAGCATGTATGGCAGTTCATTAGATTAATAAAATAGTTACTATTCAGAAATAACTTTTCATTGCTTAATAATCATCGTGCGCGTTATCATAGTGATAAGGTTTTACGAATTTAAAATGTAGTATTTATGAAAAATAAATTTAAAGGTTTTAGCTTGATGGAGCTTATGATCGTATTGATTATTTTAGGCTTATTAGGTTCTTTAGTTGCTCCAAAATTATTCTCAAAAGTAAGTTCTTCTAAAAAGAAAACTGCTATTGCTCAAATGCAAATGTTTGAAACGGCAATAGACACTTACCGCCTTGATATGGGAGTTGTTCCGTCTGATTTAGAAGAGCTGAGAAGTAGTTCTAATCCTAATTGGGATGGACCTTATCTACCTAAAAAAGTGCCTTTGGATCCTTGGGGGAAGTCATATATATATGAAGTACCAGGTGAGGACGGAAGACCTTATTTATTAATGAGTTATGGCTTGGATGGAAAAGTTGGTGGTGAAGGTGAAAATGAGGATGTTATTCATCAATGATTGAATTCACCAAGCCATTAATGGAGCAATTCTCTGTTAGTTTTGAGGATCTTGAAAAAGCAAAATCATTTCAAAATAGGTATGATGGTAGGCTTGAAAATATTCTTGTGAATATGGGGTGCTTAACTGAAGATGATTTAGCACCTTTGTATAGTAAAGTACTTGGGTACGAGCTATTTGACCCAGAAAAATTTTCCAATTGGCAGTTACCTGATGTTGACTTTAATATTCTCAAGGAATTAAAGGTTTTAAATTGTCTGTTGGTTTCTTGTGAGGGGGAAAAGTGGGTATTAGCTTGCAAAGATCCGTTAGATTTTAAACTAATTCAGTACATGCAAGAGCATGCTGTTGAAACAAAAATATTTATTGCAACAGAGCCACAACTCCAAACCTTCTTTTTCGAAATTCAAAGTAAAACTGAAACATTATCTGAAGATGTTGAACTTACTGGTGATGAAGAAGAAAAATTAAGAGAGCTTGCCTCAGAAGCCCCTACCGTAAATCTTCTCAACTCTTTAATAACAAAGGCTTTAGCAAGAGGGGCCTCAGATATGCATCTTGAGCCCTATAAGAATCGATTTCGTGTTCGATACAGAATTGATGGGATGTTACATGAAGTAGAATCTTTATCTTTGAAAATGCAGCTACCGATTATAACCAGACTCAAAATTTTATCTGGTATGGATATTGCGGAAAAGAGGCGCCCACAAGATGGGAAAATATCGATGAGAATTGCAAATCAAGACCTTGATATTCGAGTTTCTGCGTTGCCACTAAATGAAGGCGAAAGTGTTGTTCTTCGTTTTTTAGTTAAAGACTCTATTACCTATGATCTTTCTGTTTTAGGGTTATCAAAGGATACTCAGTCACTTATTCTGAAAGATTTAAAGAAAACTGCTGGTGTTATATTATTAACAGGTCCTACAGGTTCAGGTAAAACAACAACGTTGTACACTTTTCTGAATGAACTAAATAACGAAGACGTTAAAATAATTACCTTAGAAGATCCTGTTGAATACCAGCTAGAAGGTGTTAATCAGGTTCAGGTGAAACCTGAAATTGGTTTTGATTTTGCCGCAGGTCTTCGTTCAATTGTACGACAAGATCCCGATATTATCATGGTGGGTGAGATTCGTGATGCAGAAACGGCTAAAATAGCGTTGCAATCAGCTTTAACAGGACATCTAGTATTTAGTACTGTTCATACAAATAGTGCCGCAAGTGCTTATACTCGATTGATTGAGTTAGGCGTTGAAGAGTTTTTGCTGAATGCAGCTTTAATTTCAGTGGTGGCGCAGCGACTGGCAAGAAAATTATGTACTAATTGTGCAATAGAAAACCCTAATAGAGATGAAATTTTACAGAACTATCCACTCCAAGAAGTCGCAGAAAATAGTAATACCAATGAAATACGTCTATTAGAAGCCGTGGGGTGTGAATATTGTAACCATAGTGGCTATAAAGGACGTGTTGCAATTAATGAATATTTACAATGTGATGACAAGATAAAGTCTTTTAATAAGGGTAGTGACTTTATTCAACAGGCGAATTCATACAACTACAGTTTAAAACGCAGAAACCTGCTAGAAGATGGCTTTTATAAAGTTATCTGCGGTGTTACAACCATTGACGAAGTATTAAGGGTAGCAGGGTGATTGATTTTGAATATAAGGCAATTGCGTCAAATGGAGAAAGGCATCAAGGAGTTATTTCAGCGTCTAGTAAAAGTGCTGCGCAACAAAAATTGGATGCACTAGATTTAGCTCCTATTGAGCTAAAATCTATTTCTCAGGTAACACTTTTTAGTACGTTGTTTGAACAGAAAGTTACATTAGATCACTTAGAGTTTTTTACTAATGAATTGGCTTTATTATTAGAAAGTGGTGTCAGGGTTGACAAAGGCATTGATATTATTAGAAAGTCTAATGTTAGTCCTGCATTAAATAGGTTGTTATCTCAAATTTCGATGTCTTTAAAAAAAGGTATGTCTTTGAGTCAAGCATTTAATGAGCATGAAGCATTATTTGGAACCCTTTACATTAGCTTATTGAAAATAGGCGAAACCTCTGGGAATTTACCCGAGGTTTTGCAGCAGCTTGCAGATGATCTTAAATTCCAAAAAGACCTTAAATCAAAGATAACAACTGCACTGACTTATCCTTCTGTTATTTTATGTGTGTGTGTTCTAGCTATTTATTTTGTACTAACCTTTATTGTGCCCAAAATGGCCTCCATTTTTACCGATCTTTCGTTGGCGCCTTGGTATACGCAAGTTATTGTAAATACAAGTAATTTTTTTGTGAATTATGAACTTTTTATTGTTGGAGGAGTGTTGGCTTCAATAATAATACTATTTTATGGTTTGAAACGCCCTCAAGTTAAAAGTTGGTTTTATGTTAAGTGTTCTCATATGCCGGGCATTGGAAAAATTATATTAACAGCAGAACGTATTCGGTTTTCTCAATCAATGGCTATGATGCTATCGGCGGGGCTTCAGTTAGATACTACATTAGAGTTGACGGCAAATACTTTAAAGCAAGAGGAACTGAGAAGAGATGCTAAACAAGCATTAAAGCAATTGAAAACAGGGAAGCAATTAAGTCAGATTTTGTCAAAAACGAGAATTTTTCCCGAATTTTTTCTATCGATAATCCAAGTGGGTGAGGAAACTGGTAGGCTTTCTACAGTATTTAATGAAGTTGCAAAAAGAAGCCGACAAGACCTGGAAGCTGTAATCAATCGGTTAACAACTATGCTTGAACCTATTATGCTTATTTTTATGGGAGGGTTCGTTGGTGGGATCGTAATTTCAATGCTCATGAGTATGGTTTCAATTAATGATGTCCCATTTTAGAAAATTTAAAGGTTTTTCTTTAATTGAACTAGTTGTCGTAATGGCTATTATGTCAGTAATTATGGGGCTAACAGGTGCGTTATTAACGAAATCAGTATCTCAACATAAAAAACAGGTAGAAATTGAAAAGGTACGCCAGCTTTTTAAACAACTCGGCTACAAAGCTTTTTATAATGGCAACACTATTAGAGTTGAATTGAGAGAAAATATTTTTGAAATTATTCAACTGGATAATTCTGAAATTATTTCATTTGAAGAGTTAACTTTTGTGCCAAATAGTTTTCATATAAATACTTCAGCAGTTGTAACGCCTCAAACTTTTTCTATCATTAGTGACGATAAAATATCATTTTTCACTATTAAAGGTATTTATAAAAAGTATGATAAAGAGAAGAGTTAGCATAGAGGGGTTTACATTAATTGAAGTATTAATCGCCGCAATAATACTTTTTTCTTCAATTTCACTTGTTGCAGAGATTTACAGTTCATCCTCTATAGCCTCAAAAAAATCAATTCAACGTGTAAATTTTTTTCAATCTATGTCATTAGCTAATAAGCGAATAAATTTTGACTTAAGGGCGATGGCTGAAGACAAACGTTCAACTAGTTTTTCAGGTAGCTTTGAAATACTAAAAGTTTCCTATAAGTGGAATGCTACTAGAGAGCTTTTTTTAGCTCCGCCCTATGATGATTACAGTGAAATTAATTGGCCTGCTAAATTTGGTTTTTTTAATGTGCAAGTAACAGCGGCACAGCAAAGTTTTAATAGAAATTATGAATTAAAAGTTGTCACATGGTAAATAAAACTAAAAGGCAATCAGGCTTTACTCTTATCGAGTTAATGATTGCATCGAGTCTGTTAATGCTAGTTCTATATTCTGGTTATTATGCATATAGTATCTATTCAGATAATTGGAAAAAGCAAGTGAATCATTATTGGAAAAAATCACAAGCTGGTATGCATTTAATTTCTATCAGCAGGGTATTTGAAGGAATTAGCCCTTATGTGATAAGAAATGCTGACGACCAGTTAAGTCTATATTTTATAGGAAATTCTAGCTCTACTAGTTTTATTACTCAGGCAGGTATATATAGCCAAGAAAAATCAATTGTTGAATTTGCATTAGTTGAAAAGGGTGACGATAAATTACTTGTTTACAGAGAAAAGTCCTTAAAAAATACTGTTTTCAAAAGTATAAATGAACCTATTGTTTGGGAGCATGAAGTTGTCTTATTAGACAATATATCGACCCTACAATTTTCTTATTTTGGTTGGCTCTCTTTTAGAGATTATCAACAATTTGTCAATAGCACTCGAGAATTGGAAACACGTGATAATTCAAAAAAAATATCTTGGTATAATCAACATATTTTAGATGAAAATCGTATATTTCCAATCAATGTAAAAGTAAATGTTGACTTTAAAGATAGTACTTCAGAGCAGCTTGTTTTTTTTATCTTTGATGCATCTAGTTATTTAGTTAAAGCGATAAATGAGGATATTTGATTGAATAACACTAAAGGCATTGCATTAGTCCAAGTTCTGATTATCACTATGATTATCACAACGTTGGCTCTTTTCATTACGCAAAGCATCAGACAACAAGTTAAATTGACGGTTGATGTTCAAGTTGCCAGTGAGCTGGAATTACAAATTGAAAATGCACAATCTGAGTTATTTATCGCCTTACTATCTGAGAAAGCAATTAGGAAAGAAACTAAAAACCCATTAACATCAAAATGGAACTTTCATAATAAAAGTTTTCACATTAATGATAACGTTGAAGCTCGTATACAGGGAATGAATGGGTTGCTGAGCATTAATATGTTAGATAAAACGCTAACTAACAGATTACTCATTTCGTTGGGGTATAAAGAAGGTGCAATTAGAGAGTTCATAGATTCACTCAAAGATTGGATTGATGAGGATGATTTAAACAGGTTAAATGGTGCAGAAAGACACTTCTATCAGCAAGTTGGAAAGATAGGGCCAAGAAATGGGCCAATTCAATCGATGCATGAGCTAGAACTTATTCGTAATGGAGAGTACTTTGACCAGAGCGTTTGGTCAAAGTACTTCTCTCTTTCTTATGTACGAGGTTTTAATCCCATGCTGGCTCCAGAAAAGCTTCTACGGGCATTTTTGAATAATGACGACAAAGCTGACGCAATAATAAGACTGCGCGACATAAATGAACTTACTTTTCTCGAATTTTTCAAACTTACGGGTATAGAAGGTGATGAAAATATTGTCTTTGCTACTGGTAATAAGTTTAGAGTAGAATTACGAGCTTATGAAGATGGAAGACAAGTAACTAAAGCTTTCGTTGTAGAAATAAATCCGCTTGATGTATACAAGCCAATAACGGTTAAAAATATCGTATGGAACAAAGTTTGAATTTAAAGTTTTTGACCAAAAATAAAAAAATTCGTCAATTGTTGAGTAGGTATGTCGGGTATATTGCTGACAAATGCTATGAACTGAAAACTGACGGTTTTTCGACCTTAACTAATCCGCGTTTTATAATGATTGTTGCTAGACAACATTACGTAGAGAGTGTGAAAACTTATTCTGCTATAAGTAGGAAAGAATTAAATAGTCTATTAAAAATACAGCGGCAGGCTGTTGCTAGCATTAAACCAATTCAGTTGATCAGGGAGAATAAAGAGCAAGATGGGTTTGATGTTAAAACGATCAACTTCAATAAGTCATTAGAAAACCAATTAAATAAGAAAACATTATTAATTCCTGAAGGTGAATTATTAAAAACAAATGTTAATAAGCAAGAAAGGAAAATATTAAATCTGAATACCCCCGCAGGAAACCTGTTTTGGGCGTACTCTGATAGCAAAGTTCAAAGTGCATATCAAAAAGGTATGTTAAGTGATATTGCTGCATTTAAGGCTAGTATTGGTGTTCCATTAAATACCCCGCACCAAACTGTAGAGCAAGAGAAGTACGCAAATTACTTATTAGAAAGGTTGGAATTACTTCCGATGCATCAATATAAAAATATTGTATCCATCAATCTTTTAGAATTCCTTAATACAAAGTTATTACACTCTCTTTATGTTATTCCTGTCTTAACAGCAACTTGTTTTTTGTTATTCGCTAATGGTTATTATTATTTGAAGCAGGGCAATATTCAAAAACAAAATCAAAGCTTGTCGCAGGAAGCTAGAACACTTATATCTAACAAACAACAGCTTGATGCTTTGCAAAATAGGCTTGTTATTTTAAACGAGGAGTTTTCTCGTTTTAGTTTAGTTACGCCTATGTGGGATATATTTTCAGTCGCTATCGAGAATGGCATGGAAATTTCTGGCTATTTTAGAACTTCTAGTGGTATTGAGTTGAGAGGCAGAGCAGAAAAAGCATCAAGAGTTTTGAATGCGTTAAATAATTTGGGTTCTGTATCACAGGCTTCATTTGTAGGAGCAGTGAGAAAAAGTCGTGGTGATGACTTATTTACAATATCATTGAACTATAGAGGTACAGAATGAAGCAAATTTTAATAAAGTACCAACATTACTGCATAATTTTGCTTGTTCTAATCGTTGCTAATTATGTTACATTACCGCTTTGGGAGCGCATGGAAGTGTTTCAGCAAGATATTTCGATGCAGCAAAGACAACTCTTAAAGTCAGAAAACCTTGTTGACAAAGGTGAAGATTTAGATAAGCAATTAAATGTAGTTAGAGAAGAAAATGCAAAAGTAACTCAATATATGTTTAATTACAAAGATGAGTCTGAGTTTAAAATATACGTGCAGCAAAAAGTTGAAAAAATCATTACTAACTCACAATGCGAAATTGAACTTCTTGCATGGAAAAATGAAAAAAAGTTAACAAAAGAAACAAGTATGTGGGAGTTAGAAACTAGAATTGAAGGTGCTCCTGTATGTGTCGTCAAAGTGACCCGTGCAATTGAATCCTCCAAGCCGCTAATTAGAATTGGCGACTTTAACTTCAGAGCAAGGCGGATTACTGGAGCAGTGCGTGATAAGGTATCTATAGTATTACAGTTATTTGTGTTTAATACGTCAACTGAGGCATCTAAATGAAACACATATTTGTTCTATTGATGTTACTTACCCTCGTTTTTATGATATCAAGCTTGGACAGTAACCAGCTTGAAAGCGGGAGAACAGACGGTTTTGCTATAGAAAGTGTTATTTTCCTCCAACCTGAGTATCCTAATAAAGAGCTAATAGGTTTAGAAAAACAGTGGATAAAAATACAAGAAGATGCTGATGAAGCGAAAGCATTAGCAAATAGTGTCAAAAATGAGAATGATAATGAGTTGGATAATAACCAATTACTTACAATCAATGGGATAAAATTCTTATTGTTAGGGATCTTTTTTAATGAAGAAACTCCGTTTATTTTATTGCAGTCTAAAAACAAAGAAATATTAAAAATTAGTGAAGGTGAACAAATTGTTGAAAATATTAAATTAAAGCGAATCGAATCTGACAAAGTATTTTTAACGCATAATGACCGAACTACAATGCACAAAATTTTTGAGCGAAGTAAAAATGAAGATAAATAGTCTTGGAAAAAGTACGCATTTGCTTGCTTTAGTTTTAATAGTAGGTTCTACAAGTAGTTGTACGTCAATGGTAAAGCCAGAGGCAGCTATTTCCACGAATAAAGTAACATTAGAAGGTTCCTTTTTAGAAAATAAAAAAGGAACTAGTGAAGCACATATAAGCTCATTGGAGGCCGCAAAAGAAAGAGATGAACTAGGTTCTTTTATTAGGTTATCTTCACCTTCAGTAGGAAACGTTAATAATGTTTTAGAAGTAGACTTAACAAAATATTTTAATGTAGAAAAAACTTATAAAGTTACGCTGAATTCGTTACCGTTGAATGAATTTTTACATTATGTTCTAAGTGATTTATTAAGTGTGTCATATTTAATTGAACCCTCAATTAAAAGTAACTCTACACCAGTTACAATGGAGCTTAAAGAAGAAGTAACAGCTCGACGACTTTTTCAGTTAGTTCAAAATATCTTACAGCAAAATAACGCCACTATTACATTAAATGATGATGTGTTTTACGTCGTTCCAATTCCTAAAAGTGGAGCGAAATCAGATAAAGCATTTGGATTTGGTAGAACTGCAAGTGATGTGCCTACCGTTTCTGGAGTAATTACGCAGTTGGTTCCTTTGCATTATAAAGTGTCTAGAGGGCTAAGGAATACATTAGCGAATTTAGTCGACGCAAGAATTACCTTAGATGCGGATGATGGCGCTGTAATAATAGAAGGTAAACGCGAGCAGGTTTTAAGAACTTTGTCTTTACTTGAAATGTTAGACAGCCCAATGCTCTATAATAAACCAGCAGCTTTATTAAGCTTTTCCTATATAGATTCATCGACTTTTATTACAAAAGTTTCAGAATTATTGGCTCAAGATGGTATTTCTACTAATTTTTCTAGTGCTAAAAATGCAGCTAGCGTAAGTTTTATTCCGTTAGAGCATCTCGGAAAAGTCGTAGTCTTTGCTACAAGCGAAAGAATTCTTTCTCGTGTACAGCACTGGAGTTCAATTATTGATAAGCCTGCAACAGGTAGTGAGCAAAGTTACTATATATACCATCCCAAATTTGCACGAGCCTCTGATCTTGGCATGTCTTTAATGCCGTTGCTAAAAGCTCAAAGTAGTATGTCAGCAGATAACCCAGGAAGTTTTGACACTAGCAATGGGCAAAATGTATTACCTAATACCACACAATCAGGTAAAAATCAGAATAAAAGCCTTTCTATTAAGGGCGACAATATAAACTTAGTCGTTGATGAAAGAGCCAATGCGTTAATTTTTTATTCTTCTGGCAAACATTATCAAGAGTTACAACCAATAATTAGACAATTGGATGTATTACCAAAGCAGGTGATGATGGAAGTCGTAATTGCTGAAGTAAAGTTAACAGGAGTGTTTGCTAAAGGTGTAGAGTTTGCATTGAAAAACGGAGCATCTGGCGACAAGACTGAAGATTTTTCATTCAGCAGTAAGTCGGGTTTTAAATATTCGATAGTAGGGTTACCTGGGGAGTTCTCTTTTAACTTAAGTCAAACAGATGGCTTAATAAATGTCCTATCACGTCCTACATTAGTCGTAAGAGATGGCGTTGCAGCCACGATAAGTGTTGGTGATGACATACCAACAGTTGGCAGTACAACAACTGACCCAATTGGTGGAGATCGTCAAACAACATCAATTCAATACAGAAAAACTGGTTTAGTATTGAGTGTTACTCCTACAGTAAATGCTCAAGGCACAGTTATAATGACAATATCACAGAGTAACTCTTCAATATCATCGGGTTCCAATTCCTTGGAAACGCCTGCTGTTTTCGAACGTGCAATTAGTACAGAAGTTGTCGCCGGAGATGGTCAAACGGTTATGCTTGGCGGTTTGATTAGTCACTCAATAAATAGAGGAGCAACGTCAGTACCGGTTTTGGGGTCAATACCAGTATTAGGCCACTTATTTAGAAGTGATAACGAGGACACTGATAAAACTGAACTCGTTGTATTGGTAACGCCAAAAATAATAAGTCAACAGTCGGATTGGGCTACAATTAAAGAAAGCTTTGCTAAAGGATTAGAAAATTTAAAATTTTAACGTTAAATTAGGTTTTAAATACTTGAAAATTTAAAAAAATAAGGTTAGCTTTAACCGTAGTATTTATAGTAGAATCTTTCATAATTTTAAATAGTAATATGTTTGATTTGCTCTAAACAAGATAACATTTTCTAAAATGTTAAAATAAACGTTTGTTATTACTTGTAAGAGTTATATATGTACTTAAAATGTTCAAGATAACGCTTGCTACACGAGTAAATGGCTTTGTTGATGTATTAATTGGTTGTAAAATCAACAAATATATAAAAATAAAAACCTATTTACTTGACATCAGGTGAGCTTTATCATTAAATTTGCTTTGGTTTGGCTAGGCGCCTAGCCAAAACGAGAAAAATATTGGCACATTGAATCATTATCGTTGTGCTGGTTTCATGAAACTAGGAGAAAGAAAATAATGAATTTATTTAAGAAAGCGTTAGTCGCGTCAGCTGTTGTAAGTGCATTTAGTGCACATGCGGTAACTGTTTCTAGCGATAAGCTTAAAATATCTCAGGAAGGTGTTGCTGCAGGTAATGTTGCTGTAACTTCAGATGGTGTGGAAGCTCCATTAGTGTTGGATTTTGTAGTAGACAAACTAACACCAGCTGCTTCAACAATTACACTAACATTTGATTCATCTGTTGATTTATCAAACCTTGAATTAGCTGTTACAACAAGTGCTGTTAACAACGTAGTTGGTTCTGGTGTTGGTACAGTAACAAATGGTGCTGAGTTTAACTACGGTACTGGTTCGTTTACGTTTGACAAGTTTCAAGTAGACACAACAACTGATACAGATGCTCATACTATCTCTTTTGACGTTAACTTGGGTAACCCGTTAACGGCAAGTTCTGCGTTCCGTTTAACTTTTGATAATATAGCAAATGGTATTGTTTTAGATGGTAACTCAACTGTATGTTATTCATCTGTTGATGCTAGCGAAAACCCAATTGAATCAGGTTGTGCTCAAATTGCTGAATTAGTAACTCAATTTGATTTCACTGTTTCTCAAGAATGGGACGGTAAAATTGAACGTGTTGACCAAGTAGACTTCGCTCGTCTATATGATGGTACAAACACTGAAAGTGATACATTGAAATTCAAAATTGGTAACGATGAGTCTTTAGCTGCTGCTTTAGCTAACGTTGATGCTGACGTTACTATTATGGGTAATTTCACTGATTTAGCAGCAAATGACTTTGCTGATGCTAACTTTGGTACAACTCCAGTAGCTTTAGCACCAGCGGTAAATGGTGACGAAGACGAAGTTACGTTCCAAATCGCTAATGCTGATTTTGCTAGTGAAGGTGCTAATGCGGGTACTTCTGTAGCTGGTTATGTTCGTTTTGATTCGAATGCAATTAGTTCAGTAATTCCTGAGACTGGTGCTATCATGGTTGAAGCTGACTTCACTGATGGTACAGAGTCTACAAAAGTTACTGTTGCTGGTGGTTCATGGGAATTAGATGCAACTGTTATCAATGTTCCTTACATGCCTGTATTGTTTGATAACACTTCATCAAGCGTTTACATCGCTAACGAAAGTGCAAATGCTGCAAATGTTCTAGCTACAGCAATTGATGAAGATGGTAACGAATATCCATCAGTTGACTTAGGTGACGTACCAGGCACTACAGTAATGAAGTTCAAGCAAGGCACTTTAGCGTCTGCGTTTGGTCTTACTGAAGCAACTAAGTTAAGCATTACTTTCAACATTGATGGTTACGCACAAGACGTTTCAGCTTATGCAACTATCGAAAATGAAGGTGGCCGTACTGAGGTTTCTAACTCTCAAGCTAAAGTTGACGGTAAGTAAACTTTAATAAGTTAATCTTATTGAATTAAAACCCGGTTTACCCGGGTTTTTTTTTACCTTTTTTTTGCCATTGAAGATATAATTCTTTTCACTATTTTTTATTTGGAGCGGTAAATGTCTTACAAACTTATTGCATCAGTTATTTTTATATCGTTATTTTCTTTTAATACTCAAGCAGTAGAGTGTGGTGTTCAAGTTGATTTCAAATCTATTCCAACGATCAAAAAAAATGTGTACCCAATTACAGATAACATTAGTATGGTAACTAAATCTTATTTAGCATATTCCAAAAGTAATAATGCTAGGATAGCGACAAATATAAGTTGTCAAATGTTAGTTGGTAGTACTTACGCACCGATAGAAAAACAATGGGAAAATATAATTGCTACAAACTTTTCAGAACTATCTAAGAAAGGCTATAAAGAAGTAACCTTATCTACTGATCCTAACAATAAGTTCTATAAAGGCAACTTAGCACACAATGAATATACGATTACAGCCCATGCAAAAATGGGGCAGCAGACTTTTTATGTCCTAAACGTGTTTAATGATAAAAAAGATATTCTTTATAATGTTCTCGTCTCTGGAGACATATCTATTACGGAACATGTATCAAAAGAATATCAGCGTGTATTACAATCTATTGTATTTCCTGAATAAGGCGCTGTTTAGCGCGAATAATACCTGACTTATATTAATCCTAAATTGAACGACCGTAGTAATATTACTTGTGAAATCTGTTAATAAAATTAAAAAGGCGCGAGAATTAGCCGTAGCAGGGCAATATCAGAAGGCGCTAAAAGAATTAAAGAAAGAGCGAAAATTGTCTCTCGAAGCAACCTTTCTAAAAATTGAGCTATTAAATACCTTAAAGGAATATCCATTAGCGATATTTGAAGCAGAAATGTTGCTTAAGAAAAATTTAGATGATAAACAACGCTGTCAGCTACATTTGTTTATCGGAATTTGCTATAAGAAACAGGGCAAATACTCTGCCGCAATTTCATCTATTGAACAAAGCGTTTTGATTGATGGTGGAATTAGTAATGGCAGTGCTGTATATAATTTGGCGTTTCTATATTTAACAACATTAAATGTTATCGCTTTTGAAAGAGTTTCGCTTAAATTGCTACATTGGGAGAAATTTTATATTGGTACTCATGTAATGCGTATTCGGAGTGCCGTATTACAGCAAAATATGGAGTTAGTTAAACAGCGCTTAAATGAAATACAGCCTTATGCTCATTTGCTTGATGCTGCACAGTTTGGCAAAGTTGCCACATATTATTTTGATTTTAAAATGTATGCAGAGCTTTCAGTACTTATTGAGAAATATGAAAGAATTAATCCTGGTAGCACCCTTGGTTTTAAGGCGAAAGTAGCCTTTGAATCTCAAGAGTATGACAAAGTTATTGGCATGCTTGATAATCATGTCTTGGAGCAAGCAAATAATCCCACGCTCGATTATATGGTCGCAGATAGTTACCACCAACTGAAACAGTTCTCAAATGCACAAATTTATTATCAGCAAGCAGCTACTAAAAAAGCTAAAGAAGTTAGACATAAAAAAGTTAAACCTTCAAATTATCAAGTTTATAAATCGCTCGCTAAAGGCTTTGCTAATGAAGTTGAAGTTGATGAATATAATGTATTTACCAATATTACTTTTATTGCTGGCTTTCCAAGATCAGGTACTACGCTCATCGACAATATTATCGACACACAAGAAAATGTATTGGTTTTTAGTGAAACAGGCGTGTTTCAAACTGTTATTAGTGCATTTAAGGACGAACTAAATAAACGTTATCCGCAGGATATGTTTCGCCTAACTAAAGATGAAATAAACTATTTACGCGGTGTTTATTTTGAAACGGTGGCAAAATTAGGTTTCGATTATGCAAAATACCAAATGATAGTCGAAAAAAGCCCGCATTATTCGTGTGATCTACCTTTTATCAATCTTATTTTTCCTGAAGCTAATTTGATCTTTATGCAACGCCATCCACTGGATGTGTGTTTAAGTTGTTTTCAAAAGGACTTTGTTGCCTCGAGTGAAAATATCAAGTTAATCGAAATAAGGTCAATTATTGATACCTATATTGAGGTACATAAGTTAATAGCTATGTATGAAAAAGAGTTAAAGTTGCCTATATATCGTTTGAGTTACGAAGCGTTGGTTAATAACTTTGAACAAGAGTGTCGCAAGCTATTCAGTGCGATTAAATTAAATGTAGATGATACTTTCTCTAATTTTTCTGAGCACGCCAAGAATAAATATGTAACAAGTGCATCAAGAGGGCAAACAAATCAACCGATTTATCAATCATCTATGAACAAATGGGTAAACTATAAAGCGTTATTTGAACCCTATTGGGGAAAAATTACATCGTGCGTCGAAAGTCTTGGATATGATTGTCAGACGGAAAACGTCAAGGAGTCAAGGCGATGAAAGGTATAGTATTAGCGGGTGGAACTGGCATGAGGCTTTATCCGTTAACGCAGGTGGTTAGTAAGCAATTAATGCCTGTATACGACAAACCAATGATATATTATCCGATAGCTACGCTTATGCAGGCAGGCATTAAAGATATTTTGATTATCACAACTGAAGAGGACTCTCAAAAATTTAGAGACCTGTTGGGTGATGGTAAGTTATGGGGTATTGAATTGCAGTATTGTATTCAAGATAAGCCTAGAGGGCTAGCACATGCACTTATAGTTGCCGAAAAGTTTGTTGCTAATGATTCATTTGCGATGATTTTAGGTGATAATTTATTCTATGGTCAAACACTTCCAAGTTCACTGCAAAATGCGGTAAAGAAAGAAAGTGGCTGTACAGTTTTCGGTTATCACGTTGCTAATCCTAGTCAATACGGGGTTGTAGACTTTGATCAATCAGGTAGAGTTACCTCAATTGAAGAAAAGCCAGTTCAGCCAAAGTCTCATTATGCTATTCCAGGGATTTACTTTTTTGACAGCCAAGCTATTCAATTTGCCAAAAATGTTAAACCTAGTAAACGCGGTGAGATGGAAATTACAGATGTATTGCTACAGTATCTTTCGGAACAGCAATTAACTGTTGAAATTATGGGAAGAGGAATAGCTTGGTTGGACACTGGGACACATCAAGATTTATTAGTTGCTGCGCAATTTATAGCGACAGTAGATAACCGACAGGGCTTAAAAATAAACTGCCCTGAAGAAGTAGCTTTTCGTAATGGCTGGATAACGGCTGAGGAGCTTAGAAATATTGCTCAACCACTAAAGAAAAGTGGCTATGGGGAATATTTATTAAACCTATTAGAAGAGCTTAAATGATATAGTTGTATGAGTAACGAACGTAATAAAAGCATTCTTATCACTGGCGGTGCTGGCTTTATTGGAGCCAATTTTGTGCATTATTGGCACAATAAATATCCTCAAGATACGTTAATTATATACGATGTATTAACTTATGCAGGCAATCTTACCAGTATTAATGATCTTATTGATGAAGGTAAAGTGTATTTTGTTAAAGGGGATATTGCTGATAGAGCAAATGTCGAGTCTGTAATGCAAACTTACGATGTTTGTACTATTGTTAATTTTGCCGCCGAATCTCATGTTGATCGTTCAATCAATGGAGCTACTGATTTTATCCAGACAAACATTGTTGGTACCTTTCAACTCTTAGAGGCAGCGAAAAATGTTTGGTTAGCAGGCGATAATAAAGAGAATGAATATCGGTTTCACCATGTATCTACAGATGAGGTATACGGTTCTCTCACAAGCTTAGAACCAGCGTTTACTGAAAAACACCAGTATCAACCTAACTCTCCTTACTCGGCTTCTAAAGCCGCGTCAGATCATTTAGTTCGTGCATACCATCATACGTATGGCTTAAATGTTACAACATCGAATTGCTCAAATAACTATGGGCCGTATCATTACCCTGAAAAGTTGATCCCTTTAGTGATCACAAATATTTTGCATGATCGTCCCTTACCTGTGTACGGTGATGGACAACAAGTTAGAGATTGGCTGCATGTTGTTGACCACTGTCGTGGGATAGAAGCTATTTTACAACACGGTAAAATAGCTGAAACTTATAATATCGGTGGCGAAAATGAATGGCAGAATATAGATATTGTTAAACTTATTTGCCAAATCATGAATGATAAAATATCTGGTTCTGAACAATACCAGCAACTTTTTCCATGTGCCCTAAAGGCAAAGCTAAGCTGTAGCGAAGCATTAATCTCTTATGTAGAAGATAGACCTGGCCATGATGTTCGCTATGCAATTGATAATAGTAAAATTAAAAAAGAGCTAGGGTTTCAAGTAAATACAAGCTTTAAGCAAGGATTAGAACAAACGATAGACTGGTACCTTAATAATACATCTTGGTGGATGCCATTAATCTAATATTATTAAAAAGCTATCACTATAACTAAAATTTTTTAAATGCTGGGGGCATTATGACCGAGAAATCTACGCAAGGGAAACAAATTACCTCTGTTTCAATTTCAGATATTGAAACACCAATACTTAACGGGAATTATAAAAAGGCAGAGCAAGCACTGGTAGCAATGATGAGAAATCAAGCAGCAGAAAAGATGGAATTTGATTTACGCCCTAAAGGTCGTAATCTATCTGTTGCTCAAAAAGACCTTGAAAGCTATCAAATTATCGAAAAACTCGCGACTCTTTTGACTAAAATGTTAAGCGACCCTAATTATAAAGCAGGCGAGGCGTTATTTCATGAGTTTTTGGTTAATAAAAAGTTTATGTCGTTTTTATTTTCGGCAAGTAGCTATCAAAACACAGATCATATTGTCAGAAATTTGGGCTTAGATAAGAAAAACCAATTTTCGCTAGCTGAAGTGAAAAAACTATTAGTGTTGTATATGCCAGATAGTACTTTTGAGTTGCCTTGGGTACAACTCATTCCTCATTTACCTGCCGATATTGCTAGAGCATATATTGGGCTAATTTCATCAGCTGTACTAAATTTATCACCAACTTCATTTGAAAACCTTAATCGATTAACTCGAATAGCAAAGGACCTACCGACATTAAGTTATAAAAATCCACAGAATCTTGAACTGATGAGTTCTGGTTATTTTCATGTCAGTAATTTAACAGGTGAAGGTAAGAACGAATTTAAAAAGTGGGCGGTAAGAAATTATACTGCATTCATGGATAAATATTTATCGAGTAAAATAAAGCAAACTATTGCAAACGATGTTAAAAATAAGCCATCTAAAGAAAAACCAACTATTGTCGTAATTCACGAACATTACCGTGATGGACACGCTATGTATCGTTGTTATGAAACCCTAATTAAAGGCTTACAGAAGAGTTTTACAGTAATAGGTGTAGGTGAAAAAGGTAAGGTTGATAAATTAGGTCAAAAGGATGCTGATGAATTTTTACTTTATGATAACATTTATGAATTTGAAAAAATAATATCAGACATACTCTCTTATAAGCCTGATGTCTTGCTATACCCATCTATTGGTATGAGTAATTTTGTACCTTTATTGGCTACACAGCGACTAGCACCAATCCAAAGTATGTGTTTAGGCCACCCATCTTCCAGCTACTTTGAAAATATAGATTTTGTGCATTATATGGATTTGGCTGGTATTGATCGCGCAGCTATTCAGTTTTTTCTAAATGAAAAAATAGCGCCATTTGAAGGTGTCTTAACTGGGATGTCTTCCAGAGCATATACAATTGAGTCGGAATGCAAGGTTGACGCCGAAGGTAAGACTCATGTTGCGGTAAATGGGGTTATACAGAAAGTTACCTCTGCCTTATTGGATATTTGTCAAAGAATCTCTGATGGTAGTGCAAAGGAAGTAGAATTCCACTTTTTCATGAATAATCCTAAACAAGATTTAGATTATTTTGCTGCACAATCAATATTAAGACGTTATTTGCCTAATTCATCTTTACATATGGCACAGAGTTATAATGATTATATGAATACCTTAGCAAAATGTCAGTTTGCAATTCCAACGATTCCATTTGGTGGTAGTAACAGTAATATAGATTGCCTTAAGCTGAGAATTCCAAAGCTATTTATCATTGATAAAAGCGATATGGCAGGGTATACCGACTATCAAATTTGGAATACATTAGGTATTTTAGAGGGCTTTTGTAAAAATGAAACTGAATTGGTCGAGCGTGCGGTTAACTATGTCAATGCGCCGTCAACGATGAGTTCATATGTTCAAGCTATTGAAGGTAAGTTATCACAAGGTGTAAAATTCGAAATTAATAATTTAGATGCAGATGAACGTCTAAATGATGTAATTGTGAAACTTCTTGCTGATTAATGTTGGTATTTTAAATATGAAATTAGCGATAATGCAGCCTTATTTTTTACCATATATTGGGTATTTTCAGTTACTGAATTTAGTTGATAAATTTGTTTTTTACGATGATGTTAACTTTATTAATAGAGGGTGGATTAATAGGAATAACATGCTTGTTAATGGGCAAGAACACCTATTTACTATTCCACTAGTTAAGGCTAGTCAGAACAAGTTAATCAAAAATATTGAGATTAATAATTGCAGTGATTGGCGAAGTAAAACTTTAAAAACTATAAGATTATCATATAGTAAGGCACCTAATTTTGACTCTGTTTATCCAATTTTTGAAAGTATTTTCAATTTTCAAACAAATTCGCTACCTGATTTTATACTAAATGCAAATTTAAGGTTAATAGCGTTTTTATCAATTGACACTGAAATTATTCAAAGTTCAAGCCATTATTTAAATAATGGCTTGAAGGGACAAGAACGCATTTTAGATATTTGCATAAAAGAACAGGCAACTATGTATGTTAACCCCCCAGGAGGGAAAGCTTTGTACGAACAAAACGAGTTTGTTCGTAGAGGTATTGAGCTGAAATTTTTAAATGTTTTACCGATAGAGTACAAGCAATATGGTAAAAAGTTTACGCCGTATTTATCTATTTTAGATGTCTTAATGTTTAATGGGTTGCCTGAAATAAAAAAACTACTGAACTGTTATAGCCTTGTATAGACAGTTCATCAACATCATCTGTTTATGTTAATTGGGAGTCACAATGGCTGAAAAACAAGGACATTCTTTTGGGGCATTAGAAAGTGTTAAGTTTGATCACAGAAGGAAAGATTACTACGATTATGTCGATTTTTTAAAGAAGAAAAATGTTCCTTTAGATGAATGTTTACAGGACTTTACAGCTTACGTTGGCCATATGTCATTACATCGTATGATTACGATATATGAGTTGTATAAACAAACACTTGGTTTGGCTGGACACATCGCTGATGTGGGAGTTTATAAAGGAGCATCATCCTTACTTTTTGCAAAATTAATAAAAATTTTTGAATCTGAATCGTTAACATTATGCCATGGTTTCGATTGGTTTGAGGGCATGCAATTAAATGAAAAAGATTCAGCCTTAATAGAAAACGGCGGTTATAAAACAGAATATGAAGATATTTTAGAGCTTGTGAATAAGCAAGGATTTAGCAATATATTAAAAATTCATAAACTTGATTTAAAAAAAGATTTGAATGAATTTTTTGATGAAAACCAGCATTTACGATTTAAGTTAGTGATGATGGACGCTGGTACATACGATGTTATGAAAGCTAGTATTCCATTCTTTTACGAAAGACTTATACCTGGCGGAATAATGATCTTTGATCAATATTCGCATGAGTTTGCTCCTGGTGAAAGTAATGCATTGCATGAATTACTACCTAATGTTTCTGTAAAAACACTTGTAAATTCATGGATGCCAAATGCTTATATTGTAAAGTCGTAAAATGAAGAAAATGGATATTGTTTTCATTGGTTCGTCAGAATTAGGGCTTTGTGCTTTGAAGGCATCAAACAGGTTTAATATTTTAAACGTTCTCTGTTTACGTAACCGTTTAACTGAAGGTCTTAATAATGCGGCTCAGGAAATTGGCTTGAGCATTAAATTATTTGATTGGCACGAAGATTTCAGGGTTTTAATAAATCAATTTGATATTGATACCCCTTTTTTCATTTATCAGTTAGATATGCTGGTTCCTGAAGATATTGTGAGAAAGTATCGCTTTTTCAATGTACATCGAGGTTGTTTGAGGTTAAATAGAGGACCTAATCCCGACGTATGGCCTATTTTGTTAGGCTTTGAAGAAACTAAAATATCACTCCATCAGTTAAATGAAAAAATAGATTCTGGTTTATATATTGATTCGTTCTCTGTGGATATTGAGCAAGGAGAAGACAGTGTTGTAGTTAAGGGCAAGATGGAAGCATTTATGCCTGATATCGTTGAATCTCTTTATCTTCATTTATTGGGGGCACTAGCGGGAACTACACTTTCTGGAGGAGATTATTATCCATGGATAAAAGAATATGACTTTACTATTGACTTAACTTCAGATTCTATCGAAGTTATGCAGCGTAAAATATTATCTCAGAGGCAGTATTTTGGTGCATTGTTATGCTTTAATGAGCAAAAAATATACATAAATGATATGTCTGTTTCTGAGATGAGTATTGAAGGTTCATTACCTTTCCAGCGAATTAATGAAAAAATTTACATTCAAAAAGAGGGTAAAGAGGTTATTCTTTATGTTAACTCTAAGGCGGAATATCGGCCGATGAAAAATAGACCTCTACCAATAAACAAGATATAGCTTATATGAAATTTAAAGATCTTATTACATCTCTGGATGTTAATTTTACACGCCCAATTGAGAATTTATTATTGGCTGATAACCCTGTTGTTATTTATGGAACAGGTGTTTATGCATATGTGCTGTTTAATTATCTAAGATTAAAAGGAATTGAAGTATCAAAGTTTGTTGTAGATGCAAAGTATTTAGTTGTTAAGCACTACTTGGGTTTAGAAGTTCAAACTATTGAAGAAAACGTTGAAAAACTAGCAAGCTGTTCAGTTGTTATTGGCATTACAAATTACTTAGCGGCACAGGAGAAATTAAAAGCATTTGGTGTTAACCATTCTTATGTTATTGATGTTCCTGATTTCTTAAATATGCCAAATGAGTTTATGAATAAGGAATTTGTTGAAAATAACATTACACAATTTCAAGAAGCATATAATCTTTTTGAAGATGATTTTTCTAAACAAACCTTTATTGCAGCCATTAATACTAAGATCTCTGGGGATCTTTCATTCTTATTACCCGTGGTAAAAAATGAACATCTTTATTTTGCTCAAGACTTATTTGATATTTCTGATCATGAAGTATTGTTGGATGTTGGTGGATTTGATGGAGACAGTATAAGAGACTTTACCAGTATCTGTAATAGTCAGTTTGATAAAATTATTTCATTAGAGCCTTTTGATGAAAACTTTAAAAAACTCACGCAAACCGTAAAAGAATTGGGGCTAATAAATGTAGTTCTTATAAATAAGGGGGCATGGAGCGAGTCAACAACATTGTCTTTTAGTATTACGGAAGAAAATATTGATAATAAAATCACTGTTGAAGGTCAAGGGACGGAAAATATTAGTGTAGATACGCTCGACAATATTATTGATGAATGTGATATTGATAAAATAAGCTTAATAAAGATGGATATTAATGGCGCTGAATATGAAGCTCTAAGAGGAGCTGAGCATACATTAAATACATTTCGACCGAATATAGCTGTAAAAATGCATGTCAAAGAAGATTTTTATCGTCTAGCAATTTTACTAAAAGCAATGTGCCCCAATATAAAACTTTATCTCCGTCAGCGTAATTATATGTCAATGATGTTAGTTTTATATGCTACTTTTGAATAAATTATTAGGTAAACCACATGTTAAAATGGAATAAACAAGGACAAATATTTGATCCTTCGCTTACGCAGCCCTTTGAATGGATGACTGAGTATGCTCAGTTGCCTTCTCCTTTAGTCGTTGATGAGAATACTGTGCGAGTTTATTTTGCTTGTCGTCCTGCTAGAGATGGAAATTTACAATATGTGTCACGTTCTGGTTATGTGGAACTTGATCTACAAGATTTATCACAAGTTAAATATATATCAGAAAAACCTTTATTTGAACTTGGTAACGCGGGAGCGTTTGATGAATTTGGGAGTATGACAAGCTCTTTTGTACGCCATGAAGATAAGGTTTACGGGTATTATACGGGCTGGACAAGATTACAATCAGTTCCTTATACAATGGCTGTAGGAATGGGAATTAGTGAAGACGGCGGGCGTACGTTTACTAAACTAGGACAGGGGCCTATATTAGCTCCGACACCCAATGAACCTTATTTAGTCTCTGGACCGGTGGTTAAAAAAGTAAAAAATAATTGGCATATGTGGTATTTATTTGGCACTAAATGGATTGAACATAATGGTAAAAAGGAGCCTATTTATAAGCTTGCGCATGCAACTTCTCTAGATGGAATAAATTGGCAAAGAGATGGCAAGCAAGTGATTCCTTCTAAATACGAAGATGAATGTCAGGTTTCTTTTGGTATTTTTGAATTTAATGGAAGCTGGCATACTATTTTTGCTTATCGTCAGCCTACTGATTTTAGAGAGAATACATCAAGAAGTTATCGATTGGGGTATGCGAAATCTGATGATTTAATAACATGGCACCGTGATGATGAACTTATTGGTATAAATGTTTCTGGCTCCGGTTGGGATTCTGAGATGATTTGTTATCCTCAAGTGTGTCAGATCGGCGAAGATATTGTTATGTTTTATTGTGGAAATAACTTTGGTCAAAATGGCTTTGGTTATGCAAAATTAGATATCTCAGCTTCCAGTTAAAATGAAAGAGCCTGCCGAAAATATCTCAAAGCAGGCCCTTTGCTTTTTTGTTTGAATTAAAGTTACTGTAATGCCTTTCTATCCACTTTGCCATTTGGATTTTTAGGGAGCTGTTCTAGAAAGGCAATTTCATTCGGCAACATATATTCAGGCAAGTATGGCATTAAATCGTTAATAATACTTAACGGTTCTTTAATTCCTTTTGCGATGACGTATGCAAAAATTTTACCGTAATTATCATTTACTCGCTTATAGATAACAGCAGCTTCAGATACATTGGGTAATAGTAATAACGCATGCTCAATTTCATCTAATTCAATTCTATATCCCATATGTTTTATTTGATTATCTTTTCTAGCAACGAAATGTAGTAACTTAGTCTTTGTATCTTGATAGACTAAATCCCCAGTACAATATGCTTTTTCCTGATAGTTTTTTTGCGATGGATTACTAATAAATGCTTTTTGCGTTTTATCCTGATCATTGTAGTAGCCCGCAGAAACGTTATTACCTAAAAGTAATAACTCTCCTTGCTGACCTGGCTTTACTGGTTCCAAGTGCTCATTAACGATTTGAAAATCGAAATTAGGATTTATGGTACCTAAAGGAAGGATTCCTTTTGTGTCCACTAAGTCATCAGCCTGAACATCATAGCTTGAGCATATACAAGTACCTTCAGTAGGCCCATATACGTTGATAAACTTTATTCTATCTTGATAGAGCGAAAATAGCTTTTTAAGCGTTATTTTTGGAAAACCTTCTCCGCCAAAAGTAATGATTCTGATATTAGTGAATGTGTCTTTGGTTAATGCTCTAAATGAATTAAGGTAGATAAGCAATGAAGGTACTGAAAACCAGATAGTACATTGTAGTTTGTCGACATATTCAACGAGAGTTTTAGGTGATTTGGTGATCTCTTTACCTATAGGGGCAATAGTTGCTCCACTAAAAAGTGCGGTGTAGATATCAAATACTGAGTTGTCAAAATAAAGAGGACTTACATTGGCGAATATGTCTGACTTGGTTATTTCGTATCGAGGAATACTCCAATTAAAAAAGTTGATCAAGTTGCTGTGAGATATAACTACGCCTTTAGGGGTGCCTGTAGAGCCAGAAGTAAACATGATGTAGGCCGATGTACTTCCAACTACGGGATCTGGTAGCATTGGATAACTTACGGCTAATTTATCAAGTGCTATAGAATCTAAAGTTGCAGTAAAAGCACTTTCCTTCAAAGAAAGATTTGCAAATTTATGATCAATGTAGTCTTCAAAAAATACTGCACATGGGTTGCAGGTATCCGCTATTTTTTGAATTCTATAAAGGGGAGAATCTTGATCTAAATTGGTGTAAATTGCACCAATTTTTAAACAGGCGATAATTAAAGCGAAGCTTTTGGGCGATTTATTATTAAATATCGCAACAACGTCTCCCTTTTTTATTTCTTTGTCTAAGAGGTAATGAGCTAGTTGATTGGAAAGAATATCAAGTTGAACATATGATGTGTTTAGCGTCTTATCTTCGTATTTTAATGCAAGTTCATGGTTGTTTTTTGCGACTTGCTCGAAGCACTCTCCTAAACTATAGCATTGGTTTTGCATTTGAAGTTTATAGCCTTTTATTTGAATTGATTTATTGAATTATTATTTGCAAGCTATTTTAACAAACCGCCATCTACTTCAATCACCGTACCTGTCATGAATTCATTGTAAATCGCTAGCTCAACAGCTTGCATGATACTTTCTTTACTGCCTAGTTTTCGTAATGCGGTTTTACTTAATATATCTTTTTGTATTTCTTTCGGTACCGCTTGGTGCATAGCCTCAGAATCTATGTAACCAGGAGAAATTGATACCGTTCTAATTCCTAAGCTGCCTAATTCTTTTGCCCAAGTTTTTGTTAAAGCATTTAATCCTGCTTTAGATGCCGCGTAGGCACTTTGACCTGCGGTGCCTGTTGAGCTCACTGAGCTTATATTAACGATCACCCCCTTTTTTCTTTTCAATGCAAGTTGCTCTACAAAGTAACTTGCTGTTTCAAAGCTTGCCGTAAGGTTGATGTCAATAACGCGCTTCCATGCACTAATGTTATGAGTTCTTTCGCCTTTATTAAAAAAATTGAACAAAGGTTCATTATGTATAATGCCTGCATTATTTATGAGCACATCCGCATAATGAAATTTTTCTTTAATCTGTTCGAAAGCAGATAATAAGCTGTTTGTGTTTGTGATATCACATTGTATAGACGCTAGATTTTCATGACTTTTTTCTAAATCAGAAAGTTGAGAGGCATTTATATCTAGTGAAATTACATTGCTACCTTTTTCAAGAAGGTATTCGACCATATGTCGACCAAGCCCGTTTGCACCACCAGTAATAATAATATTTTTTGTCATGATGAAATACTATTGACTCAACTCTACTGCTTTTGTTCTTAATGCTTTGATACTTGTTAATTCCATAATATCATCAATGCTTAGTTCTACTGAAAATGCTTCTTCAATGGTGGCTATTAATTCCATATGCTTTAAAGAGTCCCACACCACAATATCCTCCATGGTCAGATCGTTGTCTAGATCTTCCACTTTCATTTTAAATAACTCAGCTAAAATTAAATTAATTTTCTCCATTATATAACCTTTATATTTTTGAAAACTTCATAAATTGATGGCTGTTTAATCTGATACATTCACCATCTTTGGAAATAATGACATCACCTACTTTTGAGTTTTTAGCTACTAAAGTATTTGCACCAACAAATGTATAATCCTCTAAAATTACATTATGACCCACAGTGGAATTAACTCCTAAAAAGCATTTGTTTCCGACAACAGCATCACCAGCTACAACTGTTCCCGCCGTGATCCAATTATGTTTTCCAATTTTACTGCCATGTGCAATGACTGCATTACTCCACACAAAGGTATTATCGCTTATTTTAGCACCAGGTTGGATAGATACATTATCTAAAATGACACATCCTTGGCCTATCTCTGTATCATCAAAGAGTGTTACTGAAGGGTGGATATAACGTGCGAAATTATATCCTTGGGCCTTTAACTGCTCAAATAATTCAGTCCTAAAATCGTTCATTTTATGGTAACCAGCGGCGATTATTACTTCATAGTCGCTTGCTGGAAATTGCCGTTGAAATTCATCCAAAGCGACAACAGGTTTACCTAAAAAAGAACTTTCAACCAGAAACTCTCGCTCAACTGTATAAGCCGCAATTTGCAAACTGCTTGTTGCATTTATGTATGAACTTAAGACAGAAGCGGTCTTTCCAGTGCCATAAATTACTATATCTTTGAAATTTTTTACTGCAGTATTTGTCATTTTCATTTAATCGTAAGATAGTATGAACATCATTATATAGCTTAATGTGCTACAGGCGTTGAAATATATCACTTAAAAGCGTGTAAGTTAACAATTTATTATTGAGGATTAACTTTAGTTTTATTCGCCAAATTAAGATGACTTTATAATTTGAGTAATTGATTTAATCGTTTTTTGATCTAAACCATTCATTAGTGGCAAACATAAAATGTTCTCTACAGCTTGTTTACATTGTTGTATCACACTATCCTCTCTACCTGGCAAAAAATCTAAGTGTTGTGGTAAAAAGTAACGGCGTGGGAAATACCCATGCTTATTTAGTGATTTTTCACACCTATCTAACTTTCCTTTTTCATCAAATTTCACCGGCATGTATATTGGTTGTGCGTAGTGATCGTATTTAGTTTCTTGATAGGTTACTAAATCATTGAGCTGTTCCTTATAACACTGTATTAATGAACTTCGCTCTTGAACAAGTTCGTCAATATCGTCTAATACACATAATCCCATAGCGGCGTGAAACTCACTTAACTTGCCATTTATACCTGCGTGAGATATTTGTCCGGAAGAGGTTATACCAAAATTAATTAAATTATTTGCGAGTTCGTATTCGGCTTTATCTTTAAAAATAATTGCACCACCTTCGATGCAGTGAAAAAGCTTAGTGGCATGGAAGCTAATACAATGTATATCACCATATTCAAAGATACTTTTCCCCTTGTATTCACTTAGTAAGGCATGCGCAGAGTCGTAGATTACAGGAATATTGTATTTTACTGCCAGCCTATCTATTGCTTCTAAGTCACATGGTACACCGAATAAGTTTACTGGAATAATTGCTTCCGCCTTAACTTCCTGAATTTTTTCGTTTAATGCGTTTGGGCAAATGTTCCAACTCTTATTGTCAATATTAGCAAGATGAATGTGAGCTTGCTGCCAATCTAAAGCTGTTGAAGTTGCGGCAAAACTATATGGTGTTGTGATAACATGTTTGTTTTCTAAACATTTAATTTTGTATGCTATTTGCAAGGCCGTTGTTCCATTGCTAACTAACAGTAAATACTTAACGCCTAGTTTTTCTTGCAACCTTTTTGTGAGTTGTTGTACCAAAGGTCCATTATTCGTTAATTGATTATTTTGATAAATTGAATCGATGTACTTCGTATATTTTTCTTTTGCAGGAAGGTAGGGTTTTGTTACATATATAGGAGTAGACACTTTGTTTTTGAAAATAGCAGTTAATGTTAAAACATCATAGCTTCTAAGGTGTGTTTAAGCAATCTAATTTAAAATTAGGGTTAAGCATTGATTGCGTCTCTGTTACTATAGGTATTAAATAAAAATATAATTTAATTGTTAATCCGGAAGGTTATGAATAATACAGATAATATATTGTTAGATTTAATGAAAAACTTGGAAACGAGACCAAGTGTTGATTTAAATTCAATTAAAAAGAAAGTCCTTGTTTTATCGACACCACGTTCAGGTTCTTCACTGTTTTGTGATGTTTTGACCAATACCGGTATGCTAGGCGAATGTCGAGAATGGTTTAATAATAGATATCTTGCTGCCTACGGGAAATTAACTGGAAATCCACAAGTGCAGTTTAACGAGTATTTGCAATTTATAATGGAGAAAACTGTAGGGAATACTGGAGTTTTTGCTGTTAATGCGCATATTGAGCATATGATGTTCTTTGCTCAACGAAAAGTTAGCTTATTAGATTTAGGGTTTGATGTCGTTGTTTTTGTTAAGAGAAAAAATAAACTGGCGCAGGCAGTTTCTTTAGCTAAATCAAACATAACAGACTCTTGGTCAAGTGAAACTGATAATACAGAGTTTGATTTAGAAAAAGTAACACCAAGTATCATTGTAAACTCGTTGAAACACATCGTTGACAGTGAAGCGCATTACGAAGAATTTTTATCTCGTTTTGTGAAAGTGGCGTTTGATTATGAAGATTTTTGTCAATTAAACAATACAACTGCTTATAGTCAAGTATTGTCGTTGTTAGAGCTTAATTATGAAGGTCGATTTGAAACCACATTGAAGAAACAAAGTAATAATTCATCTAAGCAAATTATTGAGCAGTTCAACAACTATTTAGCTGGCAATATTTAACGTAAATTATATCCAGAAGCTTTCGTCATAGTACTGAGAATTAATTTTTATTCTCAGTACTATCCTGCTCAAGAAACCCCTTCTTTTTAATAAACTGCTTGATAAAAAGTTTTACCTTGTAAGAGGTTAAGGCCAATATTATCAATATTGAATGAACTAATAATGTATAAAAGGCTGGTGAAGAAAAAAGTTTATATTCTTCGGCCAAAATATTGGCTGTGCTGATCCATTTTACTAAAAGCAACACAGCAGAAATGCTCAGTAATACTCTTTTAAGTACTAAATTTGAACCTATGGTGCCAATAGTAAAACTAACAATTGTTAATAATGGAATTATTGAAAGTGCAATAGCTATGTATAGTGAATATTTATCGGGATAAAAAAAGGAAAGAATATCTCCTCCATTTTGCCTTGAAGCTAAAGAAAAAATAAATAGTAACAACCCTTTAGATAAATAAATAAGGTTAATAAGTAATAAAAAAGGTGGTTTTAGCCAACCATTGTTATCAAATGAACTGATAGGGATGTTTTTTAAGTTTTGCTTCTTCATTACTACTTAATTCTTTTGCTCAGTGAATACCATTGTATCAATTTAAATACGATATTATAACCTTAATTTTATCCTATTCTTACCGTATATAAGGGTTTGAAGCGCTTTTTAAAGTTACTTCCTTAATCAAACTTTGGAAGTTTTGATATTATAATTGTTTCGTTATTACACAATATTTTTATATTGTCTTTTACGCTCTCTTGAGCAAAATACTCGTTCAAACTTTCCCTTACAAACAATGCATTGTTATCTTCAATGGCTTTAGTGGTATTATGGCGGCCTATGTGGATAGGCTTACCTATTAATTGGCTTAGATCTTGTTCGAAAGATTGCATCTTAGTTAATTGCCCAACCACACTAAATTTGCTGAGGTTGTCTAAAACCTCGTTTTGCATGTTTTTGGCATCTTGTTCATCTTTAGGGTAACGGCCAGTTAAAAACATGGTCATGGTATTGGCCATATGCCAGCCTCTGCGGCTATTCAATAATTGATCTGCCTCACGCCATAGCTCTTCTTTGGTCATAGGCTTAGTAGCGATGCTAGGCGGCATTATGGCGAACTTATTGGTGAGTTTGTTGAAAATATAGTTTGAAATTAAACGATCAACGGGATCGCGTAACAGCGTGACAAAATTATATTGTTCGCTGTAGGCGTCTAATATGCGTTTGGTCACATTAATATGCCCGCTAACATAATGCCAATTTAAGTTAAGATGGTACGTTAAAATGGATTGAATTTGCTGACAATGAAACTCACTAAAGTCACATTTATCATCAAGCGTTGAAATGTCCCGATTAAAATTATGTAAACTTGTCGCGATAATAGGTTTTCTTCGTAGTCTTTTTTCGCCGGGTCTCGCGAGTTGTTCTCTCAGCGCTCTATCAACGGATATTCCACCACATTTGGGAATATGTACGAAGACAATAGGTTTGGTATCGGCTTTTTCCTTGGCTACTCGATTAACAGTTAATTCGTAACCTAATGATTGTGAAAAATGTTTGATCAGAGATTTAGCGTGTTTTTTCATGTGTTAATCGTCAATCCATTTGATAAAAGCGCTTTCTTGCTGATAGGAAAGCGATACTGCTGTTTGATGTAGTTGGTTAAAGTGTTCACCCGCCAACAAATATGCATTGATAAGTTTATCATGCTTAGATTTGTCGCTATAAGCTATTTTAATGTTGGCCACATCACTGATATTGCGTTGTAGGCTAAAGTTACCTTTTTCCACCGCCTTTTTACCCGATATAGAGCGAATTAACCGCGCTTTTAACATTGTAGAGAATGCGAGAGAAGAGAAATTACAAAGTGCATCAAATTGCTCTTCGGGTGCAGCACAAATATCTTCATATCTCGTTACTAAATGCCTGTTTGTTAATGCGTGTTTTGTGTGTGCTTCTATCCAACCAAGTAAATATCCCATTTGTTGCCAAAAACAGCATTGTTGCAGGTTAGGGTGGCAGGCGAGAATTTGGCTCATGTGAGCTTTTTCGAAGCGCTGTTCAAAGAGCGATTGCGATTGCCAATTGAGCGCCTGATAACTCAGTGCTACAGCATAAGGATGCCTAACGAGGTAAATAGTATTGTCGACAAAAGGATTATATAGATTTACTGTAAGTGGATTTACTTCTTTGATCACTAAGTTTACCGAACGTTTGTTTTGTAACGTTTGCTTTGGGTATTTGAAAATTGCGTTTGCACGCCGTGCTTTTCCCTTTAAAGCGTGGGTAATGTATTTTTGGTAGGCTGGTGCATCTTGGCATTTACCAAGTTCAAATACAGAAACTCGGTTTGCTTTGTCAAGCATGTAACTGGTGGTAACCGGCTCTCGTAAATAAAGTGACTCATTATCACTCCCTAATATCGCGCCAACCCAGCTAGAGCCGCTACGAGGAAAAGAAATAACTAGCGTTTTAGTGGCAATTATTTGTGGGCGCTTGATGAGGAAGAAGCTCTTTGGTGCACGGTAGAGCAATTTTAATGCTTCAACGTATTTTCGGCTACAAAAGGGAAGTTTTGCGAGTAGCTTCATAAACTAACGACTCTTTGGTTTGGTGTTAGAAAGCCAGGTTAACAACTTTTTTAGCGGAGACACATTGAATAAAGACAATGGGTTTAAATAGATACCAAGTTTTTTCGCAAGCCGAATAACAACATGCTCATAAATAGCGCTATTACAACGGGGTAAATGCGACTCTTGCTTTATTATTTTATTTAGTAACGTTGCTGCTGCCATTATAAATTGCTGCCTGCTAATGGTGAGCGTTTTATCTGAAGCAGTAAAATACTGTATCGCTCGCTGTTCGACATGAGTATTTTCAATTTTTTCACCATTAACACTTATATGACTATATTGGTTATTATCATCGGTTTTTAACGCAATATGATGGTGGTTTTTAATATTAAGCGAGTAAGAGGAAATAATACCTGTTGTACCGGCGATCATAAATTCACCAACATGATAATCTTTGGGCTCTAAGATAGTGGCTGATACACCGCGATTGAACTTGAATCGATATTCATAATAGGCACCAAAACGTTCGCTAACAATACGTGAAATGGTTCGGTAATTACTCAAATACCTGAGTGCAGCAACGCCGTGATACAAATAACCGCAATGATTAAACTGGATTTTTTTAAGTTTACCGATGTTATTTTGTGCTATTAGTTTGTGTGCTAATTGATAGCTTTTTACGTAAGGGACAAACTCAAACGCATATAAGTGCTCAAATTGTCTAAAAAGAGTGATACGCGAAATGTGTGCTAAAGGTACTATAGGCGTAGAAATAACGATTTTCTTGTGTTGAAAGCCATGTTGTAATAATTTTTTTAAGCAGGCAATAACTTGATGCTGTGGAATACAGATAAAAACGGTATCGATTGTTTCTGGTGAAATAGACGAAAGCGCTGTTTGGGCTGTAATATTAGGTACTTTATCAGCTATTTCAGGATGTAAGGCGCCGCTTTTATTAACAATTGCTTGCACGACACATTTGTCGCTATTGATCAATATTGCAGGTAAAACGGTATCCTGAATAAAACTACCTGTACCTATAAGTAATATGCGGTCAATGTTGTTAGTCACGAGTTAACCCTTTTGTTCTTTAAAAGGGATTTTAGGCGTAGGCACTTTTTTATCATTTAATTTTAAGTATTTTACCGCTAATCTCCGCATTATAAAACGCGCATCTCTATACCAGCGAGTAATGTTTTCGTTAAGCGTAAAACTCGCTTGATAACGGTGATGTGGTAGTTGAGTATGTTCATTGATATGTTGAATACTTTCTGCTGCTAACTCGGGAGCCACAGCAGTTACCGTGCAATCACCAAAGAGTTGTTTCAACATTAATTGCTCTTCAGATAAGTTTTCTCTTACTAATTTGAATATCGTTTCACGTTTTTTATGATTAAATAAATGCCGAGACTGAATTGAAATTTTCAACACGCGTCTAGGTGTTTCACTGCGGTTAGGACTTGCTCTATGTAGCGATTTACGATCAAAGAAAAAATTAAATCCAGAGTTTCCTACTAATTGGTAACAGGTATCACTGTTGTTAATAGCTGGCGTAAAAGTAAGTTTTTTATCTGAAATTTCAAAACAGCCACCGTTATTTTCAACATTAGTTAAGTAAACAAAAAAGCTAACATGTTGTAAGTTTTGTTTACTAAAGTCATGCTTGCAATCCGTATCTCTATGCCACCCATGTAATTGATTGTTTGACTTTATGTGAGGTAAAGACTGGTTGGCACTTATTTCATAGATATGGCAATGATAGAGCTCTGGCTCGGGAATTAAGTCCGTTAATATGTTTTGTAGTGTAGGTGAAAATATCGTCTCTAATAAACCCAGTTGTTGTAATTCTAATGCACTTACATAACGTCTATTTCCCTGTTGAGCAGCGATAATTGGATCAACCAAGCTGTTTATCTGGGCGATAGTTTCGTGACTGTAAATATCAGGTGCAACGGCAATAGCATTATCGTTAAGTAACCTGTGTAGGCGCTCAAAAGATTTCATGTAACAGTGTTATGCCTTTAGGTACGAGTTAAACGTTGTTGATGAAGTAATTGTATCGTTTTTACCGGCCAGGTACATAAGGCTATTGTCATTAATTTAGCAAAAGGTCTCAACTCTTTACTCAAAAATAAACTTAAATAGCTAGCTGCCATGTAGGCAATTAAGCTTGCCCAAGCAGCGCCTATTCCTCCCCATTTGGGAATAAACGCCATATTTAAACATATATTGATAATGGCACCGATGCCCTGTGTCCACAGGCTATATTTATAAAGCCCTTTAATAATTAGCCATTTACTCAATATCGCGCGCTGAAAAATGAAAATAGTCGCAAAAATATGTATGTTAACTATCGCGATACTGGCTTCAAATTCTGCGCCATATACCCAGTGAATAACGATATCTGAAAATAAATAGGTTAATAGGGTAATAGTAAACGCACAAGCGACTAAAACACTTAAAAATTGCAGAATAAACTGCTCAAAAAGCACTTTATCTGATTTATATTTCTTGATCAGTTGCGGGTTAAAAGCGTTAGCTATGAGCACAGGGAATACATACCAAAACTCCGATAGTTTAGCCGCAGCAGCATACACTCCAACGTTTGCTGCGCTGTAGTAATTGGCCAACATTACTTGATCAATTTTTAAATATATAACTGATGCGATTCCTGAAAGTAATAGCCACTTCCCACGGTGGAACATTGCTAGCATAGTATGAGATTGTACGGCTCTTTTACTTTTTTTATCTGCTTTACATCGTTTGTAAAGAAAAATATAACCGGCGGCAATACCTATGTAGCTGAGGCCGTGTAAAAGTATAAGCAGCGAAATGCTTGCTGAACTATAAATGACTAACAATTTTAGCACGGCAGATAATATCAATATCGAGAGTCTAATTTTTAGCGCGGGTAATAATAGGTTATTCGCAAGGAAGTAATACTCAAAAACAAAGAATACTTGGGCGCTTTGCATGAGTAATAATTGAATAATTTGCGGTTGTAATGCTGTTTGTTTGTTTGCAAGCAGAATTATTGCAATGCCCAACACCACAGATACTAAAGCGCCAAATGCTCTAACAATAAGAGAGGATTTGACATAGTAGTGGCTATTATCGGGGTATTTTACAATATACTTGGTAACGATATTGTTTAACCCCATAACGCACAAAGGAGTGAACAACCCAACAAAAGATAAGATGTAAGAAAACTGGCCGAAAGCTTCAGCACCCGCTACGCGCGCAAGAAAAACGCCAGTGAGAAATGAAACACCAATGGTAATTACTTTTTCAAGTATAAGTAGGGCACTGTTGTTAATGCTTGCTGAAAAAGCCATTCATTATTTTGCTTGGTTTGTTGATGCTGCGATTATAGCTTAATAGCTGTTAACTAAAACCTTTTATTACTAAATATATGGCTGTTAATACCCGATTTAGATACAATACGCCGAATACTCAAAGAGCAGGTGTTTTCGTGTTGCGCCTCATAGATAGATAGTTATTGCATGAAATCATTATTTAAAAAACTACTACCCAACACAATTGTTAACGTTATTAGTCAACGTTTACAAACCACAAAACAGTTTTTATCAAAATTGATGGGACGATTTCGAGTCACCAGCGCACTTTATTATTTTATCTTTGATCATCAGTATTACCGAGAGCAACAAGCGACACTAGCCGGTAAAAATAGTTATGCTAAGCAAGCGGGTATTGCGGGCTCTTCGAGTGCGTTACTTCGACGAAATACGCATCGATTAGAAAAAGGCTTGATCATGCAACCTCGTAAGCCAATCTTTGCAGAGGGTTATATTGGTGAGACGGTAGCCTGTTATCAGCGTTGTGTAAGTGGCGGCAATATTGAATCTAGAGAGTTAATATGGGCGCAAGATGTGTTGGTAGCCTATTTTGCTGCAGTTGATATCGAACAGAGCAAAGTGATACAAAATGCGCATCAGGTGTTTTCTCGCTTGCCAATTATTTCTGAACAAAATAGCCATGCCATTCCGTATGCATTTGAAAAGCGTGTTAACAGCGAGATAACTAGCAAATCTTTGTATGATCTTTTTAAGCAGCGACGCTCGGTACGCTGGTTTGAACCTAGAAAAGTTGCACCTGAGTTGATTGAACAAGCGGTAGAAATGGCGTTGCAAGCACCCAGCGCATGTAATAGGCAGCCATTTGAATTTTATACTTTTTATACTCCAGAAAAGGCGTCAAAAATTGCTGCTATACCAATGGGTACAAAAGGATTTGCCGAAAATATTCAGGCGCTAATCGTAATCGTTGGCGATTTAAGTGCTTACCCTAAAGAACGAGATCGCCATGTTATCTATATTGATGGTGGTTTAGTTGCTATGCAATTGATGTTGGCTTGTGAATCGCTTGGATTGTCTACTTGCCCAATAAATTGGCCAGATATGGAAATGTACGAAAAGAAAATGGAAAAAGAATTGGCATTAGAAAAACATCAGCGTCCTATAATGTTGATGGCGATAGGTTATGGGAAGCCAACGGGAAAAATTCCTTTTTCTCAAAAGAAAAGTGCGCAACAAGTTATTAAGGAAATGGATTAGTGTTAATTGAGATTAAAGGCGTACAGTTTGAGAACAAAGGCGCTGAACTTATGCTTTATAGTATTGTTGAGCAAATTCATTCGCGATGGCCAAACGCTGAAATATGTTTAAGACCGCGACTTAAATCTCCTTATTTAAAAAGAGCATCTATTGGTGCCTATCAAAAGCTTCACTTAGCTAAGGGGAATATTGATTTAAATACGTTAGCATACTGGATACCCAAGAAAGTTAAACATTACTTAAAAAGGGTATGGGGTATTGTTACCGAGGCGGATATAGATGCAGTATTGGATGCGTCAGGATTTAGCTATGGTGATCAATGGGGCCCTCACTGTTTAGATGCTATTGAAAAAGAAGTGCTTAGATTGAAGCAACATAAAAAGCATTACGTTTTTTTGCCACAAGCACTTGGTCCTTTTGATCGAAACGAATTACAAACAAAGGCTAGTAAGGTTTTTACTAATGCGTGTTTGGTTTTTGCACGTGAACAACAGTCATTTGAACATGTGGAAAAACTTTCAAGTGGTAATGTATTTATCGCGCCAGATTTTACTAATTTGTATTCACCAGAAGCTGATGCGTCATATAGACATTTGCGAGGCCAGGTTGCCATTATCATCAATAGTAAAATGGTCAGTGATAAGAACACGAACAGTTATTGGCGTGAACATTATGTTAATAATATTGCCCAAATAATGGCTGCGCTGATCGAACAAGGACATAAGGTATTTTTGTTAAATCATGAAGGCGAAAAAGATCAAGCTTTATGTGAGTCACTGCAAGCAAAAATAGGCGAAGTAGATATTATCTCACCTGATAATGCCAATGATGTTAAAGGTATAATTAAACAGTGTAGTTTTGTGGTCAGTTCGCGGTTTCATGGCTGTGTAAGTGCGCTTTCATCGGGCGTACCCTGTTTGGCAACGAGCTGGAGCCATAAATATGAGCAGCTTTATATGGAGTACCAAGTAAGTGATTACTTGCTTAGTGAACAACACTTTGAAGAACCTATAGCAGAACTTTTAGCACAATTTGTGTTAAAGCTGCCTCAAATACGCGTGCAATTACAAGAACAAAGTCAAATCTATAAAACACAAAGTAATGAGATGTGGCAGAAGGTTGAAGCACAACTTACATCTTTGAATTTGTAATCTGTAATCAATCGTTAATATGCTGTAACCCTTATCGTATATAAGGTACAATTCGTCGCATTTTTAATTGTTAGAAGAATTTTTGTGCGCGTTATTACATTTGGTACCTTTGATATATTTCATGTAGGTCATTTAAATATTTTGAAACGAGCAAAGGAACATGGAGATCATTTAATCGTAGGAATTTCTACAGATGATCTGAATTTTTCCAAAAAGGCTCGTTATCCCGTTTGTCCTCAAAAAAGCCGTGCAGAAATAGTCGACGCCCTTGCTTGTGTTGATGAGGTTTTCTTTGAAGAGTCGCTTGAGTTAAAAAGAGAATATATTCAGCAATATAACGCAGACATTCTTGTAATGGGGGATGATTGGCAAGGAAAGTTTGATGACTTGAAAGATATTTGCCAAGTTGTTTATTTACCAAGAACGCCATCAATCAGTACCACTGAGTTAATTGAAATAGTAAAGGAAAGGTAAGAGTAGCAAATGTTTGCGAAAAGAAAGGAAGTGATTTTACTTGTTTTTGGTAAAGGCGGTCACAACGCACAAATTACGCGCTTTATTGACAATGATAATATTAATCAATTGCCATTAATTGCGCTAACAAGTGCGGATAATATTCACAAAAAAATCGACGAAAAATACTTTTGTTTAGAGGCTAGAGACAAGTTTAGTCAATTAAAAAACCTCTTTATCTTTTGTGCCTATGTTGTCGTTGCAATTGCACAAATGTTTAGAATTATTACCAAATATAAAGTGATAGGAATGATCTCTACTGGCCCTGGATTAGCGGTAATTCCCGGTATTATGTGTCGTATAATGCGCGCGAAAGTTATTTATTTTGAATCTTGGTCGCGCATTGAAAAGCCTTCTTTAGCGGGGCGTTTTATGTATTGGATTTCCAATCAATTTTATGTGCAACACCAATCAATGAAAGCGAAATATCCACAAGCAAAATACGTGGGGCGACTATGAAGGTTTTTGTTACGGTTGGTAATACGCCCTATAACTCGTTAATTAAGGCCCTTGATGAGTTGGTCGACCCTAAAAAATATGAGTTAACTATTCAAATTGCTAATGGTGATTATAGCCCTAAGAACCATCATTTTATTCGTTTTACCGATAACATTAACGAATATTACAATGACGCTGATATTGTAGTTTCACATGCTGGTGCAGGTAGTACTTTTCAGCTGTTGGAAATGAGAAAGAAGCTTGTAGTTGTACCAAACTTTGATCGGGTTGATGATCATCAACTCGATTTAGCCGATTTTGTTTCACAGAATAGTTATGCTTGCGTATGTTATGAATTATCGCATATCGATGAGTGTTTGACGGAAGTAATGAGTAAAACGTATGACGACTATACCCATCATAAATTTTCGGGTTTTGCCGAAATTCATCAACAAATAAATATGAATCGTAGTTTTAGTGGTAATAATATCGTTGCTAACATTCCGGTTGACGTATTTAGTGATTTACAGTCAACAGTAGACCATATTATCAAAGAAGACGGTACTGTATTTAATGGCTCTGCAATTGCCATAAACCCTGAAAAAATAATTCGAGCGATTAACGATAAAGAAGTAGCAGATGTGTTGTTAAGTGCAGATATACGTTATGCAGACGGTATTGGTATTGTTAAAACACTGATGCGAAAAACGGGGGCTGACATAAACCGAATTCCTGGTTGTGAGCTGTGGGAAATGCTAATGAAGAAGGCGGGTGAAAAACACGTTCCTGTATATCTTATTGGTGGTTCTCAAGAGGTCGTTGATAGCACACAGCAAAAGCTTAGCGACTCTTTCAATACGCCAATTTGCGGCTATAGAAATGGTTACTTTTCGCAAGATGAAGAAGCGGAGATCATAGAGGCTATATGTACCGCAAAGCCAAAAATTATTGCCGTTGCTCTTGGTTCACCAAAACAAGAGATGTTTATCGACAAGTGTAAGGCTGCATACCCAGAAGCTTATTACATGGGGGTTGGTGGTAGTTTTGACGTTTTTGTTAATCGTGTAAAACGAGCGCCAGAATTTTTTCGTAATTGGAATTTAGAGTGGTTTTATCGCGCCCTCAAACAACCGAAACGTTTGTTAAGACAGGCTAATCTACTCCGGTATTTATATTTAGAATTAGCGAGAAAACTGTAAGCGGCCTTTATGAAAAAACTCATCATTGTTTCGACCAGACCAGGTGTTGGAAAAGGCGGTATTTCGACGGCATTAGAAGGTTATATAGCAGGTTTAGACGCTCAGAATGTAGCGTATGAATATGTTGAATCACATTGGGCTAATAGTAATACTTTTAAAGTGTGGGGGCTGGCGCTTTTCCACATTATAAAGCTTGCGTTAAAACATCGAAAAAATGCGGTGTTTTGGTTTCATTTAGGCCCTTGGTTTTCTTCTTTTCGGAAATTTACTTTGGCGATAGTACCGAGGCTTTTAGGGGCAAGCGTTATTGGTCATGTGCACTCTCCTGCAACAAAAGGCTATCTAGAAAATAGCTTTTTTACCAGAAAAGGATATCAACTTTTATTATCGCCTTACCATACGATTGTTGCTTTAACGCCTTGGTGGAAAAACTATTTATCAGCATATTTTCCAAATAAATCGATCGTAGTATGCCCAAATCCTAATAACGAGGCTGATATTGAAACGGCCAAAGGGCATTTACTTAGTAAAGATCCTTATTCAGCTAAAACGTCAGTTAATGTGCTAACAATGGCAAGATTAGTGGAAGGTAAAAATGTTGATAAAGTGATCAGAAGCTTTAACGCATTACCTGAACATTTTAGTTTAACAATTGCTGGTGATGGAGAATTATCTGCTGAGTTAAAGCAGTTAGTGAAGCAGTTAGGTTTAGCACATCGTGTAACGTTTACCGGTTGGATTTCAGGTGAACAAAAAAGCGCATTATTTCATACGGCTGATATTTTTTGCTTACCGTCACTATACGATTCTTTTGGTATGGTTTTTATAGAAGCCATGGCAAACAATGTTCCGGTTATTGCCCTAGGATGGGGACCAATAATAGATGTTGTTATTCCTGAAACAGGTGAGTTGGTTAGTGAAGCTAATGAACATGAGATTTCAGCTGCATTGTTACAGATGAGTAAACACCTTGAGCAATACCATTTAGCTGGCCCTAAATATGTATGTGAAAAATATCAACCAAATATTGTTGTCCAAGAAATAATAAAGCTACTTTAATAGTTGTTTTTTTAAGGACTTAATCGACATTATCCTATTAACAACGCTATAATCTGGCGTTCTTTCAATGACTAAATTTGTAATTTCATGAGCAACGACAATTCAAAACAGATTAACGAAGACATTTCTTTGTACGGGCTTATTTCTCTCTTCTTTCAACACTGGCTTGTATTAGTTATTTGTGGTTTTTCTTTTGCTTTTACTGCAATGGTTTGGGCTATTTTTCAGCCAAATGTTTATACTGCAGAAATTACTATTATGCCTGTTAAGAAAGATGAAAAGTCTATGGCAGGTGTTGCGAGCCAACTAGGTGGTTTAGCATCTCTAGCTGGGCTAAATTTAAATAAAGATCTTGATGAAAACGCAAAATTAGCGTTAAAAATGCTCACTTCTAAAAAGTTTATTATGGAGTTCATTGAAGAGGAACAATTGGCTGTTCCAATTATGGCGGCAAAATCTTGGGATATCGCAACCGATAAGCTTGAAATTGACCCAGATGTTTATGATGTTGAAACAAAGACGTGGGTTAGAGAAGCAGTAGCGCCGCGTACATCAGAACCAAGTTTACAGGAAATATTTGCCGTATTTGTAGAGCTGTTGGAAGTGGAAGAAGAACCTAAATCAAAATTCATAAAGGTTTCACTTGATTTTTACTCGCCAAAATTAGCGACTGCTTGGTTGAATAAGTTAATAGATAAGCTTAATCATGATATTCGAGCGCTTGATAAACAACTCGCAGATGAAAGTATTAATTATTTAAATGAAGCCTATGACAGCGCCAAATTGGCGAATATGAAAAAGGCAATTTCTATACTTGTTGAAGAGCAAGTGCAAGCGAAGATGTTGACGGAAATTCGAAAAGATTATGTGTTTATGGTTGTTGACCCTGCAATTGTTCCTGAAATTAAATCGAAACCAAAGCGCGCTATAATTGTTGTGGTGGGTGGCTTTATCGGTGGAATAATTGGCTTAATTATTATTCTGTTTATCTCAGGTAGAAAAAATCATTTAAACGCCCAAAGAGGCTAATACCTTGGCCGACCAAGCATTACACCTCATAGGCAGTACGACAATAAAGTGCGCAAAGTTGGCGCTGTTCCAATTTACTATGCTCATGATTGGAAGTGCGCTTTTAGTAGACGCAGTTAATGGTTTTATCATGGTTGGCATCGGCATTGATATAAAATTATCTGCCTTGTTTAAGCTCTTGCTGATAGCAATTGTGATGTTCCAAATAGGTAGTTACTCCAAGCGTGCCCTAGGCTATTTACTATTACTCTTTGGCATTATGCTGATTGGCCCGTTAATCACCTTTTTAAATACTACAGATATCGTTGGTTTTTTTGACGATCTGACGTCTGGTTTGAAAATTATTTCCGTGTTGGTGATCATTGTTTATTTGCAGTTTATTGCTCAAAAGTGGCCAGATTTGCTATTAAAGTATGGGAAAGCCTGCCTTAAGTTTTCTTTTTTCGTTTTAATGATTAATATCTTTTTAGGCGTTTTGGGATTTGGCTACAGCAGTTATGGTGGCAATGATGGTGGCGATGACTCTGTTGGTATTAAAGGCTTTTTCTATGCTGGTAACGAACTCAGTGGCATCTATATCGTGTTGTTTGGCACGATGTTGCATTACGCATGGCAAAAAAGTAAAGCGACTTACTTTATCATAAGTGGCGTGGCAATAATCTCGGGCGTACTCATTGCGACGAAAGCGGCAATGCTCGCCGGTATGTTACTCGTGTTCATTATTCCTATATTAAATGAACGAAA
The DNA here is from genome assembly GCF_030295915.1 of Thalassotalea sediminis. Taxonomy (NCBI): domain Bacteria; kingdom Pseudomonadati; phylum Pseudomonadota; class Gammaproteobacteria; order Alteromonadales; family Colwelliaceae; genus Thalassotalea; species Thalassotalea sediminis. The sequence goes on along the minus strand of NZ_AP027361.1, from coordinate 2,845,276 downwards.
TCGCATGTTTAATTTAACTTGGTTAAAGGTTAAGTTATTAGTGCCTTTTTTAATCGTTGTCGCTGTTTTAGCAATTACAATTATACCTATTTTAGAGTCCACAGGGCTACTTGGCCGTTTTATTTGGTTTTATGAAAAAAATGGTGTGCTCGGCATTTTATTGTCAGGAAGAGATAAATTCTTAGCTGAAACAATGTCACTATACTTTAATTACGCTAACTGGGCTGATGTTGTATTTGGTTTTAGTAAAACGGGACTGGGGTTATTTACTAAAAACGCAATGGAAATTGACCCTATTGATATGTATTTTTGGCATGGATTAGTTGGGCTATTGCTGTTTGTTATTTACTGTATTGTAATGTTGAGCATTGGGTTTAGAACCGCTCGGCTAAAAGTCGGACACATAGGTCCTGCGGTATTAATTATAAATTTAAGTTTGATTATGGTCTCTATGATCGCCGGCCACATATTCACTTCCGGCATGTTGGCTCCACTCTTAGCGTTGGTTAATGGTATGGCGTTGTGTGATCGAAAATACCATTCTACAGCTAAACCAAATCCAGAACTTTCGGGTGTTTAGACTGTGAGTATCCAAGTATATAAAAATACTTTTTACCTATTTATAGTGCAGTTTAGTAATTATGTGTTGCCATTTTTGGTTATTCCTTTATTAACAAGAGCATTAGGGGTAGATGGGTTTGGTAAATATGCGTTTTATTTAGGCGTTGCTAACTTACTTCTTGTCTTTATACGCTTTGGTTTTGAGTTTTCAGCAACAAGATCAATAAGTATTCACTCAACCAATAAAGATAAAATAATTGAAATTGTCAGTTCAGTATTAGTAATAAAGCTGCTGTTACTTATTTTTGCGGTGATGATTTTTTCGTTAATCGTAATATTTGCGAAACCTGATCCTCAAATGACGATGCTACTGCTTGGTGGAGGACTATTACTGACAGGGCAAATGCTATTGCCCGTGTGGTATTTCCAAGGCATTCAGCAAATGAAGTTTGTTACTCTATATACGGTTGTCACCAAAATATTTTATGTTGGATTATTGTTTTTACTCATTAGTGAAAAACAAGATTACGGTAAAGCAACTTTTGTCTATGGCTTTTCATTTTTTGTTGCTGGCGTTGTTAGCGCTATTCATATGCTGTACCAGTTAAATTTTAATTTTATTGCGAATAAGGAATCGATCAAAAATGCGTTTAAAGACGCATTGCCTTTTTTTACTTCACGGGTATTTGTAATGACGTATACCGGTAGTATGATTCCATTGATTGGATTTATAGGTACGCCAGCACAAGCTGCCATATATGCTGCATCAGAGAAACTATATAACGCCGCTCAATCAGTTATGTATCCTATTACTAATGCACTTTACCCCCACGTAGCAAAAAATAGGGATTTAGTACTGTTTAAAAAGTTATTCGTGCTTTCCTTGTTTTTAGTCTTTATTGGTTGTTTATTGGCCTATTTTTTAGCGCCATATTTGATTGTGTTCTTGTTTGGCCAAGACTTTAAAGCAAGCGCTGATATTTTTAATATTCATACCATTGCATTGTTATTCGTGTTTCCTTCGATGATGTTAGGCTTCCCTTTGTTAGCAGCGTTAGGTTTCTCTAAAGAAGCAAATAGCGTGGTTATCGTGGGAGCTTTGGTCTTTTTTGTTATCGCTGGGTATGGTGTATTTAGCGGTATTTTTAGTACTGAATTCTTCGTATGGGGTGTGGTAGCAGCAGAAGTAACGGTGTTTGGTTTAAGAGCTTATTTTGCTATTAACCGAATATGGAATAAAAAATTACACTTGACCGAGTCAAATTAAAATGAAGTTGATCAAATACTTAGTAACATTATTAATATTGTGGCCGATTTTCTTATTATTAAAGTTCATACCGCGCCGCAACAATGTGTGGTGTTTTTCTTCCTATCGTGACAGCTTTGTTGATAATTCTAAATATCTTTTCCACTATGTCTCAACGAAACACCCTGAAATAGATTGTTACTGGGTTACGGATGATCTTGCGCTAATCGGTGAGTTAAATGCTCAAGGTTATCAAGCAATAAAACGCAAAAGTGCTAAGGGAATATTGATTATAATACGCGCCAAATGCGTGTTTTACTCTTCCTATGTGTCAGAGATAAACCATTGGTTAACGAGTGGTGCTAAACTTATCAATTTGTGGCACGGACTGCCTCTAAAGAAAATCGAATTTGATATCGATAGCGGAGTTTTAGCAAAAAAATATGGAAAACAATTTAGTGCTGAAAAACTCTACAAGCAGATTTTTTTCCCAGCGGCTTATCGCAGAGCCGATTTGATGTTTGCGCCCACAGATGAAATGGAACGTATTTTCAAAAGAGCATTTCGCTTAAAGGATAAAGCCATCGTAAAATGTGGTTCTCCGAGAACTGATCAATTTTTTGATGAACAGTCATTTTCTGCATTAACGAAGAAAGATTTAGCACAGTTGTCTGTACCTGAAAAACGTAAAGTTTATATCTACATGCCTACGTTTCGTGATACCGGTGGCGAGTTTTTCTCTAAAGATAATTTTAATTTTGAACAATTAAATCAAGTAATGGAAAAGGTCGATGGTGAGTTTTGGATCAAAGCACATCCTGCAGCCGGTGTTGAAAATATTGAGTTGTCTCAATACGATAGAATAAAGCTGTTACCAAGCAATATCGACATGTACCCGGTACTTAAGCTCTCTCACGCCTTGATCACTGATTATTCATCTATCTACATCGATTATCTTTTGTTGGACAAGCCGATATATTTCTATTGTTTTGATCTTGAATACTATAAGAAAAACTGCCGTAGCATGTACTTTGAATATGATGAGGTGACCCCAGGACATAAGTGCCTGACTTTTTCATCGTTACTTGAGTGCATTGAGCAACATAACGACGATTTTGCACCTCAGCGTCAAGATATTAAAAGCATCTTCTGGGGCAGGGGTTATGCGCTTGGCTGCCAATCAATAGTATCAAGGTTAAAGTCATAATATATTCATACTCATGGGGTTAATGTAAGTGTCTGACGACATACGCCTAGTTACTCTAAACTGGGTGTTTGAAAATACTTTATCGTTAATAAAAAAGTAGATATAAAAAGTTAAATAAAAAGGAATTTATAGTGTTTAGAAATAGCCATATTTACTTCTTGATTATAATTTTCTTTTTGCTCTCCGCATGTGGCGGTGGAGGAGATGCAAAAGTACCAACTACTCCAACCAATAATCCTCCTATCGTTGATGCCGGTGCGGATCAAACGGTGGATGAACAAAGCTTGGTTTCATTAACCGCAAGTGCCAGCGATGCAGATGGTTCTATTGTTAGTTATCAATGGACTCAAACAAGTGGTATATCTGTTTCGCTTGAAAATGCGACAAGCCTAAATGCCAGCTTTACAGCGCCTATAGTCTCTAAACTTGAAATACTCACTTTCGAGCTGTTGGTTACAGATAATGAGCAGAAGCAAAGTAAAGATATCGTTGAAATTAGTGTATTCCCCAAGATACCAGAACTTATAGTTGATACTGAAATAACGGCAAAAAGCGGCGCTCATACTTTAATTGAGTGGCAAGTAGAAAGTGACCATGAAATTGCCAGTGCGTCGCTTGAACAAGTCACTGGTAACTTAAATATAAAAACGATCATATTAGATAATAATAAAGCCTATTTTAATGCGCCAATAGTTCAAGGTGACAATAGTGATTATCAGTTTAAGCTGACCATTACTGATGTTGAAGGTAGCAGCGTAGCAAAAGCTATCAATTTAACGACAACTGCTGTTACCTCTATTTTTAAAGATAAAAAGAGTATTTTTGAACTAGAATATACAGGGCTTGATCTCGACAATATGACTATTGCTGATATCGATAATGATGGAAATACTGATTTTATTACTTATCTTAATGGCAAATTATACTGGTTTAAAAATAACGGTGAAAAAGATGGTGAGCTAGATGTTGATTTTACTTTTCGTTTAATTAACCCCGATTTTGACCTCTATTATAGTTTTTTCAAAAAACATAGGTTGGAAGATCTTGATGGTGATAATTTACCTGATTTAATCGCCTATCAGTACTTTGGTCAAACCGATATAGAACGGGTTGTTTTCTCAAAGAATTTAGGAAACGGTGAGTTTTCAGATGTTCAAGAACTGTTTTCATATCAACGTGCTGGCTATATCTATCGCCCTAAGTATATTTTGCAAGCATTTGAATTATCGGGCTATAAACAGAAAGTAATGGCTTACTATAACAATCATGAAATTAACGTACTGGCATCAGACGGAGATAGTTACAAGCTAGGCACTCATTTTAAAATTAAAGATATAACCACTGACGATAATTGGGGCATAGAAGCGATTGAATATTGTGACTTGGAAAACAGTGGTCAAGACAAGCTTTATATTCAAACTTATAAAGGGGACACTGCTGGGCACCCAGATTACCGAGATGGTACTTCAAATCTATATGTCTTTAATAGTGATGATGACACAATACTTAAACTTGATAGCACAGATGAGATATATCCTAAAATACTCTGTCTTTCGAGAGATAAATTAAGTGACCAATTGTTAAGTATCACTTACGAAACAATTAAAAAAGCAGACTTTGATGAGGAAACTGAGAGTTATCAGTTGCTAGATATTACAAATGAATTTAGTTTCGGTGCAGATAACTCTTATATTACAGAGTTAGAACCGCGCAACTCCCCAAAGGTTATCGACCTAAATCTTGATGGGCTTGATGATATAGTAGTTACTGAACGTGTTGCTATGCTACGAGATAACGAATCAGAACTCACTTTTTTAGAAAAATTCGGACCGAGTAATTATGCCTTTTGGTGGTCAAGTCCCGTTTATTGGCATGCAAGTCAAGAATATCGTTTTTATACTTTTAGCGATAATGAAATTTCATTATGGTCACCAGCGAATGAAAAACCATATGAAGTCCACTTTCCCTCAAAAGCTTTAGTTACTGGCTTAAAACAAGTTGGCCCTTACTATATGATAACTATGAAAAATAGTGACGGTATTGTTAGTAAGCATGCAATGCAATGGGGAGGAGAACAACTTGTTGAAGTACAAAATGTTGACCCTGTGTATTTTATTGAAGGTTTAAGGTTATTTGATTTTAATGGCGACGCCATTGATGATGCTCTATATACATCAATTATTTCAGTAGAAGGATGTTATTACTTTGAGGTAGCCAATATTAGATACGGAAATGGCATATCATTTGACGAAGAGAAGCAGTTGACCGGACTTGGCTGTCATGAAGGTGACGACATGGTAGTGGGTATGACAAGTATTAAAGATATCAATGATGACGGTTTTTTAGATTATGTAAGGAGCTACATTAGCCATTACGAATATGCGAGCTCTTATGATTGGCGTGTATATGATGCCGAATTACAGGCTTATACGGATTGGGAATATTCGAAATCGTATTTTGATCACGTTCTAGATATACAGATTACCCCTAGTTTTTGGGATGTTAATGGCGATTCGCAAACAGATATCATTCAATTTAATCAACTTTATCAATGTAATAGCTATACTATCTGCGGTACATTGCAATACCGCTTAAAGCAGGCTGACAATCTATACGATGAGTGGAAGTCGTTTGATGAAAATCTAATAGATGTGAAAGCGGGCCACTATCGACGAGATATAGATCAAGATGGCATCGATGATGTGATATTGGGAACGTTAAATGATCGCTATTGGCTTAAGCGTTCAGATAGTGGTACATATGCATCTAATCTACTCATAACAGATTTGCCAAATTATTATGCTGATTTGTTTGGTATTCAGCAGCCTTATTTTTATAACATTGATTCAGGTAGGTTTGTTTTATATTCCTACAATGAATCGCTGAAGTCTCCAGTTATTGGGGAAGTTCAACCACTAGAGAGTATTTCTTCATTTAAACGCTTTATTGATATCGACGACGACTTAGATCTAGATATACTCTTTGTTGAAGACAATCATATTATGATGAGTGAAAATACTTATCATCAATAACACTCACCTATCGATATAGATATTTAAGGAAGTTTTTAAGTGTTAATAAGGTTTAGTTTGAACACGATTTTAGTTTTTTTGTTGGTCTTCTCTTTTAATACTTACTCGGTAAATTTTAACCAGTACTGCCAATATCAAACGGCAGAGCAAGATTGTTCAGCTGAGTTTATGGATGCCTTGTTAGATGCGGCAAATACACAAGAAAGTATTATTTTTTCTGCGGGTAAAGAGTATCGCATTGATCGCATTGATACTTCGGGTCTGGCACTTGATGGCATATCTCTTGTTGGTGAAGGTGACAGTACCCCAGTTATTCACACCGACGGCTTATACCTTTTTGATACAGGTAATCTTTTAATTAAAAATATCAAAATCACGGGCATTCACAATGAGGCCGAAGATACCGAACAGGGTAATAGTTTGTTGCTGCTAGGTACACGTAATCGCTTAGCGAAAATACGCAATATTACTGTTGATAACGTGACTTTTGAAAATGCTGCGGAAGACTTGTTAGTACTTTGGAATACACAAAATGTCACAATCTCTAACAGCATTTTTAAGCGTTCTGGGCTGGCGATGCGAGTCGTTCCAAGTGCCGGGGATGCGAATGATTTAAGGCCCAGGGGCAGCGGCTTATTATTTCATAACGTGATTGATTTGGACGTTGGTTTTAATGAATTTTACCAGATTAAAAAAGTGGGCATTTTTCTTGATGCCGAAGATATTCTCGATGAAAACATCAAGATACATGACAACTACATCGATCTGCTCAGTGATGAAAAGCCCACTCAGCGCTATGGTTTAAAAGGTGGTGCAGGTATCTATCTGGCCAATGAAAATAACACTAAACATGCTGAAATTTATAACAACCGTATACTCAATTACACCATGAATGGCATGCGCATCAATGGCGATGACGTTAAGGTGTTTAACAATGCGTTTAACTATACGGGTCAGTGTGAAGAAATGGATACTAGTATTGCTAAACCTTTGGTGGGGATGGCAATAAAAGGCCACTTATTAACCAATGCAGAAATTACTGATAATTGTATTCAGAATACGCATTCAGGCATTGTTTTGGAAAGCTGGGGTAATATCGAGAATATTACTATTAAGCATAATAGTATATATGGCGCGAAAGTGAATTTTTGGGTCGATGATCAGGAAGGTGGTGTGTCGTCCAATATCGTTATTACAGAGAATATTTTGGCTGATAGTAATGGCAAGGAAGAGTCATCTGGAGGAGCCGTTAATGTACTGTTTTTGTCGATTTTAGTTGTTGTAAGACGATACTGGAAACTAAAGGTGAGTCAGCAATCATGACCAATAGGTTGATAAGCGATAAAAAAGAGGCTTTAAAGCCTCTTTTTGTTTATTAAACCATTATGTTACTGGTAAGTGATATTAGTAAAACTATTGTTTGTACCGTCATCAGTATAACCGGGATCAAGCTTAGTAAAGGTTATGGTATCAAACTTATTATTTGCTGATTTACTATCTCTGATATAAATCCCGCCAAAATGGCTATCTTCCCCGTTAGGGCTTCTAAATTCGCTGCGAATAAAGGTTGAGTTACTGACGTTAGTTAATACCAAGTGATTCCAGTTTGGTGATGTTGCCTGTCCTTGAACATAGTTGTTGTTAAAATAAAACTTTTCCTGGTTTCTGATCGCAATAAGCGGGCCACCAAATTTCTGGTGGCTTGTAGCAATTGTGTTTCCTGTTACTCTATTACTGTGGCTTAAGCCATTAGAAAAGAATGCTATACCGTAGTTTGTCGTACCAAAAAGTCTATTCCTATCAATTAATAAGTTACTATACGTAGCAGTATTTCTGTATGTGACAAAAATAGCATTTTCGGTATTATGAATGGTGTTGTTACTTAACGTGACTTCTTTAATAACATCCCAGCTTTCTAATGAAATACCGGCAATTGTATTTTGGAAGCAATTACCTTCGATAACTGAATTTTTTAGATAATGGGCTTTTATGGCTATACCGGCACCATCACTAATTGTTGAATCCATGTCGTTACATTGGCCTCTAAAGTTAATAAAGTTGTTTTTTACTAACATTTTTGAGCCATTAACACGAACTGCATTCCCCTTGTAGTTTAAAATTCTATTTCCTTGCACCCGAAAGTTATAAAAATTGGGTGAGTTACCAATATAAATACCTGCACCACCTAACAAACCATAACGCTGAGTCGGTTTTTCAAAGTTTTCCATGTCGATATAGTTGTCAATTACATCAACATTTTTGTTCACGATCTCTTCTGCATGAAAATACATCGCAACTTTTTTCATTTCGTAGAACTGGTTATGACTAATATTTGCTTCATCGACATTAAAAAAAAGTAAGCCACTACCTGCTGGTCTTAAATCACTAGGATTATTTTCGCTTACTTGAGTTCTCAAGGCTAAACCTGAGCGTTTAAAAATATTATTGTTAATGATGACATTACGGCTATTCCAGATCGCGAGAAGGTCTTCTGCAGACTCATTAAAAGTGCTGTTGGTAACAGTGATGTTTGAAGCTTTTTCTTCTTTGTTTTTTGTCCCTAGAATAATGATTGAAGTGCCTTGCTCTGTATCGCCAATTTCGTTATGAATACCTGAAAACTCAATATTCGTAATAAATAGGTTACTAATATCAAAAAGGTGAAATTTATCGGTTAAAATGCTCGGCTTTGTACCTTCTTCTGTGATACCAATTAATCTAACGTTGTTGATTTCCATTTCTCTTGTATCAACCGAACGAATGTTAAATATTTCTCCAGCTTCAAAATAAATAGAATCCTTGTTTTCAGAGGCGTCATTAAGTGCCTGAATGAATTCTAGTGAGCAATCTTGCTCACCTTGTGTGTAACTACAATATTTATTGAAATCTAAAGAGTAAGTATTGAAAGATAAAAGGAATAACCCAAACCAAATAAAGCGCACTTTATTGCTCCATGCTGTCACGAAAATATGTGCCAAGTCTACCGTGTTATTGCATGTTAAGGTAGTGTCAATTAGTTTAAAATTAATCAGTTCGTGATTTTATTATTTTAGCCGGGTTCCCCCCAACAACGTGAAAATCATCAACATTTTTTGTTACTATAGCTCCAGCTGCGACTATTGCGCCGTTACCAATAGTGACGCCAGGTAGAATAATTGCGCGTTGACCAATCCAAACGTCGTTACCAATAGATACGGGTCTAGGCTGTTTATTTCCTTGTTCTCTCATCGGTATAGAGGTATCGCTGGTCTCATGACCAACAGAAAATATAATAACTTCAGGAGCGATCATTACATCATTCCCGATAGTTGTGTCATTTGCTATCTGGCAAGCTACTTCAATCGAAGAATTGTTGCCAATTGCAATATTACTACCATTACCGAAGTAAACACCTTTATTAATATTGACGTTTTGGCCAGTTGACTTAAATAACCGAGTGACAACATAGCGTCGAAGTTTTCGTATCGGTAAACCTATAAAAGGTGTTTCAGTCGTTGGTAGCCTTTTAATAATAAGGTAATAAAGAAACAAAAGTATTTTTCTATTCATATTGTTATTGCCTTAGCTGCCACTAACTTTTTAATGATAAATGCGACCATTTTAATCATTCCTAATCGGATTAACAGCGTAAATACTTTATATCTTTTTTTGGAAAAAGCTTTTTGATATATATCGATGGGATTTGGAAACCGTTTTTTTATATTTTCAGAAATATTCGTTAGGGCGTTAGCTTTTAATTTATACTCGTTATTTAGTGAAAGTCTTGCTAGGGTAATAATGGTTAAGTTGATGTACCACGTGTTGAGATCTGTTTTGGCATTTGGATAAGGGTGTAAGACAAAAAACTCTCCTATATCTGTAAGTACATCATATATATCCATTACTTTTAACGAAAACGTCTTGGTAATTGCACCTTCTCTTTGTCGGTAATAATAAAGCTCATCGCCAATAAAAGTAATTTGATTAGCGAAATAAAATAGCTTTGGGTTTGTTGCAAGATCTTCATACCATAACCCTGGTGGAAATTTGATATGATTATTTGTAAAAAGGCTCTTTCTTATTAACTTATTACAAGCATTGGGTAAAGAGCTGCTGATTAGGTTGTCAGCGTCATTTAATTGATATGTGCCTAGTGGCAGTTTCGCGTTGGCTGGAATATATCTTATTTTATTCTCTGACTCAGTTACCTCTGCTAATGCAAAGCAAATAATATCGGATTGTGACTCTTGTGCTGACTTACTGGTAATGGATAACGTCTCTGGTGCTATGAAATCATCTGAATCTAAAAATAAGATAAATTCATTTGATGCTTTTACAAGCCCATAGTTTCGGGCATCTGCTAATCCACCGTTTTTTTTATGAAACAATTTAAATTTGTCAGTTTTATTTTTTATGAACTGTTCAACTAAGTTTATGGTGAGATCTGTAGAACCATCATTAACTAATATTACTTCGTAATTTTGATAATTTTGCTTATCTACACTATCCAAACATTTTTCAATATAAGGCTCTACATTGTAGATAGGGATAATGATAGAAATAGATAATGGCGTAGAGGTAGACATATTTGTTTGCTAATTTGAAATAAGTACAGCTTATTTTAGTAGGGTGAGGTTAGCATAATTCTAGTAGCTTTTGAATTGGAGTTATTCTCAGCTTTAACCATTTAGGGGAAGGTGATTTAGATTTAGTCATTTATTTTATGTTACTGTTAATATTGAATGTTTTTAAGGTTTTGGTAACATGAAGTTTTAGTTCATGGACAGAGCAATGCAACGTTTATTCTGTTTAACCATTATCCTATCAACTTTAATTTTTCTCGTCGGCTGTGGTGGCGATAGTAGCTCTAAATCAACACCTGATGCTAAACCAACCGCTGTTTATGCTGTACCAGTAATAGAAACCAATACATCAATTGCTACTAATAGTGGAGCTTTTACGCTTATTGAATGGGGTCTTACCAGTGAAGATGAAAATACGACCCTTGAGATAAAACAAATATCTGGTGTAGAAGATATTTTAATTACATTGCCTGAGTCAGAAAAGGGAACAGCATATTTTAATGCACCGATAATAGAAGCGCCTAATACTGACTATCAGTTTGAAATAACGGCAACTAATAGCCAAGGAAGTTCAACAACTACCGTAATTACACTTGAAATATTGCCTGCCGGTTCAGCTTTTAAACAACCGCGTCGTGTTTTTGACTATGAGTTAAATGGTAGTGAAATTACCTACCTAGATGTCAATAGGTTAGGCAACTATTTTATTGTATCGGCTGGCATAGATGGCTTTTCTAATGTAACAAAAGCTTTTCGTTGGCTCGGTGATAAATTAGAAGAGGTTGTTGATATTGATCCTATTTACTTGAGAGATGATATTAAGCTATTTGATATCAACAACGATGGTGTTGAAGACGTTCTTTTTATAAAAGAAGTAGAGGATGAAGAGCTGTGTTCCTCTTTTACATCAAGAAATGCCCAACTTATGGTTAAATACGGAACCAACGAAGGTTTTGAAAATGAAACCTCGTTAACCAACTTAGGGTGCCTTTATGTTGATGATTATTATTCAATCAGTAGTGCAGAAGATATTAATAATGATGGCTACCTAGATTTAAACATGTATAAAAATGTTCCTGAAATATCTCGTAGCTTTGCATATTTTTATATTTATTCGCCTGAAACTAACCATTATACCGCATTATCTCTTGGCGAAAATGAGCGCTTAGTAGATATAAATGGTGATAAATATGCGGACAAAATAAGTATTAATGATGTATTTTCCTGTACGGATTACTTTGCAGTTTGCGGTATTTTACAATATCAATTACAACAACCCGATATGGTTTTTGGGGAGTGGAAAAACTTTAAGATTGATAGCGAATTTAGTGAATATGGTCGTTTCGAAAGTTATGATATAAACCAAGATAAAATCAATGATGTAACTATCTACGCTGGTAGGGCATTAGATACTGAACCTACTCAAACACATTGGTTTGAATTAACGGAACAAGGTGATTTTCAACACCACCAAATTGAAAGGCTTCCCGCATATTATGCTGACTTATATGCCTCAGGCATTCCATATTTTTTCGATATTCAAGGTACAAAACTTATAAAATATAAATACAATGAGCTAGTGCATTCACCCGTTATTGATGAGGTGCAAAAATTTCCATTTACCGATGCCAGAAAACACTTTTACGATGTTGATAAAGATGGTGATATAGACGTTTTAATTTTAGAAAACGGTCATATTATGATGGTAGAAAACAGCTTTATTCAGTAAAGGCATTTCAAATCATATTTATACTGACTACTTTTTTGTTGAATAATCTTGATTAGGCAGGCGTTGTTCTAGTTTTATAGTCCATAGAACGTAAAAAAGTACAAGTTTAGCGAGTGCACCAAATACAGCTTTATAGTAAAGTAGCGCGCAATATTTGAAGACAGTCTATTAAGTAAAAGGATATCGATGAGAGGTCTGTACATCAATTGTGATGATACTAATATTCCGGCTAGTGCAGAATTAGCAAAACAATATAGTAAAAAGTTCGTTTTCCCATCTGATTTAGGTCAAGGGCAAGTTATTTTTTCTCCTGATGAGTGGCCTGATGATCCTATTTATTCTTATAAAAATAACACGTTTATAGTAGCAGGGTGGTTTATATATAAGCAAAAAAGGAATAATTTAGCGGAATTAGCTGCTGATATATATGAAACGGGTGTAGAGGTTGTCGAGAACATTCTAGCTGGTAGCTTTTTACTTTATTGGTGGGATGGAGCAACAGCTTCAGTGATTGTAGATCCTTTTGGTATTTCTAGTCATTACATTGATTTACATAGTAAAACGATACGTATCGCACCCAGTGTTAAAGTGTTGTATGACCCACAATCTCATACTCATAATGCATTACAACAAAGTATTCTAGAGAAAAAGCATCACCTATTTGGTGATTTTACCATTTATGATGGGATTGAGCGTTTAACACCAGGCCACGTTTTTAATAGTCAAGGAAAGACCCCTTATACTAAATTGATTCATTCACAATATATTTCGTTAGAAGAGGTAGGTATCGAAGTGCGTGAACTCGCCTCGTATTGGCATAAAAATAATTGTGTTTTACCACTAAGTAGCGGTCTGGATTCGCGATTTATTCTCGCAAATAATGCCTTCAAAAATGGTTTCACTTATGGTCCCAAGAATTCTCCAGAAATTACCATTGCGGGAAAATTTAAAGAAGATTTTGACAATTATTACGCCTATGATTTTTCTGAGCCTAAGCTTCATTTATTAGAAGCTGAAATTAACCGTGAAATGTCCTTTGGTGTGCTGAAACCGATCGAACGCTTATTGACAAACTATGCGCATGTGAAAGCTCACTTTAAAAATGTTTTTGTTTTTTTTGATGGTTACTGCGGTGACGTCTTTCAACGAGGTACTTTTATTAATTTTAAAGGTGTGCAAGGGGAACTGTTAAAAATATTTCCTTGGGTATATCCACTATTGAAGTGGGATGCTAGAAAGATTCTAAGGAAACGTCATAGTGTTTTAACTGATGAAGAGTTTGAAGTAATCTATAACGACTTTCATCAGAAAACGTCCTCTTTAGCATTAGATGATTTACAAAAAGTAACATACTACGAGTTTCTATTTGGTAGGGGCGGACGTTACGCTGTTTTTGGTAGTAATATTTTATGTGCGCAATTTTTCTCTGTGGTTTCACCGTTTGCGCAAAAACACATATTTAATGCAGTAATTCATCAAAACTTCTATGACAGCATTAAGTATAAGAGTATGAAGCGCCTCTGGCGCAACCTACCAGAGAAATATAAAAAAGAAAAAGTAGAATCTGGCTACTCTTTGAACACTAATGTTATGTTAATTCCTTTTATTCAAATTATATATCGAATAATGTTTCATTTAATGCCATCACGTGCGAACTACGGTGTTAAGATGAGACGAGAAGAAAAGAAAAAACGTTGAAATTGATTATTGCTGTGCTTAAAAAGGACTTGTAAAAATAATGAATATTGAATTTATGCCAATAAAAAAAATAAAAAGCTATCTTTTACTTCTAATTAGTACTGTACTTGTGATTGGATGTAATGACTCAGATACTCTTCAAGGTAACTCTGTTATTCCGAAAGTAAATGCTTATACAGAACACGCTAGTAAAGGCTTTGATTTTAATGGTGAACTGTTTATTCATTTAAAAAATAATGAGCAACCCTTATTGGATATGGTAGCACTGGGTGCTCAACAGATAAAAAGTGATAATCCTCAAATATCCAATGTATCTATTATCAATCAAGCTGAAAATACCTCGTCTAGTTCGACAATTGTTTTAAATGATTTTGTAAGTGGCTTTCAAGAGGAAGAGTACCAATTAGAGATAGGTAAAGACATTATTACGATAACTGCAGGTACTGTAAAAGGTGCATTTAATGCATTTCAAACCCTACGCCAACTTTTTATAACGAATCAAGATAATGGTTACTTGCCGCAGGCAACAATAGATGATTTCCCAAGTTATTCATATCGCGGGTTGATGCTAGATGTGAGTAGGCATTTTTTCTCTGTAGAGCAAGTAAAAAAGATCATAGATTTAATGGCATTGTATAAATTAAATAAGTTGCATTGGCATTTAACGGATGATCAAGGCTGGCGTATTGAGATTGATCAATACCCACTGTTAACAGATATTGGGTCGTATCGACCAGAAACCATATTAGAAAAAAACTTTGACCCTTTCATAGGTGATGGAACTCCTCATTTTGGTTTTTATACGAAAGAAGAAATTAGGGAAGTTGTACAATACGCAAAGCAAAGAAATATAGATATTATTCCAGAAATAGATGTGCCTGGTCACTCTAGTGCGATTTTAGCGGCTTATCCAGAACTTGGTTGTACACCTGGGCCATATGATGTGTCTACAAGGTGGGGAATACATGCTGAAATACTGTGCCCGTCAGAGGAAACCTTTACTTTTCTCACCAATGTTTTAACAGAGTTAGTCGATTTATTTCCATACGAATATATTCATATCGGTGGCGATGAAGTACCAACTAGGCATTGGCAACAAAATGAATCTGTTCAATTATTAATGGCAGAGCAGGGTTTTACTGAAGAAAAGCAAATTTTAGGGTATTTTTATAATCGATTAAATCAGTTTTTACTTGAGAGAGGGCGAAAAGCAATCGGGTGGGACGAGATTTTAGAGGTTGATATAACCGGTCAAACGAACGTGATGATCTGGCACGAAAAAGAATTAGCAAAGTCGGCAATTGAAAAGGGTCACCATGTTATTTTAACGCCGGCAAAAACTAATTACCTCAATTATTATCAAGGAAACCAAAATACAGAACCATTGGCTCAGTGTTGTTTAATTACGCTAGAATCTGCCTACCAATCTAGCATGGAAATTGAAGGGCTTAATGAGAGTGAACAGCAAAAAATATTGGGCGGCCAAGCTTCATTATGGACAGAATATATCTCTACGAATTCTCATATGGAGTATATGCTGTTTCCCCGTTTATTTGCCTTATCAGAAAATTTTTGGACGAAGCCAGAACATAAAAATTTTCAACAGTTTAAAGATGCTTTACCTGCTCACCTTTCATATTTGGAAGCTCAACAGGTTAACTTTAAACCCATCGAAAGGTAATTGTTATGCAACACACCATTAAAAACTATTTTATTGCAGTAAATGTTTTAGTTTTATGCTTAATGTTGACAGGCTGTTTAGATGACAATGTTACTTACTGCTCAGATGTTAGCGCTAAACCTTCAAGTGAACTAAATATTTTTTCCAGAATTCAAGATGGTTTCGAACAAGTTTCTGGTAATCGTCACGCAGGTATTTTATGTCACAATTGTTATTCAAATAATAATGATGACTTAAGTTATACACTTGAAAAGTTATATTTTGCGTTAGACGAAAATGTAGATTTTTTGGAATTAGACATTGTTGTAGAACCTGAAAATGACGGTATTGCGAGAATTAGTCATGAGGCAAGTTCTACTGGTGTTTTACTCGATGATGTATTGCATGACCAAAGGGTGCTAACAAGTACCTCTCCTATCTTTATAGAAATAAAAACGTCAATTACAGCGCAAAGCGATATCGAAAACCTTTTAGACAATATTTTGTCAATCAAGACGAATGAAGGAAAGTCGGCTTATGCTAATAGCGAACGCATGTTGATATTAAGAAGTGTATATTTTGATACGACATTAACCACGCTAAGAGACACACTTTTGAGTACTAAATATAAAGAGTACGAAAAGTTTGTAAAGTTAAGTCGAATTCAAAATTTTAATTCAGTAAAAACAACGAAAGCAGAAGTTAGACAGTCTTATCA
This sequence comes from Thalassotalea sediminis, assembly GCF_030295915.1. Taxonomy (NCBI): domain Bacteria; kingdom Pseudomonadati; phylum Pseudomonadota; class Gammaproteobacteria; order Alteromonadales; family Colwelliaceae; genus Thalassotalea; species Thalassotalea sediminis. The sequence goes on along the minus strand of NZ_AP027361.1, from coordinate 2,828,863 downwards.
ATGCGGTCTTCATATGATTGAATTAGACAGTAGATTAAGTACCGATCAAATTAAGCAAGTTGCGAAGATAGCACGAGGTTTAGAATTGGCTGTAAATGTGCATACGTTGGATTATTCTAACTACGAACGTTATACAACAGATTTGAAGAATACTGTTGATGTTTTAACTGTAGAGCCTTGCCAAGATGATTCATCTAGCTGTAGTCAAACCGATATTTTCAGAAATGTTAAACTACTGCTCGAAAAAGCAGAATAGTAGGTTAAATCTTGCAGTCTAGAAAAATTAGCATAATCATTCCCGCTCACAATGAGCAACGATTAATTACAACCACACTACAATATGCATTGAGTGATGGCATATTAACTGAGTGCCATATTATTGTTGTTGCTAATGGTTGTAGCGATAATACCGTCGGCAATGTGAATACTTTTATTCAACAGCAAGCTCATACGTTGCAATCAAAGAAGATTGTCATCGAGGTATTGGATACTGAGAAAGCATCTAAAACACATGCCATCAATATTGGTATTGCGCATGCACCTGCTGGGGTTGCAGTATTGCTTGATGCAGATATCAACATTAGCGGTCAACATTTATTAAATTTAGTTAATTGCTTATCTGAAAAGGTGTTAGCCGCTTCCCCTAAACTAATCTATGATACATCGCAAAGCTCTAGGTTAGTGAAATGGTATTACGCTATTGCTGCTGCTTCACCATATAATAAAGCGCATCGAATCTCTAATGTCATCGCTTTGACTGAGAAGGCCCAAAAAAAAATAGGTAATTTACCAAATGTTATTGCAGATGATGAGTATATCAGGCGCTGCTTTCACCACTCAGAATATCAAGTGATAACAGAAGCAAGCTTTACCTTTATATGCCCCAAGGATGTGTTTAATTTATTGAATGTATTAACGCGAGTTGAGCGGGGAAATTTACAATTGCAAAAGCTAAACGTTAAAGATCATTCCGATGTTCAAGGGTTAAGTGCTCCGTTTACTTTTTCAGTAAACTACATAACCTTTGTCGTATGTAAAATTATTGCAAAATATCGTGCTAAATGGCAGTTTTTCATCGGAAAAATTAACCAGTGGGAAAGAGATGAGTCCAACAGATAACATAAAAACTTTACCTCTGGTGAGTGTATATATGCCAACCAAAAATCGCGTTGAATTGTTATCGCGGGCTATTGAGTCAGTGTTAGCGCAAACGTATCCTAATATTGAGCTACATATTGTTAATGATGGCTCAACAGATGGTACTTATCAGTATTTACAATCACTTGCTGACGAACATGACAATATATTTGTTTATCACCATGGAGAAAGTAAAGGTGCTTGTGCCGCGAGAAACTTTGCGATTAAGCAAGCTAATGGTGAATTTGTGACTGGTTTAGATGATGACGATCTATATTTGCCTAATCGTATTCAAACACTCGTTGACGTTTATGATGATAAGTATGCATTTGTATGTACTGGCATGTGGTGGGATTATGGTAAAAGAAAGCGGCTTATTGATAATAAAGAAAAAGTGATAACGCTCTATGAACAATTGAGCTATAACGAAGCGACAAGCCAAATACTGGTTAAAACCGAGCGCGTGTTAGCCGTAGGCGGATTTGATGAGTCTTTTGTTGCATGCCAAGATTACGACTTATGGACGCGGCTCATGGTAAAGTATGGAGACGCTTTTCGTAAAGGAGACGCAACTTACATCGTAAACGATACCGCAGCTACAGAGCGAATGATTGGTAACCCTAAAAGTGTGCAAGGCTACCATCAGTTTATGGCTAAACACAAAACGTTGATGAACAATAAAAACATAAAAAATCAAGAGTTTATGGTTTTAAGGCGACAGCGTAAACCAATGCCACTTACGATGTTACTCACACAATTATTTGCCGGTCATTTTAAAGCAAAAGTTCGCTATTTTTTATCGTCAAATTTTTCGAGTGTGAAAAGGCTGCATCAAACAATATTTAAAGGGTAACTTACTGTAAATATTTACTTAAAAACTTGAGTTTTATCGGTGTAAATATGACGACTTTTAGTATGACTGCGCCAATTATTGCTATGCTCAAGTAAAGCCAATTCTGCTGCGCTAAATAAAAAAACGGTGGAATAATCATACATAACTTCAATAAGTTTAATATTAACTTTTCAGGTGCTGTAAGCTTTAATTCTGCTTGCTGAATTTTTGCTGCTCGCTCTCCAATTGATAATCCCTTAAGTTCAGGGATTTGGTTCGTTGAAAAAATCAATCTGTTTAATGCCATTGTTCATAATGTGATAGCGTTAATTTTAGAGAAAAAAGTTCCTTTCGGCTAGTGCATACTTTTTAGGTTTCGATAAGCAAGGTTACAGAAGATATTCGATAAATTAGTACCTAAATCTTTCATTTTTTGCTAGAATCGCGACAATTTTTCATCTAAAGAGTGATTTTTCCATGAATGTAATTGAAGGCGGCTTTGTTGCAACAGGTAAAAAGTTTGCAATCGTGGTATCTAGATTTAACCATTTTATTGTTGATAGTTTGCTTGAAGGCGCAATTGATACGCTTAAGCGTCATGGTGATGTTGCAGAGCAAGACATTACAGTCATTAAAGTACCTGGTGCGTACGAATTACCGTTAGTTGCTAAAAAAGCTGCGGCTCAAGGCAAATACGATGCAATTATTGCAATTGGTGCCGTTATTCGTGGTGGTACACCACATTTTGATTTTGTAGCGGGTGAGTGTAACAAAGGGCTAGCGCAAGTGTGCTTAGAGTCTGAAATTCCAGTTTCTTTTGGTGTTATTACTACGGACTCAATCGAGCAAGCAATTGAGCGAGCAGGTACGAAAGCTGGCAATAAAGGCGGCGAAGCGGCTTTAGGTGCATTAGAAATGGTCAACGTACTTGCTAAGCTATAATCAAGCTAGAATTTAATACAGGATATATTTGTGAAACCATCTCCAAGAAGAAAAGCGCGTGAACTAGCGGTACAAGCAGTTTATTCATGGCAAATGAGTGAAAACTCTGTTGCAGATGTCGAAGCGCACTTTTTAACTGAAAATGCGAAACGTCGTTTTGAAGTTGATTATTTTCAAAAGCTCTTTCGTGGCGTAACTACGCAAACAAACTCAATCGATTTAGCTATTACGCCTTATTTAGATCGTGATCTAGATGATGTTGATCATATTGAAAAGGCAATTTTGCGCGTCGCCGTTTATGAATTAAGTGATTGTCACGATGTGCCATATCGCGTTGTTATTAATGAAGCGATAGAGTTGGCAAAAGTTTTTGCTGCCGATGATAGCCACAAGTTTGTTAATGGAGTTTTAGACAAAACTGTAAAAGTGATACGTCCTCAAGAGTAACATTCTAGATAACAGATAATGACGAAGGCGCTGTATTTTGAGCGCCTTTTGTTTTTATAACAGGGAATAAGTTAAACAGGTAATTATTATGAAAGAGTTTGAGCTGATCAAAACATATTTTGCAGAACAAATAGTCACTAGACGAGATGTTGTTGTAGGTATTGGTGATGATTGTGCAATTATTACTCCCTCAGAAAAACAGAATATTGCTATAACTACAGATACGTTAATTTCTGGCGTGCACTTTCCGGAAAATACTGATGCTAAAGCGATTGGTCATAAAGCCATTGCGGTTAATTTGTCTGATCTTGCCGCAATGGGAGCCGAGCCAAGTTGGGTTTCTGTGGCAATAAGTCTGCCGAGTGTTGATGAAGACTGGGTTGGCGATTTTTGTGAAGGCATGTTTGAGTTATGTGAATTCTATAACGTTCAATTAATTGGTGGTGATACCACTCAAGGACCGTTAAGTATCACCGTAACCGCGCAAGGTGTGGTTCCTCCAAATAAACACCTTGCTCGCAGCGGTGCAAAAGCAGGTGATTGGATATATGTAACCGGTGAGCTTGGTGATGCAGCATTAGCCTTAAAGCATTATTACGGTGATATCACGATTAATGGTGAAGTTCTGAAAACGGCTATGGCGCGCTTAAACCAACCAAAGCCTAAAGTTTTAGCAGGCAAAGCGCTACGTGAGTATGCTTCTGCGGCGATAGATATTTCTGACGGTTTACTTGCTGATTTAACACATATTTGTAAGGCATCTGGTGTTGGTGCCAATATTGTACTTGAAGATTTGCCAATGTCAGATGCACTAAGCTCTGCGGTAGATATGGAGCAAGCTATTGAATTAGCGCTTACAGGTGGAGACGATTATGAGTTGTTATTTACCGTCTCAGAAGACAATAAAGTGGGCATGGAAACGACATTGGCAGACATGGGAACAAAAGTAACCTGTATAGGTCAGTTAAACGGTAATGCAAAAATAACTACCACATTAAATAGCAAACCAGCACAAATTAGCAGTTATGGGTTTGAGCACTTTTCAAATGAATAATAAAAACAAATCGATTGTTGCACGTTTTAAGTTATCTGATCCTATTCAATTCTTGGCCCTTGGCTTCGGTAGTGGTTTAGCACCGAAAGCACCTGGTACATTTGGTACTGTTGCGGCAATACCGGTCTTTTTATTGCTAGCAGCGTTACCCATAATACCTTATTTGGCTGTTTTATTAGTAATGGCACTGCTTGGTATTTATATCTGCTCACATGCCGCAAAAGCGGCTGGTGTGCATGATCACCCTGCAATTGTTTGGGATGAAATTGTTGGCTATTTAATTACAATGATTTTAATCCCTGTGTCATGGAAGTCGGTTATTGTAGGTTTTTTGCTGTTTCGTTTGTTTGACATTATTAAACCTTGGCCGATTTCATGGCTTGATAAGCATTGTCATGGTGGTTTTGGTATTATGATTGATGACATCGCTGCTGGTATTGCTGCGTGTTTATGTATGCAGCTACTTTTCTAGTGAATAGGTTTTAATGAATGAAGATTACAGTTGTCGGTACAGGGTATGTAGGCTTATCAAACGGATTATTATTAGCGCAACAAAATGACGTTATTGCTTTTGACGTTGCACAAGATCGTGTCGATTTAATAAATGCGCGTCAATCGCCTATTCAAGATACAGAAATAGAGTCTTTTTTAGCGGACCCTTGTATTAAACTACAAGCGACTACCGATAAAAAAGTGGCGTATGCAGAAAGAGATTTTATTGTCATAGCAACACCGACAAACTACGATCCTCAATCTAATTATTTTGATACAAGCTCTGTTGAAGCTGTTATTGCAGACGTTATATCATTTTGTCCGCGTGCTACTATTATCATTAAATCAACCGTACCTGTTGGTTTTACACATCGTGTAAAAGAGAAATATCAGTCTGAAAATATTATTTTTTCACCAGAATTTTTAAGGGAAGGTAAAGCTCTATACGATAACCTTTACCCGACGCGCATTATAATTGGCGCTAAAACAAAAGAGGCAGAACAGTTTGCTGACTTATTACAGCGAGGTGCAATAAAGGAAAATATTGATACGTTATACACTCGCGCTACAGAAGCCGAAGCAATAAAGCTTTTTGCAAATACATATTTAGCGATGCGAGTTGCTTACTTTAACGAATTAGATAGTTATGCGGAGTCACATGGGCTTGATTCTCGCTCTATTATTGAAGGCGTAGGGTTAGATCCTCGTATTGGTAATCATTACAACAATCCTTCTTTTGGTTATGGTGGTTATTGTTTACCAAAAGACACCAAACAGTTACTTGCAAATTATCAAGACGTACCTAACAACATGATTAAAGCCATTGTTGATGCTAACGTGACACGTAAAGATTTTATTGCTGAATCAATTCTGAAGAAACAGCCTGCTACCGTTGGTGTTTATCGCTTAATTATGAAATCTGGTTCTGATAACTTTCGTGATTCTTCTATTCAAGGGATCATGAAACGCATTAAAGCTAAGGGTGTAGAGGTAGTGATATTTGAACCTGAACTGCAAGATGAAACGTTTTACAATTCTCAAGTGATCACAGATCTTAATGTATTTAAAGCTATGTCAGATGTTATTGTGTCTAATCGTATGTCGGAAGAGCTGGAAGATGTTGTTGAAAAAGTTTACACCCGAGATTTATTTGGTAAAGATTAATATCTACTAAACGGCATGACGAGTTAATAAACTAAAGCAAAAAAACGGGACAATCGGTCCCGTTTTTTATTAATTTTAATCTAATAGCAATGTAGATTATTAATGAAGAATACGTGCTTTGATTGTACCTTCAATGAGTTTTAACTCTCTTAAAGCTATTTCACTATCTTCAGTTTCGATATCAATAACCACATAACCATTTTGGTCATCTGTTTGTAAATATTGCGCGGCAATATTAATGTTGTGCTCAGCAAATGCTTGGTTTATTTTCGTCAAAATACCCGGTTGGTTTTTGTGAATATGCAATAGACGGCTCGTACCAGTATGCCCCGGCAGCGACACTTCTGGGAAGTTTACTGCAGACAAGGTTGAACCATTATCAGAATATTTAGCGAGTTTACTCGCAACTTCTAACCCGATATTTTCTTGTGCTTCTTTAGTACTGCCACCAATATGTGGTGTCAATATAACGTTGTCGAAAGCGCGTAAAGGTGTGATGAATTCTTCATCATTGCTTTTTGGCTCAACCGGAAATACATCAATTGCTGCACCTGCCACCTTTTTACTGGTCAATGCTTCACATAGGGCATCAATATCAACAACTGTACCGCGCGAAGCGTTGATAAAGATGGCTCCATCTTTCATTACATCAAACTCAGCCGCACCCATCATATTTTGTGTCTGGGCAGTTTCAGGAACGTGTAAGCTAACCACATCTGCTTCTTGTAATAGTGCAGTCAAACTAGGTGCTTGTTCTGCATTACCAAGTGGTAACTTGGTTTCAATGTCGTAAAATTTGACTTTCATACCAACGGTTTCAGCAAGAATACCTACTTGCATGCCTATATGCCCGTAACCAATAATACCAAAAGTTTTTCCTCTCGCCTCAACAGAGCCAGCTGCTGATTTGTTCCAAACGCCACGATGAGCTTGTGCGCTTTTTTCAGGAATACCTCGGAGTAATAACAGTAATTCGCCTAATACTAGTTCTGCAACAGAACGCGTATTTGAAAACGGAGCGTTAAAAACCGGCACACCTTTCTCTTTGGCGGCCTGAACGTCTACTTGGTTAGTGCCAATACAAAAACAGCCAATAGCGACAAGCTTTTTAGCGTGGCTAAGTACTTTTTCATTAAGCATTGTGCGAGAGCGAATGCCAATAAAATGAACATCAGCAATTTTTTCAATAAGCTGCTCTTCAGATAAAGACGTTTTTAAGTACTCAATATTGGTATAACCTTTAGACTTCAGCTCTTCTAATGCACTTTGGTGCACACCTTCCAGCAGTAAAATCTTGATTTTTTCTTTTGCTAACGAATTATTGCTCATATGGTAAAACCGTAGTTAATGTTGTTGATGTATAGATGGCTAGATACCTAAAACTTAGCCAACCGTATCATATAGTGCTAAAACTCTAAAGTGTTATTTTACTACCTTTGCACCTTCAGGTGTGCCAAGTATTAATACATCAGCACCACGATGAGCGAACAAACCGTTAGTAACAACGCCTACAATGGCATTAATATCAGATTCTAAGCGCTTTGGATCAATAATGTCTAAGTTATGCACATCAAGAATGACATTGCCGTTATCGGTAACAACACCTTGGCGATATACAGGGTCTCCGCCAAGTTTTACGAGCTCTCGCGCTACATAGCTGCGTGCCATTGGAATAACTTCAACTGGCAGTGGAAATTTACCAAGCATAGGAACCTGTTTTGATTCGTCACAAATACAGACAAAAGACTTGGCGACAGCAGCGACAATTTTTTCTCGTGTTAAAGCTGCACCACCACCTTTAATCATATGCATATGTTCTGTGATTTCATCGGCACCATCGACATATACACTAATTTCATTGACACCATTTAAATCAAATACTTCTATGTCTAACGCTTTAAGGCGTTTGGTAGACTCTTCTGAGCTAGAGACTGCGCCGGTTATGTCGTTTTTCTTGCTTGCAAGGGCATCGATAAAGTGATTTACAGTTGAACCAGTACCTACACCAACGATAGTGTCATCTTCAATAAATTCTAGCGCCTTTATTGCCGCCGTTTTTTTCATTTCATCTTGTGTCATAACATCGGATCCGTGAGAAATTTTGCTTATTATAACAGCCAATTTTTCGCCAGTGTTATTAGAATTTTCTTAAATTAATTGAGTACTTGATAATTAACTAATCTCAAGCGTAATTATTCAAAATAAAACCATCACCTTTGGCGGTGGTGATTGTTCAGATAGCATGCCCGTATGCTCGTTGAAACTTGGTGACAGTCCTTGCAACTACGAACTGAAAGAAGTAAGCGTCCTTGTTGGGAGTCATGTTAAAGCTACTTGCTATTAAGGTGGATTATTTTCTTTCCGTAATAGGTGAAATGGTTAAGGTGCCAACTGTGTCGTTTTTTACTTATTTTTAGGTGACTAATTGGTCGTTAAGGTAAATTGATAGTGTTGGGACGGAGTAATAATGTGTGGTAATGGTATATCCCAAGCTTCAATAGGAATGCGCGCTATTTTTTGACAGTCGTGTGCTAAACCAATGGCGACTGGCTTCGACGCAGAGCGCGTTGCTAGTGTTCTGTCATAATAGCCACCGCCCATACCTAAACGTGCTCCTGATTCGTCAAAGGCGACTAAAGGCGTAAATATCACATCTAGCTCATGCATTGCACACACGTTCCGCACATCTAGTTTGGGTTCTTTGATGCCATACTTATTTTTAGTCATTACTGTATCTGGATGATACTGCAAAAAAAGTAAGTGCCCAGCATTAAATGGATGGAGTACAGGAAGGTAGGTTTGAATATTGTGTTGCCAACACCACTCAATAAAAGCCGTTGTATTTAGCTCGCCATCATTTGCCAAATAAATGGCAATTGATTTTGCATCGGTAATTGTAGGCAGTTTAATGAGTTGCTTAACTAATGCAAACGACGCTTGCGTTTGTAAATCTCTTGAAAGAGACTGGCGTTTTTGTCGTACTTGCTGACGTATTTGTTGACGAGAGTTTTGTGCTTTCATAAACAAAAGCGGTGGTAAAACCACCGCGATTAATCTGTTTAATTATAAGGTTTCTGCTGCTTTACCCGGTGTTGGCGTAATGGCATCTTTTTCGTCAGATGCATTTTCCCAAATGCGAGATTTGAAGCTTAGTAGCAAAATGACAATGCCAATACCAATACTGAATAAACTAATTTGGATGTATAAGTTTGGTAATTGGTCTACACGGTTTGGATCAAAGTTACCGGCTAGCAAACCTGAAATAATGTTACCGATAGAATAAGTGAGTACGAATACCCCCATCATTTGACCAGCAAAACGACGTGGCGATAGCTTACTAATCGCACTTAAGGCAACAGGGCTTAAACAAAGTTCACCAACGGTATGTAAGAAGTAAGTGGCAACTAACCAATAAGGGGCGACTTTCATACCTGATGCAGCATATTGTGCCGCAAAGAACATCACAATAAAGCCACTTGCCATGATCATTAGGCCAATGGCACATTTAATACCATAGGCTGGGCTAACAAAACGTTTACCTAAGTTGATCCATAACGCTGCAAAAAACGGCGATAATAAAACAATAAACATGGCATTTAAAGACTGGAACCAACCTGTAGGAATTTCGAAACTACCCACAATTCTATCTGTGTAATCACGCGCAAATAAGTTCATTGAAGAGCCAGCTTGCTCAAAGCCTGACCAGAAACATGCAGATGCTATACACACTAGTAGAAGCGCACCTAAACGTTTCATTTCATTTTTTGTTAGGTTACCGAAGAAAAAAATCGACGCGTAGTAAAGTACAAACATAATACTAAAGCTGATAGCAACGTATTGGGCAACAGCAACAGGTTCAATAATAATTGCACCTGTTAAAGCGGCCGATGTAACCGTTGCTAACATAATGAGCAGTGCGCCAATGGTTGCCCAGCTAATTTGTTTACCCTTTGGTGATAGCGGAGCTTCTGGAGCAGCGCCAACACCATGTAATTTATTGAGTGTTTTACGGTATTGTATTAAGCCAGCAGCCATACCTACTGCAGCAGCACCAAACGCCCAGTGCCAACCGAAGTTTTCTTGATCTTCCATTAGGTAACCACAAATTGTGTAACCTAATACTGAGCCTAAGTTAATACCCATGTAGTAGATGGCGTAACCCGAGTCACGGCGCTTATCTTCGTCAGAATATAACTGACCTACCATTGCACCGATATTTGGTTTTAGTAAACCCGTACCTAAAATAACGACAATTAAGCCAATAAAAAATGTTTTATCGCTAGGGAAAGCTAAAATGATGTGGCCACACATGATGATGATACCACCATACCAAACCGCTTTTTGGCCGCCGAGTAATCTATCTGAAATCCAACCGCCAGGTAGCCCCATGAAATATACACTACCGGTGTAAAGTCCATAAATTGCTGCGGCTGAGGCTACAGTCAATCCTAAACCACCTTCTTGAAGAGTTGCGGTCATAAAAAGTACTAACAACATTCTCATGCCGTAGTAACTCATTCGCTCCCACATTTCTGTGAAAAAGAGTGTTTTAAGACCTTCTGGTTGTCCAAAAAAGGTCTTAGCGCTTTGCGTTGTCATATAAATTTCCTTCCTAAGGTGCGCACATAATATTGAGTATTATTATTCTTTTTATTATTCATTAGATAAGATTGATAAATAGATTCAATAGGCGCAATTTATCGTAAATCAGCGGCATTTATACCTTTGATAGAAGATAAGCGCAAGTAATTCAGCTGAGCTGTTTGAATATATCGATGAAAGGTTTACTAACAGGTTACTGTTTTTATTGATTTATGGTGAAAAAAATTCAGGTGTTAAAAAAGTGATAATTTGTTTAAATATACTTATGACATTTTATGCAATTACCTGTACTCTTTATCGAGTTTTCAGCAATGTTTCCTAGAGGATGATATGGAAAAGAAAGTCACTAAAGCAGTTATACCCGTTGCCGGATTAGGCACAAGAATGTTGCCAGCAACAAAGGCCATACCAAAGGAAATGTTGCCTATCGTTGATAAACCACTTATTCAATATATTGTTAATGAATGCATAAGTGCAGGTATCAAAGAAATTGTCTTGGTGACTCATTCCTCTAAAAATTCTATTGAGAATCATTTTGATAAGTCTTTTGAGCTTGAAACAACGTTAGAAAAGCGTGTTAAAAGACAATTGCTTGATGAAATTCAAGCTATTTGCCCAAAAGGTGTGACCATTATGCACGTTAGACAAGGGGAAGCTAAAGGGTTAGGTCATGCGGTATTAAAGGCTAAGCCTCTCGTTGGTGGTAACCCTTTTGTGGTGGTGTTGCCTGATGTTATTTTAGATGATGCTACTGCAGATTTAAAAACTGAAAATTTATCAGCCATGCTGACACGTTTTGAAAATACGGGCCATAGCCAGATATTGGTTGAACCCGTGCCGCGAGAAAAAGTACAAAATTATGGTGTTGTTGATTGTGGCGGCCATGAGTTGGCTGCTGGTGAATCTAAAGAAATGACTGCTGTGGTAGAAAAACCTAGCGTTGAGGAAGCGCCATCTAATTTGGCTGTTGTCGGTCGATATGTGCTCTCTGAACCTATTTGGTCATTGTTAGAGCATACGCCACCAGGCGCAGGTGATGAAATTCAATTAACAGATGCTATAGCTAGCTTGATGCAACAAGAGACTGTTGAAGCATTTCACATGACAGGGAAATCTCATGATTGTGGTTCTAAAATGGGCTATATGAAGGCGATGGTCGAATACGGTTTGCGACATGATCAAATAGGTAAAGAGTTCACTGAATATTTACAAAAACTGTTAAAATAAAAGTACTTTTTAGTTATGCATTGATTCACGTTGTGAAATGAATGCATAACTACTTCTCTCCTTTATTCCTAAATCGTCTAACAAATCTTTTTCTTATATGGATGTGCTGGTGAGTATCCAGTAAACTATTGCTATTACATTAGTTAAGGAATACCTGTTAAATGACGATTCAAACGCATTTGCAAAAGCTTGAAGCCGAGTCTATTCATATTATTCGTGAAGTTGCCGCCGAATTTGATAAGCCGGTAATGCTTTACTCTGTTGGTAAAGATTCAGCAGTATTACTGCATTTGGCCAGAAAAGCGTTTGCACCTGGCAAAATACCTTTCCCTTTATTGCACGTTGATACCACGTGGAAGTTTAAAGAAATGATCGCGTTTCGTGACCGAATGGCTAAAGATTATGGTTTTGAACTGTTAGTGCATCAAAACCCAGAAGGTATTGCAATGGATATAAATCCTTTTGTCCATGGTAGCGCAAAACATACTGATATCATGAAAACACAAGGGTTGAAGCAAGCGTTAGACAAATATGGCTTTGATGCTGCATTTGGTGGCGCAAGACGTGACGAAGAAAAGTCTCGAGCGAAAGAACGCGTGTATTCATTTCGTGATAAGAATCATCGCTGGGATCCAAAAAGCCAACGACCTGAGCTGTGGAATGTATATAACAGTAAAGTAGATAAAGGTGAAAGTATTCGTGTGTTCCCCTTATCTAACTGGACAGAATTAGATATTTGGCAGTATATCTATTTAGAAAATATCGAAATTGTTCCTTTGTACTTAGCGGCAGAAAGGCCTGTAGTTGAACGCGATGGTACGTTGATCATGGTTGATGATGAACGTATGCCAATTGAAGAAGGCGAAGAAGTACAAATGAAAAATGTGCGCTTTAGAACATTAGGTTGCTACCCATTAACGGGCGCTGTTGAATCTGAAGCTGCGACGTTACCAGAAATTATTCAAGAAATGTTGTTAACAAAAACATCCGAACGACAAGGGCGTGTTATTGATCATGACTCTGCAGGTTCGATGGAGAAAAAGAAAATGGAAGGTTACTTCTAACTCATTTTCTACGGTAATTTCATTTAAATGTTAACAAGTTTCTAAGGGTTGAACTATGAGTCACCAATCAGAATTAATTGAACAAGATATTCAAGCTTACTTAAAGCAACATGAAAACAAAGAACTACTGCGTTTTTTAACTTGTGGTAGCGTAGACGACGGTAAAAGTACGTTAATTGGTCGTTTATTACATGATTCAAAAATGATATTTGAAGACCAACTTGCTGCTATTGAAAAAGATAGTAAAAAGTCTGGCACCACGGGTGAAGCGGTAGATTTAGCCTTACTTGTTGATGGTTTGCAATCTGAACGTGAACAAGGGATCACTATCGATGTTGCCTACCGTTATTTTTCAACTGATAAACGTAAATTTATTATCGCAGACACGCCAGGTCATGAGCAGTATACGCGCAATATGGCAACAGGTGCATCAACGTGTGATTTAGCGATTATTTTGATTGATGCTCGTTATGGTGTTCAAGTACAAACACGCCGTCACTCGTTCATTTGTTCTTTGCTCGGTATTAAGCATGTACTTATTGCGGTTAACAAAATGGATTTAGTTGATTATAGCCAAGAACGCTATCAAGAAATTAAAAAAGAGTACCGAGATTTTGCCGATCAATTAGCCTTTACTGATGTTCGCTTTGTCCCTATTTCAGCGCTTAGAGGCGATAATGTAGTTGAAGAAAGCGAGCATATGTCGTGGTACCCCGGTGCAACATTAATGAAGCTGTTAAACACGGTGAATGTTGAAAATAACGACTCTTGCACAGAATTTAGGTTTCAGGTGCAATATGTTAATCGACCAAATTTAAATTTCCGCGGCTTTTCTGGCACAGTTGGCTCGGGCCACGTTCGTGTTGGTGATGAAATTGTCGCGTTACCATCGGGAAAAGAGTCTCGTATTAAATCAATTGTAACGTTTGATGGTGAATTAGAGCGCGCGAATAAAGGTGAAGCAGTTACATTAACGTTAGAAGATGAAATTGACATTAGTCGCGGTGAAATGATCGTGCGTAAAGGTGCGTTACCAACATCGGCAAAAGAGTTTAAAGCCTCAGTTGTTTGGATGCATGAAGACGAATTGGAAACCGGACGAGAATATTACATTAAGCATGGTAGTAAATTAACCTCCGGACACGTGTCAACGATTGAAAATAAAATTAATGTCAATACCATGGAAACTACGCCCGTTAGTCAATTAGCGTTGAACGAAATTGGTACAGTTAGCTTTTCAGTGGCAGAATCTATACATTTTGACCCGTACCAAGAGAACAGAGCGACGGGGGCATTTATCATTATTGATCGCCTCAGTAACATTACTGTTGGTGCAGGCATGATAACTGGCGTGGCAGATGTTAGTGATAGCCATCAGTTTAGTGATTTTGAAAAAGAATTTAACGCATTAGTCCGCAAGCACTTCCCACATTGGGGTGCTCGTGATATCGCTAAACTGTTAAAATAACATTTCCTTCGATTTAAACAGCTGCTTAACTTGCATATATGTTGAGCAGCTGATACATCTATCCATATTCTTTGCTGCTAAAGGACATGATAATTAATGGTAGCAACTCAATGGGCACTCATTGCCATTTTCTGTTTAACGTTTGCAGGGCTCGTTAAATATCAGCGTGTACCGGAGCGAGTCTTTGCATTAGCAATGATTACTTGTTTAGGTCTTTCATATGTAGATACTCACGATGTATTGGCAAATGCGGTTAATCCAGGCCTTGTCACCCTAATTTTGTTAGTGCTTGCGTCATTTTCTTTTGAACGCACCAGTATTTTGCGACGATTGTCAGCTGTAATGATCAATGGCAAACCGTTTTTATCGACGATTAAAACCTTAGTTTATACGGCAATAGCATCTGCTTTTATGAATAATACTGCGGTAGTGGCAGCATTGATTTCGACGATAAAGAGTAATCGTGTTATTAATCCTGGTAAATTATTACTGCCGTTATCTTTTGCTGCAATATTAGGTGGCACACTGACATTAGTAGGTACGTCAACTAATTTGATTGTCAATACCATGCTTATTGAGCAAGGCAGTGAAGGACTCGGTTTTTTTGATTTTACGCCAATTGGTGTTGTCGCACTTATCATCTGTCTCGTTTTGATTTTAATTAGACAAAACTCACTACCAGATATGGCAGTAGAGAACTTAAAAAGCCCTGATTACCTACTCGAAGCAAGAGTAGAAAGTGATTCTAAAATGATTGGGCAAACGGTCGAAGAAAATGGTTTGCGAAGTCTAGATGCATTGTTTCTCGTCGAAGTTATTCGCAATGGCCGTTTGATATCACCCGTTGCGCCAGATGAAGTGATACTGCGAGGAGATAAGTTAATTTTTACTGGTGATGTGTCAAAAGTAAAAGTGTTACAACAGTTTGATGGTTTGAGTTTATTTGCAGAGCAAGATGGCTTACTTAGAGATAATCTAACAGAGGTACTTATTAAGCCAGATTCCGCCGTTGTTGGGAAAACGCTAAAAAGAGCAGGTTTTCGTGCGCGTTTTGATGCTGCTGTTGTTGCCGTTCGCCGTGAAGGGGCTGCATTATCGGGTAAATTAGGCTCGCTTATTATCCAACCGGGCGATTTTTTGGTGCTTGCCGTAGGTAATGACTTTAGTACTCGCACAAACTTAAGTAAAAACTTTTACATATTATCAGGACATCAACCTGATAATATGCTGTCAGGGTGGCGTGATTCACTAACGGTATTTGGCTTTATTACCGCCGTTATGGCATCAGTATTCACGGAGCTATCGTTACTGAAAGCCTTGATGTTTTATATTGCAATTTTAGTGTTTACTGACTGTCTAACCGTCAATGAAATCAAACGTCGCTTTCCACTGGAAATATGGATGATCGTACTCGGCGCGTTAACTTTAGCGAAAGCGTTAGAATCAAGTGGCGTTGCGCTATTATTGGCGGAATATATTGAACATTTACTTGAAGGTCAAAGCGCGTATATCACCCTTATTGTCATATTTATTGTAACTTTATTAATTACCGAAATCGTCACCAATAGTGCCGCGGCGGCGTTAATATTCCCAATTGCCTATAACATAGCGTTGGGCTTAGGAGTTAGTCCATTACCCTTTGTGCTAGCGGTTGCTTTTGCTGCTAGTGGTAGTTTTATAAGCCCATTTGGATATCAAACTAACGTTATGGTTTACAATGCAGGGCACTATAAACTGTTAGATGTGGTGAAGTTTGGCGTTCCAATTTCATTGGTTTATAGCTCGGTAGTATTAATATTATTACCTATTTTCTTTCCTTTTTAATTTGAGATGACACCAATATGAAAACCGAAAATACAGTTTGGCATCAACAGCATATTAATAAAGTGCAGCGGGCGAATTTAAAAAAACAGCGTCCATGTTTATTATGGTATACCGGATTGAGTGGTTCAGGGAAATCTACGGTTGCCAATGCAGTTGATGCCTTACTTTTTGAGCGACAGTGTCATACCTATCTACTTGATGGCGATAATGTAAGACATGGGCTAAATGGAGATTTATCTTTTAGCGATAGCGATCGCATTGAAAATATCCGTAGAATTAGTGAAGTTGGCAAGCTATTTGTTGACGCAGGGTTAATTGTATCGACAGCCTTTATTTCGCCCTTTGCGTCAGATAGAGCAATGGCGAGAGAAAAATTAGCTTCTGGTGAATTCTTAGAAGTATATATTGATACTCCTATTAGTATATGTGAGCAGCGTGATCCAAAAGGGCTATATAAAAAGGCTCGTGCAGGTGAAATTAAAGATTTTACCGGCATTGATTCTGACTATGATGTACCCAAAGCGCCGGAGCTTCATATAAAAACAGCAACGTTAACGATAACTGAGTGCGCACAGCAAATTGTACAATATTTAGAAGATAATCATTACATTTCAGCAGGTGTATAATGCATTACGATGTTTTTAATGGTGATGCCGATGGTATCATCTCTTTGGTTCAACTACGTTTAGCACATCCACGTCAAAGTGTCTTAATTACAGGGGTTAAACGTGATATTAGTTTACTAGAACGCGTTGATGCAAAGCAGGCCAGTTCTGTTACCGTACTTGATATTTCAATGGAAAAAAACATTACTGGACTGTCCTTGCTATTAGCTAATAATGTCGCTGTTTTTTATGCTGATCACCATCGTTCTGGCCCAATCCCTGATTCAAGTTGTTTATCTGCACATATAGATACTAACGCTAACACCTGTACAGCCTTAATTATTAATAACTTTCTTGATAATTTATACCCGTTATGGGCGATTACAGCGGCTTATGGTGATAATATGCTAGCTGCTGCAGAGTTACTGGCAGATGAGCAAGGATTGTCAGACGATGAGCGCAGTCAATTAAAAAACTTTGGCACTTATATAAATTACAATGGCTATGGCAGCGTAGTTGATGATTTGCATATCGCGCCTGATGCACTATTTCGTGAACTTGTTCAATATGACAATCCTTTCGATATTATTTCTCAGCCTAATAGTATCTTTAGTCGCTTAGAAAAAGCTTATAATGAAGATATGGCAAATGCAGAAAAAGCGTATGTGATTGTTGATAATGAGGTGTGTAAAATGTTCGAATTGCCCGATGAAGCTTGGGCGAGACGTGTAAGCGGCGTTTTCGGCAACGCGCTTGCTAACCTTTCACCTAAAAAAGCACATGCAGTATTTACTCGAAACCTTGATGACACGTATACTGTTAGTCTGCGTGCACCGCTTGAGAATAAGCAAGGTGCAGGCGATATTTGTGCTAAGTTTGCAACGGGTGGTGGTCGAGCTGCTGCTGCGGGTGTTAACCAACTTTCGAAAGACAGTGTTGATGAATTTATCACTGCTGTAATGGACTATTATCGCGAGTAGGCGTTTAAAGAGAGTATAACATGAAGCTATTAATTACAGGTGGCGCGGGCTACATAGGCAGTCATACTGTTGTAGAGTTATTGGCATTAGGACATGAGGTTGTCATTGTTGATAACTTATCAAATTCGTCAGAACTTGTTTTATCACGTATAGAGAATATTACCGGGAAAATGCCAGCATTTGTTAAAGCTGACATTTGTGATCGTGCTGCATTAAACGATGTTTTTGCTCAATATAAACCAGACGCCGTTGTTCATTTTGCAGGCCTTAAAGCGGTGGGCGAATCAAATGAGATCCCATTGAGCTATTATCATAATAATGTCTCTGGTTCGGTAACATTATTTGAGGTGATGGCAGCACATAATGTTAAACGGTTAGTTTTTAGTTCATCAGCAACCGTATATGGCGAAAGTAATGTTTCACCGTTAGATGAAACAATGCCTATATCTGCAACAAACCCATATGGCCGTACAAAACTGATGATTGAGGAAATTCTGTTTGATTTAGCGAAGAGTGATGCTAACTGGTCAATTATTAACTTACGATATTTCAACCCTATTGGCTCGCATGCTTCAGGCTTGATTGGTGAAGACCCTAAGGGGATCCCTAATAATTTACTACCTTATGTTGCACAAGTTGCAATAGGGCGATTAGAAACGTTACAAGTGTTTGGTGATGATTATGATACTGCCGATGGCACGGGTGTACGTGATTATATTCACGTTGTTGATCTTGCATTAGGGCATGTAAAAGCGCTAGAGGCATTAGATACTATTAATGGTTGTCAGCCTGTGAATTTAGGCACAGGCAATGGTACGTCGGTGTTAGAAATTGTCGATGCATTTCGAAAAGTGAGTGGCAAGGAAATACCCTATAATATTGTGCCAAGGCGAGCAGGTGATATCGCCACGGTTTATGCAAATGCAACGCTTGCAAAAACACTGTTAGGTTGGCAAGCAGAAAGAGATTTGCCCGTTATGTTAGAAGATACCTGGCGTTGGCAAACGGCAAACCCTGAAGGATATGTAAACTAATTTAAAAAGCCGCTTATGCGGCTTTTTTTCATCATGTTATTTAATATATTACGCTGATAATTGACATTGTTCATCCGCCCACGCGATCGCTTCATTGTAATGTTGTAGGACTTGTTCTTTTTGTAGACCTAATTTTTCCATTACAATATTCACTTTATCCCAATCAGCATGCTCAATTTGCTCAACGAGTATTACGAGTGCTGCTAGAACGCCTTTTTTGGTAATAAGCGCATCTTTTATATCTTGAGCGAGAGGTAGTTTGTCCATAATACTTGGCAAGTCTTCATCAAGTATGGCGTCAATTAGAGACAGTAGCCCCGTTAAGAAGGCGATTGATGTATCAATTGGGGCATTAATATCTTTCGATACAACTTCACAAAACTTAGCCCGTGTCATTGCTGCATTTATTAGTTCACTCGGTTTATCTGGATTAACATTTGCCGCAAATAATAACCCAAGAAAGCGTTTTAATTCGCCAGAGCCCAAAGTAACAAGTGCTTGTTTTATTGTCGATATTTCGCTGCGTCTTTTGAAAATTGCTGAGTTTGCGTAACGCAAAAGTTTATAAGATAAAGTCACGTCTCGTTCAAATACTGACGTGATAGCACTTAAGTCTAGATCCGGTTTAGACGTTTCATATAACAGCTCTGCCATCGCCATTTGAGAAGGGGACAATGACTTTGTTTTGACCATTTCAGGCTTAGCAAAGAAAAAACCTTGAAACAGGTCAAAACCCAATTCCATTGCTTGGTTGTATTCTTCTGGCGTTTCTACTTTTTCCGCAAGCAATTGAATGTGATCATGATCTGCAATCGCGGTTTTGATGGTTTGTATTTGCTCTACTGAGGTAGTTTGCCAATCGATTTTAATAATTTTGATGTAAGGATAAAAATGTGCCCAAACGTTTTGATGTTCATAATCGTCTAAGGCGAGCGTATAGCCTTTTTCAAACAGTGATTGACAAATCGACAGTAACTTTTTACCAGGCTTAATAGTTTCTAAAACTTCTACTACCACTTCGTCAGTGGTTAACATTTCAGGAAAGCCTTTTGCTAGCGTTTCTAAGGTAAAGTTGATAAAGGCAGGCTTTTTACCTGTAAACTCGCTTATCCCCATGTTGAACTGACTAGCGCCTATCATTTTACTTGTCGCTTCGTCTCCATCTATATCAGGGAAAACATTATCAATGTTATCTCTAAACAATAGCTCATAAGCATAAAGTTCTTTTTCTCTTGTTAAGATAGGCTGGCGTGCCGCGTAAAAATACATAAAGTTTCCTGCAAACTTATTTGTTACGAATATAGGAGAATTAACGCTAGATTTCACCCTTTATTTTTTGTGTTATCAAATCGATATGTTTACACCTAGAATACACTAATTTTGGCTAATAGGTGGTAATAGCATTCAATATACGGATAATAACATTTTCCATCATTAAATTTGTATCGTTAATGTATCTGCCGATTTCAGATTACGGTAGTGATTGACTTAAAAAATTGGAGGTAAATTTGGCTTTAGGAACCTTAGTATCATTAGCCGCGTATTTCGCAGTGATGTTAGGCATAGGGTTATATGCTTATAGAAAATCTACGAGTGACGTCTCAGGTTATATGCTTGGTGGGCGTAATTTAAGCCCAGCTGTAACGGCATTGTCTGCGGGTGCTTCAGATATGAGTGGTTGGATGTTAATGGGCTTGCCTGGCGCAATGTATGTCAGTGGCTTTAGTAGTATATGGATTGGATTTGGCCTCATTATTGGCGCGTTTTTAAACTACATTATTGTTGCGCCTAGATTAAGAACTTTTACAGAGTCAGCTAATGACTCTATAACTTTACCTGATTTTTTTGAAAATAGGTTTGCAGATAATAAGCATATTTTACGGATTGTCTCGTCAGTTGTTATTATCGTATTTTTCACACTTTACACTTCTTCAGGGGTTGTTGCTGGAGGAAAGCTTTTTGAAAGCTCCTTTGGCTTATCTTATGAAATGGGCCTCTATATTACCGCGGGGGTTGTCGTACTATATACGTTATTTGGTGGCTTTTTAGCGGTTAGTATGACTGACTTTGTGCAAGGCTGTATTATGTTTGTTGCGTTGATTTTAGTACCTATTACAGCGCTTTCACAAATCGGTGGTGTTGAAGAGCTGACAAATTCAGTATCAGCGATAAACCCAGAGATTATGGACTTATTTGGTGGCATCAGCGCTGTTGGTATTGTTTCAGCGATGGCATGGGGGCTTGGCTATTTTGGTCAGCCACATATTATCGTCCGTTTTATGGCTATTCGTTCCGTTAAAGACATTCCAGCTGCTCGACGTATAGGCATGAGTTGGATGATTGTTTCATTAATTGGTGCAATGTCTACCGGCTTAGTTGGTCTTGCTTACGTTGCGAAAACGAATACACAACTTGCTGATGCGGAAACAATATTTATTCATTTATCACAAGTGTTGTTTCATCCTCTGATCACTGGCTTTTTACTTGCTGCTATTTTGGCGGCAATCATGAGTACTATTTCTTCTCAACTATTGGTAACGTCAAGTTCATTGACGGGGGATTTTTATCAAACTTTTCTTAATAAGGATGCATCTGAAAAGCAATTGGTTAGAGTAGGGAGATTGTCAGTATTGCTTGTTGCTATGTTTGCTATCGTTTTAGCGTATGATCGAAATAGTACGATTTTAAGTTTAGTGAGTAATGCTTGGGCAGGTTTTGGTGCAGCGTTTGGACCTGTGGTTATTTTGAGTCTTTATTGGAAGCAGATGAATAAACAAGGTGCGCTTGCTGGCATGATAGTTGGTGCCGCTACAGTCCTGTTTTGGATCTATGCACCAGTAACGATAAATGGCCAAGCATTGAGTGATGTAATGTATGAAATTGTGCCGGGTTTCATTATCGCAACCATTACTATCGTTGTTGTGAGTAAACTAACAGGGTCTGTACCTAAAGAAGTCGCTCATGCATTCGATACTATGGTTGATGAACATAATTAGAGTCGCTGTTAAATAACGATTAAAAAGCACCGCTACGCGGTGCTTTTTTTTGCCTCAAAGACATATAATACATTTATCATTTGTAAAATAGTGCAATAGACGAACACACTACTTTAAAATGTCCTCAATGTCCTCAATGTCCTCAATGTCCTCAATGTCCTCAATGTCCTCAATGTCCTCAATGTCCTCAATGTCCTCAATGTCCTCAATGTCCTCAATGTGTTAAGGATTGAAAAACTTGAGCGTGAAGCTTGAACTGAGTGCAAAATACTTTTTCATTGAAAGTGGAGATAACATCTGTCTTTAGAAAAGGCGAAAAAAAACCCGGTATTAACCGGGTTTTTTACAAGGTATTTCAAGTTTACTTATTAGAACTTGTAGTTAACACCTAATGTTAAACGTTGACCGAATAGGTCATAGTAAGCACCTTGGTCATAAGAGAAAGGTGTTGCAGGTGGTTCACGGTCAAATAAGTTTAAGATACCAGCGCGAACTTCAAAGTCATCAGTTACGAAGTAACGTGATGTAAGATCCCAAGTTAAGTAAGATGGAATGTTATTGTAGTCGTTTTGCTCAGCATCCCACTCGTTGCTACCAACTGTAGCGTGACGGTAGTTTGCACTTAACGTCATTGATAAGTCACCATTTGTGTAGTTACCAATGAAACGTGCTTTCCAACGTGGACGAGCTTGCTCGCCTTGAGAGAAGTCAGCATCTTCAGCAAAACCAGTATCATTAAAGTTACGCTCATCTAAGTAAGTCGCAATTAAACGAGGGCTGAATGTACCAAAGTCAGTATCGATAGTGTACGCGATTTCAATATCTGCACCGCTAATGTCGCTAGATGCTGAGTTGATAGGTTTTTGGTCGAAATTATCAATTTCAAGTGTACCTGGCGTACGTTGTAATAAGCCACAATATAAGTTGTCTAAAGACTCTGACTCATAACATTTGTTTACGATTGTTGACGCTGATGGATAGTTGATTTCATCTTCTAAATCAAACTTCCAGTAATCAACGGTAATACCTAAGCCTTCAGCCCAAGCTGGGTTGTAAACAAAACCGATAGTAACATCGTCTGCTTTTTCGTTAAATAGGTCAATGTTACCTAAGATAAAACCAGAGTGGTTTGTACGGCGCCAGTCTTCACTCGCTTCCCAACCAACTGGAATGCCAGCAGCACGACAGTTACTTTCGATGTTAGCTTTTTTCTCAACAGGTGCGTTATCAATTGCACCTTGACCACATGGATCAGAGAAGCTAGCGAATGTTTGACCTTTAGGAGCGAAAAGCTCTGATACGTTTGGCGCACGTACTGAACGTGAAACGTTTGCACGGAATCGTAATTCATCGTTAAGTACATAGTTTAAACCTACTTTCCAAGCAGAATCAGTACCAGTAGATGAATAATCCATGTAACGGTAAGCTAGTTCTAAGTAAATTTCTTTAGCAAATGATGTTTCAGCAATTAACGGTACAGAGACCTCAGCTGCAACTTCAGTTACGTCGAACTCACCTGTTAAAGCGTCACTTTGGTTACCGAAAATTAGACCTTGTTGCATTGCTGCATCTGGTGTTGTTTTCGCTTTTTCTTCACGGTATTCAGCTGTAAATGCACTCGCTACAGGACCTGCAGGAAGCTCAAATAAGTCACCTGAAACAGTAATACCTAGAGACATTTGGTCAACACTTGCTTGACGCTGTGCTTTAGTTGCTACATAAGCAATAGCTTCATCTGATGCTAAGCCTTCACCCCAAAGGTTCAATGGAGAACAACCAGATAGTGCACCGATTACGTCACCATCGTCATTTCTGTCAGCACAAACGATTTCGCCATTCCACTCAACAGCATCAAGCGCGTTGTCGAAGTGCTCAGTGATCATCTCACCATGCCATGTTGTATCTTGAGATACTTGACCTTTCTGAATGTATGCATCATACGCCCAGTTGTCGTTGATTAAACCTTCGAAGCTTAACGCTGCACGTACAGTTGTGCGATCTTGGTCATACTTACGGTTACCTAAACCATCAGTTGTAAGGTAAGTATAGAATGCACCTACGCCACGCTCAGCAAAGAAATCTTTATTTGCTTGGCTAAAGAAAGCGTTATCGCCACGTAATACTTTAGCATGGAACGCTGGTGAAGATTCACCGTAAGCCGAAGTATCAGAGTAAACCATTTCAAAGTTCATGCTATGGTCATCATTGATTTCATAGCTGTAGTTCAATGCTACGTTTAAACGCTCAAGTGGAGTACGTAAGTAATCATGTTTAGCGAAATGATAACCGTCACCATCACCTACGAAGTAATTTTGGTTACGGTTGCCAGGTGTAGCACTTGCAGGTAATGTACCATTTTGTTCGAAAGGACGAATTGAACCGTCATTTGCGAAAATGTAATGGCCGTCAGGCATGAAGAAATCACCTGTAGGTGAGTAGTAACCTAAACGATATTGGCCATAGCCATATTCGTAAATTGAACGCTCTGGAATACCATCTTCGTTGTTTACGTTGTCTACATTAGTAAAAGTTACTGGACCGTTTACCATGAAGTCACGTTGAAGAGCTGCTAACTGATCTTGTTTAGCGTAAGAGATGTTTGCAATGAAGCTGCTTTTCTCACCTTCGTCACCGAACGTAAGTGACATGTATTCTTCATCACCACCGTCTTCGAATGGACGCGTAGTTGAAGCATCGATTGCGATACCATCAAATGATTTTTTAGTAATGATGTTTACAACACCTGCAACAGCATCTGAACCGTAAACCGCAGAAGCACCACCTGTGGTGATCTCCATACGCTCAACCATTGCTGTTGGGATATTGTTTAAATCGACAGCTGATGAGCCAGGAGCACCAGCAACAAAACGTCTACCGTTTACAAGTACTAGTGTTTTTGCAGTACCTAGACCACGTAAATCCGTGTTGTTTAGGCCACTTGCGAAAATTGTGTTGTTTGTTGTTTCTGGAGAAAGGCCAACTGATGAGTTAGGCATTTCATTAAGTAAATCAGCTACGTTAGTGATACCAGCGTTGATTAACATGTCGCCACTAATTACTGTAACTGGAGTAGGAGCTAGTTCACCGATACGTTTGATCTTTGAACCTGTAACCTGGATGCGCTCTACTTTTTCTTCTTCTGCATTTTGCTCTTCAGCAGCTACTGCAGCGTTAAATGGTAGTGCAGAAGCAGCACCGAAAGCCAAAGCAATTTTAATTGCTTTGCTAACTCTAGAATTATTCATATTCATTCCCTATTTGTAAGTAATTATGCATCTCAAATTTATTATTGGCTGTTGCAAATTAAATAACTCGTAACGCTTATTAAGAGATGATCGCTATATTATTGGCAAATATTTAAAAATATTTCAATATGTTTCTTAATTAACTGCATATTAACATTAACAGACATAGTTACTGTGTTTTATTTTTAACTTATTGAATTTATGCTGAAAATTATAATTTTAGAACAGTTTAGAAAGATAATTGTATGTTAAGTTGTACATAGTTATTTACGTATTAAATGTGTGGTTAATTTAAGTTGTTGAATTTAAATGTTAAATTTTAAAACTAACCTGTTGATACTAATTTTAATCTTTGTGTAATTTGTACATTATTAACGCAGGAATGTTAATTTTTATGTAAAAATGTTGTTACAAGTGAGTGTAAAGATAGGTAGAAAATAAAGGTAAGTATCGATCAGTTACTTACCTTTTTAAGCGAGATAGGTTTTACGTTGACCATCGAACACTATTTTGCAATTTTATCTGCCATTGATTTAATGGTTCAGTTTTGTCACCAACGACAATAACATGGCTCTGCTGTGTACTATTTACAATACCGTTGTAGTCTTTGTTATTGAATGTATTACGGTAAGAGAGATGTTCACTCTGAGGCACTACAAAAATATTTACTGGGCTGCTTTTACCTCGAAACACCAAATGCAGACTTTTCATGCCATCGAAGCGACAAAACTCTGCCATCATTAAATCACCTAATGATTGTGAAAAGCTGCCATTAAAAGATGCCATTTTTTTATTCAGTGCTGCTAAAGATACACGCGCTTCGTCATTATTTGAAAAATACTTTGCCTCATGATTTGCATGTGCAATAGCATAGTCACCGACGGAGCTATAGGCGTGTGAAAACTGCAATTGATTTACGGTTAAACCTATCGCTATGGTTATAGAGGCGGCTAGAGCTATTCTTAATCGTTTTTTACGTTTAAGTTGTTGATGACTGGCAAGAGATTGTCTCAATATTAACTTTTGACATAGATCGTCAGGCACAGGAACACTTAATGCACTCGTTATTTTTTTGTCAAGAGCTTCTACTTCTTGCGCAAATTTTAGTTTTGCAGGATCCGACTTTTTAGCTGCAACTACCTCAGGCGTTGCTGATTTTGGATCTGCATATACTTCACGTCTAAATTGCAAATCATCCATTTTGAAAACCTCGTATTGTCGGGTTGTCTTCTAATGCTTCTTTTAACTGATTTCTTGCTCGAAATAGTCGAGTCATCACAGTATTTTTATTGAGTGATAACATGGTTGCTATCTCTTCGCCGCTGAATCCGCCAATAACTTGTAGTACAAGCGGTTCACGATATTCTTCCGGCATATTGGCTATTTTCTCTCTTAACCAGTGATTTTCTATTTCCTGCTCTGCGTTTGTTGACTTTACGTCTTGTATGTTGGATTCTTCATATTCACTCATTTCAAATCGTTTACGTTCGAAACGCCTTGCGTTTTCTCTACGTAATATTGTGATTAACCAAGACTTAGCAGCTTTTTCATCTTTTAAGGAATCTAATGCTCGCCAAGCGCGTAAGAAGGTTTCTTGCACTAAGTCTTCAGACACCTGTGGATCATGCGTAAGCCAATAGGCATAACGATATAGATCACCGTGGAGTGCTTTTACTAGTGCTTCATATCTAACTTGTTTTGTAGCCATATGTATATAGACCTGAGCATGCAATGTTAAATTTCTAACCAGGCGCGAAAATTTCTAAAAAGTATCAAACTGTTGGTGTAATTATACCAACTCGAATAAATATTTAATCGAATTGGTATTACTGGTTGCTCACCCGTTATAAACGTTAAAGGTCAGCTTTAATCAGCAACTGAATCAAAGTTGTTAGAGCTTAGTATATGTCATTGCAGGCAATTTAGTCGATTAGAACGCAGTAACATTGCAAGGTAACGGGGAACAAATAAGCAAGTAGGAAGAACACATGTTCTTCCTACATCGGGATTATGGGTTTAGGGTTAATGTTGATGATGTTTTTTGTACGCTTTTTTCTTTACTAACCGCTTGAATGGCTGCTGCTAACTTATCACCTTGCCAAGGTGTTGGTGATTGACTGTATTTTGCTTGTTGTAAATCAGCTACGGCTCGTTGTAAATCTTGGTTTTTCGTTAGCGCAAGCATCTGATTGATGGTTGAAATATCAACAGAATATACACTATTAAACCAAGGAATAAGGTGTTGGAAAACCTGTTCACTGTCACCTTGCTTACATGCCGCTAATAACGCTAAATGGTGATTATTCACAGACATGTTTTTTGAGTGAGTTCTAGGTTGTTTTTTTGCTAAATAACTTAATAACCATGCAAAAGAGGTTAATAACCATAATGCCAAAAATAGCCATTGAAGCCATGATGATTTTTCAACATAGACAGTTTTCTCCGTTACAGGTGTTTCTGAGGGAGGTGATGTTTCGCTAGTTGGTAAGGCAAATTCACTTTGTTCTTTATTTGGTGCAATAGTTATTGATTGTGCAGGAATTGTTGCTTGCTGATACTGATTGGTTACAGTATTCCACCAAGGGATAGTAATCGCAGGCAGTTCATAAGTACCTGCTTTATTTGCAACAATGGCAAAGTTACGTACCTTTTGACTCACTAAACGGTTGTTATTCATCCCTGTATGAAGCTCAGCTTGATCGGGATAAACTTTTAAGCCTGTTGGTAGTGTCATTTCTAGGGCTGGCAATTGTTCTTCGGATAAACCGGCCGCGGTAAGTGTTATTACCCGTGTAATCGGTTCGCCTACTTTAAACTCGTCTTCTTTGGGTTGCCATTCTTGATGAATCGATAATAATTCACTTGGTAACCATGTTCCTTGATAACTTGCTGGAATTGCTTTAACAGAAATTGGGATTTCTTCACCGATGACACTTACAGGTTTTGTTTCGGCAAAACTCAAAAAGCTATTTCTACGCGAAGAGGGGACCATTATCTCACCGGAAAATACCGGCGATTTTAATACGAAATCGCCACTCTGTTGTGGACTGATGGCGTATGTTCTTTCAATTACACGATAGCGTTTACCGTTTATGATGGTTTCATTTTCTTTATCTTTACCAACTTGGGTGATATTGGCACCTTCAAGTTCTGGTTCAGTAAGGCTTCCACGTTTTAATTCCGCAGCAAAATGCAGTTTAATGGTTAACGTGATCTGTTGTTGAACATAAACATCTTTTGCTGAAATATCTGTCGTGATAAATAATGATTTTTGGCTATCTGCATTGTTGTCTGTGGCTTTTATTACCGTTACGTTTATTGGATCCGTTTTTATTCCATCAACAGTTAATGCTGGTATTACATAGTTACCAGGTTTTTTCGCAATAAGAACCGTAGTCCATCGTGTGGTTCTTGTCGTTTTAAAGTTGACCATACTCGTTTGGGAGCTCACTGATGTGCGCCCAACGATAAAGTCTTGCATTAATGATGAGGTATCTAATGCATTCGTGTCGATGTCGTCGTCAGCAACTACAGTTAATACAAATGATTCATTAGCAATCACGGGGTTCTTATCGATAGTGGCAGTAACAGTTGTTAATGCATATACGTTAAGCGTGATCATTAGGGTTACGATGGCGGTTAAAACTCTTACCACTTTTTCTGTGCTCCTACGCTTGTTCTACTTTGGCGACGCTTTTGATATTCCAGCTGCATTTTGTTTCGTAATAATAAATAAGGGTCATCAGTAACTTTGTTTAATAGTTGCTGATGTTTTTGTTCCATTTCTTTATCTTGTTGTTCTTTTGCTGCCTTTGCTTCTAACGCTTCTTGTTCTTCAGGAGGCAACTGCTCTGGTTCTTTTTGTTGCTCTTGTTTTTGTTCTTGTTCACGCTGTTCATTTTGCTCTTGTTGCTCTTCTGACGATTGCTTTTCTTGCTGTTCATCTTTCTGTTGCGTGTTTTGATCTTGCTTTTTTTCTTGATCTCGTTGATCGCTATTTTGTTGCTGATCTTGTTTGTCTTGATTTTCCTGATCTTGCTGATCTTGCTTATCACTTTGGTTTTGCTGTTGTTGTTCTTGTTGTTGCTTTAGTTTTTCTAATATCGCTTTGTTTTCTTTTGCATCTTGCAGATCAGGGTTTAATGCCAATGCTTTTTCATAGGCATTTATAGCCTCATCAATTTTTTGCAGTTTTGCTAAGGCATTTCCTTGATTAAACAATGCGTCAGCACTGTTTACCTCAGAAAATGCATCTAGAGCCGCTTGAAAGTTACCTGCTTGGTAATGGGCACTGCCTTTCCACATTGGATTTTCAAAGGTGTCTGCCGCTTTTTCATATTCTTGCGCTTTGAATAACGCTTGTCCTTGCTGATCTTTAGTCTTCCATAAGTCTTGCCACATATCAGCATAAACAGGTTGGTTAGGCGTAAGAAAAAGCAAAATTGGTACTAACGTTAATAAATTACCACGTCTGAAATATATCAATACCAGCGGTAAAATGAATAACACAACGTAAGGACCAAACTCTTGCCATTGATCACCCGTTTGCGCATTCTCTTTTTCGTTTTCTGTTTTGTTATTCGAAGGCGGTTGTATGAGCCGTTCAATATCTTTACTGCTATTGACCATTCTTGTATAGGTGCCTTTACCTTGATCACCAACGGTTGATAATAAACTGTCTGATAATTTAGGCACGACGATGGCGCCGCTATCATCTTTCAATAACTGCCCATTCGGTAATTTAATTGGAGCACCTGCTGTTGTACCTACTCCCATTATATTTAAGCGATATGGGTTTTCTCTACTCCATTCTGTTAAATCTTGTACGTCTTCAGGGTCAATACCATCAGTAAACCAATAGACATCGCCTTCAACATGCCCTGCATTTTTCAACATTTGAGTTGCCAGCGTCAGTGCAGCATATGGGTTACTACCTAATTCTGGCATTAAGTCAGGGCTTAATGAGGGGAGTAACAGCTCAATATTATTAATGTCTTCGGTCAAAGGGCTAATAATAAACGCATCACCGGCATAAGCAATTAACCCTATTTCACCTTCATTTAATGTCTTAAGGAGATCAATAGCTTTGTAGCGTGCGCGTGTTAATCTATTTGGTGATACATCGGTTGCGAACATTGAATATGACATGTCCATAATGAGCACAGAGCCGCGTGCCAATTGATAGACTGGTTGAGGTAACTTTTTCCAAGTTGGGCCTGCAAGCGCGATAATGGTTAATAACCCGATTAAAAAGGGGGTTACTATTGAAAAAGAGTGGCCGGGTTGTCGACTGTCAATTAACACATTAGCTAAATGCTTTGGGATCAATTTCTGCCAACCCGATTGATTAACTCTGTGCTTTTTTAACAGGTAGAGTGCAAAAAACAGAGCGATAATGGCAAGTAACCATAAAGGACGAATAAAGTGAAAATCAGCCATTACTATCACCTAACTTCTGAGTCTTGTTTGTACTAAATGGGCGATACATAGAAGCATTTATCCAAAGAATATAAATAAACGTTAATAAAGCTGCTAGCGCAAGTGGGTAATAAAATAGCGCGGTAAGGGGGCGCATTTGTTGTTGTTCCTGCTCTACAGGTTCAAGCTTATCTAAAATCTGATAAATCTCTTCCATATCTTGACTACTACGAGCGCGAAAATATTTACCACCGGTACTTTCGGCTAGCGTTGTGAGCGTTTTTTCATCTAATTCACTGGAAGGGTTAACGCGACGTTTTCCAAACAACGAGCGTTGGATCATCACATCTGCGCCTATACCAACAGAGTATATCGTTACCTCTTCGGCTATGGCTAACTCTAGGGCTTGCTCAGGTAATATTTTGCCTGCCGTATTTTGTCCATCCGTTAATAATAGTAATACGCGATTTGACTGTTCTTTTTCGGCAAATCGCTTGACGGCTAAAGCAATTGCATCGCCAATGGCCGTTTGTTTACCTACAAGTCCTAGCACTGTTTCATCGAGCATTTGCTTTACGGTTTCTCTATCGAATGTCATAGGTGTTTGCATATAAGCGTCATCACCAAATAATATTAAACCAATACGATCGCCAACCCGTCTATCGATAAAATTACCTAAAAGTACCTTTAACATGTCTAACCGATTTACTGTGCGGCCATTCAGATTCATATCTTCAACTTGCATACTGCCCGACAAGTCAACGGCGACCATAAGTTCTCGTCCCTCTGTTGGGATGTTAACGGGTTCACCCAACCATTGTGGTTGACTTGCAGAAACGACCAGTAAAAGCCATATAAGCACCAATAAAGAAATAGGCGTCTTCTGACGATCACCAAGTTGTGTTTTTGGGCCGCTTGACGAAACAAGTATCGGCATTTTTAAAGGCGCTGCTTCGGTGTTTTTCTTTGGCGGAAGCAAATACATGAATATTGGCAAGGGTAGTGCAAGTAAAACCCAAGGCAAGGCTAAATCAATCATTGTGTACTAGCTCCAATGTTGATGCGCTTTTTTGTTTAGGGGGAAGTGCGTAACTGATCCACATTTGCGCTTGTGCTTTTAGTGCCACTAACGCTTCTTGATTTTCATCATTGCGATAATGTGCCATGACAAGGTTTGGTAATTCCTGAGAAAATTGTGCACGTTTCTTTTCTGGTACCTGTGCCAATAAAAAGTCAGTAAACTCTTTACCATGAAGCTTAGCAATTTGACTACGGTTAAAATAGCGTATGGATACCCACTTTAATAACGTAACAATTTGTTCTGCACTTATTTCGGGGTTTTTTAGCCTTTGCAATGCAGTTTTTTTATCCGCGAGTAACTTACGTTTTTTATAAGACTTTACGATGACAATCAGTAAAACTGTGATTAAGGTAAAGCACAATAACCACCAACCGTAGGCAATTGGCCACTGATGGACTTGTTCGGGTAGATGTATATCTTTTAATTGTGCTAACGGATCCATGGTGCCACTCCGTTTTTAATTTGTTGTTCTAATGTTTCACCTGCGCAAAAGTGTAATAGGCGAGCACCGGCTTTGCTTAACAAGGCTTCTTTTTCAGTAATTCGTGTTTGGGCGTGTTCCGCGTATTGTAAAGCTGTTTTATTGTCGCCTAACGTTAACTGCTGTTTATCGATACCATCGGTAATACTGACATTCAATTTGGATTTTACTGCTGGTAATTGATGTTCTAATGGATCTGATATTAAGCAAACGACCAGCTCACAGTGTCGGTTGATATTCGCGAGGTGTCTGATTGCGTCGTCAGATATATGGTGCCCATCAGTGATAAAATATACAAGACTCCCAGGCCGAGCGACTTTACGCAAACGCAAACAGTTCTGTGCGAATGAACTTATTTTATCTTCTAACTTGTTAGTTTCATTGTTTAAAAATGATGATGATTCAGCATGGCACGTTGATAAGGCGTGTAAATAATGTAACACACCTTGTTGACGACTACGTGGTTTTAACTCAGTGTGCTTGTGCTCATTAAAGACTATTCCACCAAAACGATCGCCACGTTGTTTGGTATGCCAAGCTAATAACGCCGCCAAATGTGAGGCTTGTACAGATTTAAAGAGTAACTTACTGCCAAATAACATGCTTGTACTTAAATCAGTCGCAACAATAACGGGTCGCTCAATTTCTTCGCGAAAAAGTTTTGTATGAGTTTCACCTGTGCGAGCCGTTACACGCCAATCGATGGTTCGAATATCGTCACCAGTTTGGTAGTGGCGAACTTCGTCAAATTCCATACCTCGACCTTTTGTCCGCGCTAGATAATTACCTGCAAGTTGTCCATGCAAGTTTCTAGTCGCCGTCAGGTTGATAAGGGACGCTTTGTTTTGATATTGGATTAACTCTTCAATCGAAACAGAAACACCATCAGTGAGCAGGCTTGATAGCTTTTCACTGGGGTCTGGTTCCGAAGGTTGATGTTTTGATTTTAACCACATGTAACAACGTTTACCCTACGGCAACCTGAGACAAAATATGATCAATAAGTGCATTTGTTGTTATGCCTTCTGCTTCTGCTTGATAGGTCAGGAGTAAGCGATGGCGTAGCACATTATGCACAACGGCTTGTACATCTTCTGGGCCAACAAAGTCGCGTCCATGTAACCAAGCTCGTGCTCTTGCGCAGCGATCAAGAGCAATTGTCGCTCTAGGGCTTGCACCAAATGCCAACCATTGTTTGAGTTTATCGTCATATTTTTCAGGTTGGCGCGTCGCCATTATTAAGTCAACAATATAGGTTTCAATTGCTGGTGCCATATGTATTTTAAGGACTTGTTCTCTTGCCGCGAAAATGTCGCTTTGAGATATTTGACTGATTTTGGTTGCCGTTTTATTAAGTGCTTCACCACGATTTATTTTTAATATTTCAAGTTCACTTGCAGCATCAGGGTAGTCAATTTCTAAATGCATAAGAAAGCGGTCAAGCTGCGCTTCTGGCAACGGATAAGTACCTTCCTGCTCAATAGGGTTTTGTGTTGCCATAACAAGGAACAAGTCAGGTAATTTATAGGTATTCTTACCCACAGTAATTTGGCCTTCAGCCATCGCTTCTAATAAAGCCGATTGTACTTTAGCTGGTGCTCGGTTAATTTCATCTGCGAGTACTAAGTTTCTAAACAATGGGCCTGATTGAAAAACAAAGCTCCCGTCTTCTGGACGATAGATGTCGGTGCCGGTTAAATCCGCAGGTAGTAAATCGGGTGTAAATTGCACGCGATGAAAGTCTGCTTCAACACCTTGTGCGAGAGCGTTTACGGCACGTGTTTTTGCTAAACCAGGAGGGCCTTCAACGATCAAATGACCATTTGCCAATAATGCGATTAGTAGATTTTCAACTAATGCTTCCTGTCCAACAATTTGGGCTGATAAATGTTCTTTAAGTGATGAAAAATACTCAATAGCCATGATAATTGTTCTTTTTTGTTAATTAATTTTTACTGAAGATTTCAGACTCTTGCTTCTATATATGGTTTCCTAATACGAAAACAAGTGCTACTTATAAATTGTAACTATTTTTTATGTGCTACATTACAGCACAATCACTAGAATTTCATATACTTGTGGGGTAAATAGTGGTCTTGTAGCTACTAAAGTGACAAATTATATCGATTATAGTGAGTTGAATTCCTTGTAAATGTCGTTAAAATGAATTCAAAAGCAAAGAGGTCTGACCTCTTTAAAATAAGGAAAAATCATGTCATTACCTTTAAAAACAGCAGCAGGTGAGCGTATTGCCGTTGTTGCTGGATTAAGAACACCTTTTGCTAAACAAGCGACAGCATTTCACGGCATTCCTGCTTTGGATTTGGGAAAGATTGTCGTTAATGAACTTATTAATAAAACTGAAATTGATCCTACATTGATCGATCAGCTAATTTTTGGTCAAGTAGTGCAAATGCCAGAAGCGCCTAATATTGCTCGCGAAATTGTTTTAGGTACCGGCATGAATGTCCATACCGATGCTTATAGTGTCTCTAGAGCGTGTGCTACCAGTTTCCAGTCAACGGTTAATGTTGCTGAATCTATTTTGTCTGGCGTTGTAGATATAGGTATTGCAGGTGGTGCAGATTCTTCTTCTGTTGCCCCAATAGGTGTCTCGAAAAAGTTCGCGAAGACATTACTAGATTTGAGCAAAGCGAAAACCTTTGGTCAAAAACTAAATCTTATTAAAACGTTGCGATTTAAGGATATATTACCTGTTCCTCCAGCCGTAGCTGAATACTCAACAGGTCTTTCAATGGGACAAACGGCTGAACAAATGGCCAAAACCCATGGCATTACGCGTGAAGAGCAAGATGCTTTAGCTCATCGTTCGCATACACTGGCAACGCAATCTTGGCGTGACGGCAAACTTGCTGATGAAGTTATGGCAGCACATGTTGAACCTTATAAGCACTTCATTGATAAAGACAACTGTATTCGAGAAAATTCTGAATTAGCCAGTTACGCAAAATTACGACCTGTATTTGATCGTAAACATGGCACTGTGACAGCGGCTAACAGTACAGCGCTCACTGATGGTGCTTCGGCCATTTTATTGATGCGAGAAGGTCGAGCGAAAGAATTAGGATATGAACCGTTAGGCTATATTCGAAGTTTCGGATTTGCTGCTATTGACGTATGGGAAGATATGTTAATGGGGCCTAGCTATGCCACTCCAATTGCATTGAAACGTGCTGGTATGGAATTAAAAGATCTTGATCTTATTGAAATGCATGAAGCATTTGCCGCACAGGCGTTAGCCAATGTTAAAATGTTTGGTAGTAAGAAGTTTGCACAGCAACACCTTGGTCGTGATAAAGCGATTGGTGATATAGACATGGATATCTTTAATGTGATGGGCGGCTCATTGGCATATGGGCATCCATTTGCAGCTACGGGTACGCGTTTGATAACACAGGTACTTAATGAATTGAGACGTCGCGGCGGTGGTGTTGGCTTAACAACCGCATGTGCTGCAGGTGGATTAGGCGCAGCTATGGTGTTGGAGACAGAATAATGACAGATAAAAGAACGTTCACATTAACGATTCAAGAAAATAATATTGGCCACCTTGTTATGGATGTGCCTGATGAGTCAATGAATACCTTAAAATCGGCATTTGCTGATGAAATTGCCACTATACTGCAAGATATTAAAGCAAATACCGCATTATTAGGCATAGTCTTGTATAGCGGTAAAAAAGATTCATTTGTTGCAGGTGCAGACATTAATATGTTGGCAAGTTGTAACACCGCAGAAGAGGCAACATCTTTGTCGCGACAAGGACAAATGATTTTTGAACAATTAGCCTCGCTGAATATTCCTGTAGTTGCTGCAATTAATGGTGCGTGTTTAGGTGGTGGGCTAGAGTTAGCGATGGCTTGCCATGCACGTATTTGTTCAAATAATCCAAAAACTGCATTAGGGTTACCTGAAGTACAACTGGGTTTACTTCCGGGGAGTGGCGGTACACAAAGACTACCTAAACTTGTTGGTATTCAAAAAGCGTTGGACATGATGCTTACAGGTAAACAACTGCGTGCTAAGCAGGCGCTCAAAGCAGGTTTAGTTGATGATGTTGTGCCAGAGTCCGTGCTAATTGATGTTGCTGAAAAGGCAATATTGTCGGGAAATATTAAGGCAGGCAAAAATCATTATAAACCCGTTAAACTAAACCTTGTTGGTAAAGTATTAGAGAAAACACCTTTTGGTCGCAAAATATTGTTTGATCAAGCAGAAAAAACGGTTGTAAAGAAAACACAAGGTAACTACCCCGCGCCAATAAACATTATTAAATGTATAAAAATGGGCGTTGAACAGTCACCAGCAAAGGGGTACCAGCTTGAAGCAGACTTATTTGGCGAACTGGTTATGACGTCAGAGTCCTTTCAGTTAAGGCAAATATTTTTCGCGACAACTGAAATGAAAAAAGAGCAGGGCGTCAAAGGTGTCGCTCCTGAGAAGATAAATAAAGTTGGTGTGCTTGGTGGTGGACTTATGGGCGGAGGTATTGCATTTGTTACTGCAACAAAAGCAAAATTACCTGTTCGTATTAAAGATATCGCTCATCAAGGCATACAAAATGCGTTTAAATACAGCTTTGATTTGCTTAATAAGAAAGTCAAACGTCGCTTTATGAAAAAGAGCGAGATGCAAAAGCAAATGGCGATGATCACGGGAACTACTGATTATTCTGGTTTTCACGACGTAAATGTTGTCATCGAAGCCGTTTTTGAAGACCTTGATTTAAAGCAAAGTATGGTCAACGATATTGAGCAACAATGCGCGGACTCCACTATTTTCGCGAGTAATACGTCTAGCTTACCAATTGGACAAATTGCTGCTAAAGCGCAACGACCTGAAAATGTAATCGGCCTACATTATTTTTCGCCGGTTGATAAAATGCCGCTCGCAGAGATTATTCCTCATGAGGGGACATCTGAGCAGGTTATTTCGACTACAGTTGCTCTAGCTAAAAAGCAAGGTAAAACTCCCATTGTGGTGAAAGACAAAGCGGGCTTCTATGTCAATCGTATTTTAGCGCCATACATGAACGAAGCTGCGATGTTGTTACTAAGTGGTGAACCTATCGATAAATTAGATCGAGCTTTAGTTAAAGCCGGTTTCCCTGTAGGACCAATGCAGTTATTGGATGAAGTAGGGATTGATGTCGGCGCTAAAATTGGCCCTATTTTGCAGTCTGAACTTGGTGAACGTTTTGCACCACCAGCAGCTTTTGACAAGCTAATTGAAGACGGTCGTTTAGGTAAGAAAGTGAAAAAAGGTTTTTATCGCTACGATGTGAAAAAGAAAGAAGTTGATCAGCGCGTATATGACCTATTAAACGTTACACCTGTCGGTAAATTATCGCCACAGGATATTACTAAACGTTGTTTGTATATGATGCTTAATGAAGCCGCTCAATGTCTTGATGAGTGTATTGTTAGAAATGCGAGAGATGGTGATATCGGTGCTATCTTTGGTATAGGGTTCCCACCATTTTTAGGTGGTCCTTTCCGATATATGGATAGTCTAGGTTTAGAAAATGTAGTGGCTCAGCTAAATCAATTCAAAGCATTACATGGTGAAAGATATGCACCTTGTGAGCGGTTGATTGCTATGGCAAGTAACGGTGAAAAATTTTATAATGACTAGGTGAATTATTGCCAGATTTGTTAATCAAAGGTAAATAAAAAGAGGCAATTTATTGCCTCTTTTTTTGAGCCAACTTTTACACATGAAAGCATTAAATATTCTTGGATGATAAGTTAGTTTAATTACTCTAAAGTTGTTGAATAAATACTCTAATTGACTATAATAACGCCACTTTGATTTGCGTTGCTCATATTGGAATTAAGTATTATGTTGTTTTTGCTTCCTGTTTTTGCTCTTTTATCTGCGTTATTTTTCTATTGTCAGGCGATTTCAAACGGCTTAGGTAGCAAGCGTTGGGCTTTTGCAGGGTTTATGTTTGGGCCTTTTGTATGGCCAATGTTTTGTATGAAAAAGCGTATGAAGGTTAATCGTTTGTTTGGTTGGAACGCACTTATATTCCGCGCGTAGAAATAAAGTTTAGGATCTCTAAAACTTTAATAAAGCCGCTAACATCCTTGTAGCGATTATGACTATTGCTTGCAACATTAAAGTGACTTGGCTGCAGGCATTTCTTTAATAAGGATTTTTGCCGCTATCGCATTTTCTTTTGGTGCGATTGCGAATATGTTTTTAATGAGTTTAATCATAGCTAATGCACCTTAAATTCTGATTGTACTTGCTTTACGACCTGTTTTTTCAACATTAAAGTCGTTATTAATGCGAATAGTACTTGCTTTACGGCCTGTTTTTTCAACATCAAAATCGTTACTTATGCGGATAGTACTTGCTTTACGACCAGTTTTTTCGATAGCAAATTCATTATTGATACGTATCGTACTAGCTTTTCTGCCAACTTCTTCAATAATTAGTGAATCTTGATCAGCAACAGGTGCTGGAGAAGTGTTAACTACTAAAGATAAGATGATTGAACTTAGCATTTTATTTTTCCTTTTATCGGTTATTGTTTTAAACGCGATAAGGAATAAGCGATTACTGTGCCAATAATGTAAATTAATTGTTAGCCCTTTATTTTAAAGGGCTAACAATTGACGTTGACTTGTATCAGGAGCGCTGTCATAAAAATGACAGCTAAAAGTGAGGTCTTACTTAATTAACTTCTGTTAAACGACGTAGATTTGTCGGTTATTTGATGAGAAAGTAAATAACGACGGAAGTCTTCAGTGGCGAGTGGTTTACTATATAAATAGCCTTGCAGCTGTTCACATCGTAGACCTGACAGGAAACTTAATTGTTGGTTGGTTTCAACGCCCTCAGCAACGACTTGAAGCCCTAAATTATGCGCAATCGTCACAATGGTTGCCACCATGTTTCGTCCTTGCTCTGATTGTTCTATATCATCAACAAAGGCTTTATCGATTTTCAATGTGTTTAGTGGAAACTTTTTCAAATACGCAAGAGATGAATAGCCTGTACCAAAATCATCTAAAGATAAATGAATACCCATTGCGCGAATTTGTAACATAGTATCGATCGCTTGTTGAGGTGAATCCATTACGGTACCTTCAGTAATTTCTAATTCTAAGTGCTTCGCGGGTAAAGCTGTTTCTGCGAGTATTTCGGCGATCATGCCAACCAGATTTGGCTGGGTAAATTGTACCGCGGATAAGTTGACGGCAATACGACCATCAAATAGGCCTGAGTCAATCCACACTTTTGTGGCATAACAAGCTTTACGTAAAACTACTTCACCAATATCGATAATTTGTCCGGTTTCTTCTGATACCGGAATAAACGTTAGCGGGCTAATGATACCTTTCGAAGGTGTTTCAAAACGCACTAACGCTTCCATCCCCGCAATTTTTCCGGTTGTAATTTCGATTTTAGGTTGGTAGAAAACGGAGAAAAAGTCTTCTTTTAAACCGTGTCGAATGAGTCCTTCGATTTGTAGTCGCTTAACGGCCTGTTCATTCATGGAACCATTAAAGAATTTATATCGATTACCACCTGCATTTTTTGCGTGATACATTGCAGTATCTGCATTTTTTAACAGTTCTTGTGGTGACGCACCATCTTCAGGGTATAGCACGATGCCAATACTTGAATAGAGCACAATTTCATGATTTTTTAACTTTAACGGCTGAGCGATAGAGCGAAGAATGTCTTTTGCTATTGTCGTGATGGTATGAATATCATTAGTATTTTCGACAATAATACTAAACTCATCACCGCCTAATCGATAGACGGTATCTTGTGATCTTCCTACAGAACGAATTCTTTCTGCTACTTTACAAAGTAATACATCTCCGACTTCATGACCCATAGAGTCATTTACTTTCTTAAAGTTATCTAAATCAAAGACTAACAGTGCATGTGGTACTTTATTTTTCACAAGACGTGTTTGATTGGCCTGGAAATATGATCGATTAGGAAGGCCTGTTAATGTGTCGCTATTGGCGAGTTTTCTGAGCTCCGCTTCTGTTTCTTTACGTTTAGTTATATCAGAAAATACACCAACAAAATGAGAAATACTGCCATTTTCATCGCGAATAATATCGATGTTTAAATCAGTGAGGTAGAGTTGGTTGTCATCACGTCTACTCTCTATTTCACCGTGCCAACTCCCTTTTGTGAGTAAGTGTTGTTTAACTGTGTTGGCAAAGCTATCAGGGTATTGTTTAAATTTAAGGGGCTGACCAATCATATGTCGTTTGGTTTTGCCGGTAATGCGCTGAAATGCCTTATTAACATCGACGACATAAAACTGACGATCATAAATGACGACAGCATCAGAAATATTTTCGAAGCATTTAGCAAATAATTTTAAACGTTCATCTGCTTTCTTGATTTGGCTTATATCTTTTAAGGTACCGGTCATTCGCACGGGATTGTTTTGATCATCTCGCTCAACAATTTTGCCGCGATCTAAAATCCATATCCAGTTGCCTTGTTTATCTTTTACGCGGTACGTTGCCTCAAAATGCTCTGTTTTTTCATCAAAGTGATCTTGTAGTGCCTTGGTAATTCGCGCAATATCACCTTTATTTACATTCGTTTCATTGTCACCGCTGTTACCCAAATTTCGTTTTCCGTCTTGTGGAAATTCTAAAATCCCCCAGATATTTGAACGATAAATTTTACCGTTTTTGATATTCCAGTCCCACATTTCATCACCGCTACCCCACAGTGATAATTTCAATCGCTCTTCGCTCGCTTTTATTTGAAGGTGGTAAATACGCTTGTGTCTAAATTGTTGAAGTAAATACGACAGTGTAAGCAACGCTACTAGGCTGTATACTAATATCGCACTACCTGACAGCCACCAAGGTGGTAATACGTTTACTGTGAGTTTTTTCGAGGCAAAAGTTTCTGGGGAATAACGGTCAAACGCCTGTACTTCAAAGGTATATCTACCCGCACTTAAGTTGGTATAGGTAGCGCGTAAATTACTTTCATTTGTTGTAAGCCAGTTTTCATCTACTCCTATTAAACGATAACGATAAACAAGTTGCTCTGGTAGGCTGGCGTTTGGAGAAATGAACTCAATACTAAAAGGTGAATGAATGTGTTCTAACGTTATTTCCTCAAGCGTATTTAATTGAGCAGGCAAGGATTTTACATGCTTAGGAGCTTCTAACTTAACATCTACTTCTTTGTTTGCTATTAATAGTTTCGTTAAAACCGGTTTTAATATTTCAAACTCAAAGGTTAGTAGTTGCTCTGGAGAAAACCAGTTAAAGCCATTATTACCACCAAAGTAAATGTTGCCATTTTTATCAATGGTAGAGCTGTGTGCGTAGTTTTCATTATTCTCTAAATTAAAGTCTTTATAAAAATTTCTAATTTTTAATGTGTCTATTTCTAAATAACTAAAGCCCTTGTTACTGCTTAACCATAAATTACCGTTGCTATCTAACACAATGTCTGTAATGAAATTATTTAAAAGACCTGATGTTTCATTAAACCAAGTAGTGTTTTTTGTCTTTTTATTAATAACTAAAGCACCTTGTGAACTTGAGCCTAAGATTAAGTGCTGTTGGGTATCTTGAATTGTTAAAATGTCTTGATATATAAAGTTGTTATTCTTGACCTGAAAAGTGTCACTTTGATCATTTTCAGGGTTGTAATATATGATCTCTTTATTGTCAGATATTAATATTAATTGGTTATTGTAAGACTTTGATAGATTAAGAAATTTATTATCATCTAAATACTGTGTGGTAGACAGACTCTTTAAATCAAAAGATGAAAGAATATTTGAATTATCGATGTACCAAATTTTATTATTGATGCCTATTAAATTAATACCCAACGAGTGTCTTGAGGTTTCTTTCCATTGCTTAATGGGTGTAAACGTTAGGGAGTTACTCTCTAAATGATAAAGCTCATTTTGCATGGTAGCGATGTATGCTTCCCCATTAATTTGCATAATTTGATCTACACTATTTTCGAGAGGAAGCAATTGAAAACTGTTCTGATAGGTATTAAATAGTGCTAGCTCGCCATCTTGCGAGAAGAGAACATGTTCACCAAATGATTGAATATTTTCGATATTGCCACTGATTGGCGTTGCTAAGTTCTTACTATGCGTGATCAATAAAGCAGAGTAGTTAGCTTTAATTAAGCCATTTAATGTACCGACCCAAATATGTTTTTCTTTATCTATCAATATTTTGATGATGTTTGAGTTAAATGCGTGATCTGTAATATTTGAAAATCGATGCTTAAATGCTTCGTCTTCAAGTGGGTTTATAGAATATAAACCATTATCTGTGCCTACCCAATACAATGCGTCATTAAGTTTACCAAAGCTTCTTACTTCGGATACATTGACATCTGACTGATTTAATTCATATTTTCGATAAAGATTGTAGTTATTATCCAATATAACAACATAATTGTTTATCGCCATCCAGTAATGATTTTTCTGTTGATAATACTCAATGTGTCTTATTTTTAGATTATTTTCATTAAGCGTTGTTGCAACTTGGTTAGTTAATACCGTATCAGGCGTTAAATTAGGGGTGAGTATGTAGAAATCACCGTCATAGTTACTTATCCAATAGTTACCTTTTTGATCTTGGAAGAAGGTACGTATTGCCTTGAAATTGAGCAAGGTATTATCAGATATTTTGCGTACTTTAATGCGCGTAAATGTACGCTCTTCTTTGTCAAATTTATGTAAACCTTGCTCGGTTGCTACCCAAATATTCTGTGCTTTATCTTCGTATATTTGCCAAATGAAGTTATCGGTAAGCTTACTATCATTGTTTGGCTCGGATCGAAAGGTGGTAAAGTTGTCTAACTGACGGTTATAAACACTTAAGCCATTATCGGTACCAATCCAAAGGTTATCATCTGAATCTATTAAAAGGTTCCTGATACTATTGCCAGCAAGTGAATGTTCTTCTAGTGAATTAAAACGGTATTGTTTAAATGTTTTACCATCAAATTTATTTAAACCATCGTCGGTACCTATCCAAATAAAACCATCACTGTCTTGAACCATGTCAAAAACGTAGTTCTGAGAGAGGCCTTGGGCGGGTTTCAAGTGCTGAACTGTTAAAGGTGCACCATTTAAATCTATCTGCGTAGTAGCAATTGAAAAAGTAGAAAAAAGAGCAAAGGTTAGCGAAAGTATAGATATAAGAATATTAGCTAACAAAATCAAAAGTTTGGAATTAGAAAGACGCACTTATCACTACCTAGTAATACGTTATGTATTATTATTATTTAGTCCATTACAAAGCAGAATAATGGTTAAGTCAACTTTTTGACGAAATTATTAGTCTGCACACCTTTGTTTTACGTACTTTTACAAATTACTTTATCGGCTGTGCTAATATTTTAATGAGATATTTTTCAATTTATTTTGCAACTTTTGTGTCTTTTGTGATGAAACTTCCGTTAACGATGCTAAACATATGCGGTCTTGTGGCGCATTATGGGCAGTTAACTGCGTAATTAAAAATTGTTTTATATCACTTTTATCAAGTGCCATGAGTGATGAGATAAGTTTTTTCTTTTGATTAAATGCGAATTCTTGATTACATATTGCGCTCCAGAATCGTTGGCTTTTAATTCGTAGACTTGTGTCTTTTTCTTGTAATTGGCTGGCGAGTCCGCTTTGTAATTGATGCCAATCTTCGTTCGTCATCTCTTCAATATAGTTTTCACTAACATTAATAAAATCATCCATAGCCGCAAGCAGAGCATCGGCATCGTATTTAGGTGATTGGATATAAAATGCAATGCCTGGATAACGATTTATTGGTACATAGCCAACACCGACTAAATATCCATATTGGCGTTCTGTACGCATTTGTTGAAAAAATTGAGGCGACAAAATTTGACTTATTACCATGGTAAGTGCAATTGTTTTTAAGTCTCTATTCTCC
Organism: Thalassotalea sediminis; assembly: GCF_030295915.1. Classification (NCBI taxonomy): domain Bacteria; kingdom Pseudomonadati; phylum Pseudomonadota; class Gammaproteobacteria; order Alteromonadales; family Colwelliaceae; genus Thalassotalea; species Thalassotalea sediminis. Next base: position 2,784,819 of record NZ_AP027361.1, on the reverse strand, counting down.
ATTGGATAGTAAATAACGGCCGCATGATCATGATCTGGTAAGGCTAATGGATAATAAATACTGCCTTGTCCGGCAAGATTAAGTAACGCTATTTCTTCTTTTGCATCACCTGAAAGTTGTTGTGCGAAGGCGTTTTTAATAATTTGTTCAATGTCTTTGGCGTGCGAAGATTGCCAGTTACCGTGAATTAATACGTCAATATTCACTTGTTTAAATATTTCTTTGCAAAAGCTTTTAAATGTAGCAAAGTCTGCCTGAGATAATGCATGGGCAAGCTCTTTTGTACTAGGGGCATTCGGTTGCATTGTTGAACTAAGCGCCGAAAATAACTGTGATATTGATTTGCTATTATCTGCATTTTTCCAGTGGTTTATAAGATGTTTTTTTAATAGCTTGAATTTTTCTTCTTGGTAATCAAAATTTTGGAGCTCACTTAACAGTTCTGCTAGCAGTTGTCCTTGCTTCTCACTTATTCCTGATAATTGTAATGTTAAGCCACCCTGATGTGCGTAAAGGTGATAATGAATACCAGCAAGTTCTGCATCGTAATGGCGTTCGATCACGGATTCTGTGTAAAGGTCAACATATAGACGTGTCATGGCAATTGTTTGCGCATTTTTCAGTGTCGCAGGTGTATCAATACCGATATAAATATAGCCCTTAGGTACTTTAAATGTTTGATCTTGTTTGTACCAAAGCGTCAAACCATTTTGTTTAGTGATACATTGCGGTACCGCGTGTTTTTCCTCTTGATCATCATAAATATCAGGATTAGCAACTATATAATTATTAGGTGGTGGTAACTGTAAAGGTAACGATGTTTTGACATTATGCCAACGTAGTAAATTGTTATTGGATATCTTGCTAACGGTATAAGGTACTTGATACCACTTAGTTGTTTGATTTCCTTTGGTACTAGGGTCTACCACAATGATTCGCATGTTTTCAGGGGTAAGTTTTTCAAGCAATTGATTAATGATTTCTTGATCCATTCCTTGCATCATATAATCCCCGTAAATGTAATCTTCGATAGGGTAATGTTGCATATTAATCACTAACTGACTGACTGAGTCTAGAGGCTTACATTTTTCGTGGTATTGAAAGGCAAGTTCAGCAATCGCTTTTTTTTCTTGATAATAAAATGTTGGTAATGATGTTTGTTTTAACATTCTAATATAAAAGAAAATGGCGTCGATAATGTCTTCTGTATGGTTAAGCCCGTTTTCTGTTAAACGAATACTAATATTAAAGTCTTTAAAATTATAACCATTAATACCTGAGCCTGCAGTTAAGCCTAGAGCCCACTGACGATTTTTTAGATAAGATAAGATGCTATCTTTACCTTCATGTCCTAGTAAGTAAGCTAAAAGAGACTCTGGCTTATGACGATAATATTGATCAATGCTTGGCAGGGCGAAACTAATAATTAGCTGCCGTTCATTTTTGACAGGGCATACTTCAATTTTTACCGCTTGTTGGTGCGATAAATACAAGGGTACGTTTGGCAAAGCATCGGGTAAAACACCATCTACAATTTCGCTGAAATGGGCTTTTGCTAGCGCACTTAGCTCATCAATTGATTGTGGTCCTTCCAGCACAAGCGTCATTGCTCTTGCATTGTAGTGTTGTTTGAAAAATGCTTCTACTTCATCTCTTAACGTGCTTGGGGTGTTATCTGCAAGAGTTTCTGTATTACCGACAGAAAATTTAGAGAATGGATGTTCTGGGTTTATAGTTGCTTTATGAACATCGTATAAGCGTCGGATATCATCTTTAAGTTTAAGCTTAAATTCCGCATCAATATTTTTGCGTTCTTTATTCACAAATTCTTCAGACAATAATGGCGCAATAAAAAACTGACTAAACCTGTCGAGTGCTTGATCAAAATGTAAATGGTGAATATCGAAAAAGAAACAAGTGTGCTCGGTTGCTGTCCAAGCGTTGTTTGTACCGCCATATTGACTAATAAACTTTTGATACTCACTGCCGTCGGGATATTTTTCTGTACCAAGAAACAGCATATGTTCGAGAAAATGAGCCATACCTTGACGATTATCAGGATCACTAAAGTGTCCTACGTTGACAGCAAGTGCTGCAGCAGATTTTTTAGATTCCTTATGATGAACAAGTAACACACGTAAACCATTTGCTAAGGTTATGGCTTGGTATGATTTATGATCATTTGGACTTTGTTTCAAAATCGGCTCCGAATTTACCTAACATAGTAAATTTAAACGTCTATAATTATTATTGTTTTCTTTTAAATTACCCTATGGAATAAGTTGAGTCCATTTTATTCTTAACTGATGTTATAACTATGACACGTATTCCTTTACTATAGCGCCAATTTATTATTTCTCTCATATTTTTAACGGCTTGGTAGTAGTTATGAAGCTTTATGTTATGCGCCACGGACAAGCTAGTACTCGCGCAACAAGTGATGCCGAACGAGAACTTACGGAAAAAGGTCATTTGGAAGCCCAGTGTATGGCGAAATGGCTGAATAAAAACGGTGTTGTTATTGATCAGGTTTTTGTGAGTCCTTTCGTTCGAGCACAACAAACAGCAAATACGTTAGTGGCTGCATTGAACCATTCCGCACCGTTAAAAACGATTGATAGTATTACACCTGCTGGAGACGCAGTAGATGTGCACGATTATATCGATGGAATATGCGAAGCCGAAAAATTAGAGAATGTGTTAATCGTATCTCATATGCCTTTAGTGAGTTATTTAGTCGAAGAATTAACATTTGATAGGAATGCGCCACTTTTCGCTACGGCATCAATTGCAGAAATTAACTACGATAAATTGAAGATGAAAGGTGATTTAGTTAAACATGTTTCGCCGTATGATGTATCTCCGATAGTTTAAATTGTTACGCCAATGGCGATTAAGTGCGTAAAAATGTCGAGTTTTAATCGTCTTTTAGCATAAATTTGTCATGAACATCGAGTAAAACTAGTAGGGCGCCATTGCCACCAAATTCTAATGGTGCTTGATGAAATGCAATAACATCGGGATGTTGAACAAGCCAGTGCGGTACTTTGTTTTTCAGTATTTTGGCACCCAATCCGTGTACTATACATACACATTGCACATGTTCTTTTTGGCTTTCATAAAGTAATGCTGCTATTTCTTGTTTAGCTTGTTGTTGATCTAGCCCATGAAGATCTAATATAAGTTCTGGTCGGTAGAGGCCGCGTCTAAGGTTTTTAGCTTCGTAGGTACTATCACCATCTCGTACATATTTCATCGGGCCTTGTCGATTGAGGTTTGGCTCAAATTCATCCGAAAAATGAAAGCTAGCCGTTTGTTTAGCGACTTTTTCTTTTAGAATTGTACGTGGGGGCTTGATGGATTTTTTCTGTGGGTGTATTGTGTCGTGCACCATAGGTTTTACCTTACCTACAGCGTCTTTGAATAACTGTTTTTCTTGTTGAGAAAGTGCGTCTTTTAATTTCATATGCGAAGTCTAAAAATATCGGCCTAAAATAACAAGTAAAACATCCGTTGATATCGATATAGTTTAACAGGGGAGTTGAGTGACTCAACATCATAATGATTTGGCCGAGCAATTGGTAACTGTCGGTGATTTTGTACGTTTTGCCGCAAGTGAATTTAACCGAGCAGATTTATTTTTTGGGCACGGTAATGATAACGCTTGGGATGAAGCGATTACGTTAATTATGTTTACCTTAGCGCTGCCGTCGCAGTTAACAGAGCATATAATGCAGTGTCGACTTACGCATGATGAAAAGTTGTCATGTTTGGCTTTAATAGATAAACGTATTTCTGAGCAACTTCCTGCGGCCTACCTTACTAATCAGGCTTACTTTGCAGGTTTACCTTTTTATGTTGATGAGCGTACATTAGTGCCTCGATCGCCGATTGGAGAATGGATAGAAAAACGATTTTCGCCAGTCATTGACGAAAGCAAAGAGGTTCATCGTATTCTCGATTTATGTACCGGTAGTGGCTGTATTGCGATTGCATGTGCGCATTACTTTCCTGAAGCGGAAGTTGATGCACTTGATTTATCATTAGATGCACTTAATGTTGCGCAAATAAATATAGAAAATCATGGGTTACTTGAACAAGTTATTCCAATTCAATCTGATCTTTTCTCTTCTGTTGACGCACTTAAGTATGATTTAATTGTAACGAACCCACCTTACGTTGACCAGGAAGATGTCGAGGCCTTGCCGACTGAGTTTACTCATGAACCTGAAATGGGTCTTGGCAGTGGTCCTGATGGACTAGATATTACTAGAGTAATATTAGCGGAAGCTGCTCAGCACCTAAACGAAGATGGGTTACTTATATGTGAAGTAGGAAATTCACAGGTGCATTTAGAAGCTGTTTACCCAGAGGTTGCTTTTCAGTGGCTAACCTTTGAACGCGGTGGCCATGGGGTATTTTGGTTGAATAAAGCACAATTAGTACAACATCAAGAAATTTTTAATCAGCGAGTGAAACGTTAAATATGTCAGGAAATACGTTTGGTAAGTTATTTACGGTTACCACTTATGGTGAGAGCCATGGTCTTGGTTTAGGTGCCATTATTGACGGTTGCCCACCCGGTCTTGAACTATCAGAAGAAGATTTACAAGTTGATTTGGATCGACGTCGCCCAGGTACTTCAAGGTATACAACGGCAAGGCGAGAAGCTGATGAAGTTAAAATTATGTCAGGTGTTTTTGAGGGAAAAACCACGGGAACTCCTATTGGTTTAATCATTGAAAATACTGACCAACGGTCGAAAGACTATGGCAATATTGCGCAATCATTTCGTCCTGGTCACGCTGATTATACGTATTCACAAAAGTATGGTTTACGAGATTATCGCGGTGGTGGTCGATCTTCTGCACGAGAAACCGCAATGCGTGTCGCGGCAGGTGCAATTGCTAAAAAGTTTTTAAAGCAAAAATTTGGTATTGAAATTCATGGCTGCGTTTCTCAAATAGGTGATGTAACGGCAGAGCAATATAATTGGGATATCGTAGAAGATAATCCATTTTTCTTTCCTGATGAAAGCAAATTAACACATCTTGATGAATTGCTAAGATCGATAATAAAACAGAAAGACTCTATTGGCGCCAAAGTAACTGTTGTGGCGAAGCATGTACCCGTTGGGCTTGGCGAACCTATTTTTGATCGTTTAGATGCTGATATAGCCCACGCGATGATGGGGATTAATGCCGTGAAAGGTGTTGAAGTAGGCGATGGATTTGCTGTTGTGAATCAAAAGGGTTCTGAACATCGAGACGAATTAACGCCAGACGGATTTGCGACAAACCATGCCGGTGGTGTACTTGGCGGTATTTCTTCAGGTCAGCCAGTGGTTGCTCATTTAGCGTTAAAGCCGACATCAAGTATTGGCGTGAGCGGTAACACCATCGATGTTGATGGTAATGCGGCCGAAATTATCACTAAGGGGCGCCATGATCCTTGTGTTGGTATTCGTGCAGTACCTATTGCTGAGGCGATGCTAGCACTCACATTGATGGACCACTTTATGCGCCATCGCGCACAGAATGCCGATGTAACCTGCACGACACCAAAAATTTCAGGTGCGTGTTAATCTAATATACGTGGTGAATTAATGTCATTTTCACCACGTTTTCTCTCTTTCTCTTTTAGTTATTTTGCATACTTTGCCATTGTTGGATTAGTAGTGCCTTATTTAGGGGTATTTCTTGACGGAAAAGGCTTTAGCTCTAACGATATTGGCGAATTAATTGCTATTTTTACCGCGACTAAAATTATCGGCCCAACCCTGTGGGCAAATGCTGCTGATAAATCAGGTAAGTTAGCACTGATAATTCAACTCGGCGCCGGATTATCATTACTCTTTTTTTCGCTACTGTATTGGGTTAACGATTATTGGCCGTTAGCATTCGTGCTAGGTATTTTTAGCTTATTTTGGACGGCAATTCAGCCGCAACTTGAAGTAATGACCTTAGTTAGTGTGCGCCGAAGTGCTCATATTTATTCTCGTATCAGACTCTGGGGCAGTATCGGCTTTATCATTTCGGTAATTGTAGCTGGCGAGGTGTTAGTTGAAAGTCATCCTGATGCCTTTGTAACCTTAGGGTGGTGGATCTTACTGGCATTATTTATTTCAAGCTTGTTACTTAAGCAACCCGTAGTTAAGAAGAAACAAGCAAGTGAGCGCGTATCTATTGTACCCAAAGTATTGCAACGTAATTTTATGTTATTTTTTATCGCGGGCTTGTTATTACAAATAAGTTTTGGCCCTTACTACAGCTTCTTTGCGCTTTATCTTCGTGACTTATCTTACCCGAGTGTGGCTATTGGTGCTTATATTGGCTTAGGTGCAATAGCAGAGATAGGTATTTTTATTATCGCCGGACGTTTGTATTATCTATTTGGCCCTAAAGTATTGTTAGCCGTGAGTTTGTTCTTAACTGCCTTACGTTGGTATGCAACAGGCACATTAGCTGAAAGCCCTATTATTTTGTTTTTTATACAACTGTTACATGCCGCAAGTTTTGGTTTGTATCACACCGCATCAATTCAATATATTCAACAGCATTTTGCTGTTAATGAGCAAAATAGAGGACAAGCCATTTATATTGCAGGCGTTTATGGTGTAGGTGGTGCATTGGGTGCTTATTTATCAGGCCTGTTTTGGTTAGATGGTAAAGGTTCAGTTTTATCGTTTGAGTTGGCTGCGATAACATGCATAGTTGCTGGTGGATTAGCTTGTTTGATGAAGTCACATCAGAAAAGCTCTAATACCATTTAGTTTTTTGCGTTAACTTTGCTACGTATTATGCATGTTTAATGCGACTGTTGATCAGTAAATATTTTATTTGAACGGTAAATTGCGCCATAATATTTATTAAATTGACTAGAGGTGTGGGGATAAATGAGAGTCTTATTTGGCTTAATTTTGCTGCTATTAACGACAAAAGCAATAAGTGACACTAAACCACTTATCATCGCATTTGAGCCATTTCCTCCCTTTATTACTCAAGATAAAGACGGGCTAACCGTTGATATGTTAAGAGCGATTGAGCAGCATTCCTCACTTCGTTTTGATATTAGGTTGATGACTTATGCAAGAGCCAAGCACGAGCTTAAACATGGACGTATAGACATTGCAGGCCACACACCCAAGAATTTGGAAACTGCAGCATTCTACGAGTATGCGCTTGAATTAGATTGGCAAATTCAAACGACATCAGATTTATTTGCATTCGATGAGAAGTTTTTAAATATTGATCATATTAAGCGAAAACGCATAGGTACAACATCGGGTAACGCTGACTTCTTTGCGCAACAGCTTGGTGTAGAGCCTGATATTTTTGTTGAGGTAAGGACGTTACATCAATTGGTCGATATGTTTATTAAAGGTCGTATTGATGTGCTTTTATTTGAAAGGGCGTCAGTAATGACTTTACTTGCAGAGAAAGGTGTTTACGGTATTCATTATCAATCTATTGGTCTTATTCCAGCAAGTATGGCGGTATTTAAAGATCAAAGTGGAGTTGCATTGAAAAAGCAATTAGACGGGGTGATTAAAACACTTGATTTAGATGCAATTTTTTCAGGCTACTTGCAGTATATTCATTTGCCTTCGAAAGGGGTGACGTCAAAGCTTCATGAGAACCATTGACGTCACACTACTTATTTAACTTCTTCACCCGCTGCTTGTTTATCAGCATGATAAGATGAGCGCACTAATGGGCCGCATGCAGCATGTTCAAAGCCCATTTTCATGGCTTCTTTGTGGAACATTTCGAATTCATCTGGGTGAACATAACGTTCAACTGGTAGATGATCTTTACTCGGTTGCAAGTATTGGCCAATAGTTAACATGGTTACGCCATGGGCGCGTAAATCACGCATTACTTGTAAAATTTCTTCGTTAGTCTCGCCTAACCCAACCATGAGCCCTGATTTTGTAGGTACGTCTGGGTTTGCTTCACCAAATTTCTTTAATAGATCTAACGACCATTGGTAGTTTGCGCCTGGTCTTGCTTTTGTATATAAGCGTGGCGCGGTTTCTAAGTTATGGTTAAACACATGAGGTGGATGCTGGTTCAATATTTCTAATGCACGATCCATACGTCCACGAAAGTCTGGTACTAAAATTTCCACTTTAGTATGTGGCGCATGCTCGGCAATTTCACGAATACATTCGGTAAATTGATGGGCACCGCCGTCTCGTAAATCATCGCGATCCACTGAAGTAATAACAACATACTTTAACGCCATGTCTTTGAGGGTTAAGGCTAACTTTTTAGGTTCTTCTGCATCTGGCTTCAATGGGCGGCCATGAGCAACATCACAAAATGGGCAACGACGTGTACAAATATCACCTAAGATCATAAAGGTTGCTGTGCCATGATTAAAGCACTCTGACAAATTTGGACATGACGCTTCTTCACATACGGAATGAAGGCCGTGTTTTCTCAAACCTGCTTTTACTTGATCAATTTTTTCTGTCGTTCTAGGTAACTTAATACGTAACCATTCTGGTTTACGCAGCATAGTTTCACGCTCAGAAGGCATCACTTTAATTGGAATATGCGCCATTTTATCGGCGTCGCGTAATTTCGTACCAGGTTCAATACGTGAAGATTTAATGGTCATGTAATGACTCCAAACCGGTTTTATAACTGAGTGTATTTGCGTTTAGTAACGCCGACATGTGTTTAACAAGCGTTTCACCCGCTTGTTGAACTGTTTTTAACGCACAGATATCTGCGCTTTGTGCCATCTCTAGGCCTGCATAACCGCATGGATTAATACGTAAAAAGGGCGATAAATCCATATTAATGTTAAGTGCAAGACCGTGAAATGAGCACCCTTTACGAACACGTAATCCTAAAGAGGCAATTTTTTTGTTATCTACATAAACACCGGGCGCATCAGCTTTTGCATATGCGTCAATATCAAAATCTGCCATGGTTGCTATGATACCATTTTCTATTAAAGTCACGAGCTCTCGTACGCCCATCTTTTTTCGGCGCAAGTTGATCATAAAGTACATAACTTGCTGGCCGGGGCCATGATAAGTCACTTGACCACCACGGTCGACTTTTACAACTGGAATATCGCCAGGCATTAACAAGTGTTCTTCTTTACCTGCTTGTCCTTGCGTAAATACAGCAGGGTGCTCTACTAGCCACAATTCGTCTGGCGTATCATCACCTCTGCTATCGGTAAAGTCTTTCATTGCTTGCCATACTGTTGTGTAATCAGTTTGATCTAACTGGCGAATGACAAGTTGTTGATTAATGTTAGTCATGTATAGCAGGCATTAAAGTACGTATCGTACTTGTTCTATATCATTAAGTGTTTTGTAGATAAGCTCTATATGCTCTTTACTTGTTACGGTTACAGCCACAGAAACCGAATGATAATTGCCTTTTGAGCTTGGTCTAATGGAAGGTGAATAGTCACCAGGTGTATGTTTTTGCAGCTCAGAGACAACCAGATCTGGCAGTTCATCACAGGCGATACCCATTACTTTAAAGTTTAATACTGTTGGAAACTCTAATAGTTCGTCAAATTTGGTTTTCATTTCGGTGCTCATTCAAGTGTTGCTTAGACAATTATCGTAAAAGCAAATTTTGTCTATTTTAACATTGTTTCTTGCTGAGCAAAATGGTGGTGATAAAGAGAATTTCAAGAGGAGCGGGTAAATAATAAGGATTGGTATAAAAAAGCCCGCATTTAGCGGGCTGATTATATTTATGATTTAGTTAGCAAACTGGAGCTTTACGTAGTCCACTAAACGATCGAACATGCCACCTTCATTAATTTCTTGTAGCGTAACCATTGGGTATTGGCCAATATCTTCACCGTCTAGTTGTAAGAATACTGTACCAACAACTTCACCTTTGGCAAGTGGTGCAACGAGTTGTTTGTTTAATTCAAAATTAGCTTTAAGATTTTTACGTTGACCGCGTGGGATAGTAATTGGGGTATTTTCAAGTATACCTAATTCGACTTCTTTTTTATCACCCATCCAAACGCGATTTGTTGCAAAGGTTTCACCTGCTTTATAAGGCGTATAGGTTTCGAAAAATCGAAAGCCGTAATTCAAAAGTTTTCTGCTCTCAACAAGGCGTGAACGTTCACTGTTTGCACCCATCACAACGCTGATTAATCGCATGTCGCCTTTGGTTGCTGAACTAACTAAACTGTAGCCAGCCTGCGCGGTATGACCGGTTTTTAAACCGTCTACATTCATGCTTTTATCCCATAAAAGCCCGTTTCGGTTTACTGTTTTGATGCCGTTATAAGTATAAGATTTTTGTTTATAAATCTCATATTCATCAGGAACATCACGGATTAATGCTTTAGCTAACGTTGCCATATCTCTAGCTGTGGTTTTATGTTCTGTGCTATCTAAACCATGACTGTTTTCAAAATAACTACTGTTCATGCCTAGTTGCTCTGCATAAGCGTTCATCATATCGGCGAATGCGTCTTCACTACCTGCAATATGTTCAGCAATAGCGACACAGGCATCATTGCCAGAGGCGACAATAATTCCTTGATTAATTTCTTGAATAGGGACTTCTTTACCCACCTCTAAAAACATTAGAGAAGACCCTTTAAAGATAGGGTTTCCTGTTGCCCAAGCATTTTTGCTAATTTTTACAAGGTCATTATTTTTGATATTCCCTGATTGCAGTTCTTTACCAACAATGTAGCTTGTCATAATTTTAGTTAGACTGGCTGGTGCTAGTAAAATATCAGCATTCCCTTCAGCGATAACTTTACCCGTAGTGAAATCAACTAAAATATGCCCTTTGGCATTGATTTGAGGAGGCGAAGGAATGATAGATGCTGCATGACTAAATGATGAGATTGAGAAAGCGACACAGCCAACAAATGTGAGTAGTTTTTTACCATTTGCAGTTATTTTTGTAACCAATGTTGATGGCATAATTAACCTTTTAATACTTGAAATTTAACTTACTGGGTTTATTGAACATTCACCCGAACATTAATTTTTTCAAAAGTATACCAGTTTTGCAGGCGATTACTACGCTGTCGTGATAGCTAATTTGTATCTTTTGATGATTAAGTGTTTATGTATTGAATTATTGGAAAAAAGTAGACGATTATAAGTAATCAAATGCTTAGCGTCGGTTGAAATTTTACGTTTATTTATGCAGCAACTTATTTGGAATAACCATGTGACATTACTCACGTCTTAAACAAACAGTGTTTAGTGTTAACAACATTTAAAACTCGAAAATCAACAAACCTAATGTTTTACTATAAAAGCAGATGCATAGCCTTGTTCTTTTAATTGCTCGAGCAGCATAGCAACGATATGTGGTTCTTCAATTGGCCCTATTTGTACTTTATATAATTTGCCCGATTTCTGTGCTCTTGCTGGGTAATTAAAAAGCGATTGTAAGCTTTCTGCTGTGTTATTTGCTTGTTCGGCATTACTTGTGGCTAACGTTTGAATGTATGTTGCTTTTGCTTTTTTAACTAATGGAGGCTTTTTAGTTGTTTGTGTAATTGCTTCAACAATCACTTGTGCTGTACCTGTTTTTAACATGTCTAATTTATAAGCAGCGCTATAGGAAAGATCAATAATGCGATCTTGATGAAATGGTCCGCGATCATTTACGCGGACAATTACTGATTTATTGTTAGCAGTATTGGTTACTTTAACGTAAGACGGTAGCGGTAAGTTTTTATGTGCTGCACTCATGCCATACATATTATATATTTCACCGTTTGATGTGAGATGGCCGTGAAATTTTTTGCCATACCAAGATGCAGTTCCTCGTTGAGAGAAGTTATCAGCAGTGCTGAGCACTTCATAATGTATACCTCTGACGGTATAGTTTCGGTTGCCACCTTTACTTTTCTTTTCTACGCGAGGTACTGCATCCTCTAGCTCTACCGCACTCGGCGTTCTAGTAGGTGTACTGTCGTGGCGTTGATGATATCGCCCATTTTGAGAGCTACAGCCTGTAAGGAAAAGCGTAATTATTATGCAGGAAAGAATGTATTTCATATTAAACAATAAACCGCCGGTGAGTGCTAATAGCCATTAATATGCCAAAACCAGCCATTAAAGTAACCATGGATGTACCACCATAACTGACTAACGGTAAAGGAACGCCTACTACAGGTAAGAGTCCAGAAACCATACCAATATTTACAAATACGTAGACAAAAAATGTTAAAGTGATGCTGCCGGCAAGTAATTTAGTAAACGCATGTTGTGCATTTACTGCGATCCACAGTCCTCGCATCACAATAGCTAAATATACAATAAGTAGAATGCTTACACCGATCAAGCCAAACTCTTCACTAAAAACGGCGAATATAAAGTCTGTGTGGCGTTCTGGTAGAAACTCTAATTGTGATTGGGTACCTTGCATCCAGCCTTTACCATTTAGCCCACCTGAGCCAATAGCTATTTTAGATTGAATAATATGATATCCTGACCCAAGTGGATCTTGTTCAGGATTTAAAAAGGTTAAAACACGTTGTTTTTGGTAATCCTTCATCAAAAATAACCAAAGAATGGGCGTAAATGCAGATGCTAAAACTGCGCAGCCACCTATGAGCTTCCAACTAGCGCCGGCCAAAAAAATAGCGAAAAGTCCGGAGCTTGCGATTAATAAAGACGTACCTAAATCTGGTTGTTTAGCGATGAGTAGAGTAGGCACAATAACCATAATAAATGCGACAATGATATGTCGAAATTTAGTTGGTAGGTCATATTGGCTAATGTACCAAGCAATTGTTATTGGTACGATAAGTTTCATTACTTCAGAAGGCTGAAAGCTTACTACGCCTAAATTTAACCAGCGTTGTGCACCTTTGCCTACTTGACCAAAAGCAAGTACTGCAACTAGCAAACCTATTCCTACCACATACATAGGTACTGCCCATTTTCGCCAAAACAGGGGGGGGATTTGCGCTAATACAAACATGCCAACAAAGGCAATGCTTAAGCGTTTAATATGACGAATAACGGTTGCGCTATCACCACCGCTAGCACTATAAACAATAAAACCACCCAACATGATTAAGCACATTAAACCTATTAATAAGGGCATATCTAAGTGCAGCATTTGCCAAAATGATCTTTGTTTTTGATGATCATGTTGATTAGAACGCATTATTCGCCTCTTATTGTTGACAGTCTGTTAATCATTATCGACACCATAAGTTTCTTCATGAAGTGGATGTTTTGTTTTACTTACGATGACTCGATCGCCGAAGTATTGATCAAGTATTTGTCGAGCGACAGGGGCAGCATTGGTTGCACCACCGCCTTCTGCAACGTTTTCTATCGCTACAGCGACGACGATTTCAGGATTTTCATAAGGGGCGAATGCGACAAACATTGCATTATCACGCTGATTCTCTTCAGTGGTGGTTGCATCATACTTTTCATCTTGAGCTAAATTTGCCGTTTGTGCTGAACCTGTTTTGCCCGCTGCATCATATTTGTGGCCGATAAAGGCACGATACCCTGTTGCTCCTTTATGCTGTACCGTGTTGTGCATACCGTCTAATACATAATCCCAATTTTTGTCATTCTTTAAAATAATGGGGGGCTTTTCGTCAATTGCTGTTACTTCAACTTTACTGTCAAGTTCGGTGCTATTTTCTACGTGATTACTGTAAGTCGTTTTAGACTTCACAAGATGTGGCACCTTTATTCGACCTTTATTAACAAGTATTGAAATTGATTGTGCTAATTGAAGGGGGGTTACGGTCCAAAAGCTTTGACCAATGCCAACAGACAACGTTTCCCCTGTATACCATGGTTGATTATAACGCGCACGTTTCCATTCAACACTGGGCATAATTGCTCTGTTTTCTTCATAAATATCTATGCCGGTATACTCGCCAAAACCAAATTTTTCCATCATACGGGCAATTTTAGTGATGCCTAATTTGTAGGCTAAATCGTAGTAATATACGTTACACGATTGTTCGAGTGACTTAGATAAATTAACTTTACCGTGTCCCCATTTTTTCCAATCTCGACGCTTGTTTTCAACACCTTTTAACTGATAAAAGCCAGGATCGTAAATTTCGGTTTCAGGGGTTATGACACCATCTTCTAGCCCCGTTAATGCTAACAATGGCTTTATCGTTGAGGCCGGTGGGTACCCTTGAACAGTACGATTAATTAAGGGTCTGTTTTTAGAGTTTAATAGTTTGCCATAATTCTTGGTGCTAATACCATGTACAAAGAGGTTGCCGTTATAACTAGGGTTTGAATACATTGCCAATACGCCACCATCACGTGGATCAAGCGCAACAATAGCGCCTCGTTTACCGGAGAGTGCACGTTTAGCGATCATTTGTAATTCAATATCGAGTGTTAATGCAAGGTCTTTTCCTGGTGTAGGAGGGGTAAAATTTAAGGTACGAATAACTCGTCCTTGGTTATTAATTTCTACTTCTTGGTGACCAATGGTGCCGTGGAGCTCATCTTGATAAAACCTTTCTAAACCAAGTTTGCCGATATTGCGTGTTGCCTTGTAATTGTCTTCTTTACCTTGTTCTTCTAGCTTGATTGCATCACGACGGTTTATACGTGCTACATAACCTAAAGAATGAGTGGTGAGATCTGCAAATGGATAATAGCGTTTTAAACGCGCATCAATAAATACGCCAGGATATTTATGTTGGTGTACTGAAAATAGTGCAACTTGTTGATCACTTAAACGCGATTTTAATTCTATAGGTTTAAAGCGACGTTTACTACGTAATGATTTAAAGAGTTTCTGCTGTTTGTCATCTGAAATACCTAATAATTCACTTACTTCGGCGACAGTTTTTTCCAAGTCTTTTACTTGCTCTGGAATTATTTCAATACTGTAAACTGGTTTATTTTCGGCGAGTAGAACGCCATTTCTGTCATATATTAGCCCGCGATTAGGCGCAACGGGAAGAAGCTTTATTCGATTTGAATTTGAACGAGTCTGATAGTTCTCATAAGCGCTGATTTGCAAGTTGTATACTTTACTAAATAAAATTAACAACATAATTGCTACGCCGAGCAAGGCGATGAATGTTCGACGAGCAAATAAATTGGCTTCAGCAGTATGGTTTCTAATGGCGACGCGCGGTTGTTTAACCATCATTACTCTCTATGATATGGATGGTTATTGTTAATACTCCATGCACGGTACAGGCTTTCAGCAATGAGCACGCGCACCATAGGGTGAGGAAGTGTTAGTGGTGATAATGACCATTTTTGTTCGGATGCTTGAATACATGCGGGGGCTAACCCTTCTGGCCCACCAACGAGTAACGCGACATCACGACCATCAAGTTGCCATTTTTCTAAATTACTCGCCAATTGCGGCGTTGTTAATGGTTTACCTGTTACTTCTAACGTCACAATACGACTGCCTTTCGGAATAGCAGCGAGCATTTGCTGTCCTTCTTTATCAAGAATTCTTGCTATATCGGCATTTTTTCCGCGCTTTCCTGGTGTTATTTCTACCAATTCAAAGGATAAATCTCGAGGAAACCTGCGTTGGTATTCCGCAAACCCTTGAGCAACCCACGATGGCATTTTATTGCCAACGGCAAACAACGTGATGCGCATAAATAACTAGGCTTCCCAGAGTTGTTCTAACTGATACATATCCCGTATTTCGTCGGTCATAATATGCACAATAACGTCACCTAAGTCTACTAAACACCATTCTCCAATATCGTTACCTTCGATACCGATAGGTTCCACGCCTTCCGTTCTGCATTCCATAACCACATGCTGTGCAATGGATTTTACGTGGCGCGTTGAGTTACCAGAAGCAACTATCATATAGTCAGCAATATCTGACTTTTCGCGAATATCAATCGAGGTGATATCTCGACCTTTTAAATCATCTATCTTGTCTACAACAAATGTGGCAATTGCGTCAATTTGCAACGTTACGTCTCTTAATTAGTGGAAGTTAATAGAATAATAGCACTATTCTAACACTAGGTTAATAGGTGAAGTGCTGCTTAACGATACAAATTATGTTGCTGAATGTAGTCTAAGACGTTACTTGGCATATCTAGCGTCGTTATTTTGTTCTGAGCAAGGGTTTCTCTTATTTGCGTTGACGATATATCAAGCACTTCTTGTTGAATAAAAGCAATTAAGCCTGCACGTATAGTGAATAACTCGTCCTGTTGTTTTGCAAAGTATGGTGTCAGTGTTGCTAAGTTTTCATTAGATAGCGTATCTCGATGATAGCCAGGTCTGAGTGTAACCACTAAATGGCAATATTTAAGAATGCTTTGCCATTGATACCAGGAAGTAAATGTGAGTAATGAGTCCATACCAACAATAAAATAGAGCTGCCAATCTGGATGATGTTGTTTAATCTCAGCAAGTGTATCTACGGTATAAGAAGGGGTGTTACGTTTCAGTTCTCTATCGTTTAATATGAGCTTTTCATGGACATTGCAAGCCAATGAAACCATGTTTTTTCGATGTTCCGCACTTGCTACGGTGCCTTGTTTATGCGGTGGGATATGAGCGGGCATAAGGTGTAACTGAGCCAACGATAAATACTCGATACATTTTATTGCAGGGTATATATGGCCGTTATGAATAGGATCAAAGGTGCCGCCTAATATACCTATGCGCTTGCCGTATTTATTAGGCGTGTAAGTACTCATAATTTAATGAAAGCTCTGTTGTTACTTCACCGTGATATAGCGTTGTGATCACATCTGTAATTAATACAAAGGGATTAAAGTCGCTCGATGTTTTCATGGTAAGATCTACGTCAGCGATCCTCGAAAGCGCAAGTGCCATGTGCTTAGAAGATACGGTGTTTAGCGCTTTTTGATAAAGGGGCTTACGCTTTTCCCAAATTCGAAACTCCTTGAAAACAGCAGCGATGTCTTGACCAGATGATAATTGTTCTTGCATCTGATTTAATTGTTTGATCTCTTTATGAATAAACCATAACAATTGACCTGCAGCTGTACCGTCGTGCTGTAGTTGATCAAGCATGCTGATGCATTTAGCCATATCGCCTTGTAACATAGCGTCTATTAGTTGAAACGGGTTAAACTTTGCCTGTTTGATCATTAATTGTTGCGCTTGTTCGGTCGTGATTAATTGCTGACCAAATAGAATTGATAGCTTTTGTAGTTCTTGGTCTAAGGCGTTTAAGTTACCTTCAAATAGTTCAGCGAGCATAAATACGACATCTGGAAGCATATTAAGTTGGTATGCACGCGATTGTTTTTGAATCCATTGTTGCAGGTGTTTGCCTTCAATATCATAAAGCGGTAAATAAGCACCATTAGACTCTAATGCTTTAAACCATTTACGTTTTTGTGTAGCGCCATCGAGTTTGTTGCCATGTATTAACAACAATACATCAGGTACTAATTGCTGCGCTAACTCGGTGAGTATTTTGCTACCAGTATCACCAATTTTAGTCGTTAATAACTCAAGTTCAATAATACGCAAACTTGAGAATAAACTCATCGCCTGATATTCCTGAACCAGTTGCGTCCAATCAAATTTATCGTCAACAGAAAACTGAATAATTTCTTCAAAACCTTGCTGTTGAAAATGCTGTTTGATGGTAAAAATACTATTGGTTTTTTGCCAAGGTTCATCACCAAAAATGAGCCAAACTGGCAATGGAGGCTTGCCGAGTGTTGCAGTTAGTTGGTTATGGTATATTCTCACGAGTATCGCTTATATTAACGTTGAATACTTGCCATATTGCGCAGTATTTTATCCGCTGCCTCAATACGCATTTCTTTTAACATCATTGCTAGTTCACGACTTTTAGCCAGCGCAATATCGGGGTCATCTTGGTAATCCCGATTGAGTTCGAATTTAAAATTAATTGGATCTTGTTCAGTAAACCTTAGTTGATACTTCACTGTATAAATTAATTCATATTCCGCAACTTGACCATTGGGGAAAACTGAAAGTGTTCTTCTATCAAGTTTGTCTTTTAAAATTCTCAACTCGGGTAGGGTGTTATCAAATTTTTTAGCTACTTTGACTTGGTTTCGTTGTAAATGCTGTATAGTTAGCCGTGTAAGTTCACCGTAGCGGTCTACCGAACTTACATTTAAATGCTGAAGTTCTGGCGCTAGCAAATAGTTTCCACGAAGTTGAAAACCACAGGCGCTTAGTAGCAAGGTGAACAGCATTATGCTGAACACCTTTGTGTTAGTAGGTAAGTTACTGCTTACTTTTGTCATTAGTTGGCTACAATATTTAACAGTTTACCGGGAACATAGATAACTTTGCGAATAGTTTTGCCTTCAATAAATTTAGCAACGTTTTCTTCCGTTGTACCTAATTGTTCAACCGTATCTTGGCTGGCATCTGCTGCTACTGTTATTTTAGCTCGTAATTTACCATTTACTTGCACAATAATTAGCTTTTCGTCTTCAACTAACGCTGATTGATCTACTGTTGGCCACGTTGCATTTTCAATGGTAGTGCCATCACCGACCTCAAGCCATAAATGGTGACCTAAATGAGGAACGATAGGCGATAACATTAATACTACGGCACGAACTGCTTCTTGCATTACAGCACGATCTTCATCGGTCTCTAACGATGCTTTAGCTAGATGGTTCATTAATTCCATAATCGCCGCTATTGCTGTATTAAACGTATTACGACGGCCTATATCGTCACTGACTTTATTAATTGTCTTATGTAGTTCGCGGCGTAACGTTTTTTGCTGGCTGTTTAATGTCAAACCATCAAGCTCAGGTGAGTTGCCACTCGCCTGAAAATCTGCAACTAATTTATATACGCGCTTAAGGAATCGATGCGCGCCTTCAACGCCTGAGTCAGACCATTCTAAGGTTTGCTCTGGTGGAGATGTAAACATAATAAATAGGCGAACAGTATCTGCACCAAATTGGTCGATAACTTCTTGAGGGTCAATACCGTTATTCTTTGACTTAGACATTTTACTCATGCCTGCTGAAATAACGGGTTTGCCATCAAGCTTGCTTGTTGCTTTTATAACAGCGCCTTTATCGTCACGCTCTACTGCTACATCGGTGGGGGAAATCCACTCTTGTGCGCCATTGTCACTTTCACGATAATAGGTATCTGCTAATACCATGCCTTGGCACAATAAACTTTTGAATGGTTCATCACTATCAACAAGCCCAACATCTCGTAATAGTTTGTGGAAAAAACGTGCGTACAATAAATGTAAAATGGCATGTTCAATACCGCCAACATATTGGTCAACGGGTAACCAATAATTTGCTTTTTCAGGATCGAGCATTTGTGTGTCGTCGTTCGGTGAACAAAAACGCGCGTAATACCATGAAGACTCCATGAACGTATCAAAGGTATCTGTTTCTTTAAATGCTGCTTGACCTTCATAGGTTGTTTTCGCCCATTCAGGATCATCTTTAATCGGAGATGTCACACCATTCATGGTGACATCTTCCGGTAATGAAACCGGGAGTTGATCAGCGGGCACAGGCACTGACTCCCCGTTTTCTAAATTGATCATTGGAATAGGAGCACCCCAATAACGCTGACGAGATACGCCCCAATCACGCAAACGATAGTTAACTTTTATACTTCCTTTTCCAAGTTCATTTAATTGCTTGGCAATTGCATCAAAAGCTTCATCAAAATCTAGACCGTCAAAGTCACCTGAGTTAACAAGCGTGTTTTTCTCAACAATTGCCGCTTGCTCAATATCATCGCCTTCACTAGCCGAAATAACTTGTTTTATTGCTAAACCATATTTTTTAGCAAATTCGAAATCTCTTTGGTCGTGACCAGGTACAGACATTACTGCGCCAGAACCATAATCCATTAATACGAAATTTGCTGCCCATACTGGAACTAATTCACCTGTCAGTGGATGTACGGCTTTTAAGCCGGTATCAACACCTTTCTTTTCCATGGTTGCAACATCAGCTTCTGTTGCTTTGCTTTGCTTGCATTCGTCAATAAACGCAGCAAGTTCGGCATTGGTTTTCGCCGCTTCAAGTGCTAATGGGTGTTGTGCGGCTAGGGCTACGTAAGTGACTCCCATAACGGTATCGGGACGTGTAGTATAAATATCAAACTGTTGGTCGCTGCCTTGGATGTCGAATGTCATTTCAACACCTTGTGAACGGCCAATCCAGTTTTTCTGCATGGTTTTAACTTGTTCAGGCCAGCCCTCTAGCTGGTCTAAATCTGCCAGCAACTCTTCGGCGTAATCTGTAATTTTAATAAACCATTGTGGAATTTCTTTTCGCTCAACAATAGCGCCAGAACGCCAGCCTCGACCATCTATTACTTGTTCGTTGGCTAAAACAGTTTGATCAACAGGATCCCAATTAACGGTTGCATTTTTCTTATAAACTAAGCCTTTTTCGTATAACTTAGTGAAAAACCATTGTTCCCAACGATAGTAATCTTTTTTACATGTCGCTAATTCACGGTCCCAATCATAGCCAAAACCTAAAGATTTAAGCTGACCTTTCATGTAATCAATATTTTGATAGGTCCATTTTGCTGGTGCAGAATTATTCTTAATTGCTGCATTTTCCGCAGGTAAACCAAAAGAGTCCCACCCCATTGGTTGCATAACATTTTTGCCTTGGAGGCGTTGATAACGTGAAATTACATCGCCTAAACTATAATTACGAACATGCCCCATGTGCAATTTACCACTCGGGTATGGAAACATAGATAAGCAATAAAATTTTTCTTTACCAGGTTGCTCAACCGCTTTGAAGGTTTTATTTTCAGCCCAGTATTTTTGAACTGTTGCTTCGATAGCTTGGGGATTATAAATGGGTTCCATTAATGACTTTCTCAAAAATTTGATGTGATGCGAATAACGCGTCAAAAGATAATTTGTTTATTGCCATAGAATACATGATTTTCTGTAAGCGCGACAAGTTTATATGCTGCTATTTTATGCGAAAATGCGTAATTGAGAATGAAGTAGTTTACTAACATTCAAAAATAGGTATTTTTGTTAGCAAAGCAACAAAGGTTAACGCTGAAGAGAACAACTGCTATACTCATTTTTAATACTAATAAATGACGGAAGTATAATGAAAAAAGACCGCTTTTCTGAGTTTTATCAAGGTATGTCTGATTGGTTAACTGATGTGAAGAAACATGAGGTAACGCAAATTGTCGAATTAGTAGAGCAAGCAAAATCTGTAATGTTAGCGATGGAGCAATTACCAGAAGAACGTGTAAAGCAGTTTGTCACTAATTTTCAGTATGATTTGCAAGAGTTTTATTCACAAACTCAAGAAGACGCTAAGCATTCGATTTATTTGGCATTGATGAAAGAGTCTTTTTGGGCTGTTATGGCAAATATTACTGATAAATCACAAGTAGAATGGGCTGAATTACCTGATGATTTTCACCATAATGGCATCTATAAAACGGGCGATATTATTGGTTTCGGTATGCTTGAATGTCAGAAATGTAAAAATGCAACTCCTATTACGCATATGTCGACGGTTGAGAACTGTATGTATTGTGGTCATGATCAATTTATGCGACAAAGTTTAACACCTTAGTGACGTTTTTTTGCGACTAAGCCTCAGTTCAGAGTACACTATGCTTGTTTTATATTATCAAGGATGGTTTCCCCCTTTAGTAGAAGAATGACAACCATCTATCCGTGAATAATTTATTTTCTGTACTCAGGTATTACCAATATGACCCTAAGCGTTAGCCAATATCGATTGGCGCCAGAGAAGCTAACCGCACAACTCGATGCTTCTTTTTTCGAGAGTATTGTTCAAGATCATTCTCAATCATCTATATTTTTAGGTCATCAACGCGCCAAAGAAGCCCTTGAGTTTGGTTTATCAATGCAAACACGTGGTTTTAACGTTTTTGCGATGGGGCAACATGGAACTGGACGCCAAACACTCGTGAAACAA
The DNA here is from genome assembly GCF_030295915.1 of Thalassotalea sediminis. NCBI lineage: Bacteria > Pseudomonadati > Pseudomonadota > Gammaproteobacteria > Alteromonadales > Colwelliaceae > Thalassotalea > Thalassotalea sediminis. The sequence continues at coordinate 2,762,916 of NZ_AP027361.1, read as the reverse complement.
ATGCTGACACAGCTTGCCAGTGAACAACCAACACCTGCCGAGTGGTGTTACATTAATAATTTCGATGATATTCACGCACCATACAAGTTATATGTAAGCCCTGGTGATGGAAAGCAACTAGTCAAACGAATGAATACGTTCATTGACGAGTTATTAGATTTATTTCCCGAAATTTTTGATAACCCGAGCTATCAACGTCAAAAAGCAGCTATCGATCGAGAATTTAATCGAAAATATGATGAAGCAATCGCTAACGTTGAAGCAATAGCGTTACAACATGAAGTGGTTGTTTATGAAGAGGCTGGCGAAATAACCTTTGCGCCACTTGTAAATGGTAAACCATTAAATGATAAAGAATTTGCTAACTTAGACGAAGCAAAACGTAATGAATTCTATGCGTTATTAGAAGAGTTAGAGGGATTGCTTTCTGAACAACTTATTGAACTACCGCAATGGAAGCGTATTTCTTCAGATAAGTTACGAAAATTAAAGCATGAAACCGCAGAGCAAAGTATTCGTCCGTTTTTAAAAGAACTTGAACATGAGTTTGCCAGTAATATTGGTGTCTTAAAATATTTATCAAAGGTAAAAAGCCATGTCGTTGATGCTGTACTTGAAGTACTAGTAGATGAAAGCAATGAACAGCACCGTAATGACAAAGATACGCGAAAACTTATGGTAGAACGATTTCTACCAAACTTACTTGTGCCAAGAAGTATTGGTGAAGGTGCACCTGTTGTTTATGAACAAAACCCTACGTTTCAAAACTTATTCGGTCATGTAGACTTTGCCACTTTTCAAGGTAGTACATATAGTAGTTATCGATTAATTCGGCCAGGCGCACTGCATCGCGCCAATGGTGGCTATTTGTTGCTAGAAGCTGAAAAGCTATTAAATCAACCTTTGGTGTGGGCAAAGTTGAAGCTTGCCTTAAAAACACAAGAGATTACGATTGAAAACCCTTATTCGGAATTTGCACAACCTAGTTCATTTAGCTTACAGCCTGAAAAAATTCCATTACAAGTTAAAGTTGTTCTACTAGGCGATGCTGACATTTACTATTTATTGCAAGATTATGATCAAGAGTTTACTGAACTGTTTCGTGTATTAGCTGACTTTGATCGTTATTTAGATACCAATGAAGAAAACCTCGCAGAATACACGCAACTTATTCGCCAAAGAGGCTATCAGCAAGCATATCCAGAGATAGATAACGGTGCCGTAATGGAGCTTATTCGGTATGCATTACGTCGTGCTGAACATCAACATAAAATGTCAGCCAATATTGTACAAGTTAATGATTTACTCGATGAATCTGTTTATTTGTTACGTAAAGACAATATTGAGGGCGCGCTAACAGCAGAACACGTTATAAAAGCGATGGCTGCTAGGGAGCGACGTACTGGGAGAATTAGTGAAGCATGGTTAGATGAGATAAAGGAAGAGCAAGTATTAATCAGTACACAAGGTGCTCAAGTTGGTAAAGTTAATGGCTTAACGGTTCTAGAAATTGGCGATAGTGTTTTTGGTACACCAGCAAGGATCACTGCAACGGTTTACGCGGGTAGCCACGGTATTACAGACATTGAACGCGAAGTAGATTTGGGCAAATCTATACACTCAAAAGGGGTTCTCTTATTGAGTGGCTATATTGGTCACAAATACGGGCAAGACTTTCCGGTGGCCATATCGGCTAATATCGCCATTGAACAGTCTTATGGTCATATAGATGGCGACAGTGCATCGATGGCTGAACTATGCGCCTTAATTTCGGCAATTTCACAATTACCTATTGAGCAAGGTATAGCGATAACAGGGTCGATGAACCAACATGGTGAAGTACAATCTATTGGTGGTGTTAATGAGAAAATCGAAGGCTTTTATCGTTTATGCAAAGACAAAGGCTTAACAGGTGAGCAAGGGGTCATTATTCCAAAAACAAATGTGGCGAACTTGATGCTTGCACCTGAGGTCATTGCTGCCGTTGCTGCGAAAAAGTTTCATATTTACGCAGTAGATAATGTTGACCAATCGATGGAAATACTGATGGGGCAATCTGCCGGGGTTAGAAACAGTGTTGGTCGATACCCGAGAAAGTCCATTCATGCGCTAGTGTTAGATAAACTTAGCCATTTGTCAGAACTCATTAATGGTTCAGAAGAGTAATTGTTTTCGTTAAAAAACCACTTAAAAGTGCGTATTTTAAGTGGTTTGAACTATAATGTCGGTTAAGTGCAGTTTTATCGTTTTCAGGGATTTTTCGTATAATAATGTTAATCTCTTCATTAACATTGGGCTAGTGCTTATCTTTTCACTGTTGGTAGTTTATCTACCAGGCCTTTTTGCTGCCTGTTGCCGGCAGTTGAAGCGACTTTACTCGTTCTTTTTTATATAATTATTTGAATAGCAAGTAAATTTGCAAAATCTATTCTTTATCTTATTATTAAATTGTCTGTATAAAAAATACGCACTCAAGCATAGCTAAAGATGTGAGAGTACGTAAATAATCGATAAGCTAGTTGTCTATCGTGTCATTAAATCAAATGGTAAACATTTGGGGAGACTCGAAGATGAGTGGGCAAATCACGTTAATTTGGCCAATTGCAGCATATTTTTTGACATTAATCATTATGTTGACTGTCATGATGGTGCTTTCACATGTCCTTGGTACTAAAGCAAAATTGCCAGCAAAGAATATTCCCTATGAATCTGGCGTTATTTCGGTAAACGACAACAAAACCCGCTTTACTTCACATTTCTTTCTATACGCTATTTTTTTCGTTATTTTTGATCTTGAAACCATTTTTTTATTTGCATGGGTGATTGCCTTTAAAGAATCTGGTTGGCCAGGGTTTATTGAAGCTTCTATTTTTATCGCCATCTTATTAGCTGCGCTGATCTACCTATTTCGAATTGGCGCTTTATCGCTTAAACATCGTCACTTGCCAGTAAAGTCTGAACAAAGTTATACGACGAAAGTTGTGAGGGAGCGCTAATGGAGTGGTCGCTAACCAAAGCTGAACTTGATAAACAGTTGTTTCAGTCAAAGCAAAAAGTTGAACAAGAACTTCAACGTAATATTTTATTTTCAAAACTTGATGACTTGGCAAATTGGGGGCGGAAAAACTCAATATGGCCATTTAATTTTGGCTTGAGCTGTTGTTATGTAGAAATGGCAACAAGTTTTACTTCGAGGCATGATATCGCTCGTTTTGGTGCCGAGGTAATTAGAGCTACACCAAGACAGGCTGATCTCATGGTGATATCTGGCACTTGCTTTAGAAAAATGGCACCGGTAATTCAGCACCTTTATCAACAATTACTCGAACCTAAATGGGTTATTTCAATGGGCTCTTGTGCCAACTCTGGTGGTATGTATGACATATATAGTGTTGTACAAGGCGTGGATAAGTTTATTCCCGTCGATGTTTATGTACCAGGATGTCCTCCGCGGCCTGAAGCTTTAATGGAAGCAATACTACTCTTACAAAGCAAAATTGCGCATCAACCAAGAAAGATAAGTTGGCTTGTTGATGGCGGCAATGTCACTGAGATTGCTAAACCGTCGTTACGCGACATAAAACATGAACATCGTATCGCAACTACGAACTTAGATGAGCCTGATTCCATATGAGTTTTCAAGTAGATTTATCTGTTAGTCGCGACTGGCAGCAGCCAGTTCATATTCCCATTATCGAAGAAATACGCGCACTTATTAGCGACATACCGCTGTATATGGCATGTGATAAAGACCATATTTGTGATGATATTCCAACCTTATGGGTGCAAAAGGCTGATCTAATCCCTGTAATGCAAGTGGTTCGTCATGAACTTGCTGAACCTTTTAACCTTTGCTTTGATATTACCGCAATTGATGAAAGCGAAAGACGCAATAAATCAAAATATGTTAGAGACATTACAATAAGTTATCATCTTATCTCAACTGAAAGAAACCAAGATGTTCGGATAAAAATTGCACTTTCTGCCAGTGATAAAAACATTGAAAGTGTATGTCAATATTGGCCTAACGCCAACTGGTATGAAAGAGAAGTGTGGGATATGTTTGGCGTGGTTTTTCATAATCACCCTTATTTAACGCGTATTCTAATGCCACATACATGGCAAGGTCATCCACTATTAAAAACGCATCCTGCACGAGCAACTGAGATGGATCCTTTTACCTTACCATCTAATAAACAAGATGAAGAGCAACAGGCCTTACAGTTTAATCCTGAAGCGTGGGGCATGAAACGACAAGGTCCTGACAACGACTTTATGTTTTTAAACTTAGGACCAAATCACCCAAGTGTTCACGGCGCTTTTAGAATTGTTTTACAAATGGATGGCGAGGAAATTGTCGACTGCGTACCTGATATTGGCTATCACCACCGAGGTGCAGAAAAAATGGGAGAGCGCCAATCTTGGCATAGCTACATCCCTTACACCGATCGTATCGATTACTTAGGGGGGGTGATGAATAACTTCCCTTATGTAATGGCTGTTGAAAAACTGGCAGGTATAGCTGTGCCTGAGCGGGCAAAAGTAGCGCGAATTATGACTGCTGAGATGTTCCGTATTCTAAGTCACTTATTGTTTTATGGGACATTTGCGCAAGATGTAGGCGCGTTATCGCCTATATTCTATATGTTCGTTGACCGTGAAAAACTATTTACCATTGTCGAAGCGATTTCTGGGGCAAGGATGCACCCAAGCTGGTTTCGTATTGGTGGAATCGCGTCAGACTTACCCAAAGGCTGGGATAAGCTGGTTCGTGAATATGTTAATTACTTGCCCGCGCGATTAGATGAATATGAAAAGATGGTGATGCAAAACGGCATTTTGAAACAGCGAACACAAGGTATTGGTGCTTATTCTGCAAAAGAAGCGCTTGACTGGGGAGTAACAGGACCAGGATTACGTGCAACCGGTTATGCGTGGGATCTTCGTAAACAGCGTCCTTACGGCGGTTATGATCAGTTTGATTTTGAAGTACCGACTGGAAGTCATGGCGATTGTTATGATCGGTGCCGTGTGCGTATTGAAGAGATGAGGCAAAGTATTCGTATTATTGAACAATGTTTAAATAATATGCCGAGTGGCCCCTACAAAGCCGAGCATCCACAATCCACACCTCCTGATAAAGCTAGAACGATGACAGATATTGATACCTTAATACCTCATTTTGTTAATGTTTCTTGGGGGCCAACAATACCTACGGGTGAAGTGTCCGTAGCTGTGGAGGCGACAAAAGGCATCATGGCATACCACCTTATTAGCGATGGCAGTACCATGAGTTATCGTACAAGAATTCGTACGCCAAGTTTTGCGCACTTACAAATGATCCCTCAAATAGCTCGCGGCCAGATGGTTGCCGATTTAATTGCAACCCTCGGTAGTATTGATTACGTAATGGCTGACGTGGATAGGTAATGAAATGAAAGCAATAAACCCACAAAACGTCTTACCACTTGATTATCTCAGCGATCAAGAAAGGTCTGCTATTGATCATGAAGTGAGCATAATGGCGACAAGAGAAGCCTGTGGTATTGAAGCTTTAAAAATAGTGCAATTAAACCGTGGCTGGATAAGTGACGACGCATTACATGCTATAGCGCATTATTTACGTATTTCTGTTGCTGATTTGGAAGGTGTTGCGACCTTTTATAACCTTATATACCGTCAACCAGTAGGCAAATATGTTATTCATTTATGTAACAGTATTAGCTGTCATTTATGTGGATATGATGAGGTACTAGCTGCAATAAAAGACTATTTATCCATCGATTATGGTGAGACCACTGATGATGGCATGTTTACACTGTTATCAAATGTGTGTTTAGGCGGATGTGATAAGGCGCCTGTCATGATGATTGGACGAGAACATTATCAGCAGTTAACGCCGGAAAGTGTTATTGATATTTTACAAACACTTTATGCAACTGAAGCGAAGGGGAAAGTGTAATGGATGCATTAACTCACCCTTTGACGTATTTAATTAATACAACGCAGCCACTCAATATTCAGCAGTATTGTGAGGAAAATGGCTATGTAGCTGCGAAAAAAGTGTTAAGTGAATTAAGTCCTAATGATGCATTAGACGTTGTTAAGGCATCTGGGTTAAAAGGGCGGGGTGGTGCTGGTTTTCCAACGGGGATGAAATGGAGTTTTGTTCCGCAATTTGAGGAGAATGACCCAAAAGCAGAGGAAGACAAATATCTAATCTGTAACGCTGATGAAATGGAGCCAGGTACGTTCAAAGACAGGTGGCTTTTAGAGGGCGTACCTCATCAACTTATCGAGTCGATGATTATTGCCGGTTACATTATCGGTGCCACTAAAGCGTATATCTTTCTTCGTGGCGAATACCATCTGGCAGCTAAACGATTGCAACAGGCAGTTGACGAAGCTTATCAAGATGGTTGGTTAGGAAAAGATATACAGCATAGTGGTTATAGCCTAGAACTTTACTTGCATACCAGTGCTGGACGTTACATTTGTGGCGAAGAAACGGCATTAATTAATGCCTTAGAAGGCAAACGGGCAAATCCGCGTGCTAAGCCTCCTTTTCCGCAAGTTGCAGGGTTATTTGGCAAACCTACCATTGTTAACAACGTAGAAACATTAAGTAATCTGCCGCATATTTTTAATCATGGCGTTGAATGGTATCAACGACATGCACCAAATAGTGATGCCGGGACAAAAATATATGGTGCTAGCGGTAGAATAAAAAAACCAGGTTTATGGGAATTACCAATGGGCGCTACGATTGGTCAAGTGTTGAATGACCATGCTGGCGGTATGTTAGAAGGTTTATCATTAAAAGGACTATTGCCTGGAGGCGCCTCAACAGACTTTCTGTTACCTGAACATTTAGATGTTGCGATGGACTATGATTCGATTGCAAAAGCAGGTAGCCGCTTGGGTACGGGAGGATTGATTGTATTAGATGATAAAAACTGCCCTGTAGCAATGGTGAAGAATTTAATGCAATTTTTTGCACAGGAGTCATGTGGTTGGTGTACCCCATGTCGTGATGGTACACCATGGGCGTTAGAGATACTAACACGCATAGAGTGTGGTCAAGGACAGCTCTCTGATATAGACGAGCTCTATAGACTTTGTGACTTTATGTGGATAGGAAAAACGCATTGTGCTTTGGCACCTGGTGCTGTTGAACCTTTACGTAGCGCTCTTAATTATTTTACTGATGATTTTGTTCAGCATATAGAGAATAAGTGTTGTCCTTACCAAGCAGGGGGGCATCATGGTTAAAAAGTTAGTTACGATTTTTATTGATGATATCGCTTATCAAATTGATAGCGGTGACAATCTACTTGCTGGTGTTTTATCACAGAAGTTAAATTTGCCGTATTTTTGTTGGCACCCTGCAATGGGGTCCGTTGGTGCATGTCGGCAGTGTGCAGTAACGCAATACCAAGACGAAAATGATGACAAAGGTCGTTTGATCATGGCATGCACTGCGCCTGTTACAGAGGGTATGCGTATCGGTTTAAATGAAGCAACCTCACAAGCGTTTCGTGAACAAGTTATCAGTGCAATGATGACGAACCATCCACATGATTGCCCTGTTTGTGCTGAAGGAGGAGAATGTCATTTACAGGATATGACCGTGATGACTGGGCACTCAACTCGGAAATATCATGGTTTAAAGCGTACTTTTACCAACCAACATTTAGGTCAGTTTATTGGCCATGAAATGAATCGTTGTATCACTTGTTATCGCTGCGTTCGCTATTATAAAGATTACGCGGGTGGTGAAGATTTTGGTGTTTTTGGTACGAAAAACCAAGTTTATTTTGGTCGACAACAAGACGGACAATTAGCAAGTGAATTTAGTGGCAACTTAGTTGAAGTTTGCCCAACAGGGGTATTTACAAACAAAATATTCTCTGCACATTATGCGCGTAAGTGGGACTTACAATCTGCACCGTCTATTTGTGGTAACTGTGCTGTTGGGTGCAACACGAGTATTGGTGAAAGGTATGGCAGTGTTCGACGAGTAATGAACCGTTACCACCATGAGTTGAACGGTTATTTTTTATGTGATCATGGCCGTTTTGGATTGGGCTATGTTAATAATGCATGTCGTATCAAGCAGGCCAAGGGTATTAAGCAACGATCACCTTATCGATTGACAAAACATGATGTACTTATTGAATTATTGCCTTATCGACGAAAACGTTTTCTGGCAATTGGCTCCGCACGGGCCAGTGTTGAAAGTAACCAATTGTTGAAATTAATAGTAGGGGAACAAAACTTTAGTAGTGGTTTTTCCGAAAACGAATACTTGTTAGCGAACGCTCATATTGATTATTTGTCGCGGCACAGGCCGGTAAGTTTAGCTGAAGTAGAACAAGCTGACTTTGTTTTGATTGTTGACGAAGATATTACACAAAGTGCGCCAAGAATTGCCCTTGCTGTTCGTCAAGCACTACGTAATGAAGGAATCGAACGTTCAGAAGCCATGGGGATTCCAAAGTGGCAAGACAGTGCGGTAAGAACAGTTACGGCAGACAGGTTATCGCCTCTTTATGTGTTTTCAAGTATTGCAACGAAATTAGATTCAGTAGCCAAAAAAGCTGTTCTTCAGCCTGTTACCGACAGTATCACTGTAATCAAACAACTCATTTCCGTTGTTAATAAAGAGGTTCAAACAGCAGAACTTGCCGACAATATTGCAACGTTAGTGGCGGATCTAACCCAGGCAAAAAAACCACTCATTATTGGTGGCTGGAGCCAACAGAATAACCTGTTATTTTCGCTTATTGTGTCATTAATAGACACGATTAAAAAGGTGAAAGGTGTTTGCGACTCGCTTATGGTTGTTCCTCATGCGAATACGGTAGGTCAACTTTACCTGACCTCTGATAATACACCCACCGTTGAAGCAGTTATTGAACAGGTTGAACAAGATGATAATGTGGCAGGTATTATTGTTTTAGAGAATGAATTAACATCAGTTGCTGCTACATCTTTGGCGCGCTTGAAAGCGTTAAACAAAGCCAAAATTGTACTTGAACATAGCAGCAGTGATATGAGTGACGATGCTACTGTTGTTATGCCTGTCACGCCTATTTCTGAGTCTCACGGTCATTTTGCTAATTATCAAGGTCGTCTTCAAGCTTTTTACCCCGTAACGCCTGCCGTATTGCCAGTACAAAATTCATGGTGTTGGCTTGTGATAATGGCTCAAGCACTTGATATTTTTCTGCCAGACATCGCAGAAATTGAAAATATCGTTCAACTTAATCAATGGTTTAAAGAGCGTGATGAAAATTGGCCGATTAAACCATCTCAATTCGATATTGCGGTTGCACGAGAACCACATCGGGCAAGTGGTCGCACGGCGAAAATGGCTAATCAAACGGTACATGAAGCTAAAACAACGCAAAGTGATGAGCCTTTCCGATTCTCTATGGAAGGCGGTGCTGTTGATAGTGATGATGCGATGCCTTTTGTTTGGGCGCCAGGTTGGAATTCAAATCAAGCGATAACAAAATACCAACAGCAACCAAATGGGCCACTAATGAAACGCAAAGCGGCCGCTTTTCTGCCTTTTAATAATAAGTTTATTCAACCCCCACCAATAAATGATCAAAGCGCAATGAGCAAGCCTATTAATGGCATCGCAACATTAGCCGTAAGCAAGCCTTGGTATCAACGGTTTTGGTTAACCAAATATCAGCCTGAGTTTATTCTTTTATCTACGGAAAATAAGTTTCATATTGCTGAAAATATGGCACAACAGCTCAATGTGAGTAACGGAGAGTGGGCGACACTTTCACTATTTAAACCAAATAGTGAATTAGAAGCCTCTTTGGTTGGTTTAATTGAGATTAGTCATGAATTACCGATTAAACATGCGTTTATTGAAACTGATGAGATCGATGATAATCATTGGCAAATAAAGCAGTTAACGCGAGCTAGCGAACAAGACGTTATGCAATGGAAAGCTCAGCATGAGCAAGCACATCAAGCAGCAATTCTAGCGCAGAAAAATGAATTAAAACAGCTTAAAGAACAAGATCAAATAATACCCATTCGCTTTGTAGCGGGAGGCTTAGATGATGTTTGATTCCCTAATAAAACTTGTTGAAATCGCCATTATTCTTGGGTTACTTATTCCTGCGGCTGCAATGCTCGTTTGGGTTGAGCGTCGGTTAATTGGTATATGGCAAGATAGACTAGGACCTAACAGAGTAGGACCATTTGGTGTGTTGCAGTCGTTTGCTGACCTGCTAAAAATACTGAGTAAAGAGGATTGGGTGCCACCTTTTAGCGATAAACGGGTATTTGTTATAGCGCCAGTTATTGGTGCTGTTTGTGTGTTGATGAGCTTTGCCGTGTTGCCTTTTTCCCCTAGTATTGGCGTTGCTGATTTAAATATAGGGCTATTGTTTTTTTTAGCAATGGCGTCGTTAGCCGTTTATTCGGTGGTATTGGCTGGTTGGGCATCAAATTCTAAATATGCATTATTAGGTGGTATGAGAGCGGCAGCGCAAACCGTTAGTTATGAAGTCTTTATGGGGCTGTCATTTATGGGCGTTGTGTTATTAAGCGGCACATTTAACTTGCGTGACATTGTACTGGCACAACAACATGGTTGGTTTATACAGACACAATTTGTTGGCTTTTTTGTGTTTTTTGTTGCCGGTATTGCGGAGAGCCATCGTCTACCGTTTGATCTTCCCGAAGCGGAAACAGAGTTAACGGCAGGTTTTCACACTGAATATTCTGGCCTTAAATTCGCCTTATTTTTTCTCGGTGAATACTTGGGCGTTACGTTGATTTCCTGTATGTCAGTCGTTTTATTTTTTGGCGGTTGGTTAATGCCTGAACCGCTTGCTTCTTGGCTACCACCGTTAGTTTGGTTTCTCTTAAAAGTCTTCTTATTTGTTGTTTTTTTTATCTTGTTGCGCACATCTCTACCGCGACCTAGGTTTGATCAGTTATTAATTTTCGGCTGGAAATATATGTTACCACTGGCTTTGGTTAACTTATTAGTAACTGCACTGTTGTCGATAACGGAGGTGATTTAATGTTTAGTCAACTCAGAACAATGTGGTTAGTACTCAAGCATACTTTTACCAAAGCCGACACCGTTGAGTATCCAGAACAAAAACCTTATTTGTCGCCTCGCTATCGAGGCAGAATAGTGCTTACACGCGAACCTGACGGACAAGAACGCTGTGTGGCCTGTAACCTATGTGCTGTTGCTTGTCCTGTTGACTGTATTGCCCTACAACAAACGGTTGATGATGATGGCCGAAAGCGTGCCGAGTTTTTCCGAATTAATTTTTCACGTTGTATTTTATGTGGTTTTTGCGAAGAGGCATGTCCAACCTATGCGATACAGCTAACACCCGATGTAGAGTTAGCAGAATATGATCGTCAAAACTTAGTGTATGAAAAAGAGCATTTACTTATTAATGGAGTGGGTAAATATCCTGATTATAGTTTTTATCAACAATCAGGTATTGCAGTAAAAAATAAAGGCAAAGGAGAAAGTGTTCAAGAGAAGCCCCCGATAGATATTAAAGGGCTAATGCCATGAGTTTTTCACCACTAATTACCATGTTTTATTTAGCCGCTTTAATTGCCGTTATTGCAAGTATCAAAGTGGTTACACGGAAAAATACTGTACATGCATTGCTATATTTAGTGGTCTCGCTGATTGCTGTAGCTGTTTGTTTTTATTTAATGGGAGCCCCTTTTGCTGCTGGCTTAGAGGTTATTGTATATGCCGGCGCTATATTAGTTTTGTTTGTTTTTGCCATCATGTTATTCGGTTTGCGTGAAGATGAAACACATTATGCACCACAAAACCGTGGATTTTCTGGATGGATAGGCCCTGTTTGTTTATCTGTGATTTTGTTAATCGAGCTAGTGTATACGATTAATCATCAAGGAATTCAGCAACAGCTTTTAGCAACCGTAGTTGACGCTAAGCGTGTAGGTATTTTGTTATATGGTCCTTATTTACTTGCTGTAGAAATAGCATCGTTTTTGTTGCTCACTGGACTCGTCGCTGCTTATCACTTTGCTAAAACGACCAATCATGGAGGTCCAGCATGACCACCATTCCTTTAGAACACGTATTGATTTTGGCCAGTATTTTGTTTTTTATCGGCTTTATTGGCGTAATTGCTCGCAAAAATACCTTATTTATTTTAATGAGTTTAGAGGTGATGTTAAATGCAACGGGTGTAGCATTTATTGGTGCAGGTAGTGTTTGGCAGCAGGCAGATGGCCAAATTATGTTTATGTTAATTTTAACGCTTGCAGCAGCAGAGGTGGCGATAGGGCTTGCTCTACTTATTCGGATGCAACACCAATATCGTCAACTTGATATCGATGTGCTATCTGAATTGAAAGGAGATCAAGGATGATACTCGCGTGGTTACCTTTTTATCCATTGTTTAGCTTTTTTATTTTAGTGTTGTTCAAGCGTTATTTGTCTTGGCAGTTAGCGAGTATTATCAGTATTGGTAGTGTTTTATTGTCTACTTTATCTAGTGCTTTCTTGGTCTGGCAGCTTGAGCACAACGAAATAAGTTCAATGACGCAACATTTATGGTCTTGGTTTACGCTTATCGGTTTTGATACCGGTAATACTTATCAGGTCAATGTTGCTTTTTATCTTGATCATCTATCTGCTGTGATGGTTTGTGTAGTCAGTGGCGTTGGTTTTCTTATTCATTGTTTTGCCGCAGCTTATATGAGGGAGGATACCCATTTTCATCGTTTTATGGCTTACATGAATTTATTTTTGGTAGCGATGTTAATTTTAGTCTTAGCGGATAACTTAATACTTCTTTATTTAGGGTGGGAAGGTGTTGGTTTATGCAGTTTCCTATTAATTGGTTTTTGGTATCAAAAGCCTGAAAATGTCGCCGCGGCAAGAAAAGCATTTATCGTGACACGTATTGGTGACACAGCAATGGCTATCGGTTTGTTCCTATTGTTTACCTCACTTAACTCTTTGGATATTCAAGCGGTTAATTTACTTGCCAACGGCGCTTGGCCTCTCAATGATGAAAAAACGTTTTGGATTTCGATATTATTACTAGGAGGAGCAGTAGGAAAATCGGCGCAACTTCCGCTACAGACATGGTTACCCGATGCAATGGCAGGGCCTACACCTGTGAGTGCATTGATCCATGCTGCCACAATGGTTACGGCAGGCATTTACTTAATTGCGCGAATGCATAATGTGTTTTTGCTGACACCTGAGGTTATGCAAATAATCGCTTGGATTGGCGCGTTAACCTTGTTACTCGCTGGGTTATCTGCCTTAGTTCAGACTGATATTAAACGTATACTAGCGTATTCAACCATGAGCCAAATTGGTTACATGATGTTAGCGTTAGGCGCCGGCGCTTGGGGGGCTGGTATTTTTCATCTAATGACTCATGCTTTTTTTAAAGCGCTACTTTTTCTTACCGCTGGCGCTATTATTTACGCGTTACATCATCAGCAAAATATATTCAAAATGGGCGGAGTATTTAAACGGCTACCATTCGAATCGATATGTTTTTCGGTTGGTCTTGCGTGTTTAATTGCACTACCTGGAACGTCAGGCTTTTTTTCAAAAGAAGCGATTATCGGACAACTTTGGACTTCGACAACGGCAGGCCCTACTTTTTGGTGGCTTGCAGTCTTAGGTGCCTTAATAACATCGATATATAGCTGTCGATTATTCTTTTTGGTTTTTATGGGGGCACCTAGAGAAACGTTCAATATTGTCGATGTGCATTATCCATTAATGCGCATATCCTTGTTGGTATTGGCTGTGCTATCGGTTTTAGGCGGTCTACTACAGTTAGATTTGTACACGGTGTTTGTGCCAACGGAACCGAATGTTTTGACTGATGAGCCTAGTTGGTTGCATGTTGCAGCGGTCATAACGCCATTTATTGGTATTGTTTTATCCGTTGCTTTTTTTAGTGGCTATTATCGCGGTGATAATGATGCAGTAGAGCGAGGTTTAAATAGTATTTGTCAGCAACCTATTAAACGATTTTTTGCTGCTGGAGCGGGGTTTGATAGGCTATATGCTGTGTTAATCGTAAAGCCATTTAAAACCCTAGCGAACATAAATCAATCAGATATGATCGATAGGGTGGTCATGTTTTCATCTTGGTATAGCGTACTCATTAGAGATGTTGCCTTGTCCTTCCAAAATGGATTGTTACGTTGGTATGCTGCTGCGTTTGCTTGCGGTGTAGCGTTGTGGATAGGGGTGTGGCTATTATGATCATTGTAGCAATTATCACCATATTGATTTTATTATCGATAACGGCATGGCGAAGCGATAAGTACTTTGTACACGGTCCCAAATTTATTGCACTGTTTGCCATTGTTTTTAGCTTATTTTTGTTCGTGATGTACTTACTTCAGGCGAATCTTGACTACACATCGTTATCGATTGTTTTTGAACACGTTTGGATTCGTGCTTTTAACATAAAAATACAATTTGGCTTAGATAACCTGAGCATTCTTATGGTTATTTTAACGCTATTCTTAGCTTCAATTGCCATTGTTATTTCCTGGCGAGAAATCATACATAGACAAGGTTTTTATTATTTTAACTTGTTGTGCGCAACAGCGGGCATTATCGGTGTGTTTACCGCGACAGATTTGTTTTTATTTTTCGTTTTTTGGGAAGTAATGTTGCTACCGATTACCGCATTAATTGCAATATGGGGACATGAACATCGCTTTTTCGCGGCTATTAAGTTTTTTATTTTTACGCAAATAAGTAGCTTATGTATGTTGGTTGCCATTATCTCAATGGCGTTAGTACATCAAGCGCACACCGGCACTTTAAGTTTCTTATATTCAGATTGGTTAATCATAGATCTCTCAGCTAACACGACATACTTTATGATGTTAGGTTTTTTCATCGCTTTTGCCGTCAAGCTCCCATCAGTACCGTTCCATTCTTGGTTACCTGACGCGCATACACAAGCACCTACAGGAGGGAGTGTACTGCTAGCGGGTATTCTTTTGAAAACGGGCGCCTATGGTTTAATTAGGTTTGTAATAGAGCTTTTCCCTAGTGAAAGCATACAGTTTGCGCCATATGCCATAACGCTTGGTGTTATCAGTATTCTTTATGGCGCGAAAATGGCTTTTGCACAATCTGATTGTAAACGATTAATTGCCTTTAGCAGTGTTAGTCATATGGGCTTTGTGATGATGGCATTGTTTGCGTTTACTGCTAACGCATTTAATGGCGCCATTATGACAATGGTTGCACATGGTTTGAGCAGTGCAGCATTATTTAGTGTCGCTGGCATTATTTATCACCGTATTCACACGAGAGAATTAACTAAAATGGGAAATTTAGGTGTAAATGCTCCTTGGATGGCTGCTATGTCCTTAATCTTTGTGGCAGCAGCATTTGGCTTACCTGGACTCGCTAATTTTATTGGTGAATTTTACAGTTTAGTTGGGGTTTTCGCGTTGTATCCAGTTCACGCGATTGTTGCATCTATCGGCATGGTTGGCTCGGCAGTATATGGGATGAAGCTATTTCAAAACATGTTTCATGGCACAACGTCAAACCAAACATCGATACAAATAAAAGACTTATCATTAAGTGAAGGTATTATTTGCGTGGTGTTGGTTATGCTACTCGTTATATTGGGTATATATCCTCAAGTGTTATTTCAATATCACTTTCAAGGAGGAATTTGATGTCTACTACTCAATGGATTTTGCTAACGCCTCAATTGCTAATTGCAACTGGAGTTTTTTGTAGTTTATTGTTAATCGCGTGGCAAAGGAGTCAACAACTCATTGCTTGGTTTACCTTGATGAGTTTTGTTGTCACTATTATTGCGACCGTGTCTTTACTAGAACACCCCTCTCATCAAATTACCGTTTTGATGTATATCGATAATTTTTCGCTGTTTGCATTTTTATGGATATTGTTTGCTGGTATTGCGGCGCTATATATGGGGAAGCTTTATTTACGAAAGCAAATTGAAGTACATGACGAATTTTACTTACTGTTACAACTGACGATACTTGGCGCCGGTGTGCTTGTCGCGAGCGACCACTTTGCAAGTCTATTTCTTGGTTTTGAATTGTTGAGCTTGTCTTTAGTTGGGTTAGCCGGTTACTTTCGCCAACAAAGATATGCAGTAGAGGCTGGTTTCAAATACCTCATCTTAAGTGCAAGCGCTTCTAGTTTTATGCTTTTAGGTATTGCCTTTCTTTATAGTCAGACTGGTAGCTTGTCTTTCTCTTCACATGTTGTAGGAGCCGCGCAAAATGTTATCGCGCAACTCGGCTTTTTAATGATAATTACGGGGATTGGCTTTAAGTTGTCATTAGTGCCCTTTCATTTTTGGACACCCGATGTTTATTACGGTTCTTCAACACCGGTTACTTTTATGTTGGCGACAATTTCAAAAAGTGCCATGTTTATTGCGCTGGCGAAATGCATTTATGCTGAGCCGTTTCAAGTTATTGTTACACAACGAGATGTATTAACAGCACTGAGTATATTAGCTATTTTGTCAATGATTATTGGTAATTGTTTGGCACTACGACAACGTCATGTTAAGCGAATTTTAGCGTATGCTTCTATTGCACATATGGGGTACCTGCTCATTGTTTTATTGCTCCATAATCAACAATCAATTGCGTTTGCCAAGCAAGCGGTATTATTTTACTTACTCGCTTATATTATCGCTAATGTTGCAATTTTTGGTGTTATCTCTCTAACTGAACAAGAGCAAAAGTGCACAGAATCCTTTGAGTTAAGTCATTGGACGGGGCTTTTTTGGCAATCGCCGATAAGAGCCTGTGTTGTTATTTTTGCGGTTCTGAGTTTTGCTGGTATTCCCTTAACTGCAGGGTTTATTGGTAAATTTTATTTAATGAGTCTGGCAACAAATAACCAGTTATGGGGGTTACTCAGCGCACTTATTATCGGGAGTGGTATTGCATTAGGGTATTATCTCCCCATTATTTTTCAACTATTTGCAACCTTGCCTGATTCGCGAAGTTTATTGACCACTTGGCGGACAAAAATGTGGTTATCTGTTGTGTTATTGATAAGTATTGGCTTAGGTGTTTTTCCTAATTTAATCATTGAACGCTTATAATTCGAAAGACACTGCCGAGAGTCATAAACACAATGATAGTGATAGACGTGTTTTGAATAATATGGTTAATTAATGCACTTATTACTTGTTTGCTTGCGATAAATCTGTATAATGCGCGCCTCGTTGTTTGGGCTCGGATGCTCTTACAAGAATTTCGAAGTGGGGCGATCCCAATAGACTTGATCTGTACTGCACCTGACGTGCAACCTCTATTTGTAAAGTCTTCCTGGTGGTTTCCTCTTTATATCGCGTAAAGCTTGTTAGTTTACAAAACGCTTTAGCATGGGAAGACAATTTATATGATTAATATCGACAATGCCGTAACTGGCTTTGCTAGCCTCGGCTTGCCTGAAAACATCCTTTCTGCTGTAACAGAACTTGGTTTTGACCAAGCAACACCTATTCAAGCGAAAACAATTCCTTCGTTATTAGAAGGGTTTGATGTGCTTGGTGAAGCGCAAACAGGTACAGGTAAAACTGCGGCGTTTAGTTTACCAGCGTTAACAAAAATAGAGACAGGAGTACGCAAGCCACAGATGTTGGTACTTGCACCAACTCGCGAACTCGCTATACAGGTTGCAGAAGCAATTGAGTCATTTGCTAAA
This sequence comes from Thalassotalea sediminis, assembly GCF_030295915.1. NCBI lineage: Bacteria > Pseudomonadati > Pseudomonadota > Gammaproteobacteria > Alteromonadales > Colwelliaceae > Thalassotalea > Thalassotalea sediminis. Next base: position 2,745,170 of record NZ_AP027361.1, on the reverse strand, counting down.
AATATTAAAGGGCTTAAGGTTGCAACGCTTTATGGCGGGCAATCTTATGGTCCACAATTTCAACAACTCGAACGCGGTGCGCAAGTTGTTGTAGGTACACCAGGTCGTTTAATGGACCATTTACGTCGCAAAAGTTTGAAACTTGCGGACTTAAAAGTTTGTGTACTTGATGAAGCTGATGAAATGTTAAATATGGGCTTCTTGGAAGATATCGAATGGATCCTTGAGCATTTACCTGAAAAAACGCAAATGGCGTTATTCTCGGCAACAATGCCAGCTCAAATTCGTAAAGTCGCGAATAGATTTTTAACAGACCCTGTACATGTGAAAATTGCAGCTGAGAAAAAAGCAAAAGCGAATATTGAACAACTCGCATGGAAAGTGACAGGTATTAATAAGATGACAGCTTTAGAGCGCATCGCTGAAACTGTTGATTATGATGCAATGATCATTTTTGTTCGTACGCGAAGCGACACTGTTGAAGTCGCTGAAAAACTTGAACGTGCTGGTTATCCAGCTTTGGCGTTAAACGGCGATATGAACCAAGCTCAACGTGAGCGCGCTGTTGACCAAATTAAAACGTCAAAAGCCTCAATATTGATTGCAACTGATGTTGTTGCTCGTGGTTTAGATATTCCACGTATTTCTACGGTAATTAACTACGATTTACCAGGTGATACTGAATCATATGTTCACCGTATAGGTAGAACAGGTCGTGCTGGCCGAACCGGTACCGCAATTTCATTTGTAAGACCTCGTGAAATGTATTTGTTACGTCAGTATGAGCGATTAACATCAGGTACTATTTCTCCATTTGAGTTACCAAGTATTCAAGAAATTGGCAAATTACGTATAGCTCGTACTCAAACTGAATTAGCAGCGTTGATTGCCGACAAAGACTTGGCTGATATGCGTGAAATCATTGAAGGCATGGCGAATGATACAGAGTTGTCGATGACTGAAATTGCAGCAGCACTGTTGTACTTGAAGCAAGTTAAGCAACCATTACGTCCAAAAGAAGATCCTAAGCCGCGTCGTGAAACGCGCGATAGAGACAATAATCGTTCTCGCGATGGTAAGGGCCGTGATAACCGTGGTGATAGAGAACGCCCTCGTCGTTCAAAAGTAGCGCGTAATGACGTAGATTGGCAAACGTATCGTTTAGAAGTGGGTAAAGAGCATGGCGCTAAGCCCGGTGATATTGTTGGCGCAATTGCTAACGAAATATCATTAGATAGTGGCTACATTGGGCAAATTAATTTGCATGAACGCCATACCTTTGTTCAGTTACCTAAAGGAATGCCAGAAAAAGCATTTAATCAGTTGAAACGTGTTCGTGTTCGTCGTCAAGCACTAGAGATTTCGGTATCACAGGCACCAGTGGTTACAGATAAACCTAGAAAGCGAAATGATAAACAACGAAAACCGACTCGGTTTTCATAATATCTTATAAAGAAAGCGCCTATTTGGCGCTTTTTTTATCTATTCGGTTAGTTTATTTTCGGCGCATTATTAAACGATTATTCATATAAAATAATGTGTGTATTATTTTCTTTACACCCTCTGTGCACGTCCTATTTGGGCTAGCATCCTGTCAGTTTAAACAAGCGCAATTTGTACGTACAAGATCATTTACGTTGCTAGCACATATCTTGCTACCCCTAAGCTTTTCCTCAAGGTTTTTACTGGCAATAATGGCCTTAAGAAATCAATGAGAGATAATTTATGACTGACGTAGCAAATCCTTTAAAATTGTGCGGTATTGAATTTACCGAATATGCAACACCTGATTCTGATTTTATGGAAAAGGCTTTTTATGGTTTTGGTTTTTCAAAAACGAAAAAGTTTAAAGGGCGCGATATTGAGTATTTTAACCAAAATGATATCCACTTTTTATTGAACAACGAAAGACAAGGTTTTTCACGCGAGTTTGCTAAATCACATGGCCCTGCGATTTGTTCGATGGGCTGGCGTGTAGAAGATGCTGAATTTGCCTTCGAACAAGCGATTCAACGTGGTGCTAAGTCAGCACAAGATGCTGAAAACAAACTTCCTTATCCTGCTATTTATGGTATAGGTGATAGTCTAATTTATTTTATTGATAGATTTGGTGATAAGGGCTCTATTTATGATGTTGACTTTGAGCCATTAGAAAACCCAGTAGTAGTTGAAGATAAAGGCTTTAAAGCGGTAGATCATTTAACGAACAATGTTTATCAAGGCACAATGGAGCATTGGGCCAATTTTTACAAAGACGTGTTTGGTTTTACCGAAGTACGTTATTTTGATATTAAAGGTGAAAAATCTGCACTTGTTTCATATGCACTGCAGTCACCGTGTGGCAATTTCTCTATTCCAATCAATGAAGGTAAAGGTACAAGCAATAACCAGATTGATGAATACTTAGAAGAATACGATGGTCCTGGTGTTCAGCATCTAGCGTTTATTACTGATGACTTAGTGGGGTCTTTAGACAAAATTGATAAGTCTATTATTGATACGTTAAACATCGTTCCTGAGTATTATGATGATGTATTTGATCGTATTCCATGGGTTAAAGAAGATAAAGAGCGTATTAAAGAACACCAAATCTTAGTCGACAGTCAAAGTGAGAATTCGTATTTACTACAGATTTTTACCAAGAATATTTTTGGCCCTATCTTTATTGAAATGATACAACGCGTTGATGATAAAGGTTTTGGTGAAGGTAACTTTACTGCGTTATTTAAATCTATTGAATTAAATCAAATTGAACGCGGTGTGCTGTAACTTTTTGCTTTACTGCGATTAAAAAAAAAACCGGCCATTCAGCCGGTTTTTTTATATTTATTGTCAACTCAAAATTACCTCCTATGGAGGAGGTGATCGTTCTATCGAGGCTTCGCCCGTAAAGCTTATTTTTAACAGTATCAATTAAATGGTTTTCAAAGTTTTTTTATGCAAAATTGCAGAGATGGAGTTTCTCGATATTTAGCGATAGACATGAAGTATGCCGACTCCCTTTGAAGCGATAGCAGCAAATATTTATTTAAAGACGGTAATGCTTGTCAGCCTAGAATGGCTGACACTGACGAGCATTTGTCAGAGCAGCATGACAGTCTAAAATATTGCTGTTAGTGTTTGCTGAATAGGGTGATGAGGGAGTTGTCAGAGGGAAACAATCGATTTTTCCCGCTATTGTGCTATCGGCACACCGACAATATAACGGGGGAGATAAACAATAGATGAAAGTATTTTACGATGAAACTTAAGTAAAAGCTGACAGAAATAAGCTCCTTTCCTGCGTTAACCTCTCATCATATATAAAATAATATATTGCAAGTGTTGTTTGAGGTGCTTGGACTGCTCTAAACAGAGAGCTGATTTACAAAATACTTGTATCGATAAATAACTGTTCGAGTAATGCTGCAACTTGCTTATCATTTTCTTGAAATTTAATGCCGACATTTACGCGTCCTCGCTCATTTCGACTATTACATACGGTTGCCGGTATGCGCATTTCACCAGCGGCATAATGATTAACACAGACGAAAATATCACGCTGTTTTACACTGATCATTTCACTGCTTGCTTTAAAAGTAAAACCACATCCTTTTAACGATAAATCAACGATAATACCGTTTACTTGAATGTTACTTTGATCTGGCGCATTTAATGATATTGCCGCAGGTAAGTGCGTGGTAATGCGTTGATGTGCTCTTAATTGCCTATTCTCAATTTTCGTTGGGTAATTTAGTAATATCAGCTTTTCTGGAGATTGGGTAATATTCCTAATTGTGGCTCTAAATGCGAAACAACAGCCTTTATCACCTTCAAGCAAATAACGTACGATGGCAACGTTACCTTCTACGAGAACATCACTGTAATTATCAGAAGACGCCGGATATTTTATAATAATGTACTTTCCCGTTTCGTATCCTATTAAGGGAAGTTTTAATCGTACTTTTACAGGATGGTTTACTTGAAAATCAATAACCTTACCGGGTAGTAATTCAAAGATATTAGAGGGTTCAATTTCTTCAACTGGCAATGAATTAACTGCTACGTCTGCCATTAATCTTCCTTAATATTTGATGAACTTGAGTACCACTTTACATGTTCATGTTATTTATAGTTTTTGTTTTAATTTAATATAAACAAGGTAGAAAATAATGACAATCTTTTAAAAGTAAAATATTTTTTCAGCTATAGCGTAGATGAATATTATTACGTTGTAATGCTAAATGTACCGGTTGATTATATTGGGCTGGTGCCATACGTTATCGTATCAGCGCTTCTGCATCAGAAGACACCTGCAAATCTTTTAGAATGCCGTCAGCTAAGTTATACACAAAGCCGTGAACCGTAAGTGTTTGACCAGCAGCCCATGCGTTACGAACGATAGTGGTATTACAGACATTAGCAACTTGTTCTATAACATTAAGCTCACATAAAGTATTGAGTTTTTCTTTATGATCAGTAATAGCATCGAGTTTTTCTTGATGAAAACGATGTACATCTTCAATATGACGTAACCAGTTGTCAATTAGACCATAACTTTTTTTATCCATTGATGCCAATACACCACCGCAGCCATAATGACCACACACGATGATGTGTTTTACTTTTAAATGATCAACCGCGTATTGTATAACCGATAAACAGTTAAGATCTGTATGTATAACCTGATTGGCGATATTGCGGTGAACAAATACTTCTCCTGGTAACATACCGAGCAATTCGTTCGCTGGAACACGCGAATCGGAACAACCAATCCAAAGATATTCGGGCTCTTGCTGTTTAGCGAGAGTGTCAAAAAAAGTAGGATCTTCTTGGTTGATTTGATCTGCCCAAGCGCGGTTATTTTTAAACAAGTGATCGATGTTTGACATGTGCAATTTTAGAGAATGATTAATTAGATAACATTTTATGTGTTTTAGCGTGATAAAGTAAATCTAACCACTATACATTTTGTTAAATTAATTACATTTTCGATTATAATAGTGATAATACATACGGTAAGGTGAAACCATGGCGACTGCATGCGCAAGGCATATTTTAGTAAAAAGTGAAAACCAAGCTAAAGAGCTATTAATCAAAATTGAAAAAGGCACTGACTTTGGTCAGTTGGCTAAAAAATTCTCTACTTGTCCTTCTGGCAAAAAAGGAGGAGATTTAGGCGAGTTTAAGAAAGGTCAGATGGTAAAAGCATTTGATGACGTTGTATTTAAGAAAGAAGTATTGAAAGTACATGGCCCTATAAAAACGCGCTTTGGATATCATTTGATTCAAACAATTTATCGCAATTAAAATTGTTTAGTTTGTGCTGTGTAAAAAAGCCGCTAACAAATGTATAGCGGCTTTTTATTTTAATTAACTTTTTGAGCGTGTTTTATTAAAAACGTGCTTCAAAGTTTAGTGTTGCAAATCGCGGTGTTTGCCAATCAAGTGGCGCACCGTAAAATTGGTTTCTAGCACCTGCTGTCCAACCAATTCCTTCATAATTGTCAACAATACTGACAGGCTGACTATTATCTAAGACATTGAAAATATCTAATGAAGCTCTCATATCAATGCCGTTAACATTGAACGAGTAACTCGCAGAAAGATCTAATCTAAATGTCCAAGGTGTTGTGCCATTGCTACCACGAGGGTGATAGGTAATAGAACCGTCGTTTTGTGTTACGTAATATGTATCACCATAACTTCCGTATAAATCTGGATCTGTACTCCAGTAGCTTCCACCTTGCACGCCGCGAGGACGGCCACTAGCTAATGTAGAATTCCAGCCAACAACAAATTGTTCAGTAACATTGTAGCTACCGAAGAATTTGAACACATGGCGACGATCGTTTGGTAAGTTACCGTAAGAACCGTCCATTAACGCTGGGAAGTCAAAGTCAGTGGTTACACCAGCATCTGTTTGACCATTATCTGATTTTACTGCACCTTCAAAGTTACCATAGCTGTGTGACCAGGTATAACTTGCTGTCCAAGAAAAATCTTCTACTTTATATTTCAAGGTTGTTTCAAGTGCGTAATACTTGTTTTCGCCTTTTGGTAATCGAACTGTTGTTTCATTATCATAGGTAACAGGTGTATCTGTGTCAGCTAAACCATCGTCATCGGCGTCAACGTAAAATACAGCATCTTTACCTGGGTTGATCATTAAACAGTGTGCGTTTGAATATGCACCACAGTAATCATCTAAGGCAGAATCGACATAGCGGTAAGTACCTTTAACTAACATAGAGTACTCATCATTTAACATTGTTTCATAGCCTAAGATATATTCGACTTTAGAAAATGGTTCGGCATTATTTGATACAAAGGTTTTTTCTTCTGGAAATGTTGCTGTTGAGTTTACAACTTCTGAATTAGCCTTAGTGCCATTAACAGGTGTTGCACCAATAGGTTCACCCGTCGCTGGATCTACGCCTGTAAACGTATAATGCGTCGTTCTATCATCAACACCTGAAGCCGCACGATAAATAGTATTGTTAGCGATTGGTAAATAGTACTGGCCAAACGTACCAAATAATTTACTTTCACCATCACCTGTTGGATCCCATGAGAAACCTAAACGCGGCGCAACATCTGTTGTGAATGAACTAATTACACGGCCAGTAACGCCAGTGTTTTCAAAGTCATCAACACGTAAACCTAAGGTTAATGTAAGATCATCACTTAATGTCCAAACGTCTTCAATGAAGTAAGCTTTTATGTCACTGGTAAAGCCACCACCTTTTTCAGCATTTGAAAATACACGATCTCGTACATAATCTTGTGGTTGATCACTAGTGTTGGTAAATAGTACACCATCATTACCTTGAATTGACGCGCCAGGCTGCACGGTATAATAAGTCCACGAGTGGCCACCATCTGGTCCTGTTGGGATATTAAAGCGAGTTGTATCGCGTTCTTGACTCTCAATACCTGCTGTAATGGTGTGATCGCCAATGGTATATTCAAGATCTAATGCATATTGCGTGTTGGTATCGTTGTTTTCACCGTACGCACCACCAGGTCCACAACTTACCGCTGGCGTTGTATAGTTATCACGAGCTTCGTTGACTGTTGAACATGCGATATTAGAAGCACTTGTTTCATACTCAGTTTCAATTCTACCTGCCATCGCAGTGACAATTAAGTCATCTGTAATGTAACCGGTATAACTAATACTATGAGTTTCACCACCACGCTTTCTGATTTGCGTACCGGTTTCTTCTCCTACAACACCTTTACCATTGTTGTTATATGAAAAAATAGTTTCTTGCGTATCTGAACGGTTTGAATAGCCAAAATAGCTTAAGCGATGGTTGTCGCTAATATCCCAGTCAATTGTGGCGCCCCAGAATAAATTATCGCCGCCAGATGATTCACGCTTTCTGTACTGGTTGTTTGCTAAGTAGTGGTCCCAGAATGATGGTTGGAAAGTTAAATTTTGTTTCGTACTTTTTGGGTTAATAATCGCGTACATGAATAACTTATCTTTGATGATTGGACCACCAACAGAGAAAGTCATTTCTTTTTGCGTTAATTCATCAAGGCTTTCGTCACGATAAATAGTACCTGAACCGCCATTTGAACGTGCTATTTGTCGATCATCACTACGCCATGATTCTGGCGAGTATGTACCTGTGACAGCAAATTCCCATTCATTTGTCCCTTTTTTGGCTGTAGCATTAATCGCACCACCAGTTGCACGGCCATAACGAGCAGAGTATCCACCTGTTTTTACTTGGAATTCTTTATAAAATTCAAATGGTAACTCACCACAACCTAAGCCATTACGTGTATTGGTTACTTCCATTCCATTGATATAACAGATATTTTCCGCAACAGAAGAACCACCAAATGAGGCTGTATTTGCACCAAATGATTGGTCACCCTGAACTACACCTGGTGCTAATAGAGCAACAGAAGTCAAATTACGATTGACGGGCATGCGATCAATTTCAGCTTCGCCAATGATTAGACCTGAATCTGAAGAAGCTAAGTCTAAGGTTGCAACGGAAGATGCAACGACTTGGATCACTTCAGTATCACTGCTAGGAGCTGCTACCTCAAAGTTGGTAATGGTATTCTTACCTAAAGACACTCTTACCTGTTCAAGTGCTAAAACTTGATTACCTTTAGATACCGTAACTTCATATAAACCTGTGGGTAGCTTTGCAAGGCGATAGCTACCATCTGCGTCCAATTCAATGCTACGCGTCGTTCCTGTATCGACATTTACAGCTTTAACGGTAATATCTGTTGCAACACCCTGTGTGACTGAAATCACACCTCTAATATCTTCTGCACTAGCCGTAGACATTCCGATAACTGAAGAAATGGCAATAGCGGTTAGTGAGCGGGTAAAAATCTTAGCATAACTAGATTTTTTCATAATTAACTCCCTGGACCTTTAATTTAGTTTTTTAATTTTATAGTGCGCTAACGTAATTTTGGTGCCATGTATGAAAGCTTTCATGACCGTTGAATTGTTAGCGTAACCTAGATACTAAGCCCTGCTTATTTAACACTGCAATACAGCAATACTTCTTGAAGGCGGGTTTTGAAACGTTTTGAAATAACTCCAAAAAAGCATTTTCTCGGGAATTAAAAGGGGTAGCGATTGTAGAGGAAGTTTATGTTTCAAAATTGAAACATAATGGTGTGTAAAATGACTGAAATGTTTGTGATTTACAGAAATTTCCATAAAAATCAAAAGGGTAAAAGTGTTTCGTTATGTAACGATTGTTTCGGGCTGAAAAAATGAATGACAATTATATTAATTCGTTACTATGGATAAGTTATTGTAAAATATAGTTTTATATTTTATTTTTTCGAGGTTAAGCGACAGGGCTGTAAAAAAGTTCCTGATTAATCAGGTGGTAAACTGTAACTGAATTTTATAATGAGAAATAAAGGATTATTTACCTATTTTAGAGGTGCTTTGAAAGGGGATATTAAGGCATCTATGCTATTCGTTATCTTTGTCTTTTTTTCGTTGTTCTTGTTCTCGTAACCGAATCTTTTCTTTTTGTGTTGCCGTTAATTTAAATTTTTTGGCTGACTGTAAGATAACCAAAATGGCACCAATAACTAATGCTAAGCAGCAAAAAACGATTAATAGTGTATAAAAATTCATGATTTTATTCTTTATGCTCAGTTTTAATTTCTAGCGTTAAAGGCATTTACAAAAGCGCTTATATAATTGTTGTGCTATCTGTGAATCTATATGTTCAACGTGAAATTATGATACGTTTTTCAATGATAAAGCCTTTACCATTGCGGTTACCTGTATTCCGTAATTAATTTAATGTTAGCCTAATTTGATTGATATATATATTAAATTTGTATCATTTTAAGTGGAGCGGATAGTGCAGGCTGTTAGTTGCAATACGTATCATGAACCTGATATTGATACGTTGATAAGTTTGGTATGGTTATTATCGTAAATGAACGATCATGGTTAACCTCCTTTTTACCTAAAAAAATGGTCGCCAAAAGTCATATTTACCTGTAACGTTATGTTATTGATTAACATTCATGCATGATTGCTTGATTGTTATATAAGAATAAAAACACATACATGATGGGTTAATTATGGTGAATAACTTACAAGTTAAGATGCTATTTCCTATAGCCGGTGTTGGTTTGTTAGCGATTGTATCTGTTGTGCTGTTTGTTGAGCAGCTTTCTATGATGAGCGGGATACTATTAGTTTTATTATTATGTATTGTGCAAATGGCGGTAAGTTTTTGGTTTTTCAATCATCAAATTGGCAATAGACTCGCTAAGCTAAAGCATTATTTGGCGCTAGTTATCAGCGTAGATCAGGCACCATCTGAACCACTAATAGACCATGTAGGTGATGATCTCGCTGACATGACTAATGAACTGAGTAGTTTTATTGAAAACTTAAGTGATGTGCTTGCTGAAATCCGCCAGGAGTCGGAACGACTTAGAGAGGGTTCTGGTTCACTCACTAGTCAAATTAGTGATGCCGTTATTGCCGTTGATCAGTCAAGTGAACATATATCACAAATGGCAAGTTCAATTGATAATGTAGCGTCAACATCGACTACATTGTCTGAAAATGCGGCGCAAGTTAGTGATACTACAAGCGAAGTGTTAGCAACCTTGCAACAGGGTTCTGACTCTTCAGCAAATAGTCAGAAAACAATGGCCACTTTTGCACAAGACGTTACTGGTATGGCACATGATCTTGAGCAACTACAAGAGGAATGTTCACGTATTGGCAGTGTACTTGACGTTATTCGTGGTATTGCTGATCAAACAAACTTGTTAGCACTTAATGCTGCGATAGAAGCAGCACGTGCTGGAGAACAAGGACGAGGCTTTGCCGTTGTTGCTGATGAAGTGAGAGCATTGGCACATAGAACACAAGAGTCTACCGTAGAAATTCAATCTATGGTTGAGGGATTGCAAGATAAGTCAAATAAAGCTGTTGACGCGATTAATAAAGGTAAACAACTCACACAAGACAGCTTATCTCAATCTGAAGATGTGGTTGAAGCGCTCTCAAAAGTTGCGCAGGTATTTAACGAAGTAAATAGCTTAACAACACAAATTGCTGCTGATACGCATGAGCAACAACATGCTACTGCATCTATTAATGAAAATATGGTAACTGTCGTCTCGTTAAGTAAAGAAATTAATAGTACGCTTAACCACGTTGCTGAGAATGCAGAGCGACAAAAAGCAACGACTGAAGATGTAGATACTACTCTTAATAGGGTTTGTGTATAGTTAGCAAATTGGTGATTATTTTAGAGAAAGCCACATGCTAGTTATCTGCTTTCTCTTGCCTTCTTTTTTCTGCAAGCGCTTGTAAATCTTTAGACTGTTTATGTAAACTTGCTCTAACCAAAGCATCTCTGTCTTCATCTTTAATAAAGTGGTAGATAACTTTATGTTCCGTTAGTGTTTTCGTGTCATCATCAATGTTTATCGCGCTAATAACTTCCCCAAAACAATAAATTGCACAGTTCTCTTCAGGAATAAATATTTTAACTTCAATGCGTGTGTCCACATCAATTGTATGTTCACTGATAAAAGTAAAACCACCACCACCAAAACTTGTCCCTTGATAACGGGATTCCTTACAATCTTGCTGTTGAATAATGTAAGTCATCATCAAGTCAATTTTTCTCGCTTGATGGTTAAGGTAGTCTATTAGTTGACCAGCAACACCACTTAACGCTTGTAAAGGCTTTAGTGCCGCTTGATCTAACGTTGCGATTTCTGATGCCATTACAAATGGTGCAGGAATCGAATCAAGAAACTGTTGATAACTGCTGACTTGATTATTTACGAGCGGCTCAATATTCACCGTAAAGTCGTGGGCAATGGAGAAAAATTCATTATATTGATCTAACTTTGCTTGTTCTGTTGTTATCGTCATCGCACGTACTTTTTATTTATCTTAGATTGATTATGAAATAATTTTCTTCATGACACAATCAAGGGTTAGGTAGAGTGTTGCTTTATCATCATATCTATAGCGCACTCACACATTTGTGTGATACTTGACTGATCGATATAGATACCATCTATTGTTAACTTAGCAATGCCATGTAATGTGCCCCAAACAACTTGCGACATCCGCAATGCTGAGTGCTCATTGGATAATAAGTTTTGAGTTTGCCAATATTCAACCATGTCTACTTGTTGATTAAATGTCGGATATGCAGCAGTTTTTAACTGTTCGTTTGCTCGCTTTGTTTGCCAAATAGTGTGACCAAACATTAGGTTGTATAGATGAGGGTTAGAAATTGCAAAATCTAAATAGCTAAACACAAATGCTCGGTATTGTTCTGCAGTAGAATCAAACGTGCCATTTAGTATATCGTCCGCAATAGTACGCCACTGCTTAAAGCCATTTGTTGCTATGGCACAGAGTAATGCATGTTTATCTTCAAAATGATGATAGGCAGCAGTACGTGAAACGCCGACAGTTTGCGCTATTTTTCTTAATGAAAGTGCCTCAACACCTTCTTGGGCAAGCATCGTTGTTGCGCCATCAAGTAATGCTTTATACAAATCGCCATGATGGTAAGTTTCTTTTGAAGAGGATTGGTTCATAACGTTATTGTTACAACGCTTTTCGTGGAGGGATGGCGACATTAGCGAAAATTAATCCGGCCACAAGCGACATAAAAATTAAGAACCATTGTGAGTTTATATCCGAAGTGTTTGCTAAGATCATTTGTCCTGATACCGCAATGTTAAGCCCCATATATACTTTACTGCCAGGTACTAGTACAACTAACCCTAATAACTTTACTAAACTTGACGGTAAGTTCATGATGCGAGAGAAAATATTACTATAAATACCAAGGGCAAAAGCGCCAACAAATGCACCTAGAGCAACACCTAAGTAGTTTGCTCCCCAAAGGCTCGCAGCAAAAGCAACATAGCCCGATATTATCCCCCATGGCGCATCTTTTTTTCGCGCTTTAAATAGGATTACCAAGCTAATAGATAAAACGGTTACGGAAGCCCATGAAGTCCACGCTGGTAGCGTTAATGGTTCTACGTAATCGGCAACCCCCCATAGTTTATGGCCTATTGCCATACCGAGTACTGCGCCAAAATAGAGTTTGAATAAAACCATCAACGCATCCATTACTCTCGCGGTTCCAGAAATTAGATTACGCGCAGCTAATTCTGATAAACCTAACGTTAGCGCCAGTCCAGGAATAAAAGCAATTACCGCAGATAAGATCACTAAAGGGGCATTAATACTGGGATCATAATTCGTGATAAGTGATGCTAACAATGCACAGGTTAATGCTGCAATTGGCTCAAGCATTTCGGTAACACGTCTAGATCTTTCTGCCCAAAAGATAAATAGGCATGCAACTAAACCAAGAATTGTTGACCAAAAAACATCGTTCCAACTGGTATGCATTAACATAGCAAATGCGCCACTTGATGCGCCAAAAGCAAAAAACGTTAGGACTTTACCGTATGGATTCGGTTTATTAACAATTTCATCTAAGCGATCAATAGCTTCGACTAGCGTGCGTTGCCCCGAGCTGAGTTCATCCACTAATTCGTCAGTTCGGGCTAGTGCTCCTAGATCAAGGTCGCCAGGGTTAACGCGCACTAGGTGATTATACTCTTGGTTTTCCTCTTCGTCGGAAAGAATAAACGTTAATGAAGTGGGAGTTACAATAAAGCTTGCATAAAGCTCTAGGAATTGCGAAACACTTTGTAAGTGAGCTTCTAATCGATAGGCAGGCGTTCCAAATTTATGTAACGCTTTACCCAAGCGAATAATAAATCGTCTTTTTTGGTGAAACTCTTCCAGATTCGTCATAAATTTGATCCGCAGCGAATTTATTGCCGTTAACTAATTGATATTTTATGTTATGTTTTACTTTTCTAAAACAAGTAATTTTTATTATGACCTTATTAATTATTTTAGCTTGTGTCTTCGGTGGTGTTGCACTCATGGTAATTTTTGGCGAAAAATATGGCAAACCGATGGATGAACAGCAGCAGGCAAGCTATAGCAAGTGGTTACGTATCTTAGTGTTTGTGCTGATCATCGCCGCTATTATTAAGATGATGGTCTAAGATATTAATAATTGACCTCACGCAATGCTTTAACTCATATGCAGCTTTCACTACAATGGCCTGAAATTTACGGTTTACATTGCTAAATAGTCATATTGCAATCACGCAGTAAACAAGGATATTGCATGTTAGAGATACCAAAACTAAATTTAAAAGACAAAGTGTCGCCTCAAGAGTGGCAAACGCGAGTAGATTTGGCCGCCTGTTATCGTTTGGTAGCCATGCATGGTTGGGACGACTTAATTTATACACATATTTCTGCACGTATTCCAGAGTCAGATTTTTTACTGATAAATGCATTTGGTTTAGCGTTTGATGAGATTACCGCTTCTAACCTCGTAAAAATTGATATTGAAGGCAATATTATTGATGCTGACTGTCCTTTCGATATTAACCCAGCAGGTTTTACAATTCATAGTGCTGTGCATCAAGCTAGGCATGATGAGCAATGTGTGTTGCATTTGCATACCAATGAAACTATAGCAGTAGCGAGTTTAAAAGAAGGACTTTTGCCTCTTAGCCAATATGCTATGTTTGCTTTGGCATCTATGAGCTATCATGACTATGAAGGTCTTGCTGTCAATGCTGATGAGAAAAAACGCATACAAGATGACCTTGGTAACGCTAACTTTATGCTGCTGAGAAATCACGGTGGTTTAACATTAGGTAAAACCATTGGTGATGCATTTATGCATATGTATGATTTAACTCGTGCCTGTCAAGTACAACTACAAATAATGGCTACAGGTATGGATAAGATACTTGTAGAACAAAGCATTGTTGATGGTATCAAAGCTCAAGCGAATATTGTTCATACAGGGCTAACAGGTGGCCAGAAATCTTGGCCGGCGCTTGTTAGGCGGGTTTATCGCCAAGATCCATCATTTGCAAGTTAATTAAGAGATTAAAATGAAAGTTACCCATATAGAAATATTTGATATTGAATGCCCTGAAAGGCCACCGTGGAATCCTGTTTTTGTTCGTATTCATACTGATGAGGGTATTACAGGGGTTGGTGAAGCAGGTCTTGCTTATGACTGGGGGCATAGTGCAGCAGCTGCGATGATTAAAGAAATCGCCGAGGCGGTTTTAATTGGTTTTGATCCTTTCCAAACAGAACTGCTATGGTCTCGTATGTTACGTGAGAGTTTCTGGGGATTAGGTGGTGGGCCTGTTCTATATTCTGCCATGAGTGCTATTGATACAGCATTATGGGATATAAAAGGAAAAGCACTAAATGTTCCTGTATATCAATTACTTGGTGGTAAAGTAAATAGTGACTTAAGAACTTATGCAAGCCAATTGCAATTTGATTGGGATACTGAATGTACAAAACTTATTGAACCTGCTGAATATGCTGAAGCAGCTTTAAAAGCGGTGGCTGAAGGTTATGACGCTGTAAAAGTAGATCCAATTGTTTACAACCAGGACGGTAGTTCATCATTTGACCGCACTAAATTGTTTACCGCTCCGCAAATGAGATTGTTTGGAAACCGCCTACGTGCGATTAGAAATGCAGTAGGAGATGACGTTGATATTATTTTCGAATCACATTCCTTAATGGGGGCAGCTTCAGCCATTCAAATGGGTAAAATAATTGAAGAAGTTGGCTGTATGATGTATGAAGAGCCTGTTAATTACCTTAATAATAAAGTACATAAAAAGGTAGCCGATAAAGTAAACGTGCCTATAGCGGGTGGCGAACGCTTGTATCATCGCTGGGATGTTCGTCCTTACTTTGAAGACCAAAGTATTGATGTGTTGCAACCTGATGTAGGGTTATGTGGTGGCTTTACAGAAGCAAAAAAAGTGTGTGATTATGCTGATACATACGATATTCGTATTCAAGCGCATGTTTGTGGTGGTCCAGTGGCTACAGCTGCGTCATTGCATTTAGAAACGGCAATACCCAACTTTTTAATTCATGAACATCATACATACGCGATTAAACATTGGAATCGCGAATTGTGTATACAGGATCCTCAACCGAAAAATGGTATTTTTAATGTATCTGAAACACCAGGTATCGGTATTGAGCTTAATGATGAAATTGTAAAACGCTCGCCTAATGTTACTGTAAATGCATTGAAAGCGTAGAACGGAATAACTTTTAAGGCTAAAAAAACCGATAATAAATATCGGTTTTTTTTATCGTGCTAATTAACGATAGGGGTGTAAAAGCTTTCTGGTAATTCAAAATCGCCTTGGGCATCTTTTAATTTATTATCTTCAAAGGTCACTATAAACTTTCTATCTTTATTTAACGCCTCACTTCTACCTGACTTAAAACGGTAAACATAATGCCAAACATTATTGTTGAATGTGTCAGTAACAACAGGTGTACCTAATACAAACTTTACTTGTTCTTTGGTCATGCCTAATTGCAATTTATCGATATCTTTCTGTTCAAGGAAGTTCCCTTGTGGAATATCTATCCGGTAAATCCAGCCAGTACAAGCAGACAATCCTAATAAAGCAATTAACGTTAAAATTCGAAACAACATGATGTAATTAGTAACCCTTTTTTTTGTGAGTGGGGATGATAACTAAGCAAGCCCAGAGATACAAAACTTTTTTAAAAACTTAGCGTATTAAATAAAATTAATGCCATTAATGCTTATAAAAGGCAAGTGCAAATGTCATAGTTAATGGCGTTTAGTTATTTACTTTTAACCTGCTAACAATTCTTGGGCGTTTGCTAAACTAGAGTCTGTTATCTGATCACCTGCTAGTAATCGTGCAATTTCTTTGACGCGTGCATTTGTAGATAGTTCCGTGACTTTTGTTTCAGTATGCTCACCATCGGTTAATTTGCTGACAAAAAATTGTTGATGACCTTTACTGGCTACTTGAGGGAGGTGAGTAACACATATTACCTGTGTATTCTGAGCAAGTTGTTTTAACTTACTACCAACCATTGCAGCAGTTGGCCCACTGATACCAACATCTACTTCGTCGAAAATTAAACTAGGCGCGGTAACTTGATGTGACAAGATTACCTGCATTGCTAAGCTAATACGAGAAAGTTCACCACCTGATGCAACTTTGCTCATTGTATCTAGTGACTGTCCTGGGTTTAAGCTAACCAAAAAGTTAATGTCGTCGCTACCTGATGCAGACATTTTCTCAGAGTTTTCATTACTTACAGCAACACAAAACTGTCCATGTTCCATATTTAACTCACGCATACTATCAGTAATTTTTGCGCTTAGTGTTATTGCTGCTTTTTGGCGGGATTCTGTCAGTTTTTGAGCGCTGTCGACATATTGATTTTTAGCAAAATCTATTTCTTGGTGTAACTGATTTAATCTCGACTCATCAGTGGTTATTGCCGACAACTGTTGTTTCAAATCATAATGAAGTTGATGCAGTGCTTCTGGTTGTGTTTGATGTTTTTTAGCGAGCTGTATTGCTGTTGAATATCTTTCTTCAATGGTTTGAAAATATTGAGGATCTAGCTCTAATCGTGCATTGTAATCTTTAAGCTCTTGGCTTGCATCTTCTAGTTGTAACAATGCTTCATTCATTTGATCCATCACAGGTACTAGTGTGGTATCTACACTCGTAATATTGGCTACTTTTTCAATACAAGTTCTTAGCGCATCATTTATATTAAAGGTATCATCGTCGCTTAAAAGATGAATTGCTTGTAAAGAGCTATCAAGTAAATGTTGGCAATTGCTGAATTTTTTATAATCAACTTCTAATTGAGTGAATTCGTTTTCGATCAAGCCGAAGTCGTCAAGTTCACTCACTTGATATTGTAATAACTGTTGCTGTGCTTCTCTGCTTTGTTGCGACGTTTGTAGTTGTGTTAATTCTTGTGTCAAACTTTGCCATTTTTGATAGTGAAATTTAACGTCTTCTAATAAATGTCTATGATTTGCAAAGTCATCGAGCATTTGCTTTTGCGTATGGTTTTTTGTAATTAGTTGATGATCATGTTGGCCATGAATATTAATCAAAAACTGACTGATATCTTTTAGTTGTGTTAGTGGAACAGGTGTTCCGTTTATATAAGATTTTGAACGACCCTCAGCAGATATTACGCGCCGTAAAATGCACTCGTCTTCCGTAGAAAAATCATTGTTTTTTAACCAATTAATCGCTGGTTGATTATCTTCAATATCAAAAGTGGCAACAAGTGACGCTTGTTTACTATTAGGACGAACCACGTTGGTAACGGCTCTATCACCGAGGCATAGCCCTAATGCATCAATGGCAATTGATTTACCTGCACCAGTCTCACCAGTAATTGTAGTCATGCCAGATCGCCATTCGATTTCGAGCGACTTAACAATAGCGAAATTTTGAATTGATAAATGAACAAGCATAGTTGTTAGTTACTGTATAAATCCATAGGTGTTAATTTATACAGTAATCATTAAAGGTGCAAGTTGAAATCGAGATAAATTTTATTTTAGTTATTAACTAACTGAAAATGTTAATAAAGTTTATTACCCCAACTCAACTTTTGTCTGAGTACATTAAAGTAGTCATGATCTAGAGGGTGGATAAGCCTTAATGTATTTACACTTTTTCTAATAATAACTTCATCACCTGGCATAACAGCTAGAATGACATGCCCGTCACAACTTACTTGTAAGCTTTCGTAGTTTTCATTGGCAAGTACAAGTTTAATTTCACTATTTCCATCTACAACAATAGGACGGCTAGTTAACGTATGTGGAAACATTGGAACTAATGATAACGCATTTAAGTTTGGCGTAAGTATAGGTCCACCTGCAGACATCGAGTATGCAGTTGAGCCTGTAGGCGTCGATACAATTAAGCCATCAGAGCGTTGACTAAACATGAAGCTACCATCGATATACACTTCAAACTCAATCATACTTGCAACTTTACCCGCGTGAAGGACTGCTTCGTTTACTGCGCTGTTAGAGCTTTTTAATTTTCCATGACGATAAACTTCAGCTTCAATAATGAATCGCTGCTCTGAATGCGATTTGCCAGCTAATATTTGCTTAAGTGGCTCAATAAGCTCTGTCGGTGCTAAATCAGTTAAAAAACCAAGGTTACCCCTGTTTACACCAATAACGCCAATGTTATAACAAGAAAGTACACGCGCAGCACCAAGCATATAGCCATCTCCGCCAACTACGATAGCTAAATCTGCTTGTTCACCTATTTCAACTAGCGTTCGCTGATGTAGCTCTGTTAACTCAAGTCCAGCTGAAACGGAGCTCTCAACGAGTACTTGATAGCCTTGTTTATATAAAAACTCATATAAGGTTTCAATCGTATGTTTTGCGCCTTTATGCTTAGGCTTGCCTATAAGGCCTATTGTGCTGTAGACAGTTGTCATTATCGTAAGCGTTTAGTCATTGAATAGTAAAAGTTTCGCTGTATTTTAACCGCTTGTAAAGGTTACTTTTTTATAAATCTTTTATATTTAAGCTTGAATCGTAAAGGGAAGCCCCCATAATTACCCAAATCGACTATATTATCCTGTTATATTAAGAATTGTGGAGTTGTTTCATGTCTAATGAATCATCAGAAAATAAAAGTGCAGAGGAATTAGCTGCAGAGAAGATTATCGCAGAAGCGGAAGAGCAAGTTGAAGAACAACATGACCATGCACATGAAGCGATTAGTGCAGAACAAGAGCGTATTAACGAGCTTGAACTTGCTTTAGCGGCAGCGCAATCAACGGTTGCAGATCAAAAAGACTCTGTTATTCGTGCTAAAGCAGAAGTCGATAACGTTCGTCGTCGTAGCGCACAAGATGTTGAAAAAGCACGCAAGTTTGCATTAGAAAAGTTTGTGGGTGAGTTACTACCGGTAGTAGATAACTTAGAAAGAGCTGTGGCATCCTTTGATAAAGATAATGATGAAACTAAACCAATGCTTGAAGGTGTTGAACTTACACTACAAAGCTTTCTAAGTACGCTAGAAAAATTTGATGTGAAAAGTGTTGATCCCCAAGACCAGCCGTTTAATCCTGAATTGCATCAAGC
Organism: Thalassotalea sediminis; assembly: GCF_030295915.1. Classification (NCBI taxonomy): domain Bacteria; kingdom Pseudomonadati; phylum Pseudomonadota; class Gammaproteobacteria; order Alteromonadales; family Colwelliaceae; genus Thalassotalea; species Thalassotalea sediminis. The sequence continues at coordinate 2,725,617 of NZ_AP027361.1, read as the reverse complement.
AATGTCAATGCAAGAAGTTGAAGGTGTTGAACCAAACACTGTAATAGCTGTTATGCAAAAGGGCTATGAATTGAACGGCCGCTTAGTGCGTCCTGCGATGGTGATGGTATCAAAAGCAAAGCCTGCGGTAGATACGCAAGCTTAACCTAAATATTTATGAAAAAAGCCAGGTGTTACCTGGCTTTTTTATACCTTGTTGATCAAAACAAAGACAAGATTGGAAAATTATCTGACTTATACACAAATAAAATGACATTTTTTTCATTTTTTTCGTATTCAACAGTTGAAAACAATTTTTCTTGCCCCCACTAAATGGTCAACAACGAAATTAATTGTAAAGATAGAATTTGGAGATCCTTAAGATGGGCAAAATTATTGGTATTGACCTAGGGACAACTAACTCATGTGTAGCTGTTCTTGATGGCGACAAAGTACGTGTTATTGAAAATGCGGAAGGCGATCGTACAACCCCTTCTATTATCGCATATACAGAAGATGGTGAGACATTAGTTGGCCAACCGGCAAAACGCCAAGCGGTAACTAACCCTAACAACACATTATTCGCTATTAAGCGTTTAATCGGTCGTCGCTTTGAAGATAAAGAAGTGCAACGTGATATCGGTATCATGCCTTTTGGTATTGTTAAAGCCGACAATGGCGATGCATGGGTAGAAGCGAAAGGCGAAAAAATGGCGCCACCACAAGTTTCTGCTGAAGTTTTGAAAAAAATGAAGAAGACAGCGGAAGACTATTTGGGCGAGAGCGTATCTGAAGCTGTTATAACTGTTCCTGCTTACTTTAATGATTCACAGCGTCAAGCAACGAAAGATGCTGGTCGTATCGCTGGCTTAGACGTTAAGCGCATTATTAACGAGCCAACTGCAGCTGCACTTGCTTATGGAATGGATAAGAAGAAAGGTGAAAAAGTTGTTGCCGTTTATGACTTAGGTGGTGGTACGTTTGATATCTCAATTATTGAAATTGACGAAGTTGAAGGTGAGCACACTTTTGAAGTACTAGCGACTAACGGTGATACGCACCTTGGTGGTGAAGACTTTGATAATCGCATGATCGATTATTTAGTTGAAGAGTTTAAGAAAGATCAAGGTATGGATCTAACGAAAGATCCTCTTGCGATGCAGCGCCTTAAAGAAGCTGCTGAAAAAGCAAAATGTGAACTTTCATCAGCACAACAAACAGATGTTAATTTACCATACATTACTGCTGATGCGTCAGGTCCAAAGCACATGAACATTAAAGTGACACGTGCAAAACTTGAATCTTTAGTAGAAGACATGGTTAAAGCGACTCTTGAACCATTAAAAACTGCATTGGCAGATGCTGATTTGTCTACCTCAGAGGTTACAGATGTTATTTTGGTTGGTGGTCAAACACGTATGCCACTAGTACAGAAAGTTGTAACGGATTTCTTTGGTAAAGAGCCACGTAAAGACGTTAACCCTGATGAAGCAGTAGCGTCAGGTGCTGCGGTACAGGCTGGTGTTTTAGCTGGTGACGTAACAGACGTATTGTTATTAGATGTAACGCCATTATCGTTAGGTATTGAGACAATGGGTGGTGTGATGACGAAAGTTATCGATAAAAACACAACTATCCCAACTAAGCAATCTCAAACGTTCTCAACGGCAGAAGATAATCAAGCTGCAGTAACTGTGCATGTATTGCAAGGTGAGCGTAAACAAGCACAAGCAAATAAATCTTTAGGTCAATTTAATCTAGAAGGTATTGATGCGGCGCCACGAGGAATGCCTCAAATTGAAGTAACTTTTGATATTGATGCTGATGGTATTTTACATGTATCTGCGAAAGATAAGAATACAGGTAAAGAGCAGAAGATCACTATTAAAGCGTCTTCTGGCTTATCAGACGATGAAGTAGATCAAATGGTACGTGACGCTGAAGCAAATGCTGATGCCGATGCGAAATTTGAAGAGTTAGTTACGGCACGTAACCAAGCTGATGGTATGGTTCATGCGACTCGTACGCAAATTACTGAAGCAGGTGATGATTTACCGGCTGAAGATAAAGAGAAAATTGAAGCTGCACTTGCTGAATTAGAAACAGCAATTAAAGGTGAAAGCAAAGAAGAAATCGATGCTAAATCACAAGCAGTTGTTGAAGCTTCTCATAAGCTAATGGAAATTGCACAAGCGAAAGCGCAAGCACAACAAGGCGGTGCAGCTCCTGAAGCTGATGCAACTGACGCAGGTGCTAAGCCTGGAGATGACGTTGTTGACGCTGAGTTTGAAGAGGTGAAAGACGATAAGTAATTTTAAGCTTTGTCGTCGCAGTTTCGCTCTATAACTGCGTTGGACATACTCACTTAGTTCTTTTGTTGAAAGTAAGGAGCTCCGTGTGTCCGATTTGTTATAGTGCGTCTCTGCATAGACAAATACTTAAAATGAACATTCTGTTTTACTTAAAGCGTCGTTTTACGGCGCTTTATTGTGTTTAGCATTGAGCTTTAGGTTAATGAAATTACAGAGTTAATTTTTTTATCGGTAAAAGCCCATAAAAAAATTAATTTTCGAAAATTGCAGTAAATAGAAAGAATCAAAACTATGTCCAAACGTGATTACTATGAAATATTAGACGTCGAACGAGATGCGTCTGAACGTGACATTAAAAAGGCGTACAAACGTCTTGCGATGAAGTTTCACCCAGACCGCACTAAAGGTGACAAAGAAAAGGAAGAAACTTTTAAGCAGATAAAAGAAGCTTATGAAATCTTAACTGATGATCAAAAACGTGCTGCTTATGATCAATATGGCCATGCGGCATTTGAGCAAGGCGGTATGGGCGGTGGCGGTGGCTACGGCGGTGGAGCTGACTTTGGCGATATTTTCGGTGATGTTTTTGGTGATATTTTCGGTGGTGGTCGCAGAGGCGGTGGCGGCGGTCAGCGCGCTAGAAGAGGCAGTGACTTAAGATATAACCTTGAACTGTCTTTAGAAGAGGCTGTACGCGGCAAGTCGGTTGAAATTAAAGTACCTACTTACGTGCAATGTGAGCCTTGCAATGGCTCTGGTGCTAAAAAAGGTACACAGCCTAAAACCTGTAGTACTTGTCATGGCCATGGCCAGGTTCAAATGCGTCAAGGCATGTTTGCTGTACAACAAACGTGCCCGAGCTGTAACGGTAAAGGTAAAGTAGTTTCTGATCCTTGTAACTCATGTCATGGTCAAGGTAGAGTTCAGAAAACTAAAACGTTAAATGCAAAAATACCGGCAGGTGTAGATACAGGCGATAGAATTCGCTTGTCAGGAGAAGGTGAAGCTGGCGAGCAAGGAGCTCCAGCTGGTGATCTTTATGTGCAAGTTAATGTGAAGGATCATCCGATATTTGTGCGTGATGAAAACCATTTATATTGTGAAATGCCTATTAGTTTCTCTACCGCGGCTCTTGGTGGTGAAATTGAAGTACCAACCCTGGAAGGTAAAGTGAAGCTTAAAGTACCTAAGGAAACACAAACAGGTAAGATGTTTAGGTTACGTGGCAAGGGCGTCAAATCAGTAAGAAGTCACAGTGTTGGTGATTTAATGTGTAAAGTTGTGGTTGAAACACCCATTAATTTAACCGGTGATCAAGTTGATTTATTACGTCAATTAGAGTCTAAAATGAGTACCAGTTCAAAAAAGCATAGCCCGAAAGAGAGTGGTTTTTTTGATAGTGTTAAAAAGTTTTTTGATGACCTTAAATCATAAGGTTTTTGGTATTTCACAATGCTTTTATGCAATGTGATACGACTTTCTATATAGATAAAAGTCCCACTCATGTGGGACTTTTTTATTGTTAACGTTAAATCACATGCTATGCAGACGAATTTATTCAAGTTATTTGTAAAGTTTATCTATCATTAAATTAGAGTCTTTACCTCTACACGATAGCCACATCTTCTTTGAGGAACAAAACCACTAAGTAGATAAGTGCTAGAGGCGGTAAAAAAGACAGTACAAACCCTAATATAGCTGCTCTTTTTGCATTGTCTGTTTTGTAGGTGCCAAGCCGGTAACTAACGCCAATTATAAACGTTAAATACAATAGGTATATTGCAGCTATTAGTATAATCCACATGATTTATATCCTTCTAAAAATTAAAACTAAGCTTAATCGCATTAATAAGACTATAGTAAAAATGTTTCTAGTCAATAAATATTTATCGATAAACGATAAATGTTTATTGTAAAACAATGTTTATATTGCTAGTGTTATGGCATTGATTATTCTTTGTATTAATTGGCATGACATCAAAAATAAAAGTAAATCTTGATTATCTATTGCTGCTTCGTGGTATGAGTCTCACGGAGCTTTCAGAAACTGTTGATATTTCGATGGCAAATTTATCTATATTAAAACGAGGTAAAGCTAAAGCAGTGCGTTTTTCTACACTGATAAAGCTATGTGAAGCACTAGATTGTCAACCAGGTGATTTACTCGCGTTAGAAAGTTAGATTTTAAAAGTGTTGGATTATCACTATAATTACAACCTATCAGTTATTTAGGTGTGTTATGCGTACTTCATTTGTTTTCTTAATTTTTTTATCCTTTATCAGTCGATTAAATGCAAGCGAAGAAAAAGCACTTCCTCCGTTAGATCCTGCCTATGTAGATACACATGGTATGGTATTGGTGTCTCAAGGCTCTAGGGTTTTCGCCTCTAACTTAGCTCTGTATGAAAAGCCCCATGACGTTCAATTATTATATAAGCTTGAAACGAAAGCTGTTCCATTTCTTAACCTTATTAGAGATGCAGATTTGGTGACGATAAAGACTAAGCCTTTTAATTTACAACGCTTGATAAGAGGAGAAAAAATGACAGTGCTTGCTGATGTATATTTAGGGCATTTTGAGCGCGATGGAATGATTGTTTATCAAGACTATCCCATTGTGTTTGATAAAAAGTTATATGCAAGAAAGTTAACCGATTTAAAAGCACCAACAAAGTGGCAAGAATACGATGTAGTTACATTAAATAAAGCTGAACGTATTTATATTCATAAAATTCAACAGGCGCCAAGTTTTGCTCATCTCATGTTTGTTGATTTAACCGGGGCCTGTCTTCATAAATTTAAAACGTCAGAACTCGTGCCTTCTGAAAATGAATTAACCTATAAGTTTATTAATTGCGGCACAATGAAACCTTTATATTATGAGCATAATACATTTCAATAAGAGGTTATTCATCTTCAAAGTTAGGGAGCACGCCACTACGACTGTGTTCGAATACTAATGAAGTTTCTACAGTCTGTACTTCTTCTCTTGATGTAACGGCATTAAATACAAATTTTCGTAAATGCTCACTATCTTTGACTGACATATGGATAAAGTAATCATAACTGCCTCCCATATGGTAAAGACTGACAATTTCGGGTAATTGAAGGAGGTCGTCTCTTAGTCTGTTTACTATTTGCTCTGAATAAGGTTGAAGGCGAATGGCTGCTATTGCTTCGATGTTGCCACCGATGTTTTTAAAGTTTATATCAACAAAGGCGCCTTTGATAATGCCATGACTTTTCATGCGTTTTACACGTTCTAGGCAAGTAGAAGGGGCAATACCTATTTGTGCAGCAAGCTCTTTATTTGTTATATCTGCATCTTTATATAATATTGTTAATATTTTCAGGTCAATATCGTCTAACTTTTTCATGATTTCATTCTTTTTTTTATGTACTACTCAGGCATACTACACTTAATTTTGTTAGGAAAACCAGCAAAAATTACGTACTTATAAAATTAATGTCGAATATTTCATAAAATTCCGAATTAACATCGTTTTAAATTGTTTGCGAAAAGAATATTTAAACTTCTCTTTGTTATGATATTGTCACATGTGAAAAATTGACATAATATGTCTTTATTGGTTTGTTAAAAATGTAGGATTGTATGCCAATAAAAAATATACAAGATTTTCTTAAACTTGAAGCCGCGAGTGGACTGATATTGATGGCAGCGGCTATTATGGCGATGCTTATCGCTAATTCCCCGTTATCACCGTATTACGATTTATTATTAAGTATACCCGTTAAAGTGGCGGTAGGTAGTTTTGAAATAGCGAAACCGTTATTACTTTGGATTAATGATGGCTTAATGGCATTATTTTTCTTTCTCGTGGGGTTGGAGCTTAAACGAGAGTTTTTAGAAGGAGATTTATCCAAACCAGGGCAAATTACATTACCTGCTGTAGGTGCGGTAGGCGGTATGCTTGTGCCAGCAGTGTGCTACGCTTTAGTTAATATAGATAACCCACAAGCATTAAGTGGCTGGGCTATTCCGACAGCAACAGATATAGCGTTTGCTTTAGGTATCTTAGCAATTATAGGCAGTAAAGTGCCGTTACAATTAAAAGTGTTTCTGACATCGCTTGCTATTTTTGATGACTTAGGGGCGATTATTGTTATTGCATTATTTTACACTGACCAGTTGTCAATGATGTCCTTGATTGTATCTGCTGTTGTGCTTTCAATCCTTTTTGTTATTAATCGACGAGGTGTAACTGATACGGCACCATATATATTCTTTGGCCTTATTCTTTGGGTTGCTGTATTAAAGTCTGGCGTTCATGCAACATTAGCGGGTGTAGTATTAGCACTCTTTATTCCAATAAAAGGAAAAGAAGATGAGCCATCGCCACTTAAATCTCTCGAGCACAACTTACACGCAATGGTTGCCTTTATTATTTTGCCAATTTTCGCGTTTGCTAATGCAGGAATTAGCTTTGAAGGTATTGGATTTGAACAAATTACCTCACCGGTGCCACTTGGTATAATTATGGGGTTAGTTGTGGGGAAACAACTCGGAGTTTTTGGCTTTTGCTTTATTGCAATTAAATTAGGGCTCGCCAAATTACCCGAGAATGTTAATTGGGGATTACTATACGGCGTAGCGATGCTTTGTGGTGTCGGTTTTACCATGAGTTTGTTTATTGGCTCGTTAGCATTTGAGCAAACAGGTGAAAGTGGTATGTTTCAAGATCGATTAGGGATTGTCGTCGGGTCATTAATTTCTGGTGTATTAGGTTATTTCCTTATTCGTTATAAAGTGAATAAGTAGCGTAACGCTTTACATTAAAACATCGAAATGGCGATATTATTTATCGCCATTTTTCGTTAGAATACGCGAAAATTGTTCAGTAAGCCGGACAAATGCAACACAACTATCAAGATCTCATCGCGATTTTCGAACATACCTTTTTTGAGCGATATAATACCCGCCTTGTTAAAGGCGGCAATGAACCTATTTATTTACCAGCTGATGATTCATTAAACTATCATCGAATCATCTTTGCACATGGATATTTTACCAGTGCACTGCATGAAGTTGCGCATTGGTGTATTGCCGGTCGACAACGAAGATTGTTAGAAGATTTTGGTTATTGGTATCACCCCGATGGTCGAACAAAATGTGAACAGAAGCAGTTTGAAAGTGTAGAGGTAAAACCACAGGCTATAGAGTGGGCATTTTGTATTGCGGCCGGTATACGGTTTAATGTTTCTACAGATAATTTAAATGGGGAAGAACCTGATACTGTTGCGTTTCGCTTAGCGGTATATCAGCAAGTTAAAGCATATTTGTCTGTTGGTTTTCCTAAAAGGGCGCAGCAATTTATACAGGCGCTTGCTCAGTTTTATCATCACCCATTACCTCTATCATTAGAGCATTTTGAATTAGACAGTGAGTTATACGCTAATGTTTAAATTAGGCTTAATTATTAATCCTATTGCCGGAATTGGCGGTAGTGTGGCATTTAAAGGAAGTGATGGACATGGCGTTGCAGAGCAAGCGATTTCACTTGGCGCTAAGCCCATGGCAAATATACGTGCAGAACAAGCGCTAAAAGTGTTACTACCTTATAAAGACTCAATAGAAGTGTATACGGTTAAGGGTGATATGGGTGAAAACCTGGTTGAATCACTTGGTTTTCATTATTGCGTGATCCATCAAACTGAAAGTGCAACAACGACGTTTGAAGATACTGAATGTGCAGCTAAGAAAATGTGTGATACTGATGTTGATTTGTTGTTATTTGCGGGGGGGGATGGCACAGCTAGAAATATTTCACATCAAGTTGGCGATCACTTTCCTGTCTTAGGTATTCCTGCTGGTTGTAAAATTCACTCTGGTGTTTATGCCGTTACGCCGACCGCAGCAGGGCGAATAGTTGAGCTGATGGTAACTAATCAATTGGTCACATTAACGGAAGCTGATGTCATGGATATTGATGAATCTCTATTTAGAGAAGGTGTCGTTAAAGCTAAGCGTTATGGTGAAATGCAGGTGCCAGCTGAATTGAGGTACGTTCAAGCGACAAAGTCTGGTGGTAAAGAGTCTGATGAACTTGTTCTGCAGGATATCGCTGCACATGTTATCGATAATATGGACTCGGAATTGTTTATTATTGGTTCGGGATCTACGACCGCTTATTTAATGGAAGAGTTAGGTTTACCTAATACGTTATTAGGAGTTGATGTTGTTCAAGAACAACAACTGTTAAAAAGTGATGTAACTGAATCCCAACTCTGGAATTATGTTCAAGAAAATGTAGGGAACGTTAAACTTGTTATTACGTTAATTGGTGGTCAAGGGCATATTTTTGGCCGAGGGAATCAACAGCTAAGCCCACGTATTATTCGTGCGGTGGGTAAAGAAAATATTGTTATAATCGCGACCAAGTCAAAATTAACTGCATTGGATTCGCGGCCTCTTATTGCAGATACTGGTGATGCATCTTTAGATCATGCCTTGTCTGGATTTATGCCTGTAGTAACTGGTTACAATGATCAGGTTTATTACCCCGTTTCAAGTCCACAATAAGTAGAGAGTATTTGTGAAAATAAAAAATTTAACTGATCTGTATCAATACTTTGATCAACTTGCAGAGCAAGATGCAACGAGCGATGATTTATTTGCTTCCAGCTATATTAGAGGTTTTATTTCATTATCTGCCAGTGAATTTGGTGATGAAAGCCAAGAAATTTCATCTGCACTCATTGAGCATGTTAGCGCGAGTATGCATGCGTCGAAAAAAGAGCTTTCGCCGGATGATCGCCAAATCGTTAAAGAGTATTGGCAAACGTTGGTCTCGAAAATAGCGCCATAACAGAGGCAGTCGGTTAGAGCGCTATTTTTCGTTTAATAATATCACGTATTACAAACCTATTGCTTGATAAACTAAAAAGCATTTGATTATTGACTGGGTATGGTGTGCCGCATATATCTGCAGTTAATATTTCAGCAAGCAGTGGCGAAGAACATATACCTCTAGCACCCAATCCTGTCATAACATATAAGTTTTCTAAAAACGGTGCAGGTGTTTGATAGCGCCAATTTTTGTCTTTTGCTAAATGTGAAAATAGCGCAGGGTATAACGTTACATCAGCCATTGGTCCTGCAATTGGCAAGTGATCGGGCGTCATGCATCTAATTCTTGCTTTACTCGCTTTAATATCTTTAGTTTGCCAACCAAATTGTGTACCCATCGCTTCATTCAACATCGATAGGTTGTATTGATCTGCCTGCTCGTCTGTTTCTATTGATGTGTTATTTTTATCAAACGTAGCGCCAATACAATGCATATTACTATCTGCAGGCGTTAAATAGCCTTTATGACAAATAACTGTTGAGAGTGGGTTAACCTCTGGGTTAGATGATAATACACTTACTTGACCTTTGACTGGTTGTAGTGGCAAGTCTGCGAGCGACTTTAACTTAATCGAATCAGCACCAGCGGCAATAACTACGTTAGACGCATATAGCTTGCCTTTATTGCTGTTTAATTGCCATTTTCCGCGTTCTAATTGAACTAACTGTTCGATATCAACGTTTAATTTTACTTTTAATAATCCAGTATTCTGCAATAGTTTAAAAATTTCTTGAGTGGCACTTTGGGGGGCAAGCCATCCAGCGTCGGGAATAAATAGGCCACCATTTTTTAAACCGAGCCCCGACTTTTGGCTAGCCTCTTGAGCATTTAAACTTTGAATGAGGCTAGTAGGCCAGTTTTCCGATGCAACAATACCTTGCTGCCGTTTTCGTAATTTATCATTAAATGAGAGCTCCAGTAACCCACACCAGTCATACGAAAACAGAGCACCCTTATTTATAATTGACTGATAAAAATGGCGTGCATGTTGAAGTGCTTGTTGATAAAAAACACTTAGTTCATCACGTTTTTGGTGTATTAAAGGGTACAAAGCACCGATGTTATTGCTTGAAGCTCCTTGTGCTAGCTGCTCATCTTTGCAATATAACGTTACCTTTATACCCTGTTGAATTAAGTTAAAAGCTAGGCATGCGCTTGCAATACCGCCACCTATAATAGAAACGTGTTGTGGTTTAGTGCGTAGAGGTCTTAATTGGTAACTTTTACCTAAGCGCGTACTTTGCTGAAATTTTCCTACTAGTATTTCTTTTTTCTTTCCGCCCGACGCAATACGTTTGATACGAAACCCGTTTTCTATTAACCCTCTTCTTACGATACCTGCAACCGTGAAAGTTGCTACGCTTGCTTCTGGTCTAGATAAGCGGCCCATTTCCTGAAATAAATCATCTCTCCACATTTCAGGGTTTTTAGTTGGTGAAAATCCATCTAAATACCAAACATCAATTAATCCGAGTTTTTGGCATGTTAATGTTTTGAAGCTTTTTACTGCATCGCCTAGCATTATCGACAGGGTAATTTTCCCATCAAAAAACGATAAGGTTGTGTTATTACAAAGCTCGGTTGGGTATTGCTCGATGAGCAGTTCACTCCATGAAGCTAGGCGAGGTAAACATGCCAAAGACTTCTTTAATTGTAGTAGCGTTAACGGGTACTTTTCGGTCGTAATAAAATGAATCTTAGGTAACAGGTGAGACGCTTTTAACTCAGCATAGAGTTTCATGGTTAGCAGAAAATTAAGCCCAGTGCCAAACCCCGTTTCCCCAATGGTTACGGTGTCCTGTTCATTTAGCAGTGTATCTTTAAGTTGATTACCTTCAATAAAGACTTGTTCGCTTTGTAGGTATCCAGTTCCAGTATCAAAATAGATATCATCAAAATGTTCGTTATAGGGTGAACCATCATTTTGAAAGTGGATTTTATTCTTGTTTCTCACGTTAATTTTACTGTAATTTTATTGGCATACGCGTTATATTTTACCTTTACTTTAGGGCTTTTGTCATGATTTGAAAAAATTCAGTGTACAAGTGTACGCTGGACAGACCAGTTTAATAGTAAAAAGTCTGTATCATACGCCCGAATTTCTAAATTTAAGATGGTTATTTAAATGAAACGTGTAGTGATCACCGGATTAGGTATCGTATCGAGTATTGGTAATAATGCTGAAGAAGTGACAGCGTCTTTAAAGGCGGGTCGTTCAGGCATTACTAAATCAGAGAGCTTTGAAGAACAAGGTTTACGCAGCCAAGTTTGGGGTAACCCAACTTTAAACGCTAAAGATCATATTGACCGTAAAGCATTTCGTTTTATGGGAGATGCTGCAGGTTACGCCTATGTAGCAATGCAAGAAGCAATTGACGACGCAAAACTAACAGAAGAACAAGTCTCTAATTTTCGTACAGGTATTGTAGCAGGTTCTGGTGGCGCATCTTCGGCAAATATTGTTACTGCAGTAGACACGATTCGTGAACGAGGTGTTAAGCGCGTTGGTCCATATGCTGTGCCAAAAACAATGGGAAGTACTTGTTCTGCTTGCTTAGCAACGCCTTTTAAAATTAAAGGGGTTAACTATTCAATTAGTTCAGCGTGTGCAACTTCTGCTCATTGTATTGGTAATGCAGCAGAGCTCATTCAACTAGGCAAGCAAGATATTGTATTTGCAGGTGGTGGTGAAGAAGTTGATTGGTCATTAGCCATGATGTTTGATGCTATGGGGGCGTTATCAACAAAATATAACGACACACCAGATAAAGCATCACGTACTTACGATGCTGATCGCGATGGTTTTGTTATCTCTGGCGGCGGCGGTATGGTTGTTGTTGAAGAGTTAGAGCACGCGTTAGCACGTGGCGCACATATTTATGCTGAAATAGTTGGTTATGGTGCAACTTCCGACGGTTATGACATGGTCGCGCCGAGTGGTGAAGGTGCAGTACGTTGTATGCAACAAGCGATGCATGGTGTTGAGGGTGATGTGGATTATTTAAATACTCACGGTACATCAACACCTGTAGGTGATGTCAAAGAACTTGGTGCAATACAAGAATTGTTTGGTGAAAAGTCACCGGCAATTAGCGCAACTAAAGCAATGACTGGGCATGCCTTAGGTGCAGCAGGTGTTCATGAAGCCATTTATACTTTGTTAATGATGGAAAATAACTTTATTGCTCCTTCGATTAACGTAGAAACACTTGATGAACAAGCACAAGGTTTAGATATTGTTACTGAGACTCGCCAACAAGAGATTAACCTAGCAATGTCGAATAGCTTTGGTTTTGGCGGCACAAACGCAACCTTATTAATGAAGAAATATAAATAGTTCTAATAACGGTTCAGATAAAAAGCCGTTAACGTGAGTTAGCGGCTTTTTCTTTATATATTGCTTATGAAAATTTATTACGATGAAAACATGCCATATGCAGCTGATTTTTTTGGTGAGTTTGGTCAGTTAAAGCCCTTTAATGGCAGAGCACTAAAGGCTGATACATTGGTTGATGCTGATGTATTATTAGTGAGATCTATCACTGATGTGAACCACGACTTGTTGCAAAACAGTCCTAATATATCTTTTATTGGCACAGCGACGATAGGTGTCGATCACATAGATCAAGCTTATTTACAAAGCCAAAATATTGCCTTTAGTTCAGCACCAGGCTGCAATGCGATATCTGTTGCAGAATATGTATTATCAGCGTTAGTTGTATTAGCTGAGCGTTATTGTTTTTCAATATTTGATAGAACTGTTGGTATTGTTGGTGCGGGTAATACAGGAAGCCGACTGAGTGAAAAGCTAACGGCACTAGGTATTAAGCATAAATTATATGATCCGATTTTGGCAGCAAGTGAAACTGACTCACGCGAATTTTCTAGCTTTGAAGATATTCTGAATTGCGACGTGATATCTTTACATGTACCCAAAACAATGTCCGGTGAATGCCCAACTTATCATATGTTTGATAGTGCGGTATTGGCTAGATTGACTGACAGTCAAATATTAATCAATGCATGTCGTGGAGAAGTTATTGATAATAAAGCGTTATTAGCATTAAAGAATGCCGGAATGGCAACTAAACTTGTATTAGACGTTTGGGAAGATGAACCGGACATAGAGCAAGCACTTATCCCTTTTTGTGAAATAGCGACAGCGCATATAGCTGGTTATAGCTTAGAAGGAAAAGCTCGTGGCACAGAAATGCTTTATTTGGCACTATGTGAGCAATTAAATAAAACGCCCAATCAATCACTTGCTAGCTTGTTACCTAAATCAACAATCGGTAAGATGGAGCTGCATGGTAAACTAAATCAAGTGTTGTTAAATCAAGTGGTAAAGATGGTTTATGATGTTAGACGAGATGATGGTATTTTTCGTCAACAAGTTTGCAATCATGGCTTTGATTTTATAAGAAAAACTTACCCAGCTCGCAGGGAATTTTCGGCAACAGAAGTGAAGATGAGTGATAAACAAGCAGAAGCCCAAGTGAAACAACTTGGTTTTAGTTAAGAATAAACAGAGGAGAAGAGAGTAAGCTATGGCACAGAAATTTGATGTATGCGTATTAGGTGCGACAGGGTTAGTAGGCAAAACAATTATTGAGTTATTAGAGCAACGTGATTTTCCTGTAAACAAACTTTACCCATTAGCAAGTGCTCGTTCAGCGGGTGGATTTGTAGAGTTTAACGGTGAAAGTATCGAAGTAATTGATGCCGATACCTTTGATTTCAGCCAAGCTCAAATCGGCTTTTTTTCAGCTGGTGGTTCTGTTTCCGCTAAATTTGCTCCAATCGCTGGTGAAGCAGGATGTATAGTAATCGATAATACATCAGAGTTTCGTTATGAAGATGATATTCCATTGATCGTACCAGAAGTAAATCCTGATGCATTAGCTGACTATCGTAATCGCAATATTATCGCTAATCCTAACTGTTCAACTATTCAAATGATGGTTGCCCTTAAGCCAATTCACCAAGCCGTTGGTATTGAACGTATTAATGTTTGTACTTATCAATCAGTTTCGGGAGCAGGTAAGGAAGCCATGGATGAGTTAGCAAAACAATGTGCTGATTTGTTAAGTGGCAAACCAATTGAACCGAAGGCGTTTTCACGTCAAATTGCATTCAATGTTATTCCACAAATTGATGTATTCCAAGACAATGGTTATACGAAAGAAGAAATGAAGATGGTGTGGGAAACAAATAAAATTTTGGGTGATGACACTATTCGTGTTAACCCTACAGCTGTGCGTGTGCCAGTATTTTTTGGGCATGCAGAAGCGATCCACATTGAAACACGAGAGCAAATATCGGCAGAAGCAGTTAAAGAATTGTTAGCGTCAGCTGAAGGTGTTGAAGTTTGTGATAAAGATGAAGACTTTCCAACACAAATAGGTGAAGCAAGCGGCGTAGATGCGACATTTGTTGGCCGCATCCGTGAAGATATTAGCCACCCTAATGGTATAAACCTTTGGGTAGTGGCAGATAATGTTCGTAAAGGTGCTGCAACGAATAGTATTCAAATTGCAGAATTACTCGTGAAAGAACATTTAAGCTAAGCTTAAGATTTATTAAAGAAAAATAAAAACTCGTCGTTATAGTTAACGACGAGTTTTTTTGTTATAAAAAGGGATGTAAAAACATATCATCCAACTAGGCAATGGTTTAAAATCCGTATTGGAATAAATTTTGCTTTGTATTTTAATTAGTTGGAAGCGCCAAACATTTGGCAAACAATAACAATAGCTAGGAAATCTTAATGCAACGATTATTACGCCTGTGCCTGTGGCAGGTAATCTTGGTAAGCATTAGCTCAATGAGCATGCCATCTTTTGCTGAAGAAGAGGGCGGTATTCGCATTCGTGGACCAAAAAGTACCGACACTTATCGCTATGAACAATATGGCCCAATAACGTCAAAAGATACCTTGTGGAATATTGCATTAACAGTACGCCCTGATCCTAGTTATTCCGTTTATCAAGTTATGCAAGCGCTATATGAAAAAAACCCTCAGGCTTTTAAAGATCGTAATTTAAATCATATGATTGATGGGCAATATCTACAATTGCCATCAGTCGAAGAAATTGCACGTATTAACCCTACTGTTGCTAAACAGAAATCTGAACAAGATGACTCAGCTTGGGATAAAAAAGTAACTGCGCCACCTAAAGTTGTAAAACCAACGGAGCAATCGGTTAAGAAAAAAGATTTAGATCAAGCGAAAAGTGAAATTAACGATCAGTTACAAACTTACGAAAAATCTCAACAACTACGTTTAGAAACGATTCAAAATGATGTGCTTGATTCCATTGATGGACTACAAGCGATCCTTAGAGAAAACGAACAACTCAAACAAAAGCTAAATAGTTTTACTGATCAACTTAGTAGCATGAAAGAAGAAGTGGCGAAAAGTAAAGACGTAGAAGTTCAGCAGCAACAAACTATTACGCTACTACAAACTTTGTTAGCCAAAGTTGAAGCGGAAGAACAAGCAAGATTGCAAGCACAGCAAGCGTTAGAAGAAGCCAATGCTAGTTTTATTAATAGTCCTTGGTTTTTAGCATTAGGTTTGGGACTGCCTATCGCGTTAATTGGAGGCTTAGCATTTTTCTTCTTACGTAAAAAACAACAAAAGCAACCAGCTAAAGCTGCTGTTGAAGAACAAGCAGCAGCACCTGTAAAAGAAGCTGTAAACGACCAATCTGAAGCAACTTCGGATGACGAATTATCATTAGATAGTGAGTTGTCACTTGACGATGAATTGTCTTTAGACGATGAGTTGTCGCTTGATGATGAATTATCGATTGACTTGTCAGAAGGTGAAACGAGTTCAGATGACGATGCGTTATTTAATGATGATTTAGAGCCACTAAGTGAAGAGTTACTTGATGATGACGTTATTCACCTCGATGATAGTCTTGATGATTTAGACGATCTTGGCGACTTAGATGATTTAGAAGAGATTTCGCTCGAAGAGAGCGAAGATGAGCCTGAAACATTGGAAGGTAATGAATTAGACCAAGGTGATTTAGATTCTTTACTTGCCAATTTAGATGACGATGAAAGCGAAGTAGAAGAAAGCGACAGCAATTCTGTTGATGAAGGTGACAATAACGCAATTGATTCCGATGAAGAAATTGTTGAAATATCAGAAGACATTGAGCTTAGTGATCCAGATGATATCGATGCATTAATGGATTCAATGGCAACGGAACCAGCGTCAGAAAGCCAAGAAACAGCGCAAGCAAATGAAGCATCCGTTGACGATTCATCTGCAGAATTAAGCGATCCTGATGATATTGATGCGTTAATGGACTCAATGGCAGCTGCACCTGAATCAGAAAGTACAGAGCCAGAAAAAACCGCACAAGCACCAGAAGAAGACTTACCGGCAGAATTAAGCGACCCAGATGATATTGATGCGTTAATGGACTCAATGGCAGCTACACCTGAATCAGAAAGTTCAGAGCCAGAAAAAGCTGCACAAGCACCAGAAGAAGACTTATCGGCAGAATTAAGCGACCCAGATGATATTGATGCGTTAATGGATTCAATGGCAGCTACATCTGGATCAGAAAGTTCAGAGCCAGAAAAAGCTGCTCAAGCACCAGAAGAAGACTTATCGGCAGAATTAAGCGACCCAGATGATATTGATGCGTTAATGGACTCAATGGCAGCTGCACCTGAATCAGAAAGTACAGAGCCAGAAAAAACCGCACAAGCACCAGAAGAAGACTTATCGGCAGAATTAAGCGACCCAGATGATATTGATGCGTTAATGGACTCAATGGCAGCTACACCTGAATCAGAAAGCACAGAGCCAGAAAAAGCTGCACAAGCACCAGAAGAAGACTTATCGGCAGAATTAAGCGACCCAGATGATATTGATGCCTTAATGGACTCAATGGCAGCTGCACCAGAATCAGAGAGTACAGAGCCAGAAAAAGCTGCACAGGCACAAGAAGAAGACTTGACGGCAGAATTAAGCGACCCAGATGATATTGATGCCTTAATGGATTCAATGGCAGCTACACCTGAATCAGAAAGCACAGCGCCAGAAGAAGAGGAGTCAGCGGAACAAACTAAACTTGATGAACAGGAAACGCAGGAAGAAGATACTAAAGCGCTGATTGATAACTTTTCAGATGAATACGTTGAGTCGTTTTTAACGGTAGATTTAAGTGATCTAGCCGATGAAGCTCAATTAAACGAAGAAACCAGTACGACAAGTAATGTTGAAGTAGATGATATCGATATAGAGGCATTGTTAGCCGAAGAACAATCATCTGCAGAGCAATCAAACCCGCAAGATATAAAAGCCGATGATAACTTGGCGAGTGATGAAGATTTAGATATCGATGATTTACTTGCAGAAGTCGCACAAGATAGTGGTGCTCTGTCCGAAGATGAGCCTTTAGACATAGGTGATGAACTAGATGCGGGAATTGAAAAAGCGGAACAGGTATCAACTGACGAAATCGATGAAGAGCTAGCCGCCGACTTAAATGCTGATTTTGATGAATCAGCACTTTCTGAATTACTTAATGACGAAAGCGAAGGATCAGAAGCAGTTGAAATCACCCCTGATTTTACAGACAGCAACGTACTTGCTGATTTGCTCGCTGATGATGAGCACAAGGAACAACAAGAGACAGTTGAAGCAAAAGAACTCGATGATATAGAAGAACTCGACAATCTAGATTTTGATGAGCTATTGGCTAATATCGAAGAAGAGGGGGCCGAAGTATCAGAAGAAAATAATCTTTCAACGGAAAAAGTCGATACAGAGAATAAGAGTTACGATGTAAGTGCAGAATCAACTAAAGATGTTAACAGCGATGATGACTTTATTTCCGTTGATGACCTTATTTCAGATACTTTGTCAGATGGTAATGAAGAAGATGAACCTTATGACAAAACTAACATTGACGTTGGTTTAGGAGAGTTTCCTGAGTTTACAAACGATATAAATCAAATTGATGTCGACGAAGATGATGATAGTGGCGTTGCAGCAAAACTTGATTTAGCAAAGGTCTATATTGAAATTGGCGATAATGAGAACGCTGAAGTTATTCTACAAGATGTTGTTAAATTAGGCGACGCAGATCAACAATACGAAGCGCAACAGTTATTGGAAAGTTTAGAATAAACGCAACAGGTAAGTATTTGTATAAAGGTTAGTTCGTTGTGCTAATGTGTAAGATGAAATAATGCCGCGTCTTGCGGCATTTTTCTTGTTCGTTCGTAAACCTCTTCCTATGGAAGTGATGATCTTTTATTCGGGGGATTTTTCCGTAAAGCTTAATTTTAACGCTATCAATTGAATTGTTTCCTCTAAATTTTTTAAGTCTCACTTAGCTGTTCTTTACATCTATTCTTTAATACATCTATTCTATGCTTTGCTTCTTCAATACTAAGCTTCATCTTTGCAAGAGTACTATCAACGTCAATTTTTTTAGTTGCTATAAACGCTTGGTTGTCGAATTTAGATACATAGGCTAATTTGCCTTCTTTATTCGATTTGATGGTATAAACAGGCTTTGGAAATTTACACTTACTAAAAAAGCGACTGTTATCTTTTGTCTCTACAAGAAAGATAGTTGTCCAATACTCACCACTAGTTTGTCCCCACAATCCATAGTTTTCTACCCAATGAGTCACAACACCTTCTTCGTAATAATCACTTCTTGTAAAGAAAAAACCATCTGGACTTCTAACTGAGACAAATCTAACGTCCTTTGAATTAGCGTGATAAGCTCCTTCCCAAACACCAGCGACGCTATATGTTTTAGCAATTGAATGTGTTGAAAAAAATGGTGTGAATAGAAATAAATAAAGGCTGTACTTGCTAAATTTTTGAAGTCTAATTGAAAGTTTAAAATTATCCATTCCTTTGCCTGATAATCCTAGATTGAGTATTAATAATAATCAGGTTTTTTAAATCAGTCTATCTTTATAAATGGCGATTATTTAATGCTGTTGATCTTTCGCGTTATTTTTTACAGGAGTTTATTGGTATTTAGACTGGGCATTTCTTTTAGTGTGTGATTTTCTACATGAAAAACCGATAATGACGTATAAATGACAAAAAGTGGTTAGTTCGAAAGACATTTAATCTCGAAAAACCAAAAGGCCCTAAATAGTCCGCTGTATTTTATTCGCAAAATAGTAGATAATCCGCGGCGATTTTGAATTAACATAATGTCGGTTTTTTAAGTATGCGAATTGCACTAGGTATTGAATATGATGGCAGCCAATATTGTGGTTGGCAGCGTCAAAAAAATGTTAGTAGTGTGCAAGAAATGTTGGAAAAAGCATTATCTAATGTCGCTAATGAGCCTATTGAAGTCGTTTGTGCTGGAAGAACTGATACAGGCGTGAGTGCGACAAATCAAGTGGTACATTTTGATACTAATATGATTAGAAAAGATGTTGCCTGGACATTAGGTGTCAATACGAGTCTTCCTTCGGATATCGCCGTTACTTGGGTTAAAACAGTCGATGATTCTTTTCACGCTCGTTTCGGGGCTACCTCTCGTCGATATCGCTATATCATATATAATAATCCATTAAGGCCAGCAGTGTTTTCTCGAGGCTTAACCTTTATTCACTATCCACTCGATGAATCGCTAATGCATCAGGCAGCGCAGATTTTAGTTGGTGAACATGATTTTACCAGTTTTCGCACGGTTCATTGTCAAGCGCCAACTGCGGTTCGCACAATTGAACATTGCAATGTATCAAGACAAGGACAATATGTGATTATTGATGTTAAAGGTAATGCTTTTTTACATCACATGATTCGCAATATTACCGGAAGTTTATTACGCGTTGGTAGGGGGCAAGAACAAGTATCGTGGATAGCAGATGTCTTGGCTGCAAAAAATAGATGTGTTGCAGGTATGACCGCACCGGCTAATGGTTTATACTTTGTCGACGTTACGTATCCGGAAAAATACCAATTACCAGAGCGCCCCATAGGGCCTTTATTATTTGGTTAAAAGTCATAATATACAGGGCAGACCAGTTTTTTATATTCAAACGGCCTTATATTATGCTCTAATTACGGGTTAAACACCGTTTTGACGGTTAGTCGTATAACTGTTTATTATATAAACAAAATTCAAGCATTGATGAAAGTGAAACTATGAGCTGGATTGAAAAGATTCTCCCAAAAGCGAAAACCTCGCAAAAACGCAATATACCTGAAGGGGTATGGGCAAAATGTACTTCTTGTAACGCAATGTTATATAAAGCGGAACTTGAACGTGTTTTGTCTGTTTGTCCTAAGTGTGATCATCACATGCGTATTTCAGCACGTAAGAGAATAGAACATTTTCTAGATGCTGGTGAGCGTATAGAATTAGGTGCTGATTTAGAACCGCAAGATAAATTAAAGTTTAAAGACTCTAAAAAATACAAAGATAGAATTGCTGCAGCCCAAAAAGCGACAGGCGAAAAAGATGCACTTGTTGTTATGAAAGGTGAGCTCCATGGTTTACCAATCGTTGCTGCAGCATTTGAATTTTCATTTTTAGGTGGCTCGATGGCATCTGTTGTCGGTGCTCGTTTTGTGAAAGCTGCTGAATATTGCCTTGAACACGAAATACCATTAGTGTGTTTTTCTGCAAGTGGCGGAGCTCGCATGCAAGAAGCCTTGTTTTCATTGATGCAAATGGCAAAAACAAGTGCAGCGTTAGCTAAAATGCGTGAAAAAGGTTTACCGTATATTTCGGTACTCACTGACCCAACAATGGGTGGAGTATCGGCAAGTTTAGCGATGTTAGGTGATGTAAATGTTGCAGAACCAAAGGCATTAATTGGTTTTGCTGGTCCACGTGTAATTGAACAAACAGTACGTGAAAAATTACCAGAAGGGTTCCAACGCAGTGAATTTTTGCTAGAAAAAGGCGCAATAGACATGATTGTTAATCGTCGAGATATGCGAGATACACTTGCAAGATTGCTTGCTAAGTTCACTCACCAAGAGTTAAGAGCTAGCTAGTTAATCTATGAAAAGCATTGATTTAAGCCACTCTAATCGTTCACTCGATGA
Organism: Thalassotalea sediminis; assembly: GCF_030295915.1. Classification (NCBI taxonomy): domain Bacteria; kingdom Pseudomonadati; phylum Pseudomonadota; class Gammaproteobacteria; order Alteromonadales; family Colwelliaceae; genus Thalassotalea; species Thalassotalea sediminis. The sequence goes on along the minus strand of NZ_AP027361.1, from coordinate 2,704,393 downwards.
GTGGCTTTCTTATATTGAACGTATTCATGCAACTGAAATTGATATGGGATTGCAACGTATCAGTGAAGTCGCCAACAGGTTATCAATTGCCTTTGAAAACTCAACGGTTATTACTGTTGCAGGTACTAACGGTAAAGGTACAACGTGCGCGTTTCTTGAAAACGCATTGTGTGCAGAACATATGTCTGTTGCTGTTTATTCATCACCGCATATTAACCGCTTTAATGAACGTTTACGGATTAATAAACAAGATATTGACGACCAAGCTCTTGTTGCAGGGTTTGAACAGATAGAAGCCTGTAGAGGTGATATATCATTAACATATTATGAATATACAACGTTAGTTGCATTAACGATTTTGCAAGCACAAGCTCCTGAGTACATTATTTTAGAGGTAGGCCTTGGCGGCAGGCTTGATGCAACGAATATTATTGATGCTGATATTGCCGTGATCACGACGGTAGACTTAGATCATCAGGCTTTCTTAGGGAACGATAGAGAGTCAATTGGCTATGAAAAAGCAGGTATAATCAGAAAAGGCAAACCAGTAGTTGTTGGAGATACTAATCCCCCAAAATCAGTATTAGAACATGCAAAAAATACAGAAAGTATACTTTATTGCCGTAATACAGATTTTTCAATTTCAGACGGTACAACTGGTTGGCAATGGATAGGTAAAGGTATTGCGTTACGAGAGTTACCAGAAGGCCATATACCTCGTGATAATATAGCGACAGCGTTACAAGTACTGCAGTTACTGGAATACCCTCTATCGGCAAGTAACATTTCTAAACTTATTAAACAAACGAAAGTCGCAGGTCGAACAGAAGTAATAAGTCGAGAATGCGATATTATGCTGGATGTTGGGCACAACCCATTGGCTGCCCGCTATTTAGCGGATATTGTCGCTAATTATCCTTGTGGAAATGTTTATGCCGTTTTAGGTATGTTAGCAGACAAAGATATTGAAAATACCATCAAGCCATTACTACCGATCGTTAAACAGTGGTTTTTAGCGAGTCTTGATGATGTGCCAAGAGGGGCGAGCAGTGCTGACCTTGCTCAACATTTTCAACAACATAACGTTTTAACTTTTGACAACGTCATAGAGGGCTTTAAAATGGCATCGTCAAACATAAAAAATAATGATCTAATTTTAGTTTTTGGTTCCTTTTTTACGGTTGCCAAAGTTAAAGCATTGTTAGATAGGAGTTAATTTGTCTACACCTTTTCAAAATAGATTAGTTGGAACCGTTATTGTTGCGGCGGTAGCGATTATCTTTTTACCTGACTTACTCGACGGCGAGAAACAAACGTATCAAGAAGAGTTTGAAAAGATACCATTGGCTCCACAAGTAGACTTTAAACCAGAAAGTCAATCGATTGATGCTGAAAAAATTGCGCATTTACCCAAGCAACAAGAAAGTGAAGAAGTTGCCATTGATGATGCTAAACAAGTAGAAGCGCTAAATAAGGAAAGTAATTTACCTGCTGAAGAAAATAACAAGGTAGACGCTGCTCCAGCTAAACCCATTACCAAGGCTGCCGTGTTACCAGAGAAAATAACCGAAGAGCAAGCGTGGGTAATACAATTAGGAAGTTTTCGTCATAAAAAGAACGTTGCAGATCTTTCTCGTAAACTAAAGGCGGCGGGTTATACGGTATTTACGAAACCGATAAAAACGAAAAGTGGTACATTAACCAAAGTATTTATTGGTCCTGAACTCGTAAAGTCGAGTTTAGAGAAAAAGCTCCCAGCACTTAAAGAGTTAACAAAAGTGCAAGGAAAAATTGCCAAGTTTCAGCCAACAAAATAATAAAATGTTAGTGATCTTAGTGCGTGTTCTGGTAGAATGCGCGCCTCTAATCGATGAGACACGTAATTTATGGTTTGGGTAGACTATGCCATTTTGGCAGTCATAGGTATTTCAACACTGATAAGCCTTATTAGAGGGTTTGTTAAAGAAGCAATTTCGTTAGTTGTTTGGATCAGTGCCTTCTTTATAGCCAGTTCTTTTTATCCCAAACTCGCCACACTATTAACAAATATTTCCGATCAAATGCTCCGCAACGGTGCATCTATTGCTATTCTATTTATCACCACCTTAATTTTAGGTGCCATTGTTAATTATGTGATTAGCCAGCTGGTGACCAAAACTGGGCTCTCAGGTACAGATCGTCTGTTAGGTCTAGTGTTTGGCGCATTAAGAGGTGTATTAGTTTGTAGTGCAATCTTATTTTTTATGGATGCGTTTACACCTTCACCATCAAGCGAATGGTGGAAAAGTTCTCTATTGATACCAGAATTTACATTAATCATTGAATGGTTTTTTGAATATCTCAAAGAGTCATCCAGTTTTTTACAGCAAGTTTAAAACATCGGGGAAAACTACATGTGTGGTATAGTTGGCATTGTTGGTAATACACCGGTTGGGCAATCATTATATGATGGCTTAACGGTTCTTCAGCATCGTGGTCAGGACGCTGCAGGTATCGTGACGATTAACGATAATACCTTTAGGCTGAGAAAGGCAAACGGTTTAGTGAAGGACGTATTTCACACTCGTCATATGTTAAGACTTCAAGGCAATATTGGTATTGGCCATATTCGTTATCCAACTGCCGGTACGTCGAGTTCATCAGAAGCTCAACCTTTTTATGCCAATTCTCCTTTTGGTATTTCACTTGCTCATAACGGTAACCTTACCAACGCTGAAGAGCTAAAGGATTGGTTATTTAAAGAAGCACGTCGTCATGTAAACACTACGTCTGACTCTGAATTGTTATTGAATATTCTCGGACATGAGATTCAGCATATTGGTGGTTTAGATTTAACACCTGATGATATTTTCACTGCTGTTGCCAATGTTCATAAACGAGTTAGAGGGGCATACGCTAGTGTAGCGCTTATCATTGGTCATGGTATGGTGGCGTTTCGTGATCCAAAAGGGATTCGTCCTTTAGTCTTTGGTAAACGTGAAACTGAAAAGGGCACAGAGTATATGATCGCATCAGAGTCAGTGGCACTTGATGCTAATGACTTCGAGTTTGTGCGTGATGTCGCACCTGGAGAGGCGATTTTCTTTACTGAAGATGGTCAGCTTCACAGTAAGCAATGTGCAGAAAATCCGAGTTTTAATCCGTGTATTTTTGAATACGTATATTTTGCTCGTCCTGACTCAGCGATTGATAAAATATCAGTCTACGGTTCTCGTGTTGAAATGGGTACTAAACTTGGTGCTAAAATCGCTAAAGAGTGGGCTGATGAAGATATTGATGTTGTGATCCCTATTCCTGAAACATCATGTGATACGGCTTTACAAATAGCGCAAACGTTAGACCTTCCTTATAGACAAGGCTTTGTTAAAAACCGTTATATTGGTCGTACGTTTATTATGCCGGGGCAAGAACAACGTAAAAAGTCGGTTCGTCGTAAGTTGAATGCGATTGGCGCTGAGTTTGCAGGTAAAAATGTACTTTTGGTTGATGACTCTATTGTACGTGGTACTACGTCAGAGCAGATTATTGAAATGGCCCGTGCAGCGGGTGCTAAAAAAGTATATTTCGCTTCGGCCGCACCTGAAATACGCTTTCCTAATGTATATGGTATTGATATGCCTAGTGCAAATGAATTGATTGCTCATGGGCGCGAGTTAGAAGATATTTGTCAACTAATTGGTGCTGATAAGCTTATTTTTCAGTCAATTGAAGATTTAGAAGCTGCAGTTAGAATTGCAAATCCTGACATTAAGAACTTTGAAACGTCAGTTTTTAATGGCCAATACATCACCAACGATATTGATCAAGGTTACTTAGAAAAGCTCGATGCATTACGTAATAACGAAGTAAAAGAACAATCAGATAAAAATGCAGACTCAATAATTGATATGCACAATGAAGGTTCTTAAGTTTGTGTCGTTCTGACAAGAGTTTACACTTTTAGGACCAGACATTTTATATGATGAAAAAGGCACCGCAAGGTGCCTTTTTTGTATGAGGAATATTGTGTTAAACAATATATTCTGAGTTAAAGCCCATGCTAAACATAATGGCACTTATTGCCATTAATGCAACGAGTAACACTAAGCCGCATGTTACTACTGAACTTGAATAAATAAATCCTTTCTCTTCAGGAATGTTCATCATAATAGGAATGCCTGAGTAGAGTAGGTAAACTGAATATGACAATGCTGCTAATCCTGCGATAGTGACAAACCAAAGCACAGGATAAAGCGCCGTTAATCCAACCATTAATAATGGTGTTGCAGTATATGCTGCTAGCTCAAGTGATTGCGTAAAGTCAGGTGTGGCGTCAAAGGTAACCGCCATCCACTGGATCAAATATGCCAAGGCAAACACACCAACAACAATGCCTAAATACATTGCCACTGACATTGCCATAGCACTAGATTCACCTAATTTGATGACAGATCCTGTGCCAATAGACCAGCCAATATGGGCTGCTGCAAAATAGCTGCAAATAGCAGGAATAAGTGCAACTGTTAAGATGTGTACTAGGCTGTAAAGTAAACTCTCGTGACGCTTTTCAATAGTATGCCATTCTTCTTTTGGATGAGCATATAGCCCCCAAATATGATTTAAGATCATAATTATATCCTCTTGCTCTGTCCCCAAAATCGCCTTGTGCGTATTTATAATTTTTATCCGCTAGCGTGTGTGATCAACGTTATTATTTTTATTGCTGATATGTTATTTATGAAAGATGTTGAAGATATAGTCAAGAATAGAATGAAAAATATACGAAAATTATAGCAAATTGCTTTTTGTTATAATTAAAATAAATAAGAAAAATATAGGTGGTTATCTATCTAAGTAACTTTAATACGGACGATGCTCATTATTTCCATTTCAAAGCCAGCGATTGTTTCAGAATCAGGGTAATATGTAACGTTTACTTGCTGTCCCGTAAGTGAACGGTACTGTTTTTTTCGTTTGTATTTAAACGGTACATCAATATTTTCAAGCATTATTGTATTTAATATCCATTCATCTTCTTCTCGTTGCACGTGAGAAACGACTTTTATGCCTTCACTATGAATGAGTTGCTTGTGGTTATCGAGTAACTTTTTAATTGCTTTGTTTGCCATAATGCGATTATTTGATGTGATATGAGTCTAATTACTAGTATCTCACGCTTTGAGCTTTTAGAATACCGTCGATTTTAATTTAAAGGTGACAGTTATATATGTCTTATGAAGAGCTACTTGCGCCAATTAACGGTTTTTTATTAACATCGACACCTAAGGCATGGGTTGAGAAGGCTGCTCAACCAGAGAGCTTATCAATGGTTTTGATTGATCACTTGATTTGCGAACTAAAGGCCGCGCAAAGTGCAATGTACCTGATTCGAAAATATGCTGTTGATAAAGAAAGTGGTGATGCATTATTAGCTTGGTTACAGCCGTTTGAACAATTTATATATCGTCGAGAAGGTAACTGGCGAGAGTTAGCTGAAAAGAATAAATTGTCAAAATCGGTTCTACCTAAATCTAATTCGCCATACGGACAAGATCTGATCGACAAGATGGTGTTATTGATAAAGGAAGAGTTACACCATTTTTATCAAGTATTAGAAATTATGGATGAATATGATATTGGATATCGCAGTATCACGCCCGCACGATATGCGAAAGGACTAATTTGCAATGTAAGAACTTATGAACCAGAAACATTAATTGATAAGTTAATTATTGGCGCATATATTGAAGCACGTTCATGTGAACGTTTTGCAAAGCTCGCTCCTCATGTTGATAAACGTTTAGGGGATTTTTATGTTTCACTGTTACGCAGTGAGGCTCGTCATTATCAAGACTACCTAACACTAGCAGAAGAAATTGCCGGTAAAGATATTTCAGACCGAATAGCGTTTTTCGGTAAAATAGAAGCAGATCTTATTAATTCACCTGACGAAGACTTTAAGTTTCATTCAGGAATACCGGCGGACTCAGTTAACAGCTAAAGGGTAGGTTTTCTAGCGTAATGTTGTCGGGACTTACATATAAAATAGAGCCTTGTTCATACCAGTCACCCAATACAATTCGCTTTGCTGGCTTGCCATTCACGGTTATTTCATGTGTTGCAGGGCGATGCGTATGACCATGAATGAGTAATTGTGATTGATACCTTTTTAAACAATTGATGACTTCTATAGGGGTAACATCCATGATGTCTTGTGATTTCATCGATGTTGAAAGGGCACTCTTTTTACGGTAGTTTTGCGCAATATTTCGCCGAACAAATAATGGTAAGCTTTTAATGATTGCTTGCCACCACCAGCTACGCGACTTTTTTCTGAAAGCTTGGTATTCCACATCACGCGTACATAAAGTATCGCCATGCATGATTACTGCTTTTTCGCCGTATAAATCAATCGTGGTAATGTCTGGCAATAAAGTCATACCACAACGTTTTGCGTAACGTTTACCTAATAAAAAGTCACGATTACCTTGAATAAAGTAAATCGTGGTGCCTGTTTCACTAAGCGCTTTTAGGCTTTGCGCAATCTGCGTTACTAACGGAGCGTTATCATCGTCGCCGATCCAATACTCAAACAAATCGCCTAAAATATAGAGCGTTTCTGCGTTAGGTGCATCTTTTTTTAGAAACGACAAAAAACAGGCCGTAATATCCGGCCTGTCTTCTGCTAAATGTAAGTCGGCAATAAAATATGTAATATTCGACATACGTTAGCTAATATTATTCAACAATTGTGTTGTTAATTATAATTTCATCTTTTGGTACGTCATCATGAAAACCAAAGCGGCCAGTTTCAACTAGTGTCATTTTGTCAACAATTTCCATGCCTTCAATCACTTTACCAAATACACAATAGCCCCAACCTTGAACTGTTTCGTTTTTAAAATCGAGAAAGTCATTATCAGTTAAGTTAATAAAAAATTGTGCTGATGCCGAGTGAGGATCTTGCGTACGTGCCATTGCTAAGGTGCCACGTTCATTTGATAAACCATTGTTTGCTTCATTTTCAATACTTTCACCGCTTTCTTTTTCTTCCATACCTGAAGCAAAACCACCGCCTTGCGCCATAAAACCTTTAATAACGCGATGAAAAATAGTGCCGTTGTAAAAGCCATCTTTAGCGTATTGTTCGAAGTTTTTTGCAGTAACAGGCGCTTTATCGAAGTTCAATTCAATTTTTATATCGCCTAAAGAAGTTTGAAAAGTGATCATATTTCTATCTCTAATAAAGTTTGTGCAGGGATTGTAACCTAATGGTTGATTCTGTAAAGGGAAGTGGTGATTATAATACGGAGTTCGGTTACAATGCCGGAGCTTAAATAAACCTGCCTATTAGGAGTCAGAAAACCTCATGTTACAGATGTACAATACACTTACCCGTGAAAAGGAAACATTTACCCCAATTAACCAAGGTAAAGTAGGGTTGTATGTTTGTGGTTGTACGGTTTATGACTTATGTCATATTGGCCATGCTCGCACATATATTAGTTTTGACAATATTGTTCGGTACTTAAGATTTTCAGGTTACGATGTTAATTATGTACGTAACATTACCGATGTTGAAGATAAAATCATTAAACGTGCGCTTGAAAATAATGAAACACCAGAAGCGCTTACTGAGCGAACTATTGGTTATATGCATGAAGACTTTGATGCATTAAACATATTACGCCCTGATTTAGAACCTCGTGTAACAACTCACATGGTTGAAATTATTGAAATGATCGATTCATTGGTTGCCAAAAAGCATGCATATGTTGCTGAAAGTGGCGATGTATTATTCGATGTCTCTAGTTTTCCTGAATATGGGCAGTTAAGTGGTCAAAACTTAGAACAATTACAAGCTGGCTCACGTGTTGATATAGATACGACAAAACGCAATCCTTTAGATTTTGTGTTATGGAAGTCTGCCAAACCAGAAGAGCCAAGTTGGGATTCTCCTTGGGGGGCAGGTCGACCGGGTTGGCATATTGAGTGTTCTGCAATGAATGCTAAAGAATTAGGTAAACACTTTGATATTCATGGAGGCGGCTCAGATTTACAGTTTCCACATCATGAAAACGAGATCGCACAAAGCTGCTGTGCGTTAGATACTCCTTATGTGAACTACTGGATGCATACAGGTATGGTACAGGTTGACCAAGAGAAAATGTCAAAATCTTTAGGTAACTTCTTTACTATTCGTGATGTACTTGCAAAGTATGACGCTGAAACAACACGCTTTTTCTTAACAACAGGCCATTACCGCAGTCAACTCAATTACTCTACAGAAAACCTAGAACAAGCACGTGCATCTGTTGAACGTATTTACACTGCATTACGCGATGTTGATATTCCAGCTGATTTTCAACTCGATAAATCATCACCACATGTCGTTAGCTTTATTAAAGCCATGGATGATGATTTTAATACCCCACAAGCGTTATCAGTGTTATTTGATTTAGCTAAGCAACTTAATCATGCAAAAAGTTTAATAGCGAAAAATGAACTCAGTTCTAATGAAAGTGTATATCTGGCAGGTAGCTTAAAAGCACTAGGTAATGTGCTTGGCTTATTTCAACTTGATCCTGCTAGCTTTTTACAAGGTGGGAATGATGATGAAACAGCAGAAGTTGAAGCGTTAATTGCGCAGCGCAACCAAGCACGTGTTGATAAAAACTGGGCGCTTGCAGATGAAGCTCGAGATAAGTTGAAAGCAATGAATATTATTGTAGAAGATAGTGCCGGTAAAACAACGTGGCGCAAAGGTTAACTTTATTGCTTTTTGCGTGAATATTAAAAAAGGCTTGGACATTGCTATCCAAGCCTTTTTTATTGCAATTTGTCTTTTACGTGTTACTAAACTCTTCACATGCAATAAGTGTATTCTCAATTAAACTGGCGACAGTCATTGGGCCAACACCACCAGGTACTGGCGTAATAAACGCAGCTTTTTGTTTCGCTACATCAAACTCTACATCACCCACTAAGGTACCATTTTCTAAGCGGTTAATACCCACATCAATGACAATAGCACCTTCTTTTATCCAATCACCTGGAATAAAAGCCGGCTTGCCAACCGCAACAACCAATAAATCAGCGTTACGTACTTTTGATTCTAAATCTTTGGTGAAACGATGGGTGGTGGTGACAGTACAACCGGCCAGTAATAACTCTAAAGTCATCGGTCGACCAACAATATTAGATGCGCCAACAACAAGCGCGTCTAAACCATGTGGATGAACGCCCGTTGATTCAAATAACGTCATAATACCTTTAGGTGTGCAAGGTCTAAGCCCTGGTTGTCTTAATGCTAATTTACCAACATTTGAAGGATGAAAACCGTCAACATCTTTGTGTGGCGCGATAGTTTCTATTACTAAATTTGCATCTAAACCTTCAGGTAAGGGTAATTGTACTAAAATACCGTCGATATCGTCATCGTGATTTAATTCCCTTACTAATGACAATAATTCATCTTCAGAGGTCGTTTCTGGTAAATCATATGAGCGAGAAACAAAGCCGACTTCTTCGCAAGCACGTCGTTTGCTGCCAACATATACTTCTGAAGCTGGATCTTTGCCTACTAAAATTACCGCTAAACCGGGTGCTCGTAGCCCTTGCGAAACTCGCTGTTCTACTTTGGTTTTTACAGAAGATCTAAGTTCTTGGGCAATTTTTTTGCCGTCAATAAGAGATGCAGTCATAGTTCCTAGAAAGGTTAGATTAAAAACGACAATATTTTCGCATATTTTACTTTGTAGGTGTAGGTGCAATTTGTTGATTTATTGTATTCATTAGCTATAAGGAATTAACAATTCGTTAAAAGGCGGTTTAATGATACTTTTTTATACAATTACGCACTTATTACCCATGCTTTGCTGTAAAAGTGACCGAACACGTAATTTTTATTAAAAAACGTTTGACGAGCAAACGGCAACTCGGTAATATCCGCACCCGTTGAAAGCAAGCGTGTTTTTAACAAAAAAGTCGGTGATTAGCGCAGCTTGGTAGCGCACTTGGTTTGGGTCCAAGGGGTCGCAAGTTCGAATCTTGCATCACCGACCACTTTTAAATTTTGCATATTAGTGTAATATTTAAAAACGCACTTGTAGGTCATGTGCGCCCTTAGCTCAGCTGGATAGAGCAACGCCCTTCTAAGGCGTGGGTCGTAGGTTCGACTCCTACAGGGCGTGCCATTTCTGTGGTGGCTATAGCTCAGTTGGTAGAGCCCCGGATTGTGATTCCGGTTGTCGTGGGTTCAAGTCCCATTAGCCACCCCATCTTTTGTCGGTGATTAGCGCAGCTTGGTAGCGCACTTGGTTTGGGTCCAAGGGGTCGCAAGTTCGAATCTTGCATCACCGACCACTTTCTCTATTTCGAAATATACCTCAACAACCTTCTTTTACTTCCAACATTTTGAGTAAGATGAGATCTTGCGAAGCAATTCGATAAAATTGTCAGGAACAATTTTGAACGCACAAAGTGCGGCCCGAAGGGGGAAGTACAGGATGTACGGAATAATCTTGTATCACCGACCACTTTCTCTATTTCGAAATATACCTCAACAACCTTCTTTTACTTCCAACATTTTGAGTAAGATGAGATCTTAGCTACTAAGCCTTAAAACCGCTCTTAAAATCCATTTAATCATTCATTAATGGTGTTTCATCTGTTGTTTTATTTACCTTATTTATACATTGCCGTTTTTGTCATTTCAGCTTTGTTATATACAAAACTCAATGACCACTTACCTATAAATTATTTCTTCAAGTTAGCTAATAACTATCAATAATATTGCTCAAAATACAAATTGTTTCGGTAAATTGAAATATTTCGCGTACCTCTACTTACTAATTTAATACCGTTTTAGCCTTATTTTTCCTTGGTTTTGAGGTAATTAATGCAATTTTTTCATGCTGCTTAAAAATTAATTGCTTTGAACTCTCGACTCTAGCTAAAAGCGCCGCTATAATTTCGCGTCATTATTTTTAATCTATCCATCTTTGATTCGGATTAAATTCGTGCCTAGCTAGTCATACGGTATAGGTTTCGAACAACAAGAATTGCTTGTTGCTCAGAATATAGATGCATTATTGAAAGTACTAAAAAGTACTAAATATTGAGGTATGTAAATGCAAGTTTCAGTTGAGACTACACAAGGCTTGGAACGTAAGTTAACGATTTCAGTTCCTGCAGAAAAAGTAGACGTTGAAGTAAAAAACCGTCTTCGCCATATTGCGAAAACACAAAAGATCAATGGTTTCCGTCCTGGTAAAGTGCCGCCGTCAGTTATTCAAAAGCGTTATGGCAAAGCAGTTCGTCAAGAGATCGCGGGTGAAGTCATGCAACGTAACTTCGTGGAAGCGATTGTTGCCGAAAAAATTAACCCAGCGGGGCGTCCTCAATTTGTTGCTAAAAGTAATGAAGATGGCAAAGATTTAGAATTTGAAGCAACTTTTGAAGTATACCCAGAAGTTGAATTGAAAGATTTAGACAAAATCTCTGTTGAACGTCCTGATGTTGAAGTAACAGAGAAAGACGTTGATGAAATGTTTGTTACGTTACAAAAGCAACACCAAACATGGAAAGAAAACAAACGTAAAACTAAGAAAGGCGATAAGTTAACCATCGATTTCTTAGGCCGTGTAGACGGTGAAGAGTTTGAAGGTGGTAAAGCTGAAGGTTTCGAATTAGAACTTGGTGCAGGTCGTATGATCCCAGGTTTTGAAAAAGAAATTACAGGTATGAAGGTTGATGAAGAGAAAACTATTTCTGTGACTTTCCCTGATGATTATCATGCAGAAAACCTGAAAGGTAAAGAAGCAGAATTTGATATCAAAGTACACAAGACTGAAGGTCCAGTGTTACCTAAGATAGATGATGAATTTGCTAAGCTTTTCGGTGTTGAAGATGGTGGTGTAGAAGCACTTCGTGATGAAGTAAGCAAAAACATGACACGTGAACTTAACCAAGCGATAAAAGCTAAGGTTAAAGAGCAAGTGATTAATGGTTTACTTGAAACTAATACTGTAGATTTACCTCAGTCGTTAGTGGCTCAAGAAATTGATGTACTTCGTCAACAAGCGCTACAACGTTTTGGTGGTCAAATGGACCCTAAAAACTTACCTGAACTACCGGCAGAAATGTTCCAAGAACAAGCTGAACGCCGCGTAAAAGTAGGCTTATTGCTTGGTGAAGTTATCAAGCAAAATGAATTGAAAGTAGATGAAGCAAAAGTTAATGAATTGATTGAATCTGCTGCTTCTGCCTATGAAGATCCGCAAGAAGTCATTGAATACTATAAGTCTAATCAAGAAATGAATCAGCAAATGCAAAATGTTGCGCTTGAAGAGCAAGCGGTTGATGTTTTACTTGCTGGTGCAAAAGTTAAAGACAAAAAGTCTAGCTTCAAGGATATTATGAATCCGGAAGCTAAATAAGCTTTTTGATTGACAATAGTTCTCGCAATAGCTTAAATGGCTTGTATGGAAACATATGAGCCATTTTTTTTACAAAGGAAATCGTGTTGATCACTTCTCTAAATAATTCTCAAAGTACAAATAGTCAAATTGAAAGCGCTTTAGTGCCAATGGTTGTTGAACAAACAGCGAAAGGTGAGCGTTCTTATGATATTTATTCTCGTTTGCTCAAAGAGCGCGTTATTTTCTTGTGTGGACAAGTTGAAGACCACATGGCAAATTTGATCGTAGCGCAAATGTTATTTTTAGAGTCTGAAAGCTCTGAAAAAGACATTTTCTTATATATCAATTCTCCTGGTGGTTCTGTTACGGCAGGCATGGCGATTTACGATACCATGAAGTTTATTCGCCCAGACGTCAGTACTGTCTGCGTTGGACAAGCTGCTAGTATGGGAGCGTTTCTTCTTTCTGGTGGCGCAAAAGGTAAGCGTTACTGTCTACCGAATTCACGTGTGATGATTCATCAGCCGTTAGGTGGCTTCCAAGGTCAAGCATCTGACTTTGAAATTCACGCTAAAGAAATTTTAACGATCAAAGAGAAATTGAATCGTTTAATGGCAGAACATACAGGTCAACCTTTGGAAAAAGTTTCTGAAGATACAGATCGTGATAATTTCTTAAGTGCACAAGCAGCAGTTGATTATGGAATTGTTGACTCCATATTTGAACGTAGAGCCGAAAAGTAATCTTTAATAAGCATAGACATTGAGATCTGCTTATTTTGTGAAATACTTATAATATAGATATTGAATAATTTAGAGGTACCGTATGACCGATATAAAAAAAGGTGACGGTGATAACGGCAAGTTATTATATTGTTCGTTTTGTGGTAAAAGCCAGCATGAAGTGCGTAAGTTAATCGCAGGTCCATCGGTCTTTATTTGTGACGAATGTGTCGAGTTGTGTAACGATATAATTCGTGAAGAAATAAAAGAAATTTCTCCAAAGCAAGAAAAAGAAAGCTTGCCTTCACCAGTAGAAATTCGTGAAAGCCTTGATGATTACGTTATTGGGCAAGATCATGCTAAAAAGGTATTGTCAGTAGCGGTTTATAATCATTATAAACGTTTGCGAAATGGTGATTCACATAATGGCGTTGAATTGGGCAAAAGTAATATTTTGCTCATAGGCCCTACAGGTAGCGGTAAAACGTTACTTGCTGAAACACTAGCACGCTTGTTAGATGTGCCTTTTACCATGGCCGACGCTACAACACTTACAGAAGCGGGTTATGTGGGTGAAGATGTTGAAAACATCATCCAGAAGTTACTACAAAAGTGTGATTACGACGTTGAAAAAGCGCAACGCGGTATTGTATACATCGATGAAATCGATAAGATTTCGCGTAAATCTGATAACCCTTCTATTACCAGAGATGTTTCTGGTGAAGGGGTACAACAGGCGTTATTAAAGCTTATTGAAGGTACAGTTGCATCTGTACCACCGCAAGGCGGTCGTAAACACCCACAGCAAGAGTTTTTACAAGTAGATACATCAAAGATACTTTTTATCTGTGGTGGTGCATTTGCTGGGTTAGACAAAGTTATTCAGCAACGCTGTGATACAGGTGTTGGTATTGGCTTTGGTGTAGAAGTCAAAGCAAGCGATGAAGAAAAATCATTGACGGAACGTTTCCAGGAAGTAGAACCGCAAGACTTAGTCAAATATGGTTTAATTCCTGAATTTATCGGTCGATTACCGGTTGTTGCTACGTTAAGTGAGCTTGATGAAAGTGCATTGATACAAATACTACAAGAACCAAAGAATGCTTTAACAAAGCAATACACTGCGCTTTTCGATATGGAAGGAGTAGAGTTAGAGTTCCGTAAAGATGCCTTGCAAGCCATTGCTAATAAAGCAATGATTCGCAAAACAGGTGCTCGAGGACTTCGTTCTATCGTGGAAGGTGTATTACTTGATACGATGTACGAATTACCATCAATGGAAAATGCTGCCAAAGTTGTTGTTGATGAAACGGTAATTAAAGGCGAATCAAAACCTATTGTTATTTACGAGTCAGCTCAAGATAAAGCAGCCTCAGATACTTAAGATAGTAAATTTTAAAAGAGTACTTAGGTACTCTTTTTTTTTATCAAACGAAAATCACTACCGAAATGTTAACCGGCAAACTACAATATTGACTATTTATTGCCCGAACATAAGGTTTTTTACAACTTGTTGTTGAAAGCGTTGCGATAAACCCCATATAGTTTTAACAAAATATAAACACCAAATATTGTTGCATTTAAGAGAGTCCCCGATGTCTGAAGAATCAAAACCTGTCAGCAAAATTAGTGAAATCCCCGTCTTAGCCCTGCGTGATGTAGTGGTTTATCCTCAAATGGTTATTCCTTTGTTTGTCGGCCGTGAAAAATCGATTCGTTGTTTAGATATTGCGATGGAAACAGATAAACAAGTGTTTCTTGTAGCGCAAAAAGACGCTGCTATTGATGATCCAATGGCGGATGATGTCTTTAGAACAGGTACAGTGGCTACTATTCTTCAAATGCTTAAACTGCCTGATGGCACGGTAAAAGTATTGGTGGAAGGCTCTAAACGTGCTGAAATTACTGATTTTGTTGAAACTGAGCAGTATTTTACCGCTGATATAACGTTTTTAGCGACTGAAAATAATGATGAAGAAAGTCTTGATGTCTTAGTACGTTCAGCAATTTCACAATTTGAAGGCTACGTCAAACTCAACAAGAAAATACCACCTGAGGTATTAACGTCAATTTCTGGTATCGATGATGCTGAACAGTTAGCAGATACGATGGCGGCACATATGCCGTTAAAGCTTATCGAAAAACAGAACGTGCTCGAAATTAAAGATGTTGCCAAGCGATTAGAGCACCTTATGGCATTGATGGAAGGTGAAATAGATCTTTTACAGGTAGAAAAGAAAATTCGTACACGCGTTAAGAAACAAATGGAAAAGAGTCAACGCGAGTATTATTTGAATGAGCAAATGAAAGCGATTCAAAAAGAATTAGGTGATATGGATGATGTACCTGATGAACTTGAGCAAATCGCAAAGAAAATCGAAGATGCTCAAATGCCTAAAGAGGCAAAAGAAAAAACACAAGCTGAATTACAAAAATTAAAAATGATGTCTTCAATGTCAGCTGAAGCGACTGTAGTACGTAGCTATATTGATTGGATGACAAGTGTACCTTGGAAAAAACGTAGTAAGCTTAAGAAAAATCTCGCATTAGCAGAAGAGGTATTAGAGAAAGATCATTACGGTTTAGAAAAAGTTAAAGAACGTATCATTGAGTATCTCGCCGTTCAACAACGTGTTAGTCAGCTAAAAGGTCCTATCTTATGTTTGGTTGGTCCTCCTGGTGTAGGTAAAACGTCATTAGGTCAATCTATTGCAAAAGCAACGGGTAGAAAGTACGTGCGTATGGCGCTTGGTGGTGTTCGTGATGAAGCGGAAATCCGCGGTCATAGAAGGACATACATTGGATCTTTACCTGGCAAGTTAATACAAAAAATCGCTAAGGTTGGCGTTAAGAACCCATTATTCTTATTAGATGAAATTGATAAAATGGCTTCTGATATGCGTGGCGATCCATCATCGGCATTATTAGAGGTATTAGACCCTGAGCAGAATACAAGCTTTAACGATCATTACTTAGAAGTAGATTATGATCTCTCCGACGTAATGTTTGTTGCTACCTCGAACAGTATGGATATTCCTGGGCCGTTGCTCGATCGCATGGAAGTTATTCGTTTATCTGGTTATACCGAAGACGAAAAATTAAATATTGCTAAGCGCCACCTTTTAACAAAGCAAATTAAACGTAACGGCTTAAAAGATAGTGAGATCACAGTAGATGATAGCGCCATTATCGGTATTATCCGTTATTACACCAGAGAAGCGGGTGTTAGGAGTTTAGAGCGAGAAATCTCTAAACTATGTCGTAAAGTGGTTAAAACTATTTTGCTTGATAAAAAAGTGAAGTCAGTAGAGATTTCACAAGAAAATTTGTCTGATTTTCTCGGTGTTCAACGGTTTGATTATGGAAAAGCAGATGATCAAAACCGTATTGGTCTAGTAACGGGGCTTGCATGGACATCGGTTGGTGGTGAGTTATTAACAATCGAGACTGCTTCTGTACCAGGCAAAGGCAAGTTAAGTTATACCGGATCACTCGGTGATGTAATGCAGGAGTCAATTCAAGCGGCAATGACCGTGGTACGCAGTAGAACCGAAGCATTGCGCATTAATGATGACTTTTACGAAAAGCGTGATATTCATGTCCATGTGCCAGAAGGTGCTACGCCAAAAGATGGTCCTAGTGCAGGTATTGGTATGTGTACAGCACTTGTGTCTAGTTTGACAGGAAACCCGGTAAAAGCTGATGTCGCGATGACAGGTGAAATTACCCTGCGTGGCGAGGTGTTACCAATTGGTGGGTTAAAAGAAAAATTACTTGCTGCTCATCGAGGTGGCATCAAAACGGTTGTTATTCCAAAAGATAATGAGCGAGATTTGAAAGAAATACCTGATAATGTCAAAGCTGATCTTGCAATTCATCCTGTAAAATGGATTGAAGAAGTATTAGAGATCGCATTAGAACATCCAGTTGAAAAAGTGAAAATTGCGGGTTAACACCTGAAAACTGATGTTTTTTTGAGTAAATAAGCGAAAAAATTGAAAAAAAAGGCAAAAATTTGCAATTAAGGCTTTCCAAACGCTGAAACTATGGTAAGTTAATGAGGCTTATAGCGCTGTACCCCAATATAAACAAGGGGTCTGCTAGAGATAATTAAAATTATCTTAATTTTAGATTTTCTTTAACTCAGTGCTTGATGTTCAAAAAGAAGCTTGTTATAAAAGCTTTTGCAGGACGCTAATTAACAAAAGATAGCGCTGAATAATAACAATTGAAGGGGAATATACTGTGAATAAATCTCAATTAATCGAGAAAATTGCTGCGGGTGCTGACATTTCTAAAGCTGCGGCTGGTCGTGCTTTAGATTCATTTATCGAAGCTGTAACAGAAGAATTAAAAAGTGGTGAGCAAGTAGCATTAGTTGGCTTCGGTACTTTTTCAGTACGTGACCGTGCAGCGCGCACAGGCCGTAACCCACAAACTGGTGCAACGATTGAAATCGCAGCAGCAAAAATTCCATCTTTCAAAGCTGGTAAAGCTTTAAAAGATGCATGTAACTAATCACAGTTACTGTTAAGAGATACAAAAGACCACCTTCAAGGTGGTCTTTTGTTATCTAACTTCCTAGAAACGTAGTAAGAATCTTTCGAATAATTTTACAGATAGCTTCAAGCTGAGCGTTCCTTCTGGTAAAATCGCGCGCAGATAATTGTCTATAGGTTAAACACCTAGTGTTGAGAGAAAACGATGTTAGAAAATATAAGAGAAAATTCTCAAGGATTAGTCGCTAAGATTATTCTTGGTTTTATCATCCTTACCTTTGCAGTGGCAGGGATTGGTAGCTATACCAATAGTGCTGATACATCTATTGCAGAAGTAAATGGTGTTAAAATATCACAAGTATCATTTGATAAAGCATACCAACAACAACGTGATGCGATGGTTCAGCAGTACGGTGAAATGTTTGATACCTTATCTTCTGATCCAGCGTATATGGCGAACTTCAGACAGGGCATTGTTGATAACCTTATTAATCAAGAGGTTTTAGATCAAGCATCTGACGAGTTGGCAATACGTGTAAGCGATGAACAAATCAAAAAAACCATCCGTGAAATGCCTGAATTTCAAGTAGAGGGTGCTTTTGACAATAATCGTTACCTATCCATGATTAACCGAGCAGGCTTTTATCAATCATCTGATTTTCGTGATTACCTACGTGTAGAAATGACACGACGTCAACTGTCTCAAGCATTGGTTGCAACTGAGTTTAGCTTGCCTTACCAAGAAAAACAGATAATGGCATTGCAAAACCAAAAACGTGATCTAAGGTTCGCAACTATTGCTTCAGAACAATATGCTGAGAGTGTTGAAGTAACTGATGAAGATGTGAAGCAATATTATCAAGCAAATCAATCTCGTTACCAAAACGAAGAGAAAGTTAAAGTTAACTATATTGCAATTGATGTTAACGAAATTGCTAAAGGTATTACCGTTTCAGAACAAGAATTAGAAGATTATTATCAAAGTAATATTGCTAACTATCGTCAAGAAGAACAGCGCAGGGTTTCTCATATTTTAATCGAAACTGCAGATGATGAAGCTGCAGCTAGAGCCAGTATTGAAGATATTAAAGTCCGAATTGAAAATGGTGAAGATTTCGCGTCGTTGGCTGAAGAGTTTTCTGCTGATGTATTTAGTGGTGAAAATGGTGGTGATTTAGAGTGGATCGAACGTGGTTCAATGGATGATGCTTTTGATGACGCTGCTTTTTCATTAACAGAGGTAGGTGAAGTATCAGATGTTGTTCAAACAGAATTTGGTTTCCACTTAATAAAGTTAACGGCACTCGAACAAGAAAAAGTTAAAGCATTCAATGAAGTTGCTGATGAATTAAGCGTTCAAGTAAGCAAAGAAAAAGCACAAGATAAATATTTCGAACTTCAACAGCGTGCTGCGGAGTTAAGCTTTGAAATTCCTGATACGTTAGAAGATGCCGCTGCTGCTATTGGTGTTGAAGTGCAAACATCTGATTGGATAACAAAAGGCGTTAATGAAGCTCCTTTTGATAGTCCTAAGGTTATAGATGTTGCTTTTTCATCGTTAGTAATAGAAGAGCGTTTAAATTCAGATATTATTGAAGTGAATGATAATTTAGCAATAGTATTACGAATAAATGAACACCAAGCTGCAAACGTTAAACCGCTTGAAGAAGTTCAGCCTGCTATCAAAGCAACCTTAACTGCTCAAAAAGCGCAAGAGAAAGCACAGCAAGTTGCTGATGAAATAGTTTCGTTGTTAAAGGCAGGTGAAGCAACAGACAGCTTACTAGCTGACAATAATACTAGCTTTGAAGATAAAGGTGATGTTGCGCGTTATGGCAGTGGTTTAGATGCGAACTTGGTTCGAGAAGCGTTTAAATTACCGCATCCAACAGATAATTCAGTATCGGCTACTGCTGTTAACTTAACGACAGGTGACGTCGCAATAGTTAATGTGACCGCGGTTAAACAAGGTGAAGAAACGCAAACTGATCCGCGATTAAAACAGCAGTTAACGCAGCAATTAGCGCAATCTGCTTATATGTCTTACGTTGAGTCGTTAAAAGCAGACGCGAAGATCACACGAAGAACAAGCATTCAAACGTCAAATCAGTACTAAACTGTATAGATAGTTATATGAAAAAGGCCGTGTAGCGGCCTTTTTTTATTTCTGAAATGTAGCTATTTTTTTGTAAGTTGAAACCGTTGGCTCATGATCAGTTTTTTGGTGTATTTATGTTTAGGGTTTCTTAATAGAGCATTAGTATTCCCCATTTCCACTACCTGACCATTACTCATAACCATCATTTCATCGCTAAAGTGTCTTACAATGCCTAAGTTATGAGAAATTAATACAAAGCCGAGTCCCATTTGTTGCTGTAGGTCTAATAATAAGTTTACCATCTGAGAGCGTAACGAAGGATCTAATGCGGCAAGTGCTTCATCCAATATAATTACCTGTGGCTCTAATATAATTGCACGCGCCAGAGAAATACGTTGCTTCTGTCCGCCTGAAAACATATGTGGATAAAAACTCATATGCTCAGCTAGTAAGCCTACTTTTTTTAGTGTACTAACAATTAACTCAGTACGCTCTGTTTCATTCAACTGCGTGTTTAGATACAAAGGTTCATCTAAGATCTGTTGAATTGTGAGGCTCGGGTTTAGCGTAGTCCCAGAGTCTTGAAAAATCATTCTTATGTGCTGACAACGCTGCTTAAAGTTACCATCTTGCAACTGTTGGCCGTTTAACTTTATTGTTCCTGTTGAGGGTTTTTCAGCACCTACTAACAGTTTAGCGAGTGTTGACTTACCAGAGCCAGCTTCTCCGACAATCGCAAGTGTTTTATGAGCTTCAAGTGAAAAGGATAGTGGCTCTAATGCTGAGATTGATTTCTTTTTAAACCAACTACCTGCTACTCGATAGGTTTTACTTAAATTACTGACTTGAAGTAGAGACGTCATTAATAATTACCTTTTAAAGAATAATGACAACTCACTTGATGCCCATGATAGTTCTTGACTTTGGGGGCAACAACGCATGCCCTTTGAGCTTTTGGACACCTTGGCCCCAAACGACAACCAATAGGTAAATGCTGCAGTATTGGTATACTGCCGGGTAACGTCATTAAACGAGACTTTGCTGGTATTTGCATATTCGCCATCGGGCTACTGTCCACTAAAGCACGAGTGTATGGATGAAAAGGTGTATTAAATATTTGTGCCGTACTGCCTGCTTCAACAAATTGTCCTGAATACATAACAGTAATATTACTAGTCCAATGTGTTACATTCTCTAAGTCATGGCTAATCAGTAAAATAGACATGTTTTTTAATTGATTTAAACTCGCGAGCAACCTAAATATTTGGTCTTGGTTCGTACTCTCCATCGCTGCTGTTGGTTCATCTGCGATTAATAACAATGGCTTTCTTGCTAAAGCCATCGCTATCATTACTCGTTGGCACAATGCTTCAGTTAATTGGTGTGGATAGCTATGAATACACTTTTCATGATTCTTTATGCCTACTTTATGTAGAAGGTTTATTGCTGCGAGTTTGCGTTGCTTTTTCCGTTGCCAGAAAAAGCCTGAAAGTTGTTTACCAGACACCGCCTCTTCAAGCTGAACACCAATGGTTGTTGTCGGATCTAAACAGGCCATTGGTTCCTGGAAAATAATAGCAACATCTTTGGTTATAATTGCTTTTCTTTCATCTAATGACAGCCT
Organism: Thalassotalea sediminis; assembly: GCF_030295915.1. Lineage (NCBI taxonomy): Bacteria > Pseudomonadati > Pseudomonadota > Gammaproteobacteria > Alteromonadales > Colwelliaceae > Thalassotalea > Thalassotalea sediminis. Next base: position 2,683,049 of record NZ_AP027361.1, on the reverse strand, counting down.
CATGAGATCCTGCCCACGCCAATGGAAACGATCCGCATCTACTTGCCATTTGTCATCCAACACACCCATAATTGCTTGTGCTAATAGGGACTTACCTGAACCAGATTCGCCAACTAAACCTCTAACTTCGCCTTCTTTCATGGTTAAACTAACGCGATCTACAGCCAAAATAGGGGTAGATGTGGAAAGTAGCTTAATTGATAAATTGCGAATATCGAGCAAATTCATTAATTTTCTTTCCTTATTTTCAGCGCATGGCGCATGCCTTCACCTACTAAGTTGGTTGCCATTACGGCAAACAATATCGCTAATCCGGGTAAATAGACAGTCCACGGTGCGATATAAAAGAGATCAATACCGTTTGCAAGCATCGCTCCCCATTCAGGCATGGGAATAGGTGCGCCTAACCCTAAGAAGCCTAACGTCGCTATATCGAGGATTGCTGCTGACTGTGCTAATGTAGCTTGGCTGATCAGTTTCTCGATAATGTTAGGATATATAGAATAATAAAGTATTCGAATTTTACTAGCGCCGTCGAGTTGTGAGGCGAGTACGTAATCTTTTTTAAACTCTTGTGCAACGGCATTTCTGGTAATATGTATGAATTGCGGAATAAGTACGATAACGATAGCCCATAACGTATTATTTAGACCCGGTCCTAAGATGGCGACGATAATAATCGCAAGTAATAACGATGGTATAGAAAGAATGACGTCTAGAAAGTGATTTAGAAAACTTGATTTAACGCCTTTGGTAAGGGCTGAAAGCGACCCGATAATGACGCCAGCACACATTGATAAAATAACTACCACAAAACTTAAGCCAAAGGTTAAAGATGCGCCGTGCATTAACCTTGAAAGCATATCTCTTCCTAAATTATCAGTACCTAATAAATAGCTGACATCGCCATTGTCATGCCAAGCAGGAGGCAAGAGAATGTATTCAAGATTATTTTCGATTGGGGAGTAAGGTGATATTAGTGGTGAAAAAATGGCAAGTAACACCAAAAACACGAAGCAACCAAAACCTATTGTAACGACAGGTGATTGTTTAAAGTTTTGCCATAATTGCACTAACGGAGAAGGAAACTCTTCTTCACTGTATATTTTATCACGAGCCATATTTGATACCTCGTGCAATAGGGTTTAATGCCGCATATATTAAGTCAGTAAAAATATGCACGATAAAAATAAAACTTGATAGCGCCAGTAATCCACCTTGTATAGCCGTGAAATCACGCTGGTAAATACTTTGTATTAGCCAATTTCCTATGCCTGGCCAGTTAAAAATAACCTCTGTTACCATGGCTAAAGTAACTAAATTCGCAAATTGTAAGCCAACATCTCTTATGACATTAACCATTGCATTTTTAATCGCATGGCGAAAAATAATTTGTTGTGTGGTTAATCCCTTAGCCATTGCTGCTTTAATGTAATGTGATTCCAGCACTGCCAACATAGAAGATCTCGCCAAGCGGACGAATACCGTTGCAGGTGCAAGCGCTACAACACATGCAGGGAGTAAAATATGTATGCTAGCATTTTGAAAAGCCTGCCATTTATAAGGGTTATCACTTAATAATATGTCAATAAACAAAATGCCAGTTATTTGTTTAATTTCGTAAATTAGGCTTATCTGGCCAGCTGACGGGAGCCAAGCCAATTGAATAGAAAATACCAGAATAGCGAGTAGCGCAAGCCAAAAAATAGGTATTGAATAACCAATCATTGAAACTGTGAGTATTATATTGTCGGTTTTTTTTCTATGCCTGACGGCGGCGAGAAACCCAATAGGTATACCTGTAATCATAGCGATAAGTAAAGCGACCGTTGTGAGCTCTATTGTTGCTGGCAAATGACTTAACACTTCTTCCATAATGGGAATCTTTGATGTCATTGAAATGCCAAGGTCACCATTAAATATATGTAATAAATAACTCCAATATTGCCAAATGATGGATTCGTGTTTGTTGTAATCTAAAGCAATCAACGCAACTTGCTCAGGTGTCGCATCTATTTGGCCTGTCAGGTTAACAATTTGTTCACCCGGGAAGAAAAAACTCAAACTGAAGGTTAATAGCGTTAACACGAGCATGGTGAAAAAAAATAGATTTAAACGGCGTAAAGTGAATATCAACATACTATTGCTTTTCTACCCGACCAAAACTAATACCACCAAAGGGATGAAGAATATCACCTTGAACCGATTTTTTTCTTGCTTGGAAGCGCTTAGAATGTGCAATAGGGAATAAAGGCAATTCTTCAGCTGCAATTTTCTGTGCTTCACGATAAAGTGCTTTACGCTGTGCTAAATCGGTAATATTTAACGCAGCTGCAAGCAAGCGTTCAAATTTTTGATTACACCAGAAAGTTCTATTGTTACCTGTTTCTGCTGAACCACAGCTCAATAGCGGCGTAAAAAAATTATCAGGATCTGGGTGATCTGCCGACCAACCAAGTAATACAGCTTGATGTTCCCCTAATGCTAAACGCCGCAAAAATTCTTGCCAATTATAGCTAACAATATTAACCGTGATGCCTATTTTTTGCAGATCCGCTTGAATAAGTTTAGCCATTGTTAAAGCATTTGGGTTATACGCTCGTTGTACCGGCATCGCCCAGAGGTCTATAGTAAATTTTTTGGAGATACCTGCCTGTTGAAGCAGTTCTTTTGCCTTTTCAGGTGAATGTTCGACACTTTGGGTATCTTTTGCATATGCCCATGATGAAGGCGGCAAGATAGAGTTCGCAGACTCGGCTTTACTGTCACCTAAATAAACGGTATCTAAAATTGCTTGCTTATCAATGGCATGTGCAACCGCACGCCTTACTCGTTTATCGTTAAAAGGGGGTTTAGTTGTGTTAAACCCTAAATACCCAATATTAAAGGCTGTAACATCTTCAAGTGTTAATTGTGGGTTTTTGGTGATCTCTTGATGTGCAATTGGGTAACCGATGACATCACACTCGCCGGCAAGCAATTTCGTTAATCGTCCTGTATTACTTGGTGTAATATCAAAAATTAGTTGTTGTAAATGTGATTGTCCCTCCCAGTATGCCGTATGGGGTTCATATCTTATATAAGAACCCGTACGATACTCTTTAAATTTAAAAGGTCCTGTTCCTATTGGCAATGTATCTATATCTTCGAGTTTATTAGAGCGAATTAACAACTCAGCATACTCTCTTGACAATATGACGGAAAAATCTGTGGCAAGGTTTGCTAAAAACGAACTATCTGCTCTTTTTAGATTAAAGCGAATGGTATAGTCGTTTATTCTTTCTATTGAATCAATAACGTCAGCAAACGCGACACTATCAAAAAATGGATACTTTCCGCCTGAAACGTCGTGAAATATTTGCGTTGGATCTAAAATACGATTAAAACTAAAAAGTACATCATCAGCATTTAGAAATCTCGTTGGCTTAAAATAACGCGTGTGGTGAAAAGCGACGTTTTTCCGTAGATAAAAAGTAATTTTTTTATTGTCTTGCGTGACATGCCAAGACTTAGCTATAGAAGGAATTACTTCATTTGTGTTAGCGTCAAATGCAATGAGTTGATTATATAGTTGTTTAGACGTTGCATCGACTGTAACGCCAGATGTTACGAGTTGCGGGTTAAATATTTCCGGTGACCCTTCACTACAATAGATCAAACTCTTTTCACTTAAAGAGTCAACTTTATAAGAATCACAGCCCCAGAGAAGCACGGATAATAATGCGATAAATGCTTGAAAGCCCAATTGACCCGCAGATGTAAGTGTCACAAAAAACCTTTACCCTTCGCTGTTTTGACTATCTAGTAAATTGTATTTTTTCAAATAACCACGCAACTGATGATATGTTAATTCTAGAGCATCTGCAGTTTTTTTCTGATTATACTGGCAATTTTCTAATGCAGACTTAATAAGGTCAACCTCATATTGTTGTGATAACGACTTAAGAGACATAGGAAACTCAAGCATCGCTGCTGTTTCTGGTGCTTTCTCGATTGGCTGAATTGTTGACTCTTCCTGCTCAATTTGCTGCGCTGGGCTTGTTTGAACGACTCTATCTTGTGTTTTCACACGCTGTTTTGGTCGATAAGGTGATTCAAATGGATCTATCACTAAATCATGAACAGGTAAATGTGGGTTATTGCAGCGGTAAACGCTTCTCTCTACAACATTTTTTAATTCACGTATATTGCCAGGCCAATCATATTCTAACAGCGAACGTTTTGCTTTTTCGGTAAAACCGCTAAAGAGTTCAAACTCAAGTTCTCTTGCCATGTTGATCGCGAAATGTTCAGCAAGCATTAGGATATCTTCTATTCTTTCTCTTAACGGGGGTAAAGTTATTACGTCAAATGCTAAACGATCTAACAAATCGGCTCTAAACTCTCCTGAGTCTGCCAGTGAAGGCAAATCTTCATTGGTTGCTGCCACTAATCGTGCGTTAGTTTTAATGGTACGAGAGCCGCCAACGCGTTCAAACTCGCCATATTCTACAACGCGCAGCAGTTTTTCTTGTATCAGGCCTGAGGTATTAGCAATTTCATCTAAAAATAATGTGCCTTTATCTGCACGTTCAAAACGGCCTTCATGTCGTTTACTTGCACCGGTAAAGGCACCGCCTTCATGACCAAATAATTCGGTCTCAAGTAAATTTTCATTTAATGCTGCGCAGTTGAGTTTCAAATAGTTTTGATCCCAACGTTTTGATAAATAATGTAAACGAGCTGCAACGAGCTCTTTACCTGTACCTCGTTCACCTATGATCAATACGGGTTTGCTCAATGGTGCTATTTGTGAAATTTGCTCTAAGACTTCGAGAAAACTATTTGATTGACCAATGAGATTGTCTTGTTGGTTAAATCGTGACATCTTGAACCTAATTATTGGTTTTTTTCGCTAACAAATAGTCTATTTTATTAATGGTGTAGAATAAAGTTTTTTTTGTTAACTTAATAAAAATAATTAAAACAGTTACTTAAATGCATTGTGAAAATTGGCGCAGAATGTGAATATAAGATAACGTCACCAAACATTTCTAATAGAATGAGGAAGTAAAAATGGGTGTTTTTTCAAGATTTACAGATATTATTAATTCAAATATCAACAGCCTATTAGATAAGGCTGAAGACCCGGAAAAGATGGTACGCCTGATCATTCAGGAAATGGAAGATACGTTAGTAGAAGTTCGTTCTACTTCTGCTAAAACATTAGCAGATAAAAAGGAATTAGCGCGCCAAGCAGAGAAATTTGAAAACGATGCTAATCAATGGCAAGACAAAGCAGAGTTGGCATTAAATAAAGGCAGAGAAGATCTTGCTAGATCTGCGTTAGTTGAAAAGAAAAAGTGTAGTGAAAACGCTGAAGCTTTGCGTGATGAATTAAGTCACGTTGATGAGCATATCACGAAGTTACAAGATGAAATATCACAACTTCAAGATAAACTTGCTGACGCTAAAGCACGACAAAAAGCTATTATCATGCGTGAGAAAACAGCAAGTTCAAGACTTAAAGTTAAACGCAATATTGATTCTGACAAAGTAAATGACGCCTTGAGCCGTTTTGATAGTTATGAGCGTAAAATCGATGGTATTGAAGCGCAAGTCGAAGCATATGATCTAGGAAGTAAGTCTTTATCTGATGAAATTGCAGAGCTTGAAAACGATGAAAACATCGAAGACGAATTGGCAAAATTAAAGGCTAAAATGAAGCCTGAGAAAAAGTCTAAATAATTTAGCTTAAAATATAGTTGCCAACTTAGAGCGGAAGGAGATGTATCGTGGAAGAAATTATTATAGCCCCTGTAATTATTTTCATGTTAGTTGTAGCACCAATTTGGTTGGTGCTGCATTACAGAAGTAAAAGACAAATTAGCCAAGGATTAACTGAAGAAGAGTACCTGCAGTTATCTGAGTTATCAGAGTTAGCAGATAAAATGGCTGATAGAATTAAAACGCTTGAAGCGATATTAGATGCTGAAACACCAGATTGGAGGAATAAAGCATGACCAAAAAATGTCGCGGAGAACTATTTCGTAATCCAAGTAAAGGAAAAGTTGCGGGCGTTTGCGCTGGTATAGCTGATTACTTTGGTTGGGAGACTTGGCTAGTTCGTATACTTGTTGTTTCAGGTGTTTTGCTCGGCATGGGTTGGTTTGTTGTGATTTATATCGCTGCGTGGTTTATTTTAGATAAAACGCCAACGTCAGCAAAAGATACTGCGTCGAAAAATCATTATGCAACGCCTGAAGACGTTAAGCGAAATGAGGATTTAGCAGCAGAGCCTATCAAAGTAAAAGCTAAGATATGGCAAGCAGGAGAACCTCCTAAACAAGCATTCCATGATATAAGCAAAAAATTTAGAATGCTTGAACGGGAATTACAGTTAATGGAGCGATATGTAACATCACCAGAGTTTACAGTTTCTCGCGAAATCAACAAGTTATAAAAGCGGTGTAAACCGCTTTTTTTCTAAACTTTTCAAGTGTTTTTCATATATTTTCTTTCATAAACTCGTTAGTATATTCAAATGCGTTTTACCCTAAATGTGCAATATTTCTTGTTTGAGTTAATTGTTTATGTCGTTAATTGAAAAAGCATTGATAGATAAGATAAAAGTTAAAGCAAATGTGTTAAAGCATCGTGCAATCGATCAACATGTGAACCTTGCAGTTACTGGCCTCAGTCGCAGTGGTAAAACTGCTTTTATCACCTCTTTGGTTAATCAATTAATCAATGAAAATTCGCAATCACAAATGACTTTCTTTTCAACCATTCATGAAGGTCGATTTATTGCAGCTAAACGTGTACCGCAAAAAGATTTACATATTGCAAGATTTGATTATGATTCAGCGGCTAAAGCGTTAAGTGAAGAGCCGCCATGTTGGCCACTACCAACAAAAGGTATCAGTCAATTACGCTTAGCGATAAAGTATCAACCAAATAATTCGATAATTAAGTACACAACGGACAACGCTACGATTTTTATTGATATTACCGATTATCCGGGTGAATGGTTACTTGATCTCCCTATGCTAAACCAAACGTTTGAAGAGTGGAGTGAGGTCATGACCGAGTTGCTGAAACAAGCACCTCGTGTTGAAATAGCTGAAGAGTTTATTCAGCGTTTGGAATCATTGTCACCATTTGATCCTGTCGACGAAAAGCTGCTTGCTGAGCTTTCTGAACAATATACCCAACTGCTACAAACTTTTCGTAACGAAATGGGACTTTCTCTCATACAACCTGGGCGATTTATTTTGCCAGGCGATTTAGCCGGCGCGCCTATACTACAGTTCTTTCCGTACACTAATTTCTCTGATATTGACCTAGATGCCTATCAAAAAGCAGAAGAAGATACACTGATCGGTATGTTAAGAGCTAGGTATATTGAGTATAAAGAAAGAGTGGTTAAGGCTTTTTATAAAGAACATTTCGTTAACTTTGACCGACAAATAATTTTGGCTGATTGCTTAACACCACTTAATAACGGTTACGGCAGTTTTAATGACTTACAACAAGCCATGAATCTAATTACCGAAAGTTTTCGGTATGGTAAGGCTAACTTTTTAACACGTATGTTCTCGCCGAAAATTGATAAGTTATTGTTTGCCGCAACCAAGTCAGATCATGTAACACCTGAGCAGCATGGTAATCTTACGTCTTTGCTAAATCAGCTTATTCATCCAATTAGGCAGAAAATAAACTTTGAAAATATAACGACTGAAACCATCGCGATTTCATCAGTAAAGGCGACGCAGTTTGGTAAGAGTCAACATCAAGGAAAAACGTTGCCCGTTATTCGGGGCATAAAACTACCTGAGCGTAAACAAATCACGCTGTTTCCTGGCATGGTGCCAAAAGCTTTGCCAGCAGAATCATATTGGCAGGATAACAGTTTTAATTTTATGCCATTTGCGCCACTTGAATCCACTGGACTACATCAGCCATTTCAACATATTAGAATGGATCAGGTGCTTGAGTTTTTATTGGGAGATAAAATGAAATGACCCAAAATGATGAAAAGTATCAACAACAAATATTGTTTGACGAGCCCAAAGTACAAGGTAATGATAATCATCTAACTGAGGAAGTTACACAAATTGTTGTCGAAGAAGAGAACTTTGAGCTAATAGAACAACCAGAAGAACTCTTGGATGAAGAGCCAATACTATTAAAACGAAATAAACCGTCGAGATGGCTATTAAAGAGCAGTTTAGCACTCTTGCTTATTTTAGTGATCATAGAGGTTACACAATTTTTTATTGCCGGTTTTTCAAGCCAGCCAATAATAGCTGCACTTTATGGTGCACTATTAGCTGCTATTATAGCCATGTGCACACGTACGCTGTATAAAGAAATTAAAGGGTTACGAGCGCTGAAAAAACGAACATCTGTAAGAAATTCATTTAATGAAATTAATCATAAAGGCGCAGAAAAACCTATACGTGAAATTTGTGACAGCCTTGCTCAATCTATTCCGTGTGATAGTAAAGAAGGCAGCGCTAGCCGATGGTCAGACAATATTCCAGAAGAAATGACAGAGAAAGAAGTCTTAGCGCTTTTTAATAAACAAGTCATAACACCTGCTGATCAAAAAGTACTGGACAAAATAAGTAAGTTCTCAACTGAGGCGGTGGTACTTGTGTCGCTAAGTCCAATTGCCATCGTAGATATGGGATTAATGTTTTGGCGTAATATTAAGATGATAGATGAGATTACCAATTTATATGGATTACAGATTGGCTATTGGTCACGCATAAAACTAATCAAGCAAGTTTTTGTAAACATGGTTTATGCTGGGGCTTCTGAACTTATTGCAGATGTAGGTGCTGATTTAGTCGGTGCTGATTTACTCGGCAAACTATCCGCTAGGCTTGCACAAGGGCTAGGTGCCGGCATGTTAACAGCAAGGTTAGGATTACAAACAATGAAACTGTGTAGGCCTATTGCTTTTGAACCTAAGAATGCACCTAAATTAAAAACCATTCGTAAACAAATCGTGTCAAAGATTCTTTCTCTAACGAAAAAAAGTTGAATTTTATACGGAATTTGATAGCTATATTAAGGCAGTAATCAAGATTAAATCGTTAAAATTTAATCCTTTAGCGCTCTGTGTCAATTCGTATGTATCTAAAAGTTTACAAGTGGCGTTTGTTAACATTATCGCGCCGAATAATATTTGGTGATTTTTGGTGTGTCGATCGCTTACTATGGAACTAGTCTACAATTAAGGTAATAAGCCTTAGTCAACGCGCATAATATTAACTAAATCATGCGTTGAACTACTCTAAATAAAGGTTTACAACATGGCAAAGAATAGTGCATACGTTTCAAGACAACCAGATGCAAAAGGATTTATTGATTGGAGCGATGAAGAAAACAGCGTTTGGCATGAGTTAATTACACGCCAACTGTCTTGCATTGAAGGGACAGCATGTGATGAATACATAGCAGGGTTAGAAAAGTTAAATCTTCCCACTGATCGTATTCCACAGCTAGGTGAAATAAGTGAAGTATTAATGGCGGAGACTGGCTGGCAGTGTGAACCTGTACCGGCACTTATTGGTTTTGGTGAGTTTTTCCGCTTACTGTCAGAAAAAAAGTTTCCAGTGGCAACATTTATTCGAACAAGAGAAGAGTTCGATTACTTACAAGAACCTGATATCTTTCATGAAATCTTTGGACATTGCCCCTTATTAACAAACCCGTCATTTGCATCATATACGCAAGCTTATGGAAAAATGGGGTTAAACGCGACGAAAGAACAGCGTGTGTTTCTCGCTAGGTTATACTGGTTTACGGTAGAATTTGGCTTATTAGATACGCCAGAAGGATTAAGGGTTTACGGTGGCGGTATTATATCCTCGCCAACGGAAACGCAGTATGCATTACATGATGAAAATGCCATTCGAAAACCGTTGTCTTATGATAATGTGATAGATGTGCTGCGAACGCCTTATCGAATTGACATACTACAACCTATTTATTACATGCTTACTAAAGTAAGTGATTTAGATGAAATTAGAAAATATGAGATTGACGAGATATTTGAGCTAGTCGAGCAAGCTAAATCGCTCGGTTTGTTTGAAGCAAGGTTTCCTCCTAAAGAAGAAAAGCAAGCAAGTTAAGGATTTTTGAAATGAGTTCAGATTTATCAATACAAAAGTGTGAAGCGTGTCACGTTGATGCGCCAAGAGTAACCGATGAAGAGTTACAAACGTTTATGTCTCAGTTACCTGATTGGGTGCCTGAAGTGAGAGACGGTGTCATGATGTTAGAGCGTGTATATAAGTTCAAAAACTATAAACTCGCTTGGGCGTTTGCAAATAAAGTGTCTACATTAGCTGAGGAAGAGTTTCACCATCCTGCGATTTTATTAGAATGGGGGAAAGTTACTGTAACGTGGTGGACACACGCAATTAAAGGGCTTCATAAGAATGATTTCATTTGTGCGGCCAAAACAGACGAACTTTTGTAATATTTAGTTACACTAATTAGCGCAAAGCTCCCTTCAAAGGGGGCTTTTTTTTGTTGTAAAAATTAGTTTACAATATAGCTTTAGCATGATGAGTTTGAGGAAACGTTTATGCGATTAGAAATAGGTTGTTTAGATCGCGTTGGAATAGCACAAGATGTATTAAGCATTTTTGTTGAACGTGGTATTGATTTACGAGGTATTGAATTAAAACAGCCAGGAAAAATCTTTATAAACATACCTGACTTAGACTTTTCTGAGTTACAAACTTTTATGCCTCAGCTGCGTTTAATTGAAGGGGTAGAAGATGTTAAAACAACTCCATATATGCCTTCTGAACGTGAAAAAAACGAGCTTTCTACCTTAATTAAGACTTTTCCAGATCCTTTTGTGTCCATTGATGCAAAAGGAAATATACGCATTGTCAATCATGTGACAGCAAGCATTATTGGTGCGCAAGACGGAGATATTGTTGGTCAGCACGTAAGTCAATGGCTTAAGGGCTTTAACTTTAATCGCTGGCTTGATAGTGAAGAAGTGTTAGCGCAAACACGTCGTTTAAAGTTTATAGATGAAGACTACGTAGCTGATATTATGCCTATTCACATTGAAGGTTCCGACGGTGAAGTTGTGCTTGCCGGTGCGGTATTAATTTTAAAATCTGAAATCCGTCTTGGCCAACAAATTAGTGCATTTAAACAAGCAAATGAAAATAATTTTGCTGGTATTCAAGCAAGCAGCGGGGCAATGAGGAAGGTGATAAGGGAAGCCAAAAGAATGGCTTTGCTTGATTCATCCATGTTACTTGCTGGTGAAACAGGGACAGGAAAAGAGCTAATTGCTCGAGCTTGTCATGCGGCAAGTGATCGCGCTGAAAAACCTTTTATGACGTTAAATTGTGCTTCATTACCTGATGAAGCCGCGGAGACAGAGTTGTTCGGAATGGGTTCAAGCACGCCTGCAAATATTAAGAAAGGTATGTTTGAACTCGCTGATGGCGGTACAATATTTCTTGATGAAGTTGGTGAAATGTCGCCAAAACTACAAACAAAGCTGTTACGTGTCATTCAAGACGGTATTTTTAGGCGTGTTGATGATGAGAAAGAGATAAACGTAAATGTGCGTTTTATAAGCTCGACTAATCATGATTTACTTACCATGGTCCAACAAGGCGAATTTCGAGAAGATTTATATTATCGCCTAAACGTATTGGGATTGAATATTCCTTCACTTAGAGAACGAAGATCTGACATAATTCCTTTAGCTGAATTCTTTATTGCCAAGTTTGGTCAGCGCATTGGTAAGGGAGGCATTAATATGTCTGATGATTGTCGTGATTTCATTGAACATTATCCATGGCCAGGCAATGTTCGACAGCTAGAGAACGTATTGATCCGGGCAGTGTCTCTGATGGAAGGAAACATTATTCAGACATCACATTTACAATTGCCGGCTTATACTCGTGAACATGGTTATTTAGAACAAGATTTTGAAGGTACATTGGATGCCGCAGTTAAAGGCTTCGAAGCTGACTTATTGAGAAAGCTTTATCCAGCCTATCCAAGTACAAGGCAATTAGCAAAAAAACTCGGGCTAAGTCATACTGCAATTGCTAATAAATTGCGTGAATATGACATAAATAAAAAAACAGTAAAAATATAGTAATCGCCACTTTCTTAAATACTGTAAAGCAACCCTAACATCGGGTTGCTTTTTTAATATTAAGTTTAATTGGTGTTTAATGTACTTTCTTTTACTATCTAGTTTATTTACTTGGTGAATTTATGAAATTATATGGTTATTGGCGTTCTTCCGCCGCGTATCGAGTGCGTATTGCTCTGCATTTGAAAGAGCTTTCTTATGAATATATTCCGGTACATTTAGTAAAAGATGGCGGTGAGCAACACGCTACAAATTATGTGGACTTAAATCCAACCCACTTAGTGCCAACATTCGTTGATGGCGATTTTGTGCTAAACCAGTCTATTGCGATAATTGATTATCTCGATGCAAAATATCCACAATGTTCACTGTATCCAGAAAACATTGAAAGCAGGGCATTAGTATCGGCACTTATGCTTGATATAGCGTGCGAAATCCATCCTGTAAATAACTTACGTATACAGCAGTATTTAGTGAGTGAATTGCATTGTAGTGAACAAGATAAGTTAACATGGTCACATCATTGGATGCATAAGGGATTTTCAGCAATAGAAGAAAAACTTAAGGCAACCTCTGGCTTGTATTGCTTTGGAGATCAAATCACAATTGCCGATTTATGTTTAATACCTCAAGTATATAACGCAAAACGCTTTAATGTAGATATGTCTCGTTATCCGTTAATAAGTAAAGTCGTTGATAACTGCAACTTACTACCTGCATTTATAAGTGCAATGCCGGAAAACCAGCCGGATGCGGTTTAATCAAGATTGTCATTTTTATATGGTTGTTTTTAAACGTTGCAATTTAATGATCAAAAGTGCAATAAAATGTGAACATTGGGCAAATCTTACTTGAAACCTAGGTTAAAAAGCGTTGCAATAGACACAATGTCGTAAAGCAATTTTTAGCGCACGCTTTTTAACAACGCAGTTTATCTAAATTCAGAGGAAGTATGGAAAAGACATCACAGAATCAGTCAAGCACACCATGGCCACTTATTGTAGGCATAGTTATTGTGGTCGTTGCGCTGCTGTTATGGTTTCTTATTGAAGATCAGCCACCGCAAAAAGTTGACCAACCAAAACAAGAAGCAGTTGAAGTAAAGCCGTCGGTAGTTGAAGCCGAACCTGAGCCAGCTATTGAGGAGCCTTCAGAGCCTGAGGTCATAATTCCAGACGTTACACCTGAAGTTGAAGAAGCACCTAAACCGCCTTTACCAACATTGAATGAAAGCGATCAATGGTTACAAGAAAAACTTCCAAGCATAACGTGGCGAAAAGAATTATTAAAATTGGTAATCGACGACGATATGATCCGTCGATTCGTTGTCTTTACTGATAACTTTGCGCAAGGGATGCTAGCTTATGAGCACAGCCCACTAATCAAACCAACTACATCTTTCTCAGGCAAAGAAATTAACGAAGATGATCAAGTCGTTATTAAATGGGATGAATCAACATCTCGTCGTTTTAGTTTGTATGTTGATTTACTAAGATCCGTTGACACCGACACATTAGTAGCTTGGTACTTTGAATTAAAGCCACTTATCGATGAAGCATATCGAGAGTTAGGATATCCTGAAGAGAATTTTACCGATATTTTACAAGATGCCATTACAAAAGTGCTTGATATGGAAATACCTAAAGAACGACTCGAATTGATTCGACCAAGTGTAATGTATCAATTTAAGGATGATTCATACGAAAGTCTAGATGACGCTGAGAAGCTTATGCTGAGAATAGGTAAAGAGAATTTACTCGTAGTTAAATCAGTGTTGTTAGAAATCAGCGAAAAGTTATCTCGAGAGCGAGAAAATAACGAAAACGATTAACTTTTAGCCGTTCAGTGATTTGTTGAGCGGTTGTACTTGCAACTCGGAGATTGTTTAGCGATAATCTCCGCCGCTTATAAAGCATCAATGGTGACCCTTACGGTCCCTTCGCAATGATACTCTGTGAACTCGGCCAGGTCCGGAAGGAAGCAACCGCAGCAGACGACTCATGTGCCGGAGTGTGGCTGTTTGGGTTGCCACCCAAACAATCCCTTCTATTGATGTAAACTACATCAACCTCAGTATTTAATTATGATGTTGTTTCATAAATTCTAATGCTTTATTTATCGCGACCTTAACGTTACCTTCCATTTCAAACCTTTCTGATGCAGGCAAATAAAAAGCCATATCAACTTCATGACGAATGTATCTACAAGGCAATTGGTTAAGCACAACACATGTTAAATCTGCAATAAAATCGGCATCGTAGCGCTCTTCTAACTTTAATGTGGCAAAGTGTTGAACAACAAGTTTCTCATAGTAGTTGTGAATATCGTCAGCAATTTTCATTGTAACCTCAAGATGTTAAATAGATATAAATTATTATAACCATAGCAAAGCAGTCGTTTAAATCCCAGATTATTAACGTTTTTCACTCATTTCTATTTGTCGTTCAATTTTACTGATCGCTTGTCTACATCTTCCTAGTCGTTGATGTAAAGCTAGTACTTGTTGAGAAAGTGTCGCTTGCTCACTATTTGGAGCGCGGTTGAGTTCGATTTGCTTAAGTTCGAGCATCTCCATTAGGCGTCTCTCAAACTCATGTGTTTCCGCTAATTTTTGATGTAAATCGTGCGAAGTTTGCATGATATGTTTAGCGGCTTTCTTAAAATATCGCGCACGATTTTTTTGTTTAAACTGCAGTTCAATTTCTAACTTTCTGCTGTTTGCAGCATAAGCCGTTGTTAGCGCATTTATTTGCTTTTCGACGGTAGTTAACTCGTCATAGACAAAATCTGAGTGGGCGTTTAGTTTCATATACTTGCAGATATGAGATACTTTTCTTTTTACTTCTAAAGCATAAGGCAAAAACGTTTCCGCTTGGGTACTAAAAAGTGGTGGTGAAAAAAGAAAGCGTTCTTTATAAGGTTGGTTTGACTTTTTAAGCTGTAATTTTTGATCAATAGCTTTGGCATCTAGAAGAAGTTGCTCAACGATTGTTGTTAATCTAGCTAATGTGGCGTTTATAGACATTTAATTAGTAAACCACGCTTGATAAGCTAAGTTAACTGACATTCCTATTACAATTGTAATAAAGAGGGGTCTGATAAACTTCGCACCAAATTTTATTGCCCAATGAGATCCTACCCATGAACCTAGCATGATGAAAACGCCCATAGACACACCTAATAGAAAGTTTACATAACCGAGATAAATAAACGTTAGTAAACTACATATGTTGCTAACAAAATTTGTTGATCTCGCTAAGCCACAGCTGAGTAGTATATTTATTTTATATAGCGCACTTGATGAAGCAGTCCAAAAAGCACCAGTACCAGGACCTGCGACCCCATCATAAAAGCCAAGCACTAAACCTTGTACTCCTTGCTTCACCTTTAAAGTATTGTTTTTATTGGGTAATTGGTTGTTTTCATAAACGACATTTTTAGATATTAACGTATACGCTGCTGTGAACATAATAAGCACAGGCAATGCTTTTTCTAGAAGGTGCACAGGTAAATGATCGACAACAACAGTGCCAATTATTGCACCAACTGCGGTAGTCATTATAGATATTTGCCAAAAACGTATATTAAAGAGCTTTTTACGATAAAAAGTGACAGAAGCAGTTAAAGATCCAAACGATGCCGCTAGTTTATTGGTGCCAAGTGCTAAATGTGGTGGTAGCCCAGCAGTGAGTAATGTGGGTATAGTTAACATACCGCCACCGCCTGCTATAGCATCTATAACTCCAGCTAAAAAGCCGATACTGCATAGCGTAAGCCAAAGATTAAGATCGAGTGCAATTTCCATTTAAATAGATAATGTTAAGTGTTGTTTGATAAGACAAATGAAATATTATCACATCTACTAACTTAGCTATATAACCATTCATTACATTTAGTAACGATTACTGTCAATTTAACGAAAAAATAACAAATATCAAAGTAAACCGTAAAGAAGCTGAGACATGCTTTTAAAACCCATGATTATTGTGTGGGTATGAAGTACGAATTTTAGGTTATTACTATAAGGTGAGAAGACTATCTTACTCTTACAAAGAAGTTGAGATTAAAGATGTTATAAAAATCTTATTAATTCAATGGGTAATAATAATTCATTGTATTGTAATAATCGCCGTTATATTGGTATTTTTTCAGAATAATTACACAAAGAAAATAGATATTATTGTAATTAAATTTGACTTACTACGAATGAATTAGTAAAACATAGGGTAGGCAATATTCTGAAGATATTAAACGCCTCGCTAAGTTCGTTCTGATAATAAAACGATAATGTTTTGTTTGGAAATTGTAACGATTTGAAGATAATTGTTCATTTTGTTTCAAATTAGCGGTCTTTTTAATCTGTCAGGTTGACATGAAACATGTCGTTTGGGAATATTGCATGGTTTTATTCTAGAGAAATTAAAACTTAAAAAATTATTGAGCAAATTTTTGGGATTTGCTTTAACAATGAGATTTGTTATCTACATTCAATAACAATTGGTTGGGAACTATGTCCATATTAAGTAAGAAAAGCCTTATCGCATCAACGATAGTCGGCTCATTAGCGCTGACAGCAAGCACATTTGCTTCTGCAGATGCATTAACCGAGCTACAAAAAGCTGAAGCTAAAATCTTTAAAAATTCAGAAAAGTCACAAGCTAAAATCAACAACATCTATGAGCAAACGCTTACATTACTTGCGGAATACCGTAATACTGTAGACGAAGCTGAAATCTTGTCTGATTATAACGATCATGTTCAGCGTATGGTTGACGGCCAGAAAGCCAACATCAAATCATTGGAAGCACAAATTGCTGGTATCGATAAAACAAAACAAGGTGTAGTACCTTTAATGTATAAAATGATCGATACACTTGACGAGTTCATTTCGTTAGACGTTCCGGTAAATATTGAAGCACGTAAAGAACGTGTTCAAGGATTACGTGACGTAATGAATGATTCTAACGTAACTGTATCTGAGCAATTCCGTTTAGTGCTTGAAGCTTACGAAATTGAATCTAACTACGGTACTGTTTTCGCTGCATACCAAGGTGAATTAGATTTAGGTGATCAAAAAATTACTGCTGATTTCCTACATATGGGTCGTATTGCGTTTGTTGCTCAATCACTTGATATGAAAAACGCTTGGGTTTGGAACAACGAAACTCGCGGTTGGGAAAAACTAGGTGATGAATACTTGAAGCCTATTACTGATGGTATTCGCATGGCTCGTAATCAGCTAACTAAAGACTTAACTAAGCTACCAGTATTTGCAGCAGGAGCGAAATAATGAAGAAGATGATTAACTATGTAATGCTTGCTGCGTCTATGACTGTCGGTATGGCAGCGTCTGCAAATGCAAACGATTTACAAAAGCTTTTAGAAAAAGTAAAAAGTGATCGAATTTCTGAAGCTAAAATCGATAAGAAACGTGAAGCTGAATTCACTGCTGCTCGTGCAGATAAGCAAGCGTTATTAAAGAAAGCAAAAGCTACGTTGAAAGCGGAACAAGATCGTAACGCTCGTTTAACGAAAGAATATGCACAAAATGAAATTACACTTGCGCAAAAAGAAGTTGAACTTGATACCGCTCAAGGCACGTTAGGTGAAATGTTTGGTGTAAGTCGTGCAGCTGCAGCTGACGCTTATGGTGCTATTTCTACATCTATTGTTAGTGCTGAATACCCAGGTCGTGGTGACGTACTTAATAAAATTGCTAACGCAAAAGAAATTCCTGCGTTAGAGCAATTAGAAGAGTTATGGTTTGCTTTGCAAACAGAAATGACACAATCAGGTGAAATTTCTAAGTTTACAGCTGAAGTTACTAACCTTGACGGTACTAAATCTACTGAAACAATCACTCGTATCGGTACATTTAACTTAGTTTCTGATAACGGTTATTTAAACTATAACGATGAAGTTGGTCAAATACAGCCACTAGCAAAACAACCTGCTGGCTACATTTCAGATACAGCTTCAAGCTTCTTCAACACAGCATCTGGCTACACTGAACTTTATGTTGATCCTTCACGTGGTGCTATCTTAACGTTAGAAACACGTAAGAAAACACTTGAAGAGTTCTATCATCAAGGTGGCACAGTTGGTTACGCAATTACTGTATTACTAATTATTGGTTTGTTAATTGCTCTTGAGCGTATAATTGTTCTTGGTAGCGTTGCTTCTAAGATGAAAGCTCAACAGAAGAATTTAAGTCAACCTAACGAAAATAATCCACTTGGCCGTTTATTAGTAGTTTATAACGAAAATAAAAACGCTGACGCTGAAACGTTAGAGCTTAAACTAGACGAAGCTATTCTTCGTGAAACGCCTAAAGTAGACCGTGGTATTAACCTTATTAAGATGTTCGCAGCTATTGCACCTCTTATGGGTCTATTAGGTACGGTTATCGGTATGATTTTGACTTTCCAAACAATTACATTGTTCGGTACAGGTGACCCGAAAATCATGGCAGGTAACATCTCTCTTGCACTTGTAACAACTGCGCTAGGTCTAATCGCTGCATTGCCATTAATCTTAGTACACAGCATTGTAGCTGGTCGTAGTAAATCTGTGCTTCATAAATTGGACGAGCAAAGTGCTGGTTTAATTGCTGAAATCGCAGAGAAGGAGTCTAAGTAATGTTATTCCTGATAGAACTTATCGAATCTGTCAGGAGTTTTATTGCAACTGGCGGTAACGTTTTATACTTTGTCGCCTTTGCTCTCTTATTGATGTGGATATTGATGATAGAACGTTATTGGTTCTTGGCGTCAGTTTACCCAAAAATGCGTGATGACATCATTGCTAAATGGGATGCAAGAGCTGATACCACTTCATGGTACGCACATCGTATTAGAGATACATGGATCTCCGAAGCGGCAGAGTTACTAGAACGTAACATGATTACGATTAAAACCTTAGTGGCAATGTGCCCACTAATTGGATTACTAGGCACTGTAACGGGTATGATTTCAGTATTTGAAACCATGGCTCAACAAGGTACAGGTAATCCGCGTCTAATGGCGTCTGGTATTTCAATGGCAACAATCCCGACAATGGCGGGTATGGTTGCAGCATTGTCAGGCGTGTTTTTTAGTAGTCGTTTAGATGCAAAAGTTAAACTAGCTAAGGCTAAACTGATTGACAGTTTACCTCACCACTAGAGAGAGATTAGAAT
Source organism: Thalassotalea sediminis (assembly GCF_030295915.1). Classification (NCBI taxonomy): domain Bacteria; kingdom Pseudomonadati; phylum Pseudomonadota; class Gammaproteobacteria; order Alteromonadales; family Colwelliaceae; genus Thalassotalea; species Thalassotalea sediminis. The sequence goes on along the minus strand of NZ_AP027361.1, from coordinate 2,663,739 downwards.
GGCACGTAAACGAATTCGTGAAGAAGAAGAAGCTGCTATAGATATGACGCCGATGCTTGATATCGTCTTCATCATGCTTATCTTCTTTATCGTTACCACGTCTTTTGTAAAAGAGGCTGGTATAGAAGTTAATAAACCAAAAGCGGCTAACCAAACAAAACAAAAGTCAGCAAATATCTTTATTGCGATTAGAGATACTGGCGAAATTTGGTTAGATAAACGTCGTGTTGATGTCGAACGTGTTGCAGCAAATATTGAAAAATTATTAGCAGAGCAGCCAAGTGATGTAGTAATTGTTCAAGCTGACAAAGAAGCGAAACATGGCGTTGTTGTTAAGGTGATGGACGCTATTAAAGAAGCTGGCATCGACCGTATTTCTATCGCTGCAGCTAAGGGGTAGATCTATGGTTCGCTTTTTAGTATCAATACTTCTAGGCGCTGGTGTTACATTTGCATTGTTCGCCTTTATGGCTTACTTAATCTCTAGTACTGATCGAAGAGAAGAAGAAAAGCTTGAGCATATTGTTGTAGAAGTTAACACTACGCCACCTGAGTCAAAAGCTGAAACTAGACGTCGTGTGCCGCCACCGCCGCCACCGCCGCCTAAACAGCCACCTAAACCTCAGGCTCCCGAGCCAGAAACTACTACTGATACTAGTGGTTTGAGCTTTAACTTACCAGGAGTTCAACTTGCTGGTGCTAACACTAACATTGCCGCACCAGGTGCAGGCTTTGGACGTGATGGTGATGCCGCACCAATCGTGCGTATCAACCCAAAATATCCGATGCAAGCAGCACGTGACGGTATTGAAGGTTGGGTAATCTTATCTTTTACTATCAATGAAATTGGTGGTGTTGAAGATGTTGAGGTTATTGATGCTGAGCCTAAACGAGTATTTAACAAAGAAGCTCGTCGCGCGTTGAAAAAGTGGAAGTACAAGCCAAAAGTTGTTGATGGTAAACCAATTAAACAAACAGGTTTGACTGTACAGTTAGACTTCAATATGAGTGGGGGTTAATGATAATGAATAAGATCACTAAATCTTTACTATTATTTGCTTCTGTAGCGTTGGTTCAATTGCCTGTTACATATGACGTGCAAGCTGCTGAGCAAAAGTCAGAAAAGCCAAAACGTAAAACTCAGTTGGTTGGTCAATCTGTAGGTAAAAAAATAGGTAAGGCATTTGAGCTGTACTCAGCAGATGATGTCAAAGGTGCATTAGCACTTCTATTAGAAATAGATGCCAAAAAAGACTACGACAAAGCATATTTAGCTCGTTTTATTGCGAATATGTATGCAACGTTAGGTGAGTCTAAAAAGGCTATTTCTTACCTAAAAAGTGCCGTAGAGCCTGATATATTGAATGAATCAGATCATGGTGACGCATTAAAACTTTTAGCTGACCTTCAAATGCAAGAACAGGCATATGAAGATGCACTAAAAAATTACGAAGCTTGGATGGATTTTACTGGTAAGTCTGACGGTGATACTTGGGTTAAAATTTCTAACGCCAATTATCAATTAAAACGTTTAGATAAAATGGTAGAACCTGCTGATAATGCAATTGCTGCCTACGGTGACAAGCAAAATAAGAACCCTTATTTATTAAAACTTACCTCATATTATGAGCGTAAGAAATATAAAGATGCGGTTGAAGTGCTTGAGACAGCGGTACAGCTATTTCCAACTGAAAAGGCTTTCTGGACGCAATTAGGTAATTTCTACTTGTTAACAGAAGACTATAAACGTGGCATGGCAACGCTTGATTTGGCATACAAGCAAGGTTTTGTAGATAAGGAATCTCACCTTAAAACACTAGCGAGTTTGTATTCTCAAAATAATATCCCGTACAAAGCTGCGAGAATTTTAGAGAAGCATATCGATTCAGGTGAAATTAAGCGTGATGATAAAAACCTTTTCTCTTTAGCTAATGCTTATCATGCAGCACAAGAAATTGATAAAGCAGCTAAGTACTATAGCGAACTTGCTAAGATGACTAATGATTCTAAGCATTACGCTAAGTTAGGTACTCTTCTTGCTCAAGACGAGCAGTTTAAGAAGGCTATCGTTGCTATTGAGAAAGCACTTTCGTTAGGCGCTAAAGACAAAGGTCGTTTAAATATGAGCTTAGCTGAAGCCCACTTTTATTTAGGTCAATATAAGCAAGCATATGATGCAATTCAAAAAGCTCTAAAAGACCCGAGAACGCGTAAAAACGCAAGAGGTTGGGTTTCTTATATTAAAGACACCGCTAAACGTAAAGGTAAGTCAATTTAGACGTTTTATTTGATGCGTATTTAAAAAGCCAGCCTTAAGAGGCTGGCTTTTTTATTTGTTAAGCTCAACAGGTGATCTTTGATCTAGATCAAAAAGTACTATCTAATTCGTCAATTTTTCGCTAGAATTCGCGCCGTTCATTTTGTAGTTTATTAGGAAGTTGAAGATGTCACATAATGAGAACTTTAAAGATAGCTCGTCAAAGCGCCACTTATTTGCTGCTCTTACTGCGTTAATTGCGGCTCCGTTATTACCCATGTTAATGGGCTGGCTAACTGTACTAAGCTAGTTGCAATTAACCTTAGTTAAGAAAAACACATGCAAATATTAATTGTTGACGATAAACAAGTCGTTATTGAGCAAGTGCGTTCATTACTTTCAGATTATCAGTGTGAAATTGATAATGCCGGTAACGGCCTTGATGCGTTGGAAAAAGCACAAAAGAAACAATACGATTTGTTTATCATTGATCATTTAATGCCTGTTATGAACGGTTTACAATTGGTCAAAAACTTGGATAAAAAGCAGTTGTTGGTTAATGCTAAACTCTTTTTTATGACAACCCAAGGTGCAAGTGCAGTCAATCAACTGGCAGAATCAACGTTATTTGATGAGTTAATCGAAAAACCTATTAACCCAGTTAATTTCGAGAATCTTATTGCACCGTTATTCCCTCAAATTAACACTGTAAGATCTATATCAAATTAGTCAGTTTTCTATTATTCTATTACCCTTAAAAAGAAATAAAGTAATAGAATAATAGTTAGTATGACCAATTCACAAAAAGCACTCTTAGAAAACGCAGTACACACAATCCCTGACTATCCTAAACAAGGGATCATGTTTCGTGATGTTACTGGTATCTTAGACAGCGCTGAAGCTTTCAACTTAACCATCAACCTCTTGGCAGAGAAATACCGAGAATACGGTTTTACGAAAGTTGTTGGTACTGAAGCTAGAGGATTCCTATTTGGTGCTCCTTTAGCATTAAAATTAGGCTTAGGCTTTGTACCAGTGCGAAAGCCAGGTAAATTGCCAAGAGCAACATTTGCCCAAGATTATCAACTTGAATATGGCTCAGATACCTTAGAGATACATCAAGATGCATTAACATCTAAAGATAAAGTACTTATCATTGACGATTTGTTAGCAACAGGTGGTACTATAGAAGCGACTCATAAGCTTATTTCGCGAGTCGGTGCTCAAGTAAAGGATGCTGCTTTTGTTATTTCTCTGCCTGATCTAGGTGGTGAGAAGAAACTTGCTGCCTTAGGATTAGATGTTCATTACCTTTTGGCATATGAAGGCGATTAATTAAGCGATGAGTTATCAAGTATTAGCGAGAAAGTGGCGACCTAAAAACTTTGCAGAGCTGATGGGGCAGGAACATGTTGTTGCTGTGCTTTCTAATGCTTTAACGCAGCAAAGGTTACATCATGCCTATTTATTTACTGGTACTCGGGGCGTTGGTAAAACGACGATTGCCAGAATATTTGCGAAAAGTTTAAATTGCCTTGAGGGTATCACAGCAGAGCCTTGTGGTCAGTGCGATGTTTGTCAAGATATCGATCAAGGCCGCTTTGTTGATTTAATCGAAATTGACGCTGCATCACGTACTAAGGTTGACGATACACGTGAAATACTCGATAACGTTCAATATTCTCCTACGAGAGGGCGATATAAGGTTTATTTAATTGATGAAGTGCATATGCTTTCGCGTAGTAGTTTTAATGCATTATTAAAGACGTTAGAAGAACCGCCAGAACATGTTAAATTCATACTTGCAACGACAGATCCACAAAAGTTGCCAGTGACAGTGTTGTCTCGTTGTTTACAGTTCCATTTGAAAGCACTCACTGTGCAACAGATAGAACAAAAACTAACAGATATATTACAATCTGAACAAGTGACAATTGAACCGCTAGCATTAAACCTTATCGCAAAGGCAGCGAGAGGTAGTATGCGAGACTCTTTAAGCCTGACCGATCAAGCGATGGCGCAAGGAAATGGTGATATTATCGCTGCCAATGTACAACAAATGTTAGGTGGTGTTGATCATAATTGGGTGTTCAAAATTTTAGTTGCGTTAGTTAAAAATGATGCAGAAGCCTTAATGTCGCTATCCCTAGAAATTGCGTCTTATTCTCCAAATTATGGTCGTTTACTTGCTGAGCTGATCCAATTACTGCATCAAATCGCGATTAACCAGGTGGTTGGTAAACACTTTGATTTGTCTCCTGAACATAACGTGCTGCTTGAAAAGTTCTGCCAAGCAATGTCTCCAGAGGACGTTCAGCTGTATTATCAAATAGCATTAACAGGTAGAAAAGATCTACCTTATGCGGTTGATGAGCAGGCTGCTTTTGATATGGTATTGTTACGCTTGTTAGCGTTTAAGCCACAACGTTATAGTGAACTTAACGAGAACGAGACACAGGTAGCGAATGATGTTGACTTTGATGATGTTTCGTTTTCAAAAGTAAAACCGGCTAATACAGCTGGCAATAATGACGTCGCTACGTTGGAAGAGCCTGCACCGAACGACATTGTAGCTGATAATAATCAGACAATAGCGCATGAGCTCTCTGAACAGATGACAGTAATAGAGCAGCAAGCTAAAGCGATTATTGAAAATAGTGCGGAAGTACAACAAGAGGTAGATGAGTTATCTGTAGGAGATAATAGTACAGAAGCTGATTTAGAACACTCTAAAAAAGAATGCCCAAATGAAAACGTTAATGGTGATGTTAATATAGATAAAGCACACAATGCTTCTGCGACTAATAACGAAGTCTCCGAACTAAGCTCGGGTGCTCCTGAAATTAGCCAAGTATTGGCGCGTCGAAATATGCTACGAAGTCAAAAACAGGCTTTGGAGAATCATGAAAAAAAGTCTAACGACGCCGTAGAGCGTCGTGAATCGACTGCAAGTGCTAGTGCGGTAAAAGATAGACCTAAAAATGTACCTGATTTAGCGTTAGTGCCCGAGCAACCGTTTATAGAACAAGCAATTGACCCTAGTGTTATTAAAAAGGCTAATCAAGTCGATAAATGGGCTAATATGATAGATGCAATGGCACTAAATGGTCGCTTAAGGCAATTAGCGTTAAATGCAACGATTAATGAGCAAACTGATAATGAAAGGCTTGTACTTTCTTTAAATCAATCAACAAAGCATTTAAAATCTGATGCAGCAATGAGTCAGTTAAATCAATTTGTATCGGAATACTTCGGTAAAACGGTTGCTGTTGAGGTGATGATTGTTGATGAAACTAACGATGATCCAGCACAGATCCAGCGTAAAATAAATGATAAACGTTACGAGTATGCAAAAGAGCTATTAAAAAACGATGAGCTTGTTATTGCGATGCAAGAAGTATTTCAAGCAGAGTTAGATGACGAGACAATAGAAGCTAGATAGTGACTTGAATTTTTATAGTTTAGTCCCTATCTATGGCAGCAAGTGTTAATTGGAGTATAAGTATGATGAAAGGCGGAATGGGCAACATAATGAAACAGGCCCAACAAATGCAGGCTAAAATGCAGAAAATGCAAGAAGAGCTAGCAAAAATGGAAGTAGTAGGCGAGTCTGGTGCTGGTATGGTTAAAGTCACAATGACAGGCAGCCACAGCGTACGTCGTGTAGAAATTGACGAAAGTTTGATGGAAGACGACAAGGAAATGATTGAAGATTTGGTTGCTGCTGCATTTAATGATGCGGTAAGACGTGTGGAAGAGCAAAACAAAGAAAAAATGGGTTCCATTACAGGTGGTATGCAAATGCCTCCAGGGATGAAAATGCCATTTTAGGTTAATTGACAAATTAGCAATTAAAAAAGCCGACAATGATGTCGGCTTTTTTAATCATGATCGAAAACTTACCATTTTTTCTTAGGTTGAAACAATAGGTCTAAATCATCTTCTTCATCTTTTGCTTTTTTAGCAGCGTCTGCAGCATTTGAATTTTTAAGTGCGTTGGTGATCAGGTCAAGCTGCTCTTGGATTTCTTCACGCTTTTTAATGGTGTATTCTGTTTGATGCGGGTGATCAGTAAGCGTTTGAATGGCTTTTTCATAATATTGACGAGCAGAACCAAGCATTTCTTTGCCATGCGCTTGTGAGCCACGTTTATAAAGGCTTTCAATGTTTATTCGCAATTGCATTGCATCTAGTTTTTGATCTTCGTGCATATAAGTTTGAGCATCTAATGCCCCCTTGATCTGCTCAGACTTCAATGTAACTCGCAACTTCTTGATAGTTTGCAGAATAACCACAAGTTGTTGCTCGTTATCCGGCAATACAAAAGTTTCATCTGCATTTTGAGCCGACATATCTTCAGACGCAGACAAGCGCGCTTCCATTTCATTTATTTTATTTTTAATTCCTTTAAGCTCAGGCATGATTTGCGCCATTGCTTTAACAGCATTTAAGCTGCGTCGATTGAGTATTTCAACGACTTTTGGGTTGGTTGGTAAGTGCGAAAGGTTGAGTATCAACTCTTCAGTTTCATCGATAATCGCTTTTTGTTTGGCTGCTTTTGCTCTTTTTTCTTGTTCTTGTTTTTCTTTGTGTTGTTGAACTGCGTTAACAAAAACAACAATGACGACAAGAGCAATTACTAAGCCTATAATTATACCCATATTTTGCTTCTCAACTGTAATGCTTACTATGTACTATATCTCAGTCTACAAAAAATGTAGCCTTTAGCATAGCGTTATCTTGCAAATTACTGATAGTAAAATGAAACATAATTAGATTTATAGTGAAAAGATTAAAATATGTACTTTTATTTTACTTATTGTTGTAATATTCTTTCATAAGAGGGGTTTTTTAGCGTTTTTATGAAATTTTTTTACAAAAAAACTAAAAGACTATGGAATAAATTGTTATTTAAGTATATATTTTTGGCATAAGTCATTTAAAACACACATTATGAAGCTGCAACAACTCCGTTATATTGTCGAAGTACAAAACAATAATTTGAATGTATCTGCTACAGCAGAAAGTTTATTTACCTCGCAACCTGGAATAAGTAAACAGGTTCGCATGTTAGAAGATGAGCTCGGTATCCAAATATTTGGTCGTAGTGGTAAGCATCTAACGCATGTAACTACGGCAGGTAAAGAAGTGATAAACATTGCAACGGAGATTTTGTCTAAAGTTGAGGCTATTAAAGCCGTTGCACGAGAACATACACAGCCCGATGAAGGCAAGTTGAGAATTGCAACGACACATACTCAAGCACGTTATGCTCTACCTGATGTTATTCAAGGCTTTATGAAAAAATATGCTAAAGTGACGCTGCATATGTACCAAGGTACTCCTGCACAAATTAGTGATGCTGCTACGAAAGGTGAAGCCGATTTTGCTATAGCAACAGAGTCATTTCATTTGTACAACGATTTAGTGATGTTACCTTGTTACCACTGGAATAGAAGCATCATTGTAAGACCTGATCACCCTTTAGCGAAGAAAAAAGAATTAACGATTGAAGACATCGCTCAATATTCATTAGTGACCTATGTATTTGGCTTTACAGGTCGTTCTGAGCTAGATGAAGCATTTAAGCGAGCGGGCGTTGAACCTAAAATTGCCTTTACAGCAACAGACGCAGATGTAATTAAAACTTACGTAAGAATGGGTGTTGGTATTGGCGTTATTGCGACGATGGCAATGGATCCTGAACTTGATAAGGATCTTGTAACTTTGGATGCAAGTCATTTATTTAAAGCAAGTACTACCAAAATTGGCTTTAGACGTGGCACATTCTTAAGAGGTTACATGTTCGACTTTATCGAGAGATTTGCACCGCATTTAAATCGTGATCTAGTCACTCGTGCTGTATTACTTAAAAATAATGCAGAAATTGAAGAATTGTTCCAAAATATTAAATTACCAATAAAATAATGACAGCATTAGGCCTTAAAATAATTACGTTTTAAGGCCTAATAGACATTAACATTCGATAATATTAACGGCTAACCCACCTCTAGACGTTTCTTTATATTTAGTTTTCATATCATTTCCAGTTTCCCACATCGTTTTAATAACTTTGTCTAGTGAAACCTTTTGTGTGCCTGTGCCTCTTAAAGCCAAACGTGAAGCATTAATCGCTTTAACGGAACCCATGGCATTTCTTTCTATACAAGGAACTTGTACTAAACCACCAACAGGATCGCAGGTTAAGCCAAGGTTATGTTCCATGCCAATTTCGGCGGCATTTTCGACTTGCTTTGGACTACCACCCATTACTTCAGTTAACGCTCCTGCAGCCATTGAACAAGCAACACCAACCTCGGCTTGGCAACCACCTTCAGCGCCAGAAATTGTCGCATTGGTTTTATATAAAATGCCAATCGCTGCAGCGGTGAGTAAATAGCGAATGCAATCTTCATCGGTAACTGGTCTTATAAATTTATCGTAGTAACATAATACCGCAGGAATGATACCTGCTGCACCATTAGTAGGCGCGGTAACAACACGGCTACCTGCAGCATTTTCTTCGTTAACAGCAAGGGCAAACAAGTTAACCCAGTCCATTGCACTTAATGGATCATTATTACTTTCGACTGACAGAGAGCGAAACAGTGCAGGTGCTCGACGTGTTACTTTTAAGCCACCGGGTAATATACCTTCCGTTTTCATGCCTCGTTCGACACTGTCTTTCATTGCTTGCCAAATGTTAACAAGTTCTTTTCTTATTGTTTGTTCATCAGCTAAGCACTTTTCGTTTTCCATCATTATCGTGCTAATACTCAGTCCTTTTTCTGCTGCTATACTAATTAACTCGTCTGCACTGGAAAATTTATGAGGGCGAATAATATTATTATGTAAGGATAATGCTTTGTCTTTTTCTTTTTCAAAATCACAATCTTGTACGATAAAACCACCACCAATAGAATAATAGGTTTCTTCAAAAATGACATTATCGTTTTGAAAAGCAAAAAGCGTCATTGCGTTAGCATGTGCAGGTAATGTTTTTCTTCTGTGGTAAATAATGGCATCTTCCTTGGGGAAATCCACTTGCTTACCAGATGATAAAGAAATCTTTTGTGTATCATTAACCTGCTTTATTATGCTGTCTATTGACGTTACCGGAATTTCTTCTGGTTTTTCACCGGAAAGCCCTAAAATAACTGCTTTACCTGTGCCATGCCCAACGCCTGTTTGACCCAATGAACCAAAGAGTTCAACTTTGAATCGATCAACATTGTCTGCTAATTTTTGCTCAGCAAGGTGATCGACAAATAATTTTGCCGCTTTCATTGGACCAACGGTATGGGAACTTGAAGGACCAATACCAATTGAAAACATATCAAATACACTAATCATGCGTTAAACCTGAATAATAGTTATAATTTTTAGAATTTTAGGAAATAATCTTCGGTAATAATACAATAAAGTATTACGTTTCTAAATAAGTTTAGCTGTAACTGCGTGAAAATCTATAGCACCTTGGCGCAAATTATCGTAAGTGTTGGCACAGATCTTTTAGAATCGCAGCGGTAGCACCCCAAATATTATGTTCATGGTACGGCATATAATAAACAGGATGTTTTCGTGAATGGCGTTCGATGTCTACAATAATATGATTATTTTGATCAAGAAAGTGAGCCAAGGGTACTTCAAAAACGTGAGCCACTTCATTGTTATCGATTATATAATGAGGCATCTCTGATAATAACGCGATTATTGGGCTAATTGTAAACCCTGTAAGTGTTTGATAGTCTGGAAGTTGCCCTAAAATTTCAATGTTATCAGCACTTATACCTATTTCTTCGTTCGCCTCGCGTAATGCGGTATCAATGACATTTCTATCTTGTGCTTCAACTTTTCCGCCTGGAAAACTAATTTGTCCTGGGTGATGTCTTAAGTGTTCAGAACGTTTTGTTAAAATTACTTGTAAGTTGTTGTTTAATTCTACTAACGCCACTAACACTGCCGACTGTCGTACCTTACTTTTAGCAATGAAGTCATGATAAACGTCATTCGATGACAGTTGATGTAAATGAAATTTGTTTAAAAACTCTTTTCTATCCATTGAATCACGCCTAAAAATCCGGTTAAGAGCCTAGATTGTTATGCTAAATGTTATGGCATTGCGGCGAGAACAGGAAGAATTTTATTTACTTTGTCTAAACTTTCTTGGTATTCATCTTCTGCACTAGAGTCAGCGACAATGCCACCGCCGGCCCAACAAAATATTTGCTGATTTTTGCAGACAAGTGTGCGGATGGTTATACTTGTATCCATATTTCCATTTGCGGAAATGTATCCAATAGCGCCACAGTATATGCTTCTTCGTTGTGGCTCTAATTCATCAATGATTTCCATCGCACGAATTTTGGGTGCGCCGGTTATAGAGCCGCCAGGAAAGGACGCCCTTAATAAATCTACAGCTGTTTTACCATCTTTTAGTTTTCCCTCAACGGTACTTACGAGATGGTGTACCGCTGGAAAGCTCTCAATATCAAACAAGGTTGGTACAACGACGGATCCTGCCTGGCATACTTTACTAATGTCATTGCGTAATAAGTCAACAATCATTAAGTTTTCAGCTTTATCTTTATTTGATTGGCTTAAGAGGTCTTTTTGTTGTTGGTCTGCTTTTGGGTCATCTTTACGCGCCATTGTGCCTTTGATTGGTTTTGTTTGCACCATGCCTTGTTTTACTTGAATAAAACGTTCAGGAGAGACACTTAAAATACTAAAATTAGGTAATCGTATGAAAGCAGAAAAGGGCGCTTTATTTGTTTCTCTTAAGGCTAAATAAGCTAAAAATTCATCACCACTATAGCGGCTAGAAAATCGTTGCGTTAAGTTAATTTGATAACAATCACCATTGATTAAATAGCGTTGTACTTGTGCAAATTTATCATAATATTGTGTTTTGGTTATATTGGTTTCCCAAGGTGCCGTTAAGGTAAAATTGGTCGCTTTAGATAACGCTGAATGGCTAATTGTAGAAAACTTTTGAACATGCTCGCTACGTTCATGTTCTAGACAAATTAAATAGTATTGTTGTGATTTGTTGTCAAATATTATGGCGTTGGTATATATGCCTATTGCCATTTCTGGCATATCTATATCTTTAACAGCCTTATCTGGGAGTCGTTCAAAACTTCTACCTAGATCATAAGAGAAGTAACCAAGCGCACCACCAGTAAAGGGTAAGTGAGCAACATCAATATCTATAGATGCGAATATTTCATCTTGAACGTTTGACAGCACCGTTAACGGGTCATGTCCGGTCAACGTTGTTTCGTCAAGCTGATCTTTGGCAATGGTAACCTGTTGATTATTTGCAACAATTGTCGCCTTTGGCGACCAAACCATTATATCAAATTGGCTATCAACATGATCATCGCTTGAGGAATCAAGCCACATAGACCAAGGAGTATTGGCGATAGAAGCAAAGACTTCGGTCGGTGTTAGCTTTTGACTAAAGTGCAAAGGTTTCGCGGTAATATTTGATTTACAATGCTGCGACAATGTGACTACCTTTTAAATATTCAAACGTCGCCACTGGCGAGCGTGATTCAAGCAGGGTATCATATCGGCAAAAATATAACTTTCAATACTTTCGCTATAGTTAACGTAGAAAGAACAACCTGAAAACCGTTAAAGGGCAAATATGGCTATTATCAAACAACAAGATATGATCGACAGTATTGCAGATGCATTGCAATATATTTCTTATTACCATCCACTAGATTTTGTGCAAGCACTTGAAAAGGCTTACCACAAAGAAGAAAGCCAAGCAGCAAAAGATGCGATAGCACAAATTCTCATTAACTCTCGTATGTCTGCACATGGAAAACGTCCTATTTGCCAAGACACAGGTATCGTAACCTGCTTTGTTAAAATAGGCATGGATGTAAAATGGGATAAAACTGACATGACTGTTCAACAAATGGTCGATGAAGGGACACGTCGCGCATACTTGAATCCAGATAACCCTTTAAGGGCTTCTATTGTTGCTGACCCAGCAGGTGCGCGTAAAAATACCAAAGACAATACACCATCTGTTGTTCACATAGACATGGTTGCTGGTGACGAAGTAGAAGTAATGATTGCTGCTAAAGGTGGCGGAAGTGAAAATAAAACAAAAATGGCGATGTTGAACCCGAGTGATTCAATCGCTGATTGGGTCGTAAAAACATTGCCTACAATGGGAGCCGGCTGGTGTCCACCTGGGATGATAGGCATCGGTGTTGGTGGTACTGCTGAAAAAGCAGGGGTGCTTGCGAAAGAAAGTCTGATGGACCCTGTTAATATTCAAGAGTTAATAGACCGTGGCCCGCAAAGTGCAGAAGAAGCATTACGCCTAGAAATTTATGAACGAGTTAATAAGTTAGGCATTGGCGCTCAAGGCTTAGGTGGTTTAACCACTGTTGTTGATGTTAAAATAAACTCCGTACCAACTCATGCCGCTTCAAAACCTGTTGTTATGATCCCTAATTGTGCTGCGACACGTCATGTTCACTTTCACCTTGATGGTACAGGGCCAGCAGACCTAACACCACCTAAGTTGGAAGATTGGCCTGAAATAACCTGGGAAGTAGGCGAAAATGTTCGCCGGGTAAATGTTGACGGGCTTACAAAAGCAGATATTGCTGAATGGAAAACGGGTGAAACAGTACTACTGTCAGGCAAAATATTAACTGGTCGCGATGCAGCGCATAAGAAAATTCAAGAATTACTAAACTCTGGTGAGGGTTTACCTGACGGTGTAGATTTTACTAATAAATTTATTTATTACGTTGGTCCAGTTGATGCTATTGGTGATGAAGCAGTTGGTCCTGCGGGACCAACAACGGCAACTCGCATGGATAAATTTACTGAAATGATGCTAAATGATACTGGCTTACTCGGTACAATTGGTAAAGCAGAGCGTGGGCCTGCGACAGTAGAAAGTATTAAAACGCATAAATCTGTGTATTTAATGGCTGTAGGCGGCGCAGCATATTTAGTATCTAAAGCGATTAAAAAAGCACGCGTAGTTGCATTTGAAGAGCTTGGCATGGAAGCAATTTACGAATTTGAAGTTGAAGATATGCCTGTGACAGTAGCAGTCGACTCTACAGGTGAATCTGCACATGTTACTGGTCCAGCGATTTGGAAAGCTAAAATTGAAGAGTTAGACAAAGCATTAACATCAAGCAAGTAAAAGTTCGTTAATGTATATGAAAAAACGGTAAGCTTTTGCTTACCGTTTTTTTTATTGTTGGCATTTAGTGGTTGCTGTGCTTAAATACCTGTTAATAATTACAGTGGTTCGAAATGATGTTAGCTTTTTTAAACGGTTTTTTTAGTCAGTTAAGTGGTGAACAGTTATTTTTTTTAACGGCGATAGCGTTGTTATTGTTATTGCTAGGCGTTGTTCTAGGACAGATTTTTGCTATAAATAACAATGCTCAAGCGCTAGAAATGAAGTCTTTATTACAGGAGCACCTACAAGGGTATCAGCATCTTCTTCAACAGCAGTTTAGTGACAGTAAACTAGCGCAACATAAGCTTTTTACAGAAAGTACGCAGCAGCAGCATCAAAGAGCGCGAGAAGAAGCGCAATTACTGCAAAATATGCTACACAAACACCAACAAGACTTTTCAAAGACTCAAGCAGTCGCGTTAGAACAACTGCTAGATGTTATTGCTAAACATAATCAAGCGAACCGGGAAGAACAAGCGAAGTCACTGAATGTAGCGAGCGATAAAATAGCAAATAAAGTATCAGAATTAACTGGAGCGACGGATAATCGTCTAAAAGAAATTAGTGAGCAAGTTGAAAAACGCTTAGCCGATGGTTTTGAAAAAACCAGTAAAACATTTAGCGATATCGTTAAACGATTAGCATTGATAGATGATGCTCAAAAGAAGATCACGGAACTTTCGAGTAATGTTGTTTCTTTGCAAGAAGTATTATCTGATAAACGTTCACGAGGTGCCTTTGGCGAAGTACAGCTTAGCGCGCTAATTCGTAATGTGCTTCCAGAGCAGCACTTTAGTCTGCAATATACATTATCGAATACTAAAATAGCAGATTGTGTTTTATGGTTGCCTGAACCAACAGGCAATGTTGTTATTGATGCGAAATTTCCGTTAGAAAGTTATAAGAGAATGACCAACATTGACGCCAGTGAGTTAGAACGTAAGGTGGCGGAGAAACAATTTAAAACCGATATTAAAAAGCATATTAATGACATTAGTAGTAAATATTTAATCAGTGGTGAAACGGCTGATGGTGCGATTATGTTTATACCAGCAGAAGCAATATTTGCTGAAATACATAGCCACTTCCCTGATTTAGTCGAACACGCGAATAACCAGCGTGTTTGGTTAACGTCGCCAACAACGTTAATGGCAATTTTAACGACGGCTAGAGCAGTGTTAAAAGATGAAGCAACACGAGAACAGGTACATATAATTAAAGCGCATTTAGGGGAATTATCGGCAGATTTTTCACGTTTTAAAACGCGATTTAATAACTTAGCAAGACATATTGACCAAGCGTCTACTGATGTAAAACAAATTCATACTTCAGCAGATAAAATATCGGCACGGTTTGAAAAAATTGAACAAGTAGACATTAGCAATGAAGATAAGCAAGAAACACAACTGTTACAAGAAAAAACAAGTTGATTGCTACTTCATTCCAACCATACAATAGACAAGTCTTTGATGTGCTTAGCGCTTAGGGTTAACTAAGAATAAAAATGATAAGGTTGTACATTTGCTACAAAAACTAGAAGGTATTAAAACCACATTGTGGACAGGCCTAGCGATTAGCTTGTTGTTTGCTATTATCGGTTTTAGCGAAGCGTTGTGGTCTTCAAAAATCATGCTTATTGAGCAAATAGTTTTTGGCTTATTTGTCGTTGGCATTTTATTTACAGCGCAATTTAGTCGCAGTCGATATACATTGATGATTATCGGATTGCTTATTTATTACCTAGTGATACAGCAAAAGCTTGTTGAGCTAGAGACGCTATCTAAACACAAAGAATGGATTTTTTTATCGGCGGTATTTTTACTGAGTTTTTTGGTAAATATTAAAGATCGCGGGCTAATATCTGTTCATGGCTTATTGAGATTACTAGCCGTTGCTGTATGTATTGGCTTAGCCAAAGTTTGGTTAATGATAAGTGAATATATCGCGGCACAAACAATTTTACTGGGCTGGCCAGAACAAATTAGTACTAATATAACCTTAGCAGTGCCATTGATATTTACGACACTTTATGTGCTATATCAATCGATACGTTACCCTAGTTTACTGATAGCCTCTCTGTTAACGAGCTTGTTGATTGCCACCCTTGCATACTATCAACAACTCTTATTGCCGCTAAGTGTTATAATGCTGTTATTACTGGCACATTATATTGTCGTGGTAGTCATTGATTCTTATTATTTAGCTTATCGTGATGAATTGACAGGGATCCCCTCTAGAAGAGCGTTAAATCAGTATGCATTGTCTCTTGGACGGCGCTATTGTGTAGCAATGGTTGATATTGACCACTTTAAAAAATTTAATGACAGTTATGGTCATGATATTGGCGACCAAGTGCTAAAGTTAGTTGCTGCAAAACTAGCAACTGTTTCAGAAGGCGGTAAAGCATTTCGTTATGGTGGCGAAGAATTTACACTTATTTTTCCTCGCAAGAGTGGTGATGAAGCAACACCTGAATTAGAGCGAATACGACAATTAATTGCTGATTATAAAATAATCATTAGGCACCCTGTACGCAAAAGTAAAAAAGCGCGGGGAACCAAACCTACCGAACAAACTAAAACTGTCAGTGTTACTGTTTCTATGGGCGTTTCTACTCGCGAAGATAAACAATCATTCGAACAAGTCATTAAGGTTGCTGATCAGGCACTATATCGAGCGAAAAAGAAGGGGCGAAACAATGTTAGTCGTTAATTGCTATCGAACTCGTTATAATGGCCTTTATGGACAGAATATTTTTTACAATCTTATTGTTGGCAGTGTTCCCTTTGTCAGCAAAGCAACAGGTTATTTTCGCTGCAGAAGATAGCTGGCCGCCGTATTCCGGTCGAAATGGGCAAGGAATTTCTCAGCGCTTAATTGAAAGCGCACTGGCTGATAGTCAGTTTTCGGTTGAGTTCATTTCTGTACCTTATGCTCGAGCGCTAATGATGACTGAAAAAGGTCTAGTTAATGCTTGTTTTAATGTAACACGCCAAAAAGATACAGAGCAACGTTTTGCTTTTGGAGAGCAAGCATTATTGGTGGCAAAAGCCTCTTATTACTACCCAGTAAATAAGGTAAAACCATATAAATCTATAGAACAACTCAACGATAATACTGCTATCGGGCTTATTATTGGCTATGAATATGGTGACGACTATGAGCGAAATCGACACCGTTTTAAAGAGTTTAGGGTGTCAACGCAGCAACAACTTATAGGTATGTTGATCAATGAGCGAATAGAGGTGGCGATAATGTTTGATGAGGTTGCTACATATACCTTGGCTGAAATGTCGTTACCACAAAGTGCAATTGTCAAAGGCGCTTTAAACCACCAAAGTGATATTTATGTTGCTTTTAGCCGTAAAAATGCAGACACACCCGCTTTAATTCAGGCGCTTGATCGAGGGCTTGTGCGATTAAACAAAGAAAGTAATTAGCTGACATTAGTAAATAAATCTAGTAGTGATTATTACTTACTAATGTCTGAACAATGGTTAATTCAAAATCGCAACGTTGATAAACACCACGGTTAGCAGTACAGGGCAAACAAAACGTAAATAGTTACCCCAATGACTTAACCATGGTCTATTTTGTTGTAAGGCTTTGTCACGTAGTTTATTGCCTCGGTGCCATAACCAACCAACAACAATAAAGTAAAATAAACAGCTTAATGGTTGCAGTATCGTGGTGAGCACCCGAATAAAAGCACCAAAAAGTACATCAAAAAAGGCAATTAATAACATTGAAAAAAACATGACTGTTGCTGATACAATCCACGTAGCTTTCTGACGTGACAATTGTTTATCTTCAACGAGGTAAGCTACAGGTACTTCTGTTGAAGAAATTGTTGATGTTAATGCTGCTATGGAAAGTAATAGAAAGAAACCAGCTGCAACGACTAAACCCATGGTGCCCATTGAAGAAAATAACTCTGGCAATATGTGGAAAATAAGCTGCCCTTCACCAATCAACTCATTTCCTTGAAAGACCTGTTGTCCTGCATGCTGTGCAACAAACAATGCTGGAATTATCAATAAACCTGCTAAGAAAGCAATTCCCGTATCTAGCGCAGTAATTGAAAGAACAAGCTTACCTAAATCTTTGTCTTTTTGCATATAGGAGCCGTAAACCATCATGCCACCTACACCGATAGATAGTGAGAAAAATGCTTGCCCCATGGCTGATACAATTAATTTGGGATTTGTTATTTGACTAAAATCAGGTACCAAGTATACCTGTAGCCCTTCTGTTGCACCTGGTTGTTGTAATATATAGATGATTAAACCAATGAGCATAATCAACAGGATAGGCATCAGGCGTGTCGACCATTTTTCTATACCTGCGTTGACTCCCTGATGAATTATCGCAGCACCAAGTAGAATAAAAATAGGTGTAAATAATAGGTTCCTTTCCGTACTCGATGTTGCTAACCAGTGAGACAAGTCGGTTAAACCAATAATTTCTGTAATGGCTGATAACGCATGAGATAACATCCAGCCGGCGACGATGGTGTAAAAGCTTAACATCATTATCGCGCCACAAAGCCCAATAATACCAGCTTTACGCCCTAATGATTCAGACACCCCTTTGCAGGCATCTCCAAGCGCAGATACAGGGTTTTTTTGTGCTTGGTTACCAATATAAACTTCAGCATAAAGGGCAGGAAGCGCTAATAGTAAGGTCACAACTAAATAGACAAATAAGAAAGCACCACCACCATTATTAGCGGCATTGGTGGGAAAGCCCCAAATATTACCTAATCCAATTGCGGAACCAGCGGCAGCTAAAACAAAGCCTATCCGCGAGTGAAATGAATCCCTGAGCTGCGTCATAAATCAATTGCGTTATTGTTGTTATTTCAGCCGAGCTTACCGAGTTCGTCTGAATTAGGAAAGTAATTTTAACATTTTATTAAAATTATTGGTTAAGTTGTCGAATATTTATTCAATGAAGCATTGAATTAAAAATTATTTGCACCCACATAAAGGAGCAGAGAAAATAGTGAATTGTTTAGAACCTTGAGAGCGATTATGTTGCAGTACCAAATTATTCCAGTAACACCTTTTCAGCAAAATTGTACTTTATTTTGGTGCGATGAAACCAAGAGAGCCGCTATTATTGACCCCGGTGGCGATATAGAACTCATAAATGCTGCGATTAAGCAGCATGATGTAACATTAGAGAAAGTGTTGTTAACACACGCGCATATTGATCATGCAGGAGCGACTAAAGCGATATCCGAGTATTATGGGGTAGATATTGAAGGGCCACATAAAGAAGATAAGTTTTGGATTGACTTGATCCCCGAGCAACGAACGAGGTTTGGTTTTGATCAGGCGGAGTTCTTTGAGCCAACCAGGTGGTTGCAGCAAGGAGATACTGTTAGTTTTGGTAATATTACCTTAGAAGTCTACTTTTGTCCTGGGCATACACCTGGGCATGTTGTGTTTTTCCATCGCGAATCAAAACTTGCACAAGTCGGTGATGTATTGTTTAAAGGCTCTATCGGTCGTACCGACTTTCCGCGTGGCGACCATGCAACGTTAATTAGCTCTATTCGCAATAATCTATTTCCACTCGGCGATGATATTCGGTTTATTCCAGGACATGGCCCAATGAGCACTTTCGGCGAAGAGCGAAAAAGTAACCCTTTCGTTGGTGATAGAGTGAATTGACATGAGTACGATAGTAATTTCATTAAAAGAACGTTTGAAACAAGTCGATTCAAGTCCAATTTTCCAGTGGACAGTAATCGCGGTTATTATTCTGTCAGCATTACTCATTGGGGCAAAAACACATGATTTACCTGACCCCGTTATTCAGGCTTTATCTATCGCAGACAACGCAGTAACGCTCTTTTTTCTGATTGAAATAATTATTCGATTTCTAGCGACAGCAAACAAGAAAGCATTTTTTAAGAGCGGTTGGAATATCTTTGATACTATCATCGTGATCGGTAGTTTAGTGCCAGATGGTGGCTCAGGGGTTTTACTTGCGCGGTTATTACGTGTTTTTAGAGTACTAAGATTAGTTTCTATGGTGCCGGAGTTAAGGTTGTTGATCAATGCATTGATCAAAGCTATTCCACGCATGGGCTACATTGCATTACTGATGTTTGTTATTTTTTATATCTATGCCGCCATTGGAAGTATCATTTTTCATCAAATTAATGAGGAATTATGGGGCGATGTTTCAATATCAATGCTGACATTATTCCGTGTTGCTACTTTTGAAGATTGGACCGATGTTATGTATGAAACGATGGCGGTTTACCCACTAAGCTGGATATTCTATTTATCCTTTATTTTTCTTACCGCCTTTATTTTTCTCAATATGATGGTAGGAACAATACTTGATGTGATGAATGAAGAACATGAGCAGCATAGAGCGCAGCAACATGGCGAAACGGCGGAAGGAGGAGAACCTGCAAGTCGTGCACAAATTGAATCATTGCAAGCTGAATTAACTGAAATTAAAGCAATGCTTTTAAATAATCAAGTTGAAAGGCGGCAATAACATTAACGATGTCATACAATGATGTGAATTATTGTAAATAAAGGCTTATGTACTTATTAAATGTAAGCCTTTAATTTCCTACCAGCATTTTACTTTGCCTAATAAAATATCCTTAAACATAACCCAGTCACCTAATAAGCTATAGAGCGGGTAACTAAAGGTGGCAGGTTTGTTTTTTTCGTAAAAAAAGTGACCTACCCAAGCGAAGCCGTAACCAGCGATTGGTAGTAAGTATAGATAACGCCAATGTTGACTTATGAATATGTAAGCTAATAACACGATTACGATTATTGAGCCAATAAAATGTAAACGTCTGCAAACTAGGTTCGAATGTTGGCTTAAGTAAAACGGATAAAATGCTTTAAATGATTGATAAGTTTTTTCAGCCATATTTACCTCGTATATACTTAGTTTATTTTTGAAGTCAGCACTTTTAAGCTAAGTAATATCATAGCGCCTCCCATTATTCTATCTATCCAATGTCCTAGCCTTTGGAAGCTGTTACTAATGCGCGGTTGTGAAAGCAATAATGTTACTGTACAAAACCATGCTAGTTGTATAACCATGAGCCAAACACCATAAATAAGTAAGTGTGTACTAGGAAGACTTGGAGACAATACAACGGTAAAAAGTGCAACAAAGTAAATAGGTGCTTTTGGATTTAATGCGTTACATAAAAAGCCTTTAACTATTGTGCTTAATGCAGATACTTGTGTGGTTGTATTTGTCACTAATTGAGTGTTTATGTCATGGTTATTAGGTGTTTGTGTTGATGATGGTTTAGCACGCAACCCTTGAAAACCTAAATAAAATAAATAACCTGCACCTAGCACTTTAATCATCCAAAGTAAGGTTTCTGAGCTCGCAATAACCGCCGCTAGCCCCAATGCAGAATAAATAATGTGTATTGATAACCCTAAAGCGATACCTAGTGAGCACAGTAATCCCGCTTTTTTGCCGTACTTAAGTGTTTGTTGTGAAACGAGAACGAAATCTGGACCAGGAGAAGCTGCCGCTAATAAGTGAACTGACGTTATAATGATAAGGCCTGAAAGTAAATCCATTTGTTGGATCCCGCTAGAAAGATTACAATTGTCAGCATTATCATCACGTAAACTATGCAGTTTTGCAATATTTAGCTAACTGTAGGCATTATTCATGAAGAAGTTAACAATACCATGCGTTTAGACAAGTTTATCTGTAAGAGTACCGAATTAACGCGCACAGAAGCTAAAAAACTATTAAAGAAAGGTGAAGTTACCGTTAATGGCGATGTAATAACAAACCCTGCTACACAAGTACATGAAAATAATGATATTCGTGTAGATGGTCGTCAATTAACGGCAAGGAAATCTCGATATATAATGCTGCATAAACCTGCAAATACGATTTGTTCGAATGTTGATGAGCTATACCCATCTGTTTTGCACTACTTAGATGTAGATAAAGCTTTTGATATGCATATTGCCGGTCGACTTGATGCTGATACTACTGGTTTGGTTATTGTTACGGACGACGGACGTTGGTCACATAATATTATTTCGCCGAAAAAAGACTGTGCAAAAACCTATCGAGTTTGGTCAAGAGATGTTATTCAACCAGACACGATTGAAAAATTTGCACAAGGTGTACAATTGCAAGGCGAGAAAGGCTTAACAAGGCCAGCAACACTCAATATTGTTAGTGATAAGGAAGCTTTGTTAACTATTACAGAAGGAAAATATCATCAAGTTAAGCGCATGTTTGCTGCAGTGGGAAATAAGGTAATGGGCCTGCATAGAGAGCAAATTGGCTCGTTATTACTTGAACAATTACCTGAAGGTGACTGGCGATACTTAACCGAAGAAGAAGTAAATAGCTTTAAATAACGGTTTGATTTTTTTACTAATAGCGTAATTTGTGAAAAAGTCAAAAAAATGTAAAAAATTCGCTAAAGATTTGAACGTTGTTGCCGATATTATAACCAAGTGATTGGTTTTTAATAAAAATACTGGGTATGAAAAAATGGACGTTTTGGCAGACATTTTACCGCCATCTTATCTTGTAAAGTCGGAAACTACGGCGAAAGACCGCCAACCTGATCAGCAGGAGAAACAGTCGTCTCAGGAAGAAGGTAAAGATAACACTGAGCAAAAGCAAGAAAAGAAAACACCAAAGAAAGCTTATTTTGTTGAACGACGTTCAGGTAAAGATCGTCGCTTGCAACAAAAAAATAGAGGTCGTTGGTTAGATTCTCGCTTAAGCGAGGATAGACGAAAAGCAAACGTTAAATCAGCAATCAAGTTGAGTATTTAATAGACATCATTTCGGCTGACACAATCGCTATTTACTATGTTCTTACTAAAAAGTGAGCGTAAATGTTGTTCCTTTACCTTGCTCACTTTTCAAATAAATATGGCCATTATGCGCCAACATCACTTGTCTGCTTAATGCCAAACCAACGCCTGAACCTTCCCTTTTTGTTGTAAAGAATGGTACAAAAATCTTTTCTGCAATTTGTTCATCAATACCGCACCCATTATCAGTTATCTCGATAACAACATGACCGCGAGTATTCAGATATGAAGAGACATTAATTACTTTATTATCTTCTTTATTGGCAAGTGCATGTTGCGCATTTAAGAGTAAATTTTCCATTACTTGCATTAGCATATCGCGATCGGCATAAACGGTTAAACTTTGTGGTGAAGTATTGATATTGAATGTAATGTTACGCTTTTGCCATTGTTGCTGATGTAGCTGCGCTAAATCGTTAAATAATGGTGAAAGTGCTACTTTTGTTCGCTTAGGCTTGGGTAAACGGGTTAGCCGACGATAACTCGATACAAAGTTGGTTAGACTGTCACTGCGTCTTGCGACAGTGTGGACAGCATCTGCAATGTCGGTGATTGTTTCCTGTAAGGATTGATCTAAAGGTTGTTGATTTGCTAAATCATCAACAAGCTCAGCGGCGGTTTGTGCTAACGATGCAACTGGAGTAATGCTGTTCATTATTTCATGGGTTAACACCCTGACAAGGTCTTGCCATGCGTCTAACTGTGCGGTATTAAGTTCTGATTGAATATCAAGTAAGCTGATTAATAACTCTTTGTCGCCATGAATAACCAACTCAGTAGCAGATACACTAAGTTTATGGTGTATGCCGTCAATTTTAATTTCAACTAATGATCTACTACCTGCGGACATCGCCATTATTTGCTGAGGAAAAACATTACTGAACACTGTTAAATCGGAAAGTTTGGTTACTTGATTAGCACCAAATAGTCGTCGCGCACTGTTATTCCACAAGGTAATACTGTCGTTACTCTGAATACTCATAAGAGGAACAGGTACATGTTCAACGATCGCTTTAATATGTTTTAATGTAGTTTCTTGCGCTTGTCTGCTCGATTGAAGTTGATTAAGAATGTCACCGAAAGATTGCCGAAGTTCGTCAAATCCCGTTCCTAAGGTTTGTAAATCAAAGCGCTGTGAATAGTCAGCATGGCGCGCAGCTTCAAAAAATCGCACGAGTTCTTCGTTCGTTTTATTGACAAAACGTAAAAGCTCGGTGAGCTGAATAATAACGATCATTAACAACAGAATACTTGTTGCGTGATAGCCTTCATTACTTAAAGAAAGTGATAGCGCTCCAAGCGTGACCATGGCGAGTACCGTGCGTAAAACAATGCGTAGTGAAAACTTCTTAAAGCCCATGCTTTTCCATCCTACGGTATAGTGCTGCACGCGTTAGCCCTAATGCTTTTGCGCTGTGACTAATGTTATATTTGTGTCGCTTTAATGCCTTAGAAATTGCTTGTTTTTCAATCGCATCAAGTGTTTGAATGTCTGTGTCTGTGTCTGTGTCAGTAATTACTTGATTGTTCGTTGATAGTGGCTGCTCAACAGTGAGTTGCAGATTAGTAGATGTTATGCTCGATGTGTCGCACATAATAACTGCGCGCTCGATGGCGTGTCTTAACGCCCTTACATTGCCAGGCCATACTGCCTTTAACATCGCTTCTTTGGCTTGCTCATCGAAGGTCAATGATGCTTTTTGATACTTCTTTTCATAAAGCGTTAAGTAGTGCTCCGCTATTGCTAAAATATCTGAGCCTCTTTCTCTTAGTGGGGGGAGTGTAATTTCAACCGTATTTAATCGAAAGAGTAAATCTTGTCGAAAGGATTGCTCATCTTGTAATTGCACTGGATCGAGGTTTGTCGCAGCAATAATTCTTACGTCAAAGGATTCTGCTGTATTGCTACCAACAGGCGTTACTTTACGCTGCTCAAGAACGGTCAGTAATTTTGCTTGTAAATGCAGCGGTAAGTTGCCTATCTCATCTAAAAAAAGTGTACCGCCATCTGCGGCTTTTAACATGCCTATTCGGTCTTGCTGCGCCCCTGTAAATGCGCCTTTTTTATGACCAAATAGTTCACTTTCAAACAAGGTTTCACTTAGTGCGCCCAAATCGATGGAGAGAAATACGTGTTCAGCTCTTTTGCTCTGTCTATGAATTTCATGGGCAACAAGCTCTTTACCTGTGCCATTTTCTCCGAGAATAAGTACATTTGCGTCAGTGGGAGCAGCACGCTCAATCATGTTGAATATACGCGTCATGGCGCTAGATTGCCCAATTATCATTGGCACATGAGCACTGTTTTGTTTTTTTAGCGCCTCGTTGGCAGCTTTTAAGTGTTTTGTTTCTTCTCGAGAACGTTTCAGTTCAAGTGCTGTTGTGACAGTAGATATCACTTTTTCATTCTGCCAAGGTTTGGCAATAAAATCAGTTGCACCACGTTTAATGGCTTCTACAGCAATATCAACGCTACCGTGTGCAGTTATCATAATAACAATTGTGCTTGGTGATAGTGTTAAAATTTGATTTAGCCAATATAATCCTTGTTCGCCCGAGCTTTCACCTGGGCCAAAATTCATATCGAGTAATATGACATCAAAACTGGTTTGCTGAAGCTTAGTAGGTAATTGTTCTGGTTGATTACAAATACTAATGTCACTAAATTTTCGCTTCAGTAAGAGTTTTCCTGCCACCAAAATGTCTTGATCATCATCGACTATCAATATATTTGCTTGTTGTTTCATTACATTCTCTCTTGGTAACTGTTCATTAACGTACACCTAGTGTTCATAAACGTACAGTTTTTTTCATGTTAAAAGTAAGATAAAAAAATAATTCCTATTAATACAGTAGGTTACAAACTGGAATGAAAGTTGTATTGCATTAGGCATTATCAACAAAAGCATTAATATGAATCGATATGACTAACGCTGAAAAGCTTAAAGAAAAAACACCACTATCACCCGTTACAGGGGCTGGAATGGATAGAAAAATTGAACGTTCTTCAACATTATTATCCAAAGTTGTCATTGTCAGCATTGCGATAACAGTACTCGCGTTGATTGTTTTCGCGGTGCGTGAAAAATTCACCGGTAACGCTTTATCTGTCAATGCTAATCGAGTGGTAATTTCATCTGTAACAGAAGGAATATTTGAGGATTTTATACCCGTAAGAGGGCGCGTGGCACCAGCAAAAACGGTATTTTTGGATGCAATTGAAGGTGGAAGAGTTGAACGTATACTCGTGGAAGATGGTGTGATGTTAAATGCTGGAGACCTTATCGTCGAGTTATCAAATGCTTCTTTACAGTTAAACGTGTTAAGTAATGAAGCAAGAGTTGCTGAACAACTTAATAATATGCGTTCAATTGAACTGAATTTGGAACAAAACCGTTTACGTCATAAAAGCAATATTGTCGATATTGAATATCAAATCAAATTGCTTACCCGTCAACTTATTCGCGAGCAAGAGCTTGTTGCGACAGGCGCTATTTCTCAATCTAAATTCGACGATACCCAAGATACACTGGCCTGGTATAAAAGTCGCTTGTCTTTATCGTTAGAAAGCCAAGCATCTGATACGAGAATGCAAGAAGCACAGCTTAGTTTTTTAAAAGACACCTCAACGCGGTTAGAAAGTAACTTAGCCATTTCACGACAAAACCTTGAAAACATGAATGTTAGAGCACCTGTAGACGGTAAGTTGTCGGGTTTTAATGTCGAAGTAGGGCAAAGTATTGGCAGAGGAGAGCGCTTAGGTCAAATTGATACACCAAATAACTTTAAGCTTACCGCCTTTATTGATGAGTTTTACTTAGCACGGGTAGATCTCGGTCAATTAGCAACGTATCAAGGATATCAACTTAAAATCAGCAAAATATATCCGCAAGTGCAGAATGGTCAGTTTGAAGTTGACTTTACCTTCATTAATGAACAGCCAAAAGATATTCGACGTGGTCAAACGGTACAGATGAAGTTAACGCTCGGTGATGAAAGTAAAGCACGTCTGATACCGTCAGGTGCTTTTTATCAAGATACAGGTGGCCGATGGGTTTTTGTTGTTACCGAAGATGGTCGTACAGCGGTTAAGCGTCAAGTGCGACTCGGTCGAAAGAACAATCAATTTATTGAAGTGTTAGAAGGCTTAGTGGTTGGTGAACGCGTCATTACCAGTCCATACACTAGCTATCAAGACATGGATAAGTTAACGCTCAATTAATAGCAATACATAATAATTATTAAGGAATTTTACATGCTTAAATTACATGATCTATCACGTGTTTTTCACACAAAAGACATTGAAACTTCAGCCTTGAATAAGGTCAATATTGAAATAGCGGCTGGTGAGTTTGTCGCTATTATGGGACCCTCAGGGTGTGGTAAGTCAACATTGTTAAACACCATTGGCATGTTGGATAGCCCGACCTCTGGTCACTATTGGTTTAATGACGAAGATGTTTCAAATTATACAGAAGGGCAACTTGCTAATATTCGGAAGAAAAACATTGGTTTTATTTTTCAGAATTTTAATTTGATTGATGAACTGACCGTTGCCGAAAACATCGAATTAGCCTTGCTTTATCATAATATTCCCAAAGCTGAACGCGATAAACGTGTCGCTGCAGTCATGGATAAGGTAGGTATTGCCCATCGAGCAAACCATATGCCTAGCCAATTATCGGGTGGTCAACAGCAACGTGTAGCAGTAGCTAGAGCTGTTGTTGGCGATCAAAAAATGATTTTAGCAGATGAACCTACAGGTAATTTGGATAGTGCGCATGGTCAAGAAGTGATGGAGATGCTTCAGTCTCTTAATGATGAGGGCACAACGATCATTATGGTGACACATAGTCCAAGTCATGCTGATTACGCAAAAAGAACAATTAACTTATTTGACGGTCATGTCGTTACCGAAAGCATGCGTGCAGTATCATAAAGGGGAACGGTAATGTTTAAGAACTACTTAATAACTGCTTGGCGAAATATTCTGAAAAACGGCGTATTTTCGGTCATTAATATTTTTGGTTTAACACTCGCGTTAATGAGCTGCATTTTAATTATGCTCTTTGTTCGAGAGGAATCGGGCTATGATCAATGGTTAACGGATCATGACCGCATTGTAAGAATGCATACTGCGTATACTATGCCTAATCAGCCACCATTTCTCACTGTTCGTTCTGCGGGGAGAATGATGGAAGCCATTCGTGACTTCGCACAAAACGAAATAGAGACTGGCACCCGTATTATTCAATATGGTACGACAATTCAGCATCAAGGAAATGGTTTTTCAGAACAAGCAAGCATGGTTGATGCGAGCTTCTTTGATGTATTTGACTTACCGTTTATACATGGTGATATCTCAAATGCATTTGCTAAACCGATGGATTTAGTCATTACCGAAGAAATGGCACAAAAATATTTTGGTAAAACGGATGTTGTCGGTGAAACGTTAACCTTTTGTTGTTTAGATTCACAAACAATCACACTAAAGGTAACAGGTGTGATTCAATCACTTCCAGAGGCAAGTCATTTAGATATTAACTTTTTGGTGTATTTAAACCCTGCTTTGTTTGGCGAAAATGACAATACACTTAATACTTGGACGAGTTTAAATGTTTACACGTACTTTAAGTTAAATAAAGGTGTGCCCCCTAGTCAGCTTCGAGAGCGGATTTACTACTGGCTGAACAATGAAAGTCCATTTGTCGATTTATTAAAGCAGTTCTTAGGTGAAAAAGCCGAAGGCAAAAAAGTGACTGAATTTACAAATTTAAATGTAATGCCTGTGGCTGATCTTCATTTAGAGGCAAAGAAAGACGCAGGTAATTTAGGTGATATGACGCCAATGGGTGACAAAACGATGATACAGACGTTTTCTTTGGTTGCGTTTCTTGTGTTAGTTATTGCCTGTATTAACTTCATGAATTTAGCAACGGCTAAAGCGAGTAAACGTGCTAAAGAAGTGGCAATGAGAAAAGTATTAGGTGCGTCAAGAAAGCAAGTAGCGATGCAATTTTTAAGTGAAGCTATTGCGATTGTTTTTATTGCACTAATTTTAGCGATAGCTTTTGCTGAGCTCGTTTTACCTATATACAACGATATTATTGGCAAACAACTGCACTTAGCGTTATTTAACGATCCTACACTCTTTGCGGCACTTATAATGGTGGCATTAATTGTTGGTATTGGGGCAGGTATTTATCCGGCACTGTACCTGTCAAAATTCTTACCAGGCCATATTCTTCAAGCGAGCAAAAGTTCCGAGTCAGCAAAGTCGAGTAAATTTCGCAATATTTTAGTTGTCGGGCAGTTTTCAGCATCAATTATTCTTGTTATTGCGACACTTGTGGTTTACGGGCAAACCCTTTATACCAACGCGGTAGATGTGGGATACCGTTATCACGATAAACTGGTGTTAAATGTTCGCGCTGCAGGTGACCAAGTTGACGCATTAAAGCAAGAGTTATTGCGTTTGCCAGAGGTCAAAGCTGTAGCATTGTCGTCAGAATCACCTACACAAGATAATGAAAATAATAGACAATTTACGCTTGTCGACGTGAATGAAATGGGGCAGAAAGTTGAACCGTTATTTTTTAATTACCATCACATGGATGAAGATTTTTTCCCAAGTTACGGTGTGAAGCCTATCGCCGGACGTTTGTTTGATAAAACTTATGGTACTGATGAAGTTAAACCTATAGAAACCGGCAGTGAAGAGCGAGGACGTGCAAGTGTTATTATTAATCAAACGGCACTTGGAAAGCTTGGGTTTACTAAAGCTGAAAATGCTATTGGTAAAACGTTAGCGACACAAAGTCATGATTTAACCATTATTGGTGTGATCCCTGATATACATTTTCGCTCTATTAAATTTGGTATTCGGGCCAGTGTTTATATGTTAAACCCTCGTCGATTTAGCGTGGCAAATATTACCTTTGATACTAATGATACCGCCGCGTTAATGCAGGATGTCGAACAAATTTGGAAGAAGCACGTTTCGATGCAACCGATCAACTCTGAGTTTCTGTCTGAAATGATGCTGGCACAATATCAAGATGAAATAACCACTGCCCAGTTGTTTCTAGTATTTTCAATTTTGGCAATTATCGTTGCTTGTTTAGGATTATATGGCCTGTCTGCTTTTACCGTAGAGCGTAAAACGAAAGAAATCGGTATTCGTAAAGTGATGGGGGCGAGTATGATGGATATAATTAAACTATTGGTTTGGCAGTTTTCAAAACCGGTTTTACTAGCAAACCTAGTTGCTTGGCCAATTGCACTATATTTTATGCTTGATTGGTTGCAAACCTTTCCATATCGCATTGATTATTGGTGGTTATTACCTATATGCATTATGGTCGGTGTTATTTCGCTGCTTATTGCCTGGGGCACTGTCGCCGGTAACGCTGCTAAGGTAGCTCGTCGAAACCCTGTTCATGCACTGCGCTATGAATAACGCGTAATCATAGCTTGTTAAATGAAAAACCACCTGATTAAGGTGGTTTTTTAGTGCTTACTTTTTGGTTTGCAATTTATTAAAGATTGCCAGTTGTTCTTCTGTTGCTGGCAGTTGATACTTCTCTTTCCATTCTTGATAAGGCATGCCATAAACTTGCTCTCTGGCGTCTTCAATATCAATGTGTGTACCGAGTTTTTCCGCTTCAGCAACGGTCCATTTAGCGAAACAATTTCGGCAGAATCCAGCTAGATTCATCAGCTCAATGTTTTGCACGTCTTTTCTATTGTCTAAATGGCGTAAAAGTCGGCGAAATACCGCCGCTTGAATTTCAATTTCCTTTTCCATGCTCTTAAATCTCAATGGGTTAGTTTGCTAAAAGTTCAGGTTTAGGGCGATCGTGACGACGAATTTGGACGATCATGCCCATATATGGGTGGTCAAAGTAATGTATTTCTTTGCTGATTAAACGGCGCTTCTGTTCAAGTCTTATTGGCATTAACTCCCAACTAGCACCTGGTGTCAGCGCTAAGCTTGCTTGTTCGGCTAATGTTAAATTTATAATAGACAAGTCAGCTTTAACGTTTAAATAGTTACCGATTAAATAAACATTAAGAAAACCATCAAGATACCATGGTTGCAGAGGTGGCTGAGGAGCTTGGTCAATACTCAACTGCTCACCATATATTAATGGCTCTGCTGGTTTGTTGAGTTGTGTTGGCGTTTGGTTATTATCAAAGTTCGCTAATGTGGAAAGTATTTGCTGTTTTCGCAATGCCTTTGCTTGTTGTTTTTGCATTGCTGGCGTTTGTTCATTCGCATTTAGCGCCGAACCAAGTACAGATTGAAGTTGTTGTTCAGCATCAAGTTCTGCTTGTTTTTCTTGTTGATATTGAATTAAAGCCTGCTGATAGTGCAGTTGTAGATTTTCACCGGCGTATAAACGCATCGGAATTGCTTTATGCTGTTCAAAAACCTGTTGACGCCAACCAATATGTAATAACGGCTTAAAATCACGACTTCTTTTTAACTGTGTAACAATATCATCAAGGGCTAACGATTCATTGCTGATCAGATAGGGAGCTTGTGAATATAAATTTTCACGGCCATCAATTTTCGTTGGAATAGCGTCAACAGCAAAGCTTGCATAACTATAAAGTGCGCTAGGAAGTGATAATGCATCAAATTGCGTTGACGTTAATGCGCAAAGCGGGTCACTTAATATGTCATCGATATGAAAGTCTGTATCTGCATACTTGTTAGTGTGCTCTGCAACATTTTTAAGTAATTCCCGACCTTCATCGGAAAGTATCTGTTGGCGTATTGTACTTTTGTGCTCGACGGTTTCAGGTTGAGGTGATTGTTCAACGCTTAATGGCTTTTCAGCTTCATTTGAGTTTAACGTTGCGCCTTCTTTAATCGTTTTAACACGGTCGAAAAAGTCATCAACCACTTGTTCTTCTTGGGGACTTTTTGCTTGCTGTGATTCTTGTCCAGTTAATTGGTCATCAGCTATCGTCGTTTCGTTGTCAATGGCTTGTTGTGCCAACTCTGCTTTAGTAAGTGAACTAAAGTGACTTGCTACAGCGTTGACGAACGTTGTTGATAATGCCGTGACTTGTGGCACCTTTACTGTTTGAAAACGTGTTATATCAGTTAACTTTGGGGTTGTGACGTAGCATTGAGGTAATAAACGTTTTAGATCACTGACATCTGGCGCGAGATACTCACTAAGTAAATCACGCGATTGCTTGTATGTGGGTAATGCCGGTTGATTTGCAAACACTTCTTTAAGCACTGATTTATCTGCAATGTTTGACATTAAGATGACTTCTATCTCAAACCAATCACCAGACCATCGGCTTGACGCCGCCATACTGCTCGCCATGAAGAAGCTTGATAGAAGTGCTAAACCTTGTTTAAATTTCATCTAAGTACCAACAAGTTAGTGCATTTTGCTTAGTCGTTTTATCTATCATCATACCTTGAATTGTCATCAGTGTTAATTGAGTTTTTTAGACAAGTCAGTAAGGATGGAGGAGATTAAGGTAAAGCGTGACTGTGCATCTTCTGTTGCACGTGCAAATTTTAGCTTATTGGCACCATCCATTTTAAAAACACTTGGTTGTTGCTGAATTAAGCCAATTATAAACATTGGATCAACATTCGTGTTATCGGTGAATTCAATAGAACCTCCAGCTGGACCTGCATCGATACGGGCGATACCAATTTTTTGAGCTTTAATTCTTAATTTGGCAATATGAATAAGGTTTTTTGTCGCTTGAGGCAGTAAACCAAAACGATCGATTAATTCTACCTGAACGTCATCTAGTGCTGACTTAGTTTTGCAACTTGCAATGCGCTTATACAAACTTAATCGCAAACTCACATCAAAGATATAGTCATCAGGTAATAATGCGGGTACCCTTAAATCGATTTCTGTTTGAGAAGAAAGTACTTGATCAAGTGATGGTTGCTTACCTTCTTTTAACGACGCGACTGCTTGATCTAGCATTTCCATATAAAGGCTAAACCCTACTTGGCTCATGGAGCCACTTTGATCTTCACCCAGTAATTCGCCTGCACCACGAATTTCTAAATCGTGTGTTGCTAACGTAAAACCTGCACCTAAATCTTCTAAAGAAGCGATAGCGTCAAGACGCTTTTTCGCATCTTTTGTCATTAATTTTGCATTTGGCGTAAGTAAATACGCATACGCTTGATGGTGAGAACGACCTACACGGCCACGTAATTGATGTAGTTGCGCTAAACCGAGATGGTCGGCTCGATCTATTACGATAGTATTAGCACTTGGAACATCAATACCTGTTTCGATAATTGTGGTACACACAAGTACATTATATCTTTGATGGTAAAAGTCGCTCATGATTCGCTCAAGATCACGTTCACGCATTTGACCATGCGCAACGATAACTTTCGCTTCTGGTAATAACGTTTCTAACTCGGCTGCAGTTTTTTCTATGGTATCAATATTATTATGTAGGAAGTAGACTTGACCGCCACGTAATATTTCACGAAGCACAGACTCTCTAATCAAGGATTCATCACGTTGTCGTACAAACGTTTTAACTGCCAATCGCTTTGCTGGCGGTGTTGCAATAATGGATAAGTCGCGCATGCCCCCCATAGCCATGTTCAATGTACGAGGAATTGGTGTTGCTGTTAACGTTAAAATATCAACATTTGCACGTAACTGTTTTATTTTTTCCTTTTGTTTAACGCCAAATCTATGTTCTTCATCAACGATGAGAAGCCCTAATGCGCGATATTTGATGCTATTTTGCAACAATTTATGCGTGCCAATAAGAATATCAACTTGGCCAGACTCAACACGTTCTATCACCTGACTTTGTTCTTTGGCTGATTTAAAACGAGACAACACTTCAATGGAGACTGGCCAATTAGCAAATCTATCTTTAAAATTTTCGTAGTGTTGTTGTGCCAATAAGGTTGTGGGCACTAGCATTGCGACTTGCTTACTATCATTAACGGCGATAAAAGCTGCACGCATAGCCACCTCGGTTTTACCGAAACCAACATCACCACAAACGAGCCTGTCCATGGTTTTTTCAGATAACATGTCACTAACAACCGCGTTAATCGCTTGCTCTTGATCTAGCGTTTCTTCAAAGCCAAAACTATCAGCAAAAGCACGATAATCTTCTTTATTTCTGGTAAATTTATATCCAGTATTTGCGGCTCTTTTTGCATAGATATCAAGTAGCTCTGCTGCAACATCTTTTACTTTTTCTGCCGCTTTTTGTTTCGCTTTGCTCCAAGTGTCGTTACCCAATTTATGTAATGGAGCATGATCTTGGTCGGCACCAGAATACCTTGAAATAAGGTGAAGTGATGCAACAGGCACATAAAGTTTAGCGTCGTTTGCATAGCTTAACGTTAAAAATTCAGTTTTAATGCCACCTGTTTCTAAGGTTTGTAACCCTAAATAACGTCCGATGCCATGTTCTATGTGAACAACCGGCTGACCAATACTTAGTTCGGCTAAATTTTTAAAAATGGCATCGGCATGAACATCTTGCTGTGCTTTGCGCCTTCTAGATTGCCTAACGCGGTCGCCTAATAATTCGGTTTCAGTAATAAGGGCAATATTATTTTTTGCTGCAGTACCTTTCGATTGAAAGATAAAGCCGGCACTCAACGCATTCACTGTAATACCAATAGTCTGTGTACTATCAACAAACTCGGCAATAGAGTCGAATATCGGTGGAATGACATTGTTTCGCTTTAAAAGTTCTAAAACACTTTCCCGACGACCTTGGCTTTCCGCTACGAAGAGCACTTTACCGTGGCTAGATTTATCTTGTAAAAAGAGGTTAAGTAAATCAAACGGATCTTTTGACTGATGATTAATCGTAATGTCGGGTAAAGGCGTTACGTCGTAATGAACGATACCTCGGCTACTTGATGCTTCTTGCTCTGCAGTTGTTTGTATTGAAATGCGATCAAATGGCTTAAGCGCTACGTATAAATCCTCTTCTGATAAGAAAAGTTGATCCGGAGATAATAATGGTCGTGTTGGATCGTATTTTCTGTCTTCATATCGATAATCAATATCGTGCCAGTAGTTGGCAAGCGATTTTTCAATGTCGCCAGACATAATGACTAACGTATCTTCTGCTAGATAATCACATAAGGTATTTGTTTGGTTGAAAAATAGCGGTAGGTAATACTCGATTCCAGCTGGTAAAATACCATTACTCACTTGATGATAAATAGATTCTTTGTCTATGGTTCCAGTAAATTGCTCACGGTATTGACGCCTAAACGTATTAATACCTGATTTATCGGTTGGAAACTCATGTGCGGGCAGTAAGTCTATGCGATCGATTTGTTCTTTAGAACGCTGAGTTTCTGGATCAAAAAGACGAATTTCTTCGATTTCATCATCAAAAAAATCAAGACGAAATGGTTTATTGCTGCCCATAGGGTATAAATCGAGAATGGCTCCGCGCGCTGAAAACTCTCCGTGTTCCATCACTTGATCGACACATCGATAACCACTTGCTTCTAGCTCAATGCGCATTTGATGTAAGTCTTTTTTATCGCCTTTCTTGATCAGAAGACTATTACTCTCTAAATAAGCTTTAGGTGCTAATCGTTGAATAAAGGTTGCCGTTGGTACGATTACGATGCCATTTGACATTCTAGAAAGTTGGTAAAGTGTGGCTAAACGTTGAGAAATAATGTCTTGATGCGGTGAGAATGTATCGTAAGGCAATGTTTCCCAATCTGGAAACAAACAAATAGGTAGTGCTTTGCTTTTATTGATACTATTTAATTCTTGTTCAAACTTAAGCGCTGAAGGCGTATCGTGTGTTAATAATAATATCGGTTTATCGGCTTGTAATGCTGCGTGATAAATGGCAAGTGTTGCACTCGAACCTTGTAAGTTTTGCCAAGCCTTTTTATCGGCATTTTTACCTCGGCGATGCGGTAACGTTGGTTGAAAAAGCGTATTTGTTTTGGTCATGAAAGCTAGCTATTTATCTGGTTTATCCTTAAAAACTTGCTGATGATACCTTAGCTAGCGCTAGGCGTTAACATTTATTTCGAATTAAACTGGAAAGGCGATATAATGTTATCTTTGTCGTATTATGTATAGAGAGATACCACTTGACCAATAATGATGTTCTTCGCCGATTACGCTACACCTTTCAATTTAAAGATCAACAGGTAGTCAATGTGTTTGCTTTGGCAAATCGACAAGTAACGGTACAACAAGTTATTGCGTGGTTAAAGCCAGATGATGATGCGGAAATATTACCGTTATCAGATAGTGAACTTGCTAGTTTTCTAAATGGCTTTATTGTTGAAAAAAGAGGCCGTAGCGATAAACCAGTGCCAACGCCAGAAAAACAATTAACGAAAAATTTAATTTTAAAAAAGCTTAAAATTGCGCTAAACCTCACCAGTGACGATATCATCGCACTTTTAGCGAAAATGGACGTAACTATTGGTAATGCTGAACTTACTGCATTCTTTAGAAAGCCAGAACATAAAAATTATCGACATTGTAAATCTCAATTTTTGCGTAACTTTTTAATGGCGTTACAGTTAACTCATCGTCCTAATGTTGAAAATAAGCCAGCAAAAACGCAGTCAGAGCCACGTCATAAAACAACTAACAATGTTCAACATACTAAAGCAAAACATCAAACAGCTAAGAAACGTTATGACAACCCGAATGCAAGCCCTTATGCTACGTTCGAAAAAAAGACTGAACGAAAGGTGTTATCGATAAAAGGAAAGAATAAATAGGCTATGTCTGTATTTATTCCCTTAGTCAGTCAGTTATCAGCGAGTGAACAAGTCGCTTGGTGTACGGCGTTGAATCATGCGTTGCAACACTCAGAAGTAAATGTGAAGGTCTGTTTACCTGAGATGTTAGATGAACAACAACATCAAGAGGTTACCTGTGCTATTGTTGCAAATCCAGATCCAGCATTGTTAAAACGTTATCCAAATTTGGTTTGGGTTCATAGCTTATGGGCAGGCGTAGAACGGTTAGTTAAAGCGCTAAAAGGTCAAAAAATTAAGTTAGTGCGCTTAATCGATCCTCGCTTAGCTGACACGATGGCACAAGCTTGTGTCGCATGGAGTTACTATGTTTTACGTGATATGCATTGCTACCAACAACAACAAAATCAAGCAAGGTGGCAACAGCACCCAGTAAGGCTAACCAACGAATGCAATATAACTGTACTTGGTTTGGGTGAATTAGGGCGCACAGCAGCGTTGGCGCTAACCAATAATAATTTTAATGTGGTTGGTTGGAGTAAACATCAAAAGAATATCAATGGCGTGGATTGTTTAGCTGGGGAACCTAGCCTAAATAAAGCGCTTTGCAATGCCGATATTGTGATTTGCTTGCTACCGCTTACTACAGCAACAAAAGGATTACTTAATCAACATCGTATAAATAATATGAAAGTAGGGGCTACGTTGATTAACTTTGCCCGAAGCGCAATTATTGATGAACAAGCATTGCTTAATGCTTTAGATAATCGTCACATCGCGCATGCAATTCTCGATGTTTTTGCTCAAGAGCCTTTGCCAAAAGAGCATAGCTTTTGGCGTCATAATAACATAACGGTGTTACCACATATCTCAGCACCTACAAGTCAACAAAGTGCGAGTAAGATGGTTGCTAGTAATATTGCTAGTTACCTTTCTACCGGAGAACTTCCCGCACATGTAGATTTGGTCAAAGGTTATTAAACGCCTTTTGATCTAAGTCAAACCTTGCTATTTCGAATTTGCTACCATGTAACCCCAACCCAAAATTGTGAATGAATGTTTAACATGGAAAAACCGCTTGTATACGCGTGCAGCGGCTGCTCAAACGTCGCAAGGATAGCCCATGATATCGCGTTAAATTTAGACTGTGACGGTATTGCAAGTATGTCATGCGTTTCGGGCGTTGTTGCTGGCGACAAAAAAATAACGGAGCAGTTAAATGCTGCGAAGCAAGTCATCGCAATAGATGGCTGTAATTCTCAATGCACGAAATCGTGTTTGTCACTTGTCAATGCAAATATTGACCATTATTTTGTTATTACTGATATTGGTATTGAAAAGCGTGATATATGGCAAGATGCTCTATTAGACAACAGTAAAGCGGTCAACCATATTTATCATGCTTTAAAAGCACAAGGTTTCGTTTTTAATTAAGTGCAAAATTTCTTTCAGCGTTTTACTATAACGCATAGGATTCAAAACAACCGAATTATTGATGTTTACTGTTTTTGAGAAACTAGCAAAGCTTTTAAACCCCATTCGTCATGTGTTCATACTCGCTGCGATGCTAAGTGCTAGTACAATGGTTTATCTATTTATTTTTGCCAATATTAATACGCAAAATCGTTGGTTGGTAATAGCATTACTTTGCTTTATCTGGAGCATGTTGTTGCAATTATTACCTCCATGTTTTCAGCCTTTAGAAACAAACAATAGAAAAGGCCTATTGGCGAGTCTAAGACAAAAATTTGTACGTGTTTTTCAGATGTTATTTTCAATTATATTTATTGGCGTTTCAGTTGCTACGCTTCACTTATCAATAAAATTATTAACCTTATGACCAAAGATAGGCTTCATGGTATTGGTATCATCAGTAAAGTCTTTTCTGATGATGTAAAAGGTACTAAACATCAACGTTTTACGGTTAAAATGAAAAATGGTAAAACAGTGTTAGTCGTGCATAATATTGATATAGCACCGAGAATATTAGGTTTAAAAGTTGGCGAGCCTATTGAAATTCAAGGACAATATCAATGGAATAGCCAAGGCGGCATGGTTCACTGGACACACCATGACCCTCATGCAGAGTTTCCCACT
Source organism: Thalassotalea sediminis (assembly GCF_030295915.1). Taxonomy (NCBI): domain Bacteria; kingdom Pseudomonadati; phylum Pseudomonadota; class Gammaproteobacteria; order Alteromonadales; family Colwelliaceae; genus Thalassotalea; species Thalassotalea sediminis. Next base: position 2,625,559 of record NZ_AP027361.1, on the reverse strand, counting down.
GGCTATATAAAGTATCATGGGAAGTTCTACAGCTAATAAATTATTACCTTTTTACCGCTCTTTTACCTAGCCTTGTAGTTAACATCAAGGCTATTGAGCTGTCATATCAGTTGTTTGAAACACCAATTCGTTCATTAGTTTAGTATAAGGTTTGTCGCTGATATCATTTAGATGCTTTATCGTTATCTGTTGTGATAGGAGTGTTAATCGTTTTGTTTGGAGACTATAGAATTAATAAACCGATGTTTGTTGATAATTTACTGCGTTGTCACGTCGAGTTAGGCTATAATTAACACATTGTTTTTATAAAGGAATTAGCATGAGATTTTTATCCAGAAGGCTGGTGATGCCGGGTGATTTAAACTATGGGTTATCTTTGTTTGGTGGTCGAGCTCTACAGTGGATTGATGAAGAAGCGGCAATATATGCGATATGCCAACTCGAAACCAATTATTTAGTGACTAAACATATCGGTGAAATAACATTTGAAGCACCAGCAATGCAAGGGGACGTTGTTGAATTTGGTTTAGAAACAAAACAAGTAGGGCGTACTTCAATTACCGTAAGTTGTTTAGTCAGAAATAAAGTTACTAAAAAAACGATTTGTATGGCAGATGATATTGTTTTTGTTAAGGTTGATCCTGAAACACGTTTACCTATCGAGCACGGTAAGACGTTACAAGAGCTTGAGCAGCAAACGATTGACGAAATACGTACGTTAAATATCAATACGGATAAACAACGCTAAGTGTTGGCATAACCCGTTGCCATAAAAGCGTCATATACAAGTAACAAAGGTGTCACTTTACTTCACTATGTTAATGGTGAGACACCTTTGGAGCTTATAGAAAATGATCCGTGTTGATGATGTTGTTGAGCAAAACCTACCAAAACTACAGCAAAAACCTTGGCTAGAAAAACCCGTTAAGGCCATTTTAAAAAACCTTTTACATGAAAATAAATTTCAAGCTTTTGAAAAGCAATACCCACATGTAACAGGCTTCGACTTCGTTGAACAAGGATTATCTTATCTAGGTATTAGTTATTCTGTTCGCGACAATGAACGTGAAAATATTCCAAGTCACGGGCGTGTGGTTATTATCGCAAATCACCCTATCGGCTCAATAGACGGGTTAACGTTAATAAAATTAATTGCTGATATTCGTCGCGATGTAAAAGTAGTGGTTAACAGCATGCTGATGGCTCTAGAGCCATTGCAATCACTGTTACTGCCTGTAAACAATATGGGCGGAAAAACACCTAAAGAAAACCTACAGGCGATTCATCAGCATTTAGCTAACAATGGGGCAATTATTGTTTTTCCAGCAGGCGAAGTATCGCGCTTACGTCCAAGTGGTATAAAAGATGGTAAATGGCACAGCGGTTTTTTGCGCTTTGCTCAACAAGCAAAGTCGCCTATTGTTCCTGTTTATATCGATGCGAAAAATTCAGCCAAGTTTTATGGCGTATCAATGATGTATAAACCTGCTTCTACTTTGCTACTCGTCGATGAAATGTTCAATAAGCGCCAAGGTAATGTTGTTATGCGTATAGGACAGCAAATACCTTACGAGAGTTACCAGTCAACTGCGCTAGACATAAAAACAAAAACAACACTATTTAAACAGCACCTTTATCGGTTGAAAAAGGGACGTGCGGATTTATTTACAACACAGTCTGCCATTGCACCTCATGAAGACAGAAAAACACTGAAACACGCGATAAAAAAAGGCGAGTACTTAGGACAAACGCAAGACGGAAAATTTATTTATTTACATCGTTATCAAGAAAATGACCCAGTAATGCGTGAGATAGGTGTGTTACGAGAACAAGCATTTCGAGCTGTTGGTGAAGGTTCTAACCTTAGGCGTGATATTGATGCGTTTGATAAGTATTACCTTCAATTGGTTTTATGGGACGATGAAGAGTTAGAAATTGTTGGGGCTTACCGTTTTGCCGACACAAAAGAGGTGATATCAACGCAAGGTTTAACTGGTTTGTATAGTCACTCATTGTTTGATTTTGGTGAAGATATGACGCCTTACCTTGATCAAGGTTTGGAGCTTGGTCGTAGTTTTGTACAGCCTAAATACTGGGGAAAGCGCAGTTTAGACTATTTATGGTTTGGTATTGGAGCTTTCATAAATAAATACCCTAAATATCGCTATTTATTCGGGCCTGTCACGATAAGCAATTCGATGCCACAGGCAGCAAAAGAGCTGATGGTTTATTTTTATCGTCTTTATTTTGGTAGTGAACGTGCATTAGCAACATCTCGTTCGCCTTTTACTCTACAGCCAACAGTTATTGACGAATTGAAACAGCAATTTAATGGCCAAGACTATAAATCTGACTTTACACGATTAAAACACTTATTGGCGAATATGGGCACAGCTATCCCGACGTTATACAAACAATACAGTGAGCTTACAGAGCCTGGCGGCGTTAAGTTTTTAGACTTTGGTGTAGATGCCGACTTTGCTGACTGTATAGATGGTTTAGTATTGTTAGATATAACACAATTAAAGCCTAAAAAAAGACAACGGTACCTTGGCACAGGAACAGCTAATTAGTTGTCATAAAAGGTGTGATTTATTGTCATGTTTCGGTCATATATTGACGTTAAGGTAGAACATTATGACAGTACTTAAAGCGCTATACCAAGCAGATTTACGGGTACTACTTTGGTGTAGAAAGTCGCGCTATCACCCGCAGTTTATGCTTTTTATCCGAAGCTTATCCCGCACCGGTGACGGTTATATGCAGTGCTTATTTCCATTTGTTTATTGGCTGTATAATCCCGCTTCTGGGTATGCCTTCCTGCTGCTAACAGCGCTGACATTTGCCATTGAGCGCCCTGTCTATTTTATTTTGAAAAACGTACTAAAACGCCGCAGACCTCCCGAAGTTGTACCTGATTTTTTTTCCGTCATCCAAGCAGCAGATAAATTTAGCTTTCCATCGGGTCATACTATGGCTGCTTTTGCTTTGGCTGGCTTGGCAACAATGCACATTGGCATTGCGGCATTTCCATTATATTTATGGGCAAGTTGTATCGGCATTTCACGCATTGTATTAGGTGTCCATTTTCCATCCGATACTATTGCTGGGGCTTTATTGGGTAGTTTGATTGTATTGGGAGTAGTGCTTTAATGAAGATTCTTTATGGTATACAAGCCACCGGCAATGGTCATATTTCGCGGTCACGTGTAATGGCAAAGTATTTTAAAGAACGAAATATAGACGTTACCTATCTACTATCAGGTCGGGAGAAAGACCAGTTATTTGATATGGAAATCTTTGGTGATTTTCTTTATAGAGAAGGTTTAACCTTTATTACACGTGAAGGTAAAATAGATAATTGGCAAACAGTAAAGCGTAATAATGTATTTCGTTTTGTCTATGACGTAATGAGCCTGGATGTGAAGCAATACGATTTAGTGATCACTGATTTTGAACCAGTAACGGCGTGGGCAGCTAAACTTGCAGGTGTAAATTCGTTGGCAATTGGTCATCAATATGCGTTTGGCGAACATACACCAGTAGCTGGCAGTAACATGTTTGCTACTTCTCTTTTGAAGTATTTTGCGCCTGCAAAGCGTTCTTTAGGTTTACATTGGTCACGCTATAATAATAATGTACTTCCGCCCATTATCGACGTTAACTTAGAGCGGACCATGGGAACAGGTACTGTGCTTGTTTATTTACCCTTTGAAGATCAGCTGTCGGTAACCCAAATGCTGAATAATATTTCAGGTCAACAATTTGTACAGTATTCACAAGACTTAGCTGACGGTGAAATAGGGAATGTAAAGCTAAGGAAAACCAGTTATTTGGGATTTAAAGAAGAGCTTAAACGAGCAAAGGCAGTTATTTGTAATAGCGGATTTGAGTTAAATAGTGAATGCATACACTTAGGTATTCCGATTCTAACTAAGCCCATTGCAGGGCAAATGGAACAAGAGTCTAACGCTCTGGCTTTGTCGCAGTTAGGTTATGGTAAAGCGGTTACATCACTGTCTAGCTGCGATATTAAAGATTGGTTAGTTAACCTGCCAGCCCAGCATTTTAATACACTACCTGACGTTGCACAACTTATCATAAGTTGGTTGATGGGAGAGACAAGTTATCAATCTATTGAGGACTTTACGGCTAACGTATGGCGGCAACAAGGTTTGTCCTAAGCCTATTATTTTAATGAGAAGTGCCTACTTATAAAACCTTTAACCCGCTGTATTTGCGGTAATTCCACACACCTCCCTTTTCTTTTGAAACATTTTTTTACAGCATTCATGTAAGTAAAGCTTGTGTAATGGTGTGCTGGTGAAGTATAACACTAGGGTGATGGTTATTCCGTAATGATGGAAACGTAAATATGACAACCCAATGGCAAGCAGATAAACCGATATACCTGCAGTTATATCAACAAGTAATAGAGAGGATCCTCGATGGATATATTCAAGAAGGCGAAGCGCTACCCTCTGTTCGTAAAGTAGCTGCTCAATACCAAGTAAACCCCATGACAATTTCAAAGGCATATCAAATGTTGCAGGATGAAAACATTGTAGAAAAACAAAGAGGTAAAGGGCTTTATGTTAAACATGGCGCCCAAGAAGTAATTCTTAAGCGAGAACGTGACATGTTTTTAACGGAGCGATGGCCAGCAATTTTAAAACAAATTAAGCGTTTGCAGTTAGCGCCTGAAAGCTTGTTAAATGGGGAGGGTTTATCATGAATGAAGTGTTGTCTCTTAAACAAGTCTCTAAATCTTACAAAGATATAAAAGTTGTCGATAATGTAAATTTATCTGTTAAACCTGGGCAAATTCTTGGCTTGGTTGGCCCTAATGGGGCAGGCAAAACAACTTGCTTACAAGCGTTGCTTGGATTGATTTCATACCAAGGTGATATCAACGTTCTAGGGTTTGAGCCAAGAAAAAACAGGGCTGAAATGTTAGAACATGTGGCTTATATTGCTGATGTTGCCGTATTGCCAAAATGGCTGACCGCTCAGCAAGCAATTACTTATATGTCTGGTGTCCATCCAAAATTTGATGCTGATAAAGCTCGTATGTTTCTTGCTAAGACGAATATTAAAGAAAGCAGTAAGATAGGTACTTTGTCTAAGGGGATGGTTACACAATTACACCTTGCACTCATTCTAGCATTAGATGTGTCTTTATTGGTGCTCGATGAACCGACATTGGGTCTAGATATACTGACTCGTCGTCAATTTTATAGCCATTTACTTGAGGATTTTTATAACGAAGAAAAGTCTATTGTTGTAACGACGCACCAAATTGAAGAGATAGAACATATTCTAACTGATGTTGCTTTTATTCAAGAGGGTAAAATTGTTCTTTCAGAAAGCGTAGAGCACATTAGGGACAGATTTAAGTTAGTTGCTGTAGCTGATGAAAATCAAAAGGCAGCAACAGCAATGGCGCCTATATGCACCAATCGATTAATGGGGATTACGACAATGCTTTTTGATCACCACTCACAAGCAGAGCTTGAGTCAGTTGGTAAAGTAACTTCACCAAGTTTAGCTGATATATTTGTTGGCGTTATGGCCAAGGAGGTTTACTAATGAACATGCTTTCCTTACAAATGAATATTCAAAAAGAACTGTGGGAATACAAGAAAATTTTTGTTTGGTTACCCACCATATTAGCAACGATAATCGTGTTAATCCCTACTTTTAATTATCTTTTGGGGGATGGTTTTCCGATCAATTGGCAATATCAACTCGATAGAATTAGTCAACAGCAAGATAATGCGTTGTTTTCAGAAATAATATTTGCCTTGATGACAGCCATATTTATTCCTTTCTTGATTGTGGCATTTATTGTGCAGCTGTATTATTTTACCGCATGTCTTTTCGATGAAAAGCGAGATCTTTCAATTGTATTCTGGCGTTCCTTACCGGTGCCTGATAGCCTAACTATTGGGGTAAAACTGCTTGTCGGTGCAATTATACTACCCGCAATATTTATGCTAGCAGCAACCGTTGTTTTACTTATATTTGCATTAGTCGCATTTATTGCCTGTATCGTGCTATCTGTTAGTCAAAATATTGATCTTTGGGGAATTTGGTTTTCAGGTGATTGGGTGATTAACTTGTTAAGTTGCTGGGGCACTTTACTACCATTGAGTTTATGGTTGTTGCCAGTCTATGCATGGTTAATGCTTATGTCTATGTTTGCCCATAAGGCACCATTTTTGTGGGCAACCTTACCTATTGCAATCATATTGATTATAGAAGCAATCATTGTTGAATATTTTAATTTAAATGTCGCTTATTTTGCCACAATGCTGGTTGATTATTTTGATTTTGCTAATGCGATATCTACTGAGTACTCATCAGCATCATCGGCGCCGATTAAAGCGATATTTAGTAAGATAAATATTGGGACACTTGTATTAAGTGCATGCTTTATATATGCCACTTATTGGCTTAGAGTAAATAGAAACCAATAACGTAAATACGACAACTCACTTCAGTAGTGGCACAATGATATGTTTCATTTGTTACTACTGAATAGCACTCCGTATTTTACACGAGTATTAATATTCATTCTCACTCAATTTGAACAACTAAAAACGACGACAGTTGGTACCGTTACCTTGACGTGAAGCACCAAGAATTCGATTTTGTTTATCAACCATGAACGTTAACGAACAATAGTTAGTGGTTTTATGAAGTGCCGTTGCACCATCGTATTCAATCACCTTATTGCCATCGTCTAGTTTCAGAAAGGTATTTGGAGTACCATACTCTTCAATAAGAGTACCGAGTGATTCTCCGTGCCAATGTGACACATCTCCATTTGACGCACATGAAGCAACGAATATCATGAAAAAACTACATACTGCTAAATTTTTCATTGAACTTCTCTTGCTAATTGCTATTGGTAATGTTGAGTATAAAGTGAACAGGTAGGACTTGTAAATTATATGTCAGGATGTTTCATAATATGAATGTTTTGAAATGTTCACAATTGTGAACAACTTTGAAAACCAATAGTAATTTTATTAAAGACTTTTAACTACTTAGTGTTTTTATCAACATAATACGATACGAAGTTATGTTGATAAAAAATTTTTAATAACGTGTTGTGTGATACAAGTAAAGTTGAGAATGAGTTAACTTATCGCGTAACATCAGCGGGTTAGTTGGTATATATTGTGTTTTTGTTACCAACCCGTTACCTGTAAAGCTATATTTCAAGGCTTAAATACCAAGCATATTCTTGCTAGCTAGTAAGGTTATGAGCGATAGTCATAATATATTAAGCTTTATAACTCGTTTTTGGTTAGCTAGCATTGCCTGCAAAAAATATATCTACACGCTCTAGTTTTCGGTTAAAAACTCACGGTAATTTTTTACCCCAAAATATCGCACTGATTTTTTAACAGTAACTTTTTTGGCGATAAGGTGATCATTGCAATAAACCTTAACAATTTGTTTATCACCGTTACTGTCGGATTCATACTGATGTGCGTCATTGAGTCTGAGATTATCAAACTCAGTTTTCATGATAAGCTTCATGGTCACTACAATTTATCGATTTCTTGACTAACTTGGTAGCCTTGATCTGTAACGATTTTTTCTAGAATTTGTACGCGCTCTTCCAAGGATGACACTTGTTTTTTCAATGAATTATTTTGCTCTTGTGTTTTGTTATTATTACTTAGCGTACGTTCTTTAAATTCTAAATGCTTTTTGTACATGTCATAGAGCACACCAAAACCCACAGAAATCAGTACAATAAGCACAACCATTGTAGTACCAGTCATGTTTGCTTCTCCTTAACTGATCAGCGACTGCAACTCTTGCTTCGCTAGATAATTTTCCATAGTAGAACGTAATAATTTATATAACAATATTGAACCGTCAATCTCTTCTTTACGGTTTGTTAAACTTTCAATGTTAAGGCCTAATGGTAATTTATAGGGTAACACTGCGTCCAAAATTTGCCTTAAGCTATTCGCACAGATTCGAATAGATTCATATAATGGCTTATCTGCATTTAATATTCTGAGGCTAGTTGCTTCTGGCACACTGACCCCTAACCAATCGATAAACTCAAGTGTTTTTTCACTTCCGCAAGGCGAAAAGGTTAAGACAATGCGCTGTGGTTTTAAATTAAGTTTTTTACATTCGATCGCGTAACGAGTTAGCATGTCAATGGTAGCTTGCGGATCATAGATTGCTTGTGAAATAAAGAAGTTACAACCTTGTCTGTGCTTTTCAATGAGACGTTCATGCTCATTGCCTTTGCTTGCATGTCGTTCAGCAATAGTTACACCACCGATGAAAAAATCATGTTGGTTATTTACTAATGTGTTGTAAGCGTCTTTTAAAGGTAAAGTAATGTGGTTTGTACTTGAAGGGCTGCCAACGAGTACTATGTCTTTTACGCCATAATGCTGCCAAGCTTCATTAGCCCAGTCATTAAAAGCTTCAGCGCCTGATTGCACAACACTTTTATAGGTAATAACCGGACGTGAAGACTTTTGATTGAGTAAAGCCGAGTAATGACGAGGATCATGGGTTGACTTAAAAGGAAACGGGCGTGGTTTGTTCGTGCGCGAATCTTCATTTTGAATATCATAAACAATCAAGCCATCAAAATCGATGTCGCTAACCCGCTCTAGTAACTTACTGGCAATTTCTTCTACTTTTTCAACAGGCGTGTCGCTTTTAGGAGGCGTTGTACCAATAAAATACACACCACGGTTGACGTCATTATATCTTGCTCTTAACTCTGAACCTTGTTCCACAATCATTATCTACCTAACAATACTTAAGGTTAATCATACCGAGTTTTTCTTTAAAAATCTTCGCTTCAGGTATGTCGAAACGTGATAATTTATCGCAAATTTTTCGTATTGATATGAGAAAAATTCATCGAGGTGTGATTTATTCATGTTTAGGCACAATAGTTAAGTGAGTTAATGTCGATATTTCAGCGAGTATTTCTTGTTTTTGTGTCATGGTTTTTATCCGCTGAAACAATTGTTCGGCTTGCGGATATTGCATTTTTAAATAACGTAGCCATTGTTTTAGTCGGCTCGAAAAGTAATAGCTTTTATCGCCATCCAGTTCTAGCTCTGCATAGTGCATCAGCAGTTGACTGAGCAACTGCCACGACATTTTATCTTCAGTACCCTTGATTACGTTAGCTAAATTAGGCATAGCAAGTGCACCACGACCTAGCATTAGTCTATTGGTTTTTGATTCTTTCATACATTGTTGTGCTGAGGTTAAATCCCAGATTTCGCCATTTGCACAAAAATCGATGTCATATTTGTCTGCTACTTCGCCGATATGTTGCCAATAAGCTGGCGGCTTATAACCGTCTCGTTTTGTTCGCGCATGAACGGTTAACTCGTTTGCTTTAGCATCAGCAACTGCGGCGACAACTTCTTCAAATAAACTTGTATCATCAAAACCTAAGCGCACTTTAGCAGAAACAATGTGATTTTCAGGAACGGCTTCTCGCACCGCTGAGACAATTTGATAAATGGTTTCAGGACTTTTTAAAAGTACAGCCCCACCTTTACTTTTATTAACGGTTTTAGCAGGACAGCCAAAATTTAAGTCTATGCCTTGTGAACCCAATGCAATAGCACGGTTGGCATTTTCTGCCATCCAAGCGGCGTGCTGTCCTAATAGTTGTATACGAACTGGCGTACCATTACTGGTAAAACCACTATTAAGCAACTCAGGAGATAGTTTGTGATAGACATGGCGGGGAATTAACCCTTTGACGACACGAACGAATTCGGTAATACAAAGATCATAATGATTAATGGAGGTTAATAATTCTCGCATTAATACGTCAGCGACGCCTTCCATTGGGGCAAGAGTTATTTTATTTACGTTTAAATTCATAGATATAGATATTCAATTTCGACTCGACAAAAGAGTAAACGTCATCTAGCCTTATAAAAGCCAACTTTGATGAAATTATTTTTAATTGATCGGGTCTTGTTAATGAGAGCTGATCGTAAGATATGGTATCTATTTTTATATAAAAAAGGAAAACAAGAGATGAGTATGTCCAAAAAATCTATGTTTGGGGTTATTTTTACGGCATTAACGATGGCATTTATGTTTGCGTTACCAGCAAAAGCTGAAAGCAATGTAAATCCATTTGAAGTTGAAAATGTGCAATTTTCAAGTCATGGACATGGTGGTCATGATGCTGCTTCGTGTGGAGAAGGTGCAGGTAAAAAGGACAAAAAAAGCTGCGGCGAAGGAATGAAGCACAAAGATAAAAAAAGCTGCGGCGAAGGAATGAAACACAAAGATAAGAAAAGCTGTGGCGAAGGAATGAAGCACAAAGATAAAAAAAGCTGTGGCGAAGGAATGAAACATAAAGAGAAAAAAAGCTGTGGTGAAGGTGCGGCTAAGAAAAAACAGCGCACTAGTTGTGGCGAAAACCACTGCGGTGAAGGTAAGAAAAAGAAAATGAAAAAAATGAAGGAAGAAAAAGATAACGGCTAATGCTCGCCTTATTTACAAAGCCACTGATGACGGTTGTCTTTAGTGGCTTTTTATTGTCAAACCTGAACTACCTTATAGCGAGCAGTTTAAAAGCCTCGTTCTATGAAAGTGGAGTCTTTATTATTACTCAGGCAAACAATAGGAGTTCCATTTTTTTTGAAGGTTTTGTATTGTGTTACGTCGCTTCAAAACCGCGAAACTTAGCCTAAGCCTAGGGAAAGTAAGCCCTCAAGAACCACTGTTTTTAGCTAAAAGCCCATAGATTAGTTCGTCGTGCCATTCACCATGAAGTAGGCTGTGTTCACAAAAGTGAGCTTCTCGTTTCATCCCTAACTTTTCCATGACTTTCCAACTACCAATGTTTTCGGCAAAACAATAAGCGACAACTTTATGAGCGTAAAGTTGTCGGAATATAAAATTTAATAGCAGAGCCCCAACATGCGGAATAATACCGCAACCTTGGTATTTTGGTAGCAACAAATAGCCTATTTCAACGCGTTTTTGCGTGATGTCTATTAATCGAAAGCCAATACTTCCAACATTTTCTTGCGAGTCTTTATCGACAATTTTTAGCGTTAGCCAATGATTTTCATCTTCATTCCAAGGCGAGATACGTTGTGAAAATTTAGCTGCTAGTGCTTGTGGGTCAAGTATTGGACCGATGAAATGCATTAGATCTGGGTCTGATTGAAGCTGCTTAAATAATGGCCAGTCTTCTTGAGACATGGATTGAATAATAAATTGTTCTGATTCCAATAAAATTGGTTGCTTAAGTAGCGTTAAATTCATTGCCATCCTTGAATAATGCCGTGATGATTGCCATATAGTAAAGCAAGTTTTTCCGTTAATAAACAGAGGAAGTGTTATGAGAAATACAGTGGTAATTACTGGCGCTAATCGTGGTATTGGCCTTGCTATGGCAACTAAATATGCTCAAAAAGGTGACACTGTTATTGCTTTATGTCGACAATCGTCTGCGGCATTGGATGCACTAGGAGTAGAAGTAATAACAGGTATTGATGTTGCGAAGGAAAGTGGTTTATCAACAATGGCAAACGCCTTATCTTCACGTAGTATTGATATTTTAGTGTGTAATGCGGGTATATTGAGAGATGAACAATTGGGTCAATTAAACGTTGCGACCATTAATGAACAGTTTTCTGTAAATGCTTTGGCGCCATTGTTAGTGGTAGAGCGTCTACTGACACAACTACATGCAGGTAGTAAAATCGCAATGATTACTTCTCGTATGGGTTCTATTGCTGATAATGGTTCTGGTGGGCGTTATGGATATCGTATGTCAAAAGCTGCGTTAAATGCTGCTTCCATGTCGTTATCAAAAGATTTAGCACCTCGGGATATTTCTGTAGGAATATATCATCCTGGCTATGTGCAAACTGATATGGTGAATATGGGCGGGGATATCAGTGCGGCAGAGGCGGCTGAGCGTATTGTGGGTTTAATTGAGCATCAGTCAATGACTGATAGCGGCTCATTTAAACACTCCAATGGGCAAGTACTTCCTTGGTAATGCTACAACGCGAAAATTATCAGCGTATTTGGCATACCGTGCAACTTATACCCAAGGGTAAAGTTGCAACGTATGGTCAAGTCGCTGATTTAGCAGGGCTTCCTGGTCGAGCAAGGTTAGTCGGCAAAGCCTTGGGTAAAGTACCGCAACAAGGTTGGCAACAATCAGCAGTTCCGTGGTATCGAGTTATTAATGCCCAAGGTAAAATATCATTTCCCATAGGAAGTGAGCAGTTTGAGCGACAACAAACACTGTTGCAGCAGGAAAATGTTGTTGTTTTAGGTAATAAAATCAACCTTAAAAGTCACCTGTGGGTGCCGGATCTTGACGAGTTACTTTTCAAATTATCTTTTTAGTCTGTTGAGCTTAAAGATTGATCTTCAAGCTCAACATCACATGCTTATAAGCTGGAAGTTCTTCCGCCATCAACAGGTAAATTAATGCCAGTAATATAACCTGCACTTGGTGACGCTAAAAAAGCAGCAGCTGCTGCAAACTCTTCAGGTTTAGCGAAACGGCGCATAGGAATATGTGACTTTTCGTTTTCAGTAGCTTGTTCAATTGATATTTTCTGTTTTTTAGCTTTCCCAGCAATTATCGCATCAAGTCTAGCTGTTGCTGTTGCGCCAGGTAAAACGTTGTTGACCGTTATACCGTATGGACCAAGTTCATTAGCTAACGTTTTTGCCCAACTTGCAACTGCACCACGAATGGTGTTTGAAACACCTAAATTAGGTAAAGGTTGTTTCACAGATGTTGAGATAACATTAATAATGCGACCATATTTTGTCTCCTTCATATGAGGGATAACTGCTTGTACTAAGTGGTGGTTTGAGACTAAATGCAATTGAAAGGCATCGACAAATGATTGCGCATCAGCCGTACTTGCCGGGCCAGGCGAAGGGCCTCCGGTATTATTAATCAAAATATCAATGCCACCATGCTGTTCGATTCTGGACTCGATTGCATTTTTCACTTGTTCTGGGTTTGAAAAGTCAGCAACTAATACGTGATGTTGTTGACCTTTGCTAGTATCGAGAGAAGGTAACACGGCTTTAAGTGCTTTTTCGTTACGTGCAAATAAGGTTACGTTGGCTCCAAGAGAAGCTAGTTCTATTGCGCAGGCTTTACCAATACCTTGGCTACTACCACATACTAAGGCGCTTTTATTTGTTAACTCTAAATTCATAGTCATATTCGTATATTATTTTCGACCTAGTCATTTAAGCATACTCACTGTTAAAATGTTAAAAAATTTTTATTAGCCACTTTAGCTTAACGAGATGTAGAAAAATGCAAGGTATTAAGGTTTTGGGTCAAGGTCCTGTTGTTGTTTTATTGCATAGTTCCTTAAGTAGTAATAAACAATGGTTGCCTTTATGTCATGCGCTGCAAGAGCACTTCACGTTAATTAACATTGATCTAAAAGGTTATGGCAATGCTCCTTTGCCGAAAGATTTATCTCGTTACACTTTCGACGAAGAACTCGCACGAATTGATGCATGTTTGTCAAAGCAAAATATAACTGAAACAGTTCATTTGGTTGGACATTCGTGTGGTGGTGCTATTGCCATGGCGTGGGCAATGAAGAATACACATAAAGTGGCAAGTTTAGCCTTGTTTGAGCCTGTTGCTTTTCATTTACTCGAACACTATTCTCCGCAACATTTTCAACAAGTCTGTGAATTTGCTGAGCAATTAGCGACAATGAATAATGGTCAATCTGCGCAGGCATTTGTCAACTTTTGGAATGGTGAACAGTTTTTTCAGCTGTTACCTTTGAAAGTACAACAACAAATGGCAAATGCGATGCCTAAAGTTCATGCGGATTTTCGAGGTATTTTGCATGAACAGTATTTGTTAGGAGAACTTGCTCAGTTAACATGCCCTTGTTTAGTTATGATTGGTAAGCAAACACAACCTTTAAGTAAGGTATTAAGCCAAGCGATTACAGAGCAGTTAACAGATGTGACATTAGTGAACGTGCCTTATGGTCATATGACACCAGTATCACACCCTAAAATAACCACTGAAGCGATCAGCACGTTTTTATTTCGTTTTTTATAAAGGTACAAAAAAGCCCGGCGTAATACCGGGCAAAAAATAAGGAGAAAATCAGTTAGTTTAAATTTAGTTTGTCTTATCGTTTAATAGGCTTTTGCCATTTATTGCAATTTTTCTTGGTTTAAGGGCTTCTGGTATTTCACGTTGTAAATCAACATGAAGCAAGCCGTTTTCCATAAAGGCACCAATAACCTTAACATGATCACCTAATTGAAATTTTCGCTCAAAGTTGCGATCTGCAATGCCTTGGTGTAAAAATTTTCGTTCTGTTTTATCACTACTGCCGCTTTTGGTGCCAGTGATAACTAAATTGTTATGTTCTGATTGAATTTCTAGCTCTTCTTCGGCAAAACCTGCAACAGCCATAGTAATTCGATATTGGTCGTCTGCGAGCAATTCGATGTTATATGGAGGATAAGATGACTGTTTGTCTGCACGAGAGGCTTTGTCTAGTAAACCCGCTAAGTGGTCGAATCCAATAAATGAACGGTATAATGGGCTGAAATCTGTATTTGTACGCATAATTCATATCCTTTCTTTAAGCAATATGTGTTTAAATGAAGTTGTGCTCTGAATGTCGCCCGGAAAATCCGCCGCGTATTTCATTAGTACATGCATAACTTCTAATATTGTGCCTTTCTATATTGAACAGGCGGTTAATTGTAGCCCCATATGGCGACTACAATTAAGAGATAGGGATGAAGAAATGTATTTCAAGAAAAAATATAAATTTATTTTAAATTTATTTATATATCATTGAAATAAAAGGGTTAATTAATTTTTATTTTCTTCGCTTGTTTTACTTACTTCTTGTAATGCCGCTAGTGCAGCTTCGTAATTTGGATGTTGTGAAATATTAGCAACAAGTTCTTTGTAGGTGATTTTACCGCTAGCATCAATAACGAAAATGGCGCGCGTGAGTAACCCCATATCTTTGATTAGCAAGCCATAATTTTTACCAAATTCACGCCAAACGCTATCCGATAATACTTGTAACTGTTCAATATTCTCATCTTTACAGAATCGCTTTTGCGCATACGGCAGATCATTGCTAATCGTTAGTAGTGTTAAATCATCACCTAATTTTGCCGCCTCTTCGTTAAAACGTTTGGTTTGAATAGAGCACACCCCTGTATCTAAACTAGGTACAACAGATATTAATAGCGGTTTACCAGCAAACTCGCTTAGCGTTACCGGGGAAAACATTTCGTCAACCACTTTAAATGAAGGCGCTTGGCTGCCAACATTTACTTGATCACCGAGTAGCGTGATATATTTATCGCCTGCTTTTACTAAATCATAAGATTCGGTTAAAGATTGTGATGGCATTGTGTCTGAATGAGCAGTTAATGATAAGCTTGTAAGCAGTACAAATGTACTCGTATAAGTTGCTATTTTCATGTGACTTTATTTATCGTTAATGTGTTAGAGATAAAATACTACCTGTGACAAAAATAAATTGCGAATAAATAGTGTTTTTATTGATTTGTATCTATTGTTATAGCAGAGAGAGCTTTAAAATAGCGACAGCGTTTTTTGTTAAAATATCCATGTGTTAGATGAGTTTTTTATGCCAACACCTTTGTTAATTTGTGATGATTCAAATATGGCGCGAAAGCAGGTAGCGAGATCTTTGCCAGATGGCTGGGATGTTGATATTAGCTTTGCGACGAATGGACTGGAAGCCATTGATTTAATAAAACAAGGCAAGGGAGATGTGCTGTTTTTAGATTTAAATATGCCAGAAATGGATGGTTATCAAGTCTTGGAGTCTATTGTAAAGCAAGATTTACCAACTTTGGTTATTGTTATTTCTGGTGATATTCAACCTGAAGCTCACCAACGTGTAACCAGCTTAGGCGCTCTCGATTTCATTCAAAAACCCATTAACAAAGACAAGTTAACAGGCATTCTTAAATCATTCGGCGTTTATAACCCTGACGATATTTGTACTGAACCTGTCGAAAGTAGTAACACTGAAAAGTTTATACTTGAACCGTTAAAGGCACCTGTTAAACCAATAGAAGAAGAGTTTGAAACTAAACCTCAAGTGGTGTCGCTAGACAGTGATTTACGTGATTGTTATCAAGAAATTGCCAATGTAGCAATGGGGCAGGCGGGCGATTTATTAGCACGTTTACTTGATGTTTTTGTTGTTTTGCCAATCCCTAATGTGAATTTAATTGAGGTAAGTGAATTGTCGATGGCATTATCAGCTATCGAAGCTCATGAGAGTACATCAGGTATTTGTCAGGGTTTTATCGGTGCCGGTATTTCTGGTGAAGCGTTACTTATTCTAAACGACTCTAGTTTTAAAGATGTTGCTGCATTGATGAATTATCAGTACGAAATTGATGACACAACTGAACTTGAGTTGTTAATGGATTTGGCAAATGTCTTAATTGGTGCTTGTTTAAAAGGTGTATCTGAGCAACTTGATATGCCATTTAGTCAAGGGCATCCTGTTGTGTTAGGACAGCACCGTAAAATTTCTGAGTTGATAGCCACTAATTCAACTAAGTGGCGCAGAACATTAGCGATTGAAATAAGCTATGGTATTGAGAACTATCCTATCAAATGTGACTTGTTGTTATTGTTTACTGAAAACTCAATGAATACGTTAAATAATAAAATTGCTTATCTGCTGGATTAAATAATGTCATTAGAAACTGAACAAATTAATGAATTACACTGGCTGATGGAAATGCTACACACCATTGATGTGGGACTGGTTGTTCTTGATCGGCAGTATAATGTTCAAATATGGAATGGTTTTATGGAAAACCACAGTGGTCTGTTACCAAGAGAGGTAAAAGACAAGTCATTGTTTTCACTATTTGAAGAAATCCCTAAAGAATGGTTTATTCGCAAATCTGAGTCTGTTTTTATGTTAAAAAATAAGGCTTTTACAATTTGGGAACAGCGACCTTACTTATTTAAATTTCAGAATTATCGGCCTATTACAGGAACTGCCGATTACATGTATCAGAATACTACGTTTATCCCGCTGATGTCTTCAACTGGGGAAGTTACACATTTATGTTTGATTGTTTATGATGTGACTGATAACGCTGTTCATAAACAAGACTTAGAACAAGCCAATACTGAGTTAGCAATATTAAGCCAAACGGATGGCTTAACAAAATTATTTAATCGAACACATTGGGAACGTTGTTTACAGTCAGAATATAAACGGTGGACGCGTAGTCAACATCCGAGTTGTTTGGTGATGATTGATATAGATCATTTTAAAAAGGTCAACGACAGCTATGGTCATATGGTTGGCGATGATGTAATTCGCCACCTATCAGGTATCATTCGTCAACACGTTCGAGAAACTGATATATCTGGACGCTATGGCGGTGAGGAGTTTTCAATATTATTAGCTGATACTTGTCTCGAAAATGCAAAAGTATTTGCTGATCGATTACGAGAAGAAATAGAGCAAGCCGTAGTTAAGCATAATGATATCGAAGTTAGGTACACCATTAGTCTAGGGATAGCCGAAGTTGACGACAGTATAAAGAATTATGAAGCTTGGATTGAATGTGCAGACGCGGCCTTATACCGTGCTAAAGAAAGTGGAAGAAATAAAGTGATGATGCACCCTAAACAGTAATATGCATTGAACAATAATGATAAAAAAGGCGCTTAATACAGCGCCTTTTTTGCTATTGACGAGCCTATGTTTGTTTGCAACGAAATGCTTAGCGAAGCATTAAGCAAAAGCCGTTTTTAACAGACTAAATGCCGCATTGCTTACCTTGGTTTTTAGCTTTTAACCACTTTTGTAATGGTGCGAAGTAATCTAAGATTGCCGTTGCATCCATTTGGCCTTTACCTGTTAGTACTTGATAGGCTTCTTGCCATGGTTTACTTTGCCCCATCTCTAATACTTCATTGAGTGCCTTACCCGCTTCTTTGTTGTTGTAAATTGAACAACGATGAATTGGATCTTTATTGCCAGAAATTTCACAAAGTGCTTTATGAAATTCAAATTGCTGAATATGCGCTAGGAAGTACCTTGAGTATGGAACTCCGCCCGGAACGTGATATTTTGCACCTGGATCAAACGCGTTATCTGGTCTCGCAATCGGTGCGGCAATACCTTGATATTTCTCACGCAGCTCCCACCATGCTTTATTGTAGTTTTCTGGAGTAATTTCGCCTGAGTAAACTTTCCAGCGCCATTGATCAACTAGCAAACCAAAGGGAATAAATGCAACTTTATCTAAAGCCATCTTCATTAACAGACCAATATCTTTTGATTCATCTGGAATATTGTCAATTAAGCCGATTTCTTTTAAATACTTTGGCGTTACAGAAAGCGCAATAGTATCGCCAATTGCTTCATGAAAACCGTCGTTTGCACTTCCTTGATAAAGTGTAGGCTGGTTTTTATAAGCACGTTGATAAAAGTTATGTCCTAATTCATGATGAATAACATTAAATTCTTCGCCTGTTTTTTGAATACACATTTTTATGCGTATATCGTCTTTGGCGTCTAAATTCCATGCTGAAGCGTGGCAGACAACGTCTCGGTCTTCTGGTTTTACGAATAATGAACGTTGCCAAAACGTTTCAGGTAATGGCTCAAAACCGAGTGAAGTGAAAAAGTGTTCGGCACCTTTCACCATTTTTATTTCGTCGTAGTTATGTACTTTTAACTGTTTAGTAACATCGTATCCTGGGTCTGCATTTTCAGGCGCAACTAAGTCATAAATATTCCCCCAAGTTTGCGCCCACATATTGCCTAATAAATGTGCTGGGATAGGTTGGTCATTAGGTACTTTGTCTTCACCATATTTATCAGCAAGTTTATTTTTAACATAACAATGTAGATCTTCATAAAGTGGTTTTACTTGCAGCCATAACCGATCGAGTTCTTGGGCAAATTCATCAGCTGGCATATCGTAATTAGAGCGCCACATGGTACCTAGATCGCTATAACCAAGACCTTTTGCACCCTCATTAGCAAGTTCAGTTTGTTCAATAAAAAGTGATTTCATATCAGGACTAACGGTACGCCACCCCTGCCACATTTCTAACAATTCATCATAATCTCTTGATGTTGCCATTGTTGACGTCATATCACCTAAACTTAAGGTTTTACCTGTTTTAGTGGTATAAGTACCTCTGCCATACATACTGTTAAGTTCTGAACCAATTTGCGCCAGTTTTGCAGACTTTTTACTATCTTGGGGAGCTGGCATCACTAAACTTTGCTTAAGTAAGTTTAGTTTTCTGCGTTGATCATCAGTAACATCAACATCATCATATTTTGCAGCTTCCATGGCAAAGCGCACACCAGCTTCAGTTGATTTTTGATCTGCTTCAGCTGCGAGTGCATTAGTGTCATGCGTAATAAAATTAGCGTTGATCCATGCCGCACGCGCCCCCGCTAAATTTAATTGAATCAGCTCTTGTTCAACGTTATTTAAAAACTGTTCTGCATCTTTTGCAGTTAGTGAATTTGTTGGTTCTGGCGTGCTATTACAGCCTGCAATAGTGGCAGCAACACAAAGTGCTATAAGTGATTTTTTTAGGTGTTTTTTCATCATTCTTTCTTGTTAACTTGTTGTAAATTAAGTTCAGTATAAAAGAATATATTTATCTTTAATAGTTGTGCAAATAGGCCATGGTATTAATAGGGATAACAATGGTCTATTGACTATGTCAAAGTAAACGTTTGTTTACTTGTTAGAACAAAAAAAAGCCCGGCGACTGCCGGGCTAATAAAATTCATGAAACTTAGAACACTCTCACAGTCAATACTTCCGCGTATTGAACGATACATTCACAAGAGTTGATTAAATAATAACCTAAATATTGACTGGGATCTTCTGCTATTTCAAAATATTTTGTAATTGCTTATTTCTTAAGAATATTTGATTCTTTTCATCATGTTTTGACAAGGAAGTGGTTACTAGGCATGTTGAGATCCCACCAAGCAGTACAACTTTTTGAATGGTGACATTGAAATAGAGTACTCCTCTGTTTTACAAAAGGGAAATAGTGACAATATTTATTGAGATTTTCATGATTGCGTTATTTAAAACGCTTGTTTAAACTGTTGTTCAATTGTGCAGTAACTGGTGGTAATTTTGATGGATACAAAAAGTAAAATACTTGATGCGGCTGAAACGCTATTTGCCGATAAAGGCTTTAATGGTACGTCGTTGCGAGAGATCACCAGTCTCGCTGACGTAAATCTTGCTGCCGTTAACTATCATTTCGGTTCTAAGAAAGAGTTAATAAAGGCCGTAATGTCGCGATATATGAATGAGTTGGCACCGCATTTGGAAAATTCACTAATTTTAGTCTGTCAGCAATCGCAAAAACCGACATTACTTGAAGTATTTTCCGCATTCATTGAGCCTTTATTATCGTTAAATGTTTTTCGAGAAAATGGCACCAGTAAATTTTTACAATTATTAGGACGTGGCTATACAGACAGCCAAGGTTTTTTGCGTTGGTTTCTGACTACACAGTACCCCGGCGTTATTACACACTTTGTTGAAGCGGTTCAACGTGCATATCCAGAATTAACGGCGGAAGACATTTTTTGGCGTCTACATTTTACTATGGGCACTGTTGTTTTTACTATGTCTTCAAGTGATGCATTAATTGATATTGCTCATAATGATTTTGCACAATCATTAGATATTAGTGATGTTATTCGTAAAGTTATTCCATTTGTTTCCGCAGGAGTAGGTGCGCCACTTCAGCAAAACTAATCATTGTTGAATGTTGTTGCTGAATTTAACTTTTGCAACGCCACAATATTAGGTACAGTAGCCAAATTACTGTTTAATTTACTTGGTATTATGGGTCCAATCATGATGGACGTGCTTGGCACGTCGCTTACGGAACAAGATAAAGAGCTTGTTCAACATCCACTCGTTGGTGGGTTAATTCTTTTTTCACGTAATTTTGAATCTATAAGCCAACTAACTGAGTTAATAACTCAATTGAGGCAAGCAGCTAACAAACCGCTTTTAATTGGTGTTGATCATGAAGGTGGTCGCGTTCAACGTTTCAGAGACGGTTTTTCAGAAATACCTTCTATGGGAAGCTTTATTGAAAACACTGATGGTAGGTTAGCGTTAGCGTCTGCGCATGCAAAAAATGCTGGAGCGCTAATGGCGATGGAGGTACAGGCAGTTGGCATAGATATTAGTTTTGCTCCTGTACTTGACGTTAATGGAATAAGTGAAGTTATCGGAAAACGTGCTTTTTCTGAGAATATCGAAGAGATCACTCCACTAGCTAATGCATTTATTCATGGAATGCGTTCTGCTGGTATGAAATGCACCGCTAAGCACTTTCCTGGGCATGGTAGTGTGCAAGCAGATTCTCATATCGCGATGCCTGTCGATCCACGTCCATTTTCTGATATATATCAGCACGATTTACGTCCATTTGAACAGCTTATTCAAGAAGCATTAATTGATGCTGTTATGCCTGCCCATGTTATTTATCCTGATGTAGACGATAAGTCAGTAGGGTTTTCTCAAAAGTGGTTAGCTCAGATCCTTCGAAATGATCTTAACTTTAAAGGCGCAATATTTAGTGACGATTTATCAATGCATGGTGCATCATCAATCGGTGGCTTTATAGAAAGGGCTGAAGCAGCACAGGCCGCAGGTTGTGACATGTTATTAGTCTGTAATAACCGCGATGCTTGTATTGATGTTATCGATAATGCAAACATTTCCATTAATCCAGCAAGTGAAATACGATTGAAAGCGATGTTAAAAACGAATTCAATGGATTGGAAAACCATGCAAGCAAGTAAAGCTTGGCAAACGCTAAACCGAGCTAATCAGTCGTATCTTGCACAGGAAGTTATGCATGATTAATAGGACTAAAATGATTATTATTGCACCTTGTATTTCGTTTGCGGTTTATTGGCTTTTATTGTCACTTGGGTTGGATGCTAAGCCAGCAGTGACTGCTGCCATTACGTGTTTAACCGTACTTTGGTGGATTACTGAAGCGATACCTATTCCCGCAACGTCTTTGGTACCTTTTGCGTTATTACCATTGTTTGGTGTACTTGATCACAAAGCCGTCGCGTCGAGTCTTGGTAGTCACGTTATCTTATTATTGATGGGCGCTTTTATGCTGTCGAAAGCAATTGAAAAAAGCGGTACGCATCATCGTTTGGCTGTCTATATGGTGCGATTTGTTGGTGTTTCTAGCGCTAAACGGCTCGTTTTTGGGTTTATGCTCGCATCGGCTGTATTAAGTATGTGGATTTCTAATACGGCAACGACCTTAATCATGTTACCTATCGCATTGGCTATTTTAACACATGTTAATAATCCTAAATTGAGTGTTGCGCTCATCTTAGGAATTGCTTATGCAGCAAGTGTTGGCGGCGTAGGAACGCCTATTGGTACACCACCTAATGTCATTTTTATGGGCATTTATGAAGAACAAACTGGCCAGGAATTTGGCTTTGTCCGTTGGATGAAAATAGGCGTTCCAATTGTGTTGTTGGTTGTTCCGATCATGGCGTTGTGGTTGACACGAGATATTAAATTAGAAAAAGCGATTGAGCTTCCTAAATTGGGTGAGTGGCGTAAAGAAGAGCGACGAACTTTATGGGTATTTGGTTTAACTGCGCTTGCTTGGATCACACGTACAGAACCTTTTGGTGGTTGGTCTGGTGCACTTGATATGTCAATCGCTGGCGATAGCACCGTTGCCTTGTTTGCCGTTGTCATGATGTTTGTTATCTCTAATGGCAAAGGTGGGCGTTTGCTTGATTGGGACTGCGCTAAAGAGATCCCATGGGGGATGTTATTACTTTTTGCCGGCGGTATTGCCATTGCTAAAGGCTTTAATGCATCGGGCTTAAGTGTTTTACTTGGAGAATGGTTAACTTCGTTAGCCAATTTGCCTGCGATATTAATGTTATTAACGATCTGCTTAACGGTTACTTACTTAACAGAGATCACCAGTAATACTGCAACAGCGACATTATTAATGCCAATTCTAGCAGCCGCCGCAATATCTGCTGGTTTAGAGCCAAGCGTTTTTATGGTACCAGCGGCAATTTGTGCAAGTTGCGCGTTTATGTTGCCAGTAGCTACAGCACCTAATGCAATAGCGTTTGCTACTGGTGAAGTCACAATTAGGCAAATGGCGAAAGAAGGGGCTGTTTTAAGTTTTGTCGTGTCAATTTTGGTAGCGTTCGTCAGTTATTGGTGGTTTACTTAAAAAAAAGCCTTGGTATAAAACCAAGGCTGGGAACGGTGTAAGCCAATACATTCGACTTCTAGAGAGCACTTAATTTCAGCGAGCACTGCAAATTAAGTATCGCTATAGTAATACGGATATATGACAGAAAAATGACTTAAATTTCTTTTTTGATAATTTTATGTGTTGATCCCCTAAATGTAGGAAAACGAGTGGCAGAGAAGAAACTTCAACATTTTTATATTGCAGAAGAACAATCAATTTATTTACTTAGCCATAAAGACGCGACTAAGCTAAAAGAATGGGTTGAGTTATGCGAACGTCAATTATCATTACTTGGCTATGATGATATTTCGCTTATCGGAAAGGGAGCATATGGCTTTGTTTTTGGAGGAAAAAATGAAGCAGGCATTGAACAAGTTTTTAAATTTTCTCGTATAAATTTGCCGCAGCATGTGCAAGATAGGCTGGCAGAAGAAGCCGAAATACAGCGTGAGCTCTTGCATGAGCGTATTCCTAAAATTATTGAGTATTACAAAATTAAACGTCAATCCATTGTTCATATGGAGCGAGCGCCAGGTATTGACTTAGAAAAACTTTCTCATCAAGTAGGGCCTTTGGCGCCAGAGCTAATTGTTAACATTGCGCTTCAATTAGCCGACATTTTATTATATTTACGCGATACCCGTAATCACCATAAGGGTAAACCATACGTACACGGCGATATTAAGCCATCAAATTTGGTTTATCATCAAGATAACAATAAACTCTATCTCGTGGATTGGGGGTCAGCGGTCACTGCTCAGCTTGATATTAATGGCCAAACAACGGCAAATAATATTATGGATTTAATGAGTAGCGACTTACAAAATTCTAACGCACGCCTTGGCGATGTTTATTTTATTGGTCCGGAACAAATTAGTGGTGAAATGTCTTCGCCTCGTTTTGATGAACAAGGTATGGCTGCTACACTGTATGCCTTGGCTTCTGGTCAATCATGTCGGTATGGTCATCGTGTAATACCACCCACATCGCTTGGTTTACCAAAAGTTTTGGCAAAAGTGATTGAAGCAATGCTGAGTGACGACAAAAAAGTACGTGATCAAGGTGGTGATTATTTCTTTAAGAATTTGTCTCTGTTAAGGAACACGGTATTAGCTTCGACACCTAGCTGGCCAGAGATAAAGCCTTTAATTCCTGTTTGGTGCAAGCCTAATACACGTGAAATAGATACGGTTGTGTATGGGTCACGTAAATCGTTTTTACGAGAAGAAAGTGATGAAGGGACTCTATCTGACATTAATGATGCACAGTTAGAGAAATATTATAAAAATTACCTTATGGGAATGGGGGATACTGAAAAAGCCTTTATCGCTGCAGTCAGTCGTCTTGGTAACTTTCCTGTTGTTGGTGGACTTGCAATACGTTGGGAGAAGCAAGGCGTATATATCGATTCAAATCTTACTTTGTTTGATGAACGTCTGAAAACCTCATTTCAAAGTGCTGTGAACAATATGATATACCTCGCCCAAGGTATCTTTAGAACCGGGGTATTTAAAAGTTGCTTGTTTAATGCAAGAAACACTTTACATGTTGAACGTAACACGCCAGAAGAACCCTTTATTGCAGCCTCAGAGCAAGTTATACCGTTTGATATTAGTGATGTGCCAGACTTGGATGATGCATCGAAGTTACATTCTTATTTTGAAGATGGTAAAGATCCCGATGAATACCTATATTTACCTGATGAGATCATGGAAGTGCTTGCACAAATGAATTTAATTCATCATACGGGTTGTATTATTTTTGAGGTATTGCCAACACATTTGAAAATTCACAGTTACTTGATGCTGTTAAACCATGAACAAGAACAGGATTTTGCTAAATTGTTAGCAAAGTTGCTGGCGTTATTACCCGCTATTGAAGGGCTAGGTATATCAGGTTTTATGAAGCTCCCATACAAAGATACGCGTTTTTTTGAGCATATTAGCTGCTTGCCAGAAAAGTATTACCCTATGAATCCAAAACGTAGTGAAAAATAGAAATACACAAGGATATTAAGATGAAAAACGGTATTGGAGAAATGGCTTGGTTAGATTTATCTGTAGATGATGCGTCAACCGTTAAAGATTTTTATCAGCAAGTAGTTGGTTGGAAATCGAGTGAAGTTTCGATGGGAGATTATCAAGATTATGCGATGTTAATGCCTGATAGTGGTGATGCTGTTGCAGGAATTTGTCATGCGAAAGGTTGTAATATTGATATACCCGCAGCGTGGTTACCTTATTTTTTGGTTGCAGATATTGAACAGGCGGTTACTGCGGTTAAGGATAAAGGTGGCGAGTTAGTAACGGCCATTAAAGGCATGGGAAATGACAAGTACGTAATAATTAAAGATCCTGCCGGTGCTGTTTGTGCGATTTATCAAAAATCGGAAAATAACTAGTTATACAAGAAAATGAGTTAGTTTTTTAATAGGCATGTGGCCTATTGAACGGCTGCTGTTATATTTTTTATCGATTATAACCAAACGAGGTAATTAATTGATGTTTCTATATTCACGCCTGTATTGTTAACGAATGGCATGCAATGTTTACGACAAAGGTATGATTCGGTTGTAATCAGGATTTTGGATAAATTCAGCTAAACTTTCTGCAAGTAACTCTGATTGAGCAAATACTGTACGCCAGTACTTTATACGTGTATTTGCATCTAATTCAGTAAAATCATTTCTATCTGGAATTTTACCATAAGGTAAGCTATCGATAAAAGTTTTGGAGGGGCTAAGCATGACGACATTATCGTAATGCTCGTGCGTCACAGATCTTGATAAATTTTTATCAAACCACCCAGGTTTTGGCTGATCGTTAAAATGTGGAAAGAGAGTTAACCCTTTATTTTTAGGTAATGCTACATCAAAGTGGTAGTCAATAATGCCACCGTCTCGGTACATGCCTTCCGGTGCGTTTTCGATATGTTTTACCCCTTGCATTACCATAGGTATTGAGCCAGATGCTAATAAAGCTTGTTTGTAGTTTACTGAATTTAAAGGGGTGTATTGCGTATTGAAGTTGTATTGATCAGTCAATTCAAACGCTTGATTCGGCGCTTGAAATACAAAGCGTTGGTATTGGTGAGCTAATAAACCTCGATTGATTCTATTTAAGATCATGCTGCTGATAAGTCCTAACATCTGTGGCAATTTATGCTCATAGCTCGTTAACCCTGCACATTTAGCGACAATAAAATGTGGTTTGAAAATAGGGTTGGTAATTGATTGTTCGATACCTTGCTCGCTATACACACTATCGAGCAGTGCTTTTGCTTTATCGGTAATTTCTATGCGGTCAGCTTTAGCTGAATATACAGTTTCACTGTATGTCTCCGCTAAACGGGTAATCGCTGCAACTGGATTTTGCTGGCTTAAAGCTGCAAAACGAAAGGCACCGGCAGATGAGCCAACTAAATCAACAGGTGTTGCTTTATCTTTGAAGAACTCACCAAAAATATACTTGTCTAGCGCTAGCAATGTAAACCATTTAGGGCCACCACTTGCACCAAACATTGCGGAGAATAATTCAGGTGTAAAGCCGTATTTTTTGATTTTTTCTAGGGCAGTTTTACCTGCGTAAATGTCTAACATTGCTAATTATTCGACCATGAAATAGGTGTGTTACCTTGCGGTATAAAAAGTGTTTGATAAAGCTTGGTTGCAAAATCATCTGTCATACTCGCTACATAATCTGCGATAACGCGTGCAGGACTTTCACCATGATCAATCGCTTGACGGTATTGAATTTTTGCTTGTGCTGGTAAAAGTCTTTCTGGATCTGACGATAACGCTTCAAATAGCTCCATCACTATTTGTTGCCCACGATACTCTGCTTGCTGAATTGCAGGTTGCTTAATGACAAACTGATAGACGAAGTCTTTAAAAATATCTAATACTGTATCGGCAATTTGAGGATGTTTAGCATTATATCGTAATAAGCTCTCCTGAAAATGCGTGTTGTGGGTTTGGTTTAGATCAATAAGCTCAATAGCCGTAATTAAGTAGTTTACTAATGATCCTATCGCTTCTTTCTGTTGGTGATGTTGTTGACTAAAAAGTTGTGCGGTCAGATCTTGGCTAATATTTTGTAGCCACTCATCATCTAGGCGCTGTAATTGTTTAACCACGTGCTGTTCAAAGTCATTGGCATGTACTACGCCGGTTGCTATAGCGTCTTCTAAATCATGAATACCATAAGCGATATCATCGGCGAGTTCCATCATAGAACAATCTAATGACTTGTAAATTGTTTTTAGATGAGCGCCAGTTTTTTTAACCTTTGATTGCTGAAATGCTGCTTTATCTTGTTCTGATAGCGGTGCGAGTAGCCAGTCAATTGATTTAGCATCATCTTTATACAGACCTTTTGGTGGATGCCAGTCATTCGCTTTAAGCTGTCTAAAGCTAGCTGGAGTAGTTGGCGAGTGTGTACCTTGTAGCTCATCAATAATTTGTGGGTATTTTACAAGACCTAGTAACGTGCGTCGTGCGAGGTTCATCCCGTATCCTTCACTAAAAGGCTCTAATTTAGAAACAATACGAAATGTTTGTCCGTTACCTTCAAAGCCGCCATGGTCGCGCATCATAAAATGTAAAGCGACTTCACCACCATGGCCAAAAGGTGGATGGCCAATATCATGCGCTAAGCAAAGCGCTTCTATGAGGCTGTCGTCTTTTGGAAATAATTGTGCAGCCAATTCTGGATATTTAGCGCGTAATTGTGCACTTATACCTGAGCCTATTTGTGCTGCCTCAAGCGAGTGGGTAAGTCGTGTCCGGTAAAAATCACTTTGACCACTGCCAATTACTTGTGTTTTACATTGTAAACGACGAAAAGCTGCAGAATGTAAAATACGTGCGCGATCCCGTTGAAAAGGACTACGGTGATCGTGTCGACGCTTCACGACAGAAGCAAATTGACGGTCTGACCAAGTATCGTTCATACACTGCCTTTACATTATGTGATAATTTAACGTCAGAAAATTTGCTTGTGCCTACTTATCTGACGTAGCGCTGAATAGGTTAATTATTTATTTCAAGTGTTATTAGTACCGTGTAAAAGGCATAGATTCAACTTTTTACTGTGCTATTTTAACGAGCAATATGCGCTTTCAGTCATGTATTTTATTGCTTAACTGTGCGATTTTGCTTATAACTATAACAGGCATTATTTATTGATTGTAACCTGTTGAAAGTTAAAAACAAAGATAGTAAGTGAAGTTTGATCTCTTTTTAGTTAGCTAGGTGCTTTTGATATGATTGCCTAAAAGCTAATATTGGCTTTATATTCGTTAAGGTTAAAAAGTAAAAATTTGATTTTATATTGCACATCAGTACAATTTTTGTAAGGTTTATCATAACATATGTTACAATTGGCTTGTTGTCTTTATTTGGTGCGTATTGCATTGGTGAATCCATGAAAGTAAAAATTTGGCGAACTGGGCTTTTTGTCGTTTTTTGTAGTCTTTTCCAAGCAAAATGTGTTTTTGCTCAAAACGTAACTGTAGTGGCAGGACTCGTTAAACCTCCCTTTATTATTGAAGAAAATGGCGCGGGTTTGCAATTAGATTTAATGCGTAAAGGGTTAAATAAACAAGGTTTAGGTGTTAACTTTTACCATGCACCTAACGGGCGTAATATTACTTCTTATCAGCGCTTAAATGCCGATATTATTCTTACGGTTGAGTCTGATTACCAGCATCCATCGTTATATTTATCAAAACCTTATGTTAGTTATCAAAATGTTGTCATAAGTCTGGCAGAAAATGATTTCGTAATAGAAAGTGAAAATGACTTAACAAATAAAGTGGTTGTAGCCTTTCAAAATGCTAAAAAGTATCTCGGAAAAGACTATCGAAAAGCGATTGATTACGTTATTGATTATCGAGAAATTCCAGAGCAAAGCAAGCAAGTAGAAATGCTATTTTTAAGGCGAACGGAACTTATTGTGATTGATATCAATATTTTTAAATATATTGTTAAGCATGCAGAAAATAAAGTTTTGTTTTCTAAACCTTACAAGGTACATAAAATTTTTGAACCACAACATTTTCCCGCTGCTTTTAAAAGCAAAAAAATGCGCGATCAGTTTGATCAGGCAATCTCTGAAATGCGAGAAAATGGCGAATACCAGCAAATTATTAATCATTATATTAATTAGCAATACTATTTGTTGGCAACAAAAATTGCTCTTTTAGGCGCTGGATAGCCCTCGATAGTAATACTCTGGTCGTTTGGATCAAGAAAATCTTTTAACGATTCTGTGTCTATCCAATCTGTTTTTCTTTGTTCTTCTAACGATGTGGTATCAATGTTAGCAACACGAATGTTACTAAAGCCGCAACGACTTAACCAAGCACACATAGCTTTTGCGCTAGGTAAAAACCAAACATTCCGCATTTTTGCATAGCGTTCGCCTGGCACAAGTACTGTATTCTCGTCGCCATCGACAATCAGTGTTTCTAACACCAACTCACCACCTTTAACCAATTGTACTTTTAATTGATACAAAAAATCGATAGGCGAACGTCTGTGATACAATACACCCATTGCAAAAACGGTATCAAAAGCTTCAAGTTCAGGAAGATCTTCTACCCCTAAAGGTAATAAGTTAACAGTATTATCATTCACAAAATGTTGAATAGCTTGAAATTGCATAAAGAATAATTGTGTTGGGTCTATACCAACAACGAACTTTGCCCCTGCGCCTTTCATTCTCCATAAATGATAGCCGCTACCACAACCAATATCTAAGACATATTTATTGTTTAGATCACTGATATGGGGGAGTAATCTGTCCCACTTAAAATCACTTCGCCATTCGGTATCAATGTGTAAACCATGAAGGTGGTAGGGACCTTTTCGCCAAGGTTTTAGTTTTTTAAGCAGATTCTCCATGCGTTTATATTCGCCATCATTGATATCGCTTCGTTCACCTGCTTTCACTTGATTAGTGATATCTATTGTTGAACTTGTGGTCTTTGGTAGCGCTTCTAGCGTTTTTTGCCAATGCGCAAATTCGCCATGTAATTGCTCTTTATGCCATCGAGTTAGTTGTTGGGGTAACGTGTTTAACCAAGGTGCAAGACGATTAACGGCAATTTGTTGATAAAAAGAGGAAAAAAAGTTCATTACTACTACTTATTTTATGGCAAAAAGAGAAAAGAAATTAAAGCACTGGAACCAAGTACTACTATGAGAAAAGCCCGCTTTTGAAAGTCGCTCATGGTGAACGTCAATCGCGTCTGGTTTCATCACATTTTCAAGTGCTGTTCGTTTTTGAGCGATTTCAAGTTCGCTGTATCCATTTGCACGTTTAAAATCATGATGTAAATCAATAAGTGTTTGGTTGCAAGTTTTATCTGGATGGATCATCTTATCTGATATTACTAGAATACCACCTGGGTTAAGTCCATTTGCAATGTTAGCAAGTAAAGTTTCTCGTTTATCTGGTTCAATAAATTGCAATGTAAAGTTCAACACCACCATTGAAGCATTTTCGATAGCGATATCTAATACATCTGCTTCAATAATTTCGACGGGTGTTTGCCCTTTAAATGCAGCGACATGACGTTGACAACGGTCTACCATTGCTGCTGAATTATCAACACCAATAATACGGCAATGGTCACTTTGAATGCCTTGTCGCATCGCTAAGGTTGCTGCACCAAGTGAACATCCTAAGTCATATATATTTGAATGATCAGTGACATATTGCTGGCTTAATCGACCAATAGTGTCAATGATGGTGTTATATCCTGGCACTGATCGTGAAATCATATCTGGAAACACATCAACCACTTGAGCGTCGAAAGTAAAGTCTTTTACTTGGCGTTGTTTGTTAGAAAAGATAAGATCAGGTTTTGACGATGTCATATTACTTTTACGTTGCAATGTAGATAACTGTCATTATTTTAACGTAAAATCGAGAATGAATGAACTTGAATGCGAAATTCTCTTCAATATCTTGAGAGATCAGATGTACGCATGCACTTAGGAGTAAAAATTTGTTGAAGTCATGCACGCATTTAATTTTTGTTGTACTGCTCTGTTTTATGGTTAATACGCAACAGACCATTGCAGCTACATTTACCGATAAAGTTTTCACTGTTGCTATCAACAAAACCTCATACCCTTATCACTTTGAAAATGCTGAAGGTGAAGCTGCTGGTTTAACAGTCGATTTATGGCGCCTTTGGGCGGAGAAACAAAAGGTTGAAGTCGATTTTAAAGTGATGAAGTGGCCGCAAACACTATCATCACTAGCTGACGGTAGCGTTGATATTCATGGTGGCTTGTCTAAAACACAGCAACGCATTAAACACTATGATTTCACGTCTGCTTTCTTCCATCAGAAAAATTATATTTTTGTTCATCGAGACTATCATGTACGCCGTATGGAAGAGTTAAGACCTTTTGCAATAGGCATAGTAAAAGATTCAAGTCATGTCGATATTATTAAAAATCAATACCCAGAATTAATACTTAAATATTATGACAGTCGTTTCGCGTTATTTGATGCCGCTTTAAGTGGCGAAATTGTTGCTTTTACTAATTTAGATAAAATATCAAATAATTATCCCCAGTACCGTGAAGTTAGTCAGCTTTTCCCAGCGTATAAACGCTTATTGTTTAATAAGGGCGACTATACCTCGGCGGTTAAAAAAGGTAACACGGCGTTATTAGCATTTATAGAACAGGGCATGGCTAAAATTAGTCGAACAGAGCGTTCTGATATTGAAAAGAAATGGCTTGGTATTGATAAAAAGTCAGACACGTTAATTTTAATGTTTTCACCTGAGTTTCCGCCATTTATGACGGTGTCAACATCGGGGCTTGCACAAGGGCTTTTCATTGATATGTGGCGTATTTGGTCTGAGTATAGTGGACAGTCTATCGAGTTCATTCCGCAGTCTTTTGATAATGCATCAGAAATGCTAGCAAGTGGCGGTGCTGATATTCATATTGGCTTTCCAGATCTTAGTTTTACCCAAGGTGCGTTAACACTATATCCAGCGTTGAGTGCTGCGATGCAGGTATATCAGGCGGATATCAAATGCTATGTATCAAAAGATAGAATTAATAATACAGCTAATACGAAGGGCATGAAGTTAGGTATCTACAAAAATATACCGAACATAGAGAATTTGCGCCTGTTGTTTCCAGACAATGAATTGGTTTTTTACACAAATTTTAAAACCATGGTTCAACACGCTGAATCGGGAAAAATAGATGGTTTGCTCGGCGCGAAAGATATTATGGAATCACGTTTAAGCATGGCAAATGTGCAGCATGAATTTATGGCGTTACCTGATTCTTTCTATACTGCAAACTTATATGCGGTTACCGCAAATAATAATGAAAAGCTCGCTGAAATTATAAAAAATGGTTTTGCATTAATTCCTGACGAAGCTTTGATCAATCTAGAGCGTAGGTGGTTATCTCAAGACAGCAAGGGCTACTTTAAACATAGCAAACAAAAAGCCCAACTAACTGAAGAAGAAAAAAACTGGATAGCAAACCATCGTGAAATTCGTATAGGCGTTAATAAAAATTGGATGCCGGTCGAATTTATCAATGAAGATGGCAACGTTGGCGGTATAAATGCCGATATTAATGCACTTGTTGAGCAACGAACGGGTATTAATTTTACCTATGTAGCATTTGATAATTGGCAGCAAATGTTAGAGGCACTCATGCAACAAAACATTGATATTTTGGCCAGTGCTACTGAAACGCAGGCGCGTAAAGAACATATTCTTTTTACTGACTCTTATTGGGATATGCCTTGGGTTGTTATTCACAGTAAACAACGTGGTAAACGACAACGACTAGAAGATTTTTATGGCAGTGAATTGGCAATAGTAAAGGGTTACCACCTCGTAGATAAAATTAGAGCCGAGCAACCAAATATATCTTTGCGGCTTGTCGATACCCACGAAGAAGGATTATTAGCAGTACAAACAGGTGCTGTAGAGGGCTTCATTGAAAATATTGCATCAGCATCTGAATTAATTCGTCGTGAAAGTTTAGTTACCTTAACGATGTCGATTATTGAAGATCTAAATATTGATAAAAACAGTTATGCGATTCGTAAAGACTGGCCGTTATTGCAAAGTATTATCAACAAAGGTTTAGCCACAATTAGCGCTACCGAGCGTAAAGAAATATATGAACATTGGTTTGAAATAAATTTAGAAACAGGTCTGGATAAAAATGTTGTATTAAGAGTTTCCCTCCAAGTTGGGGCTATTATTGTCATCATAATCGTGGTGATAGTATTTTGGAATAGACGTTTATATGTTGAAGTTGAAACACGTAAGGCATTAGAAGAAAAAATGAAACATATGGCGATGCACGATGAGTTAACCGGCTTGCCAAATCGCTTATTGCTCAAAGATCGTATCAATCACGGAATAAATTACCATCGACGTCAAGATAGATTAATGGCTGTACTTTTTATTGATTTAGATGGCTTTAAAACGGTCAATGATACCCATGGTCATGATGTAGGTGATGAGTTATTAATACTGGTTGCAGAACGGTTATCTGGTTGTATAAGAAGCTCCGACACTGTTGTTCGTTTTGGTGGTGATGAATTTGTATTATTACTGACAGAATTGCATAACAAGAATGAAGCTGCTTTTGTTGCAGAGAAAGTATTAAAACTTGTTCAACAACCATTTGAGTTGTCTTCTGGAGAAGAGAACATTGGCTGTAGTATTGGCATTGCCATGTTTCCTAGTGATGGCGAGTCAGAAACTGAGTTATTAAAAATAGCAGATACGTTAATGTATCGCGTTAAGGCTGCTGGTAAAAACCATTACGTTTTTAACGCCGATAATTAAGTGACATTCTGACGTATTTCTATATAATTGGCGGCAATTTTTTCCGTAAAATAGGTTATCTCTTACAGATAATCAACATTTAAAGAATTCAGGATTTAGGTATATGCGAACGCTGTATTGTGGTGAGGTTAACGAATCTCATATTGGTCAAGAAGTTACTCTCTGTGGATGGGTAAATCGTCGTCGTGATTTAGGTGCGGTGATCTTTATAGATTTACGTGACCGCGAAGGTATCGTACAGGTTGTTTATGATCCTGATTTGCAAGAAGTGCTTGAAAAGGCAAATTCGCTACGTAATGAGTTTTGTATTCAAGTTAAAGGTAAAGTTCGTGGGCGTCCTGAGGGACAAATTAATAAAGATATGGCAACAGGCGCTATTGAAGTGCTTGGTTTAGATGTCAATATTCTTAACCGTTCGGCACCACTACCACTTGATTCTAATCAAGAAAACTCAGAAGAAAATCGTCTTAAGTACCGTTATTTAGATTTACGTCGCCCAGAAATGACGGATCGATTACGTTTTAGAGCCAAAGTTACGGCTGCTGTACGCCAGTCGCTTGAAGCTCAAGGCTTTATGGATATTGAAACACCGATCCTTACCGCGGCTACGCCAGAAGGTGCGCGAGATTACTTAGTACCTAGTCGCACACATAAAGGTAACTTTTTTGCTTTGCCACAATCTCCACAATTGTTTAAACAATTGCTTATGATGTCTGGCATGGAACGTTATTATCAAATCGTAAAATGTTTTAGGGATGAGGATTTACGCGCGGATCGCCAGCCAGAATTTACTCAAATCGATATTGAAACGTCATTTATGACAGCAGATCAAGTCATGGAAGTAACTGAACGAATGATCCGTGAGTTATTTATACAGTTGCTTGATGTTGACTTAGGCGACTTCCCGCGTATGCCATACAGTGAAGCGATGCAACGTTATGGCTCAGATAAGCCTGATTTGCGTAATCCGCTTGAGATAGTAGATGTAGCAGACATATTAAAAGATGTTGAGTTTAAGGTATTTTCTGGTCCTGCAAATGATGAAAAAGGACGTGTGGCAGTTATTCGTGTGCCAGATGGCGCTGCAAAGTTTTCGCGTAAAAACCTTGATGAATTAACTAAGTTTGTTGGCATTTATGGTGCTAAAGGTATGCCTTGGTTAAAAGTAAACGACAAGGCTGCGGGGCTAGAAGGCTTGCAATCACCAATCTTGAAATTCTTATCTGAAGATGCTGTTAACGCTTTATTAGATAGAGCGAATGCTGAAACGGGCGATATTATTTTCTTCGGATCTGATAGTTACAATGTCGTCACTGAATCTTTGGGGGCATTACGCTTAAAATTGGGTGAAGAACTTGGCTTAACAACTGACGAATGGAAGCCACTTTGGGTTGTTGATTTTCCAATGTTTGAAGAAGTAGATGGCCACCTTCATGCGTTACATCATCCGTTTACTGCTCCTACTGACATGACTCCGGAAGCTTTAGAAGCGAATCCTATTGGTGCGTTATCTAATGCATACGATATGGTGTTGAATGGTTGTGAGCTTGGTGGCGGTTCTGTACGTATTCATGACCAGAAAATGCAAGCAGCAGTATTTCGCATTTTGGGCATTAGTGATGAAGAAGCACAAGAGAAGTTTGGCTTCTTACTGGAAGCATTACAGTATGGTGCACCACCACATGCAGGCTTAGCATTTGGTTTAGATCGCTTGGTTATGTTAATGACAGGAGCAACATCTATTCGTGATGTTATGGCATTCCCTAAAACGACAACAGCGGCATGCCCACTAACTAATGCACCTGGTCAAGCAAATCCTGAACAGTTGAAGGAATTAGGCATACAAGCCATTCCACAGCAGGAAGAAAAACCAACAGATAGCTAACTTCGTTTAAGAAGTTTTTATCGACGAACGAATTTGATGCAGTTAAAGTAATGCTTTAACTGCATTTTTTATTTCAAGAATACTTCATATTTTAGAGAGTTACATTAGGAACGGCCTTGGCAATTATTTTAGGTATTGATCCCGGTTCTCGGTTTACTGGCTATGGTGTTATCGCTCAACAAGGGCGAACGCTTACATATTTAGGTAGCGGTTGTATTAAGGCCATAGCGGCTGGGGATGAATTAGGTGATCGGTTACAAACCATTTACGCAGGCGTGAGTGAGATTATTTTACAGTTTCAGCCAACGATGTTTGCAATTGAACAAGTTTTTATGGCAAAAAACCCAGATTCAGCGTTAAAACTTGGCCAGGCGCGCGGTGCAGCCATAGTTGCGGCTACGAATACAGGGTTAAAAATTGCTGAGTATTCAGCAAGGCAGATCAAGCAATCGGTGGTGGGAACCGGTGGAGCAGATAAAACACAAGTGCAACATATGGTGAAATCAATTCTTAAATTACCAGCGACACCACAAGCAGATGCTGCAGATGCGCTAGCTGTAGCATTATGCCATGCACATAGCCATGACTCTATTAGCAAAATGTCGGGTCAAGCGACTAAAACAGTACGTAGAAGGCTTCGATAATACTTTACTGTATAAATATATAGTGATAAGGTTTGCACTATTGTAAGAATTGATGATGAAATTATAAGGTAAGCCCAGTGATAGGCCGTTTACGTGGAACATTAGTTGAAAAACTGCCACCCGAAATCTTAATTGAATGCGCAGGTGTTGGCTATGAAGTTACAATGCCAATGACCAGTATCTATGCACTTCCAGATAACGACCAACAAGCGACAATATTTACGCATTTTGTCGTACGTGAAGATGCTCAGTTACTTTATGGGTTTGCTAATAAAACTGAACGTAAACTGTTTAGGCTCCTGATAAAAATTAATGGTGTAGGGCCCAAACTCGCATTAGCTATTTTATCTGGAATGTCAGCAGAACAATTTGTCAGTTGTGTTGCTCATGATGATTTAAGTACCATTGTTAAGATCCCTGGTGTTGGTAAAAAAACGGCCGAACGATTATTAATTGAGATGCGTGATAAATTGAAAGATTGGCATGCTGACCCTGATGCCAATAGTTTCACGTTAACATCTGTGCATGCAGGTAATATGCAAGAAGCAGCAC
The DNA here is from genome assembly GCF_030295915.1 of Thalassotalea sediminis. NCBI lineage: Bacteria > Pseudomonadati > Pseudomonadota > Gammaproteobacteria > Alteromonadales > Colwelliaceae > Thalassotalea > Thalassotalea sediminis. The sequence goes on along the minus strand of NZ_AP027361.1, from coordinate 2,588,262 downwards.
CAGATGCAAAGGGTGATGCAATAAATGCATTAGTCTCTTTAGGATATTCAAATGCGCAAGCGAGTAAGGCCGTCAAAGCGGTTCACCAACAAGGTATGGATAGTGAGTCGATTATTCGTGATGCCTTAAAATCGATGTTATAGAGAGAATTTTTGCATGATAGAAGCAGATCGTTTAATACAACCTGTTGCCACCAAAGAAGATGAAGGCATTGATCGTGCTATTCGCCCTAAATTGTTGAGTGACTATACTGGGCAAGCGCATGTTAAAGCACAAATGGAAATCTTCATTCAAGCAGCGAAAAATCGCCAAGAAGCGCTTGATCATTTATTGATTTTTGGCCCTCCCGGTCTTGGCAAAACGACGTTAGCGAATATAGTCGCTAACGAAATGGGGGTTAATATTCGTACAACTTCTGGCCCTGTGTTAGAAAAGGCCGGTGATTTAGCTGCACTATTAACTAATTTAGAAGAAAACGATGTACTATTTATCGATGAGATTCATCGTTTAAGCCCCGTTGTTGAAGAAGTACTTTACCCAGCTATGGAAGATTATCAATTAGATATTATGATTGGCGAAGGACCTGCTGCAAGATCCATTAAGTTGGATCTACCTCCTTTTACGTTGATAGGGGCGACAACAAGAGCAGGTGCGCTGACTTCACCACTGCGTGATCGCTTTGGTATTGTTCAACGCTTAGAGTTTTACAATAATAAAGATCTTACCGACATTGTTAATCGATCTGCACATTTTTTAAATTTAGATATTGCGCAAGAAGGCGCCTTTGAAGTTGCTAAACGCTCACGTGGTACACCAAGAATAGCGAACCGGTTGTTACGTCGTGTGCGAGATTATGCCGATGTTAAAACACAGGGGAAGGTTGATCAAAATGTCGCGCATAATGCGTTAACTATGTTAGAAGTAGACAATCAAGGATTCGACATTATGGATCGAAAGCTACTCGAAGCGATTATTAATAAATTTGATGGTGGTCCAGTTGGGTTAGATAATGTAGCAGCGGCAATAGGGGAGGAACGTGAAACGATCGAAGATGTTTTAGAACCCTTTTTAATTCAACAAGGATTCTTACAACGTACGCCTCGAGGACGTATTGTTACGGATAAAGCTTACCAACATTTTTCAGTGGTGCGTAAAACATAAGCCAACTGATATGCCAATGCCTGAGGCGATGGTTATGTTTTAATGCACAATCTTATGTCGCAACAACATATCAATTCAATTACAGGGAATTAACCTCAATTATATTGTTGTTTATCGTAAGTGCGAGTAAACCTAAAAAAACGACAAGTAATCGACTAATTTTGAACTTTTCATTTCAAAGCCGTATGCTATTTGATTGTTAATAATAATCAAATAGGAGCATAGCTCATGAGTGCCGAACAACAAACAAATACAAAAGGCATTGATAAGTTTCTAAATGGTATCGAACGAGTAGGTAATAAACTTCCTGATCCAGCAATTATCTTTTTAATCGCAATGATCACTATATGGGTGTTATCAGCGATACTTTCCCAAGTTACTTTTACCTCATTAGATCCGCGTACAGGTGACGCTATCGTAGTTAATAACTTATTGACTTTAGAGGCTTTTGCTCAATTTTTGTCGAGCATGGTTAAAACCTTTACAGGTTTTGCGCCACTTGGTGTGGTTCTAGTTGCTATGCTTGGTGTTGGTATGGCAGAAAACTCTGGTTATATTAATACTGCGTTGAAACTTATGTTAAAACGAACACCTAAGGTGTTACTGACACCTTGCGTGATACTTATTGCCATTATCAGTCATACAGCGGTTGATGCTGGTTATGTATTGGTGATCCCACTTGCTGGGGTTATTTTTTTCGCTATGGGTCGACACCCACTTGTTGGAATTGCAGCGGCATTTGCCGGCGTCAGCGGTGGCTTTAGTGCCAATTTTATCCCGTCTGGTATTGATCCGCTGTTACAAAGCTTTACTCAAAGTGCTGCCCATATAATCGACCCAGATCTTGCAATTAACCCTTTGAATAATTGGTTCTTTACCTCTGCATCAACCTTATTTATCGTACTTGTTGGTTGGTATATTACTGATAAGATTATTGAGCCACGGCTAAAAGACGTCAAGATTGACGGCGATACTGAAGACTTACCGAGTTTTGATGAGATTGGCGCCCAAGAGCGTAAAAGCTTTTACGTTGCATCCACGGTTATGTTAGTTGGTATTGCTTTGCTCGTAGCAGCTACTGTTGGCGAAGAGTCAGCTTTTCGCGGTACTAACGGCTCTTTAACAGATTTTAGCGCGCCATTAATGCAGTCAATTGTGCCCCTTATATTTTTGTTATTTTGGGTACCTGGTATCGTATATGGGTTTATGGTTGGGACGTTTACATCAACCAAAGATATGGTGCAAGCGATGACTAAGTCGATGAACGGTATGGCGTATTATATTGTTATGGCGTTCTTTTGTGCATTGTTTATCTCTGCTTTTGGTAAATCAAATCTTGGTGCCTTGTTAGCGATAGAAGGTGCAGAAGTGTTAAAAGCATTAGCGTTGCCAAGTTCAATTACGATTATTGGCATTATTATTTTGACTGGTTTTGTTAATTTGTTTGTGGGCTCTAGTTCTGCTAAATGGGCGTTATTAGGACCGATCTTTGTACCTATGCTAATGCAATTGGGTATATCACCAGACCTAACGCAAGCAGCATATCGTGTTGGTGATTCAAGTTCTAATATAATCACACCACTTATGCCATATTTTCCACTTGTTGTTGTTTATTGTCAGAAATACGTTAAAGATACTGGAATTGGTACCTTAATTGCGCTAATGATCCCATATTCAATTGTCTTTCTAATTGGCTGGACATTATTCTTACTCGCTTACTGGGGGCTTGGCTTTCCACTAGGTTTACAAGCGAGCTACGTTTATCCAGGGTAGGTGTTTTTAGTTTGGGCATAGCGTGCTCGAGTGTTCAAGATAAAAACTAAGCAAAAAAAAAGCCCGCTTAAGTTAAGCGGGCCAACTTAATTTCTCAAGTTGCTAGAAGGAATATGGTATTCCAGGAAACATGTCAGAGAGATAAGATAGCAAACTATCTAATCTAAATATTAACTGGCTAATGATAAAATCTAGGGGTATCAGAAGTTTATCAATGCGCTAGCTCAGAAAACATGAGTATTTTAGACAAAACTTTGATCTAGAACAAACGAGAAAATTTTATCTTTCACATTAGAAAAACTAATAGATATATATCTGAGTGTGCTGTTGCTTTATAACAGTATTTTTAGCCCAATAAATAAATATGTAATTTATTTGTAAATTCTTGCAAAACGTACGCTGTAGGGGTTGTTTGCATCTGTGGTTTTCTATTACTATATCCAGCATTATAAAACCTACATAAGCCATACTTTCATTAATGCAAACACCTCAATATCAATTTCAAATTAGAGTGTTTTACGAAGATACTGATGCAGGTGGTAATGTTTATCATGCAAATTATCTGAATTATTGCGAACGGGCGCGTACTGAGTGGTTAAGAACGTTAGGTATAAATCAATCAATCTTTTTAGAACAAAACGCTGGTTTTGTGGTCAGAAAACTTGCTATGGACAACTTAGCTCCTGCTAAGTTAGATGATTTATTAACTATCTCAACCTCCATTGAGCAATTAAAACGTGCTAGTGTGAGCTTTATTCATCAGGTTTTTAACGAACAACAGGTATGTTTGTGTAAAATCCATGTGGTCGTTGCTTTTGTAGATCTTATCCATGCTAAACCTTGTGCAATACCCAATAATATTTTAGGAGCGTTAAAAAGTGTCAGCTGAACTTTCAATTTTGGATTTGTTTTTGGAAGCAAGTTTGCTCGTGAAAACAGTGATGTTAATTTTACTTGGTTTTTCAGTTGTGTCTTGGGCGATGATTTTTCAACGTCGTAAAGCACTTGTTGAAGCAACTCAACAATTAAAAGAATTTGAAGATAAGTTTTGGAGCGGCGCCGATTTAAGCAAATTATATGCTGAGGTTACTGCACATCCACAAATCAAAGGAATTGAAAGCTTATTCGTAGCAGGGTTTAAGGAGTTTGCACGTATTCGAAAAAGTAATGTATATACTCCACAGGCTGTTGTAGATGGTACGCATAGAGCAATGCGTGTTGCGCTATCTCGTGAGGTAGATGCTTTAGAAATGCATTTACCTTTCATGGCAACGGTTGGCTCTATTAGTCCATATATTGGCTTATTTGGTACTGTTTGGGGCATTATGAATTCATTTATTGCGCTAGGTGCCGTGCAACAAGCAACATTGGCGATGGTTGCGCCAGGTATTGCAGAAGCATTAGTTGCAACAGCGATGGGGTTATTTGCTGCAATTCCTGCAGTTATGGCCTATAACCGATTTACACATAGCGTGGAAAAACTTGAAAATAGCTATGCCAACTTTATGGAAGAGTTCTCGAGTATCTTACACCGCCAATCTTCGGCAGTTCAGTAATTACGAGAGGTATCGATTATGTACAATCGTGTTAGACGTAAAAAAGTTGCCGAAATAAATGTCGTTCCATATATCGACGTTATGTTGGTACTTTTAATTATATTTATGGTAACCGCCCCTTTAATTACACAGGGTGTCAAAGTTGATCTTCCTAAGGCCGATGCAGAGCCTTTATCAAAAGATGCAAAACCACCACTAGTCGCATCGGTTGATGCAGAAGGTAATTATTATCTTGCTGTTGGTACAAGTAAAAATCAGCGTTTGTCTGGTGAAGAAGTGGCATCTTTAGTAAAGGCTCATTTAGCGAAGGAACCTGATACTCCTGTTGTAGTCAATGGTGACGGCGCGGTTTCATATAACGCTGTAATTCAACTGATGGTGTTGTTACAAAAAGATGCAGGTGTACCTTCTGTTGGTTTAATGACAGATACACCGGAGGAGAATTAGTACGTGCAAGGGCCTTTTGTTAAAGCGTTAGCGATTAGCTTTTCTGCGCATGTCGTCATTGCTTTAGTGCTATTATTTGCTGATTTTTCATCGCTTCCAAAGCCCACGCCAACGGCGAGTGCTGCTATTGCTCCGCCAAAGCCCATTAAAGCTGTGGTGGTAGAAAGGAAAACGATTGAGAAGCAACTTAACGATATTCGTGAAAAAGACTTAGCTAAAAAGCGTAAAAAAGCAGCTGAGGAAAAAGCACGAAAGGATCGTGCGCGTAATGCAGCGCTTGCTAAAAAAAGAAAACAGGAGCAAGCAAAAAGAAAAAGGGAAGAAGCACAACGTAAATCAGCGTTAGCTAAAAAGAAAAAAGCAGCTGAAGAAAAACGGCGCAGAGAAGCAGAAGCTAAGCGAAAGAAAAAAGCTGAAGATGAGAAACGTAAACGTCAAGAAGCTGAAAGAAAACGTCGTGCTAAAAAAGAACGTGAAGAACAAGAACGTCAACTGGCCGAACAAATGGCACAGGAAATGGCGGCTAGAGCGAAAGCACGTAAACAGCAAGTGATGTCTGAATTAGGACGGTATACCGCACTAATTACTCATATTATTCAAAGTAACTTATTAACAGACCAAGCCACCATGGAAGGAAAGTCATGTAAGTTAAATATTACGTTAGCAGCGTCTGGCTTTGTTATTGATGTTTCTAGACAAGGTGGTGACCGCGTTGTATGTGATGCTGCACGCAATGCTGTGCAAAAAGCGGGTACGTTACCCGTATCAAAAGATCCAGAAGTATTTGAAAAAATGCGCACAATCAGTTTAACTGTTGTGCCGGAGTTTTAATTAACCTAAATAAAAAGCATTTAATATCCTATGAAAAAACTCAGAATTTTTGTTTCCTTGGTCGTGTTATTGTTAACAACACGTGTATTCGCTGGTTCATTAGAAATTGTAATAACCGAAGGTGTAGATGGGGCTCGCCCAATAGCTATTTTACCTTTTACCTATAATGGGCCAGGGCAACTACCTGAAAATATTACCAAAATTATTAGTGAAGATTTATTACGTAGTGGTAAATTTAGCCCAGTTTCGACGACGAGTTTTCCTCAGTTCCCTAAAAAAGATACTGATGTTGATTACGCTGCTTGGACGGGTATTGGCGTAGAAAACGTAGTAATTGGTAATATTACTTCAACGGGGTTAGGGCGCTATCAGGTAACTTTTCAGTTAATCGATGTTGTACGAGGCCAAATTACTGACGGTAAATCACAAATGTTAAGCGGTGGTAAGTTAGTTAAAGCCACTGATCATATTTTGGCTGAAAGTAGTGTTACTATTAGTACAAGCCAGTTCCGTCGTTATGCACATCGTATAAGTGATAAAATATATCAAACACTAACAGGTACACGTGGTGCCTTCTTAACAAAAATTGCCTATGTGATTGTAAGAGATCAAGGTGAATACCCTTATCAATTAGTTATTGCCGATTATGATGGTTATAACGAACATGTGTTATTAAGCTCAAAAGAGCCGTTAATGTCACCATCATGGGATCCTACAGGCAACAAACTTGCGTATGTAACGTTTTTAAATCACCAAGCACAAATTTATGCTATTGATATTTATACAGGTAAACGCAGCCTAATTGCATCGTTTAACGGTATAAACAGTGCTCCTCGTTGGTCGCCTGACGGTAAGAAGATGGCAATGGTTTTATCAAAAGATGGTAATCCTGAGCTTTATGTTATGACAATTGCAACGAAAAAATTGCGCAGAATTACTCGTCATCGCGCGATAGATACTGAACCAAGTTGGACTCCTGATGGTAATTCATTGATATTTAGTTCAGAACGGGGTGGAAAAGCGCAGCTATATCGCGTAAATTTAGTCAATGGAAAAATTAGGCGACTTACTTTCGATGGTGAAATGAATCTCGGAGGTTCATTAAGCCCGGATGGTCGTCAGCTTGTAATGGTAAATCGCACACGTGGTCAATACCATTTAGCAAAACAAAATTTGGAAACAGGGACTTTTCAGGTATTAACCCGTACTAGGTTAGATGAATCGCCAAGTATTGCCCCTAATGGCGGTATGATCATATATAGTACATTGCACAATAACCGACAAGTTTTGAGCTTAGTCTCATTAGATGGTCGATTTAAAGCGAGGTTACCGGCGCTAAATGGCGAAGTAAAATCACCAGCTTGGTCACCATTTTTATAAAAATTGTAAAAATTAAAAATTATTGAAACAATAAGGAAACCCAAAATGCGCTTGAATAAAACTGTGAAGGCTCTTGCTGTAGCTTTACCTATTATGGCTTTAACGGCTTGTAGCTCAAACACTGAAACTGATGAGCAAAGCCAAGTTGATACTAACACACAAACTCAGACAGCAACTGAGCAAGACAATGTTCAAGTGACTGCTGCGCAACGTGAAGCTGAAATTGCAGAACAAAAACGCCAAGAAATGGAGCGTTTACGTTCAGAGCATATTGTTTATTTCGGATTTGATAAATCAACAGTGAGTGCTGAGTTTTCAAATGTATTAGATGCGCACGCTGCATTCTTAGCAAAGAACAACGATGTTAACGTATTAATCGAAGGTCATGCTGATGAGCGTGGTACACCTGATTACAATATTGCGTTAGGTGAGCGTCGTGCTAAATCAGTACAAACTTATTTAGAAAATATGGGTGTTTCACCTTCTCAAATTTCTATTGTGAGCTACGGTGAAGAAAAGCCTATGGTTAGAGACCGTTCAGAAAGCGCTTTTGCTAAAAACCGTCGTGCTGTATTAGTTTACTAATCGAGTAACATTTAAATGAAACTAAACCAAGTTTTATTTGGTGTTTTATCTGCTGCTGCTCTTAATGGGTATGCAGCAGAGCCTGCACCAGTGATAGATGCTTCTAACGTTATTTCTAGTTCCGCAGCATCGGGCTCTTTACATGAGCAAATTGAAGATATTGTTCGTCAAAATAAGGTTTACACCCGCAATCAGGTGAAAATGCAAAGACAACTTGATGAATTGCAAAATGAAGTAAGCGAACTTCGTGGTGTGACAGAACTACATTCACATCAATTGACGCAAGTATTGGATAGACAAAAAGAGTTGTATCAAGAGCTTGAACGTCGTGTTTCACAAGCATTGAAGCCGAAAGTAGTGACACCTACATATCAGCAGGCTGTAACTGAAACACCCACGGTTAGCCCAACAGCTGTTAATGGTGATGATGCATATAATGCCGCACTTAATTTGGTCTTGAAGGAAAAGCGTTACGATGACGCAATTCCTGCATTTCGTCAGTTTATATCGCAATATCCAAGTTCAAACTATGCAGCAAATGCTCAGTATTGGTTAGGGCAGTTATTGTTTAGTAAAGGTGAGTTGGCTCAGGCGAAAGCATCCTTTTTAGTTGTTGTTGATAAGTATAAAGAATCATCTAAGCGTAGCGATGCTATGCTTAAGTTAGGCATGGTTGAGCAAAAGCAGAATAATAATGCGCAAGCAATTAGTTTGTATCAGCAGCTCATTAAACTTTACCCTGATTCAAGCGCTGCCAAGTTGGCGCAATCAAGATTATCGTCATTACAGTAAGTGTGTGGCGATAACTTGCTCACTATGTTGGCTTTTTAAGCAAATAAACCAAGAATATAAAAAAACTTAATTTTGTTGTTGCACTCGACAAAATTATGAGTATCATATGCGGCGCGTTGAACGAGACGTTCATCGCATATTAAATGTCGGTCGTTAGCTCAGTTGGTAGAGCAGTTGGCTTTTAACCAATTTGTCGAAGGTTCAAATCCTTCACGACCGACCACTTTCTTCTCACCAAATTTAGAAAGTGGAGCTCGCTCATTTAATAGGTAGTAAAAATAGAATATCGGTCGTTAGCTCAGTTGGTAGAGCAGTTGGCTTTTAACCAATTTGTCGAAGGTTCAAATCCTTCACGACCGACCACTTCTTTACATGAGAAGTGAACCAATCTCTTTTTAATACCGTATCTATCTATCATCGGTCGTTAGCTCAGTTGGTAGAGCAGTTGGCTTTTAACCAATTTGTCGAAGGTTCAAATCCTTCACGACCGACCACCTTCTTTCTATACATCTATTACATTCAAACGAAATAGTTCTTTAATCGTAATAATTTGAACCGAGAAGAAGGTTCACAAAATTGTCAGGAACAATTTTGAACGCGAAGCGGCCCATAGGTGAAGTACAGGATGTACGGAGTAAATCCTTCACGACCGACCACTTCTTTCGATTAATGCGTCTTACTTTAATATTCTTGATAAACTGAACACACTCTCTAAAACTTACCTTTATGGTAATAGCTCAGAAATGCTTCCTCACTAAACGTTAATAGCTTTAGATATATTGTCTTTTCGTAATAAATTCAAAGCGTTAATAATTGAACTCCGAAACATTTTAAAAGCGATGGTTGTACTATGATCTGATAGTACACATTTATCCGTAGATCTCGTATAATTCGGCCCCAGTTGTAATAGGTACATAAGAGTAAAGTAATGGCGCAAAGCAATTTGGCAGTAGATTTTGAATTTAAGTTTCCAGCAAAACCTGCGAAGCTAACATCACAAGAAAAGTCAGATTACAAAGCACGAATTAAACAGCTTCTTGTTGAAAAGAACGCTGTACTAATCGCGCATTACTATACTGATCCTGAAATCCAAGCATTGGCAGAGGAAACTGGCGGCTGCGTAGCTGATTCCCTTGAAATGGCGCGTTTTGGAAACCAACATCAAGCTGATACGTTGATTATCGCAGGTGTTAAATTTATGGGGGAAACGGCGAAAGTTTTAACGCCGGAAAAACGCGTCGTTATGCCAACACTAGAAGCAACTTGTTCTCTGGATTTGGGTTGTCCAATTAAAGAGTTTAGTGAATTTTGTGATCAACACCCTGATAGAACGGTTGTTGTTTATGCTAATACGTCAACAGCGGTTAAAGCACGAGCAGATTGGATTGTTACTTCTTCGTGTGCGTTAGAAATTGTCGAACACTTGGATGAGCAAGGTGAAAAAATAGTTTGGGGGCCAGATCGTCACCTAGGCAGTTATATTCAAAAACAAACAGGCGCAGATATGATCATGTGGCAGGGCGCCTGTATTGTGCATGATGAATTTAAAACTAAAGCGCTTAAAGATATGAAAGCGTTACACCCTGATGCTGCTATTTTGGTTCACCCTGAGTCTCCAGCTGATGTTGTTGAACTTGCAGATGCGGTTGGTTCTACAAGCCAGCTTATTAAGGCTGCACAAGAAATGCCTAATCAAAAATTTATCGTTGCAACTGATCGCGGCATTTTTTATAAAATGCAGCAGCTTTGCCCTGATAAAGAATTTTTTGAAGCACCAACAGCAGGTGAGGGCGCAACCTGTAAAAGCTGTGCGCATTGCCCATGGATGGCTATGAACGGCCTTAAAGCGATTGAGGAAGCGCTGATTGACCCTAGCGGAAAAGAAATTTTTGTTGATATGGAATTGCGTGAAGGCGCGCTTCGGTCAACTAATCGTATGTTAGATTTTGCTGCAAGTTTAAAGCGCTAAGTTAAAAAACAACCAATTGACGTAGAATAACGAAGAAAGCCTTGCTTATACGAGGCTTTTTTTCTAACATAGCGCAGCTTTTTCAGGCTCAGTTTAAAAAGCTTGTTTGTTAAAAAAGAATCTAATTTAGGTGACGTGTCCGAGTGGCTGCCAAGGTTTAAATCACGCCTGGCGTGCTCAGCCAGATCACCCAGTGTCGATAAACACTGTAAAAAGCTTATCGTTATATATGAATCAAATTTAGGTGACGTGTCCGAGTGGGGCGTTACCGCCTGGAAAAAGCACTGCTTTTTCAGGTAAGGGCAGACATTCATGGACGAATGGCTTGGGTGCCGATCATCATGGATGTGTTTATGCCAAGTCTTAAAATTTAGAATTTAGGTGACGTGTCCGAGTGGCTGAAGGAGCACGCCTGGAAAGTGTGTAAAGGGCAACCTTTCGAGAGTTCGAATCTCTCCGTCACCGCCATCTTCAAACCTGCATATGCAGGTTTTTTTACGTTAGGAGAGATGAGAACGTTAGAGTTCGACAATTTGGTCAGGAACCCAATTGAACGCGATAGCGACCCGTAGGGTAAAATTTAGGGAAGTATTTTATAATCTCTCCGTCATCGCCATTCTTTATCTAGCCCTTTAATTCTCTAAGGTTCTTTAATATCAGGGCGTGTAGCCGTTCAATAACATTCACGTTTAAATTCTGCTTCTAATACTTTATTTAGCATTTTAATCTCGTTAGTTAATTGAATTTTACTTCTAACGAAGTCCCTGGCTAAATCACACTTCTATACTCTGACCTCTACTTTTAGCTAGGACTAACAATGTACCGTTACTAACCTGCCTGTTTAAATTGCTTTTTGTAGTGTGATGCAGTGCAATTCATTTGCTCTTTAAAGGCTTTATTAAAGGTGACACGGTTACTGAATCCCGATTCTAGTGCAATGCGTTCAATAGGCCATGCTAGCTTAGTATCTTCGAGCAAATCTGCGGCATGTTGAACACGAAAACCGTTCACTAGTTTGTAAAAATTGGTCTTCATATATTGGTTAATGACTTGTGAAATCGTGTGAGACTTTATCTCAAGAACTTGTGCAAGGTCGGTTAGGGCAAGCTTTTCATTTAAATATAATTGCTGTGATGTGAGCACCGTTTTAATTTGTTTTGCTATTTCACTAGCTGTGCTGTCTGGAAGCGCCGAGTGAATATATTTTACTTGGTTTCCATCGTTGTCTTGTATGCCCACTTGTTTATTTTGCGAGGTCTCTTCTGAAATATTTGAGATTTGTTGTTCTTCTTTGGTAAAAATAATACTGGGCTGCTTTAAGCCAACAAACCCCATTGCTAGTACAATAATGCTAATGAAGAGTAACCATGATTGACTCACTTGTCCTAGCGTTATGGCACTATAATATTGCTGAGCGATAAACAAGCTTACCCATAGTGCTTCCAGTAATATAAAGGCGATCACGAGTCCTTTTAATTGTATGATGATTTCGCCGCTGTTATCGCTTCTTAAGTTGTATAAAGTGCGACTAAACTTTTGCAAGCGCATCGTTGCCAGCGCCAGATAGGTTGTTAGATGTAATTTAATGCCAATAAGCAACAGTACTACTGGCAATGGATAATTTGCTTGGTATTTACTATCGCTAGCGATAACGTTATCCCACATGGCGATTTTTAGCTCTGCTGATCGAAACACATTAGCGCTGTTAAACAGCAACCAAAGAATAAGCCAAGGTGCAAAATGCAGTAACCATTGACCCCAAGTAAATGAGGGGAGTCCAGACATTTTACGAACATAGCCATAAAAAACAGGTCCAAGTAGCAATACCATGCCAGGCATCAAATCAAGTAAATGAGGAATATAACGATAAAAGCCGGAATAGGTTGCCCCACCTTCAAAGAGTTTATAAGCTAAAATCAGCATGACACCGGCTAACATGCGTCCAGCATTTCTAGGAGCACTGCGTTGCCATAATACTATGGCTATCATCAATGCGTGACTAAAGGCGACAAAGTAAATAACGCTAAGAACAGTTATATTCATGCTTCAGAGACGTGAAAATAAAATATTAATAAAGTGTGACTATTTTGATAAAGAAACATTCAAACCACAAGCAAGTTTATCTCATCAATAGGTGAATTTAGCGCGTATTCTGGTAAACCTAAAACAAGATTATCAACTATCGACAGGCTTTATATGAAAGTGATTGACTGAATGTAAACAGGAGTTATCTATGAAGACATGGGTTCAAGTTTTATTTTTAACGAGTTTAATCGCTTTTAGTCAATGCACACTTGCGAAAAATACTTTAAAAAGAACGAGCTTTTTAGGGTTGGTACCAGAAAGTTCGCAGGTAGGTGAGGCGGTAGTTGTTCGTCAACTGCATCCTCAAGGGACTGCACATGCACTGGGTTTAAAGGTGGGAGATAGATTAATTAGTCTTAATGGCAAGGCTATCGGTGATTTCTCTCAATTAGTTGCTGCACTTGGAAACATTAACGAAGGTGAAAATATTGCGCTTGGCATTGAGCGAGGTGCAGGATCTTTAACGCTTAATGCAAACGCTCAAGGAAGACCAAAAGAGCAAGGCCTAGGTTTTCGTGTTCGTTATGGCGAGCTTTCTTGGCAGCAAGAAAAAATACGTACTATTACCTATACTCCGGATAAACCACGGCAAGACAATGCAGCGGTTTTCTTTATACAAGGTTACACTTGTGGATCAATTGATTATGGCATGCTGCCAGATATAAGTTTAAACCAATTGCTTGGTCAATATGCCAATGCTGGATTTGCCGTGATGAAAATGGAAAAGCCAGGGGTAGGAGATAGTGAAGGCAAACTGGACTGTCAATTATACGATTTTGTGACTGAGAACAATGCATTTTTAGCAGGTTTAACACACTTAAAGGCAATGGCCGATGTTAATGCTGGCAATGTTTTTGTGTTTGGTCATTCTTTGGGTGTATTGCATGCAGCGATTATAGCCGAAAAAGGCTTAGCAAAAGGTGTGATAGGATATGGAGGTGTCGCTAAGCCTTGGATAGATTATTTACATGATATTTATCGAAAGCAATCGGTTTTATACTGGGGCGTGAGCGAAGAACAGGCTAAACGTAATGTTGAAATTATGTCACCATTTTTGACCAAGTGGCTTGCCTCAGATCTTCCTTGGCAAACGGTAGTGAATAGTAAAGCGGCTAAGCGGGTTATGGATGAGCAGTTAGTGACAATCAATGAAGAACAGATCATGGATCGTCACTATAGCTTTTTTCGCAGCGTTAATCGTTTCGATTTTGAGACGATATGGAAGAATGCTAGATCACATGCGTTAATGTTACATGGTCAATTTGACATTCAGGCAATTGAGGCTGACTGGGCATATAAGGTAGCTGCGCTTGTTAACAAAAAGCAAGGTATCACTGGGCAGGCTTTAACGTTTGAGCGCACTGAACATAGCTTACTTGCGTTTGCTAATAAGTCAGATTTAATGAAGTTTACGCAACGACAAGCCAGTAACTTAGGTACGTTTAATAAAAAAATTGCTTCATCATCAATATCGTGGATGAAAAAGATACTAAGCCATGAGTCACCGTTAGTTCGGCTCAGTAGATCTTGACGATCAAGGACGTTAAAAATATTTGCTGTAATATTTACGGATAATGCAACGTTTATGTTTTGGTCGATATAAGAAGGCAGTAACGCGAGTTTTTCGACGTCGCTACCATACATTTTTGCCACAAAGAAAATGGCTAGAAAGCACGCGATGCAAATAAAGGCAAACAACATTTTATTCTTCATCAAGTGCTTCCTATTTTATGTGATTAACTTACAGATCTGCCAGTATTGTTTTCAGGTACTTTAAATTAGCAGGTGCAAAATCAAAACCTTCTCCAGTGCTTGACTTCATTATATTAGATACGATACCCACGACTTGGCCCTGATTATCAAGAACAGGGCTACCACTTAAGCCACTGAGTTTATTGAAGGTCAGGTTCGGCATGGCAATACGTAAATTATTCGGCTCTGCAGATAGGAAAGTACCTGTATAAATATCTTGCTGACATGTTTCTTGATTAACATAGCTGCAACCATAGGCGGTCAGTGTTTCACCAGCAGGCACAGGGGTACTTCTCAAGGTCAGTATTGCAAGAGGAGATTTATTCTCGATCACTTCAAAAACTAGCCAGTCTTTTTCTAATATTTTCATGTTAATAGCTTCGTTACCATCGGCGTTTAACAGTTTGCCGAGTTTGACGTATTGATCAGGACTTTGATTAGGGTGAATACGCCAATCGCGAATGTGGTTTTTAATCGATACTGTCTTCATTTCAGGAGTTTTAGCTTCAAGTAAAGTGTGCTTCACCGTTACTGCATAGAGCTTGTTGTTATGTTTGAGTAAAAAACCATTACCAACAAAGTGTTTGTTGTTTGCGGCATTGTGGAATGTTAGTTTGTTAATGCCTGAATATTGTGTTGCGTGAGTAGGGCTTATCAGTAACGAATAGCTAAGTAAAGACGTGATAATTATATGTTTAAGATTGAATTGCATTGAATAAAGCGCTTGTTATTAAGTTAAGGTGCTATCTATTGTCGATAGCGCAGATAAAAATTTGATAAGCTCGATGTAAATTTACAGTGAAAGGTCTAATTTAATCGGTATTTTTGTCTTTTTCGATAACCCCGATTAAGGTTTACATGTGCTTTAAGGCAGCCATTAAAATCTGTTTACCTGAGTGTTAGTGTTGAGTATCAAGGTCTTGTTATTGATGAAATGGATCATATTATTGGTTAGTGTTTGTGTTTTTAGCGTATTAACCGAGGCACAAGCATTGCCTTTAAAGGAGAGTGTTGCTAACTCGCTTCATCGAGCACAATTGCTTTATAGACAGTTGAATGCTATCCAACCACAGCTGGATTTTGCGCCTATTTGGCGACGTTGGCATGAACGCCGAGTTCATGATACTCGGGTGCCGCTTGAAAACCTCCAATTGCTCATCAATAGATTAAGTGAGCAACAGAATCAATTGACTGTGTGTCAACAAGCGGCTGTGGATGAATTAACGTTTCAGCTTGCGTTATTGCAAGAGCGAAATAGACTCATCGAACAACTACCGCACGATGCTGTAGAGTATTCTTCAAGTTTTTATCAATTACCAAATGGTCGAGCTTGGTATAAACATTGGCTAAAATCTTGGTTGCGTCATGATGTGAGTATTAAACAACTACAAACCATGGCGAAAAAAGAGCTACAAGCAGTTGATGTACGAAGAGAAGCTTTAGATAAATTGTCGCTAGCTAAAAATCACGAGAGTTACTCAATTAAGGATAAAAGTAAGATTGTATCGGCGTTTGAACAACGAGAAAAAACGGTATATCAGTATTTATCAACATTTGTTACTGGTAACTTTAAAGCACCAAAACTTCGTATTGAACAATCAAGTTTACCTAAAAGTTTTCCGGCACCGGGTATATATAACCCGGCTAATCAAACGTTTTTGTATCACTTACAAACGGATCTGTTGCCAATAGCGCATATGGATTGGTTGCTTTTACATGAGGCTGTGCCAGGTCATCACTATCAAAGCCAATTTTCATTACATCAATCTAACTGTTCGTCTTTGAATGGTGAAGTGGGGGCTAATGTCTTTAGCGAAGGCTGGGCTGCTTATGTTGAACAATTTGGTGCTGATTTGGGATTATTCACCGATAAATCAAGTGCGGCTTATGCGCTTGATTGGCAAGCGTTAAGAGCGGTTCGCGTGTTATTGGATATTGGTATTCATTTTTATGGCTGGACAGACGAGCAGGCAGAACAAGAGTGGATGAAACATATACCTGAGCAGCGGGCCATTATGGCAAGAGAAATTAATCGAATTAGAACTTGGCCGGTTCAAGTGATCTCTTATGTTTATGGTAAAGCGGTAATAGAACAAATTGCTCAACGCATGAAAGCAAATAATCCTGAATTATCAATGGCTGAGGTTCATCGCAAGATATTGCAATTACATACAGGGGTATTTACTCAAAAGCCTAGTGTTTATGAACAGACGGATTAGACACTTATGCACTCGATACAGTTGTTACATTTATTCGAATGTTACGTTGTTTTCTAAATGATAGTGTATTTAGAGGTTATGTATCGAAGGACTACTGTATGCTGATAATCGCATGTTAGGTGAGAATCAGTTCATCACTAAGGCCCTAGACTCAAAAGGCTATGTACTAAGTTTTACGCCAATACTACTTTCATTAAAATGTTTAATGAATACTCTAAAGTCATTTTCATTTAGTGGTGGTGCAATAAAATAACCTTGTGCAATGTCACAGTTATACTCACACAGCAAGTTATATTGTTGTATTGTTTCTACACCTTCCGCGATAACGATTAGTTTTAATTTATGGGCTAGTTTAATTATTGACGCCAGTACTGTTTTTCCTTGATTATTCTCAATATTATCGAGGAACGATTTATCCAACTTGATAATGTCTATTGACAGTTTAGTGAGGTAACTTAGTGAAGAGAAGCCGGTACCAAAATCGTCAATGGCTATTTTGATCCCTTGCTTACGTAGATTTTTTAATGTGTTTTGTACAAATGTAAAATTCTTGATTAAATTTGACTCTGTGATCTCAATAACAATGTTAGATGTTGATAAGTTGAGTGAATGAAGTGCAGTGATAAAATCATTAACAAAGGTTGTACCACATAGTTCTTGGACAGAAATATTAACCGAAGCCTTTATTTCTTCAGGTAAACTATTAAAAAATCGACAATTATGTTTCAGTAAGTTGCTTGATAACGTTTTTATTTGGTTAGACTTTTCTGCCATTGCAATGAATATATTTGGGGGAATATTTTTATGATCATTGTTAATCCACCTCGCAAGTGCTTCACAGCCCACAATTTTGCCTGTTTTTAAATCTACTTGAGGTTGATAGTGTGAAAAAATTGCATCATTACTAATTGCCACTGCTAATTCGGATTCAATTTTGTGGTACTGATGGAAGCGATCACCCAGCGTTTCATTATAATAAATATATTGGTTGCCACCTTTACTTTTTGCTCGGTACATTGCAATGTCGGCATTAGAAATAAGACTTTTGGTATTTTGAGCTGTTTTCGGGTAGTTACTTAGTCCGATACTGAGTTTTATGTAGTAGGCCTCGTCATTTATCATGATTGGTAACGACATTCGTTGATAAAGCGTATTGAGTAAATTATTCACACTTGTTTCTGTATGCTCGGCATTGAAAATAATTAAAAACTCGTCACCGCTCATTCTGCCAATTACATCATTTTTATTAAGCAATAAGGAAATAGTAGAGATAGTAGTTTTTAATACCTTATCGCCAAATTGATGACCTCGCGTATCATTGATTGCTTTAAAGTTATCTAAATCGACAAATGCTACATAAAACCCTTTTGATGTGTCTGTCGTTGATAGCTCGGTGATTTTTGCTCTTAATATTTCGAGCAGTGTTGTTCGGTTGGGGAAGCTCGTTAGACAATCATAATAGGCTAGCCTTTGTAGCTCTTTTTCATAGTTTATTTTTTCCGTACAATCAGAAAAAATAGCGATATAACCTTGTATTACGTTATTGTCACAGTAAATGGCATTAATTTTTAAATCTTTGGGTATTAAATGTCCTTTATTATGTCTATCCCAAATTTGTCCATGCCATTTGCCTGTTTTATTAAGTGTTGTCCATAAGGCTTGGTAAAACTCATTATCATGTTGACCAGATTTCATAAAACCAGCTTTTTGACCAATGGCTTGTTGTTTTGAGTAGCCCGTTATTTTTTCAAAAGCAGGGTTTACGTCTACAATGATATTTTTGCTATTAGTTACCATGATTGCATCACTGGTTTCATTGTAAATCAGCCCTGATATTTCAAGCGTTTTATCAAGTTGTTTATCTTGTGCAATATCGCGCCAAAATACGTGAATATAATCTTTGTTTAAGTGATGTAACTTGGTTAAGCAAACTTCAACAGGAAACTCTTCACCGGTTTTATTACGATGAACCCAGGTAAAACGATGGCTACCTTTTTGATACGCTGTTTTTAACATTGCCTCAGCCTTATCAACTGATAGTTGGCCACAAGGTTGTCTTGTAGGAGAAATTTCAGCAGGGTGCGCAGTATAAATTTGATCTTTATTTTCTAACTTTAGTTTTTTAATTGTTGCAACATTACAGTACACAAATTTATTGTCTTTAATAAGCAACATTGCATCTTCACTTTGCTCAAATAGTGATTGATATAAGTCTCCAGAGTGCCCAAAAATGCTGCTGTCTTTGAATATGTTTTCTGCTTCCATTTGTTACCGATATCCTATTGCTTAACTCGTACTTTGAGAGAGGTGATTCCTTGGTTGGTTTTATAATTTGAATTGGTTTATTAAGTTCTGTTGTTCTGTTAATTGATCGAGTAAGTAGTTACTTAGTTTAACTGACTCATTGCCATGCAATTCACTTTCTGAAGACATATCCGAGATAGATGTCACATTTTGATTAACATCTTCAGCAGCTGCTGATTGTTGAGTAATAGCGGCTGCTATTTGTTCGCTGATGGCAACGAGATCATGAACTTCTTGTGAGATCTGCTGTAATGACACACCGGTTTTTTCGGACAAACTGACACAGTTCTGAGAGAGTTGATTGCCCTCATTCATTGCGTGTAAAGCAATGTCTGATTCTTTTTGTAGTTGGTCAAGTAAGGTGTTTATTTCTTCCGTTGATTGTTGCGTACGTTTTGCTAATGCTCTAACTTCTTCAGCAACAACAGCAAAGCCTCGACCTTGTTCTCCCGCTCGTGCTGCTTCAATTGCTGCGTTAAGAGCTAATAAATTAGTTTGATCTGCAATACTGCTAATTTCATTTGAAATACTTTCAATAGATCGGCAACCGACAGTTAGCTTGTTAATTGCTTGGTCTACCTGCGCTAATTGGTTAGATAGTTGGTTTATTGCCTCAGTTGCTTTATCAACGTGTAATCTTCCTTGGTTACTAATATTAAGCCCTTGTTGAGTGACTTTAGCTGCTTCTTTAACCGTAAACGTAATATCCTTTACCGTCGTCGACATTTCATTGGCGGCAGTTGCCACTTGCGCGGTTTCAGACTTTTGGTTACTGAGTATCGTGGCAATATTTTGTCCACGCTGAGACGATTGATGAGCGATTTCTGTAATGCTTGAAGAAATATCACATACGCGTCCGACAATAGCATTTAGCTCTAGTTGTCGTTTCTCTAGTGCAACCTCAATGGTACCAATCAAGTCGTTGTTACCTGCATACAGATATGTCATGAGTGGGTTGTCATATATCTTTTTTGCTTTGTCCGCTACTTTTTTATATGTACGTTGCCATTGTGTATAAAGGAGTGTCGAACAAAAGGCAACAACACAAAGCGTCATAGCAATAATATCTGTGCCTGTCGAAATAACATTGATGATTGTTAGTAACAATATTGCGATAAAACATCCGTGAAACCATATGCTTTTATCGGTTGTTTTTGTGAGTTTCTTTGGCGCTTTTCCTTGATTTAGTTGCGCATATGCCTGTTCTGCTCGTTTAACAACATCTCTATCAGGACACGTGCGTACAGATTGATATTCCTTTACCTTGCCATTGTTATCTTTTATTGGTGTTACAAAGGCATTAACCCAGTAGTAATCGCCATTTTTACACTTGTTTTTGACCGGCCCCATCCATGATTTACCGGATTTTAAATGTTGCCATAGGTTTGCAAAGGCTGCTTTTGGCATATCGGGGTGGCGCACCATATTGTGTGGTTGACCAACCATCTCCTCTAAGCTATAGCCTGCAATGTTACAGAAATTATCATTTGCGTATTTTATATGGCTATTTAAATCGGTCGTTGATAGTAAAATTTCAGATTGTGAGAACACCTGCTCTTTGTTCATGTACACTCCGTCGCATTTATTATTTCTTTTATTATTTGTTTATTTTTTATAACGAGATACAGCCAATAATCCGCTTTTTTTTGCGAATAATTATTGAACACCTATAACCCTACAATTTGTAAGGTAATAAGGCAACATTTATATTGATTATTGCTTAAATATGATAATAAAGTATTACGAATTTATTTTTAGTTACTGATTTTTAAAGTTATATTTTTTTGTGGTGAGTGTAAGGATGATGTTTTTATCAAGAGGTTATGGAATAAATTGCGATATGGTTAACATTTTTTAAATAGGAATTGGTTTAACTTTACGTTGTTAAGATTAGCCAGTGAATGTTTCTTTTGATAATTAGTTGCACGAAACTGCGCTAAACGTAATAGTATCGATATGTTTAGTTTTTGGGCTATCTTTATGCATAACTTTACGTTACTTATTATTCTACTGGTTTCGCCATTTGTCATGGCAGAAAAGTTTATTGGTCAATGGTATGTCGATAATAAGCAGACGTACTTAACAGCTCACACGCGCGATGGTGATAGTCAGTTACATCTTGAAGCACGTAACGGAAAAGTCACGAAAGTAAAGTTGGTATTACCGAATTTCGCCCATTTTGGGCAGGAAGGCGCTGTGTTTCAATACAGCTCTCCAACCTATGGCTTAATTAGAACGACTTCATATTTAGTGAAAGGGGAGCAAGTAATATTGACTGAACCTTTTGAAGTGCACTCTTTCGTTGAAAACTTATTGGATATTTCAACGCACCTTATGTTTAATCAAGACAATTTAGGAAATTCATTTAAAGATCGAAAAATAACGATTTCTTATCTTGACGGTGCAAAACGGCCTAAATGGCGTCATGCAAAGTTCTCGACAATTGAAATTGACGAAGTATTAGCGTCGTTAAAGGTTGAGGTATAGCGCTTGGTATTTATAAAGACTTAGCGTCGCATTGCCCATAAGTTTTTAGCGCTGTCATCAAAATATTTTTCAGTAATTTTTTTAAAGGCTCGCTGTTGTTTTAGCTGCTTTACATTCTCTGCAAGTTGTTTTTTTATTTTTTCATCAACATTGTTGTTGCACACTAAATATAACTTGCCAGTAGAGTACACTATGGGCTTTGCAAATGATGATAGTTGAATATCTTTTTGTTTCGCAAGGTAGAGAATGGTTGGAATTGCACCGGCAATACCATCTACCGTGTTATGTTTAAACATCTCTAAGGCGTTTTTATAACGGGGCGGGTATATTTTTTTTAATGATGGGTTTTGATCAAACTCTTTGCTTATTTTTAACCCCAACGGTACTGCAATAGTCAACGACGATAAGTTTTTTCTCGAGATGTCGTTTGTCGTTTTTTTGACTACTACGCCTGCATTTAGGTAGATATTGATAGGCGCGACCAATGTAAACTTCTCTATATAGTCATAGGTATTAACGATCAATGAACAAGTTGGTTTATTGGAATGCAAATAGTTAGTCAGTCGTTTAACTGGCAATAATTGGTGCTCTGCATTAACTTCTACGCCTTGACGAATTAGTTCTAACATTTCATAGAGCATGCCAGATTTTTTATGCGGTGACTTCGTAAAACCGTATGGTAATTGTTCCATCGTAGCAAAAGTCAATTCACTGTCTTGAGCAAAAGCTAGGTGTACGTTTAATAGCAGTGCTGAAAGGGTAAGCTTTAGTGTAATACTTTTCACTAGAAAGTGATGCTCCAAGTGCCTGTTAATATTTTTTATAGAGCTACAGCATAACAAAATAATCGCTTAAAAGGTCAGTATAGCCATAAATAAATAATAAATTTAACCCCTTTTTTCCCCTTCAATCGTTTTATTACTAAGTAAGGATGAATTGCTTACCAATGTGTGATCACACCTCTTTATTGAATAACAAATGAGGAAACATTATGACTAGATCTTTAACGATAATAGTATTTGCAGGTATTATTACCATCGGGTTATTTGCTTTTATGGCTTATTTAATTAAGCAAGATAAGGTGGCTAAGATTGATATTCCAGATCCGATAACCGTTCAGGTTTATGACGTACCTAAAGATAGTAAGGTTAAATCAATTACTAGACGTCAATTTCAACCACCTGAACCGCCACCTGCAATGACGACGACGAAGTCTACGCTAGAGCCCGCAGAGTCATTGAGCCACTTTGAGTTTGAAGCGACTGGCTTAAACCTTGAAAATAAAAGGGCAAACTTTAATTTAAATGGTCAGCTTGCCAACCAAGAGGCTAGACCAATAATTAGATCTAATCCTCGGTATCCGAGAGAAGCATTGCAACGAGGTCTTGAAGGTTGGGTTAGATTAGCTTTTGATATTAATAGCATAGGTGAAGTGATTAATATTCAAGTTATTGACTCACAACCGAAACGTGTATTTGACAAAGCAGCTAAACAAGCATTAAAAAAATGGAAATATAAAGCGAAGTCTATCGATGGTAAAGCGATTATTCAGACGGGATTTACCGTTCAATTAGACTTTAACATGCAGCAAAGAAATATAGGATAGCCAATTGAAGTTACCTTCAATGATTAAAGGGTGGATGATAACATCATCCACCCCAGAGGCGTTATTGAAACGATACTTAACAACGAGAGATAATAAGTTTCTTGCGCTGTTGATCAAACAATTCAATCACTCTTTGTATCACTATTTATTAACTCTGTCAGACAAAGAACTCGCAGAAGATGTAGTGCAAATAACGTGGCTTAAAGTACTAAACATTAAGAACACTAGTCATGAACATACTAACGTTAGGGCTTGGTTGTATACGATTGCTAGAAATACGTTGTTCGATGAATTACGAAAAACACAACGTTGGCACTATGTTGTTTTAGATGAAACGCAACACGCGTCAACCAATGCGTTAACTGAAAAAGATGATCGATTGGCAGCCTTTAATTCCGCATTAATGCACTTACCCTTTTATCAACGAGAAGCGTTTATATTTCAGCAAGAAGGCTTTTCCATATTAGAAATTGCAGAAATGACGAATGAAAGTTTTGAAACGATAAAAAGCCGTTTAAGGTATGCAAGAAAACAGCTTAAAACAATCTTAGGAAAAGATCATGAATGATGATTTTGATAAAGAGTTGAATTCGCTTTATCAACAACGTAAAGCACAGATAGATGCTCCTTCAATAAAGCTACCTAATGAAACGTTTAAAAAACGTGTTTCTGTTTTTAAACCGTTGGCAATATTACTCTGTGGCGGTGTATCGTCTTTTGGTATTTTTGCGTTAATGTCACATTTAGCTAAAACGCCAACGCCTGTTACCGTTGAGCCGAAAATAAGTCATCAGGTGGTTGTGTTACCAGATGTTATTGTTGATGAAAGTAAAGACGATACGGTTATAAAGAGTGTGGCGTTACCTGAAAAAACTCTTGTCGCAACGCAACCAAACGTTAATGGTTATAAGCCTCCTCAGATTGAAAAGGTCAAACCCTCTATTGATAGCAACGTAACCTTTGATGGTACCAACACCGTTCATTTACCTGATATTGATTTACCACAAACGAGTATAACTCCTATATTAAAGATATTACCTGATTACCCAGCGGCGCTTTTAGCCAAGAAGCAAACAGGTATGGTAAAAATGCGTTACAAAGTCGCTGAAGATGGACGTGTTATTAATATCGAGATTATGGAACAAACAGGGGATAGACAGTTTAGACGTGCCGCCAAAAAAGCCTTGAGTGCCTGGCAATATGATAAGGACTTAACCATAAACGAAACGCTTGAAGTGGTATTTGAGTTTCAATTAGATGCAAAGAAATAGACGTGTATGACTTAAGCACTATTCGCAATTTCAGACAGATAGATTAGTATGGCTCACACAATAATAAAAAATTGTCTGATATGCTGCCGATTTCTGTTTTAGTTTTATTAAGCTTTTTCTATCTGATTTTACTGTTTACCATTGCCTTTGTTGGTGATAAATACACAATATCAAAAAAAGTTAAGCCGGTTGTTTATAGTCTAGGGTTAGGTGTTTACTGCACCTCTTGGGCATTTTATGGTGTAACCGGGCAATCAGCGGAAACGGGTTGGTGGTTTACGCCAACATATACTGGCGCTATATTGGTGTTTATTTTTGCTTGGCCTTTAGTACTTAAAGTCGCGCATATTTGCCGTGAACAGTCGTTAACTTCTTTAGCCGATTTTATTTCATCTCGTTATGGTAAATCTTCAAAACTAGCAGGGCTCATTACCGTAACGGCCGTATTTGCCATCATCCCTTATATTGCTTTGCAATTACGAGCGATCACAAGTAGCTTTAATGAGGTGATTAATTACCCTAATGAGCAATCACCTGTCGATGTAACATTGTTATTTACCGTTACTTTAGCTGTGTTTGCCATCTTGTTTGGTACTAGGCGAATTCGTCCTTCAGAGCATAATCCAGGGTTATTATTAGCCATTGCGTTTGAATCAATTATCAAACTTATTACTTTTCTTGCTATTGGATTTTTTGTCTGCTTTTTTATGTTTGATGGTATGTCAGACCTCTTTCAGCAAGCAAATCAACATGCTGCCGTGCAGGAAATTAGCTCCCCACCGAGTTATGTTTACCTTACCCAGACGTTGCTTGGCGTGTTAATGATGTTTTGTTTACCTCGTCAGTTTCATATGACGTTTATTGAACTTGATGACAAAAAAGCCTTGAATCATGCCCGTTGGCTTTTTCCTATTTACATGATTTTAATTAATATCTTTGCACTACCTATTGCTTATGCTGGGTTGATAATATTTGACGGTGTTGCTGTTGGCTCTGATAGTTTTATGTTGCAATTGCCTATTTATGCTGATAACCAGTTGATGACGTTAATCTCTTTTCTTGGTGGTTTTTCTGCTGCAACCAGTATGGTTATTGTCGCTACGATCGTGTTAAGTATTATGATTTCGAATGATCTGATCACGCCTAAGTTGCTAAACCGTGAGGTTTATTCCAGCCAAGTACAAAAGCTCAGTCCAAATAAATTACTCTTGATACGACGTATCGCCATCGTGGTGATTTTATTAGCGGCTTATGCTTATTATCAGGTGACCTCAAATTCTGAACTATTAGCGGTAACAGGGTTAATGTCGATGTCACTTGTTGCCCAATTTTCACCTGCATTATTGCTTGGGTTAGTTTGGCGAAAAGCGAATGAAAAAGCGGCGTATCGCAGTATTATTATTGGTACGCTATTTTGGGCTTATACACTGCTTTTACCATCGCTTCATAACAGCTTAATTAATATAGAGTCACTATTGAATGAGGGGTTTTTAGGTGTCGAATGGTTAAGACCAACGATGATGTTTGGCTTAGAGTTAGAGTTTATTTCTCATGGTGTGATTATCAGCTTATTGTCGAGTTTTATCGTGTTTATCTATTATTCGATTACCGAAACGCCTGAGATAACTGAACAGTTGCAAGCGGTTAACTTTATTCAACCAGAAGAGTCCCAACGACATACTCAATATGACAGCTCCGCGTTAACAATCAGAGATTTACATAGTTTAGTTGCTCGTTTTTTTGGTGCTGGTGTTGCAGATCAACTCATTGATGAATATTTTAAGCAACAAGCGTTTAATTGGGAACATGTAGCGCCAGTGGCATTAGAACAAAATGCTGAGCAAGAACTCGCGGGGGTTATCGGTGGTGCATCTGCTAAATTACTTTTTGATTCTGCAAAACGTAGGCGTAGCGCGCTGTTAAATGATGTGGTTGATATTGTTGATGAAGCAAGTGAATTACTGCGCTTTAACCGTTCTTTATTGCAAGCTACGATTCAAAATGTTGAACAAGGTATTTCCGTAGTTGATAAAGAATTGCGTGTAGTGGCGTGGAATAGACGTTATATCGAAATGTTTGATTATCCTGAAAAAGAAATTTTTGTCGGCAGGCCAGTAGAAGAGGTTTTACAATTTAATGCTAATCGTGGTTTGTTTAATACCGATGATAGTGAAGAGGAAATTAAAAAGCGTATTGCCTATTTAAAACAAGGAAAGTCATATCGTTTCCAACGTGTCCAACAAAATGGAAAAGTGTATGAAATGACAGGAAATCCACTACCAGGAGGCGGCTTTGTTACCACTTATGCCGATATTACCGAATTTGTAAATACACAAAAAGCGCTTGAAGAAGTGAATGTGCATTTGGAATCTCGTGTTGAAAAACGTACGCACGACTTACAACAGGTAAATTTACATTTACAAGCAGCAAAACAAGAAGCCGAACAGGCAAATATTAATAAAACACGATACTTTGCTGCTTTAAGTCATGATCTACTGCAACCTTTTAATGCCGCAAGTTTATTTTCTTCGATCCTTACCGAAAAAGCAGGAGAGGAGACGACCGATAAAGCGATACTAAAAGAGCTTAGTGAGAATATTCATAATTCACTTACCAATGCTGAACAACTCTTAAGCTCTATTTTGGAACTGACTAAGCTAGACGCGGGGAGCACTAAGCCGTATTTAGAAGACTTTACTATAGAGAGTTTTATTAAACCCATTGCTGATGAGTTTAGTTATATTGCGAAAAATAAAGGGATAGCGTTCGAACAACATATCGACAATTGTGCAACACGCTCAGATAAAGCGTTACTACGACGTGTGCTGCAAAATCTTTTAGCGAATGCTATTCGCTATACTGAACAAGGCAAAATATCGTTATCAGTTTATCAATCAGAACAAAAGGTGATTATCGATATTACCGATACAGGCGTCGGGATAAAGGCGACAGATCAACAACGAATTTTTAATGATTTTGAACAAATTGAAGATGCACAAGGTAATAAGCATCATACAGGCTTAGGGCTTGGTTTAGCGATAACATCACGGATTTGTAAGATTTTAGGGATCCCATTAACGCTTACCTCTGAGCTTGCACAAGGTAGTTGTTTTACTTTGTCGCTCCCAGTTATTAACATGCAACACAGTCGCGTAGTTGAAAAACACCCCGTGATAAATCGAAACAAACGAGATTTGGCAGGCTTAAAGGTATTAGTTATTGATAACGACACTTCTGTACTCGCAGCAATGCAACAACGCCTTTCTGAGTGGGGGTGTCAGGTTTACACCGCATGTGATCAACAAGAAGCTCTGGTTGCATGTGAGCAACAACTACCCGAAATTATTATTGCCGATTATCATTTAGATCATGGAAAAACAGGAATAGAAGCCTCTGTTTTACTGCGAGAGCAACTGCAACAGGATATTCCTGTCATTATTAATTCGGCAGATCATTCTGAGGAACTTCATGAACAAGTCGTTGAGAATAACTTTATTTTTATTCATAAACCGGTCAAGCCAGCAGCACTAAAACGCACCATTAAATCGTTAATGAAAACGGCGTAGTACGAGCATAGCGTTAGATATAAACAATTTTAATGAAAAGGCTAATAATTAGTCTGATAGGCAGCTTAGAGCGAGTAGTGGACTTTCACTTTAGTTAATATTTCTATCTAGTGGACTTACCGTATGGCTAAATCGAGACCCAACTACATGAGTATATAACTCAGTTGTTCTTAAATCAGAGTGCCCTAATAACTCTTGAACTGTGCGAATATCAGTCCCGTTCATCAAAAGTTGTGTTGCAAAAGTGTGCCTAAAAGTATGTGCTTTTACTCTTTTAGTTATGTTGCTTTTTAAAACAGCCTGTCTAAGTTGCTTTATAGAAATAAGCAAGAAATGGGGCGTTATGTAAGTCGAGAGATTTCTCGGTTAACTCAACAACATTTAATAAATTAACGATATTTTAATAACTTACAATGGTGGTACTTTGCTTAGTGAGCCAAAATAATGCTCGTTTATCTCAGTTCTCGTTTTCTCCTTAATTAGAGTTCGTTGTTTTTGAGTGAAATAATTGCTAACGTATTAAAATTAATAAATAAAATTGGTGTGTTTTGAAATGTACTCTCATAACTCTGATTTGAGTTAATCGGGAATTCACGCTAATAAGCTGTTATGTTTTTCATTAGATGAGTTAACTTATGGATAAGTTGTTTAGCCGAAAAGAGAAATTACTTTATTCTGTGCTAATTGGGTTAAGCTCAGTAATATTTGTTTGGGCAATGTATCGAATGGAAACATGTGGGTATGATTGCGGTTTATATTCTGTTTCATCTGGCCCAACTGTCGTAGTGGTTTATTTACTAAGCTTTTGGATTTTAGTTATCTCATTTGGTGTATTTCTTCTTAAATTTTTGTTTCGGAAGTTTGGTGAAAACAAAACATATCAAGCGCATTAAGTGAGTGGGACGCTAACAGCTTGCTCGGTTCCGCTTCGCTTCACAGTAT
Source organism: Thalassotalea sediminis (assembly GCF_030295915.1). Taxonomy (NCBI): domain Bacteria; kingdom Pseudomonadati; phylum Pseudomonadota; class Gammaproteobacteria; order Alteromonadales; family Colwelliaceae; genus Thalassotalea; species Thalassotalea sediminis. Next base: position 2,559,536 of record NZ_AP027361.1, on the reverse strand, counting down.
AGCAAGCTATTATCAGCCCCTTATGCGGGCGTTATATTTACAGGGAGTTTAAGAGTTGAATTGGGAAGATGTGTTTAAAATTATAACCGCTGTAATTACTTCTGTTGGTGCAGCTGGTGTAATAATCTTTGGATTATCTAATTGGTTAGGCAAAGTTTGGGCTAACAGGATTTTAGAGAGAGAAAAAAATGCTCTAAATAAGGAACTTGAAGCAACCAAAAGAGAACTAGATGTTTACAAAGAAACTTATATGCGTAGTCATAATGATAAAATAGTTATTTATCGCGCAGTAGTAGACGTAGTTTCTAAACTTTTATCTACCTTTGATTCAGTACAATCTGGCAGAACACCTATTGAGCAAGCTGCTCAAGCTTTTGATTTATTTAATGAACAACGAATGCAAACTTATGGTTATTTAGCCATGTTAGCACCGCAATCGGCTATGGACGCTCATGATGATTTTATAGACCATTTAATGAAAATATCAGGGAATGAAGTGGGCTATGAATGGGCTGAAGTAAGAGAGCTAGCTATCAAGTTTATAAATGAAGTTCGAATTGACATTGGTATTGATAAAACACCTATTTCATACAATGGAGATATGTAAATATAACAAGGCCATTATGGCAAAAGGACGCAAAACGCTTGGCTTGTGCTCCTTCGTCGCTAATTTTAGCCAAGCATTTTTGCGCCCCATATGGCGGCGTTATACGCTATTCATAATTTGGAAGTATTGTGGAAATAATTAGAAGTAAAGAATTCAAATCTGAACGCGCCTGGGGTGCAAAAGACATCGCAAATATGAACGGTATTACGACGCGCTTGCATTGGACTGATCAGCCTTATAAGTGGCATGTAAATGACGGCGAAGAAGTGTTTGTTGTTTTAGATGGCGTTGTTGAAATGTTGTTTAAAGATAATGGAATTGAGCAATCATCGGTTTTAAGAGCAGGTGATATATTTTATGCATCAACTGGGACTGAGCATGTTGCGCATCCGCGTGGTGAAGCTCGAATACTAGTCGTAGAATCGGAAGGAAGCGTATAACAAGTTGTTTAAACGGAATAAAAACAGATGGCCATCGCTTCGCGATTATAGCCAACCATTTTTATACGCTTAACGAGGCGTTAGCTATACAAGGAAGTCATGAAGTACTTAACGTTTTTTTGTCATATTTTGTTTTATGTACAATTAATATTTATTTTTGTTTTTCCAATAGAAGACGGCTATCTTTTTGAAAATTGGGGATTGATAGTTCTTTTATCAATTTTATTACCAATTGCATATTCTATCTCGTCATTCAAACAACCAATTAATGCTACCAAAGTCCTTCCAATTGGGCTTAATGAGTTTTTGGTTTTGTTTATTCTATCTGTTGGATTGAACGTACTTTCGACTAAAGGATTCATTTTAAAAAGTAATGCCGTTGAACTTGGGTTTGACTCTTCAGTAAACTCCGTAGAATTGTTTAAACGAACTTATTTAGATAGTGAAGAAAAAAACAGGTTGCACGCTCAAGCCATATACCAGAATTATGGCGTTATAGTTCAGTTCAAACTTGAATCTGGTAATTATAAGGACTTTAATCCGTCTACTTTAGATGTTAATAAATATGACGATAATGCCGCTACCAATCTAAAAATTAGTGAACTCAAAAAATGGTATGTTAAACAATCTGGAAATGCAATATACCTTTCTTTATTTCAAATATTTGGTTTTCTTTTAATTGCTAAGTTAACATTGCTTTGGTTAAATCGTATAGCTAACAAGCAACTCAAGCAGGACAAATAAAGCTTGGCTTTTGTCACTGCGTTCCATATCTTAGCCAAGCTAATTATTTGCCCCTTAGTTGGGCTACATGGACTCCCCTTTGTCAAGCACAAGCAGTCTATGACAACAAGAAGATCTGACAGCAACTCTACATTCGGCGTTTATTAGCTATATACGCTATCGCCCTGATGATTTGCGCTTGCGCATGGCCTCATTCGTTAAACAGTATTTAAATACTTCCCGACTAAACAGGCTTTAATGCGCTCGGTCTGACCGTGTTATCGTCAATTGCTAATGCTACGACTCGGTGGGGTTAACCGTTTGGTTTAACCTTTTCTATTTTACATAATCAATCTGATATTCTTTTTCTGAGTGTAATAATGCCCAAATTAATCGGGCATTTTTTGCCGCTAATGCCACGGTGGCACGCTTAAACCCTCGTCGCTCGATAAGGTCTTTTATCCATAAACTGGTTCTGTCAGTTTTGTGCCTGCAGTTAGCAATCACGGCTCGCGCGCCATGAATGAGTGAGGTGCGAATATGTTTTTCGCCACGTTTGGATATTCTTCCTAACTTTACCTGTCCACCTGTAGTGTATTGCTTTGGTACTAAACCAATCCATGCACTAAAGGCACGAGAGGTGTCGAAGTCTTTGGCATCACAGACAGTAGCAACTACCGCGGTTGCGGTCACTTCGCCGACACCAGGAATACTCATTAAGCGTTTAGCGGCATGCATTTGATGGGCTAATTGATACAGTTTTCTGTCATGTTTAAGGATTTGTTCGTTTAACCCTTTTATCTCTTGCCATAAATCATGCAATAGCTCTCTGGCGAGCATAGGTAAGCCGTTCTCTGCATCTTCTAAAATACTGGTGATAGCATGTTGTGCTGGGTATCTACCTTTAGGCATAACAATACCGAACTCAGCGAGTAAGCCTCTAAGGCGATTAATCATGGTGGTGCGCTCTTTCACTAACCCTTGGCGTACACGATGTAACGTCATGACGGCTTGTTGGTCAGCTGTTTTCACTGGCACATGCCAAATATTAGGTCGCATTGCTGCTTCACAAATCGCTTCGGCATCGTTATTATCGTTTTTACCGCCAGTGCGAAAAGGTTCGATGAACTTGGCGGCAATAATCGCGACTTGGTGTCCGAGAGATTTACACTGACGCGCCCAATAATGCGCGCCACTACATGCCTCCATGGCAATGAGACAAGGATTGAGTTGAGCAATAAAGGGAAGTGGTTTTTTACGTGATAACGTTTTCCTTAGCACAATTTTTCCAAACTCATTCATGCCAACCAGGCTAAACGTATTTTTTGCTAAATCGATACCAAGTGTTTTAATGTTATTCATGATGGGCTCCTTTTTTAAGTTTCGCACCTTAAGTTTGGCAAAATTTGCCAAAGTCAGGGGGAGTCCATCTCAATTGTTATGTGTAATGGTTGAATATTTAACTATTGCTTAATTTGAATTTTTATAATTACTAAATGGAATTTTAGGACAAGATGTTAAAACACCTTTCGAATTTAAAAAAGTCTAACTCACCTAAGCTCTTATTAACTATAGTTGCATTCCTATTCACGACGGGATGTGGCGGAGGAAGTAGTGAAACCACTATGCCGACCAAAGTAAACAGCGCTCCTATAGCACAAATAAAAGATGTAGTTGTTGTAAATGATTTAACTATATCCACACTAGATGGTTCTTTGAGTTCAGATAGTGATGGTGAAATTACTAAATTCTCATGGAAACAAGTAGATAATGAAGCTCCTGAAGCGAAAATTACATCTCCTACAAGTTCAATTACAGAAATAGAGCTTCCCGATGTTAAATCAAAGACCATATTTGAATTTCAATTAGAAGTTATTGATAATTCTGGTGCAAAAAGTACTGACTCAACAACATTAGAGGTTAAGGATGTCAACTGTTTAGATTATTCAGAAAATATCCCAGCATCCGGCATTTTTTCTACGGATTTCTCTGCAGAAATGGTTCCTGGCTGTAATGGTGATATATATATTGCTAATAAAGAGCTAATGCAAATTGACTGGGTAAATGTAGTTTCAGGGGAAACTATTGAAACTTTCCAATTAATAAGTTCTCCTAAACAACTGGAGTTCGATCATCTCCAAGAAAAGCTCTATGTTACTTTTTATAACATTAATCAGCCAGAAAACTATTATGCTGTAATTGATAGAAATGAAATGACAGTTGAATATGTAACTCTAGATTTTCCTATAACGATGTTAACATTGAACAAAAACGGAGGTGTATTCATTAGTAGTAGGAATCAATATTTTTTGAATTATGATGTTTACAAAATTGAAGGAGATGAGGTGGTTGGCGGGCCATGGTCAATTGATGTTCCTGCTATTAGATACAATCATACAAATAATCAAATAATAGCTGCTGATTACGGAGTGTCACCTGCGAGCCTTTATCGATATGGTTTTGATGAGAATGGTAATATCTCAATGCTTGAACATCTGAGAACTGACGGTGCAAATGGTAATGATCTTGAAATTTCTAACGATGGTTCAATTGTAGTTTTAGCTGCGGGCGGTGGGAATGGTCATGGATATGATATCTTAAATTTTGACTCTACAGATCTATCTAATGTTCGTGGCAAATGGGATGTTGGTGCATATCCGAATAGTGTTTCTTTTTCTTATGATGATAGTATGCTTGCAACAACTAATTACACCAGTTTAGTTGTTTATAATACTTCAACCTACCAAGAAATTTTAAAAAAAGAAATACTACCTTGCCCATACAATGATTTGTTTCATGCTGAATTTTCTAGAAATGGTAAAATGGTATTTGTTAAACAGGATTGCTTAATAGAAGTGAATGGGCAAAATGATAGAGTAAACTATATCCATTACTTTAAAATCCCTGAGAACACATAACACATATGAACCTTCTGCCCGTCAATAGGCAATAGGGTTTTTATTAGCTACCGCCAGGTAGCTAATTTGTCTTCAATCAGAAAAATCTCTTACTTCGCTCTGTCAGTTAGCCGTTAAAATCGTTTACGGCAAACACATATTGAGGCTTTCTTATTGTGATCTCATCACCGCCTAAGTTATCAATCCATTAGTGACTCAGGGGCACTAGACATTCATCGGTTAACCTTTGCTGGCACTACTCAAGCAAATGACTCATTGGCATTTAGCCACGTTCAGTTAGTTTAAGGCTCAGCTAAGGTGTAAACGATTTTGCTCATTGCCTTGTTTAATAATTAAGTGCGCACCAGCGAGGTGTCTAACCAAGCGCAAAGGGCTAATAAGGCGATAACATTTACCAGCATTAACGTGTTTAAACACACTTAATCGCAAATAACCCGTGGTTGTTCTAGCTTTTCCAGTTAGGTGTTGAGCTCACCTCGCTGTGCGGCTTAAACAGTTAAGAATCGTTCATCATCAAATACCGTTTTATGTTTAAGCATGTAATACACGCAACGACCAATTTTATGGGCGAGTACTGATAAAGCTTTTGCTTTACTCATGCGTTTTTGTAGTTTGTTTAAGTATCGACGTGCTTTGTCATTGCCGCGTAAATACAACACGGCAGCTTTACTAAACGCCCACTTTAAATGACCATTACCGATTTTGTTGCCTGAGGTACCATAGGTTTTTCCCGCAGATTCTGCTTTGCACTTAACTAAGCGACAATAAGAAGCAAACTTCTGGACAGATTCAAACCTGTCGATGTCACCAATTTCATAAAGTGTGGTCATAGCCAGAATAATGCCGATACCTGGTCTAGTGCGTAGTTGCGCATAATAGTCTGGTCGATGTTGCTTGGCTTTGCGCTCAATAAAGTATTCAAGGTACTTTAGCTCTTTGGCATAGCTATCAAGAATAGCTAAGTCAAAATTAACATTACGTTGCACCACTTCATCATCAAAGCGGTGGCGAAAGGCTTCTCGAACCGATGGGTTCTTCATGTGCAACTCAAGTGCTGGGTAGTTTTATTGGCTATTGGTGTTAACGGTATGCGCTTTGAGTTGTGCGCCATGCCTGACGAGCTTGGTTCTTCTGCGCAGTAAATCACGAGTTGAACGCATGGTTTGTGGGTAGGTATAGGCTAATGGAAAGTTACCACCACGTAACAAGCTGGCAATTTTATAAGAATCTATTTTGTCATTTTTAGCTTTACCACCATGAATAGCCTTCATGTAAAGGGCATGGCCGAGCACAAAATCAACACCTTGTTGCTCACACTAATCACTGACCCAATACCAACAGTGCATAGACTCAACACCGATAACGATATTGCCTAGATAGGGTGAAATAAGCTGGTTTAATAAGCCTTTTTCAACCTTAGTTTTCTGATGAAGCACCTTTTCACTTTGTTGATTTAAAATGCAGACATAAATAATTCGCGCATGTAAATCGATTCCACAATAAAAATCGTGTAATTTGGTGTAGAATTTCATTTAGCTTTCTCCTTTTTGGTTTTGTCGCCTTGAAGTTTAGCCAATGGCTAGACTTCGGGGAGAAGGTTCAATAAGTATCAAGGCAATTATGTGTGGGACGTCTAATGCTTGGCTGGCGCTCATTCTTCGCTAATTATAGCCAAGCATTTATACGCCCCATTTTACGGCGTTACCATTGTCCGTTAGTGGCTGTGAGATCAATCGATGGACGATACAACACATTGATTAAATCTTTCTGCTGGTGATTCATAGTTTAGCGTCTTTAACTAGGCGTCATTTGCTTTAAGTTTTGAAACAACATACTCGCTTGTGTGCGGTTATTGACCTGTAACTTTTGTAATATCGCTGAAACATGGTTTTTAACGGTTGGTTCTTGAATGTTCATTTCATAGGCTATTTGTTTGTTTAGTAGCCCGTCAGCGATCATCTGTAAAACACGGTATTGAGCGGGTGTTAATTTATGTAGCTTATCAGCCAATGCTTTTTCCGGCGGTTCGGCAATTTGGCTAAGATCAATGTTATCTGGCAACCAAGTTTCACCATCGAGCACTTCTTCGATAGCATCGGCAATTAAGTCTAGAGAGGCTGACTTAGGAATGTAACCACTTGCCCCTAAATGGATGGCCTTACTAATAACACTTGGCTCTTCAGTGGCTGAAACCATGACTACCTGAATATCTTGGTAGGCATTCTTAATCGATGTTAAGCCGGTAAAGCCGTCGTTGCCAGGCATGTTTAGATCAAGGAAGATTAATTCTGTATCTGGATTATTCTTAATAACCTGCATTAGGTTGTCAAAAGAATCTGCTTCGAGAATATCGCTATTAGGGAGCAATTTCTTTGCCGCTTGAATTAATGCTGCTCTAAATAAGGGGTGATCATCGGCAACTGCTAATTTCACAATGTCTTCACTCATGCTAAACCTTAATACCACTATTAGAACAAAACAACAGAGAGGGCGCTAGTACCCTCTCCATTTAGTTTGCAATAGGTTAAAACCTATAGCCCACTGTAAGGTGTACAGTGCGCGGATCACCGTAGTAGCCAATTAATGTTGTATCGCCACCAAATCCTGGACCATATGAGCCATCAGGGTTACGGCTCGTGAAATTATAGCCGCCAACCATATACTCTTTATCCGTAATATTCTTTGCGTGGATACCGCCATACCAGTTACCGTCATTACCTTCCCATGTAATGCTTGCGTTAACTTGACCAAATCCGTCTTGCTTTAGTGAGTCATCATCTTCGAAGATAGTATAGTCACTGCGATAGTAATAACCGGCATTAATCATGAATACGCCAACACTACTTTCTAGTAAATAATTTGCAGAAAGGCTGAACGTGTCATCTGGTGTATTTGATAATCCTACAAGTGGTACCTTAATTGTTTCATCTTGTTTAATATCAGCAGATAAATGACCATAAGCTAAGTTTAATGTTAGGTTTTCTGTGGCCAACCAAGTCACTTCTGCTTCAATACCTTTAACATCTGAACTGGCTGCATTCGCTAAAAATTGGCCTAAATCAGTGTCATTTTCTTGAGGTACCACAACAATATATTGTCTGTCTTGGTGTTCTGTTGAAAATAACGTGATATTGGTACGTAATGCATCTGTCCAGTCTTTTTTCATGCCGATTTCAAATGAATCGACGATTTCTGGATCGGCAGCATCTTCGTTTGCACCAGCACGAGGGTTAAAGGTACCCGACTTAAAGCCTTGTGAGAAACTCGCGAAATACATGGTGTTGTCATCTGCTTGGTATTCAATGCCTACACGTGGTGTAAAACGTGACCAATCTTCAGACTTCATTGCATCTAGTACACCATCACCATTGGTATCTTTACCTAATACTTGTGTTTTTGGTAATGAAGAGTCTCTATCATAGCCAGGGATCCAATTGTCATAAGGGTATTCAATACTGGCATACAAATCATTGTAAACGTCCGCTTTACGCTCTTCTTTGGTGTAACGAGCTCCTAAAGTCAAAGAAAGCTTATCTGTTAAATCGATGTTACTTTGTATGTAAGCAGCGACTGATTCACTTTCATTACAACCAGAAACTTCTGCTGTTAAAGATAAGAATATAATTGCGTCATATTGACCACACGATTCACCGGAATATTGATAGAGTCCACCAACTACATTAAAGCCATCGCCTCGATAGCTCGCTTGTAACTCATTACTTGAATTTTCATCGTCATATACGGCTGGCACATCAAATATTTGTAAGCCTGTGTTATCAAAGTCGATGTTTGTTGGTGAATAGCTTTCACGTTTTGAGCCTACGTATTTTAGTGAAAGGTTGTCTGTTGCTTGCCAGTCAATGGTTAAGCTAATACCTTCAAGTTCTACTTTATTCCATGTAGGTAAGCTTGTATACGAGTCGTATTTACTGTCAGGAATTGGCGCATTAGGTGCTAATAAACTAGGTAATAAACGGAAACCACCTTTTGAGTTGGAGTCGTCATCGGTTTTATCCCATGCTAAACGCATAAATAAATCATCCGTTGCGTGATATTCTAGCGTTAAGCGTGAAGCTGTTAATTCCTTGTTGTAGTTTTCCGTATCTGAGCCATTTGGCGCAACGAGAAACTCGCCAAAGCCATCACGCTTTAGCATGCCATGACCAAAGCCAACATATAATTTGTCTTCAATTAATGGAATTTGACCGGTAATTTTTAAATCACGTTGACTGTAGCTGCCAACAGTACCTTCAATATTAAATTCGGTATCACCAGACATTGACTTAGTTACGTATTTAATTGCGCCACCTGTGGTATTTTTACCGTAAAGGGTACCTTGTGGGCCACGTAATACTTCGATACGTTCAACATCAAGTAAGTCTAATACCGCACCTTGAGGGCGAGCCATATAGACGTCGTCGATATAAATACCAACACCAGGCTCATAACCCCAAAGTGGATCTTGTTGACCAATACCGCGAATAAAAGCAGTAAGCGTTGAGTTGGTACCTCTACTCGCTTGTAAGGTGGTGTTGGGTGAAAAACGTTCTATCTCTGTAATATTTGAAATGCCATTTTCCGCTAATTCTGCAGCGCCAACAGAAGTAACTGCAATTGGCACTTCTTGTAAACTTTCTGTGGTTTTACGAGCAGTAACTTCAATACGTTCTAGTCCTGCCTTTTTTGAATCTGTCGCTTCTTCAGCATAAATGTTTGCTGAAAATAGTGCTGAGCTGATCGCTAAAGCACAAACCGATTTTTTGTATAAGGTGTTGTGTTGTTTCGATGTAGCTATTGAGTGCTTCATACTTCCCCCGATGGATATTGTTCTTGTCTTTATGTTTTTAGTTATTGTTGTGATTATTTTTCAGTCGCTTTCTAATCTAGTCGAAGCTAATCCATCTGTATGTGGTACTTAAGTACTATACCTATTTTCTTCGTCGCGTTTAATAATGAAATTGTAGTTTTAAGCCAGTTTATCAATAAACCATTCTGTGCCAAGACTACCCAGCGTTGTGAGTCAAATATGTTTTCAGTCAAACGTTAACTCTAATATTACGCAGGAACGACTATGATAAGTATGATTGGCTTGGTAGGGGGGCTTGTATTGCTCGTTATCCTTACCATGCGGGGGATGAACTTATTCATCAGTGCCCCGTTGTGCGCACTGATTGTTGCGCTGACAAACGGTATGGCAATACTGACAGGGGATACACATTTTGTCAGTACATATATGACGGGCTTTACTAGTTTTATTGCCGCATGGTTTTTCATGTTTTTGCTTGGCTCTTTGTTTGGCAAATTTATGGAAGACACGGGAGCGGCAGACAGCGTTGCTCGCTATATTGTAAATAAGCTTGGTATGAAAAGAGCCGTATTTGCAGTAGTAGCAGCTTGTGCGATTTTAACATATGGCGGTGTAAATTTATTCGTAGTTGCTTTCTCTGTTTATCCTATGGCGCTTAGTTTGTTTAAGGATGCCAATCTACCTCGGCGATTTATACCCGCGACGTTGGCATTTGGTTCTGTTACTTTTACCATGACATCTGCTGGTTCGCCTGAAATCCAGAATTGGATCCCTATAAAGTATTTGGGTACAACACCTTATGCTGGCTGGGAAGTCAGTTTGGTTGTTGCAGTTTTTATGGCGTTATTTGGCTATTGGTGGCTAAATCGCCTAATTCGAAAAGCAATTGCGAATGGGGAAGTGTTTGAACATCGTGACGACGACCCAGAGATACCAGAACGTGATTATCCGCACCCAATTACCGGTGTTATTCCATTGCTAGTAGTCCTTGGCCTTTCTTTTACTTTGCATCATGAATTTGGTCACAACGCCTTAATTATCGCGTTAGCAGGCGGTGTACTCAGTATTTTGATTATTAACAATAAGCATTTTCATCATCTTGCTAATGCTGTGTCTGATGGTACCAATGGTGCTTTAATTGCCATTGGTAATACAGCCGCGGTAGTAGGTTTTGGCGCCGTGGCAAAATCAACTGACGGCTTTCAACTTGCAGTCGATATTATGACGCAAGTACCCGGAAATGAATTAATTGGCGCAGCTGTAGCAGTTACAGTTATTGCTGGTTTAACGGGCTCAGCATCTGGAGGACAAGCTATTGCGCTGCCTTTATTAGCGCCTCATTACTTAGATCAGGGCGTTGACCCCGAACAATTGCATCGTGTAGTTGCGATTAGTTCTGGTGCTTTAGATACCTTGCCACATAATGGTTACGTAGTAACAACGATACGCGCTATTTGTAAAGAAACGCATGCTAGTGCTTATTGGTCGATGTTTGCTATGACAGGGATAGTCCCTTTGATAGGCTTAATACTTGCCATTAGTTTATTTATATTATTTTAAGAAAAAGAGACTTATATCATGAACTTTAGATTTTATGTTTGTACATTCTTGCTTGTTTGCTCCTGTGCTCTATCTGCAGCGGATCTTATGGTTGAAAAGCAAAAGTTTACACTTGATAACTTTACTACGTTTAATGGCAAAACAATTAAGCAGGTGAATGTAGGATGGGAAGCTTATGGCACCCTTAATGAAGAAAAGTCTAATGCCATTTTAATCACGCATTACTTTACAGGAAATTCACATGCCGCAGGCAAATACACTAAACAAGATGCGATGCCCGGGTATTGGGACAGTATTATCGGACCAGGCAAAGCCATTGATACTGATAAGTATTATGTTATTAGCTCTGATACTTTAGTCAATGCAAGTGCATTTGATAAGAACGTTATAACTACAGGGCCTGCAAGTATAAACCCTGATACAGGTAAACCTTATGGATTATCTTTTCCTGTTGTCACTATTCGTGACTTTGTCAATGTACAAAAAGCGTTAGTGGAAAGCTTAGGAATTAAAAAGTTGCATGCTGTTGTTGGTGCATCGATGGGGTCAATGCAGTCGCTCGAATGGGCGGTTACATATCCTGATATGGTTGAGCGTATGGTTTCTGTGATTGGATTAGGTCAATCTGATGCTTGGCTTGTTGCTGGACTTGAAAAATGGGCAGCGCCAATTAAACAAGATCCCTTGTGGAATAATGGCGATTATTATCAGGGAACAGCTCCTAATACTGGGTTAATGCTCTCTTTAGCTACCATTACACAAGAAGCAATGCACCCCGCTATTTTTAACGCCTCTAACCCTAAACATCAAAACATCATTGATGGTGCGCTAAACGATATTAACGCGACTTTTCCTGTCGTTGATTGGTTATACGGTGCAGCTAAAGCACGTGTTAACTCCATGGATGCGAACCATATTTTGTATTTGGTAAGAGCAAGCCAACTTTTTATTGCAGGTCATAACAATGACTTAGCAGCAAGTTTAGCAAAAGTTAAAGCGAAATCACTATTTCTACCGGCAACAAATGACTTATTACTTTATCCAGAAATGGCGAAAAAAGCTCACGATCTTATTGGCGAAAATAGCCATTACGAAGAAATAAATGGTATGTGGGGCCACTTAGATGGTTTATTCACCATTAGTCAAAAAGCGAAAGTGTTGAGCGATTTTCTAGCAGAGTAATTTCTGGAGTAAAAAAATGAAAAATAAATCTGTATTAATTACAGGTGCTGCTAGTGGTATTGGGTTTAATATTGCTCAGCAATTAGCGAACTTAGGTGCCAATGTGATCATCACCGATGTAAGTGAAGAAGCTGTACAAAAAGCGCAACAAGCTTTTGCAGCACAAGGCATTGCTGTTAAAGCATTTAAACTTGATGTCACCAGTGATACTGATATTGAACAACTAATGACGTCGCTTAATGGCACACCCATTGATGTACTAGTCAACAATGCCGGAATTCAGCATGTTTCACGACTAGAAGAATTTCCAATGAACGTTTGGCAAAAGATAGTTGACGTGTTACTCACCGGGCCTGCTAGAACGTGTAAAGCTGTGTTACCTAGAATGCGAGAACAAGGCTTTGGTCGAATTATTAATATTGGCTCAATTCATGGGTTGGTGGCGTCGCCCTATAAGTCCGCTTATGTCGCTGCAAAGCACGGTTTAATTGGTTTTTCTAAGGTAATAGCGTTAGAAACGAGTGATTGTGATATTACCATCAATACGATTTGTCCTGCCTATGTAAAAACGCCCTTAGTCGAAAAGCAAATTGCCGATCAAGCAAAAGAACATGGCATTAGCGAAGATGAGGTGATTGAAAAAATAATGTTGGCACCAATGCCGAAAAAATCGTTTATTGACATGGAAGAAATCGCTGCAACAGTGCAATTTCTTGCCAGTAATGAAGCAAAAAATATGACCGGCCAAGCGCTTGTGCTTGATGGCGGTTGGACGGTGAAATAGGAGTCATTATGTCTGGATTTAATAAAGTGGTCGCTAGCTACGAAGAAGCCATGGCTGGCCTTGAAGATAATATGACCATTATCGCTGGTGGTTTTGGCTTATGTGGTATTCCTGAAAACTTAATCAATGAAATTAAGCGACAAGGTACTACAGGTTTAACCGTCGTTTCGAACAATTGTGGCGTAGATGGTTTTGGCTTAGGCGTTTTGTTAGCAGATCGTCAAATTAGTAAAATTGTGGCTTCTTATGTAGGAGAAAATGCCGAGTTTGAGCGACAAATGCTAAATGGTGAGTTAACGGTTGAATTGACACCTCAAGGCACACTTGCAGAAAAGATGCGTGCTGGTGGTGCGGGGATACCTGCATTTTTTACTGCAACTGGTTATGGAACACCTGTCGGTGACGGAAAAGAAGTACGTGAATTTAATGGTCGCCCTTACATTATGGAAGAAAGTATTACCGGTGATTTTGCCATTGTTAAAGCTTGGAAAGCCGATACTTATGGTAATTTGGTTTATCGCAAAACAGCCCGTAACTTTAACCCCATGGCGGCAACAGCAGGGAAAATTACTGTGGTAGAGGTAGAAGAGATTGTACCTGCAGGCGAGTTAGATCCGGATGAGATCCATACACCAGGAATTTATGTTGATCGACTAATTCAAGGACAATTTGAAAAACGCATTGAACAACGCACCGTTAGGCAAGGGTAGGGGAATTAAAATGGCATTAACGCGAGAACAAATGGCAAAACGTGTTGCACAAGAGTTACAAGATGGCTTTTATGTAAATTTAGGTATTGGCATTCCAACCTTGGTGGCAAACTACGTACCAGACAATATGGAAGTGATGTTACAATCGGAAAACGGCTTGCTAGGTATGGGACAATTTCCTACGGAAGATGAAATTGACGCTGATCTTATCAATGCAGGTAAGCAAACGGTAACAGTGGTAAAAGGCGCATCAATATTTTCGAGTGCTGAATCCTTTGCCATGATCCGTGGTGGTCATGTTGATTTAACGGTATTAGGGGCGTTTGAAGTTGATGTTCACGGTAATATCGCCTCTTATATGATCCCTGGAAAATTAATTAAGGGGATGGGCGGTGCGATGGATTTAGTCGCTGGTGCTGACAATATCATCGTAACTATGACACATGCGTCAAAGCATGGTGAATCTAAATTACTGGCTAATTGCACGTTACCGCTAACCGGTAAAGGTTGTATCAAAAAGGTATTAACGGATTTAGCCTACCTTGAAATTATTGATGGAAAATTCCACTTACTTGAATATGCACCGGGTGTGTCGATTGAACAAATTCAATCGTTAACACAAGGCGAGTTAGTTGTAAGTGATCAGGTAAAGGAAATGCAATTGTAGCATTTCATTTGATTTTAGCGCTTGTTTAGGTAATTTCCGCCTCTCTTGTGATTACACACGTTTTTACAAGCGCTTTTTTTCAACCCATATTTTATATAGGTTTGATCATATTAAGTATTTTAGATTTAACCCCTAAGTTTTGATAAAAGCCTTTGGCATAGGTGTTATTGTCAAAAACTTCTAAGTGTAATAATCGACAGTCGCGCGCTATTGCCCAGACTGCAGCTTGCTTCACTAGCATTTTCCCTAATCCTAATCCTAAGCCTTGCGATTGCAGCCAAATCGCCAACAACGTTACGGTTGCAATTACCTCGTTAGAGATGCCATTAGTTTTTGTTCGCACATATATTCAATGTCAATAAATGGTCATGTACCTGAGGATCTGGGCAGCATTTTACACAAGTACGTGCAAGATGGTTGGAAGGTGCATACGGTAAATTTTAGTAGCAGTGTACATGATGGTGCAGGGCAAATCATGGTATTGCTTGAGCGGTTTATGATAATGGGGTAGCGTTACACAATTGAGTAGAGACAAGCTATCCTTAGAAGAAAAAATAGTTGTTGTGAGGCATAACATGCGAGATACCAGTCAAAATAATAAAGAAAGTGGCAATAAATTAGCGACAAACTTAGGGATAGCAGTGCCTCAATTTACTCTGGAGCAAGTGTTAAGTGCTATAGAAAAAGACCAATTTTATTTAGTTGCGCAAGCACAAGTAGATTTGGAAAGTTTCGAATTGGTTGGGTTTGAGTTTTTGGCACGCTGGCACCATCCTGAATATGGTGATTTATTACCGTACCATTTTATCCCTTTGTTAGAAAAAGAAAAACAATGTCATGTTCTGACACTCCACTTATTTGAACGAGTTTTAACGCTGCTCTCTAGTATTCAGGGAGTTGCTCCTGACATACACTTTTCGTTAAATATTTCGGCTAACGATTTATGTCGAGAAAAATTCGCAAATCATATTATTCGTATTGCTAACGCATATGAAGTTGATATGAGTAAAATTGTTTTAGAAGTAACAGAAACCGCAGGGATCTTTGGTGAAAATAGTGTCAATAATCTGCAAAAATTACATGAGTACGGTATTTTACTTGCCGTGGATGATTTTTGGACCGGCTTTTCTACACTCGAAACGATAAGATTAGGAGTATTCTCCGAGATCAAAATTGATTATTCGTTAACGTCTCAATTGATTAACGATAAAACCAGTATGGCGGGCGTAAATTCAATCTTACAATTAAGTAGTGATTTAGGTATGCGTTGTGTGGTTGAGGGCATAGAAACCTGTATGGTGCGTTCTGTATTGCTTGAAGCTGGCGCTGTTCATGGACAAGGTTTTTTGTTCAGTAAGGGAGTTAAAGAGGATGCATTAGCCAACTGGATTGAAGGCTATACGAACAATAAGAGTAACAATCCTTGTAATCAATTATGCCTTCCTTTTACGCAAAACGAACGATTTCAACTAGAGGCACGACCACACCCTTCTTGGATCTGGGATTTTGAAAATAACAGCATTAAATGGGCAAACAGAAGTGCGTTAGAATTTTGGCAGGCATCTTCAAAAAAAGAATTAGAAGAGCGTGATTTTTCAGGCATGAGTTACTTGGTAAAAACACGGCTACAAAGTTACCAAAGAAGGTTGCAAGCTGGTGAAGAAGAAATTAGCTCAGAGTGGGACTTTTTTCCAAGTGGTGACGCGAAAAAAGTATTATGTATGCAGTTACCGCGAATCGATGAATCATCAGGCAAGTTAGTAATGTTAGTCAATGCGTTTGAAGGGTTTCAATCGCGATTACCTCCACGAAAACATATCGAATCTTCGAATAAGTTTCCTGTACCATTTATTGTTGTAGATGAAGACGGTAAGTTATTACGGATCAATAAACATGCGCATATTGAAATAAATATTGAGACAGATCACATCACTGAATTTATGTCGCAGCAGGATTTTGATTCAATCAAACATAGTTGTGGACTTGGTCAGTTAGTACAGCGCTTTACTAAATTTGATCGAATACAAGGGCATAATTACTTATATATTCGTGCGGTAATGATACCAGATAAGAATGAACATGGTCGTAATATATATCACATTGTCGCAATACCTGTATCTGAACTCATTACGCAAGGCATGCCAGACGTTAGTGATTAAAGATCTAAAAGGAACATAAGTGCAAGCTACTACGATAACTTTACGCTTGATAACGGTAAATAATAATTGTTAGTTTTCATAAAAATAAGGAAAGAGAATGTCAAAGCTAAGCTTGCTAATTTTACTGTTGTTTTTAACGCTATCATTTGGCTGTGAACAAGCAGTTAAAAAGCAATCGCTCACCGGGTATATCGAAGCAATAAATTATTATGTAATTACGCCAGAATCTGGATATTTATCGCACTCATCACTCAAAGAAGGAATGCCAGTAAATGCGACGTTAACTGTTGCTTCGTTAGATAATGAGGCGCAGAAAATAGCGCTCACGCGAACAACTCGCCTTGTAGAACAAAGGCGAGCAGAGTATGAAAATTTATTATCAGGACAAAGGCCAGAAGAACTTGCTGTTAGTGAGAAAGCGCTTAGGGCTCAACAAGTTATAACTGATGAAGCTCAACGCATCTTTGAAAGGCAAAAAGCATTATTAAAACAAAATCTTACATCACAAGCAGAACTTGACCATGCGAGTGCTGAATATCAAGCTGCAAGAGCAAAAGTCGAAGAAATTCAACAAGGACTCATTTCACAAAAATTACCTGCTAGAGGAGCAGCTATTACAGCAGCATTTGCGGCAGTAGAACAGGCAATAGCACAAAAATCGCTTGCTCAATGGCAGTTAGATCGTAGAAATATTATTGCAGGCAATGAGGGAACTGTTGAGCAAGTGTATTTTCGTGAAGGAGAGTTTGTTTCCCAAGGTCAACCGATTGCGGCAATAACGAGTACCTCTCAGGTTAAGGTGAGATTTTATTTACCACAGCAGCAACTCTCAACGCTGAAAATAGGCCAAACTGTAATGTTAGATAGTGATGCTGGCGACCAACAAAAAGCAAAGATTAGTTACATTGCTAAAGAGCCCAGTTTTATGCCGCCAGTACTTTATAGTAAAAAAAATCGCGACAAGTTAGTGTTTTTAGTTGAAGCAAATGTTGTTGGTGAAACCGCATTACGTCAAGGTCAACCTGTGGATATAACATTATGAGTGACTTAGCGATAGATGTAAGTGGTTTAGTAAAATCTTTTGGCGATAAAACGGTAGTAAATGGCGTAAGTTTAGCGGTGCCGAAAGGACAGGTTTGGGGATTTTTAGGGCCCAATGGTTCAGGAAAAACAACAACGATCCGAATGATCTGTGGGTTGCTTAATCCTACCGCTGGGGAAGGAAAATGTCTTGGCTTTGATATAATTAAGCAAGCAGATAAAATTAAACGCCAAACTGGCTACATGACACAAAAGTTTTCGTTTTGGGATGATCTAACAATTCGCGAAAATCTAGAGTTTGTTGCTCGTGTCTATACCCTAAAGCAGATTAAAAAGGTGGTAGATGATACCTTAATGTCGCTTGGGTTGTTACAGCGTCAACATCAATTAGCAGGTACATTATCTGGTGGGTGGAAGCAACGTTTAGCGCTAGCCGCTGTCACTATGCATAATCCTAAACTGTTATTACTTGACGAACCAACAGCAGGCGTAGACCCACAAGCAAGACGTGAATTTTGGGATCAAATCCATGCGCTTAGTGCAAATGGTATGACAATTTTGGTCTCTACCCATTATATGGATGAAGCAGAACGATGTGATGAAATTGCCTACTTAGCTCATGGTGAACTAATAACACAAGGCAGCGTGACAAAGGTTATTGCTCATAGTCAGTTAGTAACTTATCGGGCGACAGGTGATCATGTAAGAGATTATGTTCAAGCATTAAAAAAAGAGCCGGGTATTCAAAGTGCCTCATATTTCGGTTCTGCCCTCCATGTAAGTGGCAAAGACCGTCAATTGCTTGATAAAACTTTACAGCGTGATCCATATCGAAACATGCAATGGCAACCTATTGAACCTGATCTTGAAGACGTTTTCATTTCTCTAATGGCAGATGCAGGCGTTGATAAACGAGGTTATCAATGAATAGTGTTTCCAGAGTTTGGGCTATTCTACTGAAGGAATTAATTCAAATGCGCCGAGATCGGATGACATTTGCCATGATGGTCGCGATTCCTATTATGCAATTAATTCTGTTTGGTTTTGCTATTAATACCGACCCTAAACGATTACCAACGGTTATATATGCACAAGAAAATACATCAATAACTAGGGCAATAATTGATGGTTTTGCGCATTCTAATTATTTTCATTTTATTGACCAGGTTGATACGCCTAAAGCTGCAAACGACGCTTTATTGACTGGAGATGCTTCATTTGTAATTCAAATCCCAGTTGGCTTTACACGAGAGTTAATTCGTCAACAACACCCTCAATTATTGATTGAAGCAGATGCATCTGACCCCAGTGCTTCTTCAAACGCATTAGCACAAGCGACAAAAATTGTAGAAAGTGCATTAGTTCATGAATACACGGGCGCTTTAGCGTACCTAAAGAGTAGTTCAGCTAATATTGATGTTGTTATACACCGTAAATACAACCCGGAAGGTATTACCCAATACAATATTGTGCCCGGTTTACTGGGGGTTATCTTAACCATGACATCAGTTATGATTACGGCAATGGCGATGACACGAGAAAGTGAAAAGGGAAACCTTGAAAACATTCTTGCTATGCCGGCGAGGCCATTCGAGGTTATGCTTGGCAAGATCACACCTTATGTACTGGTTGGTAGTGTACAAACCGTTATTATACTGCTTGCTGCAACATGGCTTTTTACCGTGCCCTTTGTCGGTAATATCGCATTGTTATTAATGGCGGTTTTAGTGTTTATTATCGCTAATCTGTTTTTAGGTTTTACCTTTTCGACTATCGCTAAAACACAGATGCAAGCAATGCAAATGACCTTCTTTTTCTTTTTGCCGTCGATTTTATTGTCAGGATTTATGTTTCCGTTTCGTGGCATGCCCTTGTGGGCGCAATATGCTGGCGAAGTATTGCCATTAACGCACTTCTTACGCATTGTCAGAGGTGTGATGTTAAAAGGCGCAGATTGGTCGCATCTGCATCAAGAGTTTTATGCGATGTTTGCATTTATCTTTTTTGCTGGTTTACTCTCTATATTAAGGTATAGAACAACGTTAGATTAAGCTAGATAATACACTTGAAGATCAATATAACGTTGTTTGACAAGGTTAAACGTTAAATATTGCCTACTATGCTACGTAATGACATTAAATGACCGTTGTAGGCTTCACGCCCAAGACTTGTTAGCGATAACCATGTGCGTTGTCTTCCCATGTTTGAACGTTTAATTGCATTGATATAACCTACCTCTTCCAATGACTTTAAATGCTTTGATAACACTGAATCGCTTACCTCGAGCTTTTCTCGCAGTACTTTAAATTCAATTTCACTTGTAGCGGCTAAAATTGCGCAAATTTGTAAGCGATATTGTGCGTGAATAAGTTGATCAAATTTCGACATAGTCATTATTCACCTTTCTTTTTTATGTAATGACCTGTTGAATGAAAGTGCAACAAATACGCGAGGACCGTTGCATTTAAAGCGGCACCTATATAGGTAAGGTAATCTAGGTCATTGAGACTAAAAATACGCGAAAAAATAATTACAGCCGCAAAAAATATTGCGGTTGAAAAATGGAAGATACATTTTTTTTTGCTTTTCGATAAAATTTTTGGTTTAACGCCTAGCAACTGGCTGGTATAGAGATAAAAACCTACAGCAAGTAAAAAACCAACAGCGGAGATAATAAGACCTAACATCCATAAATTTTCGTGACGTGTCGCTGCCCAAGAAAAAGTCATCATGCCGTAGAAAAAAGCGATAATGCCGGTAAGCCAAATTGGGGGTCTGATCAGCTTATTGGTGTTAATATCTATATCCGCTAAATTATCGAGTACGAGCTTAGCCTCTTGCACTGAAATATCCTGTTCTTGTTTGTTCATGTCTAATCCTATTAGTTTCCAATGTGGAAAGTAATGACGATTTATCTCGTCTTAACATAGTAAATTAGATTAACGAAAGTGCATTCTAGATAGAGTGATATGGTAAAAAACGATACACCTAGTGTGTTTATTAAGTTTAGCTACTTTTTCGTGTTGTAGACTCTCGCTTAACAAGCCGAGGAACATGCTTAAGTGTGGCAACTGTTGTTTCACTTTCGTTTTGATCGGCTAAACGTAATGCTAGTTCAGCTGCTTGCTTAGCCATAGCTTCAATTGGGTAGTGCAGGGTAGTTAGTTTTGGACGGGAATATCGAGAAAGTAATACGTCATCAAAACCAATCACTGAAATGTCGTTGGGCACATGATAGCCATTGTCTTCTAGTGTTGAAATTGCGCCAATTGCCATAGCGTCATTATACACAAAGACCGCGCTAAAGGTTTCGCCGCTTGCGAGTAAGTTTTGTGCTGCGATTTCTCCACCTTTTAAAGATGGTTCTTGCTGATCAATTAATGCTTCTTTAAGCGGAACTACTTGTTCAGCTAATACTTGCTGAAAACCGCGTAACCTTAAGGCAGGATCATCTATTGGATAATGGCTACTGATACAAGCTAGCGCAGTATGATTTAGTGCTAAAAGGTGACGAGCAGCGATCTTTCCGCCTTCTTCGTTATCCAACCAAATACATTGTTGCTCAATGCCTGGTATAACTCTATCAATGATCACTAAACCTTTAATTTTCTTATTAAGGTCGATAAGTTGCAAGTCGGAGAGTGCTTTACTATGCACGACCATCACATCGCATCGACGTTCAATTAATAACTGAATAGCCTGCATTTCTGATGCTGCATTTATTTCGCTTGTACTGAGCAACAATTGCATGTGATTTTTTCTAGCTATTTGTTCAACGCCACTGGCTAAAGAAGCGAAAAATGGATCGGTGATGTCAGGAATAACAACACCAATAGTCGTATTTTTTTGGGTAACAAGTGCGCGGGCATTGGCATTAGGCGTATAGCCAAGATCACACATGACTTTACGGACTTTTTCTTTTGTTTTTGCGCTTACTTTAGGACCATTATTTACAACGCGCGAAACCGTTGCTACGGAGACGCCTGCGACACGAGCTACATCTTTGATTGTTGACATTTGTAAATGTTTACATTTTTTAAGTGCTTATATTAAGAGCAGTATATCTAAGCTTTACATAGTGAGCAATATTCTAAAATTAGCCTTTGAAACTAAGGTTGCAATAAAAAGGGAAAACGTTTACATTTTGGGGCAAATTAATATAGTGGAATGCAATCATGACAGTTGAATTTGATCCGACAGAGCACCCGCACCGCCGATATAACCCTTTATTGAATGAATGGGTGCTTGTCTCGCCACACCGTGCTAAACGCCCTTGGCAAGGGCAAGTGGAAGCTGTTTCACAGCAGCAGACCACGTCTCATGATCCTACGTGTTATTTATGTGCTGGAAATACGCGTATAAATGGTAAAGTAAATGAGCGCTATTTAACAACGTTTGTTTTTAATAACGACTTTGCAGCGTTAAAAACCGGTACGCCTTATGTAGAAAGCAATGATCCGCTTTTTAAAATGGCGACAGAGAAAGGTGAAAGCCGCGTGATCTGTTTTTCTCCTGATCACAGTAAAACACTACCGGAACTATCCGTTGCAGAAATTATTCATGTTGTTAATACCTGGCAAGCCCAGTGTCTTGAGCTAGGTGAAAAATACCAATGGATACAAGTTTTTGAAAATAAAGGTGCTGTGATGGGGTGCTCTAATCCTCATCCCCATGGGCAAATATGGGCGCAGCAACAAATACCAACATTAGCAGAACGGAAGTGCCATTCACAATTAGCCTATTTTTCTCAATATCAAAGTAACCTCTTAAATGACTATGTTGAAAAAGAGCTTACAAAAGAACAACGAGTTGTGGTGAAAAATGACGATTGGGTGGTGGTTGTACCCTACTGGGCAGCGTGGCCATTTGAAACGTTGTTGTTACCACGATTTTCTGTTTCAAGAATGTCTGAACTAACGTCAACGCAAAAAGCGTCTCTTGCTGATATTTTAAAAAAAATAGCAACGAAATATGACAACTTATTCCAATGCTCCTTTCCGTATTCAATGGGCTGGCATGGTGCACCTTATGATGGAAAGCAATATCCTGAGTGGACATTACATGCCAGTTTCTTGCCGCCACTTTTACGTTCTGCAACGGTGAGAAAATTCATGGTTGGTTATGAGATGTTAGCCGAGGCTCAGCGTGACCTTACCCCAGAGCAGGCAGCAGAAAGGTTAAAGAACTTGCCAGAAACCCATTATAAGGAGCTTTTATAATGAGCGAAAATCATAAAATTGAAGTGCTATTTCAGCAGTGTTATCAACACGAACCTGATGTGGTTTGTCATGCACCAGCTCGTGTCAATATTATCGGCGATCATACTGATTATAATGATGGCTTTGTTTTTCCTGCCGCTATTGATTGTGGCACTACGATTGCGGCATCAAAGCGTGAAGATCAACTTGTCAAAGTTTATTCTCATGATTTTGGTCAAAGCTCTACAGAATTTGTATTAAATCAATTTAGTTTTGACACTGAACATATGTGGTGTAATTACATTAAGGGCTCTGTTCAAGCGTTAATGGAAAAATATCCAAACCTTCGCGGTGCAAATATTGTTGTTACGGGCAATGTTGCTCAAGGAGCTGGGTTAAGTTCGTCAGCTAGCTTTGAAATGGCGATATTGAAAACGTTTACCTCGCTGTATCAACTTGACCTCGATGGCGTTACTGCTGCTCAAATGGGTCAGCAAGCAGAAAATGAATATGTCGGTTGTAATTGCGGCATTATGGATCAGCTAATTTCTGCGATGGGTAAAAAAGACCATGCAATGTTGCTAGATTGCAGAGATTTGAGTTTTGAAGATGCGCCAATTGATGAAGGTTTGTCGCTGTTGGTTATCAATTCAAATGTAAAACGTGGTTTAGTTGATAGCGAGTATAATTTGCGTCGAGAACAGTGTGAGCAAGTTGCTGATCATTTTAACTGCAAAGCGTTACGTGATGTAACCTTGTCACAATTAATAGCAGAGAAAGATAAGTTGTCGGAGGTTCTGTTTCGTCGCGCTAAACATGTGATCACTGAGAATGAACGTACTGTTGCCGCATTAGCTGCGTTTAAAGCGTCAAACATGCCAGCATTAAGTCAATTGATGGCGGAATCACACCAGTCACTTCGTGATGATTTTGAAGTTACAACCAAGGAAATGGACGGCTTAGTTGACATTGTTAGTGAACAGATAGGCAATCAAGGCGGCGTGCGCATGACAGGCGGTGGATTTGGTGGCTGCGTAGTTGTTATTATGCCGAAAGACTTGGTTGATACCGTGATTGAGCAAGTCAACATTCAATATCCACAACGATTTGGTTTAGTTGCAGATATCTATATTTGCCATGCGTCACAAGGGGCGTTTAGGCATACTGAAGTAAACTAATGAGTTAGGGAAGTGTAATGAATATTTTAGTAACAGGTGGTGCCGGTTATATCGGCTCACATACGGTTTTGTCACTGTTGAATAATGATTTCGACGTTATTGTTTTCGACAACTTATCTAATTCAAGTATTGAATCTATCCGTCGTGTTGAAAAATTAACCGATAAAAAGGTGACTTTCGTTAAAGGTGATATTCAAGATAAAGCGGCATTAGCGGAGCTCTTTTGTGCGCACAATATAGATGCAGTGATCCATTTTGCGGCATTGAAAGCGGTTGGAGAGTCATCAACTATGCCGTTGGCGTATTATCAAAATAACGTAAATGGCTCCTTATGTTTACTAGAGGTTATGGCAACATTTAAGGTGAAACATTTTATTTTCTCATCGTCTGCAACCGTTTATGGTGGTGATAATAATGTCCCTTATATTGAAACTATGCCATTAGGAGAGGCTTCTAGTCCTTATGGCGCAAGTAAAGTGATGGTTGAGCGTATGTTGAATGATGTCGCGAAAGCTGATAGTGATTTTCGCGCAATATCTTTACGTTATTTTAATCCTATTGGAGCGCATGAAAGTGGTCAAATAGGAGAAGCCCCTCAAGGCGTACCCAATAACTTATTACCTTATATCGCACAAGTAGCGGTAGGTAAGCGTAAAAGTTTACAAGTATTTGGTGATGACTATCAAACGCTAGATGGCACTTGCGAACGTGATTATTTACATGTAATGGATTTAGCCGAAGGTCATGTTGCGGCGTTAAAGTGGTTGAATAAACAGCGAGGTTTTACCGGCGTTGAAGCGTTTAATTTAGGAACAGGAAAAGCGTTATCAGTGTTAAGTATTATTCGCGCATTTGAACAAGTCAGTCAACAAAATATTCGCTATGAAATAGGTGCTCGCCGGTCAGGAGACTTAGCTGCATTTTGGGCAAATGCTGATAAAGCTAACCGGCTATTAGGTTGGCAGGCGACACGTAGCCTTGAGCAAATGATAGAAGATACTTGGCGCTGGCAAGTAAATAACCCAGAAGGGTACCTCTAAGGGGCTTTTTTAAAATAATACAAATAGATAATAAACATGACTATTTTTTGTTATGTTATAACAAATGAGACGAATTGCGGCTTTTTCTTGTTAGAAAGCGCTGAATTTAGTGCTTATTTGTTTTATTATCTAAGAGCTGTTTTTTCATATTGAAGTTTATCAGTAAGTTAAGCACGCCTTAGCACTTCGTATACATAGCTTTTGTGTACGGATCCTCAAGTAGTGAGCAGGAATAATCATGATTAAAAAAACGATAACATTGGCAGCTTTGCTCGTCTGTACCGCATCTTTATCGGCGTACGGCTCTGTAAAGCAAACCAAAGGGGACTTTGAAGATAAGTTCCGGCAGTTAGATGAAGTGTTACCTACACCTAATGTGTATCGTAACGCTGCAGGTGAGCCAGGTCACCGCTATTGGCAACAACAAGTTGATTATAATATCAAAGTTACCCTTGACGAAGAAAAACGCCGTTTAGAAGGTAGCGAAGAAATTGTATATATTAATAACTCTCCTGATACATTGAAGTATCTTTGGTTACAACTAGACCAAAATATTTTTAAACAAGATTCATTAAGTGAATTATCTTCTACATTTAGTGGTAATAAGGCCTCAGGCGGTAAAATAAGCTTGTCGGCGTTGCGTCGCCAACAATTTATTGGTGACAGTGAATTAGGCTATACCATTAGCAATGTTAAAGATAATAGAGGTAATTCACTTAATTACGTTATTGTTGGCACCAACATGCGTATTGATCTGAATAAACCATTGAAGTCAGGACAGAAAACGAGTTTTTCATTAGATTTTGGCTTTAATATTGTTGAAGAAGATGCGGTTTCAGCGCGTTCTGGTTATGAGCACTTTCCAGATGATGCTCGTGAAGGTGGCAACGATATCTTTTTGTTAGCGCAATGGTATCCACGTCTACATGCATATACAGATTACGAAGCATGGACTAATAAAGAGTTTTTAGGTCGCGGTGAATTTACACTAGAGTTTGGTGATTATGAAGTAGAAATGACGGTACCTGCCGATCATATCGTTTCTTCAACTGGTGTATTAGCTAACCCTAAAAAAGTATTAACAAGCGAGCAACGTAAACGCTTAGAACAAGCTGAAGATGCTGAGCGTATTGTTTTCATCGTGACTGAAGAAGAAGCGTTAGAAAACGAAAAAGAAGGTACGAACAAAACAAAAACGTGGAAGTTTAAAGCTAATAACGTTCGTGACTTTGCTTGGGCTTCATCACGTAAATTTATGTGGGATGCGCGTGGCTTCAAACAAAACAACGATGAAACTCCTCTTGTAATGGCGATGTCTTTTTATCCGAAAGAAGGTGGCGATTTATGGAAGAAGTATTCAACGGAATCAATCATTCACACAATGGATGTATACAACCGTTTCTCATTTGATTACCCGTACCCAACTGCACAGTCAGTAAATGGTCCTGTGGGGGGTATGGAATATCCAATGATCACTTTTAACGGTCCACGTACTGAATTACGTGACGATGGTAGCCGTACTTATTCGCAAGCTGAAAAGCGCTTCTTGATTGGTGTGGTCATTCATGAAATCGGTCACATTTATTTCCCGATGACTGTAAACTCTGATGAGCGCCAATGGACATGGATGGATGAAGGGTTAAATAGCTTCTTAGATGGTGTTGCTGGTCGTGAATGGGATCCTAGCATTCCTTGGGGGGTAGAGCCTCGCGATATTACTGGGTACATGAAGTCTTCAAACCAAGTACCTATTATGACGCAATCTGACAGCGTTTTACGCTTAGGCCCTAATGCCTACACTAAACCTGCGGCAGCGTTAAATATTTTACGTGAAACCATTCTTGGTCGTGAATTATTTGATTTTGCGTTTAAAGAGTATGCACAACGTTGGAAGTTTAAACGTCCTACGCCATCAGATTTTTTCCGCACAATGGAAGAAGCTTCTGGTGTTGACCTTGATTGGTTCTGGCGTGGTTGGTTCTACTCAACAGATCATGTCGATATTTCATTAGATCGTGTTTATAAACTACGTTTAGATACAGAAGATCCTGATATTGATTTTGCTCGCGAACGTCAACAAGAGTTAGATAAACCTAAATCACTTACCGATGAGCGTAATAAAGCGGAAGGTAAAAAATTATGGATTGAACGTTTCCCTGACATTAAAGATTTCTATGACGAAAATGATCGCTTCACTGTTACCAATAAAGAACGTAATAAGTACCAGAAGTACTTAAAAGGTTTAAAAGACTGGGAACGTGAAGTATTCACACGCGCTGTAAAAGAAGACAAAAACTACTATGTTTTAGATTTTACAAACAAGGGTGGTTTAGTAATGCCTATCATTCTAGAGCTATCATTTGAAGATGGTAGTAAAGAAATGATGCGTATTCCTGCTGAGATCTGGCGCCGTTCTCCTAAAGCGGTTAGTAAGCTAATAGTAACGGAGAAAGATAAAAACTTAGTCAGTATTACTGTTGATCCTCGTTGGGAAACTGCAGACGTAGATGTTGAGAATAACCATTACCCACGTCGCATTATTCCTTCTCGTATCGAGAGCTATAAGCGTAAGAAATCATCAGCTAAAGTAAGTCGAGATATCATGCATGATATTAAAACTGAACTTAAATCAGATGATGATAAAAAAGATCAAGAGAAAGATAACTAATTAGGTTTTATATGAAATTTGTATTTAAGTGTTTAATGTTATGTATGGTGTTACTAAGTGATACAGTGTTAGCTCACCAGCAAAAGGCTGCGATTAGCACAGTATTGTTTAATCCAAGAACAGAAAACATTGAAGTAAGCCATCGGTTTTATTTACATGATGCAGAACATGCCGTTAAGCATATTTTTGGTAAGAACGCCGACATTATAAAATCCAAAGAAACGCAACAGCGCTTTTTTGAATATGTAATGACTCGTTTTTCATTAAAAGATGATAAAGGTAATGCACTTGCACTTGGCTCTGTTGGTTTTGAAGTTGACGGCAAGTTCTTTTGGGTTTACCAAGAAACTAAACAGCCTGTGTTACTTGGAGGCCTGACAATCGAGCACTCAGCATTACGTGATATTTGGCCTAGCCAAACCAATACTGTCAATGTTGAAGGTAGAGGTGATGTTAAAACCGCAACGTTTAATGGTAACGTAGAAGTGGCTAAAATCGAATTTCATTAAGTTAATTGTTAAATGAAAAAGCCGTTAGATGTTTAACATTTAACGGCTTTTTTTAATTAATGGGGTCAGGTACATTATCGAAATTATACAAAACAAAGACCGTTGCTTTATTTAGCTTATAAGTAAATTGTACCTGACCCCATTAATCCTTCTATTTGCAATTTAATGTGTTTACACAGAGAAATATTTCACAGGTCAACTACACTGTAAGCTTTATATAAATATCAAGGATGATATGTATGGCAAGGTTACCTCGACTAGATTTACCCAATATTCCACAGCACGTTATTCAACGCGGAAATAATCGTCAATCCTGTTTTTATCAGGAAAAAGATTATAAAGCCTATTTAAACTGGCTTAAGCATTATGCGTATAAGTCAGATGTTTTAATTCACGCTTGGGTGTTGATGACCAATCATGTGCATTTGTTGTGCACTCCTGTTAAACCCAAGGGAGTCAGTTTAATGATGCAAGGATTGGGCAGGCGTTACGTACAATACTTTAATCACAGTTATCAAAGGACAGGAGGTTTATGGGAAGGGAGGTTTAAATCCTGTTTAGTTCAGGACAATAATTATTTATTAGAGGTATATCGTTATATCGAATTAAACCCTGTTAGGGCTGGTATGGTCAAAGAACCGGCCAATTACCCTTGGTCAAGTTATCAAATAAATGCGTTAGGAAAGCATTCTAGTTTATGTACTCAGCACGAACAATATATCGCGTTAGGTCAATCTGATGTACAAAGGCAAATGAGCTATAAAACGCTATTTACATTTTCTATGAATGAGAGTGATGAACAATGCATTAGGAATTCCGTAAACAAAGGAATTACGTTAGGAGACGATAAATTTAAATCGACCATAGAAATGTTAACAGGAAAGCGGGTTAACTCAGGTTTGAGAGGAAGACCCAAATCTGTTGCCGAACCTTAACGCTTAAATGTACCTGACCCCATTTATTAAAGACCACTTTCGTGTGAAAGAAAGTGGCCTTAGCACGACAAGGTTATTTCATGACTGAAATTTCAATGGTACTTGCTTGATCCGCTTGATGGTAAATACGATGATTAGCTTTAACAAAATCAGTTGCTGTTGCTTTAAAGATATTATCCACATAGTTTTGTGGGTTACGATCTAAGAAAGGAAACATGCTGCTTTGCACCATAATTTGCAGTTTGTGACCGCGTTTAAAGGTGTGCATTACGTCATACAGCTCAAAGTTAACCGGTGTTACTTCATTAGCTTTAAACGGCTTAGGCTCGCTCATTGATTCACGAAAACGACCTCGAATAGAACCCCATCTAACCAACTCATGACGGTTGCCAAGCTCTTTATCAAGTTTATTGGTGTTTTCATTTTTCGCAGGAAATACGTCAACAAGCTTAACGATGATATCTGCTGCGGTTTGAGACGTGCTGAACTTAAGCTTTAGGTCGATGTTACCTGCTAATGTTAAATCTTCCGTTAATGGCGCAGTTTCAAATATTAAAACATCTGGACGACGCGCTGCAAAACGCTGGTCTTCTGCCATGTATGGACGATCCCAGCCGCGACCAATTGCTTTAGAGTGTGGTACTGGCTTATTTGGGTCACTAACATATTCTGAGAAGCTAGTTTTTGCTGTTGGTTTTTCGTTGCTAATTGTTTCGTTAGCCGTTAAATACAGTGTTTGCTTTTTAGCGGCTTTTGGTGGCCAAGTGCCAAATCGATGCCAGCGATCTGCACCGGTATCAAAAATGGTTGCTTTGGCGATATTTGCACTGTCAGCTTTTTTTAGATGTTCTTTAAAGAAAGGTAATAACACATTTTTTTGGAACCAAGCACTGGTATTAAAGCCGTTGTCTGCCTCACCCATTTTTGAGCCATCACCACGGTTCCACTGCCCGTGATACCAAGGTCCCATGACTAACTGCACGTTATCTTTTTTGTTGTTGTGTGACATGGTTTGATAGGTTTTTAAAGGACCATACAAATCTTCAGTGTCATACCAACCGCCAACAACTAATGTCGCGGGCTTTGTGTTGCCTAAGTGTTGTAGCAAATCACGTGATTGCCAGTATTCGTCATAATTTGGGTGGTTAACTAAGTCATCCCAAAAAGGACGTTTATGATGAAAGTATTTGTCGTTTACATTAGATAGCGGACCTAAATCAAGAAAAAACTGATAACCATCATGTGTCGCCATGTCTTGACCGGTTGGCCAATGACTATGCTTTTCTGTTGGGAAATTATCAAATCGGTCAAAAAAAACAAATGCCATGGGTAATGCGAAAGCACCATTTCGATGAAAATCATCAAAAAACCAATCAGCAATAGGCGCTTGAGGAGAAATTGCTTTTAGTGCAGGGTGGGCATTGATGGAGGCAACTGACGTATAGTAACCAGGGTAAGAAACCCCATACATACCGACGTTACCATTATTGTTATCGATATTTTTTACTAACCATTCAACAGTATCATAGGTGTCTGTTGCATCATCAATGGCTTTTTTACCCCGCTTATAAGCGTCCTGTGGTCGCATATTGTCATAGGTACCTTGTGAGCGGAAGCGTCCACGAACATCTTGAAAAACAAAAATAAAGCCATCCTTTTCAAATGCTTCAGATGGCCCTAAGCTTGAACGATATTTGTTAATACCATAAGGCCCAACCGAATAAGGCGTGCGCTGCATTAAAATCGGATACGGTTTGCTGACATCATAGGGGACATAAACAGCAGTAAATAACGTTTTACCGTCTCGCATTGGTATTTCATATTCATATTTTGCGTAGTTTTCACGAATATATTCTGCGCGCTTGTTATTTGCTTCAGCAGCAAAGACATTGGGCATACAAATACATATAAACGCGATGACAAGGAGTGCATTTCTGATCATGTGCTGTTTCTCTTTATTGTGATTATATAACAATTCATTGTGACAAGGATGCTACATTCAAGCAAGGGCTGTTACGAATTAGCTATAAAGAAATTTTTATTATTAATTATTAATTTAATTCATAGGGTTAGTTTCATCTATTGGCAAAAATTAATATTTATGCAACCAAATGGTTGCTTTTTGTTTATACCATGCTTTACTTTATGTACTCACGATAACAACGGTAACAATTATGCAAAATGAGATTAAACGAGAAATATTGATTAATGCATCACAAGAAAGAGTGTATTCTGCGATTGCTGACCCTAAACAAGTCGTAATGTGGTTCCCTGAATCAATAGAAGGTAACTATCAAGTTGGCGAGCAAGTCGCATTTAATTTTGACGAATGCGGTAAAAGTCAGGTTTATGTTGAAGATGCAAAACCCCATGAATATTTTGCTTATCGTTGGGTGCCGGGCGCTAGTCCATACAGTGGCGATGTATTATTGGTGCCGAATACCTTGGTTGAGTTTTATGTTGAAGCATTATCAGCGAATAGCTGCAAGGTAACGCTTATTGAGTCAGGGTTTGCGCAGTTACCTATTGAGGTTATCGAAGCATCGTATAAGGGTAATGTTGAGGGGTGGGACTTTATGCTCGATAAGTTAGCAATGTTTCTAAAAAGGTAAATAAATGGACGCTGTTAATATTTATAAAGCGCTAGGTGACCCTGTCAGGCTTGAGATGGTTCAGCGGTTAGCAAATGGTGATGTTAATACTATTGGTGAATTGTCTCATAATTTAGGTGTAACGCGTCAGGGCGCTAGAAAACAATTACAAGTATTGGTATCAGCAAATTTAGTGACATTGTCAAAACAAGGCAGAGAGACGCATGTATCGCTTGATGCACATAGGCTAAAAATAGCTGAGCAGTTTATTGCTGAATTAACAAATCAGTGGGATTCGAGATTGTCAGCGTTGAAAAATCTAACTGAAAGGTGAACAGCGTTTACGGAAACTAAGTTTCGGGAGGGCATTCATACCTTGATTTGATGATTTTTCTTAGGCGACTTTTTATTGTTTTTTGCTCAAAATAAAGGGCTATAAAACCGCCTACTCCAAAAGAAGTAAAGCTAAGCAGTATGTATGCTAGACCAAATACTGTGCCTTTGGTGAGGTAATTTAGGTATAAATTAAAGGGGATAACAACAAGTAAAAATGCGGTTACCTTTACAGACTCTCTTAAAAGTTTAGTGCTAGCTTTAGCCACTGAAACATAATCTTCAATTGTATCTTGTGGTACTGTTTTTGTTACAGGAAATGTTTTTTTAATCCAAGCTGAATAATCCAAGAATCTATCCTAATATTCTCTCTATCGTTATTAGCGTTAACGTATCAAGTTTTTCATTCTTTTCAAAATATTAGCATTAAATTTTAATAAAATTCTGGTTAAACGTTTATTCACGCTGAAACTGATAAACAGCGCCTAACGCTAGCAATTGCGTAAGTTCATCTAGTGCCGTTCTTGATTCAATAACGAGTTGAGGATCGCGTAAATCGTTAAGCACTAACTGGTCGCGATAGTGTTTATTTACCCAGGCAACAAGTTTGATATATAAATCGTCATTCAAAATGCAGTTTGAATTAACGGCTGATAATTCTTTAGGTGTTAGCGTGACACGTAAACGCAGGCATGCGGGGCCTCCGCCATTTTTCATACTTTCATTAACGTCAAAAAAGGCGAGTTTTGTAATGGGGTTTTCTGCAGCAACAACCGATTGTACATAATCAAATACCCGTCTATTTTCCTGACAATGCATTGGGGCAATTATTGCCATTTCTCCATTCGACAGGGTTACTAATTGCGTGTTAAACAAGTAAGTATTGACCGCATCTTGGATTGATACATCGTCTGTACTTGCTTCAATAAAGTAGAGCGAATCTCCCATAAACTTTTCGATAACTTCTTGTTTAAATGCAGCGGTGTTGAGGTATGCTTGTTCATGGTAAAACAACACGTTTTGATTTCCGACCGCGATAACATCATTGTGAAAAACCCCTTGGTCAATGACGGCTGGGTTTTGTTGAACAAATACACTGTTTTTATCTGATACACCATGCAATCGGGCTATTGCTTGGCTTGCTTCTTTAGTTTGTCTTGCTGGGAACTTGGTTGGTTCAGGCATATTGCGGCGAAAGGCATTGCGTCCATAGGTAAATATTTCTAAACCTGTGTCAGTATATTGTGTACATAAGCGCGTATGATTTGCTGCACCTTCGTCACCAAAATGTTCGTTATCTGGCAGATGTTGATGATGGCAAAAATAGTCATCATTGTTAAAGATACTTTGTAAAATATTAGTCGTGGTTTCAGGCTCTAATGAACGATGAAACTTGTTAGCTAGGTTGGCAGCAGTGAAATGAACTTTTCCATCTAACGTATCAGCAGATGGAGAGACTGTTGCAGCATTGGCTGTCCACATGGACGATGCTGAGCAACAGGATGCCAGAATTGCTGGCGATACTTTGTAGGCGGCATCAACAACTTGTGCATCAGTGCCAGTAAAGCCCAAGCGTTTAAGCGCATATATATCTGGTCTTTCTTGTGGTGCGATGACACCTTGCACCAACCCCATATCATGCAATGCTTTCATTTTTTTTAGCCCTTGAAGAGCCGCTTGCTTAGGATTAGAGCTGGCTTTGGCATTAGATAAAGAGGCGACATTCCCTTCTGATAACCCAGCATAGTTGTGAGTAGGGCCAACAATACCATCAAAATTCGCTTCAAGGCTTTTCATACTTTTTCCAACAAAATTGTTTATCTAAAGCATTTGCAAAAGTTACGCCTAAAGTTAACTATCTGTTATATATATAAAATTATTTAAGATGATGTACCTATAGTACTTTATGCACAAGATTACGACGTGTGGTGCACTATGTTGGGGCGATATTGTATATAACCTGGTGTCGACAAATTCATCGGGTTTGTTACGTTTATGTAGATAAATTAGGTTTAATTAATTATTATTGTCGACAATTATAGTGTTTACATGGTTGTGAAATGTCTGCATATGACTTTTTTGGCGCGCTTAACAGCGTATTAATTTTTGTGAGTTTGTTCGGTGTTTTTTCTCAGCTACAAACGATTTGGCAGCGTAAACACCTTAAGCGTAACAAAGAGCAAGCAACGGCATTGCTGTCGTTAAATCAATTTGCGGTTAGTTACTTAGCTTACTTATCTTTTTTTATTTATGGCTATTCAATATCACCTTTTAATCATTACATTGTTTGGCCAAGACTGATCGCGGCAGTGTTGGTCTTGCTTATCATATTCGAAATTTGGCGAGAGAGAAAAACCAAGCAAAGTTTTGTCTGTGTTAGTGTCGCAACTAGCACGTTACTGTTGGCATTGGTGGGGTTATTTGTCGGAAGCGATATAGACGATCAAGGGCAATATATTGCTACAGTGATGATATTGGTTATCTCTGTGCTTATCGCGCAAGGTTACTTGCATCAAATTAAGGTTATTTTATTGTCAGGCGAAACAGGCGCTGTTGATATTAAAATGAGTCAATTTATTTTCATGATGGATATGTCAACAATTGCATTTGCTCTCAGTATGGGAATCACCAATGGCTGGCCATTACTCGTGTTGGCGATAACGAGCGCATTAACCAAGATTGCCATTATGTATTTGTTTTGGTGGGTAAAGGTGAGCCCTATCGCCGCTAAGCGCAGGGCACAGTCATTACTTAGTTAACTCGCTTAATGGCCGCTAACAACGCTGGCTGAATGGCTTGAAGTTGAGAGTTTTTACTATCACGCGTTATCACATAAACGTTGTTTAAAAAGTTTCGTGTATTGTGTAATTTCGCTAACCCTTGTTCACTTTTATATACTGATTGCCAGTTATCAAATGGTGCAGAAGATGCGATTTCATTGAGCCATTGTGTAATCGTTTCAAGCGCTATTTTATTTTGCAAAACAATATAAATAAATGGCATGGCTAAACGCTTCGGCTCGCCAAAGGTATAAAACGTATTGTCTGGCGCTATCTGTGTTTTTATTGCCGCTAAAATTTGCTTGAATTGCTGTTCTGTAATGTACTTGTTAAGTACGAGTTGTAAGAATATATCAGCAGTGTGAGCAACATTATGTCGCCAACCTTCTTTGACATTAAACCCCCGATAATCACGAATTTTTTCCATATAGTCTGTGGTGATATCGATTAAAATTTGCCTTTCATCATTGTTTAAATAAGGGGTAATGCGATCAACACGGACGACTTCCGATAACACTAAAGCGGCAAATGGCTGTTCGAAGCCTTGAGTGTCTTTGGAAACGTTTGACAGTATTGACTGCAATGTAACTAATAGTGTTTTTATCGTCTTTTGATTAAGAAGCCCGTTCCGCAGCCAATGATTATAGGCCTCATAAGTAATACCGTCTCTAATACTAGGATTTGGGTGAGATAAACAACTGACTAATGATAGCGCTAACTTGTTGCGGGTACTGTCATCATCAATTTTAAACTTATTGGTTTTTAAATGTGTCAGTTCATCAATAGAGATCTGCTGTAAACAATCACTTGCAACCACGCTCGATAATGGTAAAAGCAGTATTGTTGTTAATAAAAAGCGGGATATTTTCATTGTTGTTATTAACTCCTTATAACGTATAACAATAGTTATTGACGGGATAAACCAAGTCAAACATTAAACGATTTTATATGTTACATAATATTAACAAGTGATAACGATACCAACTCGCTAGTTTTATCTCTTGTGGAATGTCTTTATAATCCGATTTCGTTTTACGTATTTCAATATTACGTTGTTTTTTATGCATTATTTGATTGTTGTATTGCTTGGCGCATTTTTATTGTTTCAAGTTCAGCCTTTGATCGCCAAAGTGATCTTACCGTATTTTGGTGGCGGCGCAGCTGTGTGGACCGCCTGTATGTTATTTTTTCAAGCTTTTCTGTTGGCAGGTTATGCCTATAGCCACGCACTGGCAAAATGGTTTATACCAAAAAAGCAACTAGTGATTCATGCCACAATGCTATTAGTTAGCTGTATCGTTTTACCGTTAGGCAACATGCAAGATTTGCTGATATTTGAGCATCAACAAGCGCCTTTAGCATCGATTTTAGTGTATTTAACCCTTGCTGTTGGTTTACCCTATTTTGCCTTATCAACAACAGGCCCTCTAATACAGCACTGGTATGCAGTTAATAATCATGGCAAAGCGCCTTACTACCTTTACTCATGGTCAAATGTTGCTTCGTTACTAGCATTACTGACATTTCCCTTTGTCTTTGAGCCAAACTTTGCGGTTTCAAATCAGCTGATGATGTGGTCTGCATTGTATGCGGGCTATGTATTGCTGATGCTTTATCTTATTTACAAAAGCTATGCATACGTGGCCCACCATAATGTTTATAACACCAGTGAGGCGTTAAGTGAGCGAGCACAAATTGAAGCGGATAATAACGCAGTTACCATGACGCAGTCGCTAATTTGGTTAGCATTGTCATCGCTAGGTGTGGTGTTTTTAGTGGCGACAACTAATGCGATCACGCAAAATGTCGCGCCTATTCCATTTTTGTGGGTGTTGCCGTTATGCTTATATTTATTAACGTTTATTATTAGTTTTCATAGTAAAAACTGCTATGTCCGTTGGTATTGGCTAGTATTGTTTGCCTTTAGTGCAGTAATTGCTATTTTCTTGCATTTTATTGGCTCACAATTCGACTTTATTACCCAAGTTATTTTATTTAGTGCGGTACTTTTTAGTGGCTGTATGATTTGTCATGGTGAACTTGCTAGTACTAAACCATCAACTAAACATTTGACCCATTTCTATTTAATTATCGCTTTAGGTGGCTTTTTAGGATCGTTATTTGTTGCACTGGTAGCCAGTAAAGTATTTGATCAATTCTTAGAATTTCCACTCGCATTTGTTGCTTTATTAGTGTTACTGAGTGTTCATTACTGGCGAGCGCAGCTTGGCTTCAAGTATATAGGTTCAATGGCTGGCATGGCATTAGTGAGTTTTGCGATGTTTTATTTTTTACAACAAAGCTATCAGCAAAATGATATTTACCAGCAGCGAAATTTTTACGGAGTATTAGCGATAAAAGATGTTGAGATTGATGGTCAAACTGAACGTCGCTTAATTGATGGCACTACGTCGCACGGAACGCAATATTTAGAACAGTCACAGCAGCACATCCCTTTGAGTTATTACCGTCAAGGTACAGGGGGCGCATTAGCACTAGAATTTATGCGACAAGCCGTTGATGATAAAGCGATAAAGGCCGGTTTTGTTGGCTTAGGTGCTGGCGCATTAGCCGCTTATGGTAAACCGCAAGATGAATTTATATTTTATGAGCTGAATCCATTGGTCATTAACGCTGCGCAGCAATATTTTACTTATCTTTCACAATCAGCCGCACAAATTGATGTTATTGAAGGTGATGCACGAATTTCTATTAGACAACAGCTTGACGCTTTACGCCAATCACCATTTGATGTGTTGGTATTGGATGCGTTTTCAGGTGACAGTATTCCTCAACATTTGTTGACTATTGAAGCTATGGTGCTTTATCAACAGATTTTAAAAAATCAAGGTGTTATTGCTGTTCATATCTCTAATAGCCATTTGAATTTATTACCTTTAATGCAAGGCTTAGCGAATAAACTAGGTATTGAACTTGTGTATTTTCATACAGCAGGAAAAGAAGGCATCAGTCATGATACTGATTGGGTTTGGCTGACAAAAAATAAAGCCTTGGTAAACAATGCTCGGGTACGATTAATGAAAACGCCAATACATCGTGAGCACATTGCACCCGTAATATGGACTGATGATCATAGTCATTTAATGTCGCTGCTAAAGTAAGAGTAGGTAATATAAAAACGGAAGAACCGAACAAAAAAGCGTGCTGATAGCACGCTTTTTTAATTGATAATTTATCGCCTTAATGGTTACCAACTACCGATGTTTTCCATGCTTTGCCATGGTTCTTGTACAGGTAGCGCATCACCTTTTTGTAATAGTTCAATAGAAATACCATCGGGTGATTTTACAAATGCCATATGACCGCATCTTGGTGGTCTATTAATGACCACGCCATTGTCCATCAAATGTTGGCAAGTTGCATAAATATCATCAACTTCAAAGGCTAAATGACCAAAGTTTCTGCCGGCATCGTACACTTCATCTGAATCCCAGTTATGTGTTAATTCAATTTCTGGTGCCCCTTGCTCGGTGGCCAGAAAGATTAAGGTAAATTTACCTGCTGGCACGTCATAACGGTTGGTTTCGATTAATCCTAATTTATTAATAAAAAAGTCTAATGATGCTTCCACGTCGGTGACGCGGATCATGGTGTGAAGAAATTTCATGAAATTGACTCATTTTGTGGTACGAATTTTCAATTATTTTATCAAGTAGAATGCTATGCGACTAGGTTGGTGATGGATTTATTTGCTCAATGAATGGTTGTCATAAATATATAATAAATTTAGTATATAATTAATTTGTTATATACTATTGGAAGGTCACATGAGATATGGCTGATTTACACATGGTTGAAAAATTAACGCCAACGTTGTTCTATAAGGCGCTAGCCGATGATATTCGATTAAAGTCATTACTGATTATCTTATTAGAAAACGAAGTGTGTGTTTGCGAGCTGATGACAGCGTTACAGGAAAGTAGTCAACCAAAGGTTTCAAGGCATTTAGCACAATTGAGAAAACTAGGCTTATTAACAGATAGAAAATATCAACAATGGGTGTTTTATTCATTGCACCCGAGATCACCACAGTGGATGAAAAATGTCTTAAAGACAACATTAGACAGTTCTCCACAGTTTATTAAACAAGAAATGCAGCGATTACAGATGATGGGTGATAGGCCCACGCGTGTCGCGGTTTGTTGCCAATAGGAGCATTGTTTCATGGGATTTTTTGAACGTTATTTATCGTTTTGGGTTGCGTTATGTATCACTTGTGGTGTGCTTTTCGGTGTGAGCTTTCCAGCATTTTTTGCATGGGTTGCTGACGTTGAAATCGCCCAGGTAAATGTTATTGTTGCTGTTTTCATTTGGTTAATGATTTACCCCATGATGGTGCAAATTGATTTTTCGACGATTAAAGAGGTCGGGAAAAATCCATCTGGCTTAATACTTACGTTAATCATTAATTGGTTAATAAAGCCGTTTTCAATGGCAGCATTAGGCTGGTTATTTTTTGAAGTGTTATTTATCGATATGGTGAGCCCAGAATCCGCGCAAGAATATATTGCA
Source organism: Thalassotalea sediminis (assembly GCF_030295915.1). Taxonomy (NCBI): domain Bacteria; kingdom Pseudomonadati; phylum Pseudomonadota; class Gammaproteobacteria; order Alteromonadales; family Colwelliaceae; genus Thalassotalea; species Thalassotalea sediminis. Next base: position 2,520,173 of record NZ_AP027361.1, on the reverse strand, counting down.
GGGATGATATTACTTGGTGTTGCGCCATGTACTGCCATGGTTTTTGTTTGGTCGCAATTAACGAAAGGTGATGCAAATTATACTTTAGTTCAAGTGTCGGTAAATGACATTATTATGATTTTCGCCTTTGCACCTATAGCTGCGTTTTTATTAGGTGTTGCAGAAATAAGCGTACCTTGGGAAACATTGTTTTATTCAGTTATTTTATATGTAGTGTTGCCTTTAATTGCGGGCGTTATTACACGAACTAGGCTCAACCGAAGTGGGCAAAATAATCAAGCAATTAGTCGTTTTTTAGCGCAGTTAAAACCATTTTCCATTATCGGGTTATTACTAACAGTCGTTTTGCTTTTTGGCTTTCAGGCACAACGCATAATTGAACAACCACAAACTATTGTACTTATTGCCATCCCATTAATATTACAAACCTACGGCATATTTTTCTTAGCTTATTTTGCGGCGTTAAAGTTCAAATTAAAACAGAATATTGCAGCACCTGCCTGTTTAATTGGTACATCGAATTTTTTTGAGTTAGCGGTTGCAGTTGCTATTTCACTGTTTGGGTTGCATTCAGGTGCAGCGTTGGCAACGGTAGTTGGTGTGCTCGTTGAAGTCCCCGTAATGCTGTCGCTCGTTGCTTTTGTAAATCGCACACAACACTGGTTTGAAAAGTAATCATAATTAAGCAAATTTGAAATCATTAATAAGGGAAACGTTAAAAATGACAATCAAAGTAGGAATCAACGGTTTTGGTCGTATGGGGCGCTTAACGTTAAGAGCGGCTTTTGCAAATAAAGATATAGAATTTGTTCATATCAACGACCCTGCGGGTAATGCTGAAACGTTAGCGCATTTATTAAAATATGATTCTGTACATGGCATTTGGCCACATGACGTCAGTCATGCTGATGATCAGTTAATTATTGATGGCCAAGCGATAGCTGTAACGCAAAATAGCGCGATAGAGCAAACCGATTGGTCGAAATGTGATTTAGTGTTAGAGGCGTCAGGTAAAATGAAAACCAAAGCGCTATTGGAAAAATATCTTGCACAAGGTGTTAAAAAGGTGGTTGTGACAGCGCCAGTTAAAGAAAAGGGCGTATTAAATATCGTGATGGGGGTTAATGATAATCTTTATGACGAAAACACCTACGACATTGTGACAGCCGCTTCTTGCACAACAAACTGTCTGGCGCCCATTGTGAAAGTGTTACAAGAAAAAATTGGCATAAAACACGGTTCAATGACAACCATTCATGATATTACCAATACCCAAACTATTCTCGATGCCCCTCATAAAGACTTAAGACGTGCGCGTGCTTGTGGGATGAGTTTAATCCCAACGACAACAGGCTCTGCAACCGCGATCACTCATATTTTTCCTGAGCTAAAAGGGCGATTAAATGGCCATGCGATAAGAGTACCGCTAGCGAATGCTTCAATTACTGATTGTGTTTTTGAAGTTGAAAGAGAAACTAGTGCAGAAGAATTAAACGAGTGGTTTAAACAAGCTGCAGATCAAGAGCTTGCTGGCATTTTAGGTTATGAAGAAAAGCCCTTAGTGTCGGTTGATTATAAAACAGATCCTCGTTCAAGCATTGTTGATGCGTTATCAACCATGGTGGTTAATGAGACACAAGTTAAGATTTATGCGTGGTACGACAACGAATGGGGTTATGCAAATCGTAGTGCAGAGCTAGTCTTTAAAGTAGCGAAAAGCATTGACGTTAAATAAAGATTTTCTGGAAACGATTAAATGAAACAACTTGCAAGTTTACCAAGTGATATCAAGCAGTACTTGATTATTACGGGTAATTATTGGGCGTTTACCTTAACTGATGGCGCATTGCGCATGTTAGTGGTGTTGTATTTTCATCAATTAGGGTATTCGCCACTAAGCATCGCGATGTTGTTTCTTTTTTATGAAATTTTTGGCGTGATAACCAATCTTTTTGGTGGCTATCTAGGCGCAAGGCTTGGGTTAAATAAAACCATGAACCTTGGTTTGGTACTGCAAATTGTTTCTCTATTAATGCTCACAGCATCACAAGACTGGTTAACGGTAGTGTATGTTATGGCTGCTCAAGCGCTTTCAGGGATCGCAAAAGATCTGAATAAAATGAGTGCGAAAAGCTCCATTAAAATGTTAGTGGCAAGCGGGCAAGAAGGTACGTTATTTAAGTGGGTGGCGATTTTAACCGGCTCTAAGAATGCGTTGAAAGGTATTGGTTTCTTTTTAGGCGGTTTATTACTGACCTTGTTATCGTTTAAAGGGGCAATGCTACTGATGGCCATTGTGCTGTCACTTATTTGGTGTTTTAGTATAGTCGCGTTAAAGCAAGATTTAGGTAAAGCAAAAAATAAACCTAAATTTAGTGAAATTTTTTCTAAAAGCAGGGCGATTAATATCTTGTCAGCGGCACGGCTGTTTCTCTTTGCCGCCCGTGATGTTTGGTTTGTCGTCGCCTTACCTGTGTTTTTATCGCAAACGTTTAACTGGGATCATTGGCATGTAGGTGGTTTTCTTGCCTTGTGGGTTATTGGATATGGCATTGTTCAGTCAGTTGCGCCGACGCTTTTTAATCTTGAAAAGGGCATGTCAGTTGCGAAAGAAACGGTGACATGGGCACTGTTGTTATCGTTTGTAACGTTACTCATTTGCTTTGCTTTATATTTTCAATGGTCGACAAGTGTTTTGCTTATTGTTGGCCTGCTTATTTTTGGCGCTTTATTTGCCGTAAACTCGTCATTACATAGTTATTTAATCGTTAGTATGGCTGATGCTGATGGTGTGTCATTAGACGTTGGCTTTTATTATATGGCGAATGCCTTAGGACGATTACTTGGTACGGTGTTATCCGGTTGGATTTTTCAAGCGTATGGATTAATTGCTTGTTTAGCTATTTCGTTTAGTTTTATTTTACTTACCGCGGCTATATCAACGAAACTGCCCAAAAAATTATGAAGTTAAATTCTCGACAACGTTTCCCGTAAATGTAAATTACTAATCATTTTTTAACGAGATCAAAATGTTAATTGAGTTTTTAGACAAATAATATTGGTGCCCTATACTGAAGATTACTGCAAATTTTAACCGTAACTAAGGATAATGATATGTCTTCAGGAAAATGCCCAATAATGCACGGTAGCTCTACCGAAACGGGCAAATCCAATACCGATTGGTGGCCCAAATCCCTTAACCTCGATATTTTGCATCAACATGATGTTAAAACGAATCCGTTAGATCCGTCGTTTAATTATCAGGAAGCGGTAAAAAGCTTAGATTTTGATGCGCTGAAAAAAGATTTAATTGCATTAATGAAAGATAGTCAAAGCTGGTGGCCAGCAGACTGGGGCCATTACGGTGGTTTGATGATCAGAATGACATGGCATGCTGCTGGATCTTACCGTATCGCAGATGGTCGTGGTGGTGCGGGTAATGGTAACTTACGTTTTGCGCCTTTAAATTCATGGCCTGATAATACCAACCTAGATAAAGCACGCCGTTTACTTTGGCCAATCAAGAAAAAATACGGCCATAAATTAAGCTGGGCCGATTTGATCGCTTATGCCGGCACTATGGCGTATGAATCTATGGGGTTAAATACATATGGCTTTGCCTTTGGTCGTGAAGATATTTGGCATCCTGAAAGAGATACCTATTGGGGCTCTGAAAAAGAATGGCTTGCACCAACTGGCAGTGAAGGTAATCGTTATTCAGGGGAACGTGATTTAGAAAATCCACTTGCCGCAGTAATGATGGGGCTTATTTATGTTAACCCTGAAGGTGTTGATGGCGAACCAGATCCATTAAAAACGGCCAAAGATATTCGTGTTACGTTTGAACGTATGGCGATGAATGACGAAGAAACGGTCGCGTTAACTGCTGGTGGCCACACCGTAGGTAAATGTCATGGTAATGGTGATGCTGCACTGTTAGGCGCTGAACCAGAAGGTGCAGAATTAGAAGATCAAGGCTTTGGTTGGCTGAATAAAACCAAACGCGGCATTGGTCGTGATACGGTGACAAGTGGTATTGAAGGTGCGTGGACATCAAATCCAACGCAATGGGACAATGGCTACTTTGAAATGTTACTTAACCATGAGTGGCAGTTGAGTAAAAGCCCAGCAGGCGCATGGCAATGGGAGCCTGTTGATATTAAAGAACAAGATAAACCTGTTGATGTTGAAGACTCTTCAAAGCGTTATAACCCTATTATGACTGACGCTGATATGGCTATGCGTGAAGATCCCGAATACCGAAAAATCTCTGAGCGCTTTTATAATGACCCTGCCTATTTTTCGCAAGTATTCGCGCGTGCATGGTTTAAATTAACGCATCGTGATATGGGACCAAAAGCTCGTTATATTGGTCCTGATGTGCCGAAAGAAGATTTAATTTGGCAAGATCCTGTACCGGCTGGTAACACGAGTTATGATGTAAAAGAAGTCAGTGCCAAAATTGCGGTAAGTGGCCTGTCAATTGGTGAAATGGTTGCTACCGCTTGGGATAGCGCTCGTACCTTTAGAAACTCTGATAAGCGCGGTGGCGCCAACGGCGCTCGTATTCGTTTAGCTCCGCAAAAAGATTGGCAAGGTAACGAACCTGAGCGCTTAGCTAAAGTACTAGCTATTTATCAAGAGATCGCGAGCGCTACAGGTGCAAGTATTGCTGATGTTATTGTATTGGCAGGTAATCTCGGTATAGAAACGGCAGCTAAAGCTGCAGGCGTTAATGTAAGTGTACCATTTTCACCAGGCCGCGGAGATGCAACAGATGAGATGACAGACGAAACATCATTTGAAGTGCTAGAGCCATTACACGATGGTTACCGTAACTGGCAGAAAAAAGACTATGTTGTTAGTCCAGAAGAAATGTTACTCGATCGTACTCAATTAATGGGCTTAACGGCACATGAAATGACCGTACTTATTGGTGGTATGCGTGTATTAGGGGCGAACTATGGTGGTAGCCAGCATGGCGTATTTACCGATCAAGTGGGCGTATTAAGCAATGACTTTTTCGTTAATTTGACTAACATGAATTACAGCTGGAACCCTAAAGGTGAAAACCTTTACGAGATATGTGACAGAGCTTCGGGGGAGGCAAAATGGACTGCTACGCGTGTTGATCTAGTGTTTGGTTCAAACTCAATTTTACGCGCTTACGCTGAGGTATACGCGCAGGATGATAGCAAAGAGAAATTTGTTAAAGATTTTGTCAATGCGTGGTCAAAAGTGATGAATGCGGACAGATTTGACGTTGCTTAGTGGCTACTTTTTATGAAGTTAAAGTGCTATTAATGGATGTTAATACCATTATACCAATGAGTAAAACGAGCTATTCGTTTTACTCATTGTACTCTTTTTAATCTTTATGATGTTGTGTTTCTATTTCGTCGATGAATAGTCTTAGAATATCGAAGGAAACACTCGCAAAGTCATTGAATACTTCGGTTCTGATATTGGCATTAATTGCTAATGACAATTGATATTTTGGAATAACCATTAAAAAGCTTTGTGCGCCTGCAGATACGCCTCCATGATGAATATAAGTAAGTGATGGGTAGCTTTCACCTAAGTCTAAATCATGAACACGCCAACCAATACCGTATCTTTGTGGGTTAATCTCACCATTGTTTGTTTTTTGCGGTGTCCAAAACGTATCCCTTGTTTGCGCAGAAATAAAATGGTTATCCATAAAACCTTGAGCTAATGTTACTAAATCTTTGGACGTGGACACCCAACCACCACCGGCTAAACGGTGACTTAAATCAACGTCATACCACGCCTTTAGTCGAGTGGGAGTTTGTTTATCTTGCCAATAAAATGTTGCGAGTTTATCGCTAGAATGGTTTGGGGTTTCTGAAAACGTCGCATTCATGGCTAGTGGCTTAAATACCGCTTGTTGCATATGGGTTTGATAACGCATTTCCGCATTGTTTTGCATAAGTGCACTTAGTACGATAGTTCCTAAACTTGAATAACTAAATTGTTCTCCTGGAGCAAATAACAGTTCGCTTTCGTCAAATAGTTTGATGGCTTCAAAAGGGTCTTCAATATGATTTTGAGCGCTTAACATTTTTAGCATCCCCAGTGTTTCTGTGTTGTCTCCGTAATGTGGGAGACCAGACATATGAGCGGCTAATTGTCTGGCGGTTATATTTGCCCACTGTGGATTTGGAACGCTTTCAAAATAGTCTTTTAATGGTGTGTCTAAGTGAAGCTTATTGTTGTCAACTAATCGTGCAAGCCCCGTTGCCGTTACTGCTTTTGATGTGCTGCCAATTCTAAGTTGCGTGTTAGTTGTCATTTGAGTTTTATTAGCGATATCCGCCCAGCCTACACTACCTGCCCATACAAGTTTACCCTTGATGGCGACAGCAGCTGTATAGCCTGGTGCTGCAATATTTTTTTGATGTAAGGCAAGGGCGTGTAAAGCTTGCTTGGCGGTATGCTTGAAACGCACATCGTACACTTCATTGGTTTTAGGTTGTTCACTCGGCCAAGATACGTAGTTTCCTCCTAGCATGGGTACCATATCACGATAAGCTAAGCCCTGATAAACGGGCCAGCTTTTGTATACCAACATAAGTAGTAAAATAAATATAATGATCAGCGCTTTTTTCATAGCAATTCCTTAAATGAATAAAAGCGCTTATTAGATGTTTTTATTGTTATTTCGTCTTATCAAAAATAAAAAATGCAGATCATTTTTAAAATTGATCACGATATTGTTTCGGCGTTTGACCCGTTGTTGCTTTAAATGCACGGTTAAATGGCGCAATTGAACCATAGCCTGCTTCGAGCGCTAACGTCAGTATGGGTAGTTGTTTTTTAGAGACATCTTGAAGTTGTTCACATACCCAAGGGATACGATAACTATTTAGATAGTGAGAAAAGTTACTAAACCCTAATTGCTGATTTATCAGTTGACGAAGTTGGTGTGGTGGTAACTTTAGCAATGCTGATAATTTGCCAATGGTGAGACCTTGTTGTAAAAATACGCCATCATGCATTAATTTGTTTAACGCGATGAGTTGTTTCGATTCAACAGTTTCTTTGTTGTTTCTCGTTACACCTTGAGGTTTTAAGCTTTGCTTTAGAGCCATCTCTGTATTGGTAAGAGCGCTCTTTGGTGATATACGCTTTGACGCAATTACGTTAACCAGTAAAAAAATAATAAATGCATTTGTTAAACCAAAGGCCGAGGTATCACGAATGTCTTGGTATATAAACTCAAAAGAAACGAGCCCGACCATATAAAAGCAACAAAATATGACCATTAATAAACGCGTATTGCGACGATTATTGTCTAGATCATCCATATACTCAGACAAACATAGATAAATAACCGAGAGTAAAACCATAATTCCAACTGCATGGTTAACGTCATGTATTACACTACGCCCATGTAGTACTAAGAATACGTAACTTAAGATGAGTAGCCACAACGCTGTGGGTATTAATAACCAAATGGGTTGTTGTCGTAACGTAAAGTTTTTCTCTAACTTACTTAACGTGAACCATAATACGGCAAATGGTGTTAAATCGGTGCCAAGTAATAAAATATTACGTAAGTTTCCGTAGTGATGATCTTCGATGGGAGCCGTTAGCAGAATGTAGGATATCAAACATGTAATTAGTGTTATTTGAGCTAATGGTAGCGAGGGATATTTTTTTACTAAATAAGCGATGAGCAACCCAAGTTGACCAACAGCACAAAACCTGAAAAATAATTCAATAACTTGAATATTTGAAAGCGTAATGTCCAATGATAACCTTTGTTCTAACATTAAGTTTGTCCCTTTATTTTGTCAGAATAAAAGAATAATAGCGATATAAATAATAGATCTCTAAACGGTGGGAACAAGGCTGTAAAAGTGTGAATCGACATCCAAAACCTAGACAATTTTTAGCCGTTTTTATATCGAATTTATCCACTCTTGCTGAAAGTAAGCCATTGAAGTTATGGTTTCTTGATTAGTATTACACTTCGCTCAATCAATCAATCAATCAATTTGTTTTTTTGCTATTAAATCATATTTTTTTGTGACTATTTCATTAATGATGCGAATAATTAGATAGCCACGACAAATTAAATTGTCTATGCATTGAGACGGCGGCGTTTGTTATGACACCTAAGACTTAATAGTTAGGGAACATCAATAATAATTTGGCAAGAGAGTGTGAATGAACACAACAAAAAAAGCGTTATTTGTTCAAGCAATTGAAGAGCATAAAGGCATTATTTATAAGGTCGTAAATTCATACTGTCAAAATCAAGATGAAAGACAAGACCTCGCTCAAGAAATACTAACAACTATGTGGGTAGCTTTTGACAAGTACAACAACGCATATAAATTTTCTACTTGGATGTACCGAATCGCGCTCAATGTCGCCATTTCTTACTATCGGAAAGGGAGTAAGCGAGAAAATAAAGTTACTGTTAATGAAGAGAGTATCGTACATATTGCAGACGAGCCTCTAGAAGGAGAGCGGAGTGAAGAAATAAAGCAGTTATATCGCTTTATTTCACAACTCGACAAGGTCAACAAAGCGATTATGTTGCTTTATCTGGAAAGTGAATCCTACGACAGCATTGCTAATAGCTTAGGCATTAGTAAAACAAATGTAGCTACGCGAATAAACCGAATTAAAGAAAAGTTGAGAAATCAATTTGAGACATTGGAGTCATAACATGAATTTAGATGAGATGAAAAACACTTGGTTACAGCAAAGTAATGACAATGCAGCAGCCATTAAAATAAATCAATCAATGTTGACTGAAATGAAAATAACTAAGCAAATGAAACAACTTACCAATATTAAGCGGGCTCGTATTATCGAGAGCATACTGTTCTTCTGTATCATCTTTTTATTGGGGCAGTACATTGCGCAGGACTTTACATTGTCAGCTACTAAGATCTCTGCTTTGGTTCTCAATGTTTTTGCAATTATCGGCTTAGCTGGAAATATTGCTCAAATCGTTTTGATTTCTAATGTTGATTACTCACAGCCAGTTAGGGAACTACAGAAAAATATTTATAAAATTTGTTGCCATAAGTTGCAGTTAACTAAGTTACTGATGATGTCTACGCCTTTTTATTTAGCGTATGTATTTTTAGGTTTTGACGTACTGCTTGGCGTCGAGTTATTTGCCTATTTAGAATCACATATGATTTGGTTTTATTCCGCATCTTCTGCGTTACTACTTGTTGTTATGGCATGGTTGTCGACCAAGTTACACTATAAGAATATCAATACCAGCTGGGTCAGAAAAACGATTCAATTTATAGTCGGTGAACGTTTAGTCAACATGGCACAGTTTATTAATAATATCGAGATGACAGATAGTTAAACTCGTCGTAGTCTCATTACCAATGTTACTCACTCTTTAAATCAAATGTTAATTAGAGAGTCGTAACATTGGGATTTCAATTATCAAACCAACATCATTAAAAGAGACAGCATTGTGAAGGAAGTATTCAAAATCAGGAAAACCGCAGTGATTGGCGGGGCAATTTCGATAATAGGGCTAGCCTTAACGGTTTTTTTTGCGTCACAGGTAAGCTTCAGTATCAGGTTGGAAAGTTGGTTTAGTCAGCAATATTGGGTTCAATTCAAACCTCTGGTATCAAGTATCTTATTGCTTACCGCAGGTATGCTGGCTGTTTTCAAACGGCCCAATGCAAATTTCATCTTAGCGCTGTTTGGTCATACAATTTCCGAAGAAATAATATTTGATTGGCTTGGATTAACCAATGCCAGTACTCGCTTCTTTGATTTTATTGGACTAAATAACCTTAACTTTCCGGAGTATACAATCGTGTGGTTTTTTGGTTTATCCTTAATCTCTCTGTGTATTGCCTATAGTAATGTACTAAACCTAAGGCGCGTAACTCTTGGCGAAGCTCTGTTTGGAATAGCTACTGGTGTAGTCGTTAGTTTTTTACCCAGTTTATTATAGTGATGAAGGACATGAAAAAGCGTCACAATCAATAGGTCATCAAATTACAGGGATGTGCAAATCTAACCGATAGTGAACCAGCTATTTTAAATGCTTTAGCTACGATTTTACCCTGTTTTTTAGCCATTTGCTCGACGCTTTTAGCTATGGCAAATTTGCTGCTATTTGATACGCGACAGATATGATCATCAAATCCCTTAAAAGTGATAAGTTAAACTCCCTTATCAGTGAGTGTTTTTGTATACGCCCATGTCTTCTGCATGCCATCGTTGGCTACGATTTAAAATGGCTAATTGGATAAAAAGACTAAAGGGAACAATAAGCCAAATACCTTGATTGCTGGATTTTTCACCCAACATACCTAACAGGGAAAATATACCAATAGAAGATGCGATACCAAAAACGCTTATACTGTAATATTCTTTCTCTGCTTCTTGCTCAAACAAGACTTTAATTTATACAAGTTGAGTATTAATGCTAATGCTTCTCCACTCTATAGAGTTATACCCAGTAAACTTACTTCATGTCGCTTTTTTTTTCGCTGACAAGTTTAGGTGTTTTTCTAACTTGGAATTCGAAAGTTTATAGAAACTTGGCTTTCTTCTTTTTATATCAATCAGTGCTTATGTTGCTGAACTTTTTGGAGGAAACTCAAATTACCGGCATGTTTTATCTAATAACGCCTGTATTAACTTTGTTGGTTGGGCCGTTACTTTACTTTTTTGTGAGGTCAATTGTTCAGGAAAAGGGGCTGAGTGTTGGCGAGGAGAGCTTACACTTAGCGCCCATGTTCGTGGCGCTTCCATTTACAAACTATACGCAAACGGTTATTGCTTTTGGTTCTGTTAGCCAAATCCTCTATTTGGCTTTGGCGTTTAGACTAATGTCTCGTTACCACAAAGTTTCAATTGGGAGCAGTGAGTCGAGGTAAAAGCAACTTGTTTACTAACATCTAGTCGCCGTCAATTGCTACAAGAAATTAGAAAGATTGGTAGACTCTCTAGTACAGATATTTATTCTTGATTTAACCGAGTAATAAAGAAACTTAATATCTTACTCAACCCCCAATACGCTGCTGCACTGCCTAAAATACCAATCACAGAAAACCAGCCTGTCATCCATTGTTTGGCGTCAGGTTGGGCGTTGAAAGACAGAGAAACTTCTCCTGTTGGGTAATACCAAATACCTACGTCGGGATTTACTATGTGTATTACAGACATGATGAAAACCATGATCACCCAAAAATACCCCATGCCTAGAACGAAGGTGGCTAGAGCATGCATTAGGCCTTTTTTACCGCTGGATTTTAGAGTTTGTAATATTGCCGAAGGGTGGCCTTTAGAGGCTTTTTGGTACAACAAAATGTCAGCAATTAGTGGTTCTAAGTATTCTTCTGGTGATCCCAAGTTTGAAATAGCCTTAATAAGGCGAACATCTTCACTTTCAATATTATCTGAGCTGGATTTTTTAGCCGGTACTTGTGCCATCGATTCAAATAGATGACTGAGTATTTCTAAACGAATGTCTGACCGCTCCTCTTCCGGCAGAAGCTTTAATTTGTGGATAAGTTCTCGGTCAAAGTTGTCCCAAACTGTTTGAGCTGTGGTGCTTTTGAGTGGAAACATAGTATTCATGATTGCATCACCAAGTTTAAAATAGAGTTATGAGTTTCAGTCCATGTTTGTTTCATTTTTGCCAGACTTCCTTGTCCTAGAGGGGTGATCTCGTAATATTTTCTCGGCGAACCAACTTCAGCTGTTTGCCATTCTGATGTTACAAGACCATCTCGTTTTAAGCGGTTGAGCAGCGGGTACAATGTTCCTTCGGCGACTTCAATAGAGGTTACGTCTTTAATTTGCAAAGCGAGTTCGTAACCATACGTATTGCCTTGTTGAAGCCGAAGTAAGATGATGAATTCGAGCAGTCCCTTTCTGAACTGGGGAATCCATCGTTCAATTATTTTGTCTGACTCCATACGCTGGAGATCCCTTCTATTTTGTAAAAACTCTAAAAAGCATAGTATAACTAAGTATTAAGCAAAGCAATATTCGCTTACATTTTTATTTTATACATGAAGCAGCGCTCTATATATCTATTTTCATTGACCTTTTGTTTGTTTATATCACTCTGTTAACTTAAACAGGTATATCTATACATAGTGCATAGCATTGCTATGTAGTGGTTTTTAATTTAAAGTTACCTAGCAATACAAGGTAGTTGTTTATAAATTGTTGAGGTAAATGAAATGAGTACATTAATGAAACAATTTGGTTTCATGTTAGCAATGGCATTATTTAGCAAGTTGTCTTTTGCTACTGTAACACTAGAAAACATAAAAGGTTCTTGGCTAGGAACAATGAATATTCCAGAAGGACCTACTCTTCGAATTGGTGTTGAAGTGTTTAAAAAAGCAGATAACCATTGGGGGGGGAACATTGCGAGTTTGGATCAAGGTGCTCGATATATGTTGGTGTCGGATATCAGTATTGATAAGGGCATTTTTATCCTACAAATGGCGAATGCTCCCGTGAGTGTTGTTGGCAAAGTTGACGACACTGCAAGTTCTATTATGGCTAAATTCAAGCAGGGAGACAGTGAATTTGACATTATCCTGCATAAAGTTGATGAACTTCCTGACATTAATCGAAAGCAAACTCCAACAAAGTTAGAGGGTTACTCTGAACAAGAAGTAGCGTATAGAAACTCAACCGACGGTACGTGGCTTTCTGGCACATTAACTCTCCCTCAAGGTACAAATAAACATCCTGCAATTATGTTGGTGAGTGGCTCAGGTCCAAATCATAGAGACTCATACCACGCAGGACATAGGACATTTAAAGTACTGGCGGATCATTTCAGTAAACAAGGTTATGTCGTTTTGAGATCAGACAAGCGAGGAGTTTACAAATCGAGTGGTAACTTTGAAGACGCTAGCTTAAATAACTTAGTTTTAGATACGCAGTCGGCCATTCAATTCCTAAAATCACATAAACGCGTTGATTCTAATAACGTAATTCTAATAGGCCATAGCGAAGGAAGTTTAGTGTCGATAATGGCATCTGAAAAAGAGTCTGTTCAGGGGATTATTTCTTTGGCTGGTCCAGGTATGTCAGTACTTGATATTCTATTGCTACAAGACCAAACAGAGCCAGCAGCAAAAGGTGCCACAAAAGCAGAAACTGACGTACTGCTGCAGTTCAGCAAGCGTTTTTATCAGATGGTATTGAACACCCCATCATCTATAGAACGTAAGCAAAACGCAGTCAACTTGTACGATAGCTTAAAAGGCAAAGACGCGGAGGTTGTTGCAAAGTGGGTTAGCAAACAAAACGGTACATTGAGCATTGGTTCGGCTGAAAGCGATGCGTTTTATCAATTTTTGCAGCAAAGTCCAATTCCTTACTGGAATAGATTTTCCGGTCACGCATTGATTTTAAACGGAGACAAAGACTCTCAAGTTCCTGCAAAACAAAATGTTCAAGGGATTGTTGATGCGGCTACTAATAAAAATTCGGATGTTGAAAGTCGCATATTCAAAGGGCTAAACCATTTATTTCAAACTGCAAAAACAGGATCTGTGGACGAGTATAGAGAAATAGAGGAAACTATAAATGAAGAAGTTCTATTAGTCATTTCTAAATGGTTAAAACGCAATTTTAGTTAAAAAACGAAACTATGGAGTAGGTATCAAAAGGTGCTTTGATACCTATTTTGATGGAAGACCTTGATTTGGTTATTGCCCTAACAGGACAAGACTTGAACGATGATGATGCTGGTAGAAAATAAGATCCTGCCAGCATTTATTAGCTAGAGCAACAATACTTTAATTTTAAGCCACTTTAGTTTTAGAGAATGGCTGCATTATTGTATTCCCAAAAATCAGTGAATATAAAAGGCATAACGAAGAGATTTAACGCATATTTTGCTTACTCAGTTTTATCTTTAAACTCACACAAATCTTCAATAATACAAGCGCCACATTTTGGTTTACGGGCTGTGCACACATAACGGCCATGAAGAATCAGCCAGTGGTGAACGTCGACTTTAAATTCTTTAGGTACAACCTTAAGGAGCTTTTGTTCCACTTGTTCGACATTTTTACCCATGGCGAGTTTAGTGCGATTAGACACTCTAAAAATATGGGTGTCCACAGCAATGGTCGGCCAACCGAATGCGGTATTAAGTACAACATTTGCTGTTTTTCTGCCAACACCAGGAAGTGCTTCTAGCGCTGCGCGGTCTTCTGGTACTTCGCCACCATGAAGCTCAACCAACATGCGGCAGGTTTTCATGGTGTTTTCTGCTTTTGTATTAAATAGCCCGATAGTTTTTATATAAGACTTGAGCCCATCTATCCCTAAGTCTAGTATCGCTTGAGGTGTATTTGCTACAGGGTATAGCTTTGCTGTTGCTTTATTTACACCTACATCTGTTGCTTGTGCAGAAAGTAATACGGCGATAAGCAATTCAAATGGAGAATTAAAATTTAATTCTGTTGTTGGGTGCGGATTATCGTCGCGTAAGCGCGTCAAAATTTCTATTCGTTTTTCTTTATTCATTCTTGTTATTAGTCAGTGGTTTTAATAAATTAGCTGTCGAAATTTACTCGAACGCGTTCAATGTGCTCTTCTTGTACTTTAGGCTGACGTTCTGCAAGTTTATCGTCGATCACGTTTTTTATTGCGATTAAAAAGCCCATCGCGATAAAGGCGCCAGGAGGGAGTATAGCTAGTAAAAATTGATTATCTAATGCGAATACTTCGATGCGTAAATCAGCTGCCCAATTGCCTAGCAGTAGGTCAGCGCCATCAAATAATGTACCTTGCCCGAGAAGTTCTCTAACTGCGCCGAGAACCAACAGTACAAGTAAAAAGCCTGTTCCCATCATTAGGCCATCAAAACTCGCTTGTTTTACGGGATTTTTAGATGCGTAAGCTTCTGCTCGACCAATGATGGCGCAATTGGTGACAATTAAGGGTAAAAATATACCGAGTGATTCGTATAAAGAAAAGGCAAAAGCATTCATTAGTAATTGAACACAAGTCACAAATGCTGCAATAATCAGTACGAATATAGGAATACGTATTTCTTTTGGTACCCATTTTTGAATTAATGAGACCGTTGCATTCGAACAGATTAAAACAAATAACGTCGCCAACCCTAATCCAAGTGCATTAACGACAGTAGATGTTACTGCTAATAACGGGCATAAGCCAAGTAATTGCACAAGACCTGGGTTATTTTTCCAGAGCCCTTGCCATGTTAACTCTTTGTATTCTTGTGGAATATTCATTAGTTTTCCTGACATGTTTTTGTGCTAGTGTAGATGTTGTCTTTATGTTGCTGAAAATACAAAACGGCACGCTTACTCGCGTTTACAATGGCTCTTGGTGTAATGGTTGCTCCGGTAAATTGATCAAAGCTGCCCCCGTCTTTTTTTACTGCCCATTGAGGATCCGACTCACCATTGAGTAATTTGTTATTAAAGCTTAAAATCCAATCACTCTTCCTAAGCTCAATTTTATCACCTAACCCAGGTGTTTCTTGATGTTTTAAGGTGCGCATACCGGTAACCTTGCCATTAATATTCATACCAATGAGCAATTCAATATTGCCATTATAGCCATCAGGTGCAGTGATTGTCATTGCGATTGAAGCGGGCTTTTCGTCTATATAGCCTAAGTAGGCTTTTTGAGGTGTTTCGCCGATGGCTTCGTCATTTAATAAAATACACGCTGTGCTCATGTTGTTGGTGTGATCGTTGGGATCTATGATAACGGCTAAGCTTTTAATTAAGTTCTGTTGCTGTTGCTGTGCAATGGTGTCCTTAGTGAGAAAATCAACAAGTGCAACCAATGCTGTACAGGCTATCGCAAAGATAGCGAGCAACTTGGCATTTTGTTCTATAGCTTTTTTCATCATTCCGTCCTATTTATGCCCATAAGTTCTTGGTCGTGTGTATTGGTCAATTAACGGAGCACACATATTACATAGCAGCACGGAGAATGCTACGGCATCTGGATAACCACCAAACTTTCTAATGATAAAGACTAAAAAGCCAGCAAGGGCCGCAAAAAGTATTCTTCCTTTGGTACTCGTTGCTCCTGATACTGGATCAGTAAGAATAAAAAAGGCACCTAACATAGTTGCACCATTTAACCAGTGGAACATAGTAGAGGCATTCGTATCAGGGCTTAATAAAAACGCGATAAAAGTACAGATAAACAATGTTAATAAAAAGCTTACTGGCGTTACCCAAGAAATTGCGCGTTTTGCTATGAGCACTATACCACCAAGCAAAAATGCGGCGTTAATCCATTGCCAACCTACACCAAAATACTCACCAATAACGGGGGTGTTTAGGCTTTCTTCAACAGTATTACCCATGGTTATACTGGTTTTTAACGTATCGAGTGGCGTAGCCATGGTGAAACCATCAATATGCATCTGCAACTGTTCGACAGAATAACCTTGTCTTGTATAGTCAGTGAAAATTACAGATAGCGTATTATAAAAGTCGAGATCTAACGCCATAAGCGTTAAAGGTGGTTGCCATGACGTCATCTGAACAGGAAATGAAATCAGCAACATTACATAAGCTGCCATGGCAGGGTTAAACACATTGTGCCCTAAGCCGCCATACAATTGTTTAACAATTGCTATCGCAAATAGACTGCCTAAAACTGATATCCACCAAGGAGCGAGTGCAGGTAAACTAATACCCAGTAAAATAGCAGTTAGAATCGCGCTTCCATCAAAAATTTGCCTACGAATATTTTTTTCACGCAATGATAAAATAAAAAATTCACTTATTAGCGCTGTTGCAATAGCGAGGGAGATATGAATTAAATTCCCCCAGCCAAAAAAGTACCATTGTGCGAAAATGCCAGGTATTGTGGCATAGATTACCAAACGCATAAGTGCAGAGGTTTTACTCTGTTGGTGATCATGTGGTGAACTTGCGATCCAATACGCCATTATATTTAGCCTTGCTGATTATTCTTTTGCTGTTTTTTTGCTTTAGCTTTCGCAACTGCGGCGGCTATGCGCGCTTTTTTTTCATCATCTTTATCTACAGATGGTGTTGACTGCTTTTCTTCTTGTATATTTTGAACATCATTCTCTTCAATTGACGTTTCAAACTCATTGTTAGTCGTTTTTTCTTTTTTAGCCTTTGCTTTTGCAACTGCGGCGGCCACACGTGCCTTCTTATCGTTTTCTTTGGCCACTTTAGTGTCTACTTCTTGTGAACTTTCAGTAGAAAGCTGCGTATATTGGCTTTGTTCAGTGCTACTTTCGTTGTCACTGAGGACAGATGCTTTTTTCGCCTTAGCCTTTGCAACCGCAGCAGCGATGCGGGCTTTTTTTTCATCTTGTGCGTTATCTGATGGTAACGTAGTGGTGTTGCTTTCTTGGGGGGTACTTTCCGCTGTTTGTTCTTTTTTAGCTTTTGCGCGGGCAACCGCAGCAGCAACTCGCGCTTTTTTATCATCTGACGTTGTTTTTTCTGACGCCTTCTGTGCCGCTTTTTTAGCTTTTGCGCGTGCTACTGCAGCAGCGACAGGTGAACTATTTTCAGACGAGGTATTAGCGTCATTGGTAGCAGATTTCTGGGCTTTCTTTGCTTGAACGCGAGCAAGCGCGGCAGCTACCGCTGATTTTTCTTCTTTCGCTTCCTTAGTACCCGCGTTCATTCTTGCTTTGCGGGCTTCTGCTGCTTTTTTATGTTTCTCTTCGCGCGCTGCTTTTTCACGTTCTAGCCTTGCTTTACGTGCTTCAAACCGTTGTTTTGCTTTTTCTGCTTTAATATCTAATAGCTTTTGTTCGCGTATCTCTGCCTTTGCGACACGATAATAGTGCACTAATGGGATATGGCTTGGACAAACATAAGCACAGGCGCCACATTCAATACAATCAAATAAATTTAATTTATTGAGTTGATCATAATCTTGCGCCTTGGCATACCACTGTAGCTCTTGTGGTAATAATTGCGCAGGACACGCTTCTGCACACTGACCACAACGAATACATTCTACTTCCTGATTATCGTCGGGTATTTCTTTTTCGCTTGGCGCTAAAATACAGTTCGTTGTTTTAACAATCGGTATTTTGTCACTAGCTAAACTAAATCCCATCATTGGTCCACCCATGATGAAATGTTTTTTAGATTGTTCAGGGTAGCCGCATTGTTTTAGTAAATTGGCGACCGGTGTGCCTAATAACGCCCAAACATTTTGCGGTTTAGATAATGCTTGTCCGCTCACGGTAACAACGCGTTTTATTAGTGGAGTGTCTGAAATTACAGCCTCTGCAATTGAAAAGCAGGTCGCAATATTTTGCATGACAATCCCTAAAGAGCTCGGCAATACACCTGAAGCAACTTCTTTTCCGGTCAATGCTTTTATTAATTGTTTTTCACCGCCGGTTGGGTATTTCGTTGGTAACACGCAGACTTTTATTTTGTCGTTATCTTGTGTTTGATGTCGTAAAGCTTCAATGGCCTCGGGTTTATTGTCTTCTATGCCTATAAGAATAAAAGCTGGTTCTAGGATTTTATCAAGAATATTAATGCCATCTAAAATTGAACATGCATGTTCTCTTATTAGTAAGTCATCGGCTGTTATGTATGGCTCACATTCTGCGGCATTAATAATTAAATAATTAATTTGTGCTTGTGTATTAACTTTAACGTGTGTCGGGAAACCTGCGCCGCCCATGCCCGAAATACCAGCATCAGCAATTTTTTCAATCAATGCTGACTTCGATAACGCATGATAATTGGGCGTTATTTGACGTTCTCGCCATTTATCTTCACCGTCTGGTTCAAGCGTTATACAAAGCTCTCTTAACCCAGAAGGGTGGGCTATGATATGTAAGTCAATAGCTGTAATTTTGCCACTGGTAGGTGCATGTACAGGAACAACAAGTGGTGCTGTTGCTTTCGTTAATGGTTGTCCTTTTAATACATGATCGCCAACGGCTACAAGTAAGTCACCAGGTTCGCCAATATGCTGTTGCACGGGAATGACGAGTTTTTCAGGCAAAGGTAAAGACCTGATTGGTTTGTCATTGGTCAAGAACTTCATTTCAGGTGGGTGAATACCCCCATGAAACTGCCAGAATTGGCCGCGTTCTATACGTTCAATTACGGATTCCAAATCAACCTCGTTACTTAATTTCTGTTACTGGAATGCTTTCAAGATCCCATTGCCAGTTGCGCGTTGTTTGCTTGATTGGTCGCATTTCAATGCAATCGACAGGACAAGGTGCAACGCATAAATCACAACCTGTACACTCATCAACAATAACGGTATGCATTTGTTTTGTTGCACCAATAATGGCATCGACAGGGCAAGCTTGAATACACTTGGTACAGCCAATACAATCTTCTTCGATGATAAAAGCGACTTTAGGTGTATTGTCTGCGTCATGACTTTCATCCATGGCGATTGGTTCTACACCCATTAAATCAGCAATTTTTTTAATCGTTTCTTCACCGCCAGGTGCACATTTATTAATTGCTTCACCATTCGCTACTGCTTCCGCGTAAGGTTTACAGCCTGGATAACCACATTGCCCACATTGCGTTTGTGGTAATAACTCATCAATTTGTTGGGCAAGTGGATCACCTTCTACTTTGAATTTTACTGAAGCAAAACCAAGTAAAGCGCCAAACGCTAGACCAATTAACCCTAAAATTAAAATTGCGATAATAGCTGTCATTAAAATTTCACCAAGCCACTAAAGCCCATAAATGCGAGTGACATAAGTCCAGCTGTGATCATCGCAATTGCAGAACCTTTAAAAGGTTTAGGAATATCGGCATTCGCTAATTTTTCACGCATCGCGGAAAACATAACAAGCACCAACGAAAAACCAAGTGCCGCACTAAAACCATAAACAATAGATTCAATGAAGTTATGACGTTCATACATGTTTAACAAGGCAACACCTAATACGGCACAGTTGGTGGTAATTAATGGTAAAAATATGCCAAGAGAGCGATATAAATTTGCACTGGTTTTATGTACAACCATTTCAGTAAACTGTACGACAACTGCAATGACGAGAATAAAGGTCATGGTTGTTAAATATTCAAGAGAAAGAGGTGCAAGTATATAAGTCTGTACTAAATAACTGATCAACGACGCTAGTGTCATAACAAACGTTGTTGCGTATGACATGCCGATTGCTGTTTCAGTTTTAGAAGACACACCCATAAAAGGGCAGAGTCCCAGAAACTTAACGAGCACGAAGTTATTGACTAATACCGTGCCCACTAGTAATAAAAAGTAGTCAGTCATTTTTCTGCGAAGTTCTTAAAAATTGAGGGTATTATCCGATTTTCTATCACAGATAACAACATCTTGAGTGAAAAAATTATATTGCATATGCAATATTAATTGTAAGGCCTGTAATAAATCAATGAAATATTCCGCTTCGATGGCTTACAGGCTTGGTTTATATACGTATTAAGTTTTGAGTGAAATTAACAAAGTCGCTTAAATGAGACTAAATTTTTTCAGGTTTTCCTATGTAGTACCCTTGGCAGCCATCAATAAAGAGTTTTTCAAGTGTGAACTTTTCTTCTTGGCTCTCTACACTTTCAGCTAACACAGTAATACTTAAACGATGTGCTAGATCGATCATTAACCTTAAAAAGTACTGATTGTTTTTATCTTCATCAATGTCGCGTGTATAGGTACTGTCCATTTTGATAAAATCTGGCTTTAAATCCCGAAAGAATTTAAACGACGTTAAGCCAACACCAAAACGTTCTACGGTTACTCGTGCACCAGCACGATGAAGCATATCGATGAAACGCTTGCTGCTTTTTATATTCTGCTGTAGCCCAAATTCACTAATTTCAAAAACTAAATTTGCACTAATCTTAGGATCACGCAGTAATCGTCTTTCGAGCCAAATTAAAAAATGTTCGTCGTGAATGGTGCGAGGGCTAATGTTAATGCCAAAGTGTTGGTCTAATAAATTTTTCTGGCTAATCAACGTCATCGCTTGCTCTACAATCATTCGATCAACGTCGACAATTTTATCGAGCTTTTCAGCCATAGCGATAAAAGACACTGTGGGTAACATGTCATTATTAGCATTGAGAAAACGTGCCAGGAATTCACCGTATACCTTTGTTGTACGTGTATTTGGCTTTATGTGTTGTACCAACAATGTAACGCGTTGGTTTTCAATCACACTTTCAATTTCTTGACGCCAATTTTGATTGCCGTAACTGGCGCTATCGCCACTTAATATATCAGTGTCGGTTTGTGCATACCATGCGTTAATTTGCTGAGTTTGAGCAACACTTATTGCGGTATCAGCAAGCGCTAATAGTTCACCTAATGGGTTACTTTTTGAAAAGGGAACTAACCCTGTATAAGCAACTGAGTCGAGATCTGACGACAGTTGGAAGTCATTAAAACGACCTGAAAGGTTATCTGCAAACGTTTCAGCTTCTTTTATTGTTGTGTTAGGCATAATACAAGCAAAATCAGAACTATTGAGTCTGAAAATTTTTGCGCCTTTATGAGGGCCAATATTGTGTTTGATTATCTCGGCTACTTTAGCAATATAATTGTCACCTTCGTGATAACCATGAATTTGATTAATGGTTTGTAGTTCTGAACAGCGAGTGATGCTTAATACACCAAACTCAATATTTTGATGATTTGCTTCAAAAAACTGTACAAATCGAGTGCGATTCTCAAGTTGTGTTAAATGGTCAACATAAGCGTCGGTTTCAAGTGCTTTTGTTTCATCCAAATGACTTGAAATTTGTCGTTTAATCTCATTAATGCCTGCATCTAACTCAGGTAAATCAAAGAGTACTGAATGACTTTTCTCGCCCTCAGCATTAATAACATGCTTTAAGTCATGACTAATTTGTTGATTAACACGTTTAATTATTTCACCGTATCGATTAATACTTAGCTTTCCTGCAAGTAGAGCAATGAAAATTGAGCAAACTAAAATGGCGATTAAAAGGCTATAAAAGAAATTTACCGTATTACTCGAGCTGACACGGTATTCTATACGATAGTTATTGGGTAGCGATTGTACTGATGGCTCAATGCTAAAGATACTGGCAAGTATGGATACGTTGGATGCTTTATGAAAAATAATATCTTTGTTAAACGAAACTTTTAACGATTGATATTGCCCGCTTTGGAATATAGATTGCGCAACTTGTTCGTAGGTTGTGTCTGCAGACTGTTTAAACACGAGCGCTAACGTTGTAGCTTGTTGGCTTTGCTTTGTGGCGATTTGTTGCTGAGATAAGAAAAAGGTAATCACAAGAATCACAAGGTTAAACAATAAAGCGTAACCAATATTACGAGTAATAATTTGTGAATAAGTAAACATAATAACCCTTCAACAGTGCAGTCATATGCTCACCAGCATTTCAATTATCAGTTAACGGCTTAAACACTATACGTTGTGTTTAATAACTTTCTTAAAGACAACTGGTTAGCTTGAAATTTTTGACGATGGTTATCGTTATATCATGAAAAACTATACAATACTAACGTATTGTAATTTCTTTATTTTATAATAGTTAACCTAATTGTGGGCGTTAGAAAGAGTAAAATCAAATTTATTAGATATTTGCTGTGTAATGAATCAACAATAAGGTAATAAAGTCACTTGCGAATCTTACGTTAAATCTATATAATCTTGCCCATCTTTTTTGATATGACAATCACTGAAGGCGAATAATGGGATTTTCCATAGTCGTTATTGTTATATCAGTTAACAATTTTTATCTATTGTTAACATTGCGGGCTTCAGTGATTATGGCCCCTTTATGGGGTTTTTTTATATCTGTAAATAGATATATTACAGCATGAATTATCGCTGGGCTTTAAGCCCTTTTTTTATATCTGGATTAAATGAAATTGGAGAAGTTGATTGGCTAAATTTGAAGACAAGTTAACAGAAATGTTACGCCCAGCTGTAGAAGCCGTAGGTAAAGAACTACTAGGCGTAGAGTTTGTAAGTGCAGGAAAACATTCTGTACTACGTGTTTTTATTGATCACGAAAATGGCATTAATGTTGATGATTGTGCTGAAGTTAGCCACTCGGTTGGCGCGATATTGGATGTTGAAGATCCAATTAGCACTGAATATAGCTTAGAAGTCTCTTCTCCTGGACTAGATCGTCCTTTATTTTCGCTTGCACATTATCAAGAGATAATAGGTGAAACCATTAATATTAAACTAAGTATGCCTTTAAACGGACGTAGAAAGTTTAAAGGCGTACTCGAAACGATAGAAAATGACACTTTGGTTGTTGTAGTAGACGGGGAAAGTTACGAGATTATCTTTAGTAATATTGATAAAGGTAACCTTGTCCCTAAATTTGATTAACAACAATTTAAACGATAACGATTAACATATAGGCTAAAAAGCATGAGTAAGGAAGTATTACTAGTTGTAGATGCCGTTTCTAATGAAAAAGCATTACCGCGTGAAAGTATTTTTCAGGCAATGGAAACTGCATTAGAAACCGCGACTAAGAAAAAGTATGAGGGCGATATTTCTGTTCGAGTTTCTATCGATCGTAAGTCAGGAGAATTTGACACGTTTAGACGTTGGTTAGTCATCGAAGATACTCAAGAAGCAATGGAAAACCCTTATGCTGAAATTGGTCTGGCGGCTGCACAATATGATGCCCCAGAAGTTCAGTTAGGTGACTATGTTGAAGAACAAATTGAATCAATAAAGTTTGATCGCATTACTACGCAAACAGCAAAACAAGTGATCGTTCAAAAAGTACGTGAAGCAGAGCGTGCGTTAATTGTTGATTCATACCAAGATCAGGTTGGAGAATTAATCACGGGTGTTGTGAAAAAAGCCAACCGCGATAGCGTAATTCTTGACTTAGGTAATAATGCAGAAGCGGTAATTTATCGTGATGACTTATTACCACGTGAAGTTTTTCGTCCGGGTGATCGCGTACGCGGTTTGTTATATGCGATTAAGCCGGAAGCACGTGGCGCACAATTATTTGTTTCACGTACAAAGCCAGAAATGTTGATTGAGCTTTTCCGCGTTGAAGTGCCAGAAATTGGCGAAGAAATGTTGGAAATTCGCGGGGCAGCTCGTGATCCAGGATCTCGCGCAAAAATCGCTGTTAAATCTAATGATAAGCGCATTGATCCTGTTGGTGCTTGTGTCGGTATGCGAGGTTCGCGTGTACAAGCAGTTTCTGGCGAATTAGGTGGGGAACGCGTTGATATCGTGTTATTTGACGATAACCCTGCACAGTTTGTTATTAATGCAATGGCACCTGCAGAGGTCGCTTCTATTATTGTTGATGAAGACAAACGTACTATGGATATCGCTGTTGAAGAAGGCAACTTAGCAATGGCGATTGGTCGTAACGGTCAAA
The DNA here is from genome assembly GCF_030295915.1 of Thalassotalea sediminis. Lineage (NCBI taxonomy): Bacteria > Pseudomonadati > Pseudomonadota > Gammaproteobacteria > Alteromonadales > Colwelliaceae > Thalassotalea > Thalassotalea sediminis. Next base: position 2,495,796 of record NZ_AP027361.1, on the reverse strand, counting down.
ATGTTCGTTTAGCAAGCAACCTAACTGGTTGGGAACTAAATGTAATGACGGTTGATGACATGAACGAAAAGCACCAAGCTGAAAACGATAAAGTACTGAATCTTTTCACTGAAAAGCTCGATATTGATGAAGATTTTGCCACGTTATTAGCTGAAGAAGGTTTTACTTCTCTTGAAGAAATTGCTTATGTACCAGCGTCAGAGTTATTAGAGATTGACGGCATGGATGAAGACATTGTTGAAGAGTTGAGAGGCCGTGCTAAAGCAGCATTGACGACACAGGCTTTAGCAAGTGAAGAATCATTAGAAAATGCAGAACCAGCAGAAGATCTTCTTAACCTTGAAGGGTTAGATCGTCACCTAGCATTTGTATTGGCAAGTCGTGGCATTATTACGCTAGAAGACTTAGCTGAACAAGGGGTAGATGATATTTCTGATATAGAAGAACTTGATGAAAAAACAGCAGGCGACCTCATTATGGCCGCTCGTAATATATGTTGGTTTAACGAAGAATAATCGCCGGGAGAACTATATAGATGGCATCTGTAACAGTAGAAGAACTTGCCAATGAAATAGGTGCGCCGGTCGAAAGATTGGTAAGCCAGTTATCAGAAATTGGTATTGAAAAATCGTCGACTGACGAAGTTTCTCAACAAGAGAAAGAATCATTACTTGAGCACTTGCGTAAGCAACATGGCGACGACTCAGCCGCTAAGCCAAGTAAAATGACATTGAGTCGTAAGAAGAAATCAACCTTAGTACTTGGCTCTGGTAGTAAAGCTAAGTCAGTGCAAGTTGAAGTGCGTAAAAAGCGTACCTACGTTAAGCGTAGCGATATAGAAGAACAACAAGCACAAGCTGAATTAGAAGCGCAAGAGAAAGCCGAAGCTGAAGCAAGAGCTAAAGAAGAAGCTGAAGCAAAAGCAAGAGCAGAAGCTGAAGCAAAGGCAAAAGCTGAAGCAAAAGCAAAGGCAGAAGCTGAAGCCAAAGCGAAAGCAAAGGCCGAAGCTGAGCGTAAAGCTAAAGAAGCATCGAAAGAAAAAGCTGAAAAAATCGAAAAAACAAAAGTAGAAGCGCCTGCGGAAAGTGAAGAAGCACGTAAATTACGTGAACAAGCGGAAAAAGAAGCACAAGAAAAAGCTGAAGCAGAAGCTAAAGCTGCAGCAGAAGCTGCGCGTAAGTTAGCCGAAGAAAACGAAGCTCGTTGGAAAGCGGAAGAAGAAGAACGTAAGAAACATGAAAATGATGTTGTTCATGTTACTTCTTCTGTTTATGCGCAAGAAGCTGAAGATGCTGTTGATGCACAAGAAGAGACTGGTCGTCGTCGCAAGAAGAAAAAAGCGAAGAAAGATGAAAGGCCATCATCGGTAGGCAAAGGTAAGAAGAAAACATTATCTGCTCCTCAAAGCTTAAAACATGGCTTCCAAAAACCAGTTGAAGCGAAAACCAAAGAAGTGCGTATTGGTGAAACAATTTCTGTTGCTGAACTTGCAAATAAAATGGCAGTTAAGGGCGCTGAAGTCGTTAAAGCAATGTTTAAAATGGGCGCAATGGCGACGATTAACCAAGTGATTGACCAAGAAACTGCAGCGCTTGTTGCTGAAGAAATGGGTCATGAAGTGGTACTTGTTAAAGAAAATGCGTTAGAAGAAGCAGTACTATCTGATCGTGGTGATGATGGTGAAGCACAAACACGTGCTCCTGTAGTAACTATTATGGGTCACGTTGACCATGGTAAAACATCACTACTTGATTACATTCGTGAAGCGAAAGTGGCATCAGGTGAGGCTGGTGGTATTACTCAACATATTGGTGCATACCATGTTGAAACAGAAGGTGGCATGATCACTTTCCTAGATACTCCAGGTCACGCAGCGTTTACAGCGATGCGTTCTCGTGGTGCCAAGGCGACAGATATTGTTATTATTGTTGTTGCAGCTGATGACGGTGTAATGCCGCAAACAATTGAAGCTATTCAACATGCGAAAGCAGCTGAAGCACCTATTATTATTGCTGTTAACAAAATGGATAAAGAAAGCGCTGATCCAGATCGTGTTAAAACTGAATTGTCTCAACACGATGTTATTCCAGAAGACTGGGGTGGCGATGTACAGTTTGTTCACGTTTCAGCTAAAACAGGTTTAGGTATAGATGAATTACTTGAGTCTGTACTACTTCAATCTGAAGTTTTAGAGCTAACAGCTGTTGTTGATAAAATGGCAAATGGCGTTGTTGTTGAATCTAAACTTGATAAAGGTCGAGGTCCAGTTGCAACTGTACTTGTACAAGAAGGTACATTAAAGCAAGGTGATATCGTACTGTGTGGTTTAGAGTATGGTCGCGTTCGTGCAATGAGAGACGAGCTAGGCCGTCAAATTAACGAAGCAGGGCCTTCAATTCCAGTTGAAATTTTAGGTTTATCAGGTGTGCCACAATCTGGTGATGAAGCCACGGTTGTTAAAGATGAGAAGAAAGCACGTGAAGTTGCTTTATATCGTCAAGGTAAATTCCGCGATGTTAAGTTGGCACGTCAACAGAAAGCCAAGCTTGAGAACATGTTTACAGATATGGCAGAAGGCGAAGTTTCTGAAGTAAACGTAGTGTTGAAATCTGACGTTCAAGGTTCACTTGAAGCGATTTCTGATGCATTAGTTAAACTTTCAACCAATGAAGTGAAAGTGAAAATTATCGGTTCTGGTGTTGGTGGTATTACTGAAACTGATGCGTCATTAGCCGCAGCGTCTAATGCTATTGTTGTTGGCTTTAACGTTCGTGCTGATGCCTCGGCACGTAAAGTTATCGAATCTGAAGGTGTAGATTTACGCTATTACAGCGTTATTTACAGCTTAATTGATGAAGTTAAGCAAGCGATGAGCGGTTTATTAGCGCCAGAATTTAAGCAAGAAATTATTGGTCTTGCGGAAGTACGTGATGTGTTTAAATCACCGAAAATTGGCGCTATTGCTGGTTGTATGGTAACTGAAGGTCTTATCAAACGTAATAATCCGATTCGTGTATTGCGTGATAACGTCGTTATTTACGAAGGTGAGCTTGAGTCTTTACGTCGCTTTAAAGATGATGTTCCAGAAGTTCGAAACGGCACTGAGTGTGGTATCGGAGTTAAGAACTATAATGACGTTAAAGTTGGCGACCAGATCGAAGTATTCGAGACTGTAGAAGTTAAACGTACATTATAAGTTTAAGTGTTACCGCTTTTATAGTGAATAGACTTGCTGACAAACACCTGTTTACGATGCATGTATATAAAGCTAAAAGCGCTAATAAAACATTAAACTTGTAAACATAATACAATGGGGGCGGTAGCCCCCGTTTTTATCTTATAGAAGAATATTAATTTACTAGGAGTTTCTATGAGTAGAGATTTCTCACGTACTGATCGTGTAGGTCAGGAAATCCAGAAAGAAGTGGCAATGATTATCCAGCGAGAAGTTAAAGATCCTCGCCTTGGTATGGTAACGGTTAATGCAGTTGAAGTGACAAGAGACTTAGCTTACGCCAAAATATATGTCACCTTTTTTACTCTTGAAGGGCAAAATGTTGAACAATCTATCGACTTGTTGAATGAAGCGTCAGGCTTTATTCGAAGTTTGTTAGCTAAGCGTATTAAAGCTCGCATTATGCCTGAACTGCGGTTTGTTTATGATAAATCAATGGCAGAAGGTGTACGCATGTCTTCGCTTGTTGATCAAGCCGTTGCAGATGATGAGAAACGAAAGTCAAAGCGTAAGGGCGAAGAAGACTAATGGCAAAACGTAGAAAGGGTAGACCTGTTAATGGTGTCGTTCTGCTTGATAAGCCTTATGATATTTCGTCGAATAAAGCCTTGCAAAAGGTTAAGCATATCTATTTTGCTCAAAAAGCCGGTCACACAGGTGCATTAGACCCATTGGCTACGGGAATGTTGCCAATTTGTTTAGGTGAAGCAACGAAGTTTTCTCAGTTTTTATTAGATACTGATAAAACATACCTAGTAACTGCTAAGCTTGGTGTAAGAACCACAACGAGCGATATCGACGGTGAAGTGGTTTCAGAAAAAACGGTTGATGTTAGTGAAGAACAACTTGCTAAAGCATTAGCATCTTTCCGTGGTATCACTCAACAAATACCATCAATGTACTCAGCCTTAAAATATCAAGGCCAACCTTTATATAAATATGCACGAGAAGGTATCGAAGTACCAAGAGAATCGCGTGAAATTGAAGTGTATCGATTAGATTTATTACGCTTTGAAGAGGATGAAGTTGACCTTGAAATTCATGTGTCTAAAGGTACCTATATTCGAACAATTGTGGATGATTTGGGTGAGTTATTAGGATGTGGCGCACATGTTAGCGCATTAAGGCGAGTGAGTGTGGGTAGCTATCCTAGAGATAAAATGGTTACTATCGAACAGCTTGATGCCTTATTGGAACAAGCAAAAGAAAAAGATGTCTCACCGTCCACACTGTTAGATCCACTCTTATTACCAATGAATACCGCGGTTGTTGATTTACCTGCTGTGTATATTGATGATATGAGCGCAGCATATTTGCGACATGGTAATCCTGTACAAGCGGCAAATGCCCCTGTTGAAGGTGTTGTACAAGTTTATATTGAGCAAGACAATCACAATGAGTTCATTGGTGTTGGCGTTATAGATGATAATGGCTTAGTTGCACCAAAGCGTATTACGGTTATTTAATCGTTGTACATTTAATAGCTAAAGTAGGGGTTTCTAACTTTATTGTACACATTTGCTTGCCTTGGAAATATTCCTTAAGGGTTATCCTGATGAATAATTATTGCAAAGTTAATGTTTATTGGTAGAATACGCGCTCTTTAGAACGTCTTGCTGATTTAGTGTTCGGCTTGACGCGATTTTTAAACACTAATTTTAAGGTATTAATTATGTCTTTATCTGTAGAGCAAAAAGCAGCTATCGTTGCTGAATATGCGACAAAAGAAGGTGATACAGGTTCACCGGAAGTACAAGTTGCTTTGTTAACAACGCAAATCAACCACTTGCAAGGTCACTTCAAAGAGCACATCCATGATCACCACTCTCGTCGTGGTTTATTACGCATGGTTAGCCAACGTCGTAAGTTACTTGATTACTTAAAAGGTAAAAATGTTGAGCGTTACTCAGCGTTAATTGCTAAATTAGGTCTACGTCGTTAATCGATGATGATTTAATAAAAAAAAGGAGCCAGTAGGCTCCTTTTTTATATCCTAAGATATAAAATTTGTACTATTCACCTAACTCAAGGGCGATAGCATCTATGATTTTTTCTGGCTGACCAATATATAAATTATGGTTTAACAAGATTAGTTCGTCGTCAATGGCTAAAAGCAAAGCGGGAATCGCCTTTGTGCCAATAATTTTCTGTATTTCTTCAATATCACCTAAGGCAAATTCTGCTTCTTTACACAGCTTTTCCGATTTTAAACTCTTGGCTGGTGGCGATAGTTTTAATGTATTGATGACATCTTTTACATCGTCTTGATTGCGAAGTAAATTGCCATATTTAAAATGCTGCTCTTGTAAGGCTTCCAATAAGGGCAATGCTTTTCCATGTGCTTTTTGCTCAACCCAACTCATTAAATTACTTGCAAGTGTTGAATCTTGCCCTCGTTCACATTGGCTTTTATATGCTGGTGTAAACTTAACAGTAGATAAACGTTCGATTTCTTTTAAGACTTTGCTATCAATATGGTCAAGGCCATCGTAATAAGAACAATGTAAAGTATGAATACTGATGTCTTTTCGCGCCTTTGCAATTTCTGTTAGTAACGGGGTGGCCGCGTAACTCCAAGGGCAGTGACTGTCATATAAAAAATAGATTTCTGCAGACATATAATTAATGAATCTTTTATTTAAGAATAAGGTAATTTTATCGCGAATACTGCCAATATGCATCCGTTATATCATTACATTTCACCTAATTATATTTACAAAAAGATAAGACGAGAAAAAATACTGTTCAATTATCCCACACTATGGTATAAAGTGCGGCGCTGAAATTGACGTTCTATACAGATTAACTGTTATTGCGTTTGTTTCGCATAAACGAAGTAATCGCTAAGATTACTTAAACATAAACTCACATACACTTAGCAAAGATATATCGGGGTGCACGATTAACGTGTCGTATATATTGAGTGTATGGACGCTTAACCCCAAAAGGAAAATATTATGCCAAACGTATCTATGCGTGACATGCTTAAAGCAGGTGTTCACTTCGGTCACAAAACTCGTTACTGGAACCCAAAAATGAAATCTTACATTTTTGGTGCTCGTGATAAAGTTCATATCATCAACTTAGAGCAAACTGTTCCAATGTTTAACGATGCATTGTCTTTCTTATCAGGTGTTTCTTCTAAGAAAGGTAAAGTTTTATTTGTTGGTACAAAGCGTGCTGCAAGTGAATCAATCAAAGAAGCTGCAATTAAGTGTGACCAATTTTACGTAAATCACCGTTGGTTAGGTGGTATGTTGACTAACTGGAAAACAGTTCGTCAATCAATCAAACGTTTGAAAGAGCTTGAAACGCAAAGCACTGACGGTACTTTCGAAGCATTGACTAAGAAAGAAGCGTTAATGCGTACTCGTGAAATGGAAAAGCTTGAAAAAAGCCTTGGTGGTATCAAGAACATGGGTGGCTTACCAGACGCTATCTTCATCATTGATGCTGATCACGAACACATTGCTGTTAAAGAAGCAAACAACCTAGGTATTCCTGTAATCGCTGTTGTTGATACTAACTCTAACCCAGATGGTATTGACTACATTGTTCCAGGTAACGACGACGCAATTCGTGCAGTAACCTTATACACTGATTCTGCTGCTAATGCAGTTTTAGAAGGTCGTGAGCAAAACATCGTTGTTCAAGCTGAAAAAGACGGTTTCGTAGAAGCTGAATAATTCACTTTTCAATGCATGTCGACTGCCATATTAGTTTAATGCTGATATGGCAATCTATTAAAACTTATTTGAATTTCGAGGAATTAACTCATGGCAATTACTGCTGCTCAAGTTAAAGAATTACGTGAACGTACTGGCGCCGGTATGATGGATTGTAAGAAAGCCTTACAAGAAACAAACGGTGATATTGATTTAGCAATTGAAAATATGCGTAAATCAGGTCAAGCAAAAGCGGCTAAAAAAGCTGGTAACATTGCTGCTGAAGGTCAAATCATTATCAAAGATGGCGCATTAGTAGAAGTTAACTGTCAAACTGACTTTGTTGCTAAAGATGAAAACTTTTTAGCCTTTGCTAATGAAGTTGCTGAAGCTGCAGCTGCTGGCAAACTTTCAATTGAAGATTTACAAGCACAGTTCGAAGAAAAACGTGTTGCGCTTGTAGCTAAAATTGGTGAGAACATCAATGTACGCCGTGTAGCATATGTTGAAGGTGCTACTTTAGCATCTTATAAGCATGGTGCAAAAATTGGTGTTGTTGTTGCCGGTGAAGGTGACGCAGAGTCTCTTAAGCATGTTGCAATGCATGTTGCTGCTTCTAAGCCTGAGTACGTTAATCCAGAAGACGTACCTGCAGAAGTTGTAGAGAAAGAGAAAGCAATCCAAATTGATATCGCGATGAATGAAGGTAAGCCTGCTGAAATCGCTGAGAAAATGGTTACAGGTCGTATGAAGAAGTTCACTGGTGAAATCTCATTGACTGGCCAAGCATTTATCATGGAACCAAAGCGTTCTGTTGGTGATGTTCTTAAAGAGAAAGGCGTTTCTGTTTCTACATTCGTTCGCTTAGAAGTGGGTGAAGGTATTGAGAGAAAAGAAGAAGATTTCGCAGCTGAAGTTGAAGCGCAAATCGCAGCGGCTAAATCTTAATCGAAAGTCGGCTAATAATTGAGTGAATAAACTCTTTTTATTATTTAGACTTCCGATAGTTCGCTAAACGTATTAAAATAGCCGCGGTCATTTGACTGTGGCTATTTTTTTATCTGAAATATTGGCATTACATCAACACAGGAATGTTTAATTTATGAGCACCAATCCTAAACCAACATATCGTCGCATCCTATTAAAACTCAGTGGTGAAGCCTTAATGGGCGATGAGGGATTCGGTATTGATCCTAAAATTTTGGATCGCATGGCACAAGAAATTAAAGAACTTGTCGAAATGGATATCCAAGTAGGTTTGGTTATTGGTGGTGGTAATTTATTCCGTGGTGCAGGTCTTGCCGAAGCGGGTATGAACCGAGTAGTCGGTGACCAAATGGGAATGCTAGCAACAGTGATGAACGGCTTAGCAATGCGTGATGCGCTACATAGAGCATTTGTTAATGCACGCCTGATGTCGGCAATTGATTTAGCAGGCGTTTGTGATACTTATAATTGGGCTGAAGCAATCAGCTTGTTGAAATCTGGCCGTGTGGTTATTTTTAGCGCCGGTACGGGTAACCCATTTTTTACTACAGATTCAGCCGCTTGTCTTCGTGGTATTGAAATCGAAGCCGATGCGGTATTAAAAGCAACAAAAGTAGATGGTATATATTCTGATGATCCCGTTAAAAATCCAGAAGCTGTACTTTATCAACACTTAACGTATCAAGAAGTCTTAGAAAAAGAATTAAAAGTAATGGATTTGGCGGCATTTACCTTGGCACGAGATCATAGTATGCCGATTCGTGTTTTTAACATGAATAAGCCAGGTGCATTAAAATCCGTGATTATGGGCGATGAAGAAGGTACGACCATTGATCATGCAGAGAATTTAGCATAATCGTAAAAACTAAGGATTATCATTGTGATTGAAGAAATCAAACAAGATGCGCAAGAACGCATGGCAAAAAGCATTGAATCATTAAAAGGTAGCTTAAATAAAGTAAGAACTGGCCGCGCCCATACTTCACTTTTAGATAATATAACGATTGAGTATTACGGTGTTGATACGCCGCTTAATCAAGTCGGTAATGTTTCTGTACCTGATGCTCGTACAATTGCGGTAACTGTTTTTGATAAAAGCATGATTGCTGCAGTAGAAAAAGCGATTATGGCGTCTGATTTAGGATTAAATCCTTCATCGCAAGGCACATTGATTCGTATTCCTTTGCCACCATTAACTGAAGAACGTCGTAAAGACTTAGTTAAAGTCGTTAAAGGCGAAGGTGAAAATGGTAAAATTGCTATTCGCAATATTCGTCGTGACGCAAATTCCGATATTAAGTCATTAAATAAAGACAAAGAAATTAGTGATGACGAAATGCACCAAGCAGAGGATGAAGTGCAAAAAATCACGGATACTTATATCAAGCAAGTAGATGAAATTCTTGCTGATAAAGAAGCCGAATTAATGGAAATTTAATCGTATTAAGTACTAGATAACGTCGCAGTTTCACCTGCGGCGTTTTTTATTATCTTGTTGATTGTCAATGGAGTTTTTGTGTCACAATCTGTAAATGCTGACAGTAGCAAACTTGTCCCGCAACATGTTGCCATTATTATGGACGGTAATGGTCGTTGGGCACAGCAACGTGGTAAAACGCGCGTTGTTGGCCATAAAAATGGTGTAGAGTCAGTAAGAGCTGTTGTATCAACTGCTCGAAAGCAAGGTGTCAAAGCGTTAACATTATTTGCTTTTAGTAGCGAAAATTGGCGTCGACCTGAACAGGAAGTTGGCGTATTAATGGATCTTTTTATGTTAGTGTTAACACGAGAAGTGAAAAAACTACATAAAAACAACATTCGCTTTCAAGTCATTGGGGACACTTCTAAATTCTCAGCTTCATTGCAAGATAAAATATCAGCTGCAGAAACACTAACACAATCTAACGATGCCATGGTATTGTCTGTGGCGGCAAATTATGGTGGTCGTTGGGATATCACAAATGCAGCGCAAAATATTGCGCGAGAAGTGCAAGAAGGCACATTGGCAATAGATGATATAACAGAATCGTGTTTTGATGAGCATACCAGTCTAGTAGGCTTACCAGAGTTAGATTTGTTGATTCGTACTGGTGGGGATTTTCGCATAAGTAACTTTCTTTTATGGCAAGCTGCGTATGCTGAGTTTTATTTTACCGATACTTTATGGCCGGACTTTCAAGAACAAGCGTTCATTGAAGCGTTGGCAACTTTTAGCGACCGAGAAAGGCGCTTTGGTCAAACAGGTGACCAAGTTAAGGAAAACAGATAACAACCAACAATTACATTTATAAGGGTTATCTTTTGTTATTAAAACGTATTATGACAGCTTTGGCATTAGCCCCTTTAGCAATATGGGCAATTTTCTATATGTCATTAGAACATTTTGCCTATTTTATTATGGTAATAATGGCTATTGGTGCCTGGGAATGGGGGCCGCTCATGGGCTTCAAAAACAACCGTCGTCGTTTGGCGTTCGTCATTGCTACGGTGAGTTTAATTTCTATTTTGTGGTATCAAATTCCTTTGCTTCAACTTTGGCAAGAGCCAATGGTGTTGAATCAAAATGTACAATACCTCCTTTGGCTTGCTGTCTTTTGGTGGCTACTCTCTGCAACATTAACATTTTTATACCCTCGTTATAGTAAATTTTGGTCGAGTCATCGCTCTGTTCGTGGATTGTTTGGTTGGTTAACATTAGTACCTACGTGGCTTGCCTTTATGGTACTAAGAACCAATCATTATCAAGATGATCCTTACCATGGTGCACAACTTATTATGTTTTTATTTCTCATGGTTTGGGCTGCTGATATTGGCGCATACTTCGTTGGTAAAGCAATTGGTAAGCATAAATTGATGCCTAATGTCAGTCCGGGTAAAACTATGGAAGGTTTCATAGGCGGTGTAATTTTTGCCAGTATTTTAATTGCCATCGCAGGTTATTTTCTACAATGGCAATTACAGCAATATATTGTTGCCATTGGTGTTACCGCTTTGATTACCACTATCTCAGTATTGGGTGACTTGAATGAAAGTATGTTTAAGCGTCAAGCGGGAATTAAAGATAGTGGCTCAATTTTACCAGGTCATGGTGGTGTGCTAGATCGAATTGATAGTTTAACGGCAACGGCACCAATCTTTGCACTTTGTTATGCGTTTTTAGGTTGGTCGTAATAGTAATATGCGTAACATTTCCATTTTAGGTTCAACAGGTTCTATCGGTACGAATACACTGGATGTGATCGCTCGACACCTTGATAAATTTAATGTTGTTTCGCTTGCCGCAAATAGTAATGTTGAACTAATGCTTGAACAATGCCAACAGTTTTTACCTAAAAGCGTTGTACTGGTAAACCAAGAGGCTGCGCTTTTACTTAGTCAGAAGTTGACAGAACTTGGTTTAGAACATATTAAAGTGACTCATGGTGCAGATGCATTAGTAGACCTTGTAGAATGCGGCACTATAGATACTGTTATGGCTGCTATCGTTGGTGCTTCAGGTCTTGTTCCTACACTTGCCGCTGTAAAAGCAGGTAAAAGGGTATTGTTGGCCAATAAAGAAGCACTAGTAACTTCTGGGCAAATATTTATTGATGCATTAGCGGAGTCAGGAGCAGAATTATTACCGATAGATAGTGAGCATAACGCGATATTTCAATGTTTACCTATTAATGCGCAGCAACAAGTCGGAAGCTGTCAATTAGCGGAAAATGGTGTCAGTAAAGTGTTACTTACTGGTTCTGGTGGTCCATTTCGTACTCTCGATATAGCAACTTTTTCAGATGTTACGCCTGCACAAGCTTGTGCACACCCTAACTGGGATATGGGTAAAAAAATATCAGTTGATTCAGCCACCATGATGAATAAAGGCCTTGAGTTTATTGAAGCTAAATGGCTATTTAATCTCTCGCCAGATGATATTCAAGTAGTGTTACACCCGCAAAGTACGATACATTCAATGGTGCAGTACAAAGACGGAACGGTATTAGCACAAATGGGGAATCCTGATATGCGTACCCCTATAGCGCATGCGTTAGCCTTTCCTGATAGAATTGATGCAGGTGTAAAACCATTAGATTTTTTCAGTACGACTTCGTTTGAATTTGAAAAGCCTGATTTTAAACGCTATCCAAACCTCAAACTTGCGATAGACGCTTGTTCATATGGTCAAGGGGCATGCACAGCGTTAAATGCTAGCAATGAAATTGCTGTTGCTGCATTTTTAGCAGAAGAAATTAAATTTACCGATATATACAAAATAAATGAAACTTGTGTGAAAAAATTTGTCTTACATCAGGTAGAGTCAATAGAAGAGGTAATTGCATTGGATGCAGCAGTTCGAGAATATGCTATGCAAAAGGTAACAGAGCTTGTTCAAGCGTATAAGGTCGAGCATTTATGATTGATTTTATTTGGAACTTACTTTCGTTTATTATCGCGCTCGGTATCTTAATAACTGTACATGAATATGGTCATTTCTGGGTTGCGCGTAAAAACGGTGTCAAAGTTCATCGATTTGCTATTGGCTTCGGTAAACCGTTGTGGCGTACGTATGATAAGCATGGCACTGAGTTTGTAGTTGCGATGATACCACTTGGTGGTTACGTAAAAATGTTAGATGACAGGGTTGATGATGTTAACCCTGAAGATGCAGAAGCAACGTTTAATAGTAAATCTGTTTATCAACGAATCGCTATAGTGGCTGCTGGACCTGCTGCGAATTTTATTTTTGCCATCGCGGCCTTTTATTTAATGTTTTTATTGGGTGTTCCGAGTGTAAAACCTGTTGTCGGCCAAATAACAACTGACTCAATAGTTGAAAAGGCTGCTGTTGAGGTAAATAGCGAGATCGTCGAAGTCGCCGGTCGTAGAACGTTAGATTGGCAAGCGGTAAATTTAGCGTTAATTGCTCATATGGACGAACCAAGCATAACACTTAAAACGCGCTCAAATGATAATGCGTCTTTACGTGAACATAATTTAGATACCAAAAACTGGCAATATTCGCCTGAAAAAGGTTCTGCAATAGAAAGCGTTGGTTTGCGTCCCTTCATGCCGAAAACTTATGATGAGATCTCGGTTATTGTAAGCAATAGTCCAGCTGAATTAGCGGGGTTGAAAGTTGGTGATCGTGTCATTTCAGTTGAAAATGAAAAAATAAACGGTAGTTGGCAAAAATTTACGGAACTAATTAAAACCTATCCTAATCAAACCATCGAACTTGAAGTAGAGCGTGATGAAAATATATTTAAAATTAACGCCACGCCAGAAGCGCGAGATGTAAACGGTAGAGTATTTGGATATTTAGGGTTAGCACCGAAAGTTGAACCATACCCGAAAGCGTATCAAATAGAAATTTCTTATGGCTTATTTGATGCTGTAACACAAAGTATTACCAAAACTTGGCAACTGATAACGTTAAGTTTTGATATGATAGGTAAATTACTGACTGGTGATGTATCGGTAAAGAATTTAAGTGGTCCAATCGCAATAGCACAAGGTGCAGGGGATCATGCAGGTTATGGCTTTGTGTATTTTTTAGGCTTTTTAGCGCTAATTAGTATTAATTTAGGCATAATTAACATTTTACCGGTACCAGTACTTGATGGCGGACATTTAGTTTATTACTTTATAGAGCTTTTGACAGGTAAGCCGGTATCAGAAAAAGTACAAGAAATAGGTTTTAAATTTGGTACACTAGCCATATTGGGCTTGATGAGTATCGCTCTTTTTAATGATTTATCGCGGTTATAAATAACAATAAGTAGTTAAGTTTAGTTTTTATGATGATGAAAAAAATAGCCTTTGCGGTAATGTTAGCTGCCACGGGTACACACGCACAAGCGGCGGAAGAATTCCAAGTAGAAGACATTCAAGTTAAAGGATTACAACGTGTTGCACTCGGTGCCGCGTTAACCCACATACCTTTTAACGTTGGTGATACGCTAAATGAGTTTCGTATCTCTCAATCGATAAAGTCTTTATACAAATCAGGTCACTTTAACGATATCTCGGTTTATCGAGATGGTTCCCGTGTCATCTTCAAAGTAAGAGAACGTGAAACGATTAGTGAAATTACCTTTGAAGGTAATAGTGATCTTAAAGAAGAGCAGCTAATTGAAAGTCTTGAAGGACAAGATATTCGTGTTGGCGAAACACTGGATCGCACGGTAATTACAAATTTAGAGGCTGGTTTAGAAGATTTTTATCACGGTGTTGGTAAATACAACGCTGATGTTAAAGCTGAAATTACCCACTTGCCTCGAAATCGCGTAAATTTGAAATTTGTTTTCAAAGAAGGTGATGCCGCTGCTATACAACGTATAAATGTTGTTGGTAATGAAGTGTTCTCTGATCAAGAATTGCTTGAAAAAATCGAATTGACCTACGATTCTCCTTGGTGGGATTTCATGGCGCAAGATCGTTATCAAAAGCAAAAACTTCAAGGGGATATGGAAACGATTGAAAGTTACTACTTAGATCGTGGTTACTTGCAATATCGAGTCGATTCGACACAAGTGTCAATGACACCTGATAAACAAGCAATTTATATTACGCTTAATGTTAATGAAGGTGAACAATTTACTGTAAGTGAAGTTGATTTTGTTGGTGATATGGCTGGATTTGAAAAGACAATCAGAGCCATCAATCCATTGCGAGCAGATAAGCTTTATAATGGTGCTGAAGTTACCTATACCGAAGAAACCATTAGTAAGTTTTTAGGTCGCTTTGGTTATGCATATCCTAAAGTAACGACAATTCCTGAAATTAATGAAGAAGATAAAACGGTAAAATTAACCATCTCTGTCGACCCTGGTAAACGTATTTATGTAAACAGGATCAATTTTAAAGGTAATCATGTTACAGCTGATCGCGTACTTCGTCGTGAAATGCGACAAATGGAAGGCGCTTGGTTGTCAAATGCGTTAGTCGAGAATTCAAAAGCGTGGTTAATGCGTCTTCCATACATGGAAGAAGTGGAATTTGAAACGGTTCAACTGCCAGAAGAAGACGATTTAGTTGATATAGAGTTTAGTGTTAAAGAACAACCTTCTGGTTCTTTTACGGCGGGTATTGGTTATGGTTCAGCAACCAAATTAAGTTTAAATGCTGGTATTCAGCAAAATAACTTCCTAGGCACTGGTAATCGCTTAGCGTTTAACATTAACACGGTAAGCTATTCTCGTGCTGTAAGTATTTCTTACACTGACCCTTACTTTACTACAGATGCTATTTCACTCGGTGGAACTGTATTTTATAACGAGTTTGATGCGGGTAGCGCTAACTTAGTTGAATACAATAATAAAACGTATGGTGTTGGTGTTAACTTTGGTTTCCCAATTAATGAGTATGTGCGATTAAACTTTGGTTTAGGGTACAAACATAACGGCATTACACGTTTACAAACTTACGAACAAATTCAACGCTTTTATGAATTATATTCAGATCCAAGTGATCCAGATGCTGGTTTAGAGTTTGATAACTTTGACATTACAGCTGCTATATCACGTTCGACGTTAAACCGTGGTACGTTCCCTACAGCGGGTTCTCAACAAACGTTATCTTATAAGATGACAACACCAAACTCTGATACAAATTATTTCAAAATTAACTTGGATACGAAGTGGTATTTCCCTATTGCTAGAGGATGGAGCTTTAAAACAAGCTTGAATCTAGGTTATGGTAATGGTTACGATAAGATAAATGGTAGTGATCAGATGCTACCTTTCTGGGAAAACTTTAGAGCGGGTGGTGGTTCAGATACCTTGCGTGGTTTTGAGACCAATATTGTTGGTCCACGAGCTATCTTTAGATATCCTACATCAATACCTGGTACGCCTGATCCTGTTGGCGGTGGCGGATGTTGTTTAGGGCCAGATCATGATGTTATTGATGTTTCACGCCGTTCAGTTGGTGGTAACGCCATCGCTTTAGCGGGTATTGAACTGATTGTTCCAACTCCGTTCTTAGATGAAGGGTTCTCAAATAGTGTCAGAACAAGTTTCTTTATTGATGCTGGTAATGTGTGGAATACAGAGTTTGATATGAAAGATTATCTAGACTTAGCACCACGAGAACTGGTAAAAGTAGATGATTATTCTGACGTAGGGCGCTTTAGAGCATCTGGTGGTTTATCAATACAATGGTTATCACCAATGGGGCCGATGATATTTAGTTTTGCTAAAACAATTAAAGAAGAAGAAGGTGATGATACTAAATTCTTTAACTTTAATATTGGGCAAACCTTTTAAACGAAAATTTAAACCTTATATAAAAATAAATAGCAGCAAATTTACGAGCTAGGAGAATACATTGAAAAAGTTATTTAAATCGGTTGCAGTAGCAACTCTTGCTTCAAGTGCATTATTATCAGGCGCTGCAAGTGCCGCAGATCAAAAGATTGCTGTGGTAAATTTTCAACAAGTTATGCAACAAATTCCTCAAACAGATGCATTGAGACAAAAGCTAGAAGCCGAATTTAAAGATTCACGAGCAGAACTTGAACAACTTAAGAAAGATTTTGAATATTATCAAAATAAAAAAGAACGTGATTCAGAGTTAATGTCAGACAAACAAAAAACTGACTTAGACAAACAAATTGCTGACACGTACCGTGCATATCAAGAAAAAGGCCAAAAATTACAGCAAGCTGCTGGTGCTATGCAAAACCAAGAGTCTAATAAGATTCTAGCGTTAATTGGCCAAACAGTTGAATCAATTGCTGCAAAAGAAAAATTTGATTTAGTGATCCGAAGAGAAGCGTTAGTATTCGTTACACCTGATGCTGATATCTCGCAAAAAGTCATTGAGCAAGTCAGCAAATTAGAAAATTAAGTTCAATCTGTATTGAACGTAATTCGATAAAAAGCTCTGTTTGTAACAGGGCTTTTTTTATTTTAATACGCGAATCTTTTTATGTGTTAATAAATGAAAAGGAAGCCAATATTAAGTTAATTGCAGGACTACCCTGTAAGAATACCAAGTAATCGCTAGTTATTGTGGTAAATCCG
Organism: Thalassotalea sediminis; assembly: GCF_030295915.1. Classification (NCBI taxonomy): domain Bacteria; kingdom Pseudomonadati; phylum Pseudomonadota; class Gammaproteobacteria; order Alteromonadales; family Colwelliaceae; genus Thalassotalea; species Thalassotalea sediminis. Next base: position 2,478,901 of record NZ_AP027361.1, on the reverse strand, counting down.
CCCGCCATCAAAGAAAAATACCCTATATAGTCATTTTAGTTATCCACAATTGTCGTGAAATAGCCTACAATTGAACATATTGCCTAGGCTCTTGAAAATAAGAAAGATTGTTGTTTATGAGTTATACACTTAAAGAGATTGCACAAAAAATTGGTGCTACCGTTCAAGGTGATGCAAGTTGTCTAATTACCAAACTTGCAACATTGTCTGATGCACAGACAGGGGATATCGCCTTTCTATCAAATAAGAAGTATCAACAGCAACTTGAAGGAACTAAAGCGTCTGCAGTGATATTGTCTGCTGATTGTGCTAAAGATTGCCCGACTAATGCATTAGTGATGAACAACCCATACTATGGTTATGCTTTAGTCGCACAATTACTAGACACTACACCGGCACCAGCGACAGGTATTCATGACAGAGCTGTGGTTGAAGAAGGCGCTATAATTGGGCAAAACGTATCGATCGGTGCGAACGCCGTTATCGAAACTGGTGCTATGTTAGAAGATAACGTTTGCATTGGTGCAGGCTGTTTTATCGGTAAAAATAGCAAAATAGGCGAAAATACAACGCTATGGGCCAACGTATCCGTCTATCACCACGTGATAATTGGCAAAAATTGTTTAGTTCAAGCAAATACTGTTATTGGTTCTGATGGTTTTGGTTATGCGAATGAACAAGGTAAGTGGATTAAAATTCCACAAATTGGCTCCGTAGTTATCGGCGATGATGTAGAAATTGGTGCGAGTACAACGATTGATCGAGGTGCGCTAGGTGACACGGTAATACATGACGGCGTCATATTAGATAATCAAATTCAAATTGCACATAATGTCACAATAGGCCAAGGCACTGCCATGGCTGCTTGTAGCGTAATTGCCGGCAGTACAACTATCGGTAAATACTGCACAATTGCAGGGTTAGTCGGTATAAATGGTCATATAGAAATTGCAGATGGCTGTGTGTTTACAGGGATGACTATGGTGACTAAAAATATTGATAAAGGAGGGGTTTACTCTTCGGGATCTCCTTGTCAACCAAATAAAGAATGGCATAAAACGAATGCCAGAATTAGAAAGCTTGATGCTACTAATGCTAAAATAAAAGGAATTGAACAGCAATTAAACGCATTAAGTACTAACGCAAAGTAGGTAGATTCACTGCCTAAAAAATAAGTAGAAAAGGAAATAAAATTGGACTCTCAAAAAAACACCATTGATGTGGAAGAAATTCGTCAGTTGATTCCGCATCGTTATCCAATGTTATTAGTTGATCGCGTATTAGATTTTGAACCTGGAAAAACGTTACATGCGATTAAAAATGTTACGATAAATGAGCCTGTTTTTACGGGGCATTTTCCTGATTTAGCAATATTTCCTGGCGTAATGATCCTTGAAGCCTTAGCCCAAGCAACAGGCTTACTTGGCTTTAAAAGTACTGAAGCGAGAGAAGAAGATGAAATGTATCTTTTTGCCTCAATTGACAACGCTAAGTTTAAACACCCGGTAACCCCAGGTGATACGATGCACCTTCATGTTGAGTTTGTTAAAGAACGTCGAGGTATGTGGAAGTTTTATGGCGAAGCCCGTGTAGATGGGAAAGTTGTATGTTCTGCTGATTTGATGTGTGCACGCCGTAAAATGTAATAGGAGTTAATCTTGATCCACCCGCAAGCCATAATTGAAGAAGGCGCAGTCATTGGTCGTAATGTGACCATAGGCCCATGGACTTATGTTAGTAAAAACGTGGTTATCGGCGATGACTGTCACATTGGGCCGAATGTTGTTATAAATGGTCCGACAGAGCTAGGTAAGGGAAACCGTGTGTTTCAATTTGCCTCGATTGGCGAGGATTGCCAAGATTTAAAATATGATGGTGAACCAACAAAACTTATTGTCGGTGATAATAACGTTTTTCGGGAATCTTGTACGGTACATCGAGGCACTATTCAAGATAAAGGTATCACAGAGATTGGTAGTAACAACTTATTTATGGCGTATACCCATGTAGCCCATGATTGTGTAGTAGGAAATAACTGCATATTAGCAAACAATGCTTCTATTGCAGGCCACGTGCATGTGGGGGATTATGCAATACTTGGCGGCCAATCAGGCGTACATCAGTTTTGTCATATTGGTGCCCATAGTTTTATTGCTGCAACATCTTTAATTTTGAAAGATGTTCCCCCTTATATTATGGCGTCTGGTAATGCTGCTAAGCCTTATGGGCTAAATAGCGAAGGATTAAAGCGCAGAGGTTTTTCTCCTGAAGCAATAAAGGCAATAAAAAAGGCCTATCGTAAAGTTTATCGCGCAGGATTAACAGTCGATGAAGCGCTAAGTGTCATAGCTGAAGAAATTCCTACGCAAGCAGAAGTAACACTATTTACAGATTTTATTAAAGCCTCAAAGCGCGGCATTATTCGTTAGTCATGGTATTAGCTCAAAGTAAGGTGGACGTTGATACTAATCCGACTCCTGTATTTGGTATTGTTGTTGGTGAACATTCAGGTGATACGTTAGGTGCAGGGTTAATGACTGCACTTAAGCGACATTATCCCGACGCTAAGTTTGTTGGTATCGGTGGGCCAAAAATGCAAGGTCTTGGTTTCGAAAGCTTGTTTGACATGGAAGAACTTTCGGTCATGGGCATCTTTGAGGTACTTGGCCGTTTAAAACGTTTATTTAAAGTTCGTGATGAATTAGTGCATTATTTTACCAAGCATAGACCAGATGTTTTTATTGGTATTGATGCGCCTGATTTTAATTTGCGATTAGAATTACCGTTAAAGCAAGCAGGTATTAAAACTGTGCATTACGTTAGTCCAAGTGTTTGGGCTTGGCGGCATAAACGTATTTTTAAAATTGCTGAAGCAACAGACATGGTTTTAAGCCTGTTGCCTTTTGAAAAAGCATTTTACGATAAATACAACGTGCCATGCACTTTTGTTGGTCACCCTCTTGCAGATGATATCCCGTTGTTATCTGATAAACAGCAGGCACGAGATGAACTTGCTTTACCCGATGCAAAAATACTCGCGATAATGCCTGGAAGTCGTGGTGGAGAGCTAGCCCGTTTAACACCAATATTTTTAGAAACTGCCAAGTTGTTGCATCAGCAAGATGCAAAGCTTATTTTTGTTGCTCCTATGATCAGCGAAAAGCGAGCAAAGCAGTTTTCTGATATTTGTAAAAAAGTAGCGCCCTTACTACCAATAAAGGTTATTGTCGGTGATACACAGACAGTGATGGCCGCTAGCGATTGTTTATTAACAGCCTCTGGTACAGTGACATTAGAAGCTGCGTTAATAAAGCGTCCTATGGTAATATGTTACAAGTTTAATGCCTTTACTTATCATATGTTCAAAGGCTTTGTTAATTTAAAATGGTTTTCGTTACCTAATTTATTGGCCAATAAATCATTACTGCCTGAGCTATTACAAAGCCAAGTGTCGGTAGCTAACTTATTACCGCTTTTAAAAGAACGGTTGTATGAATCACAAGAAGATCTAACACAGGCCTATACTGACATTCATCAAAGTTTGCGATGCGACGCGAGTAAGCAGGCTGCCCAAGCTGTTGTAGACTTACGCGAAAGCGAAAAATAATATGAGTAAAATTGAATTACCGCCATTTACTTATCCCGTTGCTTATCGAATCGCGGGTGTAGACGAAGTTGGCCGAGGCCCGCTTGTTGGTGACGTTGTTACGGCTGCAGTGATACTTGATCCAGAAAACCCCATCGAAGGTTTAACTGATTCAAAGAAACTATCTGAAAAAAAGCGCAATCGTCTATCTGATGAAATTAAAGAAAAAGCAACTGCGTGGTATATCGGTAGAGCGACACCTGAAGAAATTGACACGTTAAATATTTTGCATGCGACTATGCTTGCAATGCAGCGTGCAGTACAAGGGCTATCAGTAGAGCCAGATTATGTGCTTGTTGATGGCAATCGTTGTCCTACATTTTTGGGTGAAGCAGGAAAAATTTCTACGCAATCTGTTGTTAAAGGTGATTTACGAGTTGCGGAAATAAGTGCGGCCTCTATTATCGCCAAAGTCGCTCGTGATCAAGAAATGATCGAATTAGATGCTCAGTACCCTGATTATGGATTTGCGAAACATAAAGGTTACCCAACTAAAGTGCACCTCGAAAAAATTGTCGAACTCGGTGTACTAGACTGTTATCGTAAAAGCTTCAAACCTGTAGCTGCGTTACTCAATAAATAAGATAATAATAAAAACCACTTATGTCAGAAGCTCAAGAATTGCAATCCACATTTTCTCCACCTAAGTTCATTCATTTGCGTGTGCATAGCGACTTTTCAATGTCAGATGGTTTGAATAAAGTTAAGCCTATCATTGCGAAGGCGGAAGAAATGAATATGCCCGCAATTGCATTGACTGATCAAACAAATTTATGTGGACTGGTGAAGTACTATCATGCATGTCATGGTGCAGGTATCAAACCCATTATTGGCTGCGACTTTTGGGTAAAATGCGAAGAACTCGGTGACGAATTATCGCGATTAGTTGTGATATCGACGAATAATGTTGGCTACAAAAATTTGACTGAGTTAATTTCTAAAGCCTATTTACGTGGACACATCAAAGGTAAGGCGGTACTTGATCGCGCATGGTTAGCAGATTATTCAGAAGGGTTGGTTTTATTGTCTGGTGCAAAAGACGGTGATGTAGGTAAAGCCTTGTTAAAAGGTAACCAAGACATGGTCAATTCCCTCATAGCCTTTTACCAACAATATTTCCCAAACAATTATTACCTTGAACTTATAAGGACTGGGCGAGACGACGAAGAAACGTATCTACATCTTGCCGTTGAACTTGCAGAGCAGCACAATTTACCGGTTGTAGCCACTAATGAAGTCGTCTTTTTAACTGAAGATTTATTTGATGCGCACGAAATACGTGTAGCAATTCATGATGGTTTTACCCTAGATGACAAAAGGCGGCCTAGAAATTATAGTCCACAGCAGTATTTGCGCAGCGAAGAAGAAATGTGTGAGCTGTTTTCTGACATTCCCGAAGCATTGGAAAATTCTGTTGAAATTGCAAAACGATGTAATGTTACTGTTCGTTTAGGAGAGTATTTCCTCCCTGATTTTCCAACAGAAGGTATGAAGATCGAAGATTTTCTTATCAAAGTATCAGAAGAGGGGCTTCAAGAGCGACTTGAATTTTTATTTGATAAAGATGCCCCTGATTTTGCAGAGAAAAGAAAACCATATGATGAACGTTTGAAAATTGAATTAGACGTTATTAATAATATGGGGTTTCCAGGTTACTTCTTGATCGTGATGGAATTTATTCAATGGAGTAAAGATAACGACATTCCTGTTGGACCTGGTCGAGGTTCAGGTGCAGGCTCTCTCGTTGCTTATGCGTTAAAGATTACGGATCTTGATCCATTAGAATTTGATTTGCTATTCGAACGATTCTTAAACCCAGAGCGGGTATCAATGCCTGATTTTGATGTTGATTTTTGCATGGATCGTCGCGATGAGGTTATAGATCATACAGCTGAATTATACGGACGTGATGCAGTATCACAAATTATAACCTTCGGCACCATGGCGGCGAAAGCCGTAATTCGAGATGTAGGCCGTGTACTTGGTCATCCTTACGGTTTTGTCGATCGTATTTCTAAGTTAGTACCGGGCGATCCGGGCATGACCTTGGCAAAGGCGTTTGAAGCTGAGCCAAAACTTCCAGAAGTATACGCACAAGATAGTGACGTTAAAGACCTTATTGATATGTGTCGCATATTAGAAGGTACGACACGAAATGCTGGGAAACATGCTGGTGGTGTCGTGATTTCACCGACAACAATTACAGACTTTGCACCATTATACTGTGATGATGAAGGAAAAAACCCGGTTACCCAATTTGATAAGAACGATGTAGAAGATGCAGGTCTTGTTAAGTTTGATTTCTTAGGACTAAGAACACTGACCATTTTACAATGGGCTATTGAAATGGCAAACGCAAAGCTTGCCAAACAAGATAAAGAGCTTATTGATATTGCTGCTATTCCGCTAGATGATCGCGCATCATTTAAAGTGTTACTTGCTGCTAAGACAACTGCTGTATTCCAATTAGAATCTTCAGGGATGAAAGCGTTAATTGAAAAATTAAAACCAGATTGCTTTGAAGATATCATTGCACTAGTTGCTTTGTTTAGACCTGGGCCGCTTGATTCTGGCATGGTTGATAACTTTATCGAGCGTAAACATGGTCGTGAAGAAGTCTCTTATCCTGATGTTAAATGGCAACATGAGTCGCTAAAACCAATTCTAGAACCGACATACGGCATCATTCTTTATCAAGAGCAAGTTATGCAGATCGCCCAAGTGTTGGCTGGCTATACACTTGGTGGCGCCGATATGCTTCGTCGTGCCATGGGTAAGAAGAAGCCAGAAGAAATGGCGAAGCAACGTGCAATTTTTGAAGAAGGTGCAATAAGCCAAGGTGTTGATGGCGAGCTTGCCATGAAGATCTTTGACTTGGTAGAAAAATTTGCTGGTTATGGTTTTAACAAATCTCATTCAGCTGCTTATGCCTTGGTTTCGTATCAAACGCTGTGGATGAAGGCTCATTTTCCAGAACCATTTATGGCGGCAGTAATGTCTGCCGATATGGATAATACAGATAAGATTGTTACACTTGTTGATGAATGCAGTAATATGGGGCTTACCTTATTACCGCCAGATGTAAATTCAGGACAGTACAAGTTCACTGTAAATGACGATAATGAGATAGTTTATGGCATTGGTGCAGTCAAAGGTGTTGGTGAAGGGCCTATAGAGGCGATAATTGCCGCACGCTCTGCTGGTGGACCTTTTGTCGATTTATTTGATTTTTGTGCCCGGGTTGATTTAAAGAAAACAAATAAACGTGTTTTAGAACGACTGATTAAATCTGGTGCAATGGACAACTTAGGCCCTAAAACGGATAAAGGGCCACATAGAGCTGCGCTTTTTGAAACATTGCCTGAAGCCATTAAGGCTGCAGAACAACACGCAAAAGCACAGGCGCTAGGGCAAGAGGACTTATTCGGACTCATTAATGAAGAGCCTGATGATACACGCCAAGCCTTTAAAGATGTATCTATGTGGCCAGAGGAAGTTTGGCTTGATGGCGAAAAGGAAACATTAGGTTTATACCTTACTGGGCATCCAATTAATCGTTACCTGAAAGAAATTAAGCGTTATTCTTCTGGAAGACTCATTGCTATGCAGCCAACAGGCAGAGACAAAACGGCAACCGCTGTTGGTTTAGTGTTAGGTGTCAGAGTCATGGTAAATAAACGTGGTCGACGTTGGGCATTAGTTACGTTAGATGATAAGAGTGCACGCATGGATGTGAGGCTTTTTCCTGACGATTATGATACCTTTGCTGAGTTGTTAGTACCTGATGCAATTTTGGTCTGCAGTGGACAGGTCAGCTTTGATGATTACTCTGGTGGTATTACAATGACTGCCCGCGATATAATGACCATTGCTGACGCGCGTGAAAATTACTTGTCATCTATTGATATAAGTATTGATCGTACGGAGATTGCCGGTAATTTTATTGAACAATTTAGTCAGGTATTGTCTGAGTATAAAGACGGTACATGTCCAATTCGTGTGTTTTATCAAAGAGATGAAGCAAAAGGTATGCTAGAATTGGGCGTACAATGGCGAGTAACACCAGATGATGCATTATTGCATCAGCTAAGAGAATTAGTCGGTGAAGAGAGTCTCGCATTACAGTTTAAATAATTAGCGTGTATAAAACACGGTAACATTTGTTAACGCATAGGTAATAAAAACATATGTCATTAAACTTTTTAGACTTTGAGCAGCCGATAGCTGAACTTGAAGCCAAAATTGAAGAATTACGATTGGTAAGCAAAGGTCAAGAGCTAGATTTAGATCTTGAAGAGCAAATTAATCAATTAAAAGAAAAAAACAAAGAACAAACGAGGAAGATTTTTGCCAACTTAGATCCATGGCAAACAGCGCGCGTTGCGCGTCACCCTCAACGTCCTTATACCTATGATTATTTATCACGTATTTTTACCGATTTTGATGAGTTAGCGGGTGATAGAGCATATGCTGACGATAAAGCTATTGTTGGTGGTACAGCACGACTAGACGGCAAACCCGTGATGGTCATTGGTCACCAAAAAGGTCGCTCGACGAATGAGAAAGTAAAACGTAATTTCGGTATGCCAAGACCTGAAGGTTACCGTAAAGCGCTGCGTTTAATGGAAATGGCAGAGCGCTTTAAGATGCCAATTATTACCTTTATTGACACACCAGGCGCTTATCCGGGTATTGGAGCTGAAGAGCGTGGGCAAAGTGAAGCGATCGCTAAAAACTTACAAGTAATGGCGCGTTTAAATGTCCCTGTTATTTGTACAGTAATTGGAGAAGGTGGTTCTGGTGGTGCGTTAGCGATTGGTGTTGGTGATCGTGTTAATATGCTGGAATATTCTACTTATTCTGTAATTTCTCCGGAAGGTTGCGCATCAATTTTGTGGAAAACCGCAGAAAAAGCGTCTACAGCAGCTGAAGCGATGGGTATCACTGCTAGACGTATTAAAGAGCTTGGTTTAATTGATAATGTTATTGACGAACCTATGGGTGGAGCGCATCGCGATATGGATGAAATGGCTGCTGTTCTCAAACAGTCGCTCAAATCTGGTTTATCGGAACTTGAAGGTCTATCAGCAGAAGAGTTGATTGAACAACGTTATCAACGTCTGATGTCTTACGGCTACTGTTAATCAATAGGGGCCTGATGAATTATTATCAGGCCTTTTTTCAATGAACAATCTCTTCGCACATTTCCAACAGCAACTGTTACCTTTTATGGAAAGGCCAATCTGTCTTGCTTATAGTGGTGGTGTCGATTCTCAAGTATTATTACACCTTTTTTCTCGGTTAATGTCAGTTTCTCCCCATGTTAATGTATTTGCATGTCATGTAAATCATGGCTTGAGTCAATATGCAGATCATTGGCAAACCTTTACACAAGAGCAGTGTCATAAATTTAATATTCAATATCAGACACAATCGGTACATTTAGTTAAGCAGCCGCGACAAAGTGTTGAGGCACTTGCAAGAGATGCTCGATATCATGTGCTAGACCAAATAACACCTGAAAATGCAGTAATCGTAACGGGGCATCATATCAATGATCAGATGGAAACCTTCTTACTTGCGTTAAAAAGAGGATCGGGTATACAAGGGTTAGCTGCAATGAAGGCAGATTCATCGTTCGGGACAGGTAAAAAACGGTTAGTGCGTCCTTTGTTGATGATCTCTCGTCAAGAGATCGAACAATATGCGCTAGCACATGATCTTGAATGGATTGAAGATGAATCAAATCGAGATCATGTTTACGATCGAAATTTTATTAGACATCAAATTTCACCTGTATTCACACAACGATGGCCAGGTATTGCAAAAAATATTGCTCGTACTGCGGCACATTGTCAGGAAGCGCAGAGTTTAATTGATGAAATTGCTGCTCAAGATTTACACCTTTGTACAACTGAAAGTACAGACGATTCGCCATGTTTACGTGTATCAGCGTTGTTATCATTATCTATTGTTCGGCGTAAGCACGTTATTCGGTATTTTTTGCAACAGCACCAAGTTAATATGCCAACAGAGCAGCAGCTTTTTCAGTTATTATCGGGGTTAAGTGCTGATAGTGAAAGTAAGTTGCAAGTCAAAGTAGGTAATAAGTGGTTGCGTCATTATCAAGGGGTTTTGCATCTAACAGATAGGCTTGATGATGTGACTGATTGGCATTATCGCTTTGCTGTTACAGCGTTAAGGCATGCTCCTATATGTATTGAACTACCAGATAACTTAGGTCAATTGCAACTTACATTAATAAATGAACCGTCAACTTGTGAGCAAATATTCTCAGTATCTTCACAAGCTGAACAAATAATAATAAATTTTACGCCACCCGCGGAAAAGGTATTGCCAGATTATCGTCATAAACATAGAGCACTAAAAAAAATATGGCAGGAATTGCAGGTAGCTCCATGGTTGCGTAAACGTATTCCTTTCATTTATGTTGATAACGAGTTTGCTGTCGCGACTAAGCATTTTATTTGCCAACCTTTTTTGAGAGACAAAGGGCAATTAAATATCAAAGTTGACTGGCTTGCACAAAGAGAGTCGGGTTAGAATAAAGCGTTGTCCCTCACAATAAAAATACTATAAAAATCGGAGTTCCTATGAATCTTGTTTTAAAGCTTATTGCTGGCATTGTTGCTGGTATCTTAGTGGGCTTATATGCCCCCGAATTTATCGTACAGCTTGTCTTTACTGCACAAAATTTAATTGGTCAGTTAATTAAGTTTACTATCCCATTAATTATCTTATTTTACATTGCAAGCGGTATCGCCTCTTTGCCTAAAGGTTCGGGTTCTCTATTGGGGAAAACTGTTGGCTTAGCATACGGCTCTACGATTGTTGCTGGTATCTTAGCATTTATTGTTGCAAGTAATGTTTTACCTGAACTTACAGCAAGTACGGTTTCTGAAGCGTCACACGGTGGCGAAGTAAAAGGCTTTATTGATATTCAAGTAAACCCGTTGTTTGATGTGATGAGTGCTCTTGCTGTTGCCTTTATTTTTGGTATCGGCATTAGCGCAACGAATGCGACTTCATTGCGAACGACACTAAATGAAGCAAAAGATGTTATCGAACAGTTATTATCCAAAGTGATAATTCCAGCATTGCCTTTTTATATTGCTGGTGTGTTTGCCGAAATGACGGTAGATGGTTCGGTATTTTCGACATTAAAAACATTTGGTATCGTTTTAGTGTTAGCGGTAATAATGCACTGGGTTTGGATATCAATATTATATGTTGCCACAGGCGCTGCAACAGGCAAATCGCCAGCTAAGCTATTGAAAAATATGATGCCCGCTTATTTTACAGCATTAGGTACCATGTCTAGTGCAGCTACAATTCCGGTTTCTTTACGTGCTAATAAACAGAATGACGTAAGCGATGGCGTGGCTAATTTTACCGTACCATTGTGTGCTTCTATTCATTTAAGTGGTTCTACAATTACCATCGTAACATGTGCTACTGCAGTCATGATAATGACACCTGATTTAGCGTTACCTGGATTAACTGGCATGCTTGGTTTTATTTTTATGCTTGGTGTTACTATGATTGCAGCGCCAGGTGCTCCAGGTGGGGCTGTAATGTCTGCGTTAGGGCTGTTAGCAAGTATGCTAGGCTTTTCAGACGCAGCACTTGCTTTGATGATAGCATTATACATGGCACAAGATAGTTTTGGTACAGCCTGTAATGTTACTGGTGACGGTGCTATTGCTCTTTGGGTGGATAAGTTTGCCGGTGAAGAAGGCTTGACTCCAGTAGAAAATAAACAATAAGGATTATTTATTTTTTACCATAAAAGGTCGCGTAGCGGCCTTTTTTGTTGTCTGTTTTAAACTACATCCTATGGGTATGGTGATCGTTCAGTCGGGTTTTGCCTGTAAAGCTTAGCTTATCAGTATTAGTTAAGTTTTTTTCAAGTGTCTTTTTAATGCTAAATTTCCGTAATAGCGCTTTTTGTTATTTATCGATAGGCATGATGTAAACGGACTCCCTTTGAAGCGATAACGGCAACTACTTTTAAAGACGGTAATGCTTGTTAGTCAAGGATGTCTGACACCGACAATATAACGAGAGAGATAAACAATAGATGAAAGTATTTTACGATGAATCTCAGTAAACGCTGAAAGACATAAACGCCCTAATAGGGAGCCGTGTCAAAATCACCTGCTATGCAGGTGGATTATTTACTTTTTAACGATTTATTTAGACATTTCGCTTTAATTCCCCTTTTTTAATATGGGTATAAAGGGCATAATAGCGCAAATTTTTTTAAGGATGTCATTATGCCAGTTGAACAAGCATTACAAGCACGCAGTAACTCTCAATGTGAATTATGCGGAGCATCCGATCAGTTAACTGTATACTCGATTCCCCCTGAAAGTGATGGCAGTGTGCAGCAAAGTGCCTATCTTTGTCATACGTGTATATCGCAAATGTCAGGTGAGCAAGCGATAGATATTAATCATTGGCGATGTTTAAACGATAGCATGTGGAGTCAAGAGCCTGCGATTCAAGTTTTGTCTTATCGCATGTTACATAAACTTTCATCTGAGTCTTTTGCTCAAGATGCACTTGATATGATGTACTTGGAAGATGAAGTTCGTACGTGGGCTGAACAGGGCATTGCTGCAGAGCAAACTAATGGGCCTACTCGCGATTGCAATGGTACAGAATTGAGTGCGGGAGACAACGTCACGCTGATCAAAGATCTAAAGGTAAAAGGGGCAAACTTTACTGCTAAGCAAGGTACTATGGTAAGGGGAATATCGTTAACAGATAACCCTGAACATATTGAAGGGAAAGTAAACGGTACTAAAATTGTGTTGGTAGCTGCGTATTTAAAAAAGGCGTAGCTCAAAAAGTGACGTAATTGGATGTTGACTTATTATTTATAGAGCGTCACTATTAAGAAAATTAGAATTTTACAAAATAAGTAAAGAACTTAATGTTAACTTTTCAATCAGCAAATCTCTGTACTCAGCTTAAGCGCCGCGTCGTCGTAAAGACAATGCGTTGGAGTCTGTTTGCTGCGGAAAGTTAAGCTAAGGCTTTAGCTAAAAACCGCAGTTTCTATACTGCGGTTTTTTTTATTCAAATCGCAACTGAAACTACTTTTAAACGTTTTACATCAAAAGGAGTGAAGCAATGCGCGTACCTTTAGCGTACCTTGCCGTTGTGATAATTTGGTCTACTACGCCACTTGGTATTGTATGGAGCAGTGAATCTGTCCATCCAACGATGGCTGTATTAATGCGAATGGTAATCGCATGGCTGATTGGTGTTACTGTTATTTTGATTTGCCGTATACACATTCCTTGGCATAAACAAGCGTTTAAACTGTATGGCTTTTCAGCGATAGGTATTTTTGGTGGTATGTCTTTTTCTTATACTGCTGCGACTTATATTTCTTCGGGATTAATGTCTTTAATCTTTGGCTTAGCGCCGATCTTGTCCGGGTTATTGGCGCAAAAAATGTTAGCCGAACCAAAGTTTTCGTTAACGAAAAAAGTAGCATTAATCGCTGCACTAGCTGGTCTTTTTATTGTTTGTCTTGATAATATGGCTTTAAAAGATGATGCCTATATCGGTATCATGTTGATATTGGCTGGTGTGTTTTTCTTTAGTATAAGCGGTGTACTTATAAAGTCAGTACCGTTGGCGATTAACCCTATTTCAACAACAGTTGGTGCCTTAACATTTAGCTTGCCACTTTTTTTGATCTTATGGTTAGTTTTCGACGGTTCATTGCCTATAGAACAATGGCAGTTTCGCTCAATTGCTGCGATTGTTTATCTCGGTATTTTTGGCTCGTTGATTGGTTTTATCGCATATTTTTATGTGTTACAAAAGCTGTCTGCGAGCACGGTTGCATTGGTAACGATGATCACGCCTGTATTGGCATTGATGTTAGGGCACTTGCTTAATGATGAAGTATTAACAGCGAATTTAGTTGCTGGTGCCGTCTTGGTTATTCTAGGGCTTTCATGTTTTCAATGGAGTAGTAAAGTGGAAGCGGTTGTTGCTAAAAGTGTTAATAAGAAGAGAAAGGTAAGTGAATAAGAATGAAGATAAGTCGTCCTTAACTTTTACGTTTCGTAAAGCATCAGATAACGATATCAGTTACTTAGTTGCGCTCAGAAAAGAGACAATGACTCCTCACTTATTAACAGCTGGACTTGTTTACACTGACGAACAACATATTGAGCGGATAACAGAGTACTTCAGCGATTCTTATCTTATTTGTCTTGAGGGACAACCGATAGGTTTAATAAAGCTGGCACAAACTAAAACTAACTGGCATATCCGCCAATTACAAATAGCGTGTCGAATGCAGGGTAAAGGACTTGGTACAAAACTACTCACCTTATTACAAAGTAAAGCGCAGGCGTTAAATGTATCTATCACTTTAAATGTACTTTTTAAAAACCCAGCTTTAGCATTATACCAACGTTGTGGATTTAAAGTGATTGGTGAGAATGCATTAGAGTACCAAATGCGCTGGCGGCCTTAGCTATTCATTATTTACAAAGCTTATTTTAGGTCAACGAAGCAGTTAAGGATTACTGGTAGTCTGTCCATGCTTGTAGCAGGTTTTGATCTAAGATTGTCATTTTCTCTTTCAATTGCGAAGTAATGTCATGTTTGTCTGGTACTTCTTCATTGATACAGCTAGGAATAATACGAAACGCTTTTTTAAATAACCAAAGCAATTCATATTGCATATCATCGAGTTCCTGTAACTCTTGGTGAACTTCGTTGTAGTCTGCATCTTTTATATTTTCTAACCAGTCAAGGGTTTCGGGGCTAGTGAAGCCGCCTCGGGTAATGATATTGCTAATTTTTTTATATGAATCAAGTAATGCATTGCGATGTTTACCATGTGTATCTGGCGGTAACATTTTCACAAAATCAGAAAATGCAAAATGTAACTGCATCATTCTAACCCGTTGTAAAATAATTCTTTTGGGGACAGATAAAAACGTTTGCCGATCAAGCAATTCTCCAATGTCTAACTCTGCGCGCTGTAAAATAGCGTACATCGCTTGATAAGATTCAAACTTAAATGAATTTAAGTTAATCTGAAGATAAGGCAATATATTTGCCATTGATTTACCCGTTAAGTTGTATTGTCTTGTGCGAATATGACAAATCATATCTGCTAAGCCAATTAACTGACCAACATTACACAGTTTATCGTCATGTAATTCATTGGGGTAGCCAGTACCATCACAGCGCTCGTGATGTTCTTTAATCGCTCTATATACTTCATCATCAAAAGGATGAATTAGTTTTGCAATTGCGGTGCTGATTAACATGTGTTGTTTAATAGAGTGCCATTCTTCGCTGGTATAATGACTTTTTTTATTCACTAATGTCGGCTCTACATGTAAAAGTCCTAAATCATGTATCAGGCCGGCATAAAAAGTATTCGTTACTTGTTGCGGGGTTAACTTCATTTGCTTAGCCAATAAACAGGCTAACCAGGTACTAAACAAAGTTTGATCAAAAATACCCGGTAATTGAATTTTTAAGATAGTGAGTTTTTGTAATAGAATTCGAGGTATTTGTTTTTCGATACACAGCTGATTTAAGGTGCTCGCAAATTTACTACTTTCATGGATTTTCGCGAGATCTGGATATTTTTGAATATAATCAACAAACTCGTTTTCTAAACTTTTATCAGTTAAACAACCCTCCACGGAAATCAATGCGTCAAGCTGCTGCTGCATTTTGTGTCCCACTAAAAAGTCGTGTACTCGGTATTCAATAGCTGTGCCTTTAGGTAAAAGCAACGCCCCAGTTGAATTATAAATATCTTCAGTGGCAACTACATCATTAGTCTCATTTACGTCAGATAAATGATTGACATAGTGTTCATTATTGCCAGCTTCTTTGCTCACTGAGACTCCCTTTATGTTGAACGGTACAGAAAGTGTCGCTTTATCGCATTTTATTTTTGCTAACTTATTGAACTCATTTTACTTATAGCACAAATATCTTAAAAGAGCGAAGTTATAAGGGGAAGAGGGGAGTAATACTTTTGATGCGGGGTAAAAGCGAAAAAGCGGCCTTTTACTGCCGCTTTCTGATTATAATTATTGGTGGGTTTTTCTATATTTTTCACACGCATCTTTATCTTCGCACTCACCATATAAATACAGGCTATGGTTTGTTAGGCGAATGTTATGCGCGTTTGCGATATCTTCCTGACGTTGTTCAATCACGTCATCTTCAAATTCTACAACTTTGCCACATTTTAAGCAGACTAAATGGTCATGATGCTTTTTATGACTTAGTTCGAATACTGATTTACCACCTTCAAAATGGTGGCGAGTTACGATACCCGCATCGTCAAATTGGTTTAGTACACGATAAACAGTCGCGAGACCAATTTCTTCATTTTGATCAAGCAAAATTTTGTATACGTCTTCTGCGCTAATATGTTGATTATTTGGATCTTGCAAAATGGCTAAGATCTTAACGCGGGGTAACGTAATCTTTAATCCGGCTCTTTTTAGTTCTTCGTTTTGATCTGGCATGAAGTAACGTCTCAATTGGTCCTAAAGGGTAAAATTATAGTGTTAATCGCAGTGATATTAAAGCGCTATTTACGTTAATTTACTAATACTGTATTGCTTATTTATTTGTTTTTGTTGATAAAACCCTAAAATATTTAAGGGTATATAGTTTTTAGGTATAAAAAAACCTGCTGAAAAGCAGGCTTTATAATTGATTTAGATCTGTGTTAGTCAGCAAGTTCAGCTAAACACATTTCTTCGTATACTAGATTTACCCATTTATCGACACGCTCTTCTGTTAGTTCAGGTTGACGATCTTCATCAACACATAAACCGATAAATGTGTTTTCGTCGATAAGGGCTTTTGAAGCTTCAAATTCATATCCTTCATTCGGCCAATTAGCAACGATTATTGCACCTTTAGATTCGCAAATATCTCTTAATGGTTCCATCGCATCACAGAAGTATTCTGCGTAATCTTCTTGATCGCCTAAGCCATAAATAGCAACAAGCTTGTCGGTAAAATCAATTTCTTCAAGTTCAGGTAAGAAATCATCCCAATCACATTGGTTTTCACCGTAATACCAAGTGGGAATACCTAAAATAATCAGATCAAAAGCAGCAATATCTTCTTTGGTACTTTTGGCAATATCTTTTACCTCAACCATCTTTTTGCCCAATTTCTTTTGGATCATTTTGCCTACAGCTTCAGTGTTACCTGTGTCACTACCAAAAAATAAACCTACAATTGCCATGAATAATAACCTTTTAACTTTAATTTTCTTCGTTTGCTAACGCTTTTACGATAAGTGATTCGATAAGCTCACTTCTGTTACAGTCAGCATTCTTTGCTAATTGATCTAATTTTTCTATCAGATTTTGATGAATTTTAAACTCAACGCGTTTTAGGCCGTTATTACGGTCTCGCTTAACTTGATTTCGTTTATTAATACGAATCTGAACACTCCGCGAATGCGGATTGGTTTTTGGGCGTCCAGGTCGCTTATCGTCACCAAATAAGTCGATTGTCGTCAAATCTGCTTCGTGTTTTGCCATGATTAACCTAGGCCCTGACTTTCCCAAATGAATTGGATCACGCCTTTAGCAATGAAGCCAGCACAGCCTAAAAACAACACGAAATACACAACGTATTGTCCCATTTTAGGTACATTATTCTTTTTCATAACGTCATGAATAGATAACCCTATGAAAATAAATATAAAAACAAAAAATAGGTTTAACCCTATTGTTTCAATTAAAGCAAAGTGTTCAGCAAGCATAATTCACCTTAAAAAATTCAGGCGCGACTATAGCACATTGAGAGCACTTTACGTATTATTTTTAACATGAATAATATTGCATATGCAATAAAAAGTAAAAATAAATGTCGTTAATCGTTTTTTTCTAAAAAATCGCCTACTATTTTGTTGAATGCGGTTGTTTTCTCCGCATGTAACCAATGGCCTGCACCTTGAATAATTTTGGCCTTTGCATTAGGAAATAACCTATTTATTGTTTCGCGGTGATCACTCGTAATGTACTGAGATTCACCACCTTTAATAAACAATGTTTGACCTGAAAACTGTTCGTTCCCTTGATACGCTGCCATTATCTGAGCATAACGGTGTGTTAGAAAGGCAAGGTTACATTTGAATATAAAATGGTCTCTTTGTTTCGTCAGGTTTCGAAGAAGAAACTGTCTTATTCCAGGTTCTGGTACGTAAGCTGATAGCGTTGCGTCTGCTTCTTTTCTATTAGCTATGTTATCAAGTTCGATAGCATTTAACCCTGCGAATATTTTTTCATGATGTGGCGGATAGGCAACAGGAGCAATGTCTGCAATTATTAGCTTGTTGATACGATGAGGGTATTGCAATGCAACTTGCATTGCTATTTTTCCTCCCATGGAGTGACCGAGAATACTTGCCTGCGTTATGTCGAGTGCATCCATTGTATCAATAATATCTTTAGCTAAAGATTCATAATTCATATCATCAATGTGGGGAGAGGCGCCATGATTTCTAACGTCGACATTCGTTACTTTATATTGAAGGCTAAGAGGTTTGGCAACCATGTTTAAGTTTTCAAGACTGCCTAGTAGTCCATGTATGAGTATAAGGTCGCTACCACTGCCTTGTTGTTGATAATGAAGTATGGTCATGGAATATAAATTTTGTGAATAATGGCGTTATTATACTGAATTTCATCAATAAGCTAAATTCCCTCTAGAGACTTGTTGTGAAGCTCAGTATAATCTTGCTCGCAATTATAGTGGTAAGGTTATTAGATGAAACATATCGAAATAGATGAAGAGTTGTATCAATATTTGGCGTCAAACACACAGTATATCGGCGAAAGTGCATCTTCCATTTTGCGCCGCTTGTTATCCTTGCCAGGTAACCAATCGCAAGATATAAAGATAAGCGAAGATAAAGTAACAAAAACCTTTACGGTTGATAAAAAAGAGCCTGCACCTTCACAGGTTAAAATAAATAAAAACAAAAACGTATTCGATGTTATAAATAAGGAAGAGCTAGCTATGCAACGGGGTGTAGTTGGTCGATTTTTGTTGTTATTATCAGCATTGCATCGTATGCATGGTGAGGCGTTTTCAATTGTGCTAAATATAAGAGGTCGCGATCGCTTGTATTTTGCTGATAGCGAAAAAGCGTTAAGTGAATCTGGTAGCAGTACTAAACCGCGTCAAATACCAGATAGTCGATTTTGGGTGATTACTAATTCAAACACGACGCGTAAGAAAATGATGATTACAGAAGTCGCAAAAGCATTAGGTTACGAAGAGAATCAAATAGAGAAAATTCGAGATTTACTTTAGTTATTAAGGGGTTTTAATGTCGGTTCATAAACACGCGGGACAGAAAGCATCGCCAAGTGATTTAGAAAATATTCCACTGGTTGTGAGTCACTATTATCTTTTTCAACCGGATGTAAAAGAGATTGCGCAACGTGTTAAATTCGGCACCTCCGGACATCGTGGGAACGCTAGTAACCTTAGTTTTAATGAACACCACATCATCGCTATATGCCAAGCGATTGCTGAATACCGCCATCAAGAGGGGATCGATGGGCCTTTGTTTTTAGGTAAAGATACGCACGCTTTATCTGAACCTGCATTTGCAACGGCTTTAAGTGTGCTAATTGCTAATAACGTCCCCGTTATTGTTCAGGAAGATCTTGGTTTTACGCCAACCCCTGTTATCTCTCGATTAATCGTTGATTATAATAATAGCAATGCTGCTAATGCCGATGGCATTATCATTACACCTTCACATAACCCACCGGCTGACGGCGGCATAAAATATAACCCTCCTCATGGTGGGCCAGCCGAAGGTGAAATTACAGCACTAATCGAAAGGCGTGCGAATGATATTATTCAAAGAGGTTTACTTGACGCTAAACAATCTAGTTATCAACATGCGTTGACTTCACCTCTACTACGAAAACAAGATTTTATCGGTTTTTATGTCGCGGAATTAAGCAAAGTCATTAATCTAAAAGCAATTAGTGAAGCGGGTGTAACTATAGGTGCAGATCCTATGGGGGGCTCAGGTATTCACTACTGGCCAGCGATAGCCGAGCATTATCATTTGGCGTTAAGTGTTGTGAATGAAAACGTAGATCCAAGTTTCTCATTTATGACACTCGATAAGGATGGCAAAATTCGTATGGATTGTTCTTCTCCATACGCAATGGCAAGCTTGATAGAGCTTAAAGATAGCTTTGATATTGCCGTTGGGAATGATGCTGATTTTGATCGTCACGGTATTGTGACCAAAACAGGCGGCCTAATGAATCCCAATCATTTTTTGGCAGTCGCCATTCATTATTTAATGACTCATCGAAGTTGGCCAGAAGACTGTAAAATAGGAAAAACACTTGTTTCTAGTTCAATGATCGATCGCGTGGCTGCGTCACTTAATAAGCCGTTAGCAGAAGTGCCTGTTGGCTTTAAATGGTTTGTTGAGGGGTTACATTCTGGTGAGTATGCCTTTGGCGGTGAAGAAAGCGCTGGCGCCACATTCTTAGCACTAGATGGCAGCTGTTGGACGACAGACAAAGATGGGTTTGTTATGGCGCTATTGGCAGCAGAAATTTTAGCG
Source organism: Thalassotalea sediminis (assembly GCF_030295915.1). NCBI lineage: Bacteria > Pseudomonadati > Pseudomonadota > Gammaproteobacteria > Alteromonadales > Colwelliaceae > Thalassotalea > Thalassotalea sediminis. The sequence continues at coordinate 2,458,601 of NZ_AP027361.1, read as the reverse complement.
GTAACGGGTAAAGATCCTCAACAGTATTATAATGAACTTGCGCAATCGTTAGGTGAGCCTTGTTATAAACGCAACGAGGCAGTTGCCAGTTACGAACAAAAGCAGGTCTTTTCAGCTATTGATATCAATGAAATTGAAGAAAAAACGCTTGCTGATGAACCCATTAAAGAAAAAATGACTCACGCACCGGCAAACGGCGCCGCTATCGGTGGCATAAAAATTACTGCTGAAAACGGTTGGTTTGCCGCTAGACCTTCAGGCACAGAAGATATCTATAAAATATATGCAGAAAGTTTCATTAGTGAAGCACATCTCGACTTAATTATTCATGAAGCTCAACATATTGTTAATAAATTATTTACAAAAAATAAAGCATAAATTGTTCAAATAAAGTACAATTAGCCGGTTTGAATTATCAAGGATGATATTTAGACGTTAAATAATTTAAAAATAATAATATTTTTCAAAGAGATAGTATGCCTCATCGTCAGTATTTTCATCGGCCAACCGTGATTAAAGACCTCATTATTATTGCGGTTGTAAATTTCGCATTTTTGATACTTTTTATGCAAGTCGATTTTTTCGAATGGTTGTATTTATTTGTGCAACAGAATGAAAAATATGAAATTGATGAATTTATACCTGTAACTTTCACATTGGTCATAAGTTGGTTGGTCTTTAGTTATCGTCGAATTAAAGAACTTGGCATTATGGCGCATACCCTTGAACAAATTTCATTGATTGATCCACTAACTGGATTGCCAAACAGGCGTTCAGGCCAACTTAGCTTGATTTCATGGTGTGAGTTAGCGAATAAACATAATCAAGCATTTGCCGTTTATCAAATTGATTTAGATGACTTTAAAAAGGTTAATGATTTATATGGTCAAATTGTAGGCGATGAAGTGCTAAAACAAGTAACGAGAAAGCTATACACGGCCTTACCACAAAAAGCTGTGTTGTGCCGCTGGTTAGATGATAACTTTATTGTTATTGCGCCACTATTGCCTGAAACAACACCGTATCAAGTCGCAGAAAGATTACAGCAAGCCATAGACGATAAAACCATGACCTCTACGGTAGATGTAACCTGCAGCATTGGTTATGCTATTTACGAAAAAAATCATATTGCTGAAGATATTTTACATGATGCAGAAGACGCTCTGTTAGTGGCAAAGCATCGAGGTAAAAATGCTATTCACGGACATACGTAAACGCTGTTTTATTCTTTAACAGACAAAATGAGCAAGGTTAATCGAGCTAAATAATGAAAACCTGCTGTAAAGTTTTCTATCGATAAATCGCTGAATGGTCTGCTGAGCAAATTTTATAGTTAAAAAATGTGATAAATATTTTACAATAGTGCTTATCATTTATTTTATAAAGAAATTGGTTTGGGTAGATTACAACAGCAGTTACAATCTTCGGGTGATTTTTTAGCATTATCTCGCGAGCATCCTTGGTCATTGCCAGAAACATTCTCCTTTGATGTTACGCATCAATCCACATCCACACAGTGTACAGTGTCTGTTTTAGAAACAGGTATTATTTCAATAACACCAAAACATATCGATACTACGCAAGACATCGTATTGTCTAGTGGTGTGCACGGCAATGAAACAGCACCGATCGAAATTTGTCGCGATATAATTCAAAAAATTATACTTGGTCAGTTAGTTGTTAAACAACGTGTACTGTTTATTTTTGGTAATATTGCGTCGATGAATATTGCTGAGCGCTTTGTCGAGGAAAATATGAATAGACTATTTTCCGGCGGACATTCTATTGATCAAGGCAATGGTCCAGGGTTAATAAATAAAGAACGCAAGCGAGCACTATTATTAGAAAATACGATTAGAAGCTTCTATCAGCAAGGCGATAAACTTAGTGCTAACCGAGAACGCATGCACTATGATCTTCATACGGCTATACGTGGTGCAAAGTACGACAAGTTTGCTGTCTATCCTTTTTTACATGGTTCTCCTCGAAAACCAGAGCAATTACAATTTTTATTGGCTTGCGGTGTAAACACGATCTTATTGTCGAATTCACCAACAACAACCTTTAGTTACTTTTCTTCAAAACAGTTTGGCGCTGACGCGTTTACAATTGAATTAGGCAAGGTAAAGCCTTTTGGTGAAAATGACATGACACAATTTAGTCAAGTTGCAGATACGCTGACTAAATTAGTATCTGGAGAAGACCTAGCGCTTAAGCCCTACAATGAAGATGATTTTCATATTTTTACCGTTGCACAGGTAATTAATCGCGAACATCAAGATTTTCAACTTACCTTTTCTGACGATACGGTTAATTTTACTGACTTTCCTAAAGGTCATGTTATTGCCGTTGATGGCGATAGAGAAATTAAAACGCAACATAAAGGTGAGGCGATTATTTTTCCAAATGCTAATGTTGCTATTGGGCAGCGGGCAATACTCACGGTTATTCCTGCAACATTAAACGAAAATTAATCGAGAAATTTTGATTACGGTAACTCTGCTAACGTATTGTTATTAAAAGAGTGTTTGCTGGATATTTTTTGAGCTGTAAACAATAATGTTCACTTACAAATAAGTTTTAAAACGCCTGTTTTAGGAAACTTGCATTACAGTTAACGTAAAGGTAAAGTTTGCGCAGGTTAAAAAACATTAATGATAACGTACCCAAACGAAAGTCTCATTTGTGTGATCTCGCACTATACTTGATTGCATATAGGTTTTTGATATTCCCTTAAACAAGGGCAAAACATAAGAGAAGGCTATGAATACTGACATTTACAAAGAAGGTCCTGTTGTACATAACGCGGCTTTTATTGATGGTCATTCAGTTGAAATCCCCATCCTCAAAATATTACAACAAGATGGCACTGTATATGACGGCGCTGAACTTCCTGATATTAATGAAGAACACGCGGTAAAAATTTATAAAGCACTTGCTTTTCATCGCGCACTAGATGAGCGCATGATTGGTGCTCAACGCCAAGGTCGTATTAGTTTTTATATGGCAGCATTAGGCGAAGAAGCCGCAAGTGTCGGCGGAGCTGCAGGCTTGGAAGCGCAAGATATGATAATGGCGCAATACCGTGAACAAGGTGCGTTAATTTATCGTGGTTTCAGTTTAGAAGACTTTATGAACCAGATGTTTTCTAATGAAAAAGATCTAGGTAAAGGTCGTCAGATGCCGATCCATTACGGGTCTAATGCGTTGAACTACATGACTATTTCTTCTCCTTTAGGCACGCAAATTCCACAAGCAGCTGGTTATGCCTATGGTCAAAAACTTCAAGGAAAAGATGCAGTAACACTTTGTTATTTTGGTGAAGGAGCTGCTTCTGAGGGCGACTTTCATGCTGGTTTAAATATGGCCGCAGTTCACAATGCGCCGGTTATCTTTTTCTGTCGCAATAATGGTTACGCCATTTCTACACCGTCAGATGAACAATACGTTGGTAATGGTATTGCGTCGCGTGGTGTTGGATATGGCATTAAAACGATTCGTATAGATGGCAATGATATATTAGCCGTTTTAAAAGCAGTTCAACTTGCTAGAATGTACGCTTTAGAAGAAAACAAACCTGTTATTATTGAAGCCATGTCTTATCGCCTAGGGGCCCACTCTACATCTGATGATCCTTCTGGTTATCGAACCAAAGAAGAAGAAGAAAAGTGGCATGCTCATGATCCAATCTCACGTATGAAGTCGTGGATGTTAGCTAAAAATTGGTGGAATGAAGAACAAGAAACCGCATTATTTGAGCAGTTACGTGAAGATATACTAGCAGCAGTGAAAGTGGCTGAAAAAATTGATAAGCCACCTGTTGAAGACTTAGTTACTGACGTTTATGACCAAGTTCCAGAGCACTTACAAAAGCAACTTGAGTCTCTTAAAACACATATCAAGAAATATCCAGAAGCGTATCCGTTTACTGCTGGGAGAATTAAATAATGGCACAAATGAATTTATTGCAGGCAATTAATAACGCCCTAGATATTGCCATGGCAGAGAATGATAGCGCACTTTGCTTTGGCGAAGATGTTGGCCACTTTGGTGGTGTATTTAGAGCAACTAGTGGTTTACAAGAAAAATATGGTAAAGCTCGTTGCTTTAACACACCGCTTGTAGAACAAGGTATCATTGGTTTTGCTAATGGCCTTGCGGCGCAAGGCAGTACACCGATTGCTGAAATACAATTTGCTGATTATATTTTTCCCGCTTTCGATCAAATCGTAAATGAATCGGCAAAATTTAGGTATCGTAGTGGTAATGAATTTAATGTTGGTAATTTAACGATTCGTACTCCATACGGTGGCGGTATTGCGGGCGGTTTGTATCACAGTCAATCCCCAGAAGCATATTTTGCCCATACACCAGGCTTAAAAATTGTTGTGCCGCGTAATCCTTATCAGGCAAAAGGGCTTTTACTCGCGTCAATTAGAGATGATAACCCTGTTATTTTCTTTGAACCTAAACGTCTATATCGCGCTTCTGTTGGTGAGGTGCCAGAAGAAGATTATCAATTACCGATTGGTAAGGCGGAAGTTACTCAGCAAGGCAGTGATATTTCTTTACTTGCTTGGGGCGCACAAATGGAAATTATAGAAAAAGCGGCAGAAATGGCGAAGAAAGATGGTATTTCATGTGAAATCATTGATTTACGTACTATTTTACCATGGGATGTAGAAACCATTGCTAATTCGGTATTAAAAACTGGACGTTTATTAATCTCACAAGAAGCACCGTTAACCGCTGGCTTTGCGAGTGAAATTGCTGCAACTATACAGCAAGAGTGTTTCTTACATTTGGAATCTCCTATCGAAAGGGTTTGTGGTATTGATACACCATACCCACTTTCTTTAGAAAAAGAACATGCCGCTGATCACTTAAAAGTGTATGAAGCGATTAAGCGAAGCATAAATTACTAGGACTGAAAACATGAGCATTGATTTTATTTTACCGGACATCGGAGAAGGTATCGTTGAATGTGAACTGGTTGAATGGCTAGTAAAAGAGGGTGATCAAATAGTAGAAGATCAACCCGTTGCTGATGTCATGACTGATAAAGCTCTCGTGCAAATACCAGCGATGCATTCAGGCATTGTTGATAAGCTATATTATGCCAAGGGTGATATCGCAAAAGTTCATTCACCATTATTTGCAATGACACCTGAAGGTGATGTATCCGAAGAGCCAGCTACTGAAACAGTGCAAAATGAAACTGCGATACAAACGACTAGTGTAGATACGGGTGGAAAAATTGTAGAAGACTTCATTTTACCTGATATAGGTGAAGGTATTGTTGAATGTGAAGTTGTAGAGTGGTTAGTTGCAGAAGGCGATCAAATTGAAGAAGATCAGCCTGTTGCAGATGTTATGACAGACAAAGCGCTTGTACAAATTCCCGCGATGCACTCTGGCACTGTTGTTAAGCTATATTATGCCAAAGGCGAAATTGCTAAAGTACATGCCCCTTTGTTTTCCCTAGAACGTATATCAACTGACTCAGTAAATACGCCTGCGCCAGTAGCTGAGAAAGTAGCAGTAGCTTCGGTACCATCGACTAATCAAACGCCAAATGTTGAACCGAATACCAACAAGGTTAGCAATAAAAAAGCGGTTGCGAGCCCAGCAGTTCGCCGTGTGGCACGAGAATTAGGCGTTAACATCCATGAAATACCAGGTAGTGGTAAAAAAGGCCGTGTATATAAAGATGATGTAATAGCTTATAAAGATGGGGCTAGATCAACTACAACGAGTACAACAGTGACGGCAACACAAAGCGCAGGTGGTACTCGCGTTGAACCTATACGTGGTGTTAAAGCCGCAATGGCTAAGGCAATGGTTGCATCTGTTTCAACAATACCTCACTTTACGTATTGTGAAGAAATAGATATGACTAAATTGATAAAGCTGCGTAAAGAGCTTAAAGAAGTATATGCGAAACAAGATATTAAGCTTACTATGATGCCTTTTTTCATGAAAGCAATGTCTTTAGCATTGAAAGAGTTTCCCGTTATAAACTCACAGCCAAACGAAGATTGCACAGAGTTAACGTATTTTGATGATCATAATATTGGCATGGCTGTAGATTCAAAAGTTGGCTTATTAGTCCCTAATATTAAGCAAGTGCAAATTAAATCTATTCTTGATCTTGCTAAAGATATTACTCGACTAACCAATGATGCGCGTTCTGGTCGCGTAGCGGCTGAAGATTTAAAAGGTGGTACAATTTCGATTTCAAATATTGGTGCTATTGGTGGTACGGTAGCAACACCTATTATAAATAAGCCTGAATCAGCAATTGTTGCATTGGGTAAGCTACAAACTTTACCTCGTTTTAATGAACAAGGCGAGGTAGAAGCACGTTCAATTATGCAAGTCAGTTGGTCTGGTGATCATCGTGTAATTGATGGAGGCACAATTGCTCGCTTTAGCAATCTGTGGAAGTCTTTCTTAGAAGATCCTACCAATATGCTTGTTCATATGAGCTAATGTAAAATCATTGAAAAAACCTGCTTTATGCAGGTTTTTTTATCCGTTACATAACGCATTGTATAAACTAGCAATTAGTCTATATTTTCCTTTCTTATCGTAGTGTCAAAAGGTTAAAATAATTTCCTTATTTTAAAGGGAGTTATGTGTGCGTAAATTTCATCAAGTGCTAGGGTTAATTATGTTATTGCCATTTATAGCGTGGGCAATTACAGGCGTTTACTTTTTTTTCAAACCAGGTTATCAGACGGCGTATCAGCCATTGTATATTAAGGCTTATCCAATTAAGCAAACTATTAGCCTGCCTGAAGGTGATTGGCGCGAAGTGAGACAAATTAAGACCATTTTAGGTCATCATGTGATGTTGAAAACCAAAAAAAAGTGGTTGAATTATTTAATGCCAAACTGGGCGGTAATAGATAGTCCGAATGAACAACAAGTTAACGCATTAATTCAAGATGCTATTACGGCGAATAAAGCACGATACGGTGATGTTTTATCAATTGATGGTAATCAAGCGGTTACCACGACAGATGTCAACATTACCTTAAACTGGCAGCAATTGAGTTTACGTCAGCAAGGGCAAGATACGCACTTTATCAATACCATGTATAACATTCATTATTTACGCTGGACAGGGCACAAAACAATAGACCAGTATTTAGGTGTTATTGGCTTGATACTTGTCGTGATACTTGCAGGTGTTGGTACGTGGATGACATTTAAACCACGAATTCGTAAGTAAGTGTCTACTAAATAAGTACACTTGTATTGAGGTCTGACCTCTTGTTGTGTAAGGTAGCTTATGTGTTAAATACGATGTTGTCGGTTCGTTAAACATCATATAAATAAGCGAATATATAATGAAGCAAGAATCTTTATTTGTTACCAGTGAAAATCACAAACTTCACGTACGCCATATATTCAAAAAACAGGGTGGAACGCCCATTTTGATGCTTCATGGCACAATAGAGAATGGCAAAATATTCTATACCGAGTCTGGTAAAGGCCTAGCATGTTATCTTGCTCAGCAAGGGTTTGATGTTTATGTACCTGATTTTAGAGGTAAAGGTCAAAGCACACCAACGTTACAAGAAACAACGGCGCACGGCCAACATGAAATGATTATTGATGACGTTCCAAACCTTGTTAAATTTGTTGCTGAGAAAACAGGCCAACCGATGCACGTTATTTGTCACTCTTGGGGAGGTGTTATCTTTTGTAGTAGCTTTGCGCGTTTTCCTTTAATGCAAAAGCATATTGGTAAACTTGTTTGTTTTGGCACAAAACGCAGTCTATTTCGAAAAACATTTAATAAGTTTTGGAAAGTTGATCTATTGTTCAATCGAATAGCGCCGTTTTTAGCAAAACGTAAAGGTTACATTGATGCCGTTAAGCTAAAATTTGGTGCAGATAATGAAACACGTCGGTTTTTACATCAATGCACCTACTGGGTTAAGCCTAACCCATGGCATGATCCCGAAGATAAGTTTGACTATGGACAAGCCGCGAAACAAACCGTATGGCCTTCAACCTGGCATTTAACCGGTTTAAAAGATGATTTACTTGGCCATATTGACGACGTAAAAGCTTTTGTTGAAGAGACTAAACCTGACGCTAAAGTAAGCTTGCTCTCTAAACGTGCCGGAAATTTGAAAGATTATGATCACATTAACATATTAACGGATGCACAAGCCGTTAATGATCATTTTCCTGCAGTTTTAGCATGGCTTAATGATCATTAACCTGACACTAAAATTACTTTAACCATCCTCGACGAGTTGCCTTTGTTGATAGCCAAATGAGTAATAGGCCTACAATAGCAACTAAAGAGGGCATGATCACACTCGTACTGCCGTAAACAGCCAGTGAGTCGATAATATAAAAAGCGTGAAAGTTTTGAACAATAACGGCGACAAATGACAGAATAAATAGACTTTTTGCCAACGCTTTTTTTAGTAATATTAAAATACAGCCAAGAGTGCCAGTGATAACGGCTGTGGCAAAGGCGATTGTCGCCCATGGCTGATTATTCTGATAAAGAGCTTGTTCAGCCTCTGGAAGTTTAGCTATCATTTCTGGTGTCATCATAATATGGCCTACAAAAGCCATCAGCCCTAGCATATTCCAAATAAGCGCGATGATACCTACGATATAAAACCATTTTGGTACTTTTGTTTCTTGCGTCATATTTACCTTCTTATTTTTATTGATTATTGTTTTAAATGCGCTTTGTCTAATGAATGATACTATTAAACATCGCTTTTTATAGTGTAGTTATATTTTGAAAAAAATTATACGTGAGTTAGGCATAGTTGTATAAAATGCCACGGATAGCACGAAATAATTATTAATAATATGAAGAAGTTACTTGTTTTTATAAAATATAGCTTTTTGGAACTTATCGTTGGCTGTAGTGCTCCGACGACGGTACATTTATATGGAAAACATCTTCAACGATCCGAAATTAACGTACTGTAATAGTCGTTAACTAATACTGACATGGTCGTTGATGTAAATAGATTACCGTTTCCAAAAACTATTGGTGATAATACTTTAATTTATGCACCGAGCAACGGCAGTAAGCAAAACGCTGAACATGTTATGTTACTCGTTAATAAACTCGGCTTTTCTATAGCGAATACCGGGCTAAGCCTTGCAAGTAAGCAAAGTTTTACTGCAAAAAATATGGGTCTGTACCTTATATCAAATGATGTAAAAAGTTCTGATATTTTACACGTAAAAAATGCCTACAAAATCCCATTGATAAGTGAATATTCAGTGCGAAATTGTCTAAACTCTAGCACCTTAGTGTTACTAAAAAATGGTCACTTTCATATTGAAGAAGATGTGTGGGATGCGTCAAATTAATTGTATAATGAGCAGGTATTCAAAGGCACTTAGCAACTTAAAGAAGTAAAATTTCTATTCTTAGATAGTCCACAAATAGAATCGACTTTAATTTTTGAGCGCAAAGTGTTTACACGTTGCATTAATGAGGGCGAATTGAAAGGTTTTCAGTTTTTACCATTGTCGACTAATAGTAAAACAGGACATGCTGGCCGTTTATATTGTAACTATGAAATAAGCCAAATACGGTAAATAACATACATTATGTTGAGCAAAATCAGTTCCACATTGCAGATTTATTAGTGAACTGTTTTTACTATTTAAATTCTGCTTAACTGAAATAATGATAAATGTCATCTAGATGAGTCAAAGCTGTTATCTACGCTTCTAACTTTGAGTTAAATTTTGGAAGGGCTCATAAAAGTTAAGTTAAAGCTTAAGTAAGTCTCTTATAATTACTTAAGCTTTTTATAAGCATGATGTTGGCGTTAGTGTTTTAATACTACCGATTAATTAAGTCATTTTAATGCCTTTTGCATACACAGAGCTAACCGCTAACGTTGACTTATTGAGTAGGTTTATATCAGCGTCATACCCTTGTTGTATTCTTCCTTTGTTTTGCAGTTTTAATATGTTAGCTGGTGATTTTGTGATGGTAGTCAAAGCTGTGTCTATCGGTACATCAAATTCAGTAACCGCTTCGACAAACGATAGGTGAAGACTCTTTACTTCGCCTACTTGAAGATCAATCAATGCTCCTTGTTCATCAAATACAGGCAGGCTCGCATTACCATCAGAGCTCATCGTTAATTGAGACACATTAATACCTTTATCTAAACACATAGCTAGAGCTTGTGCTGCTTTAACCTCACCAGACGCTAATATTTGTTCATTAGTACTGGTGGTAAAGTCTAAAAAACCACCTGCTTGTGCAAACTTAATACCTTGAGATAATAAGTTGCTGGTACGATTAATATGAGTAGGGTAAAACTGTGTTATGGGAATATCCGTTTGTTCTGTTACTTGGTGCAGTATTGACAAACCGCTGGGTTCATCACCTACGTGAATACTAACAATACCAGCCTTATTCGCTAGCATTCCAGCAACGCGTGCTTCTGATGTTAAACGAGCCAATTCTTGTACAGTAATTTGAGAACTTCTGTGATCGGCAATAGCTACTTCCCCAATACCAATAAATTTATTGATGAGCATAATATCTTTAGTGACAGACTCAGTGATCGTAACTGCAGGGATATGGTAAGAACCGGTATAACAAAAAACACTTATTCCTTGCTCTTCTAGGGCGTAAGTTTTAGCTAATAGGTTTTCGAGACTGCGAGTAATTGAGTCTGTGCCAAGCACGCCAATGATTGTTGTAACACCACCAGCAATAGCTTCTTCTATCTTCATTTCGGGGGTTCTTGTTGCAAAACCACCTTCACCACCACCTCCTGTTATATGTACAAGCGAGTCTACAAAACCTGGTACTAACAGCGACTGGTTAACGTCAATAACTTCGATATCTAAATCCAAAAATGGAGATAAATCTTTGGCAATTTTGATAATTTTACCACCCGCTACTAATACATCGTTGATGCCGAGTGGTTCAGGTGCATAAACGTCAGCCTGTCTAAATAATTTCATAAAACGTCCTTTATACAGTTTGATTAAGCAAAGTTAATCATTACTGCTGTAATAATAAATAAGCTAGCGGCAGACATTATCACTAACATAAACTTAGCGATAAATTTTGCCCAAACACCCCAATCTATGCGAGCAACACCTAAACAACCAATTAACGACGCTGATGTTGGAATAATAAGGTTTGTAAGGCCATCACCTAGTTGGAATGCAAGTACTGCTATTTGTCTGCTAACTCCAACTAAATCACTAAGAGGAGCCATTAATGGCATAGTTAACGCCGCTTGACCTGATCCTGATGCGATAAAAAAGTTAAAGATCGACTGAAATATAAACATTAACAGCGCAGAAAGTACGGTCGGTAATTCACCGATGACATTTGATGCAGTATATAAAATAGTATTTAGTACCGAAGCTTCATCAGCTTGATCACCACCTAATATGATGACGATCCCTTTCGCCATACCTACTATCATTGCAGCAGGTAATAGCTCTTGCGCCCCTTTTTTGAATGCATTTGCTACTTGGTTTACGTTAAGCCGCTTACTTAAAATGGCAATAAAACCGATGATAATACCCATGGTAAAAAATTGACTAGCAATTTCAGGAATATAATAGCCTTTGGCAATAACTCCCCAAATGACCCATGCTATTGCTATAAAAAAGCTCAATAAGATGACCGAGTCCGCCTTACTGAATGTTTGAGCAACTTGGCTTTTTGTATTTTTTTGTATTTTTATATCAACATTGTAATTAGGTGAAAGCTCAGGGTTCGCCTTTATCTTTGCCGCGTACTTCATGGTAAATATAACGCCGATAATCGTGAGCACAAACCACATGATAATTCGAAATTCCATACCCGATAACAACGGTACCTCTGCAATTCCTTGTGCTATCGCAACGCTAAAAGGGTTCATCCAAGACGCAGCAAAGCCAATTTGTGTTGCTACATAGGTCACCAGAACAGTAGTAATTGAATCGTATCCTATGGCTAACATCAACGGTAGCAATACAATGCAAAAAGCGATAGCTTCTTCTCCCATACCAAAGATTGCGCCACCAAGTGAAAATAATGTAAAAAGTATTGGAATAAATAGTCGTTCTAAGCGTTGTGTTTTATTAATCAAAGCAAGTATGCCGTTATCAACAGCGCCTGTTTGCATTACTATGCCAAAAGCGCCACCAGTTAAAATGATAAACATCATTACACCTATGGCAGATCCCCATTTATCGCCTGAAACCATTCCTTCAAAGGCAAAGTTAAAAAAACCAACCTCGCCACTTTCCGAAAATAGCGGCACTCCTTGGTAACTTTCTACTACTTGATAGCTATCAGTAACTAGTATCTTCTTACCTGTTTCTGGATTAAGTTCAGTATTAAACTTACCAGCAGGAATAATGTGGGTAGCGATTGCGGCTAATAAAACGACAATAAATAGGATAATGAAGGCATCTGGCATTGATTTAGCTGAGCCATTCTTTATAGCTTTGTTCATTCATTTCACTCTTTATTTAGATTGCTTTTATTGCCGCAGAAACTTATGCGAGCAATAAAAAATAAAAAGGGTTAAGCATAAGTTAATTAAACCTAACCCGGTTTCAGCATCGCTTAGTTAAAAAAGTAAGTAAATGATAATTTATAGTTCGCACCTAAGGCGTTGTGATTTATAGAATCAAAACCTCGGCTTGAGCCATAAGCAACAGGAGGCGCTTTATCGAATAAATTATTTACAGTGAGATTTACGTTCATATTGTCGAAATCGTAACCAATGTTTGCTCTAACGGTTGTCCAAGCATTAACGTCTCGTTGACCGTTGCTGTCAAGTTTACTTAAGGCATCTAACTCATCTAAATTTCGACCACGCAACCCTTCAATATCATCAGCGTAGCTGGCGGTATATTGTGCGGTTAAGCTGGCATAAAAGTTATCTTGTGACCAGTTGATACGAAGATTAGCAATATTCTCAGGATAACGCCATGTACCGATCAGTTCTTCAATTTTATCTGAGCCTGGTTTATTGCGATCAAATTTCATGTAATGCGTCGCATCTAACGCAATTGATAATCGCCCCATATTCACGTTTATTATGTGCTCAAAACCTAAATCAATACCAGCAACTGTTTGCTTACCTGTGTTTTGTAACTGAATTACGTGATCACGATATAACGGTAATTCGGCATACCGAGGTACGTCAAAAATGACCCAAGCGTCAAGAATTTCCGAGAGGTTAGCACCTGGGTCTTCAACTGTTAATCCATTGTTGTCTGTCACTAAACATAAGTCTTCTTCATATGAAATACCCGTCTCACCATCAGGTACAATGCCACAATGGCGTAGTGAATGGTCTGAGATTGCAGCATTTAATGTTGCTGTCATATCGGTATCAATTAAGTCTTCGTGTTTAAACTGCCAATAATCAACGGTTAAGGTCGTATCGATAGTTGGGCTATATGCAAAACCTACGCTAACAGATTCAGATTCCTCTGCTAATAAGGATCTATTGCCTAACTCTAATACGTTAGGGCTGCGTTCATCGCCAAATCCTTCACAGTATAAATTTGCAACAGCTTGGTTTGCTCCACAATCATAGGTTGCGGTAGTCGTACGTAACTTAACGCCAGCCTGAGTCAGTGATGGCGCTCTAAATGAAGTAGACCAAGAACCACGTAATATAAGTTCATCAATTGGTCGATAACTAAAACCTATTTTAGGGTTAAAAGTATCACCAAAATCGTCATAATCATCATAGCGACCAGCAACTTGAAACTCTAATTGATCGGTCAAAGGTATATAAAGTTCAGCAAACAAACCAAACTGTTGGCGGTTCGCTGCTGATAAACTAGAACCAAATCCAAACACATCTACAAGGTAATCATTTTCAGCCTGAGCACGCGAATTTACTGAGGGAGTATCGGTAATTTCTTCTTTGCGGACTTCAGCGCCAAATGCAGCGCTAACAACTTGCTCGCCAAACTCAAACAGTTGCCCCGATATACGTGCATCCCAAGCGTAAACGGTGCTTTCACCATTTCGCGTTGGTATTTCTTGAGTTTTGGCAAGTAAAGCATCGTTGGCGCTATCGCCTGCTAAAAATGGGTTGTAACTATTAAGTAAGCTTCCATCTGTACAGCTTAAAGTAGCGTCAGTATAGGTTGCTATTTTACCGTCACTACAGAGTTCGCCATTAATTGCAGCATGATACTTGTATCGATTATAAATACCAGCTATCGCTTCTTGTTCAGATTCTGATTTTGACAGTGTGATGGCCGTTTCCCAGTCCCAATCATGATAAACTCCAGATAAGCCTGAAACTAAACGGAAGGCGTTGGTTTCTACTGCTATAGTTCGAGGATTCGAAAATCGAGCATCAAACATAAAGCCTTCGTCAACCCAACGTCCAGTCTGTGTTTGATAATCCTCAATCCACATATCATAAAGCAATGTATCTTTGGTTTCGTTATCAAAGATATCAAGTGTTGATACAGGAACGAATGGCCCTTCTGTATCGTCTATGCGATTAATCGGGGCAGGTGAAGACACTGCAATGGATTTTGTTCGACTGTAGAAAAAGTCGGTATTCCATACCGTATCACCAAATTCACGACTAAATATAAAACCGGTTGATGCGCTCTCTAGTTCGCTAATTAGTTCATCATCTTCATTGTGATAATAAGCACAAATTTCTTCGTCGTACTCAGTGGTTACAAATGCTGTTTTACAGTTAGGAGCTCCTATTTCCTCTGTGCCTGAGTAGGATGACAAATAATAAATATTTGGCGTATCTTTTGGCAGATATGAATAATTACTGACTAAAGTTGGTTTTTTTGTGAAACTACGATCTTGTGCGTTAAAGCTGTTTCTATCAAAGTAGTCAGCAAAAACGGTTAACTGACCGCCAAGCGCCTCGGTACCTAAGACAAAATTGAGGTTATATTTGCCTTCGTCGGTATCTTCAAAACTGTTACCGTATGAGAGGTTTAGTTCTGTCCCTTGATAATCTTTTTTTAGGATGTAATTAATTACGCCTGCGACGGCGTCAGCACCATAAATAGCAGACGCCCCAGACGCAAGTACTTCAATTTTTTCAATTGCCGCTAGGGGAATACTGTTTATGTCAACGAAGTTTTGTGTACCAGACGCGAAAGAACTTGCTGCAACTCGGCGGCCATTAATCAGTGTTAACGTTGAACTTGGCCCAAGGCCTCTTAATGAAGCAGCAGCCTGACCAGCTGGTGTTGACGTTGATGTTGCACCACTTTCAGATGTAGTAAATGAACCTAAGCCACCACGTGTTTGAGTAACTTGGCTCATCAATTCAGCAATCGTTGAAGCACCAGAGTTTTTTATTTCCTCACTTGAAAGTACAACCATTGGTTGCATGCCCTCAAGATCAACCCCTTTAATTTGGCTACCTGTAACGGTAACTCTCTCGATTGTTTGCTCGTCAGTTTGTTGAGCAAATATAGAACTTGTAAAACAAAGACTTGCTAGAGCAAGTGTGATTGAATTTCGTTTAAATAATGACATGTTATCTACCTTAATGGCATCCAAGTGCACATGTTTATGTTATTAGACGTGCATGGATGATCTAAATTTTAATTATTTTTAGATAATGGACTAAGCATGACAAAGCCCTCGAAGCAATTAAGCCGCAAGGTTTATTCGTCAAACCACTCCGAAAGGTAGTAGTTTTGATAAGAATATGTTGATAGCGTGAAGGCTTTCTTGTACATGTAAAAGTGTCTTATCTCAAACTATGGGTTGTCAATGACAATCCTGATAAAGGTTTAATGGGTTGCTTGTTGGCGCAAGCAGATTTTATGTTCTCTTTTTTAGGAATACTCTGGATACAATTTCTTGTCAATAGTGTCTTGATGAAAAATTATTGTAATATATATTTCGGGAGAAAATAAAAATGCTGCTAAAATCGTTAATATTGACGCTAATGTGTTTAATCTTGTTACCAAGTTATGCCAAAAGCTTTGATGAATATACTAAGCTTTTTTTAGTTGGAGGTGGGCTAAAAACCTGTTCTTCCATGTCTAAAACGCAATGTCAACGTGATGACTTATTTGCTGATGACGTAAAAACTCAATCCTTATTTCAGTTGAATGAGGATAATATTGCGCTACTATTTCGTCATTGGCCTAGGGATCATTTAGTTGAACAAAGAGCCGCTTTAAAGCGATTACTACTAAAAATGGCGCGATTGAATAGTGAGGTATTAACGAAAGCGACATTACGAAAATTATGGCTGCAACAAGGGGGCCGAACATTAGTTAACCAACTAGCAGATAGAGAATTTTACTTGATGCTTGATGCCCTTGAAATCATGCAGGTAAATAAAAATGGTTACAGGGTTACGGAAAAAGTAGGGTTAAAACACAATAAAAACCCTTTTTCACGTGAAGTGTTTACTACTTTTTCACAGTTAGCAGCATTAAAAAACGCGCAAGATAAACCTCCTCACATATTAGTGGTAACAGCATCGGCTCGTGATCCTTACGAAGCGGCTGATTTTTATGTAGAAGTATTTAAAGCAACAGGTGCTGAAGTTACTTGGCTACCTATTGACGCGGCATTGAATACCCTATGGCAGGAACAAGGACACTCTGCGCAAGCATGTGCCATGATAGAGAAATATCAAGCACGCGTGCTTAAAACTATTAAGCGGAAATTCGTCTATCCTGATCGTTTCCTCTCGCAACAGACATTCTGTCAGCAGCCTGAACTTTTTCTAAATTTAATAAAAAAAGCTGACGGTTTGTTTATCAATGGTGGCGATCAGTCACTAACCGCTAAAGCATTCAAAAACAAAGATAATTATGATAACAAACTGTTAACATTGATAAGACAACGGATGGAAAAAAACACCTTGTTGGTGGGCGGGACTAGTGCGGGCACTGCGGTTATGTCGGGAGGTAAATTTAACCAAAACCAGACGCCAATGATCACTAACGGCAGAAGTGAGGTCGCGCTTGTTCGTGGAGCAAAAGCTGACATATTGCCCAATGCTGGCTGTCAAAAGGCAAATAAATGTGCCGTTGATTTGCTAAATGGTGACTTAACCTATAACACGCAAGGTGGTTTAGGTTTGTTCCCATGGGGAATTATGGACACACATTTTTCTGAACGTGGTAGACAAGGTCGTTTATTGAAGGTAGTTGAACAAACTGACGTTAGCTTTGCTTTTGGCGTTGATGAAGCGACAGCACTTGCCGTTAGTTGGCAGAGTAATGAAAATATTGAAATGAAAGTTGTTGGTCAAGGCGGTGTTTTTATTGTTGAGAAACCCTCTTTAACAAAACCATCAAAGTTAATAACACATTATCCAACACGAGAAGATTCGCTTGTATTAAGCAAAAATAAGTTGTCTATTTTATTTGCCAATTGGAAGGTTCCATCAAATAATACAAATGCTTTGCTCAGTGAAAAAGATGATATTTTTTCTGGGCAAAGGTACCTTCGAGCAATGAATAACTTGTGTTTAAGTAGCGAACATGAGCAAATCTATACAAGCCATTGGCAAGGTAATGAGTTACGTATCTTAATCAATAAAACGCGTGCGTGGGAAAGTGTTACCGGTATATTTAAAAATAATACGATTGAACGTAGTTATTGTAGCTACAAAAATGCTCAAGTTAGTGTCGAAATAGTGCATGATTAACTTAAATTGCTAGAACGTATAGCAATTCGTGGTTAAACGTTATCGGCTGTCTGATTTACTTAAAAATATAGGAAAATACGGGCAGCCGACCCTTAACTAACAAATTTTGCGATGAATTTAGATAGGAGGCTGATAATGCGTGGCAGTCTTAAAGAGTAATTGCTCAAGAATATTTTTATAATGGTTAGCTTTTTATAAAGCTTTATTTATGCGCTTCTGGTCAACTTTTCTTTAAGTGTTAAGTACTGTTGGGTCATTATGGCTAGGTCTGCTTTTACTTCATCAAGCTCTGATTGTAATACTCGTGACTTTTGAATTGCGGCTAATTTATCTTCCATTAATTCAGTTTCTTTTTTGTTCGCGATCGCGAGCTTCGCTTTGGTTTCATCGAGCAGCGTAAGTAAACGCATTACGTCTTTGTTCTCTGTAAATACCTGATCACGACCAAGCTTGTCTTCTATAGGTTCGCCTTCGTCGGCAATTTCATTCGCTTTGCCTACAAAATACAAATATGACAATCGTAAAGCAAAGAATAGGACAGTTAATAAAAGCGAGAGTAGATATTGATGTTCAATGCTAGCAATAGCAGCATTCAGTTTGTTATTTACGCCGCCTGAAGCCGAAATGAATGTGACAAAAAATTGATTATGCAAGGCTAACCAAATAAGTGCGTAAACGAGTAAAAAGTTTGGTGCTTTTGGTTGAGCACGATAAAAGCTAATAATGTTTTTTATGTAAGGCTTAAGCATTGAAAATCCCTTTATTGAACACACCTTTTACATTCAGTTTACCGCGTTTAACGGGTAATTTAAATTGCTGTAGGTAACACCGAAATACAAATTAAGCTTAATAGGCCGACCATATCGGCTAGTTAGTTGAAGAGTTGTTATATAAATTGCCGTGTTTAAAGGTGTTTTTAAGATAAATGTACAAGTATCTGAGATATGTGACCGCCGTTTATGGCGATTCTTTTGTATACTATATTCAAGTAAATTTTGAGTGTAAACGAGATGTATTCTACGCAATCAGGTAAAGCTTTATTTCCCTTTATTATTACCGTATTAGCTGGTCTTTGTATTTATTTGTATTTGCCTGTTAGCCAAGGCGAAAAAAATGATATGGCAGGACATGCTACTCAGGTCGAGGCACACATTGCAACATTGCAAGAAAATGCCGTATTAATTGAGGCGATTGGCAGTGCCCGTGCTAATCAAGCTATCTACGTAAAAAGTGCACAAAGTGATTATATTACCGATATATTTTTTGAAGATGGCCAATTAGTAAAGAAAGGTCAAAAGTTAGTGCAACTGCAATCGCAGGAAGAAAAGTTTGCTGTGAAAGAGTTATCGATTAATTTACGTGAAGAGCAGCGACAATTAAATCGATTGAAAGAGCTGGCACGTTCACAAGCTACGGCTAAATCTATGCTCGAGGAACAGCTCTCAAAAGTAGATGCTACACAGGCACAATTAGAAAGTGCTAAAACAAAACTTGCTGAAATGACGGTAACTGCACCGTTTTCTGGGTTATTAGGAAAACGCGAGATTTCGATTGGTAGCTTTGTTAATACTTCTACAAACATTACCACGCTAGATGACATCAGTATTATTAAAGTAGACTTTAAAGTCCCTGAAAAATATCTTGCACAGTTAACAGTTGGTATGACGGTTACTACAAAGAATGATGCTTATCCAAACCATATATTTTCGGGCGAGGTAACGCATATTAGTTCTCGTATAGATGCGGTTACTCGCAGTATTGAAGTTACCGCTAGCTTTGAGAATAAACAAGGGCTTTTACGCCCAGGAATGTTATTAGATACCGCATTACAATTGAGCTCTGAACAAGCAATTATGATACCTGAAAAAGCGGTTATTCCGTTAAAAGATCAACATTATGTTTTTGCAATTGAAAAAGGTGTAGCAAATCGCGTTCAAGTGCACGTAGTAGGTCGACATGACGGCTGGGTTGCAATTGATAAAGGCCTAAGTGATGGCCAACAAATAGTGACCGAAGGACTGATAAAAATACGTTCTGGCAGCAAAGTTAGTATCAAGGGGTAATTTAAGTCGTGAAAATTACAGATACTAGTGTAAAACGTCCGGTTTTTGCCATTGTTATAAACCTGCTTTTGCTTACGTTTGGTATTGTTGCATTTACCATGTTGCCGTTGCGTGAATATCCAGATATCGAATCTCCTATTGTCAGCGTAAGTACAAGTTATACTGGCGCAAGCGCAGAGATTATTGAAACCAAAATAACCCAAGTACTAGAGAATCGTATTTCGGGTATTGAAGGCATTAAAAGCATTAATTCATCGAGCCGCAATGGTCGTTCAAACATTACCATTGAGTTTAATATCAGTAGAGATATTGATGCGGCATCAAATGATGTTCGCGAGCGTGTCGCAAGAGCTCTCGATAGTTTACCTGAGCAAGTTAGGCCACCCGAAGTATCTAAATCTAATAGTGACGAAAGTCCGATCGCTTGGTTTGTGTTAAATAGTACGACAATGGATTCATTGCAACTGTCAGATTACGCTCAGCGCTTTATTGTCGATAGATTAGCTGTTGTTGATGGTGTTTCAAATGTTCGTGTTGGTGGTGAACGAAAATATGCCATGAAAGTATGGTTAAATCGTAAAGCTATGGCCGCCAGGGGGATCACCAGCCAAGATATTGAAAATACACTGAGAACAGAAAATGTTGAATTGCCTGCGGGTGAAATAGAATCGGTTGACCGTGATTTTACTGTGCGCACAGCGCGTAGTTATAAAGATCAAACTGATTTTAGAAATTTAGTGATTAAACGTGGTGAAGATGGCTATTTAGTGCGATTAGGCGAAGTAGCCGATGTACATCTAGAAGCGGCTGACGATGAAAGTTTGTTTCGAGGTAATGGTCGAGACATGATTGGCCTTGGTATCGTAAAACAGGCAAAGGCCAATACGTTAACCGTGGTAGAAAATGCACGTCTTGAATTAGAAAAGATTAAGCGAAACTTACCAGAAGGCACAACCATAGAAGACAGTTATGACTCTTCTATCTTCATCAAGGAGTCTATTGATGAAGTTTATCGTACCCTTGCTATTTCCATGACTTTAGTTGTACTCGTTATTTACCTGTTCCTAGGCAATATTCGTGCTACGTTAATTCCTGCTGTAACTGTGCCTGTGGCATTAGTGGGCAGTTTTATGTTCTTGCTCGCCATGGATTATTCGATTAATTTGCTAACGCTACTCGCTTTAGTTTTGGCGATAGGGCTTGTGGTCGATGATGCCATTGTTATGCTCGAAAATATTCATCGTCGCATAGAGTTAGGTGAACAACCATTATTAGCGGCTTATCGAGGTGCGCGTGAAGTGGGATTTGCGATTATAGCAACGACATTAGTACTTATTTCAGTGTTCGTACCACTGGTATTTATGGATGGACGTATTGGTGCATTATTTACTGAATTTGCAATGGCGGTTAGCGCCGCGGTGTTTTTCTCAAGTATCACTGCACTTACATTATCTCCAGCACTTTGTTCTAAAGTATTAAAACCATCTGAAAAAGAGAGTAAATTTAGTCAATGGATGGATAAACGATTTCAGAAGATCGAACAGGCTTATAAAGCATCAATTCGCTCCAACATGCTACGTAAATGGAGCTTAGTTGCTACGTTGTTATTATCAGGGTTTGCGAGTTATTCATTGTTACAACAAGTACCATCGGAGCTCACACCAAAAGAAGATCGTGGCACCTTCTTTTTAATGATGAATGGCCCACAAGGGGCAAGTTATGAAAATAATGCTGCAAATATGGCGAAAATTGAAGAACGATTATTGCCTTATTCTCAATCTGGCGAGCTAAGTCGTGTACTTATTCGAGTGCCAGGTTGGGGCGGTAGAGGTGGTGTTGCCATTGTTGGCATGGCTGACTGGGACGAAAGAAAGCGTTCAACTTGGGACGTTATGGATGAAATCAGTGGTAAAATGCGAGAGGTTACTGATGTACGCGCGTTTGCAATTATGCGTCGAGGCATTGGGGGGGGAGGCTCATCTCGACCTATAGAGTTTGTATTGCAAGGTAATGATTATGCGCAACTTGCAGATTGGCGTGATCGAATCATTAAACGTGCAGAAACAAACCCTGGTCTTGTGCGCATTGACCATGATTACAAAGAGACTTTTCCACAATTTTTAGTCAATATCGACAAAAATAAAGCAGCCGATCTAGGTGTTTCCGTTTCTGATATTGGTAGAACATTAGAAACAATGTTAGGACAACGTCGTGCAACCACATTTATTGATCGTGGTGAAGAGTACGATGTGATATTGAAAGGCACGAAGAAAGATTTTTCAAATCCTACCGATATATCTAATATTTACTTAAAATCACGCAGTGGTGAGTTAGTACCATTAGACAGTTTGATCACGTTAACGGAAGAAGCAACCGCTTCTCGACTTAATCGTTATAACCGAATGCGCTCAATTACCTTAAGCGCAAATTTAGCTGATGGTTATACGCTAGAAGAAGCACTTAACTTTTTAAATCAAGTTGCAGCTGAAGAAAATGACATAGACGGTGCCGTTGATTACAAAGGTGAATCACAGTTGTTTTATGAAGGTGCTTCAGCGATGACTTATGTCTTTATACTCGCGTTGACCGTGACATTCTTGGTGTTAGCAGCACAATTTGAAAGTTTCGTGCATCCCTTTGTTATTATGTTAACGGTGCCTTTAGGGTTAGTTGGTGCGTTGTTTGGTTTGTGGTCAACAGGGTTAACACTGAATATATACAGCCAAATAGGCATTGTCATGTTAATCGGATTAAGTGCCAAAAATGGTATTTTGATTGTCGAATTCACCAATCAATTGCGCGATAAAGGCGTTGAGTTTAGTGAAGCTATTGTGCAGGCTGCCGCTCAACGTTTAAGGCCGATTATTATGACATCATTAACAACCGTGATGAGTGCCGTACCGCTAGTATTAGCTTCAGGTCCTGGTGCTGAAAGTCGTATGGTAATAGGGGTTGTAGTGTTTACTGGTGTTATTGTTGCAACGTTATTAACCTTGTTTATTATTCCTGCTGCTTACTATGCCTTGGCTAAAAACACCCAATCACCAGAGTTCTTGCAGCATAAGCTTGAGCAACAGGCAAAAGAAAAACCGCTAAAAGATTAATGTTTCTCATTGAAGTGATACTGGCTTAACGGGGTAACCATAATGCCGTTAAGCCAGCAATATCACGGTTAATCGTTTAAGATTATTCACGGTACTTTGACTTATGAGTTGTGTTTTTTACGCGTATAAACGCAATACTCGCTAATAGCGCTAATAACGTATAAATACTGCCACCGTGACCATGGCTTTCACTCTCGTACACAACTTCCACGTAGTTCGGATCATAGTCTGTACTTTCGAGAGGCAATGCATAAAGCTCATTAGTATTATCTGAACTATACGTTGCAACTACGCCAGGGTATCCAACTTCATATAAGTCAATTAATACATCATAATACTCAGGAACATAGCCTTGATTTAAGGTAGTATAAACTTCGTATTCGTCATCTTGATCTTCACCATAAATAACAAAATCTTCGGTGGTGTAATAATGGATCCAATCACCACCATTTTTACTCAGGTAAAGTTCGGCATAAACGTTCGCAGCATTAATATAATCATAGCTATAAACGTCGGCGTCAAAAGTAACACTAAAAGTTTGAAAAAAACCATCTTCATCGTAATCTTCAATGAGTTGGGCATAACCTTGGAATATCGTAAAACTATGGTCAATTCTAGAGGCTGCTTTTGGCTTATTAATCGTTACTAGATCTTGTGCAATTTTTTGTGCTTTAACTTGTTCTCGTGTTAAGCCGGTTAATTGATTTTCAGCCGTTTCTTTGCTCTTTAATTGGCTCAAGGCCGATGATTGGTCCCACATTGTTTTAGCTGCTGAAATACTCTTACTTTTTACTGCTGATGAGGTTGCGCTCACGGGTAATGCAAAGAGTATACTGATGACGGCAATAGTTGTGATAGTTGTTGTCATGATCCATCCTCGAAATAATTAATACGCTATTATTAAAACGCGTTTATTCTGAATGTTTCCTGAACGTTATAATGATGATTTTATTTATATTCTTTTTATTTTTGTGTTCAGTAAGTATTCAGTTTTCGCTTGATAGATTGTTATCAAACTCGATTACTTTTACACTGACAGGGTTGTTATCATTCACACGGTATTTTAAATGAATTTTTGCACGGTAGTTCGCTCCATTTTGTTTATGACAATGTTGTTCACACTGAACCACATACAGCCTTTGTATGCTCATTCATATGAAGCTGGCAAAACATACCGGGTAGCAAACGCAAAACAAGCTGCTCAAATGGTAAAAGCTCGCTATGGCGGTAAAGTATTGAAGGTTCAACGAACTAAGGTTAAAGGCAACCCAGGTTACAAAGTTAAACTCTTAAAGAACAATGGACATGTAGTGTCAGTTAAAGTAGATGCTGTTAGCGGAAAAATAGTAGGAAGTTAAGCGATGCGGTTATTAATTGTTGAAGATGATATTAATTTACAGTCTCAGTTGAAAGAACAACTCGAGCAAGCTAACTATAGTGTTGATTGTGCTGATGATGGTGAAATAGGCTTTTTTCAGGCTACGGAATATCAATACGATGCCGCGATCATAGATCTAGGCTTACCTAAGCTAGACGGTAAATCATTGATTGAACAATTACGTGCACAAGAGATTAAATATCCCATTATTGTCTTGACTGCAAGAGACCGGTGGCAAGATAAAGTTGAAGGACTTGATGCTGGCGCAGATGACTATTTAACTAAGCCTTTCCAAGTGGAGGAATTACTTGCTCGCTTGAACGCACTAATTCGTCGAAGTGCAGGGCAGGCGAGTCCGGTTATTACGAATGGTCCTTTTTCAATTGATACGGCGAGTATGGTTGTAAGTGTTCATCAACAAACGATTGCTTTGAGTAGCTACGAATATAAAGTATTCGAATATATGATGCTTCACATGGGGCATGTTATTTCTAAAACCCAGTTAACAGAGCATATTTACGATCAGGACTTTGATCTAGATTCTAATGTCATTGAAGTCTTTGTTCGTCGCTTACGTAAAAAACTTGATCCTGATGGTAGTTTACAATTTATTGAGACGTTAAGAGGCCAAGGTTATCGACTTAAGACATTTGAACCGTAATTGAGATATGCAGATGGCTAACGTTAATGCTTGGTTTAATTCGCTGAAATCGCGTTTATTATTAAGTGCGGTTTTTATGGTGCTGGTCTTACTACCCATTGTTGGTATTACCATTATTAAGGCTTACCAAAATCATATGGAAGCGGGGGTGAGTAATGAATTAACTGCGTATTCTTATAGTTTGCTTGCCGTAGCTGAATTTGAACAAGGTCAACTACAAATGCCAGAAGTGCTGGCTGAAAATCGCTTTAATATCGGGCAATCTGGTATGTATGCGGCAATTTCAGACTTAAAAAATGCACAATTACTTTGGCAATCACAATCTTTACTCGCTATTACATTACCAAAAAATATGCCTTCTCCTAAAGTCGGTGAGTCAAACTTCTCAACAATAAATATTGATAATACGGAACACTTTATTTATAGCTTTTCAGTGCTTTTTTCTGACATAAATAATGACCACATAGTAACGCTCCACATTATCAAAGAACAATCGAGCTTTTTAGTGTTAATGGCTGAATTTAAACAACAACTTTGGTTAGGCTTACTGATATTAATGACCATATTGTTGATACTACAATATGTTTGGTTGCGCTGGAGTTTACAACCGCTATCACGGTTAACCGCTGAAATTGCTGCGATTGAACAAGGTAAAAGTAATCAACTTTCTAACCATTACCCGCTTGAATTACAACAAGTGACAGATCAACTTAACAATTTGCTTGATACTGAAAAAATGCAACGTACTAGGTACCGAAATGCCTTATCAGATCTTGCACATAGCTTGAAAACACCTTTGGCAGTCATCCAAGGATATGTAAAAGCCACTAATGATAAGAATGCTCAAGAACAAATTGACGTGATGAATTTAATGATCGAGCATCAATTAAAACGCGCACAGAGTGCCGGTCATGCTGCCTGGTATCTTGGAATTGAGATTGCACCTAGCTTACGTAAGTTGGTTAATAGCTTAGAAAAAATATATCGAGATAAAGCGTTGATTATTGATAGTCAGTGTGATGAAAAATTGATGTTTAAAGGCGATGAAGCTGACTTACTTGAAATATTAGGTAACTTGCTTGATAACGCCTGTAAAGCTGCAAAATCTGTTGTTTCTATTGATATTCAAACGATGGGGCATCAATTAGTTTTTATTGTTGAAGATGATGGACAGGGGATCGACCCCGACGATGTAACCAAGATCTTAAAACGTGGCAAACGTGCAGATACCTATCAACAAGGACATGGCATAGGATTAGCAATTGTTCGTGATTTAGTTGATAGCTATAAAGGTACATTATCAATTAATACCTCTTCAACTTACGGAGGGGCGTGCTTTACACTTACTTTTAATAACAAAACATAAGCTAAGTACTTATATTTCTTCCTTCTCTCTTTATTTTTTCTTTAGGTATTCAGGCATCATTCAGTTTACTTTTTGTAGATTAACACTTAACCAGAAACAACAAGGTTAAGGCTGGAAAGATGAAACTACATCAACAACTGATAACGACAATCATCATAGCAAGTGCCGTAACTAGCACGCAGCTAACCGTAGCAGCGGAAAATCAAGCACAGGCAACGGTTGAATATACTGAGATGTCGGAAGCTGAACTTGCTCAAATGTTAGCACCTATTGCCCTTTATCCGGATACCTTATTAACCCATATATTAATTGCGGCAACATACCCTATTGAAGTTATTGATGCTGACAGATTTATTAAAGATAACAAGTATGCCAGTAACGATACTTTACAGGAAATAGCTGAAAATAAAGATTGGGATCCTAGTGTTAAGGCGTTATTAGCATTTCCACAAATACTGGAAAAACTTAGTACAGATCTTACTTGGATGCGAGAACTAGGCGATGCATTTTTACAAGATGAAGCACAAGTATTAGCAAGTATACAAAGGCTGAGACAGCAAGCTGATAACGCAGGGAACTTAGCTAAAATGGACAATGTTAAGATCATCCGCGAGCAAAAAACGATTGTTATTCAACCGGAACAACCAGAAATTATTTATGTACCATATTACGATACTCGCAGGGTTTATGGTCATTGGCATTGGTCACATCGTCCACCTATTTATTGGCATAGACCTGCATACTATAGTTATCATCATGGACCATTTTATTGGCGTTCAGGCGTGCACTTAGCTTTAGATTTTTTCTTTGTTGGCTTTCAATGGCACAAACGTTACGTTGTGCACCATACACCGAAATACTATCGCAGCTACCATAGCCGAAAACGCGTCACGACAAGTCATCGCGTTAAGCGTTGGCAGCATAACCCTAATCGTCGAAAAGGTGTTGCTTATCGCTCGCATGACGTTAAAAAGCGATATGCTTCTCATCGTCCTGTGCGTCACTATATAAGTAGTGATACCAAACAGGGTATAAGAAAAGAGCGCACTATTGACCGTCATGGTCAGTCGTATAAAAAGCATCACGCTGTGAGCAAAAAATTACGTAATCTTCACGGCGAACCTATGGTTGAAAAAAGAAATAAACAGCAAAAGCGCGTTACAAAAGGTGTCTCAGGTCGTCAAATTCAACGTGATCACGATAAAGGGATACTAATAAAAAACGGTCAAAGGCAACATGTAAAACGCACACCTAAAGTAGAAAAACAACGACACGTTGAACACAAACTGAAACAGTATCGGCAGGTTAATAAGCCACAAAAATATTCATCGGCAACGAAAACACAAGGGGTTAGACCGCAATTGAATAAGCGTGTATCTAAGCCATATGATAGACCTGTGAAAGTTCGCGCGATGAAGCCAGCCAAGGGAGGTCACTCACGTAGTATTAAAACCTATACAAGAGTGGCAAAGGGCTCAAATGGTCATAAGCCGGTTGCTCCTTCCAACCGAAAAATTAAGCCTCGTCATGATTAATACATTCTCAGACGAAGCATATAATAAGATCATTGAGTTAAGGTAAATATCGCAAACAAGGATGTTTTGCGATATTTTTTATGTCAGTAAATAGAACGGGGAGTTGTAAGTTTGACTATAATGAGTGGTAACTCGTTAACGATTGGAATCACTAATAAAACCATGGAATGCTTTATGAATATAAAAGGTTGCGCTGTACTACTGTTGTTAGCATTGTCGGCTTGTTCAACAAAACAAGAACAAGCGCGAGTATATATTGGGCAACAATGTTCCGCTACTAACTATCAACTTATTGCAGATAAAGTGCAGTCAGATGATGATTTAGGCCATGGTCCAGATATCGCTAGTGATGAGTGGAAGTCTGTCATTGAGTATAAATTAGGAATACGAGATAAACCAACAACACCAGAGCATACAAGTCAGCAGTGGTGTTCTTATATACTGGATATTATAGAAAAAAAATCCCTAGAAAAACGTCAGGTAGATGTAATAAACGATAACCACGTAGCGAAAATGACGCCTTCTTTTGACTGTGCGAATACCCAACTTGGCAGTGCAGAAGATCTTGTCTGTAGCCATCAAGTGTTAGCATCTCTCGATAGTCAACTTTCAGCGATATACCAACAAGCAAAATATTCATTAACAAAAGCGCAAATTAATAGACTGAGAGCTACACAGCATGGTTGGCGTAAAGGTCGTGATGACTGTTGGAAAGCGCAAGATCAAACGCAGTGTATTGAGCAAATATATATGATGCGTATTGCGACGTTACAAGCTAAATATGACTTAGTGCCGTCTATAGGTCCTGTTACTTATAGCTGTAATAACGAGGTTGAAGAAGAAATAAACCTTACTTTTTACCAAACAAACCCTGCAACAGTTATTGCTGAGCGCGGTAATAATATGTCGTTAATGTTTCAAAAGCCAAGTGCAAGTGGTGCAAGGTATCAAGGAAGAAATGAATCTCTCTGGGAGCACCAAGGCGAAGCTCGTATTACTTGGGGTTATAATGCTAAGCCCATGACTTGTGAAAAGAAAAGTTAAGGTTTACTCATAATAAAATAAGCGGCTTTAGTGGCCGCTTATTTCGTTGAGTGTAGATCAGGCAAATTAGAGCGTGTTGATCTTTCATGTTTACTTTTGCCGCAATTTGTTTTGTATTTATACAAGGCAGCGCTTTCGCCGTGTAGTTATTCTACTCCAGTAAAGCGTTAACACAGTAGAAATGCCAAACAGGTGCAGCCCGAAGGGTTCAACTAAACGCTTTCTGCTCTTTGTTACTTGAACTAACCATAGAATGACTATGCAATAATCCAAGTGCCGCGAACAGAAGGTGTTTGATTTGAACGAAATTTAAACAGCAAAGAACAACATGCTCTAGTAAATTTTACCGAGGCTTTTTACTTTATTTATATCAACACGCGTAGGTGTAATTTTTCCATCAATTAACCCTTGAGTAGCAATTGATAAATTTTCAATGACTTTGTGCATCGAATTTAGATCTAAACTCGCCAGATCATCAGTGACCTTATGATAATGCTGATCTTTATCTAGTTGCGTGCTACTAAAGCTATGTGCAGGTACGCCTAATCGCGCCAAAGTTGCATTGTCTGAACGATAAAATAGGTTTTGTTTTGGATATGGATCTTTGTAAATTTTAAAGTCTTTGCTAGCGAGTGCTTTGTTTAGCTCTTCGCCTAATGAAGAACGCTCCATTCCTGTCATCCAAACATTACCTGGGCCAAACTTTGAAGGCTTACCAATCATTTCAATGTTGATCATAGCAATAACATCATCGGGGTTTAACTGTTGCGAAAAATAACGCGAACCAAAACCGCCAATTTCTTCAGCGGTAAATGCGGAAAAAATTACCGTTCGCGCATTACTTCCTTTATTAGCAAAGTATTGTGCAAGGTTTATAATGGCTGTAGTACCAGATGCATCATCATCTGCACCGTTATATATACTGTCTTCGCCATTTTCAGTTGGCGTTATACCAAGATGATCATAATGTGCGGAATATAAAACAACGTCATCTTTAAGTTTATTGCCTGGTAAAACACCAACAACGTTGGTTAGTGTTTGTTTTTCAATAGTGGTTTTCGCGGCGACATTAATGGTATCAATAGTAGACTCTTCAGTTAGAATCATTACGATAGCACCTTGATGATCTAGTGATAGTTTCTTTAAACCTCTAGCAAAATAACCGCTGTAACCAGCGAATAGCTTTTTATGCGCAGGGTTGATTAATACAACATGTTTACCGCCTTGTTGATTAATACCGCGGATAACTTCACGCATATTATCTTTTTTGCTGACTGAATGTAGCGTAAAGTCATCAAGGTCACTCCACTTTATCGCTTTTATCGTACTTGCTATACCGAGTTGATCGGCAGCGATAAGTTTTCCGTTTAATGTAACTTCTAAAGATGCAGGGCGTATAGTGGTTATGTCGAATGATTGTTTAAATGAATGTTCGCCTTTCATAGGCACTAAACCAATCTCCTTAAATCGTTTCGCAATATAATCAGCCGCTTGGTCGATTTCTGGGCTGAAGCTAGCACGCCCTTTAAGATCATCACTGGCTAAGTGCGTTATATCTTTGGTGATGGCTTCGAGAGATGTATTATTTGCGTAAACTGAAGAGCTAAATGTTGCGCCTAACGCAACAGAGAGCGTGAGAGCTAAAGCATTTTTTGTTATTGTTAGCATTTGTAGTCCCTATCGTTAAAAGCACTACTATTGAATATCAGTACCGGTATTGCAAGCTGAGAAATAAAGTTACTGACGGATAGATTGTAACGTTTGGTGTTCAATTAGCAGGCTTTTTTCACCTATGGTTAACCACAACTGACCGTCCTGAATACTCGCCTGTATTTCTGTTGTACGTTCGATTAATGTTGAAAACTCGGCAAGTGCTTGATAATCAAACCGTTCAATTTGTACATTTTTTAAAAGCGTAAGCTTTTTTTCTTGCTGTTGCCACCAAACATCAAATGGCGAATGATAGCCATAAATTATCATTGCTTCGGCTTTGTTACTGGCGCGTTTTATCCGTTTCTCATCGGGTTGGCCCAGTTCAATCCACAAGGTAACTTCTTCTGTTAGTGTTTGAGCCCAAAGCGCAGGCTCGTCTTCATCACTGACCCCTTTGCCAAAAACAAGCGCGGGATCAGCATTTAATATGTACGCAAGTATTCTTGCACTCATGCGCAGCATTGTTTCAGATGGATGCTGCGCTATGGTCAAGTTTAATGTGTCGTAATAATGACGATCCATATCAGATAAATGAATCGTTGTTTTGTAGATAGTAGATTTAAGCGCCATGGCGAACATAGAAATTTTGTTTGCTCTATGATACGCCTAAGTCTTGAATTTTCGAAGCTATTTATTCAATGAATAACTGAGATAAGATGAATTAATTTAGCGAATAGCGCATTTCAATGGTACATTTTTGCTATTGTTAATCAATCGGAACCGTGATGACTTATTCTTCTTTTATACCTCCTCAACGCACATTAATGGGACCAGGGCCTTCAGATGTAAGCCAACAAGTGCTTTCTGCTTTAGCACGACCCACTATTGGCCATTTAGATCCATTATTTATCGAAATGATGGATGAAGTTAAGTGTTTGTTACAGTACGCTTTTCAAACGCGTAATGAAATGACTCTGGCTTTATCAGCACCAGGTTCTGCGGGAATGGAAGCTTGTTTTGTTAACTTGATAACACCGGATGACACCGTTGTGGTTTGTCAAAATGGCGTCTTTGGTTCAAGGATGGCAGAAAATGTTAAACGTATTGGTGCAAAACTTGTACTCATTGAAGGAGAATGGGGCAGAGCAGTATCAACCGCATCACTTGAAGCAACGTTATCTAAACACCCAGAAGCGTCAATTGTTGCTTTTGTTCACGCGGAAACCTCTACGGGGGCGCGTTCTGACGCAAAAACATTGTGTGAAATTGCACAAAAACATGACTGTTTAACGATTGTTGATGCTGTAACATCACTGGGTGGGTGCGAACTGCGTGTTGATGAATGGGGGATCGATGCCATTTATGCGGGTAGCCAGAAATGCTTATCTTGTGTACCGGGTATTTCGCCAATTAGTTTTAGTCCTAAAGCCGTTGAGGTGATTAAAAGTAGAACAACGACAGTGCAAAGTTGGTTTCTCGATCAGTCACTTGTTATGTCTTATTGGTCTGGCGAAGGTAAACGTGCCTATCACCACACAGCACCTGTAAATTCACTGTATGCACTGCATGAGTCTTTGATCATGTTAAAAAATGAAGGATTAGAAAATGCGTGGCAACGTCATCAAAATATGCATGATTTATTAGCAAAGGGATTAGCTAAATTAGGTTTAAACTTTGTTGTACCTGAAAATGAACGATTAGCACAGCTTAATACGGTGTATATTCCACAAGGGGTTGATGATGCAAAAGTTAGACACTTTTTACTTAATGAGTACAACCTCGAGATTGGCGCTGGGCTAGGGCAGTTTGCAGGAAAAGCATGGCGTATAGGTTTAATGGGCTATGGTGCACGTAAAGAAAATGTTGCTTTGTGCTTAGCTGCGTTGAAAGAGGCCTTGGCCTTTGAATAATTAAAATCAGAACTTTCTGTCAGAAAGTAAATAAGGTAAATGATGATAACTTCATTTACCTTATTATTAGGCGGTTTGTTGTTTAGGAGCCACTCGGCATATATCTTCCATTACCTTGGCTACATATCTAAAGGTTTGAAATGCACTGAGTTCAATCGCTTGGTATTGTACTTCGGTTAAAGGCAGGCTGTTAATTGTCTCGATAATGTCTTCTTTATGTTGAGCATCTATCACTGCATGTTCCATCACAGTACTAAACGCCTTAGCGGGTAGTCCTGAGTTTTTAATTAGGCCTTCAACATACTCTACAGTGGGATGATAAACCTCTAAACACCCTAAATAACCCATGAATGCAACAGGGTGATGATGTTTTATCCAGTAGTACTGAGAACCACTTAATGCTGCCACGTTTGGCGTAGGCGGGCGTGAAAAGATCTCTTCTCTGCTTAAGCCTAATAATTCTAAATCGTTGACATACCATTCATCGTGATCTGTTTCTTCAGCAATATGTCTGCGCATGTAACTGGTTAAAATATTGTGTAGTTCATCTTTAGGATAGTCTTCCATGCACGAGATTACTTCGCGCATTAGCGGTACTGTAGCTCTCGCCACCATCTGATTAACCCAAATATGCTCTTTAACAACCTCAGGATAACAAGACAACTCATAGTACTGATTGCCTACAGCCCTAGCATTTAAAGCCATTAAGCTCATGCTTTTGGTTAATCGTTCAAAATGAGTTGTCATTGCGAGCGCCTTACAACATTATACCGACGCCAGGGCTAACCTTTTTAACTGACTTATTAATAGATTTTAGTTGCTCAACTTCATCTTTTGATAAGCTGTCAATAGCTTTAATATGCTCTTCTGTTAATTCGTCCTTGTTTATCACGCCTTCTTCGTGCAAATGTTCTGTATTTGTTTTTGTAGACATTTTATCTTTCCTTTTAAACTAAAATATTAAACAACGTTAATGTTGCAAAGCTAGAATAGTGTCTTTTGGAAATTTAAGTCAAGATAAAATATGGGAAAATCTAATTAAAATTGGCACTTGTTCTATATACGTAATGACTTTAAGCTTATATACAAACATCAGGCATCGAACAATAAAAACATGCAATCCATTATATTTAAGAGTTTCGTCATTCTCTTAGTTAGTCATTTATTAATAGAAAGTGTATTTGCAAATAAGTTTGAACACTTTTATCGAGAAAAAGGATTATCACAGGCGACTGTTAGCAGTTTATTAGTTGACCAAGATGGCTACTTGTGGGTTGGAACGAATGATGGTCTCAACCGCTTTAATGGATATGATTTTGAAGTATTCAAAGCAAATGATAGTGTAAAAGATTCAATTTTAGCGAGTAATATCACTACACTTTATCAAGATACAGAGGGAGTACTTTGGGTAGCAACTGTCTCAGGTGTTAATACGTTCAATAGAAAACTAAATACATTTAATGACATTAAAGTTGTAAATGAACACTTAGGCAAAACCGAAGCAAAAGTTATCAAGATAAACGAAGTTTCTGATAACGACATTATATTTGCTACGGACAAAGGTGGATTTACTTTTAATAAGCAATCACAAACAATATCAGAAATAAATATTTCGCATGAATCTACAGGGAAAATTAGTACTTTATTTAAAGCAAAAGAAACCTTGTGGGCTAGCCTTAATAATGGCGATTTAGGTTATTTAGAAGGTACCCGTTTTAAAACGGTTTTTAATGGTTTTGATGTCACTAATGCATTCATTTCCCTTGAAGAAGAATTATGGCTTGGAACTGTAAATGGCCTAGTTATCATAGATGCTAAGACCGGTGAAAAAATAAAGCCTCAACTATCATCACAATTATCAGACGTTAATATAACTGTAATACACCATAATGGTCATAATGTTTGGGTCGGCACGAACAATTCAGGCCTATTTAAAATTGATAGAGATACATCAATCGTAGAGAATTTCATTGCAAATGATAAAGATCCAAACAGTTTAGGCCATAATCAAATAACCGATATTACCTCTGATAACCATGATGGTGTTTGGATTGGTACTTATGTATTGGGTGTCGAAAAATATGACACTTCAAATGAGCAATTTAAGCATATTGAACAAAATAACGCCCATAAAACAACCTTGTCTGGGAATACTATTACATCCTTTTTGGAGTTGGATGATAAGAACTTATTGATTGGTACTTATGAGTCTGGTCTTAATCTCTACAACAGTGACTTAAAATCATATAGTCATTTTACCTCAGATGAAAAAAATCAACTTTCAATTTCATCAAGTGGTATATCTGCACTAGTTAGACATAATCAAGATTCGGTTTGGGTTGGCACTATAGGTGGTGGATTAAACCTATTTAATCTTCAAAATAAAACCTTTGAAAGGATTAACATCACTGATAATGCTAATAGCACTATAGGTGAAAATACAGTGCTAAGGATACTAAAAGGTGAAGGTGACTTTATCTGGATTGGCACATGGGGAGGTGGGTTACTTAAATATAATTATGCGTTAGGCACTTTTAAACGATTTACTCACCAACCTGAAAATCAAAACTCTATATCAGATAACAGTGTTTGGGCGCTTACAAAAGATGATGCTGGATACATTTGGATTGGTACACAAAGTGGGGGATTAAATAAGTTTGATCCAGAGACGGAAAGTTTCACTCATTACGGTAGTCAGTCAGAGAATGAGTATTCAATTAGTAATAATTGGGTAACGAGTATCTATGTAGAGTCTCAGGATGTGCTATGGATTGGCACTTTTAGCGGCTTAAACAAATTTGAGCCTAAACGTGAAGTTTTTACCAAGTACTCAACCAAACATGGCCTGCCAAGCGAATTGATTTATGGTGTTTTATCTGATGAACAGGGGTATTTATGGTTAAGCTCCAATGACGGATTATCACGTTTTGACCCGCGTACAACATCATTTAAAAATTACGGTGTTAGTGATGGTTTACAAGGAAGTGAATTTAACTCTTTAAGTTACTATAAAACGGAATCAGGAGAGTTACTGTTTGGTGGCGTGAATGGTTTTAATCGTTTTTTTCCGAGCGACATTAAAGATGATACATCACTACCTAATGTAGTGTTAACTGACTTTCTAGTGCATAACAAGCATGTTGAAATTCAAGCTGATAAAACGAATGTCACAAAAAAACAGAAAGTGAATAGTGCAAGTTTAACTATTCCTAGTGATATAAATGAACTAGATCGCCTTATATTAACTTATGATGAAAAACTTGTTTCATTTGAGTTTGCCGCATTGCATTTTGCTGAGCCAATGAATAATCAATATGCATATAAGTTAGAAGGTTATGATGAAGAGTGGATTTACACGGATGCAAAAAATAGAAGAGCAACATATACCAGTTTGCCTTCAGGGGATTATACGTTACACGTAAAAGCCAGTAATGGTGATGGATATTGGAATGAGACAGGAAAGTCACTTAACATTACAGTACTACCGCCAATCTGGCGAACATGGTGGGCTTATACCTTATATTTAATTTTAATTGTTGGCACTATCGGGCTGATTTTATATCGCCAGAATTATCAACGCTTAAAAGAGCATGCTATAAATGTGCAGTTAAAGCGCGCAGATAGACTTAAAGATGAATTTTTGGCCAATACTTCTCATGAGTTACGTACACCACTAAATGGTATAATTGGCCTAGCAGAATCATTAATTGATGGTGCGTCAGGTCAACTGCCAGAATCTGCAAATAAAAACCTTGCCATGGTTGTCGCTAGCGGTAAGCGCTTATCGAATCTTGTAAATGATATTCTCGACTTTTCAAAGCTAAAAAACCATACCTTAAAATTAAATTTCTCTGGCGTGGAGTTACATAGTTTGACAGACGTTGTCATGACTGTGTCTACCCCATTAATTGGCGATAAAAATATTACCTTGAAAAACAGAGTGTCTAGTGAATTACCCATTGTTAATGCAGATGAAAGCCGTCTAGAACAAATTTTATATAATTTGATAGGTAATGCCATTAAGTTTACCGAAGAGGGTGAAGTCACTATTGATGCAGAGCAGATAGGGAACAAGGTTAAAATTTCAGTGCAAGACACAGGAATAGGTATTGCTGCAGATAAGTTACAGGTTATTTTTAACTCATTTGAACAATTAAAAGGGAATGCTAGCAGAGTACAAAGTGGCACAGGTTTAGGGTTGGC
This sequence comes from Thalassotalea sediminis, assembly GCF_030295915.1. Classification (NCBI taxonomy): domain Bacteria; kingdom Pseudomonadati; phylum Pseudomonadota; class Gammaproteobacteria; order Alteromonadales; family Colwelliaceae; genus Thalassotalea; species Thalassotalea sediminis. The sequence continues at coordinate 2,422,033 of NZ_AP027361.1, read as the reverse complement.
GGTTACAAAGCAGTTGGTTGAGTTGCATGATGGCCGTATTGATGTGCACTCAAAACTTGGCAAAGGCAGCTGTTTCTCTGTAACGTTACCCATCGATAACGATCAAATTACCGATATTACCAATGTTGCTAAATCGGCAAACTTACAAAAGCTTAATCGATTGCAGCATTTAGATAATGAGATTGAGTATATTAGTGTCGATGAGAACGAGTTGATGCTAGAGCAGGGTAAACAATTAGACTATAAAAACTATCATATTTTAGTGGTAGATGATGACCCTATTAACCGTCAAGTATTGCTTAACCATTTAAACTTAAAAGGTTATCGTCTTTCAGAGGCGGCAAGTGGTAAACAAGCGCTTACCATGATTGAAAATGCTGCCGCATCAAATGAAAGCGGTGAACGACCGTTTGATTTAATATTATTAGATGTGATGATGCCTAAAATGTCTGGCTATGAGGTATGTAATCATATTCGTGAATGGTATTCTTTGAATGAGCTTCCCGTTATTTTCTTGACTGCTAAGAATCAAGTTATTGATTTAGTAGAAAGCTTTGCAGTTGGCGGCAATGATTATTTGACAAAACCAGTGTCTAAACACGAGCTATTAACCCGTGTAGAAAATCATTTAAGTCTGCTAGATATTAATAGGCATTTAGAGTTTCAAGTTGCCAGTAGAACGGAAGAACTTGAAAAAGCAACGCAGGCTAAGAGCGAGTTTTTAGCTAAGATGAGTCATGAAATTCGTACACCAATGAACGCAATTATTGGTCTAAGTCATTTGGCATTTAAAACGAGACTAGATAATCATCAAAAAGATCTCATTGGTAAAATACAAGATGCATCACAAGCATTACTCGGTTTAATTAATGATATTTTGGACTTCTCTAAAATAGAAGCGGGAAAAATGACCATTGAATCTGTGGTCATGAACATTGAAGCACTCATTAAGAAAACAGCGAATATCTGTTCGTTGAAAGCACACAGTAAAGGCTTAGAGTTAGTCGTTAAGGTTGCGCCTGACGTACCGAAGCAAATTAAATCTGACCCAGTTAGATTACAACAAATACTCGTTAACCTTGCCAGTAATGCGATTAAATTTACCGACTCAGGCCATGTACTGATCGAAGTCAGATGTAAGCAAGGTCATAGCGATAAGCTTGAATTTTTGGTAACAGACACAGGTATTGGTTTAGAAGCGGAAACGATGAACAACCTGTTTAAGTCATTTAATCAGGCAGATAGTTCTATTACTCGTCGTTTTGGTGGCACAGGGTTAGGTTTATCAATTTGTAAGCAATTAACGACCTTAATGGGCGGTGAGATATGGGTAGAAAGCCAGTTAGGTGAAGGTAGCACATTTGGCTTTACCGTAGGTTATGAACCGGTAGAGCAAAGTGAAATAGTGGCTACTCAAGCGCTAATGATTGAAGGGCAGAATGTACTCGTTGTTGATGATAATGCGCTGTGTTTAAGTGTATTAGAAGATCTTTTAAAGCAATTTGGCTGTAAAATTACCACCACAGATAATGCGATTACAGCATTAGAATTAATTGATAATGCGATATTAATGCAACACCCGTTTGACCTTGTTATTACAGATTGGCGCATGCCTAAAATGGATGGAATCGAACTTGCTCATCGCATTAACAAGCTCAATGAAAAACATGATATTCCTGCGGTACTCATGGTAACGGCATTTGACAAAAACGATGCAATGTCTATGTCGCAAGCAGCCGGCATAGATGGCTTTTTAGAAAAACCTGTAGATTCATCTTTGTTACTCAATGCGATGATGAATGCATTAAAACTCGATGAAACTACTTTTGAATTACAGCACATTCAGAAAGGTGTGCTAGATCTTTCACATAGTAAAATTTTGCTCGTAGAAGATAATGCGCTAAATCAGCAAGTCGTCTTAGGGTTCTTGGAAGAAACTGGTGTACAGATTGATATCGCTGAGAATGGACAAGTGGCTATCGATAAGCTTGATAGTGAACGCTATGATCTTGTGTTCATGGATTTACAAATGCCTGTGATGGACGGCTTAACAGCTACTAAAATAATTAGAGCCAATGATCAATTTACTAATTTACCGATTATTGCTATGACCGCACATGCAATGCAAGAAGAATTAGATCGTTGTCTCAATGTAGGAATGAATGACTACTTTACTAAGCCAATTGATCCTAATGCTTTATTTACCTTGTTATCCAAATGGCTAGGGAATAACAGTCAAGTAAACACGCTTTCGGTAAATGATGCGAATAACCCGGATAATACGACTAACGATTCGCAGCATACTGAAAATATTATAAAAGTTGAAGGTGAGATAGATGAACAGCCTGACAATTTATTAGCGGCGATAGAGAAACTAACATGTATAGACGCCGATGCTGCTATAGAAAGTATGGGGGGAAGGGTACATTTATATCAAAATTTAGTGCAAGAATTTGCAAAAAATTATCGTCAAACAGTAGATACATTAAGTGATACTTATAAAGAAAAAGATTACGATACCGCTTATCGTGTGGCGCATTCGTTAAAATCAAATGCTAACTATATTGGTGCTTTAACGTTAGCAAAACGAGCAACACAATTAGAAGCACAATTAAAAAATGCGCCGGAAGATGCCGACTTGCTTGTTGCAGAAACCTCTATAGAGCTAAACAATGTGTTAATTGCACTAGATGGACTTCCTTTCGAAGACAGCGCAGCTGAAGCACCGCAAACGGCCATTGTTAATGTTGAATACTTTGCTAAACAATTGCATAGTTTACTGCAATCTATTCGGGATTTAGTTGTTGAAGAAAGTGCAAATGCGGAGGACTTATTGCCTCGGTTAATTAATTTAACAGCAGGTACAGAGCATGAAAACGCGGCTCAGAAAATTGCTGATGACATCGAAGATATCGAATATAAATCTGCGATAAGTAGAATAGATGCTATTTTAAAAGCATTAGCTGACGGTAATCTTATCAATAATAACGTGATGAATTAACGCACCATGGACATAGAAAATTTCGAATTAAAAATCTTGATCGTAGATGATGAGAAAGCGAATAGAAAAATATTAAAAGAGTTGCTACACGATCAGGCGAAAATTATTTTTGCCAAAAATGGTGAACAAGCGATTGAGTTTGCAAAGAAACATGTACCTGATCTTATGCTGTTAGATGTTGTTATGCCTGATAGGTCGGGCTTTGAAGTCATTGAGGTGATAAAAAACGATCCTGTGACGAAGGGTGTATCGGTCATTTTTATTACCGGTCTTGCCAATTGCAGCGATGAAGAAAAAGGCTTTGCATTGGGTGGCTGTGATTATATTTACAAACCGTTTAACGCTAATATTGTAACCGCTAGAATAGCGACACATTTAGAGTTGATACAGCAGCGTAAAATGTTAGATAGAATTGCCCATATTGACGCGTTAACGGGGTTATCAAATCGACGAAAATTAGATATAACGCTTAAACATGAACTAGCAGCACATAAACGAGAACATAAACCATTAACGGTAGCAATGCTCGATGTCGACTATTTTAAGCAATATAATGATAATTATGGCCATGGTGCGGGTGATATTGCACTCAAAAAAGTAGCCGCTTCATTTCGTGAAGTATTAAACAGACCGAGAGACTTTGTTGCTCGTTATGGCGGGGAAGAGTTCACCATAATTCTCCCCGATTGCAATGAACAAGGCGCTAAGCTTGTACTGCAAAAAGTATTCGAAGCTTTAGCCAATAAAGAAATTAAACATGAATTTTCAGACGTAGGGAATTTGGTAACCATGAGTGCTGGCGCTGTGATCGTAAATTGCGAGCAGTCGCATACAGTAGACTCAGTTTTACAAGAGGCAGACCGCTTACTTTATCAAGCAAAACATAATGGTCGTCACCAAGTAGCCATCGATGTCATGTAATGACGTCATCGGCTACTTGCTTTTACAAGCAAATTAATTCATCGATTTTAGTATTTCTTCAACCTTTAATGTGCCACTAGGCGAGTTTTCTTCATCAGGCATTTGTGATTGTTCCATAGGAAAAGCAAGTGCCATAATACACTTACTCAAATGAATGATTAAATGATTGTCAGTTAGCCATTTTATAGCTTGTTCAATAGCTTGTTCATCACTTGAGGTGCATTGCTCATTAAGTTTTTTGATGAGTCTCGCTTTAGGTAGTGGTTCTGCAATTAATCGGTAAATATCAGCGTATAATCCAGTTAACGTATGTGTATATGACGTTGATATGTTACGGGTATCAAAAATAATGATTTTATCTTCATGATCTGTCATACAACACATAGGGATTGTGCCGTTTAGCCAACTTTCGCTCCACGACTCTAATAAGTTTTGTACTTTAGCGTGCGCTTCTGTTGCGGGTTTAAAGGTAAAGTTTAGAGTGTATATATCTGTTTCTTTATCGCTTGCCTGAATAAAAAAATACGCAAGGTTATAAACAGTTTGTTTATCGAGCGGATAAATATATTGATAACTTTTAGTGGGTTCTAAGCGTAGACCAAACTTTTCTGGCGTATTAAAGTAAGGGCTAAATCGGTGATAACAAATTTTTGCCATTTGATTGAATGGCGGGTGATAGTGAGTCACCAAAGGCAGCCATTCTGCCATTTCATCATACCAGTAGGTTTGTTCATCAGGTGCTTCACATAATAAATTCCACGATACACGCACGCCATAACTGCGACACCATTTAAGGGCTGCTAAGTTTTGTATCGCGGTGGTACCTTTTTTTATCGCCTTTAGAAAGTCATCATGTAATCCTTCAATACCCGGTTGTATCCACTTTATTCCAGCCTCAGCTAGCGATTTTACGTGGTGTTGCTTTAAGTTCGCTTTGGTTTCGTAAAATAGGTTGTATGTTGGCTTTTCGGCTAAGGCGGGTAATACGGTTTTCATATATTCGATGGGCAAAATATTATCGACAATGAGAAATTTATCAACATTATACTTGCGTGATAGGTTTTCAAGTTCTTTTAGCGCAACGTCTGGTGTTTTAGAGCGGTGTTCCATTGTGCCACCGTTTAATCCGCAGAAGGTGCAGTGTTGCTTAGCTCCCCACCAACAACCTCGAGAGGTTTCAGCGACAAGACCTGGGGAAATATATTGGTCAATTTCAAGAGAATCTAAAGTACTAAAATAACTATCAAAGGTTGGTTCGCCAACTAGCCGCATATCTGAAATGTAAGCGCGTGGTGGCTTTTGTGTTTGTCCTGCATCAACAACAAGTGATTGATGTTGCTGGCTTATGAACCCATGCGGTAGGTTCAATTGATTAATTGGCTCATCTTTCATCAACTTATCAATGAAAGGGCCTATAACGTCATCACACTCGCCAGAAAATACATAGTCGACCCAAGAAAAGCTTTCACTGATGGTTTGCCCCATTATGCCTTCGCAATTGGCGCCACCCATTAACGTGATAATAGCGGGGTTTAGCTGCTTAAGTTTCCTGAGTAACGCAAGAGAAGCACAGTTTTGCTGAAAGGTAGAGGTGCAACCAACAATTTTAGGGTTACCTTTTATAATATCTTTTGCTAATGAGTCAACAAAGCGTTCAGCTGTGTCTCGAATGTTCAGTAGCTTTTGTTTATTCTCATTTGTTAAATCAGTAAATAATGCGAAGAAGCCTTCATCATTGGCTGGTTTATCAGGAAATGCAGCCCGAGAGAATGTCCATTCACCAATTAAGTAGTCATTAAAGGTATTGTCAATGAAGTTATATTCAATCAAGCCAATTTGTTTGGCAAACGCTAAGTTGGCGTATACTGATTCAACGTTGTAACCATAGTCTGTAATATAGGTTTCAAGTACGCCCATTGCCATTGAAGGAATGGTAAGGGAGGTATATGGCATACATACTAAATAAATATTTTTGTCCATAAATGCGTTATTTTTCACGATCTATACCTTTTCGTATTCTTACAAGTTCACGCACTTAATTAAGTAACCTGTTACACGTATTCACAATAACGAGTTGTCTATAAAGTTAGGTGATCCTTTGAAACATCTAAGTCTACCGGCTCGATAGCTTTTATTTGTGGTCGAATAAAGTTAGCAAAGTGCATTAAATATCCGTTATCAAGTGTTTTACTAACGATAGATTGACGCACATAGCACTTATTAACATGTTGTTTGATCAGCGCATCAAATGATTGCTCATTAACGGTTAATACGTCAATAGAGTTTGGTTCTAATATAGCAATTATCGCTGGTGCCATCAGTATTAGGTTTAAATTCGACTCAAAGGAAATGTAGCTACTGCCTGCTTGAGGGGTAACATGTATGGTGAAATACTCATTGTTATTGATCGCATTAAGTGAATAACCATAAGGGTCGAAAACAAAGTCATCTGTATCAAATTGCGGTATTAATTTGTCGAGTTGTAGAAAAGATCTTATCGCTTTTGCTGTGATGTTTTCTGCTGAAAGCGTATGTGATGCATTGTCACTAATTTGATAGGCAAGTAACTCATAGGTTTTATCAATAGGGTCTGCTACATAGTCATTAATTAAGTGATATACGTAATTATGATGGCTATCCAAATGTCCAAAGCGCATTGCTTTGCCGTTAACGTACTGTTGTAATTGATTTATATCTTGGCCAAAATAGCTAGACTGTGCGTGAGCTAAGTATTCATTTTTACGCTGATAAAGCAGGTGCTTAATTTGCTTTGCATCAATATTTTGCAAGAAAAACTCAACAGATTTGACGAGTGATGTGGTGCCACAAGTTAAGATAAGTAATCTATTTGACCAAACAAATAAACTTGACTCGGAAAGTAGGTAAGCATGACAGACGTCATTTTTAATCGACGAAAGTATATGCGCTTCGCAACAAGCAACAAGCTTTCGCCAAAATGCTTCGTCAAAGTCGGTTAATAAATTAATGTTATTATGGGCGACGATGATTTCTGCTTTCTTTACGGAGCCTTCAAAGAACAAAAGTTATTCCTCGTTTAGTAAACAAACGCTTTCGCACATATGAAGTAAAGTGGGTCATGGTGTTAATATTGGTCAAGGTATACTAGCGACTTTTTGACTTTATTTCGTTATACACTTTTTCAAAATGCTGGTAAAAAAAACTATCAAAATACTTTCCGTGGTTTTGCCATACTTTTTGAAAATTTGGGCGATGAAACCACTCTATAATTTCAAGTTCCCAGCCTTGCCATTGTGTTGTTTTGGCGCCTAATGTAACTCTATTGTACATTAAGTATGCGCGCTCAAAAATTGCAATTCTAATTAATAAAATGGCTTCTTCTTGTTTTTTTTGTTCTTCGGTTAATGTTACCGGGTTATTATATGGTGAATCAAACACATCTAACGATGGATGTTCAATACAAAGCTGTTGTATTTCAATATACTTTTCATCTAAGGCGTCGAAAGTACCATATTCCCTCTCAAGCCTTTGTTTTTTTTGCTCTTTTAAGTAGACATATATTGCTGTTGGTACACCTGCGATGGTAATGATAAAGGTCAATATTTCGAGAATTTGAGACAGTTTCTCCATTACGTTACTCTTATTAGAATCAAGCCAATTATTGATGTTAGAAAGCCTATACTAATAGACCTGTTTGAGTAAATACATTTCTGTTGAATTGCGTATTAGATTTTGCAATTAAACGCTAAACAAGCAATACCTTATTAAGGTAAGTGTTACTAAGGTAATGAATAATCAAAGGGCGCTGTTGGTAGCGGTTTTGCGATGAAGCAAAGCAATATACACGGTATGCTTTGCTTCATTATAATTCAGCGTTAGCTTGTTTTTAATTTATTAAGTAGCTCTATTAATTCGTGCGCAGATTGATGAATAGAGGTAGCACTGGTTTCAGATGCTTGTGATAACACGGCAACTTCGTTGGTCGCATCACCGACGACAACCATATTTTTGTTAAGCTCCTCTGAAACTTGGCTTTGCTCTTCGGCAGCTGCGGCAATTTGTAAGATGTGTTGATTAATTTCCTCAATTTGGGTCACGGTTTCTTGCATTTTTTCAAATGCTCCGCTGGCGCAAGCGGCCGCGTTATCCGCTTTAATACTGCCTTTTTCAATAATATTAACAGTTGTAGACACTTCATTTTGTAGTGCGGAAATTACTTGAGAAATCTCATCAACTGAATCAGCGGTTTTCGATGCTAATGCTCTAACTTCGTCAGCTACTACACTAAAACCTCTACCATGATCTCCCGCCCGAGCGGCTTCAATCGCTGCATTTAATGCAAGTAAATTCGTTTGTTCTGCAATAACGCCAATAACGTCGAGTATTTTTTTGATGTCGTCACTGCGAATAGATACCGCTTTAACTGCTTCAGAGGCTGTACCTATTTCATCAGATAGTTCTGACGCCTGTGTAGAGGCTGTAGATACTTCAGATTCAGTGTCTTTTACCGACTGTGTCGCTGCAGTTGCGTTATCTGCCGCAGATGAAGCAGTGTTTGCAACTTCTTGAGCGGTTTGGGACATCTCTGTAATTGCGGTAACAATCGTATTAACCTCAGCTTGCTGAGTAGAAATGTGTTGGTGGGTTCGTTGCGCATTGTCTTTACTTTCTTCACTCAATTCCATGACTTCTAGCCCAGACTGCTTTGCTTGTTCTAGCAGTGCGCGTACTTTTTCTCTAAATTGATTAAAGCCATTACTCAAGTTAATTAGTTCTGCATGTGATTCAACATCAATTGCCTGAGTAAGATCGCCACCTTGTCCTGCAAGTTCTGCCATTCTATCGGCGACCATTTCAACAGGACGAACAATACCTCGGGTAAAAAACTTAATCAGTACTAAGGCTATGATTATAACGATAAAGGCGACAATTAAGTTGTTGCGTAATATGTCGTTAACTTCATTTGATATCATCTCTGAAACGTTATCAACAGGCTGCATTGCGGTACCAACGTCAATGCCAACGATAAGCTGCCAATCAACATTGGCTTCTTTAATTTTTATCGGACGTACAACATATAAATAGTTATCAATAACTTTAGATTGTGCTTTTCCTGAAATAGCTAGCAATGATTTGCTATTCGGAAAAACGTCTTTAAAGGGCTTCGCTAAATTTGCTTCGTGCTCTGTTGCTGCGGCTAAAAAACCCGCTTGGCTGACAATAAAGACTTTAGAGTTGCCGCCGTATAATGAAGCTTTTAATTCTTTTGCGAAGCTTTGAAGAATTGGTAAATTCAAATCAGCACCTACTACACCTCTGAAGCGACCTTCAGCGACAACAGGTACCACTAAACTGGTCATAAGTTCATTATAACCAGGCCTAATTTCATAGTTATAAGGGTTTGAAGCGCAAGGAGACATTTTGTCCATTGCACATAGGTACCACTCAGCGGCACGAAAGCCATATTCATCAGGTGTTGTATCATGCTTTTCTTCTGGATCTTCAACAATTTCTTGAGAAATATTGCCGCCATCTTCTCTAACAAAGTAAACTTCAAAACTTCCATGACCTGCAACCGAATGTGCGTAACCTTGCGTAAATTCGCTGTCTTTACCATCAAAAGCATTATCTTCAAATTGCGCGTATATGGATGACGTGCTGCTGTATTTTAAAGTGCTTTTAACGATCGATTCTACTTGGTCGCGAGTAAGAGGTTGGGGTAAGTCACCATTAATATTACTAGTAATTTGTTGCGCTAATTTATAAGGCACAGAGAAAGACTCGGCAAACAAACTGGCGATTTTCTCAGAGATCGCATCAGTTTTTGATATAACACTGTCTTCAATTTGATTAGACACTTCGTTACTGACTTCTTTAACAATGACTTCTTCAGTATTACCGAGAGAGTAGGCGCTGATACTCATGTAACTGATCGTATTGATAATAAATAGTGCACCAACAACGAGGAGTAGTTTTAGTGATAAACTTTTTTCTTCAAAAATCATAGGGGGTTCCTGTGAGTCTGTTTAGGCGTTTATTTATTAATTTGTTTATAAACCAAAGGTATAGCTAACGGTGCCTAACAGTTTAACGTCATCGTCATAATTTAAATCAGTTTTTTCAAGGGACAATGTAAATGCTAACGCTTGCCATGACAACGCAGCTTCAGCCTTATAATGTATATAGCTATCGTCGTTGGTATCCCATGAGAATTTGTCTTCGTCAAGGCTGGTAGAACGGTCAACTTGAAAGTTTAGTGATAGTGTTTCGCTAAGCGGAACACTATGTGCTAGCGCGATGATATAGTGTCCAGCATCTGTCCCCGCGTAATCATTGGAGTACCAAGCCGTTATTTGAGTGCTTTGATAGCCTAACGTTAGGTAAACTTCTGCATAGTTAATCTCGCTACTGTCATCGCCGCCGATGTAACTGTAGTAGGCAAGCCCAGTATCGTACCAGAGGTTATCATCAATGCTTTGAGAAAAGCCTGCGTAATAATCAACTTCAGCGTCTGTACCATCGCCAAAATCAACATTTGAAGCCCAACTACCTATATATGCTCCGTTTTCTCCAGCCCAATCTATGCTGCCTTGTATTGCTGGTTTTTCATCGGTTTGTGATACGCCATTAAATAAATAATCTGATGCCGCTGTCAGTGTAACCGATACTTCGGCATGACTTGGCAGCGATAAACTAAACAATGAAACGGCGAGTGTACAAGGTAATATTTTTTGATATGACAAGGTAGACTCCTAAGGTGCTAATTTTACTCGTCATATTTACTATAGTTAACAATTTTCAAAAAGGTGAATAAAATTTTCGTTGAACGTTTATTTTATATGAAACAAGTAAAGTATCGGATTGTATCCGCTTAGCAAAGATCCAAAATAACATATGATCATTACAACTCTTTTTGTCTTTGAGCGTCTAAACGTTATTTGTTGTCACGCTTTGTTTTGAAGGTATAAATGGTTAAATTTACCCGCTTGTATAGCATGGGAGATTTTTACACAAGCGGGTAATACAACATTAAGGGGTTATTTTTTTCTAAAAACCAAAGGGAAAGCGCATAACAACAGGGCAAACCAAGAGAAGCTACCGCCACTGCTACCGCTAGATTTAGGTTGTTCTAAACTTTTCTCATAAAGCGTATTTTTTGTTGATGTGAGATCCGCATCAGTGCTTACCGTCGCATCGTAAATGACGACTTGATAGATGTTGACGAAGTTTTCTTGTCCGGGCACAGCATCTGCATCACCACACTGATCTTCATAATCTGGCATTGGTAATTCGCGAAACCCACCATGGCCAGTATCGCAACGTGGGACTTCTGCAATTGCATTGACAACATTCATTCCGTCTTCAATAACTTCGCCAAATACAGCATAAGCACCACCACCGTACACATCTACAGGGTCAAGAGTGGATGAATTATCTTTCAAATTAATAAACCACTGGCTACTCGCGCTGTTAATTCTTCCACTTTGTTTTGCCATTGAAATTGTCGCTTTTACGTTTGAATAAGCAGGTTCATTTTCAATAGTGCCATTCGTTTCAATCCATTCTGGTGGCAATTCACCTTCAAATTTCGCGCCACCACCTTGTATAACAAAGTCATCAACGGTTCGGTGGATAATGGTATTGTCGTACTTTCCTTCTGTTACATAGTTAAGAAAGTTTTCAACGGTTTTTGGTGTTGTTTCATCATGTAAATTTACTTTGAAATTACCATGTGAGGTCTGAAATTCTACGATGGTTGCTTGCGCAGAGGCAGCACTAAGTCCCAATGTTAAGACCAACGGAGTAAGATATTTTTTCATGCGTTTATTATTTCTTTAATTGATTAAAATCAGTGTCTTCGATGGTAGGGATAGCCGATAAAAACGACAAGCAGTTAAATGTTATCTTATGTAAATGGTCGACATATTTGTGAAGGTGTTTTGGTTGTGTCGACCGCCGCGTCAAAAAGCAATATGCTCAGTTTAAGGATTTTTTGCTAAATGAAATAAACTATCTTTCTATATAAATGAGTTACTTAATCTCGCAGCTTACACTTCTTTATATCAAATTGTATATCTGTCCTATAATCAAGTGGCCTTTTGCTTTGTAACGTAGTGCATTAGGAAAACTAATCATTGAGGAGAAATGAAATGTTTAAGCGTTTTAAATATCTTATACTAATTTTCACTACGGTTACGTGTGTTTCTACATTCGCAAAAGAGAGACTGGAAGTTTATCAAGATTATGATTTTGGTTCGGACATATTAAGTATTACTACGGTTAAGATTGATGCCAATATGGAAGATGTCTATTTAGCGGGTCTGAGCCAAACATGGGCGAGAGCGATGCAGATGAATAAGGAAATGGGCTACATCAAAGATTGGAAAATATTGGCGAGTGATTTACCACAAAGTGGGCAATTTAATATGTTGCTGATGGTAACGTTTGAAAAGGCTTCAGATTTAGAGCCTAATAAAGAGCGCTACAATGCTTTTATGAAAAAATGGGGAGAAAAAAATAGAGATCTTGCCATTAAAATCTCGGCAAAGTATCCCGAAGTGAGGGAGTTAACGGGTCAATATTTAATGAGAGAAATCAAACTAAAATAACGGTATATGACGTAAATGAAAAGACTACATTTATAAGCCGTTAGCATTAAGATGAATAACGCTAACGGCTTATTCTTTTGATTATTTTAACAGCCTTGCGCGAAAATTTCGCCCTTTCATTTTCCCTTCTGTTATAACTTTTAAGGCTTTTTTAGCAACAGTACGCTTTACTGCAACATAGGCTTTTAGCGGTGTCATTTGTATTTTGCCAATGGCATTACCATCAATCACATTGTCTGCTGTTAAAGCGCCGAGAATATCGCCTGGACGAAGTTTTTGTTTCTTACCGCCATCAATTTGAATCGTTGTCATGGGGGCCATTGAAATAGGATTATTTAATACCTCGTTATTAGGTAAAGGCTCAGCATGAACTTCTATATCAAGGTACTCTTCTAAACGAATGAACTTGTGAGCTTCTTTATTACTCATTAGTGAGCAAGCAATACCTTTGTTTCCTGCGCGTCCAGTACGGCCGATGCGGTGTACATGAATCTCTGGGTCATGGGCTATATGGTAGTTAATCACCATACTGATATTGTCAATATCAAGGCCACGAGCAGCGACATCAGTAGCAACTAGAATATTAATGCTTTGGTTGGCAAAACGAATAAGTGTTTGATCACGATCTCGTTGTTCTAAGTCGCCATGCAACGCAGCACAACTAAAGCCGCGATGTAGTAAAGAGTCAGCTAATGCTTGTGCCTCTGACTTGGTATTACAAAAAATTACTGAAGAGGTGCATTGAAAATGTTGTAATAATAGGGCTACCGCTGTTGAGCGTTCATCGTTACTTTGTACTTCAAAAAAGTGTTGTTCAATACTTGCATGGTTATGATTACTTTCTACCTTGATCAGTTCAGGCTTTTGCATGATCTTGTTAGCCATAGATTTTATTTTTTCAGGGAAAGTAGCACTGAAAAGTAAAGATTGCCTTTGCGCAGGACAGTGTGAAAATATTAAGTCAAGTGATGGCTGAAAGCCCATTTCTAGCATGCGGTCTGCTTCATCTAGCACTAAGGTATTTAATTCAGACAAATCTAAACGCCCCTTTTGCAGGTGATCTTCAATACGACCTGGTGTGCCAACAATGATATGCGCGCCATGTTCTAATGAACCAATTTGTGGGCCCATAGGGGTGCCACCACACAATGTTAAAACTTTTACATTGTGTATTGCTGCTGCAAGCTTTCGAATTTCTTTAGCAACTTGATCTGCTAGCTCACGCGTTGGACAAAGTACAAGTGCTTGTATTCGAAATCGTTTTACTTTTAAATTGTGTAAAAGACCTAAGGTAAAAGTTGCTGTTTTTCCCGATCCTGTTTTACCTTGACCGATAATATCTTGTCCCGCCAAAATTTTTGGCAGCGCTTTTTCTTGAATAGGGGTCATTTCAAGATAACCTAAGCGCGTTAAGTTTTCAGTAAGTTCAGGGCTTAATGGAGTATTTGAAAAAGAGAGAGCAGACAAGCGATAAAACCTTATTAACATGAATTATTTGGATTATATCAGAGGGGAGGTGATATAGTGCGATTGTTTTTACGCTAAAGGAACATTTCGTGACCAAAATTGCTATTTTTGTTGATGTACAAAATATTTATTATACCACGCGCCAAGCCTTTGGTAGACAATTTAACTATCGCCAGTTTTGGCAGCAGATCTTGCAACAAGGTGATATTGTAATCGCAAACGCTTATGCAATTGCACGAGATGATGATCAGCAACACAAATTTCAAACCGCTCTTAAACATATTGGTTTTGATGTAAAACTTAAACCATTTATTCAGCGTAGCGATGGTTCAGCAAAAGGAGATTGGGATGTCGGAATCGCTATTGATGTACTCGATGCCGGCCCTGATGTTGATAAAATTATTCTACTCTCCGGTGACGGCGATTTTGACTTATTATTAGCAAAGGTTGCCGATAAGTTTCAATGCGAAACGCACGTTTTTGGCGTTGCACAATTAACTGCAGCGTCTTTAATTAATGCGGCAGATAACTTTACTCGTATAGATAGTGGGTTATTAATGTAATTATTTGAACTTTTTTGTGTCTGCTATTTTATAAAGAAACAAAGGGAGTATAACGTTTATAAGAATAGTACGCTTCCTAAGATATGTCTTGAATGTAGTTGTTATTATCATGTTATTCATAGTTAACAATCTGTTGTTAATCGCAATTATCTTTCACTAGTAGATGCATTCATAGTAAGTTGAATATCTGATAATATTTTATAAGTGCTTGAGAGGAATGAAGCATGAACCATTTAATGGCATGCCTTTTTGTGGCTTTGGTTGCATTATCTAATAACGTTTTTGCAGAGCAGCGTACTGATTATACCATGGGAAGCGATGGCCCTTTACCCGCTTCGCAGCAAGGATTAACACTTGAACATGCTGATCTTCACTTTACTATTTTTCCAGACAAAAAGGCGATTTCAGGCAAAAGCGTTTTATCGCTTATCAGCGGACATGCGAGAACGCAAGTTGGAATAAATCTAGATAACTTTTTTGATATTAGCAAAATACTGATAAACAATGCGTTGGTAGCAAGTACGCAATATAGTAATACTGAAGGCTTATTAGTTATTCAATTAGGTGAAGCCATTGAAGGGGAATTTACGATAGAAATTCATTATTCAGGCATACCGCGCGAAGCGGTTAGAGCGCCGTGGGATGGTGGTTTTGTGTGGTCAAAAACTTCAGATGGTCAAGATTGGATAGCAACGGCAGTACAAGGAGAAGGCTGTGATTTGTTCTGGCCGTGTATTGACAACCCAATAGGCGAGCCTAAAACCACAACTATTCATATTACCGTGCCCAAGGGGTTAGTTGCAGCGTCAAACGGAACATTAAAATCGGTAACTAAAGGTGATTCAACAGACACGTATCATTGGCAAGCATTATCACAATTAAATACTTATGGTGTTGCTATTAATGTTGGTCCATTTGATGTGATAAAAACAACATTTAACAGTCATTTTGGTAATAAAATTCCAGTAGAGTTTTATCATTTACCTGCAAACAAAGAAAAAGCAAAACAATTGGTTGAACAATTGTTGGCGATGACTGATTTCTTCGAAAAAACCATAGGGCCATATCCTTTTGCCCAAGATAAAATTGGTGTTGTAGAAACGCCTCATTTAGGGATGGAGCATCAAACGATCAACGCCTATGGTAATCAATATAAAACAGACAAATATGGCTTTGATTGGTTGATGTTTCATGAGTTTGCACATGAGTGGTTTGCTAATCAATTAACTAATAAAAATGCGAATGCAATGTGGCTTCATGAAGGCTTTGGCGCATACGTACATCCGTTGTATGAGTATTTTCTCCACGGCCAAGCGGCATACATGGCGCATATGTTTGATATGCGTTTGGGCATTAGAAACAAAGCACCTATTGTAAGCAAAGAGTTATTGACTGTTGAGGGTGTTTATCAAGAAGAAAAAGGTGGGCCGGGAGCAGATATATATGCTAAAGCTCCCTGGGTATTGCATACGTTACGAAATCTTATTGGCGATAAGCATTTCTTTGATGCAACAACAGCGCTAGTTTACGGGACTGCAACGCCTAAACCGGGAAAATTTAAACCTGTTTTAGCGGATACAGAAGACTTTCTTAATATCGTTAATCGATTAACAGGCGATGATTACTCATGGTTTTTTGATGTCTATTTTTATCAAGCTGCGCTGCCAGAAGTGGTAGAAAATAGAACGAAAGACCGTTTAACGTTAGCGTGGAAAACGCCTAATAACTTACCATTTCCATTACCTTTAGATGTATCAGTAAATGGTAAGATATTCTCATTGGATATGACGAAAAATAAAACATTAGCTGTTTCAGCTAATGACCTTGTGATCATTGATCCAATGAGTAAAGTACTGATTGAAAAACCACATGTTGCTGTGTATCAAAAATTTATTAAAGAAAACGCTAAGTAGGTTGTTAAAAAAGTTTAACCGTTTATATTTTTCAACAGTATAAGTATCGATTGTGAGATGGTTAGAGTATCGCTAAAAGCTGGATGATATAGGATTATTTGTTCATTTTTAGCGAGCCATAATATGTCAATCGCGGTTAAAGCAAAAAACAGCTTTAATGTAAGACATTTTAAATAGGCATCTGCATGATATAAGCGCAGATTTAGTTGAGCCATACGCTTTATAGGGTATGCTAGCTGATAAAATGTAAATTAGATGAAGTATCAACAGCTCATTATGAATCAGTCAAATGTAATCATCGGCTTAATCAACCCTAAAGGGCCGAGCAATGTCGGCACAATAATGCGTGCAGCGGGGTGTTTTAATGCTGACGAAGTTTTATATACCGGCACTCGGTATGCACGTGCTGCACAATATGAAGTAAAAACAAATACCGATACACACAAATCCCGAAATCATATTCCCCTGACACAAGTGGAGTGTTTATTAACTAACAAAGTAGAGGACATGGCTGTCGTTTGTGTTGAACTATGTATTGGCGCAACGTCACTTACTGAGTTTAAACACCCAGAACGTGCATTGTACATATTTGGTCCCGAAGACGGTTCAATTAGCCAAGGGATTATTGACCAAGCTGATCATGTCGTTTATGTGCCGACAAAAGACTGTTTAAATCTAGCGGCAACTGCGAATGTTGTGCTTTACGATCGGTTAGCCAAATCATCAAATATAAATAAGGGTGATGAATTGATAAAAAACAGTCGAGATACTAATAACCGCCTTAAAGTTAGCCGTGAATAAAGGCCTTAACCTTGCTTCAACATAATATTGCTTAGATTTTTGCAAGTACTGCTTTTAATTGCTCGTCTAGTTCTGCGTTAATCAGTTTACCTGTCTCTTGATCAAAATTGTCATAAAAGCTCGGAATTGATAAAGAAGCTAACACCTTTCCGTCGAAAAAGTGTGCAGAGTTTTCAGCCAATGCCAATACACTTTTTGCGCCGCCGGGACCTGGCGAAGTTGATAACAATACCATAGGTTTACCTTGATAAACTTTTTGGTCTATACGTGAAACCCAATCAAACAAGTTTTTAAAAGCTGCAGTATAGTTACCATTGTGTTCAGCGAATGAAATGAGTATTGCATCTGCTTCTGTTATATTTCTGGCAAAGTGATAAGCTGCGTCTGGAATACCATGAGCCTCTTCTAGATCACTGCTATAAATAGGCATTTGATGGTCGTTGATATCTACTATCTCTACTGTATGTTGATCTAAAAAAGTCGTTGCGTAAGTCACAAGCGCTTTATTAATTGACTTGATACTGTTACTCGCTGCAAAAGCTAAAATTTTCATTTTTATCTCCAAATTGTATTTTTCGATGTAATGATAGATTATAAACATAGAACGATAGCTCATTATATAGCCAAATATTGAAAGATTCGTTCTTTATTTGGAACGATATGGGTCACTGTTAATAAAGGAGATCAATGTTGATTGATTTAAATGACTATTATTACTTTGTGCAAGTAGTAGACAAACGGGGCTTTACTGCGGCAGCGAATGCGTTAAATATGCCTAAATCACGTTTGAGTCGTCATGTATCCAAACTAGAAGATAGATTAGATGTAAAGTTAATACAAAGAACATCGCGTCAATTTAACGTGACAGAGATGGGCCAAGTTTTCTACCAACACGCTCGAACACTTATTAACGAAATGGAAGCTGCAGAAGCAGCGATAGAGAGCAGAAAGACATCACTAAGTGGTCGAGTAATTATGAGTTGTTCGGTGGGGGTAGCGCAATTTGCGATCAAAGATGTTGTTACTCAATTTCTTTTGGAACATCCAAAAGTTGAGCTTGTACAACAAGTCACCAATGAAAATATCGATTTAGTGTCCTCTGGTATTGATATGGCGATTCGAGGGCATATTGAAGCCTTACCAGACTCGAGTCTTATTCAACGAAGTCTATGCAATGTGTCATGGCATTTATTTGCAAGTCCTCATTATCTCGCAAAAACAGGTATCCCAAAAACGCCCTATGATTTATTTAATAGGCAAAGTTTGAAAGTTGGATGGCAGCCAACAACGGGGCATTGGACGCTTGAAAATAATGATGGGCTTAAAACAGCAGTGCCTTTTAGTCCACAACTTTGTAGTGATGATATGAGTACGCTAAAAGCATCTGCCATAAAAGGTTTAGGGGTTGTAAGTTTACCTGCTTATACTTGTAGAGATGAACTAGCTAATGGTTCACTTGAAAGAGTATTGCCTAACTGGGTGTCAGGCAAAGCTCAGCTGAGTTTACTAACGCCATCGCGAAAAGGACTTTCGCCTTCTGTGAGCACTTTTGGAGAATATTTACTTAACAACCTTAAAGATCATGTTGGCGATTAGAGAAGGTTATCTTAGCGATATGAGCGAGTGGTTTAAAATGGCTAATCTATAACAAACCATTAAGGCTACGCTTCGGTCATGAGTACTTAGACATTTTAATTTTGTATTCTTGTTCTAAAAATGGAACGAAATGTTCGAATAATGTCTATTTACCAAGTTATTGTTCTATTGCTATTGTTAATTTAACGCTTCCAATTAAAAAGGAAATAGCAATGACCAGCCCATTAAAACAGGCGACATTATACAATGAGCATGACATGAATAAGGTAATTTTTTCGGCGATTACCCACGGCCAGCCGTTTCAAATTCGAGGTGGTTTTGATGCATTAGGGTTCCGTCATACATCTTTTGGCGACCTTATGGATCCGCTTATTATGGTGGACCATTATACCATGACAAAACCAACGTTTGGTGCCCACCCGCATGCCGGCTTATCTGCTGTTTCATTGTTGTTTGAAGATAGCATTGGAAAATTTCACAATCGCGATTCACTCGGTAATGATTTTGATTTGTTACCCGGAGATCTATACTGGTTAAACGCTGGTAATGGTGTTGTTCACGATGAATCGCCTAGAGAAAACGCTAGAATCCATGGATTGCAGGTGTTTGTAAATTTACCTAAAGCCCTAAAAATGTCAGCACCTCAATCTTCTTTAGTTAGATCGGAACAAATGCCAGTGATCACCGGTCCGGGTTATCGTGTTCGTCTGGCTGTTGGTGAATCAAATGGCATTAAAGGAGCGCTAATTCCGTCAAATTATTTAACTATTCTAGATGGAAAGCTGCTTGGTGATTCAACATTTTCACATCAAACAAAAGAAAATGAGCAAAGTTGGATTTACGCAGTTGCGGGCAACATTGACATTGTAATAGGAGAGAAGGTAGTAAGCCTAAAGCAAGGGCAGTCAATTGCGGCAAAAACCATGACTCAAGCTATAAGCATAATGACTAAGGCGTCAGAAGACGCTCATTTTGTGTTGTTTTCAGGACCTGCAATTAAAGAAACGTTTATTCAACGAGGCCCTTTTGTAATGAGCACAGAACAAGAGCTCGACAACGTACAGCGTGACTATGAACTTGGTAAACTCGGCACTTTACGTTATTAAGCGTCGCATTTAATCATAGCAGACGCTCAGTAAGCTTTTTGATAAGGACTAGCTATGACTAATTTTACTTATTGTCTCTTTTTTACGCTGTTATCTATATGTTGCTCAAGCATGGCCAGAGTACAATCAAGTGCTGTTGAATTAACACATGTTATTGCTGCACAAGATGTTCAACTAGCCGGGACATTAACTTTGCCCAGTGAAAGCAAAGAGAATGCGCTAGTTATTATGCTTTCAGGCAGCGGACCTCAAGATAGAGATGAGACATTGGATGGTTTTAAAGTGTTTAAAACACTATCTGACCAGCTAAGTGAACGAGGTATAACTACGTTTCGTTTTGATGACCGAGGTGTTGGTAAAAGCACGGGAAATTTCGCTTCAAGCACGTTGCAAGATCATGTGAATGATGTAGTAGCAATCATGGAGTATTTTAAAAACCATGAAACGCATCGATTTGATGATTTTATTTTACTTGGACATAGCCAAGGCGGAATTGTCAGTGCTAAAGTTGCAGTGCAATATAACGATGTTAATAAAGTGATATTGATGGGGGCGCCAGCAGTTCCGCTTATTGAGATTGTTACCTATCAATTAAGACAAGAATATGAGCAGAAAAAACTAGATAGAGCTGTTATTGAAAAGGACGTTTCCGTTCATAATAAGTTAATGCATGCGATCTATAGCCAGCAAGGTATCAAACAAGCGTTGAAGCAGTTTACGGCCTCTTCAATTTTGATGCTATTAGCGAACAACCAAAATGAAAAAGATCTCGCTGAAATTACTCAACTCGCAGAAGAGCGAACGAAGCAATATGAAGTCGTTTATGCATTGCCTTCATTAACTTCTTTCTTATATCACGACACAGCGAAAGACTACGAAAAATTGTCTATACCAGTGTTAGGGCTATTTGGCGGTAAAGACCTACAGGTAACGATTGCTCAGAACAAAGACAGAATGGAAAATGCATTGTTAAAATCAAAAACTCGTTACCAATTTGAAACATTTAACGATGCAAATCATTATTTTCAGCAAGCCGATACCGGCTTACGAGAAGAGTACGCCACATTAGAAAAGCATTTTGTTGATGGGTTTGTAGATACTCTATCAAACTGGATTTTAACACAATAATTAAGATGATCTTAGTTAGGAGAAAGGCTAGCGAATTGACTTTGTTAGGCTTACGCACCTGATTAAATATTGTTTGGCTGCGTGTGCTATTTATAAAATGGTAATAAAAAAAGCACCAGTAAATGGTGCTTTAGTTTTAAAAAAACATTTGGGTTACTGTTTCTTAACTCTTCGTGAAGCCAACCCCATAATACCTAAAGCGAAGATGGCAAGGGTAGAAGGTTCTGGCACATCTACTGAACCGTAAGTTAAATTATCGTAACGCACAGCAAAGTCACTGCCTTCATATTTTGCATTTAAAATAACTTCACCAAAGTAACTTACATCACTTACAGAATCGGTGTAAACGCTCGTACCATTAATGAAGTATTCTACACCTGAGCCGGTTATTTCAAATGCAAAGGTGTTAAAGGCATCAAAGTTAAACAGTGAACTAAAATGTGCCCAACCAATGTTTGAATCATAAGCTGCTACAGATCCGCCATTACCACCTTGAAACTCTAAGATAGGATACGCCGAAATTGCATCGGTACCATCGTATGCAGTTGACCAAAAACCACCATATCTTTCATCGTTGCTCCAAGCGCTATCAATAAACATGTCTATAGACATAAAAGTTGATTCGCCGATATCAAGCTTCATACCTTGCGTATCGTAAAAGCCACCATTAGGATTCAAAGGGCCGGCAATATTCATCACCAATTCGTTATTCACTATATCAAAGCTTGATGGTGCTGCGCGATCAACTGACCAGTTGTTTAAAGAGTCACCATTATCGAAAGTTGTCGTGATTAATGAAGCGTTAACATAAGAACTGACAGATAAAACTATACTAGCCAAAGCCATTTTTAACATTTTATTGTTTTTCATATTATTCCTTGTAATACCGTTGTTTAAAATAGGGTAGCTTGATTCACATCAATCTTAATTGTACATATGCACAAAATGC